>CAWINS010000021.1:0-260590 GCA_963837335.1 uncultured Actinomycetes bacterium | reverse complement strand
GAGTGAGGGTCAGGCCGGGCGCGACGGGTGAGCGGCGGCCACGATGGCTGATCGCAGTCGCCGGACCGCGTCGCTTCGGGCCCCAGCCAGGGATGGCTGGTCGGTGAGCTCGGCGGCCCGGACGGGCACATGCCGGGAGAGCCCGGCGAAGGCCGACGAGATGGCCTCCATGACGACCGGGTGGCGGCCCCAGGAGCCGCCGATGATGACCAGTCCGGGGTCCGCGAGCGCGACGATGGCGGCCAGGACCCCGCTGATGGCCTGGCCGAGGGCCTGCCGCGTGCCCGCGGCCTGAGGGTCCTGGCCGGTGGCCACGCTGAGCAGGCGGTCGACGTCGATGGCCGTGGAGCCGGCCCGGCGCAGGCCAAGGTCGCCGAATACCTCGATCAAGCGGGTGGCCTGCCCGTGCGGGCCGACGGTGACGAGGTGCGCGATCTCGCCGGCCAGCCCGGCGTACCCCCGGCTGACCTCGCCATCGCTGACGATGGCGCAGCCCAGTCCTTCGCCGAGGAAGACATAGGCGAAGTCATCCAGGCTGCCGGTGCTGCCGTGCTCCCGCTCGGCCCGCGCGGCCCAGTTCACGTCGTTGTTGACGATGACCGGGCCCCCGACCTGGGGCGCCAGAATCTTGGCCGGATTCAGTTCCCCGAGCAGGAACGGGGAGTCGGAGAGATGGACCAGCCGGCCGCTGCCGCGTTCCACCGGGTCGGCGGCGCTGACGACGGCGAGCCGCATGGTCGGCCCGGCCTGGCGCTGGACCTGCGCGGCGGCGCCCAGCAGCGCCGCAGTGACCGGTGCGGGCCGGGCCTGGCTGATGGCCTGCCGGGCGCTCGCCACCGTGTCGCCGAAGGCGTCCACGGACTCCGCGACCACACCGTCCGGGGCGATGCTGGCCACGAGCGCCGAGCCGATGGTCCCGGCCAGGGCGTAGTACGAGCCGACCCGGCCGCGGCCGCGGCCGCCGGGGGTCCGTTCGCCCGTGTCGCGCACCAGCCCGGCCGCCGTCAGCCGGCGCACGCTCTCGCCGACCGTCGGCTTCGACAGCCCCGTCCGCGTGGCCAGGTCGGCCCTGGTCAGCCGGCGGGCCTGCATCAGCGCCCGGAGCACGTGCTCATCGGTCAGCGAGCGGAGCAGCTCCAGCGAGGGCTTCGCGGGCGGCGCGGCTGAAGGAGGGGCCTGGGTCACGGAGCTACTCTAGTCAGGACTCTTGCCTAGAAAGTCACGGAACCCTAGAGTCTTCTAGTAAGAGGACGTTACTAGAAGGAGCTGACGTGTCCGTGCCCCCCGCCGCCCAGGCCACCGCGCCACTTCCCCCGCTTCCGCACTGGGAATCGGTACCGGCTGACCTGCCCGGTGCCATCCGGCAGGTCAAGGCCGCCCTCCGGTCCCGCATCGCCGCCTCGGGCCGCACGGTGGGCGACGTCTTCAGCGTGGCCGAACAGCGGGTCAGGGCCGAGGTGGACGAGATCCTGGCCGCCCGCCACCGCGGTGAGGCCATCTGGCCGGTCATCGACTACGCCGATATCGAGGCCGGAAACCGTTCCGGCGGACGCACGGGCCAGGCTGCGCCGGCGCGGGTGCCTCGTCGTCCGCGGGCACTTCGACCCCGGCCAGGCCCGGGACTGGGACAGCGACATTCTCGACTATGTCGAGAGCAACGCGTTCTTCGAGAACTACCGCGGTCCCGGTGACGACTTCTTCGCCGCCGTGGGCTCCAGGCCGGAGATCTACCCGATCTACTGGTCCGCCCCCCAGATGCAGGCCCGCCAGAGCGACCGGATGGCCCGGGTGCAGGCTTTCCTCAACCGCCAGTGGAAGCACGACTCTGAGGGCGCTACGTGGTTCGACCCGGACCGCGACTCGCTGTACCCGGACCGCATCCGGCGCCGGCCGCCCGGCACCGACTCCGGCGGCCTCGGGGCCCATCTCGACCCCGGCACCCTCGAACTGTGGATGACCCAGGCGTACCAGAAGGCGTTCCGGCACCTCTTCGACGGGACGGTCGAGCAGTACGACCCGTGGGACGCCGCCTACCGCACCGCCGGGCCGCAGTACCCCGGCACGACCATGTGCTCGGCCTTCCGTACCTTCCAGGGCTGGACCGCCCTGTCGGATATGGACCACGACCAGGGAGTCCTGCACACCGTCCCGATTACCTCGGCCATGGCCTACCTCATGCTGCGGCCGCTGCTGGCCGACGTCCCCGAGGACGACATGTGCGGCGTCACGGTCAACCAGGTCTTCCCGGCCAGCGAGACCTGGCATCCGCTCCTCGTGCGGGCCCTCAGCGCTATCCCCGACGTCCGGGCGGGTGACTCGGTCTGGTGGCACTGCGACCTGGTCCACAGTGTGGCGCCGGTCCGTAACCAGCAGGGATGGGGCAACGTGATGTACATTCCCGCCGCTCCCTGGTGCCCCCGCAACCGCCAGTACGCGGCCAGCGTCCGGGAGGCCTTCAGCACCGGGTCCAGCCCCGCTGATTTCCCTGCCGAGCACTACGAGCGCGGCTGGGCCGGCCGTTTTGCGGCCCGCGATCTCAACGCCACCGGGCGGCGCGGGCTCGGCCTTCTCGGCTAAACCGCGGGACGTGCCTCGCCCGTTGATGCCGGGTGGTGGCGCTACCGCGTCCCGGCCGGGGGGGCAGCCCGGCTGGAACCGGATCATTGACACCATGCGATACCTACAGACGACCGGCAGGTCCGCCGCCAGCGTGATCCGCGCCGACCCCGGGCCCCTGCCTGACGGTCATGTCCGGGTCGCCGTCGCCTACGCCGGCGTGTGCCACGCTGACCTCGCCGCCGTCGCCGAGGGTGCCGGGCCTTTCCCTCGCCGCCTCGGGCACGAGGTGTCAGGCGTCATCGCCGAGACCACCGTCGGCAACCGTCCCATCGGCACCCGCGTCGCGGCGTACGTCGAGGACGGTTATGCCTCGGAGACTGTCATCCCGGCCCACCGCACGGTCCCCCTGCACCCCGGCTGCTCACTGCTGGACGGGGCCCTCGCCGAGCCCGTCGCCTGTGTCATCGGCGGCCTGGAGATGCTCTCATTCCGCCCTGGGATTTATATCTCCGGGCCAGCTCGTCGACGCCGAGGTCGGTCTCGATGAACTGGCTGGCCTGTTGTCCGGCCAGCCCAGCCATGACGCCATCAAAACGGTCCTGCGCCTGAATGAGCCCTAGCCCCGCTGGCCCGCGTACTCCGGGGCGCATGATCATCCCGGCCCGCGAATGTGACAACTTTTAGTAACTGGGCGGATACTTTATGTATGCGAAGATAAAAACGTCGCCGGGATCCGGTACGTCAGCGTAAAAACTGAAATATCCGGCCCGAATGGCATGTTCGCCACGGTGTCGCGTCCGCCGCCCCAGGTCGGGCACCCATCTGGTCGGCCCGGCTTTCCAGCGCGATCAAGGGGCCCGGCCCTCCCCTCCAGGGGGGCCGGATTGCGGGGGCGGAAGCATTTACGGCACAATGATGTTGTGAAAAGTATGGGACTGGACAGTGCGGGAGCTGGCGCCCAGGGCGGCGCCGTGGTTCCTGCTGCGCTAGATCCCTCAGCGCGCGCGCATCCGGCACCAGCGCATCCGGCACCAGTCCATCCGGCACCAGCTCACCCGGCACTGGCGGGGCAGCCCGGATCCGAGCGCGGTACGCGGGCCCAGATCGCCCGGCTCATCCTGGAGAACGGCCCGGTCACCGCGTCCGGCCTGAGCACCAGGCTGAACCTGACACCCGCGGCCGTCCGGCGGCACCTGGACAACCTGCTCGCCGACGGGATGATCGAGACCCGCACGGCCCGCCGCCCCGCGAGCCGGGGACGTGGCCGCCCGGCCAAGCTGTTCGCGATCACCGACGTAGGCCGGAGCGCCTTCGAGCACGCCTACGACGATCTGGCCACCAGCGCGCTGCGCTTCCTGGCCGAGGTAGCCGGCCCGGACGCGGTCGCCGAGTTCGCCCGCCGCCAGGTCGCGGACCTGGAACGGCGGTACGGCCCGGTGGTCCAGGGCGCCACCCCCCGCGACCGGGTCGCGGCCCTGGCCGAGGCGCTGTCCGCCGATGGCTACGCCGCGTCGGCGAGCGGTGCTCCTTCCCCGGGCGAGGACGTGGACCGAGGGCAGCAGCTCTGCCAGCACCACTGCCCAGTGGCCCACGTGGCCGCCGAATTCCCGCAGCTGTGCGAGGCCGAGACGGAGGCCTTCGCCCGGCTTCTCGGCACTCCCGTGCAGCGCCTGGCCACCATCGCGCACGGCGATGGCATCTGCACCACCCACGTCACCGCACCCGCTCTGCTGAACACCCGCACCACACCACAACCGAACACAATCGGAGGCATCTCCGTATGACCGCAACCGCGCACCCCGAACTCGAGGGACTCGACCGATACAAGTTCGGCTGGGCCGACTCGGACGTGGCTGGCACGGGCGCTCGCCGAGGTCTGTCCGAGGAAGTCGTCCGCAACATCTCGGGCTTGAAGAACGAGCCGGAGTGGATGCTCGACCTGCGGCTGAAGGGCCTGAAGCTGTTCCACCGCAAGCCGATGCCCAACTGGGGCGCTGACCTGTCCGGCATCGACTTCGAGAACATCAAGTACTTCGTCCGCTCCACCGAGAAGCAGGCCGCGACCTGGGACGAGCTTCCCGCCGACATCAAGAACACCTACGACAAGCTGGGCATCCCCGAGGCTGAGAAGCAGCGGCTGATCGCCGGGGTCGCGGCCCAGTACGAGTCCGAGGTCGTCTACCACAAGATCCGTGAGGACCTGGAGGAGAAGGGCGTCATCTTCCAGGACACCGACACGGCGCTGCGCGAGCACCCGGAGCTGTTCCAGGAGTACTTCGCCACGGTCATCCCGCCGGGCGACAACAAGTTCGCCTCGCTGAACACGTCCGTGTGGTCCGGCGGCAGCTTCATCTACGTGCCGAAGAACGTGCACGTGGACATCCCCCTGCAGGCCTACTTCCGGATCAACACCGAGAACATGGGCCAGTTCGAGCGCACGCTGATCATCGTGGACGAGGGTGCCTACGTGCACTACGTCGAGGGCTGCACCGCGCCGATCTACAAGTCCGACTCGCTGCATTCCGCCGTGGTCGAGATCGTCGTCAAGGCCGGGGCGCGCTGCCGCTACACCACGATCCAGAACTGGTCCGCCAACGTCTACAACCTGGTCACCAAGCGGGCCGTGTGCAGCGCCGGCGCGACCATGGAGTGGATCGACGGGAACCTCGGGTCCAAGGTCACGATGAAGTACCCGGCCGTCTACCTGATGGGTGAGCACGCCCGGGGCGAGACCCTGTCGGTGGCGTTCGCCGGCGAGGGCCAGCACCAGGACGCGGGGGCCAAGATGGTCCACTGCGCCCCGAACACCTCGTCCAACATCGTGTCCAAGTCGGTGGCCCGCGGCGGCGGCCGGACCTCCTACCGCGGCCTGGTCCAGGTCCAGGAGGGCGCCGGGCACTCCAGGTCCACGGTGAAGTGCGACGCGCTGCTGGTGGACACGATCAGCCGGTCAGACACCTACCCGTACGTGGACGTCCGCGAGGACGACGTCGAGATGGGCCACGAGGCCAGCGTCTCCAAGATCTCCGAGGACCAGCTCTTCTACCTGATGAGCCGGGGCATGACCGAGGACGAGGCGGCGGCCACCATCGTGCGCGGCTTCATCGAGCCGATCGCCCGTGAGCTGCCCATGGAGTACGCGCTCGAGCTGAACAGGCTGATCGAGCTCCAGATGGAGGGGGCGGTCGGCTGATGGCAGGGCTTCAGGGGGCGGTGGAGTCCGCCGCCCCGGTTTCACGGCTGCACGAACATCACTCGGCGGACCTGGCTGATTTCCCGGTCCCGACCGGGCGGGAGGAGGAATGGCGGTTCACGCCGCTCCGCCGCCTGCGCGGTCTCCAGGGCGACGCGGCGCTGACGCCAGGCAAGGTGAGAATCCAGGTGGACACCGCACCAGGTGTCTCCGCTGCGTATCCGCAACGCGGCGACACCCGGTACGGATCCACCTTCCAGCCCGCCGACCGGGTGAGCGCGAGAGCGTTCGCCTCGTTTGAGACGGGCACCGTCATCAGCGTCCCGGCCGACACGGACGTAACCGAGCCAACCATCATCTCCGTCCGCGGAGAGGACCCGGCCGGGGTGGCGTTCGGGCACACCCTGGTGGAAGTGGGACGTCACTCACGCGCAGTCGTGGTGCTTGATCACGCGGGGTCCGCGACCTACGCGGACAACGTCGAGTTCGTGGTGGGCGACGGGGCTTCGCTGTCCGTGGTCAGCGTCCAGGACTGGGCGGCGGACGCGGTCCACCTGTCGCATCACCAGGCGCGGGTGGGGCGGGACGCGACGTTCCAGCACACCGTGGTGAGCCTGGGCGGAGGCGTGGTCCGGCTGGCCCCCACGGTCAGCTACGCCGGCCCTGGCGGTGACGCGGAACTGCTCGGCCTCTACTTCGCCGACCCGGGGCAGCACCTGGAACACCGGCTGTTCGTGGACCACAACCAGCCGCACTGCCGCAGCCGGGTCGACTACAAGGGCGCCCTGCAGGGCGACAGCGCGCACTCGGTGTGGATCGGCGACGTGCTGATCCGGCCCGAGGCGATCGCCACCGACACCTACGAGCGGAACCGGAACCTGCTGCTGACCGAGGGCGCCCGGGCCGACTCCGTGCCGAACCTGGAGATCCTGACCGGCGAGGTGGTCGGAGCGGGCCACGCCAGCACCAGCGGGCGGCTCGAAGACGAGCACCTGTTCTACCTGATGGCCCGGGGCATCCCGCTGGACGAGGCGCGCCGCCTGGTCATCCGGGGCTTCTTCGGACAGCTGATCGCCAAGATCGAGGTGGCCGAGCTGCGCGAGCGGATCAGCGCCGCGATCGAGAACGAGCTGGCCCGGCTGCCCGGACTGCAGGGGCCGCCGGCATGAGCGAGACCAACACCTCCGGAAGCACGGGCACGTTCGTCCGGGTCTGCGCGCTGGCCGACCTCCCGGAGCAGGGCGCCATCGGCGTGGAAGTCGGTGACCTGCCGATCGCCATCGTGCGGGCTGAGGGCGACGTGTTCGCGTTGCACGACGTGTGCTCCCACGAGGAAGTGCCGCTGTCCGAGGGCGAGGTCTATGACCACACCGTCGAATGCTGGCTGCACGCCTCCTGCTTCGACCTGCGCACCGGCGCCCCCACCGGCCCCCCGGCCACCAAGCCGGTCCCGACCTACCCGGTCAAGGTCGACGGCGACGACGTGTACGTCGCCGTGCCGGCCACGGCCGGCTTCTAACCACCAAACATGAGCTGGAGATAGAGATAGCGATGGCCACTCTGGAAATCCGCGACCTGCACGTCAGCGTGGTGGACGCGGCCGATCAGAGCCGCGAGATCCTGCGCGGCGTCGACCTGACCGTGAAAGACGGCGAGATCCACGCCATCATGGGCCCGAACGGCTCCGGCAAGTCCACGCTGGCCTACGCGATCGCCGGGCACCCCAAGTACCGGGTTACCCAGGGCAGCGTGACCCTGGACGGCGAGGACGTGCTGTCCATGAGCGTGGACGCACGGGCCCGGGCCGGGCTGTTCCTGGCCATGCAGTACCCGGTGGAAGTGCCCGGCGTGACGGTGTCCAACTTCCTGCGCACCGCGGTGACCGCCGTGCGCGGCGAGGCGCCGAAGCTCCGCGTGTTCCTCAAGGAGATGCGCGAGGCCATGGCCGCCCTGTCCATCGAGCCCCAGTTCGCCGAGCGGAACCTGAACGAGGGCTTTTCCGGCGGGGAGAAGAAGCGGCACGAGATCCTGCAGCTCGAGCTGCTCAACCCGAAGTTCGCGATCCTCGACGAGACCGACTCCGGGCTGGACATCGACGCGCTCCGGGTGGTGTCCGAGGGTGTCAACCGGTTCGGCGCCCAGCCCGGGCACGGGGTCTTGCTGATCACCCACTACACGCGGATCCTGCGCTACGTGAAGCCGGACTTCGTGCACGTATTCGTGGGCGGCCGGATCGTCGATGAGGGTGGCCCCGAGCTGGCCGAGACCCTCGAGGCCGAAGGCTACGAGAAGTGGATCAAGGCGGCCGCGGGAGCTGCCGCATGACCCTGGACGTGGCGCGGATCCGCAAGGATTTCCCGATCCTGGACCGGCAGGTCCGCGACGGGCAGCCCCTGGTCTACCTGGACAGCGCCAACACGTCGCAGAAACCGCGTCAGGTCATCGAGCGGCTGGACGAGTTCTACGAGCGGCACAACGCCAACATCCACCGGGCCAGCCATCAGCTCGGTGAGGAAGCCACGGCCGCGTACGAGGGCGCCCGGATCAAGGCGGCCGGCTTCATCGGCGCCCGGGACGAGACCGAGGTGGTGTTCACCAAGAACATCTCCGAGGGCATCAACCTCGTGGCCTACGCCCTGGGCAACGCCACGGCCGGCCAGTCCGGGGGCTCCGGGCGGTTCCGCCTCAGCCCCGGTGACGAGATCGTCATCACCGAGATGGAGCACCACTCCAACATCGTCCCGTGGCAGCTGCTCTGCGAGCGCACCGGCGCGACGCTGCGCTGGTTCGGGGTGACCGACGACGGCCAGCTCGACCTGTCCCAGGCCGGCCAGCTCATCAACGAGCGGACCAGGCTGGTGGCCCTGGCGCACCAGTCGAACGTCCTCGGCACCATCAACCCGGTCCGCGAGATCGCCGACGCCGCGCACGCGGCCGGGGCCCTGGTGCTGGTGGACGCGGCTCAGTCGGTCCCGCACATGCCGGTGGACGTGCAGGAGCTGGGGGCAGACTTCCTGGGCTTCACCAGCCATAAGATGTGCGGCCCGACCGGCATCGGCGTGCTGTGGGGCCGCCGGGAGCTGCTCGAGGAGATGCCCCCGTTCCTGGGCGGCGGCGAGATGATCGAGAGCGTCTGGATGGACCATTCGACGTTCGCGCCCCCGCCGCACAAGTTCGAGGCCGGGACCATGCCCATCGCCGAGGCGGCCGGGCTGGACGCGGCCATCGACTACCTCACCGATGTGGGCCTGGACGCGATCCGGGCGCACGAGCGGGATCTGATCGGCTACGCGCTGGACGCCCTGGGTACCGTGCCGGGCCTGCGGGTGCTCGGCCCGGTGGATCCGGCCACCCGCGGTGCGGCGATCTCGTTCACCCTGGAGGACGTGCACCCGCACGACGTGAGCCAGGTGCTCGACGAGCACGGCGTGGCTGTCCGGGCCGGGCACCACTGCGCGTGGCCGCTGCACCGCCGGTTCGGCATCCAGGCCAGCACCCGGGCCTCGTTCTACCTGTACAACACGACCGCGGAAGTGGACGCCCTGGTCCAGGGAATCCGGCAGGCTCAGCGGTTCTTCGGGGGGGCCTGATGCGCCTGGAGTCCCTGTACCAGGAAGTCATCCTGGACCACTACCGGCACCCGCACCACAAGGGGCTGCGGGAGCCCTACGACGCCGAGGTGCACCATGTGAACCCGCTCTGCGGGGACGAGGTGACGCTGCGGGTCACGCTCAAGGACGCGACCGGGGAGCCGGTCGTGGCCGACGTGTCCTACGACGCGCTGGGCTGCTCGATCAGCCAGGCCAGCGCGTCGGTGATGAGCGAGCTGATCATCGGCAAGACCGTGCCCGAGGCGATGAGCCTGGCCGAGGAATTTCTTCGCCTCATGCAGTCCAAGGGCCAGGCGGAGCCGGACGAGGAAATCCTCGGCGACGGCGTGGCGTTCGCCGGGGTAGCGAAGTACCCGGCCCGGATCAAGTGCGCCCTGCTCGGCTGGATGGCCTGGAAGGACGCGACCGCGCAAGCGCTGGAGGAACAGAATGACTGACGACACTGAGGCCAGCGGGCCCCTGCTGCAGATCACCGAGGAGACTGAGGACCTGGTCGAGGCCCTCCGCGACGTCGTCGACCCCGAGCTGGGGGTGAACGTGGTCGACCTCGGGCTCATCTACGGGGTGACGCTGGGCGAGGACAAGACGCTGACCATCGATATGACGCTGACCAGCGCGGCCTGCCCGCTCACCGACGTGATCGAGGACCAGGCCCGGTCAGCCCTCGACGGGCTGGTCAGCGACTTCAAGATCAACTGGGTCTGGCTGCCCCCGTGGGGCCCGGACAAGATCACCGAGGACGGCCGGGAGCAGCTCCGCGCCCTCGGCTTCAACGTCTGACCCGGCGGGCCGGGCCCGGCCCGTTAAGCCAGGTCCAGGTCGAGTTCCGGCGCATACCGGCCTTCCATGGCGGCCATGTTCATCGCGACCCGGTGGGCCAGGGCCCGCTGGCCTGCCGCCCACTGGCTGGCCTGGCCGCCCCACGCGGCGAGCGCGGGCGCGGTCAGGGCCCTCCCGAAGGCGAAGGTCAGCGGCCAGATGTGCGGCAGCGACTGGATCGCCGCCAGGATCCAGGTGGCCCGCTCGGGCCGCTGGGCCTCGGCCGCGAACGCCACTCCCGCCAGGGTGACCGGGACCGCGGCCAGGGTGCGCACGGTCGCCTCGGCGCTCTCGGTGGCGCTGGCCGCCGCGGCGGACCGCCGCCCGGGCAGCGCCATGGTGGGTTTGAGCACCACCGCGGCCGGGTCCACCCCGTAGTCGTCCAGTTCGGTCATCACCGCCAGCAGGACCAGCGTCATCACCATCTCGCACTGCGCCGCGGAGTGCGGGCCGCTGCCGTCCAGGTGCGGCGCGACCACCGGGACAAGCCCGGCCGCCTGGCAGGCGGCCGCGTACCGGCCCAGGGCCTGCGCGTTCGCCCGGATCGCCACCGGCGACGGGGTCCCCGGCCCGATTCGCAGCACGGCCCGCCACGTCGCGAACACCGCGCCGCGCCGGGCCCAGCCCTCCAGCCGCGCGGGGAGTCCGTCCAGGCCCTCGGTGATCATCTCACCGCGGGTGCCGGGCAGCGGGTGCCGGCCGGTGTCCGCCCGGACCCCGGTCATCAGGCCGGCTGCGCCGATCGCCTCCGGTAGCGCCAGCCCATCGCAGGAGCGCTGGTCCATGCCCTCCGCGTCCAGGATCACCCCGCTGAGCCCAGCCCGCAGGCCCGGCGCGGTAACCAGCAGCTCGCGGAAGGCCCGGCGGTTCTGCGCGGTGGGCGGCACCCCGGCGGCCGCGAGCCGGCCGGACATGGCCGCGCCGCCCGGCCCGGTGGCGAGGATCCCCTTCGGGGGCGCCACCAGCGCCGAGGCCCGCGCTGCCAGTGCGTCCATCCGCCGACCGTAGGCCGGGGCCCGTCCGGGCACATCCCCCGCCGGGGTGGACGGGGCGGGGGAGTCATGGCCGGCAGTTACCCCCTGGACTCCCCGGCTGGGGGGAGGTGCGGCGGATCGGCGCCGCTTAGGCTGGAAAGCCGAGTTCAGGGCCGGATCCGTGGTGCATGCTGCCGTGCGCACCGGCGCCGGGCGGGAGGCGATCAGGCTGATGCCGGACAAGCTCATGCGGCTGCGCCGGAGCGAGCCGGCGCCGGAGCCGGCCCGCCCCGTCATGCTCGCCATCGCCGGTGACAGCGCCGCGGGCAAGACCACCCTGACCCGGGGCATCGCCGCCGCGCTGGGCGCGGACCGGGCCACCGCGCTGTGCGTGGACGACTATCACCGCTACGACCGGATGGAACGGCGCTCGGTCCCGTTCACCGTGCTCAACCCCGAGTGCAACTACATGGACGTGATGGAGCAGCACCTCCAGCTGCTCGCCCTCGGGCGTCCCATCCTCAAGCCGGTCTACGACCATTCGACCGGGCAGCTGGTCCGGCCGGTGCTGGTCGAGCCCCGCGAGTTCGTGATCGTCGAGGGGCTGCTGCCGCTGCACACCAAGCTGTCCCGGGCGTGCTTCGACATCGCCGTGTACCTGGACCCGCCCGAGGACATCCGGAGAGCGTGGAAGCTCAAACGGGACTGCGCCGAGCGCGGCTACACCCGCGCCCAGGTCCTCGCCGAGCTGGAGCGGCGCGAGCCGGAATCGGCCGCGTTCATCCGGCCGCAGCGCCAGCAGGCCGACATCTCCCTCCGGTTCGCCCCGGCCGCCGGGCACGATGCCTCGCCCGCGACCCCGCTGTCCGCGGAGATCCTGCTCCGGCCGACCATCCAGCATCCGGAGCTGTGCCACGTGCTCACCGACGACGACCGGCGGACCGTGCATCTCAAAATGATCAGGGACGGCGACGGCCGCCCCGTGGACGCCCTGCACATCCATGGGTACGCGCCGCGGGAGGACAGCGCGATCGTGGAGAAGGCGATCTGGGAGCAGCTGTCGTTCCCGCCTTCACCGGCCAGCGCAGCCGGGGCCCGGCCGGACACGCTGGGCGAATACGCCCCGGGAAGGCGCAGCGAGCCGCTGGCCATCGCCCAGCTCTTGCTGCTCTGGCACCTGCTCGAAGCGCGAACGTGACCGCCAGGTGGGTACCGTTCCGGACATGGACCACCTGACGCCAGACGGTCAGCCCCCGGGACCGGTGACCGTGGTGATCGTCGACGATCACCAGATGGTCCTGGACGGCCTGAAGGCCATGATGGCGCCCTACCGGAACCAGGTGGAGATCGTCGGGGAGTCCAGCGACCCTCGCGAGGCGGTCCGCCTGGCCGGTGAGCTGAAACCCGATGTGGTGCTGCTCGACGTCCGGCTGCGCGGGGCCAGCGGCCTGGATCTGTGCGCCGAGATCCTCCGCATCACTCCAGGCTGCAAGGTCGTCTTCCTCACCGTCTACGACGACGAGCAGTACCTCTACCAGGCACTGCGGGTCGGCGCGGCCGGGTTCCTGCTCAAGCGGATCCGGGGCGGGGAGCTGGTGGACTACCTGCGCCGGATCTTCGACGGCGAGGTGCTGATCGATCCCAGCCTGGCCGGGCGGGTCGCGCTGTCCGCCGCCCGGCTGCGCAGCGGCGAGTTCTGGCCCGGCGCCCACCTGGGCCTGACCCAGCGGGAGAGCGAGGTCTTGTCGCTGCTGGTCGGCGGCCTCTCCAACCGGGCCATCGCGATGCGGCTGGTGGTCAGCGAGGAGACCGTGAAGACGCACTCCCGGGGTATCTACCGGAAGCTCGGCGTGTCCGACCGGGCCGGCGCGGTCGCGGTCGCGCTGCGCGAGGGGGTCTTCCATTGATCCCCGGCCTGGGCGCCGGCGACGGGGCGGGCCGGCTCGGGGTGGCCGACGCGGAACGGGAGGCGCAGCTCCTGTCCAGGGTGGTCGAGACGATCTCGGCCGGCCTGGACCTGGACCGGATCCTGCAGGGCGTCGCCCAGCTGGTCACCGAGACCACCGAGACCGATGTGTGCTTCGTGCACCTGCTCGACGAACGGGGCCGCAAACTCCAGCTGCGCGGGGCGACACCGCCCTTCGACACCATGGTCGGGACCGTCGAGCTGGCCCTGGGCGAAGGGGTAGCCGGCTGGGTGGCCGATCACGGCCAGCCCGCCGTGATCGTGGACAACAAGGCGGCCGACCCCCGGTACCGCTACATCCCGGCGCTGCGCGGGGAGGAGTTCACCTCCATGCTGTCGGTGCCCGGTGGTCACCCCCATGGGGCACCTGGTCGGCGTGCTGAACGTGCACACCCGGCTGCGCCGCGAGTTCACCCCGGCCGACGTGGAACTGCTCCGCACGGTGGCGGGGCTGGTGGCCGGGGCGATCGAGAACGCGCGGCTGCACCGCAGGCTGGCCGAGCGGGAGGAGGCGCTGGAGCGGTTCGCCGAGCGGATGGTCGAATGGCAGGAACACGAGCGGCGCCGGATGGCCGGGGAGATCCACGACGGCATCAGCCAGCGCATCGTCAGCCTGTTCTTTCACCTGTCGGCCGCGGCTGACGCCATCCCGGGCTCACCGGAGGTCGCGGCCGAGCAGGTGGCCCGGGCCCAGGAACTGGCGGGGGCGGCCCTGGACGAGACCCGGTCCGCGATCGCCGGGCTGCGCCCCCCGGTCCTGGACGACCTGGGCCTGGCCGCCAGCCTGGAGAGCCTGGGCCACGGGTTCCCCACGCTGGACGTGCGCGTCGCCGCGGCCGCGCTCAGCATGGCTGAGCACGCGGAGACCGCGGTGTACCGGACCGCCCAGGAAGCACTGCAGAACGCGGCCAAGCACGCCCGCGCCCAGACGGTCCAGATCCGGCTGTACCGGCAGAACGACCGGGTCGTGCTGGAGGTCGCCGACGATGGCCGCGGTTTCGACCCCGCCGCCGCCCCGGTCGGCGGGCGTCCCGGCGCGGGCCCCACCGGCTTCGGGCTGTCCGGGATGCGGGAGCGGGCGGAACTGCTCGGCGGCCGGCTCGAGCTGACCAGCGCACCAGGCCGCGGCACCACGGTCCGCCTGTCCATCCCCTACCTGCCCGCCGCCCAGTCACCCGGCTGACGTCCGGGCATCTCGCGGTCAGGAGTCCAGGTAGGCCAGGACGGCCAGGACGCGGCGGTTGTCGTCGTCTGATGGGGGCAGGTCGAGTTTGGCGAAGATGCTGGTGCAGTGCTTGCTGACCGCCTTTTCCGAAACGATCAGGCGCTGTGCGATCGCGCTATTGGAACGGCCTTCGGCGATCAGCGCGAGGACCTCGCGTTCCCGGTCCGTGAGCCGGGTCACCGGCGCTCTGGCTGGCCCGGCGGGCCAGAAGCTTCGCGACGACTTCCGGGTCCATGACGGTGCCGCCACGCGCCACCGTGCGCAGCGCGTCGGTGAACTGCTCATCGGTGAACACCCGGTCCTTGAGCAGGTAGCCGACCCCGCCCGCCTGATCGGCGAGCAGTTCGCGGGCGTACAGCCGCTCGACGTGCGTGGACGAGGATGAGGACGGGCAGCCAGGCACCTGGCGCCGCGCCTCGAGCGCGGCCCGCAGTCCCTCGTCGGTGTGCGCCGGCGGGAGCCGGACATCGACGATCGCCACGTCCGGCCGCAGCTCGATCAGCGCCTGCAGCAGTCACGGCCCGTCGCCCACGGCCCCGGCTATGTCGAATCCGTGCTCCTTGAGCAGGCTGGCCAGCCCTTCCCTCAGCAGGAAGAGATCTTCTGCGATGACAACGCGCACGGCACCTCGATGACGATGATGGTCGGGCCGCCCAGCGGGCTGCTGACCGCGAGCACGCCATCGAATGTAGCCAGTCTCCGCTCGACACCGCGCAACCCGGTGCCCCGCGCCGGGTCAGCGCCGCCCACCCCGTCGTCAGCTTACCTCGATCCGTAGCGCCCCGGCTGAGTACGCCGCCCTGATATGCACGCTGGCGGGCACCCGCGTGCTTGGCCGCGTTGGCGAGAGCCTCGGCCACCGCGAAGTACGCGGCCGCCTCGACCGGTTCAGGCGCGCGCCGCGGCAGGTCGAATCGTCGATCCGGGTGGCCACCGGGGCATCCAGGGCGAGCGCGCGCAGGGCATCGCCCAGGCCGCGTTCGGCGAGGAACGGAGGATTGATCCCGGCCACCAGGGCCCGCAGCTCGACCAGGGCCCGGGCCGAGTTCTCCCTCGACTCGGCGACCAGGGCCACGGCGGCGTCCGGGTCGGTCCTGATCAGCCGCTCGGTCGCCCGGAGCGAGATGCCCAGCGCGATCAGGCGGGCCTGAGCACCATCGTGCAGGTCCCGTTCCACCCGGCGCAGCTCGGCGGCGGCGGTGTCCACGGCGTGCCTCCGGGTCGTGGTCAGCCGCCGGACCCGGTTGACGAGCTCAGCGTTGCGCTTGGCCAGCCCCGGTGGGCACCGACGGTGCGCGGCACCAGCCAGGTCGCGAAGGCCAGCATCACCAGCCCCGCGGTCATATTGACGGCATGCGGTGTCCCGTTACCAAAGACGAGAGCATGCAGGGGGTAGCCAGCGGCCGTTCCCGAGCCCGGCGGCAACGTGCCGGTCCGCCAGCATCAGGGCGAACGCACAGCATGCGAAGCCGATCAAGGCGATGGCCACCAGGTCCGCGGCCACCGCCGGGGCCAGCAGCGTAACCACCCCCGCCAGCAGCACCGCGGTCACGGTCCACGGGCGCAGTCCCCAGTACACGATGCAGACGAGCATCACCAGCGGCAGCACGACAGCCCAGCCAGCCGCCCGCAGACGCTGCGGCAGGGCGTTCAGGACACTTTCCATGCCGTCCATGCTGGTCCGCGTGCCCGCTGGGCACCATGGGCCGGGCTCCACTGATCGGGGGTAGGTAAACGCCTACCCCCGGGCGGCGGGGGACTGGCCGTGCGAAGACGCGGCTGGCGCGGACGTCGGCCTCGCTGATCTCGATGAGGGAGTCACGGCCGATGGTGCCGCCCGCCGCCACCAGCCGCCGGGCCTGGCGCAGCCGCATCCGGTCGATGGCGTTACGGATGCTGCGCGCGTTGGCGAACCGGGGCTGCGCCATCCGCAGCGCCACGTACTCGGTGAACGCCGCCCGGGCCTGCGCGGACAGCTGGTACTGCTCGCGGTCCAGCATCAGCCCGGCGATCTGCGTCAGCTCATCCAGCGTGAAGTCCGGGAAGTCGATGTGGTGCGCGACCCGGGAGGCCATCCCCGGGTTGGACCGGAAGAACACGTCCATCCGGTCCGCGTATCCGGCCAGGATGACCACCAGGTCCTCCCGGTGCGCCTCCATGAACTGGAGCAGGATCTCGATGGCCTCCTGGCCATAGTCCCGCTCGTTCTCCGGCCGGTACAGGTAGTAGGCCTCGTCGATGAGCAGCACGCCACCCATGGCCCGCTTGAGCACCTCCTTGGTCTTGGGCGCCGTGTGCCCGACGTACTGGCCGACGAGGTCGTCGCGGGTCACGCTGACCAGCTGCCCCTTGCGCAGGTACCCCAGCTCGCGGAGCATCTCGCCCATATGCATGGCCACCGTCGTCTTGCCCGTCCCCGGGCTGCCGGTGAAGCACATGTGCAGGCTGGGCCGCGACGAGATCAGCCCGTACCGCTGCCGGAGCCGGTCGATCAGCAGCAGCGCGGCGATCTCCCGGATCCGGGCCTTGACCGGGGCCAGCCCGACGAACTCCCGGTCGAACTCATCCAGCATCGCCGACAGGCGCTGGGCCTGCTGCTCCTCGCCCAGCTCCACGGTGTCTTCGGCGGAGAGCGGCTCGGGCGTGACCGGCCCTGTCCCGGCCGGGTCACCGGGCCCGGGCCGGGCCGCTCTGCGTCACCGCGCCCCTGGCCGGGGCGGGGCATCGCGAAGCCGCCCGCGGCCGGGCCCGCAGTCGCGCTCATCCGCTGGCGAGTCCCAGCGTGACCGGCGCCGTTGCGGTTTTCGTTGCGGCCATACCGCTCGCCCGCCGGGCGAGCCGCCGCGTAAGCCTGCAGCGAGTACCGGATCCGCCGGTCACTGCCCTCCTGGCGGTCCAGCCGGAAGCCCGGTTCGTGGCCGGGCCGGTTCACGATGAAGCTCAGCGCCGTGGTCTGCCGGCCCAGGCTCGCGTCGTAGGCGCAGACCCGGATGTAGTGCTCCGGGTAGGCGTCCCGGCAGGCCCGCACCTCGTGCAGGCCCGCGGCCGCGTCGGCGATGTCGAACATCGGCAGCCCCCACATCTCCCACAGGAAGTTGCGCGGGTGCGGGTCGTCGGTGAACTCCACCGCGATCGACCAGCCCTGGTCGATCGCGTACTGGATCTGCGCGGCGATCTCGTCGTCGGTGAGGTCGGGGAGGTAGGAGAACGTGCCCTGGGTGATCCGCATGCTGCGCTCCTCAGGCCGTCGGGGTGGCCACGACGTCCGGCGTGTCGGTGGACTCGTAGTTGAAGGTGATGTCACCCCAGGTGTCCAGGGCCGTCTGCAGCGGCTGGCAGCCCTTGGCCGCCTCGGCCAGGATGGTCTCGCCCTCACGGGTGAAGTCCCGGCCCTCGTTGCGGGCCTTGATCATGGCCTCGACCGCGACCCGGTTGGCGGTGGCGCCGGCCGCAACGCCCATCGGGTGGCCGATGGTGCCCCCGCCGAACTGCAGCACCACGTCCTCGCCCAGGTATCCCAGCAGCTGGTGCATCTGGCCGGCGTGGATCCCGCCGGACGCGACCGGCATGGTGCCCGGCATCGAGCCCCATTCCTGCTCGAAGTAGATGCCCCGGCCCAGGTCCAGCGGGACGGTGGCCAGGCGCAGCGTGTCGTAGTAGCCGCGGACCATGGCCGGGTCGCCTTCCAGCTTGCCCACCACGGTGCCCGCGTGGATGTGGTCCACCCCGATCAGCCGGCACCACTTGGCGATGACCCGGAAGCTGACTCCATGATTCTTCTGCCGGGTGTACGTGCCGTGCCCGGCCCGGTGCAGGTGCAGGATGACCCCGCTGCGCCGGGCCCAGCGCGACATGGACTGCAGCGCGGTATAGCCCACGGTCAGGTCGGCCATGACGATCACGCTGCCGAGCTCTTTCGCGAACTCGGCCCGCTCGTACATGTCCTCCATGGTCGCCGCGGTCACGTTCAGGTAGTGGCCCTTGATCTCGCCGGTCTGCTCCGCGGCCCGGTTGACCGCCTCCATGGTGAACAGGTAGCGGTCGCGCCAGCGCATGAACGGCTGGGAGTTGATGTTCTCGTCGTCCTTGGTGAAGTCCAGGCCGCCGCGCAGGGCCTCGTACACCACCCGCCCGTAATTGCGGGCGGACAGCCCCAGCTTGGGCTTGGTCGTCGCGCCGAGCAGGGGGCGGCCGTACTTGTTCAGGTACTCGCGTTCCATCACGATGCCGTGTGGCGGCCCCTGGAACGTCTTCACGTAGGCCAGCGGGATCCGCATGTCCTCCAGCCGCAGGGCCCGCAGCGCCTTGAAGCCGAACACGTTGCCGATGATGGACGAGGTGAGGTTGGCGATCGAGCCTTCCTCGAACAGGTCGATGTCGTAGGCGATGTAGGCGATGAACTCGCCGTCGCGGCCCGGCACCGGGTCCACCCGGTAGCACTTGGCCTGGTAGTGCTCATGGGCGGTGAGCCGGTCGGTCCACACCACGGTCCAGGTGGCGGTAGAGGATTCGCCGGCCACCGCCGCGCCCGCCTCCTCCGGTGGCACGCCTGGTTGCGGGGTGATCCGGAACGCGGCCAGCACATCGGTCGGCTTGGGCAGGTAGTCAGGCTCGTAGTAGCCCATCTGCGCGTACGGGAGCACGCCCGCGTTCCAGCGTTCGCTCGGCGATGAGTCCGGTGCGCCCGTCATGGTTCCTCCGGTGGGTGGCGAGGGTGTCCTCGCTAGCCACCCTGCCCGCTGACCCATCGCCTGTCTATTGAGACTTCTGCGCCAACCATCAACCTTTCACTTGAGTGTTCCGCACCTCCCGGGCGACCGCACCTCAAGGGGGTGGGTTCTGCGCCGCCGGCGGGGCAGAAGCCGGCCCGTTAGCGGATTGCGGGGGCTGGAAGCCGCCGTCGGCCAGGACGTGGGCGACGAGGCGGGCGGCGGCCGGGGGGAGGGAGCCGGGCGGGCCGTCCTGGGCGACCAGGTACCAGTCCCGGTGCAGCGGGGTGCCCGGGACCGGCAGTGCGACGAGCCGCCGGCGGCCAGTTCGGCGGCGACCGCCTCGCGGGAGATGAGGGTGACCCCCAGGCCCACGCTGGCCGACTCGCGGATCGCGCCGTTGGAGCCCACCATCAGGGTGAGCGGGGCGATGTCCAGCTCGGCCAGCAGCGCGTCGGTGGCGGCCCGGGTACCGGACCCCGGCTCGCGGAGCAGCCACGCCTGCCCGGCCAGCCAGGGCAGCAGACCGGCGTCCCCGGGGCCGGCCTCCGGTCCCGCGGTGGCGGCCAGGCCGGGCGCGGCCACCACGACGAGCTGGTGGGCCCGGACGGCCAGCACCTGGACGTCCCAGCCCGGCTCGGGGCGGCCGCCGAGGACCAGGTCCACCTGATGCCGGTCGAGAAGGCCGCGCACCCGGTCCCGGTTTCCCGCCTCCAGCCGGATCCCCAGCCGGGGATACCGGGCCCGGAAGCCGCTGAGCAGCCCCGGCAGGATCTGCTCGGCCGCGGTGGTCACGGCCCCGATGCGCAGCTCGCCGCGCTCAGGGTCGGCGGCCGCCTCGGCGGCCCGCCCGGCCTCGTCCAGCAGGCCCAGGACGCGGCGGACGTAGCCCGTGTAGGCCTGCCCGGCCGCGGTGAGCCGCAGGCCGCGTCCATCCGGCTCGAGCAGCGCCATGCCCAGCGACTTCTGCAGCGCGGCGAGGGAGGCGGAGACCGCCGCCTGCGTCACCACCAGGTCCTGCGCGGCGGCGCGCACCGAGCCGGTCTCGGCGACGGCCAGGAAGGTGCGAAGCTGGTTCAGCGTCACGGGCCCCTGCCGGCTGCTAGTTAATCTTTTCTCTAACGATATGGGGAATACCCTTAACCATATGCTCAGCGAACCTGCGACCTCAGCGCCGCGGTGGATCGACGTGGCCCCGGAGCGCTTCCCCGGCTGGATCACGTCCTTCGGCGACCGGCACGGCGCGGTCGGCGTGCGGCCGGGCGCTCCAGGGACGGGTGCGGGCGCGGGGGAGGCGGGGCCAGCCGCCGGGGAGCCGGGCGCGGCGGCCGTGTTCGCCGCGGCGGACGGGGCGGTCGCCCGGTGCCATGCCCCGTTCCCGCCGGCGCCGGGGCTGGGCGCGGCCCCGGATGCGGACGAGGCGGCCCGGATAATCGCGGCCCACGCGGCTGCCGACCGCACGGTGGGCGTCCTGCTGGTCCGGCTGGGCGGCTACGCGGCGGGGGTCTTCGCCGGTGCGCCGCCCCGTCTCGCCGTGTCCAAGGTCGGGTCGCGCCTGGTGCACGGGCGCAGCGCGGCCGGGGGGCAGTCCCAGCAGCGGTTCGCCCGGCGCCGCGAGAAGCAGGCCGCTGAGGCACTGGCCGCGGCGGCCAGCACCGCGGCCGGGGTCTTCGGCCGCTACGGCCGGCCGCTGGATGCGCTGGTGCTGGGCGGGGACCGGCGTGCGGTGGCCGGGCTGCGCGACGACCCGCGGCTGCGCGGGTACTTCGAGGTCGCGGTGGAGAGGTTCCTCACCGTGCCGGATCCCCGGCTGGCGGTGCTGCGCGAGACCCCGCGCATGTTCCGGGCGATCCGCATCCAGCTGACCGAGCCCCGGCCAGCGCCCTGACCACTCAGGCTGGCGGGGCGGCTGGTGGCCGGCCCGAGCCCTCAGCCGATCTGCTCCGCCGGCCCGGCGATGATCCCCTCCGGGCCGCGGACGTGGCTGGCCCGGCGGCCCGGGCGCGGGCCGCCTGACGGACCAGGTGGTCGCGCTCGGCGACGTCGGTGGCCCGGCGGGCGGCATCCGCGTACGCCGCGGCGGCGGCCGGGAGGTCGCCGCCGAGCTCGTGCAGGTGGCCGCGGACGGCGTGCCAGCGGTGCCGCTCGCCGAGCACCTCGCGCAGCCGGTCGGTCTCGCGCAGCCCGGCGGCGGAGCCGAGGACGTGGCCGACCGCGACCGCGCGCCCGAGCACCGCGGCGGGGTCCTGGCGCACCGGGTCGCCGGTGAGGGCGACGAGGTCGTCGTACCAGGCGAGGATCTGCGGCCAGTCGGTCTCCCCGGCGCTGGCCGCGTCGTCGTGCAGGGCGGCGATGGCGGCCTCGACCTGGTAGCGGCCGGGGCGCTCCAGCGCCAGCGCCGACTGCAGGACGCGCACGCCCTCGGCGATCTCGCGGGTGTCCCACCGGCCGCGGTCCTGCCGGTCGAGGGTGACGATGCGGCCCGCTGAGTCGAGTCGCGCCGGCAGGCGGGCGTGGCTGAGGAGCATCAGCGCGAGGAGCCCGCGCGCTTCCGGTTCCCCGGTGGCCAGGGTGAGCTGGCGGGCGAGCCGGATCGCCTCGCCGGCCAGGTCCACCCGGCCCGCGTGGCCGGCCGTGTAGATGAGGTAGAGCACGCGCAGCACGACGGCGAGGTCGCCGGGCTGATCCAGGCGGCGCCCCCGCAGGGCGCGCTTGGCCCGGCTGATCCGCTGCGCCATCGTCGCCTCCGGGACATAGAAGGCGTCGGCGATCTCCCGGGTGGTGAGGCCGCCGACGGCGCGCAGGGTCAGCGCCACCTGGGAGGCGGGCGCGAGATCGGGGTGGCAGCAGCAGAAGAGCAGGAAGAGGGTGTCGTCGCCCTCCTCGGCGGCGCCGGGCCGCGGCCCGGCGTACGTCGCCTCCTCACGGCGGTGCCGGGCGGTCTCGCTGCGGCGGGCGTTGACGAGCCGCCGGGTCGCGACCGCCGCCAGCCACGCCCGCGGGTCGCGGGGCGGGTGCTCGGGCCACACCCGCAGCGCCTCCAGCAGCGCCTCCTGGAGCGCGTCCTCGGCGGCGTCGAAGTCCTCGCCGCGGCGGACCAGTCCCGCGAGCACCCGGGGGACGAGGGCGCGCAGCGCGCCCTCATCCCCCGGGCTGCGCCGGCTCGCCGGTCACGGCGGGTCAGTCATCCGACGGCCCCTCGGACATGACCTCCCGGACGTCGATCCACTCATACAGCGGCTCCCCGCCCGGTCCGGGCTCGGAGGAGACGTAGGCCGCGAGCTCGACCGCGCGCTCGTACGACTCGACGTCGATCATGTACCAGCCCGCCACGAGATCGCTGGTCTCGGGGAGCGGGCCATCGGTGGTGACGGGCGCGGCGTCCGGGCCGCCGTAGCGCACCCAGGTGCGGGCCGGCGTGAGCGCCTGCGCGCCGACGTACTCGCCGTTCTTCTCGAGCACCTCGCTGACGTGCTTGAGGAAGGCCATGTGCGCCTCCACGTCCTCGGGCGCCCACTGGTCCATCGGAGGAAAGGGATGGTGCGGCTCCGGGCCGCCCCGGTAGTGCTTGAGGAGCAGGTACTTAGGCATGGTGGTCTCCTGGTGTCGTGGGCCGCGCCGGTCGTGGCCCTTCACCTGCTGAGCGGAGCCGGCCAGAGCTTCTCGACATGAAGTCAGTCATTCACGGTGAGCCGGGACGGGCGGGACGGTGTGTGCCAGATCCGGTTGGTGGCGGTCACGCCAGCGGTCTCGGTGATCATGTCCCCGCCGGTGCCCAGGTTGACGTCGTATTTAGGAAAGGCTGACGAGGCGATCTCGACCCGGAGCCGGTGCCCGGCGGGCAGCCGCACGCAGGTGTCCCACATCGCGATCTCGACCTCGTACACCTCGCCGGGTACCACGGGCTGCTCGCTCTCGAATCCGTCCCGGTAACGCAGCCGTACCATGCCGTCGCACAGGCGTTGCGCGAAGTCCCCGGGATGCACGTCCACGAGCTTGGCCGTGATGTCGGTGTCAGCGGCCGAGGTGGCGACGTGGGCGATCACCTTGACCGGCCCGATCAGCTCCAGGGGCTCGGTCAGCGGATCACTGGTGAACACCAGCACGTCGCCCCGGCTTTCGATCCCGAGATAGTCATCCGGGCCGCCGATCTGCGCGCTGCTCGCGGCGGTGATGAAGGGCACCGGCCGGTCGGGGTCATGGATCCACTCGTCCGGCGGCTCCTCGGCCGTGACGGCCGCCGGAACCAGGCGGCCGTCGCCAAACCGGCTGTTGGCCTGCCCGCCGCTGGAAAAGTGAAGGACCGCGGGCGCCGCGCCGGGAGGCGGCCAGGCCTGCGCGTCGCGCCATTCGCCGGCGCCCATGACGAAGATCCGTACCGGCGCGGGCGGCGGCTCCGGGTGGATGCCCTTGACGTGCTCATCGAGGAACGCGTGGACGTGCCCGTCCAGGTCAGTCAGCGCGTCCGGGCCGAAGTCGAGTTCGCCGAGGGTCCGGGTCGTGTTCACGGCGTGCCCCCACGGGCCCATGAGCAGCCGCTGGCCCGCCCGCCCCGCGGCGACCATGGCGGCGAAGTTCGCCGGCGTGCCGACCTCCTCGTCGTCATACCAGCCGGAGATGTGCAGCACGGGCACGTCGATCTCGCCGATGCGGTGCTGGTAGCGGACCGGCTCCCACCATTCATCCAGGGTCCGGTGCTGTATTTCCTCACGCCAGTTGGGCGAGTTGAATCCAGCCGCCTCATCCATGGTCGCGAGCGGCCGGTGGCGGTACACCGCCATCCAGTCCACGTCCTCGCGGAACTGCGGCATCCGGCCGTCGGTGAACCGGTGCCAGTTGATGTGCATCGGGGTGGGCAGGCCCGTGGGGTTTTCCACGAACGGGTCGCTGGGCGTCACCAGGCACACCATCGCGCGCAGGGCGGGAGGGCGCTCCAGTGCGGTCAGCCACTGGATCCGGCCGCCGTAGCTGGACCCCCAGGTCGCGACATCGCCGGTGCACCATTCCTGCGCCGCGGCCCACGCGATGACCTCGGCGCCGTCCGGGCCATCGTTCCGGTAGGGCTGGAACACGCCATCAGAGTCACCCCGGCCCCGCACGTCGGCGAGCACCGACACATAACCGGCCCGGGCGAACCCGGCCGCGCGCTTCGACTGCGGGGCGCCCGACCTGCCGTACGGCGTGCGGATCACCACCGCGGGCGCAGGCAGCCTGGGAGGAAAGGCCAGATCGGCCGCGAGCGTGATGCCATCACGCAACGGGATCGCGACATTGAATCTGCGGACCACATCCAGCTCAGCCACGACACCGGATGCTACCCGGAGGCCCCGTCAGTCTCCGGGCCGCCCGGGCAGCCGGCCGCGGCCCGGGGCCGCGACGCCAGGCGGCCTCGTAACCTGCCAGCCAGCGGCTCACCATCGCGCGGTCGGTCACCTTCTATCGTGCCCGCCGCGCGGTGACACGGCCACCTGCCCGGCCCCTCCGGCGCTGGTGGCTCACTCAGGGCGGGTTGCGCCGGGCCGTGAGTCGATGCCGTCGAGCACGCCGTCCCAGAACCCGTGGAGCCGGAACGCCAGCCGGCCGGGCCAGCCGGTGTGCGGTCCGCGCGGATGCGGGCGAGTGGGTGCCCGGGCGAGCGCGGCGCGGTAACCGAGGGCCAGTTGCTCGTGCTCCCCGGCGGTCAGCCGGTCCTCCATCCAGGCCACCAGGGCCCGCTCCGCTGGCCGGTATCCGGCCAGGCATTGTTCCAGCCAGCCGTGCACATGCTCGGGCTTGCGGGCACCGGCGGCTCCGTCGCCGGCCAGGTGGCAATGGAGGAGGCGCAGGGCCCATCCCGTCTCACGGGCGTGGGCACGGCATTCCCGCAGCAGACTCAGGTCATCGCCGAGCCGCCGGCGGGCGGCCGGGTAAACGGTTCGCTGCATCGCCGCGAGATGGCCGCTCAGCCGGACCACCGCTGGATGGCCCCAGGCCAGCGGTGGGCCTTCGCCGCGCCGCGGCGGCGTGCCGCCGTAAGCAGCCTCGATGAGCTGGGTGATCTGACCATTTCTGCTGCTTAGTGCGGGATCCGGAAAATGACCTTCCCGCCGTTCTAATTCGGCCATGGCGGAATCCTTCCGCTTGCAGATACGGACGTGCCCGGCCGCTGCCACCACGGACTCGTCTCGCCGTACCGCGAACTTACGTAGGCCCATCCAGGCGCGCGTCCCCCCGGCGGGGGAAGGGCCGGGGGAGAGGAAACCCGCGTTGGTGAGGGAAGGGCCGCACGGCTAGCTGATGTGATCCGCGGGCACCGTTAACGGCCTGAGCCCGAAAAGCTGCGCGTGCTCACAATCAGCCGTCATCATCCGCGTGCTTTGCGTTCCGGGCGTGCGTCGGTCAGGTACCACATCACCCACGTGACCGGAAAGAGCAGCCCAATCGCCAGCGCAGGGCCCCAGGCGTGTCCCCGGTGACGGGCACCGACCGCGGTGAGCACCGCCAGCGCGAGCCATACGGTCACTAGTCCGGCGACGGCATCGGCTCTGCTCACGCCACCAGTGTCGTTACGCCGGGCCTCCGCCGCAACAAGAGCCGGCGGCGCGTTCCGGGCGATGCGGCGCTGGTACGTTGAGTCTGTGCCTGACGGGCCGGCCTTCGACGTTATCCACAGTGGCCGTGATCCCGATCGCCGCAATCCGGTCCGCGGGTGGCTGATCGCGGGCCTGGCCGTCGTGCTGATCGCCGGCGGCGTCGCCGTTCATCTGGCTCTGAGCGGGTCCAGCCGTCCGCGTCACCACGCGCCACGCAGTTCCGCGTCACCGATCGCGCTGGCGGTACCGCCGATCTTTCACGGGACGCCTTTGCGGCCGGGCGGCGCGCGCCCCGCGTTGCTGTTTCTCGGCGGTGACGGGCTGCAGCTGCTGAGCGTCGGTCAGCGGGCCCAGGTATCCCTGACGGACGTGTGGCCGGGCAGTATCGCCGCACGCGATCCGCTTGGTCCCGATCCTGCCGTGCAGCAGGTCGTTTCGGTGGCCGGCGGTGTGGTCGCGCTCATATCCAGTCATGGCTCAGCGGGCCTGGCCGATGTCGGGGTGGTGGTCTTCATCCCGGTCACCCGGTCGGGGGCCGGGGCCCCGCGCGTAATCGGCCAGGCGAACTACCTGGCGGTGGCGCCGGATCATCGCGGCATCTGGGTTGAGCGCGCCGGGCTGCCCTGGGGTAACGGGCCGGCCAGCAGTCTGGCCTGGCTTGTCGATGAGGCCGGTCACCGGATATCCGGTGTCCTTCATCTCGGTCACCGGGTCCTGGTCGCGGCCACCGTCGCCGGCTTGCTCGTGCAGGACCCTTCCAGGGCCCTGAGGCTGATCGATCCGGCCGACGGCCGGGCCAGGCCGTCCGGCATCCCGCAGGACGCGATCATCGCCGGCGCCGACGCCGGCCACGTGGCCTGGCAGCCGGCGTTCTGCACGACCCACTGCCCGCTGCACATCACCAGCCTGCGGGGCGGCCTGACCACCAGGATCGGCCTGCCGCCGCACACGGCCCTCAATCCTGGCGATACGCCGGGCTTCGACCCGGCGGGCCAGCATCTCGCGCTTCCGCTCGACATCATCGATCAGCAGGGTGAGACCACGGGCACGAACGTCTACGTCGCCGACCTCAGCACCCGCACGCTGGTCCGCGTGCCGGGCCGGCCGATTCCGGTGGCGACGCTTCCGGCCGTGCCAGGAGCATTCCCGGCCGGGCTCCAGCGACGTCGTCTCCGCGCGCTGGGCGGCGGATGACTCAGGTTTGTGGATCGTGGCCACCGACGGGCTCTTCTTCCAGGCTGCCTACTGGGCGGGCACCGGCCCGCTGCACGTACTCCAGACCCAGGCCGGGCTGGCGTACAAATTTGACCTGGGCGAGGCCAGCACGCCTGATCCATGATCATCCGCGCTGCGGCAATGTCCCTATGCTGGGGTAGTGATCCGGCTCGGGGTACCCGCCGATCTTCGCGCGGCGTCGGACGTCTACCGCAGCGCGTCCTTGTCCAATGCGGGCGACCGGGACAACCTGCTGGCCCATCCGGGGTACCTGATGCTGGGGCCGCATGGACTGGCTGAGGGCCGCACTCATGTCGCGGAAGAAGATGGATCGATCGTCGGCTTCGCCACCTGGGCCCGGGACGGCCGGGTCTTCGAACTGGAAGACCTGTTCGTGGACCCGGGCTGGATGAGACGCGGGATCGCCATGGCCCTCGTCGGGTGCATCGCCGATGCGGTGCGGGCGCGGGGTGCGGAGCGGCTGGAAGTGACCGCCAACGCTCACGCGCTGGGGTTCTACACCGCCGCCGGTTTCATTGACTGCGGCGTCAGCGAAACTGCGTTCGGCCCAGCGCGGCGCATGGTGCTGGCCATCCGCTGACGGAAACGGGCCTGGGCGGGCTTCCTGGACATGGCTGGGGCCCTGCGGCAGGGTGCAAGCGTGAAATCTCGAACCAGCAGCATGTGGTGGGGAACCGCGATCGAGGCGCCGGACCCGGGCGCCCTGGCCAGGTTTTACTCCGAGTTGCTCGGCTGGCCCATCGGGCATGAGGAGCCGGGGACGGCCATCCTCGCCGCTCCCCAGGAGGGCATCTATATCGTGTTCCAGCAGGCGACGGGCTACCGGGCCCCCGTATGGCCGCCCGCCGAGGGGGAGCAGCGGCCGATGATGCACTTCGACTTCCAGGTCGGCGACCTGGATTCCGCGGTGGCCGAGGCGGTCGCCCTGGGAGCGTCGCTGGCTTCGGCCCAGCCACAGCAGAACGTCCGCGTCCTCCTCGACCCGGCGGGCCACCCCTTCTGCCTCTGCCGCGACGAGGGCTGACCACAGCACTGACCACGTCGCTGCCGGGGGACCACCACGGCGGTGATCACCACGGCGGGATCACTGCGGGTACAGGCCGCCGCCGCGGAGCGCTTGATGGGCGCCGTAGGCCTCAATGAAAGCCTGGATGGTCCGGTACTGGCTGGCAAACGAGGCCGAGCGCCATTTTGACTTGCTGCCGTCGCGATAGTGCAGGTCGAGCCAGACATCCAGCCGGACCTGGATGCTGTCGGAGAAGGTGCTCCCGCTGACCCGCAACCTGATCTGCGACAGGCGGCCGAAGTCGACCACCGCGGCCGGCTTCTTGCTGTCGATGTACTCCACCACGCCGTCCGGGGTGATGACGAGCAAGGGATCGGGATCGGCCGACGTCCCGCGCAGGAAACCGCGCACCCGGCCTCTCTCCTTCGTGAAGACCCGCCAGGTCGCCGGGGCCCTCCCGTGGCTGGCCTGGTCCAGAACGGCCTGCGCATCAAGCATGTCCCGCCCCTGATCTCCTGCCGGAGTAGGGCTGCAGCCTACTCGGATGCCAGCCAGCAGGCAGGTGCGTGGCGCCGGGAGGGGCACTGAGTCTTCGCCGAGCGGGATCGTGGCGGGCGCCAGGTACCCTGGGATACGGGCCGCGGCCGTGCCGCTTCTTTCCCCGATCCTCGTTTGGAGTGGTGCCTGGTGATCGCCGCGACCAGCCTGCAGTTGCGCGCGGGCGCGCAGATGCTGCTGGCTGACGCGAGCTTCCAGATCGTCCCGGGCGACAAAATCGGGCTGGTGGGCCGCAACGGCGCGGGCAAGACGACGCTGGCCAAGGTGCTCGCCGGTGAGGCGCTCCCGGCCGCGGGCAGCGTGCGGCGCACGTCGACCATCGGCTACCTGCCCCAGGACACGCGGTCCGGGGACATGGAGGGCCTGGCCCTGGACCGGGTGCTGTCCGGCCGCGGGCTGGACGAGCTGCGCGCGGCCATGCGGGCCGCCGAAGAGCAGATGTCCGACGGCCGGCCCGCGCGGCGCGACGCCGCGGTGCGCCGCTACGGCCAGCTGGAAGAGCGGCTCACCCTGCTCGGCGGGTACGCGGCGGAGGCCGAGGCCTCGTCGATCGCCTCCAGCCTGGGGCTGCCCGACCGGGTCCTGGCCCAGCCGCTGGCCACCCTGTCCGGGGGCCAGCGGCGCCGGGTCGAACTGGCCCGGATCCTCTTCGCGGACGCGCAGACCCTGCTGCTGGACGAGCCCACCAACCACCTGGACGCCGACTCGGTGGCGTGGCTGCGCGACCACCTCAAGGCGTTCCGCGGCGGCCTGGTGGTGATCAGCCACGACACCGCGCTGCTCGAGGTGGTGGTGAACAAGGTGTTCCACCTGGACTCCGACACCACCTCGCTGGACATGTACCACCTGGGCTGGTCGGCGTACCTGCAGCAGCGCGAGACCGACGCGCGGCGGCGCCGCCGGGAGAACGCCAGTGCCTCCCGGCAGGCCGCCGTGCTGCAGTCCCAGGCAGACAAGATGCGGGCCAAGGCGACCAAGGCCAAGGCCGCGCAGGGCATGCAACGCCGGGCGGAACGGCTGATGGCCGGGGTGTCGGCCGAGCGCGCCCCGCAGCGCGTCGCGCGGATACGCTTCCCCGAACCGGCGCCGTGCGGCAAGACCCCGCTGACCGCGACGGATCTGTCAAAGTCATACGGCTCACTCGAAGTCTTCAGCGACGTTGACGTGGCCGTAGACCGGGGCTCGCGGATCGTGGTGCTCGGCCTGAACGGGGCGGGCAAGACCACGCTGCTGCGCCTGCTGTCGGGCACCGAAAAACCGGACACCGGGCAGGTCAGCCCCGGACACGGGCTGCGGCTCGGCTACTACGCCCAAGAGCACGAAACTCTCGATAACGATCGCTCGGTGCTGGAGAACATGCGCACCGCCGCGCCGCATCTGCTGGACCCGGAGCAGCGGCGCATCCTCGGCTCGTTCCTCTTCTCCGGCGACGCGGTGGACAAGCCCGCCGGGGTGCTCTCCGGCGGGGAGAAGACCAGGCTGGCGCTCGCGCTCCTGGTCGTCTCCGGCGCGAACGTGCTGCTGCTGGACGAGCCGACCAACAACCTCGACCCGGCCAGCCGGGAAGAGATCCTCGGCGCGCTGCGGCGTTATCAGGGAGCGATCGTGCTGGTCACGCACGATGAGGGGGCAGTCGAGGCGCTCGCCCCGGAGCGGGTCATCCTGCTCCCTGACGGCGTGGAAGACACCTGGAATGAGGGCCTGGCCGACCTCGTCGCCCTTGCGTGACCGGCCACCCGGGGATGGGCGAAAAAGAAGTGATCACTTACCTGGATGTGGGTAGCCGATCCCGCGCTGATGAGTGATCATGGCGGGAGACGTAACGCAGCGGTCACTTCAGTTCACGGGAGGTACGCGTGACCGAGACCCTTAAGAAAGGCACCAGGGTCACCGGTGCCGACCGCACCAAGCTGGCGTCGGATCTGAAGAAGAGGTACGACGCGGGGGAGAGCATCCGGTCGCTGGCCGCAGCCACCGGCAGATCGTACGGTTTCGTGCACCGCATCCTCTCCGAGAACGGGGTCTCGCTGCGTGGCCGCGGTGGCGCGACCCGTGGCAAGGCGCGGGCGAAGCACTAAGGAGAATGACGGCCGGACAGTCTGATCCGCCCGACCTCGCGCGCGCCGGGCTGCGCTTCGAGGTCGGCGTGCCCGCTCCCGGGGCCGCCACCATCACGCTCGACCGGAGCCAGCGGCGCAACGCCATGACCCCCGGGATGTGGCACGGGCTGGCCGCGATCGGCCAGGCGCTCCCGCCTGAGGTGCGGGTAGTGGTGGTTCAGGGTGCCGGTCCTTCGTTTTCGGCCGGGATAGACCTGCGCCTGTTCACGCCCGAGGGCGTGCCCGGCGAGGACGCCCTGATCAGCCCGGCCGACCCCGGGTTCGACGAGTGGATCGCCGGCTGCCAGGCCGGGTACCGGTGGCTGCGGGACCCGGGCATCGTGTCGGTGGCCGCGGTCCGCGGTCACGCCATCGGCGCCGGGTTCCAGCTCGCGCTGTCCTGTGACCTGCGGGTGCTGGCCGACGACGCCCAGCTGTGCATGAAAGAACCCGCACTGGGCCTGGTCCCTGACCTCACCGGGACTAAGGATTTCACAGACCTGGTCGGCGTTGCACGCGCGTTGGAGCTATGTCTGACTGCGCGGACAGTGTCCGCTGCCGAGGCATATGAGCTGCGACTGGCCGAGCTAGTGGTGCCAGGAGCGGAACTGGACGGCGCGGTCGGTGATCTCGTGGCGGCCCTGTTGGCGGTGGAGCCGGCGGTGGCCCGGGCCACGAAGGAACTGCTCATGCAGGCTCCCCTCAACACTTTGGATCAGCAGGCGGCCGCGGAGCGGCGGATTCAGGCCGAACTCCAGCGCTTCCGAATGCGCTCCCAGACAAAGCCGATCTCGGCCGAGGGGGATGAACGGGGGGATGCGTGATCAAGGGTCAGGGACAGATCCCGGCGCGTCCCGTTGTCCCCTGCGCCGATCGTGGCAACACTGGCGGGATGTTCCCCTTCCCCACATACGGAAATCACCGTCCCTTACAATCCACAGACGGCGCTTACACGTTTCCCCTCCTACCTGTACGGATGGGGATCTTACGCGGACAATCAGCGACCTTAATCGCGGTACTCTTCCCCCGGCGTTCCCTCTAGGTCGATAGTCCCCCCCGCCTTGCGCCGAGCGCTGAAACGGAAGTCATGTTCCTGTAGGTAACGACGTCGGGTGCTTTCGTCCCATTGTAGCCACTCTTCGGAGAGATAGCGTCCGGTGCCAATTTTTTCAATACGGTCGGTCTCACGCTCTGTGCCGGCCAATCGATCATATTCTGTTTGCAGCCGGGCCATGATTTCGTGGAAATTGTCCCGCACGATCCTCCTCACATAGTGCTCTTCCGTCAGGTCGGCTAGTTCCTGACCGACGTTGGCTAGTTGCCTGGCGTTGCCGTTGCCGTGGATGATGCGACTCTCGGCAATCTCAAACGTCGGATGCCCCGTGATCCAGTCGTCTACGGCTGCCTCTAGATCGGCCATAGGGATCATTCCATTCCCGCACGGCTTCCCCGTCGTGCGGGAACGGCAACGATAATAACGGTGTCCGGCGCCCGAGCTTGTTTGGTAAAGAGGCTCTCCGCATACGCAATACGCAATACGTAGTAGATAGGCCGCTCCACGCCGTTCGCCCCGTAGTGGATTACGTGCAGCGTCTAGTGTTGCCTGTAGCCGAATCCATTTTTCATGCTCGAGGCCGGAGCCACCGATCAGGAGATCGCGAGACGGTTCCGCGTTTCGCGGATGTCGGCGAACCGGTGGCGGCGGGCGCTGGCAGCCGGCGGCCGTGAGGCCCTGGCCTCGAAAGGGGCGGGCGGCGCGAAGTGCAAGCTGACCCCAGTTCAGCTGCTGGAACTGGAGACGGCGCTGGACGCCGGGCCGGCCGTGTGGGGATGGGATGAGAACCAGTGCTGGACGCTGGCCCGGATCACCGACCTGGTGCGGCGCCGGTTCCGGGTGGAGTACACCCTGGCCGGGATGGACCTGCTTTTGCACCGGATCGGGTTGAGCGTGCAGGTCCCGGCCCGGCGGGCCGCCGAGCGGGACGAGGCGGCCATCGCCGCCTGGAAAGGGGAAACGTGGCCCGTCATAAAAGAACCGTCAGCGGAGCAGGGCGCCTGGCTGGTCTTCGAGGACGAGTCCGGCCAGACACCCCATGGCTTTAGGTGTCAAGTCTGGGGCCGGTCAGGCTGGGTGACTGTTGGGCTGCGTGTGGGCATGCTGACGTTGCCGTCTGGCGGTGCAGGGTCCGGACGGCCTGGGGTGCGGGCCTTGTCAGATTGTGGTCACGCGGCCTGTGTGAGCCCGGCGCGGTGAGACCAGGCGGTCGCTTCGTCGTAGTGGCGGGCGTCTTTGAGGCATCCGTGCAGGACACCGGCCAGCCGGCTGGCGATGCGCCGCAGCGCGTCGTCGTGGCCGATGCCCCGGGCTCGCAGCTCGTCGTAGCAGGCGCGGGCGCCGGGTGAGGCAATGAGCGCCGACAGCGCCTGGGCGTGCAGGGCGTCGATAAGGTGCCGGTTGCGGATGTGCCGGGCGTGCGCGGTCTTCTTCTTGCCAGACTCGATCGTTAGCGGCGAGGTGCCGGCGTAGTTCTTGCGTGCCTTGGCGGTGGCATACCGGCCGGGTGCGTCGCCGAACTCGCCGAGTATGCGGGCGCCGGTGATGTCCCCGATGCCGGGCTGGGACAGGTAGATCCCGGCATCAGGGTGGCGGCGAAAAAGCTCACTCACCTTGGCTTCCATGGTCTTGGCCTGCTGGTTCAGCACAGTGATCACGGCGGCAGATGCCCGCACCGTGGCGGCGCAGGCCTCGGCGATGACCTCGGGCTGGAGCAGATGCGGCGTGCGCAGCGCGGCCTGGATCTCCCGCGCGCGTGCGGTGAGATCGCCGCGCCGCCCGGCCCGCCTGAGCGCAGTGGTGATCTGGGTGACGGTCAGCCTGGCCGCCGAAGCCGGGTCCGGGGCCTTGCCCAGCAGCTCGAGCGTGTCCGCCCCGGCCAGGGTAAGAGCGGAATATGCCTCCAGCGCGGCGGGGAAGTACTCCCGCAGCGCCGACCGCATCCGCAACATGTGCCGGGTGCGCTCCCAGACGAGCTTCTGGTGGGCGCGGGCAGCGATCTTCACCGCCTCTGCGATGTCGCTGTCGGCGGCCAGCTCCCGGATCTGGTGCCGGCGGGTCCGGCCCATGTCCGCCAGGGCGCCAGCATCGAAGAAGTCGTCTTTTTTCCCCGACACTGCGATCGTCTCCTTGTGCCGGGAGGCCTGCTTGGGATTGACCGCATACATCCCGTACCCCGCGGCGGCCAGCGCCTTCACCCACGGCCCCCGGTCGGTCTCGATCACGACCACCACCCGGGCCAGGTCCGGCTCGCCGTCTTCCCCCCGGCAGGACGCGACCACCTCGCCGAAGCGGGCGATCCCATCCACCCCCTCCGGCAGCCGCCGCCGGGCCAGCGTTTTCCCGGTCTGGTCCTGCACAACCACATCGTGGTGGCCTTCGGCCCAGTCATCCCCGATGAATAGCAACCCTTGTCCTTCCCGTGCTCTCCCGGTCACATCTGGCAGCATCAGGGAGAACCGCCAGCGCCCTAATGGATCCAGTGCTCACGGCCGGTGCCGGGCACGCCACCCCATCAGCAGTCCATCCTCCCCGGTTCGCCGGCAGGGGCACGGTCTGGCCTCAGGACTTCACGTCCGGGGCTTATGTAGTGCTCACCCGCCGACTGCTACCGGTACGAGTCTCCCGCACCAGGCATCCCACCCGGCCCAGGCGACCCGCTATTCCCATTAGGGCTTAAGGCCGCCGAAAGGCCGCACCTGGGACCGCCGCGGCCGCACTCCGGTGGTGACGGTGACCGGCGGCAGCAACAAGAGAGTCTCGCTGGCCGCCCTGATCGCCGTCCGGGCCGGGTGCCCGCCCCGGCTGATCTACCGCGTCCACCACGGCCGCAGCCTGCGGCGGGGAGACAAGCGCAAGGGGTTCACCGAGGCAGACTACGCCCGGCTCCTGGACGGCGCGCACCAGCAGCTCGGCGGCCCGGTCGTCCTGATCTGGGACAACCTGAACACCCACGTCAGCCGGGCGATGCGCGAACTCATCGCGGCCCGGGACTGGCTGACCGTGTTCCAGCTCCCGGCTTACGCTTCCGAGCCCAAGCCCGTCGAGTCCGTCTGGTCCCACCTCAAGAGATCGCTCGCCAACCTCGCCAAGCGCGACATCGCGCAGCTCACCGCACTCGCCAAGACCCGGCTCAGGCACATGCAGTACCAGCCCGGCCTCGTCGAGGGCTTCCTCGCCGGAGCAAGGCTCGACCTCACGCCCCTCTGTAACCTCCCTAATTGAAGATCGGGCGATCCTTGACGGCTGGCGTTGGGGTGCGGCTGCCGGTCGCGGGGTCAGAACTGAGCCTTTAGTTCCTGTATCTGGCGAGCATGCTCGCGCAGCCGCTCATAGGCAGGCCGTTCCCGGATCCGGGCCAGCGCCCAGCGCACCGCTTCGGCGCGGCTGGCCGCGACGCCAGCGGTGATCAGCGTGTCCACGGTCTCCAGGTCCGCGGGTCCGAGCCGGGCCATGATGGGCACCAGCGGGGCGTCCGGCTGCTGCGGGAGGACCAGCTCGGCCTGGCTTATTCTCGTCCGTGGCCCAGGATGCCGGCCGGGATACCCGTCGCCAGGCAGCACAAACTCGACCATCGCGACCTGGGGCACGGAACGCAGGTCGTGCCTGAAGCCTTGGATGGCTTCCTTCTGAGAGTGGTCGAATTCGCTGACGATCAGGGCGTCCGCCTCGGTGCCGTCTGGCCGCTGGCCTTCTGGGGGCTCGATGACGACTTGCACCAAGAGCTGGCCGGGCTCGATCTCCGGCTCGTCGCCGTACTGAAGAACGCTCACTCCCTGCACGGCTGGGCCGGGGAACCGGTTCCGGGCGAGCTGGGTGATTTGCTCTTGCAGATGATTCAGCTCGGCAGTGTCCATATCCGCCTCCCGCGCGTTCTAGCTGTAATCAGCGTAACTCGCGTATCGGCCAATACGCCAGAGGTCCGTGCTGGGTGGCCGCTGATTACTCCAAGCTGGGCCGATTCCCGGCGCATGCTGGGTTGGACGGCCTGCACCGGCTGCAGGCAGACCCGGGCTGCGATCGCACGGCGGCCGGCTGCGCGGGCCGTCAGCTAAGCGGTAACCCCCGCCGTTAAAGATCGTTGGCCGAGCTGGTGGTGCCCGGGGCGGAACTGGACGGCGCGGTCGGTGACCTGGTCGCGGGCGCTGCTCGCCATTGAGCCCGCGGTGGCCCGGGCCACCAAGGAACTGCTCCAGCAGGCGCCCGGCCATACCCTGGAAGAGCAGGCCGCCGCGGAGCGCCGCACCCAGGCCGCCCTCCAGCGCATGCGCCTTGAAGGCTGAGAACGCGCGCGTCAGGGAACAAAGCAAGCTGTACCGGGCCGGCTCGTCGGCGAGGCGGGGCCCGCCGCAGGCGGGTGCTCGCCGACGAGCCGGCGTTCGGCGCGGAGCGGCGAGCGGGGGGTTCCGGGGGGTCGTCCCCCCGGGCTAACACAGCCGGGGGGGACGACCCCGGGCTAGCACTTTTCGCTCTGAGCTGACCGGGGAAGATTCGCGGCCTGGAGGAGGTTGCCCGGCTCATGAACGCGTCCAGCTGGCAAGCCATGCGCTCTTATTACCGGGACCCCTCGGTCACTAAGCAGCGCATCAAGCCGGGCACGGTCCGCAGGATCATGTCCTACGCCCGGCCCTACCGCCTGGACCTGGCGTTGTTCCTGGGCATGAACGCGCTCGCCGCCGTGGCCGCGGTCGCGGTGCCGCTGCTGCTGAAGACCCTGATCGACCAGGGCATCCTGGCCGGGAACGAAGGCGTCGTCATCGCGGTGGCCGCGGTCGTGGCGGGCCTGGCCCTGGTCAGCGCCCTGCTGTCGCTGGCCCAGCGCTGGTACTCGGCCAAGATCGGCGAGGGGCTGATCTATGACCTGCGCACCGAGGTGTTCTCGCACGTCCAGCGGCAGCCGATCGCGTTCTTCACCCGGGCCCAGACCGGGTCGCTGGTCAGCCGGCTCAACAGCGACGTCATCGGCGCGCAGCAGGCCATCACCTCGACCCTGTCGGCCATCGTGTCCAACGCGCTGACCCTGATCCTGGTGCTGATCGCCATGTTCAGCCTGTCCTGGCTGGTGTCAGTGGTCACGCTGGCGATGATCCCGGCGTTCGTGATCCCGGCCCGGCTGGTCGGCCGGCGGCTGCAGCGGCTGACGCGGGAGTCCATGCAGCTCGACGCCGCGATGGGCTCGACCATGACCGAGCGGTTCAACGTGGCCGGCGCGATGCTGGTCAAGCTGTTCGGCAAGCCCGAGAAGGAAAGCGGCGTGTTCGCGGGGCGCGCGGCCCGGGTCCGGGACATCGGCGTCGTCACCGCCATGTACGGGTCCACCCTGTTCATCGCGCTGACCCTGCTGGCCGCGATGGCCACCGCGGTGGTCTACGGGCTGGGCGGGACGCTGGTCATCCACCACATCTTCGAGATCGGCACATTGGTCGCGCTCACCGCGCTGCTGGCCCGGGTCTACGGGCCGATCACCGCGCTGTCCAATGTCCAGGTGGACGTGATGACCGCGCTGGTCAGCTTCGACCGGGTCTTCGAGGTGCTGGACCTCAAGCCGCTGATCGAGGAGAAGCCCGGCGCCGTCGCGCTGCGCGCCACGACCTCGACCACGGGCAGCTCGGCCACGGGCACCCCGGCGGCCAGCGGCCAGCCTGATTCAGCGCCGGCCGTCAACTTCCGCAACGTCTCGTTCCATTACCCGGCCGCGAGCGAGGTCTCGCTGGCCTCGCTCGAGTCGATCGCGCTCCCGGTGCCCGAGCGCGCGGGTGCCGCCCAGCCGGTGCTGCGCGGGGTGACCTTCACCGCGCCGCGCGGGCAGCTGACCGCGCTGGTCGGGCCGTCCGGGGCCGGCAAGACCACGATCACCCACCTGGTGTCGCGGCTCTATGACCCGGATCAGGGCGCGGTGCTCATCGGCGGGCAGGACCTGCGGGATGTGACCCTGGACTCGCTGCACGACACGGTGGGCGTGGTCACCCAGGACGCGCACATGTTCCACGACACGATCCGCGCCAACCTCAGTTACGCGCGGCCGGAAGCCACGGAGGCGGACCTCATCGCCGCGTGCCGGGCCGCGCAGATCTGGGACCTCATCTCCGCACTACCGGACGGCCTCAACACGGTCGTGGGGGACCGGGGCTACCGGCTGTCCGGCGGGGAGAAGCAGCGGCTGGCCATCGCGCGGCTGCTGCTCAAGGCCCCGTCGGTGGTGGTGCTGGACGAGGCGACCGCGCACCTGGACTCCGAATCGGAGGCGGCGGTGCAGGCGGCGCTCAAGACCGCGCTGAGCGGCCGGACGTCCCTGGTCATCGCGCACCGGCTGTCCACCATCCGGGAAGCGGACCAGATCCTGGTCATCGACGAAGGGCAGGTCCGGGAGCGCGGCACGCACGTGGATCTGCTCGCCGCGGGCGGCCTGTACGCGGAGCTGTATCACACCCAGTTCGCCGGCCAGGATCGCGGCGACAGCGCCGATCAGATCGCCCGCAGTGCGCCGCCATCGACCGGGAGCATCGTCCCGGTCAAGTAGCTGGCCGCGGGAGACAGGACGAAGGCGGCGGCCCGGCCGAACTCGGCCGGCTCGCCGACGCGGCGCAGCGGGATGCTGTCCAGCGACCTGCTGAGCACGGGGCCGAGCTCACGCATCCGGTCCGTGGCGATCAGGCCGGGCAGCAGCCCGTTCACCCGGATCCCGCGCGGCCCGAGCTCGTCAGCCAGCGTCTTGGCGAACCCGGCCAGGCCGGGACGCAGGCCGTTCGAGATGACCAGCGAGGCGATCGGGACCCGGACCGATGAGGACAGCACGAACGCGATCGACCCGCCCTCGGTGAGCGCTGCGGCCAGCGCCCGGCTCAGCCGCACCGCCCCGAGGAACACGCTGCCGAACGCGGCCTGCCAGGCCTCGTCGGGAGTTTCCGCGGCGGTCCCGCCGGGCGGCCCGCCCACGCTGATCAGGGCGCCGTCCAGCCGGCCGAACTCCTCCCGCGCCGCGCTGACCAGCCGGCCCGGGGTGGCGGGGTCGGCGTTGTCGGCGGCCAGCCCGATCGCCCGCCCGGACCCGAGGGCCGCGGCCGCCCGTGCCGTATCCCCGCCATCGCGGGCGCTCACCACGACCCGCGCCCCCTCGGCGACCAGGGCCTCGGCCGCGGCATAGCCGAGCCCGCGGCTGCCGCCGGTGACCAGGTACACCCGGTCACGCAGGCCCAGATCCACGTCCTGATCCTCCTTAACGCCTGCTCGTTTCAGTGCTGGTTTCCCGGTGCTGCTCTATCGGTGCTGGTTTCCCGGGGCTGGTTGCTTAGCTGCCGTATCCGACCCGGCGCAGTTCATCGCCCGCGATGGCCTCGATCTCCGCGGCCTGCGCCGGGACCAGCAGACGGCGCCAGGAGCCCGGCTCGGCCGCGGCCGCCTGACCCGGCGCGGCGGGTTCCAGGATGTGCACCGGGGTAGAGAGGAAGTCCGAGATGGCCGCGGCCGCGTCCGCGGGCTGGCGGACCACGTCCTCGTAGCGGAAGGTGACCAGCTGATCGGCGGACAGCTGGCCGCGCAGCCGCGCCATCTGGCGCACCGAGCCCCGCCAGCGCATCGCGCACTTGGCCGTCATGGACAGCCCGGCCCAGGCGGCCCGGTCGGCCTCGGTCTCCAGGCCCAGCAGCGGGTGCGGGATCTCCGCGTCCATGTCCACGAATCCGGGCCGGAACCAGGCGAGCACCGCCGGATCGGCCAGCATCCCGGCCACCGCATCCCGGCCGTCCCGGATGATCTGCAGGATCCGCGCGTCCGGGAACGCGTCGAGCAGCGCCTCGGCGCAGTACATCAGGTCCGGGCTGGCGTCCCCGTAGCGGATCACCCCGGGCTGGGTGACGCACGGCCCGACGCCATCCAGGCGGCCGGCGTCACGGCACTGCTGGGTGCAGCCCAGGCAGCAGTCGGCCGTGACCTGCCAGGCCTGCGCGAAGGCGTCCCGCAGCACCGTGGCCGCCGCCTCCGGCTTCCCCCGGGAGATCGACGGCCGCCGGGCGAAGGCCTGCACCACCGGGATGACCCAGCGCTGGCCCAGCGTGAAGTGGAATCCGGCGGAACGCTTCAGCGCCCGGGCCAGCAGATCGATGCCGGAGGACGGAGCACCAATAACGAAAACCGGCTGGCGTACTTTCCGCCCGTTGACGACGAGGATGTGCGGGCGTGGCCCCGACGGCGCCGGGCCAGGTGAGGAGTCGCCCGGGTCCTGGTAGTCGCCCGGATCGGCGGCGGGGCGGGGCGCCGCGGTCACCGTTCGCCGTGCCGTTGAACGGTCGCCGGATCCGCGTGCGCTGCCCGGCTGTGCGCGCCGGGCTGGCGGTCCAGGTTCAGGGCGGCCTGGATCAGCGGCACGTGGCTGAAGGCCTGCGGCGTGTTGCCGACCTGCCGTCCGTAGCGAGGGTCGTACTCCTCGCTGAGCAGCCCCAGGTCGTTGCGCAGGCTCAGCAGCCGCTCGAACAGCTTGCTGGCCTCGTCGTCCTGGCCGATCATGTGCAGCGCGTTCGCGAGCCAGAAGCTGCAGGCCAGGAACGCGCCCTCGCTGCCGGGCAGCCCGTCCGGGCCCAGCTGAGCCGAGTCCGCCGCAGCCAGCTGGTAGCGGCGCACCAGCCCGTCGCTCATCAGCTCACGCTGCACGGCCCGCACGGTGGACACGACCCGGGGGTCGTCCGGCGGCAGGAAGCCCACCTCCGGGATCAGCAGGACCGCCGCGTCGAGCTGGGACGAGCCGTAGTACTGCATGAACGCGCCGCGCTCCGCGTCGTATCCCTTCTCGCAGACCTCCCGGTGGATCTGGTCCCGGATCGCCTGCCATCGCTCGGCCGGGCCGCTCATACCGCTTTTGACCGCGGTCACCCCGCGGTCAAAAGCCACCCAGGCCATCACCTTGGAGTGCACGAAGTGCCGCCGCGGGCCGCGGACCTCCCAGATTCCCTCGTCCGGCTCGTCCCAGTGCTTTTCCAGGAAGGAGAGGAGGGCGCGCTGCAGCGACCAGGCGTGCCGGTCCACCGCGATGCCGCTCGCCCGGCCGAGCGACATCGCGTCGATGACCTCGCCGTACACGTCGAGCTGACGCTGGTTCACCGCCGCGTTGCCGATCCGCACCGGCGCGGAATTGGCGTAGCCCGGCAGCCAGTCCGCCTCCCACTCATCCAGCCTGCGCTCGCCGGCCACCCCGTACATGATCTGCACGTCGCCTGGATCACCGGCCACGGCCCGGGCCAGCCAGGCCCGCCAGGCGAAGGCCTCGTCGGTATACCCGGTGCGCAGCAGGGCCTCGAGGGTGATGGTGGCATCCCGCAGCCAGCAGTAGCGGTAATCCCAGTTCCTGACTCCGCCCAGATCTTCCGGGAGCGACGTCGTGGCGGCGGCCACGATGCCCCCGGTGGGCTGGAAGGTCAGCGCCTTAAGCGTAATCAGGGAGCGGATTACCGCCTCGCGGTACATCCCGCGATAGGTACAGCGGGAGACCCACTCATCCCAGTACCGCTGGGTGGCCTCCGCCGCCTGGAGCGGATCGCACCGGTCCGGGGCGCTCTCATGGGAGGGCACCCAGGTCAGCACGAACGGAACCCGCTCGCCGGCCGGCACGGTAAAGGTGGCCTCGTGCGCGAAGCTCCGGCCGGTCAGCGTGACCGGCGTGTCCAGCCAGAGCGAATCGGGGCCCGCCACCGCCAGCAGGCAGCTTTCGGCCCGGCGCACCCACGGCGTCACCTGGCCGTACCCGAAGCGGATCCGGAACACGCAGGACACGTCCACCGATCCGGACAGGCCTTCCACGATGCGCACCAGGACCGGCGGCTGGCCGTCCCGGGGTGGCATGAAGTCGGTCACCCGGATATCGCCGCTGGGGGTGTGCCATTCCGTCTCGAGGATGAGGCTGTCCCCGCGGTAGCGCCGGGTGACCTCGATGCCCTCGCAGATGACCTGGGGCTCGCCCGGCCGGGCGAGTTCAGGCGGGCCGGGCCGGGGCGTGCCGGACGGGGGCGCGGGGCTGGTCGCCGGGCCGGGATCGTCCATGTTGTCGATCGCCTCGGCCACGGCGGCCGGGGCGATGCTCCAGTGGCCGTGCCGGTCGTCGCCGAGCAGCGCGGCGAAGCAGGCGGGGGAGTCGAAGCGGGGCACGCACAGCCAGTCCACCGAGCCGTCCCGGCTGATCAGGGCCGCCGATCGCATGTCGCCGATGAGTGCATAATCCTCGATCATGCCTGGCATCGGTACCTCCGGGTAGGAGCCGCGTTCCCTGCGGCGCGACGAGCGGCGGGACTGGTAACCCACCCGCGCATGGTTCCTCCTGCCCGTACCGTACCCGGATCCCCTCGGCCTGCGCTGGCTGTGACCGATCGTAAGCTGTGCACCGTGCATCTACGCGTAGCGGCCCTGACGATCGCGGGCTCCCTGCTGCTGACCGCCGGGCTGGCCGGCTGCGCCAAGTTCGACGCCGCATTCGGCAAGCAGGAGGCGGTCGTCCAGTTCAAGGAGGGGACCACCAAAGCCACCCGGCTGAAGGTCAGGACGGCCTGCTCTCACATCCCTCAGGCCAGGCCGGAAGCATTGCCGACCGACCACCTGGCCTCAGACAACCTCTATGACGTGATCTACCGGGTGGACAACGCCAGCAACGCGCAGCTCGCCCGCCTTGAGTCGTGCCTGGAAAAATACCCGTCGGTGGTCGGCGTTGACATCCAAACCTCAGGGGACGGCTGAACGAGCCCGTCCGGTAGCGGTCACCCTCCGCCACCACCGTGATAAGCGCTACCGGGGGGCTGCAGGTTCTGGCCCGGGTACTCGCTCATGATCGCGGCGGAGACCGGGTAGCCCCCGCCGATACCGATGCGCCAGGCGGCGGGGGATATGAGCAGGAACGGGTAATAAGGCCCGGTTTAGGGTCGCGGCCGCGATTCCGCTCGTCTGATGACAGCAGGCGGCTACCCGTAAGCGGGAGGTAACACCGGGGATTCCTCCGCGTTTGTGCTGGTATTAACGCACAGTCATGCCCTGTCGCTGTATGTAGTTCCGCGAGCAGATTCGGGTTGCCCGTAGGGCCGTTCGATCGCGCGGCTCAGCCTGGCGTGGGCGGATTTGCGCCGCCGGTCAGTGGGTATGGTTTAATCGGCCTTGCCTATCAAACAGATCGACATACTAACCTGATCGAGAAACTTACCTGATCGACAAGGTGGTCACTAGATGAGACGAGTGGTACTTGCTGCCGGAGCCGCAGCGATCACAGCGCTAGCAGTCGGATGCGGGTCGTCCGCGGCCTCCTCCGGCTCGGGGGGCAGCGGCGGCAGCAGCAGCCCGCACGTCACCCTGCGGCTGGGCCTCCTGGCCAACATCACCCATGCGCCGGCCCTGGTCGCACTCAACAAGGGTTTCTTCACCAAGAACCTGGGTGACGGGGTCACGCTCAAGACCTCGATCTTCAGTTCCGGCACCGAGGAGACCACCGCGCTGCTGGCCGGCCAGCTGGACGCGGCCTACGTCGGCCCCAACCCGGCCATCAACGCCTGGCAGAAGTCCAGCGGCAAGGCCATCAAGATCATCTCCGGGGCGGCGTCCGGCGGCGCGGCCCTGGTGGTCAAGCCGAACATCACCAGCGCCAGCCAGCTCAAGGGCCAGAAGGTGGCCACGCCATCGCTGGGCAACACGCAGGACGTGGCGCTGCGGTACTGGCTCAAGCAGCACGGCCTGACCACCACCCAGACCGGCGGCGGGGACGTCGCCGTCACGCCGATCAAGCCGAACTCCAACGCGGTGCTGGAGTTCAAGTCGGGCCAGATCGCCGGCGGCTGGGAGCCAGCTCCGTACGACGCCGAGATGGTTGAGGACGGCGGCAAGGTGCTGGTGAACGAGGCCAGCCTGTGGCCGGCCGGCAAGTTCGTGACGACCAACCTCGTAGTCACCCAGTCCTTCCTGAAAGCGCACGCCAGCGTGGTGAGCAACCTGCTCAAGGGGCACGTTGAGGCCGTCAAGTACATCAACGCAAACACTTCAGCCGCCGCAGCGGCCGCGAACGCCGAGCTGACCACGCTGCTCGGCAAGGGCCTGAAGTCTGCCCCCCTCGCCGCGTCGTTCAAGGAGATCACCTTCACCAACGACCCCATTGCCTCCTCGCTCGCCGCGGACGCCAAGCACGCCGTGGCGGTGGGGCTGCTCCAGCCGGTCAACCTGAACGGCATCTACGACCTTGGCCCGCTCAACGCCGTGCTGAAAGCCGACGGACAACCACAGGTGAGCCCATGACCATTGATTCACGTGGTGCTACGCCCCCGGGAGTGATCCCGGGGGCGTCAGCCCGCGCCCAGGCAGCTACCGGAGCCCCGATGACATCTACTTCCCGGCCGGACGAGACCAGGGAAGCGGCCGGGGCGGCGATCCAGATCACCGATGTGTCCAAGACCTTCGGCCGGGGTGATACGGCGCTGACGGCCCTGGACGGGGTGTCGCTCTCGGTGGCCCCGGGGCAATTCGTCTGCCTGATCGGCGCCTCCGGGTGCGGCAAGAGCACCTTGCTGTCCCTGGTCGCCGGCCTGGACGCGCCCACCTCGGGACAGGTGAACACCGGCGGCCGGAAGGTCGCGCTGATGTTCCAGGAGCCGGCGCTCTTTCCCTGGCTGACCGCGGCGAAGAACGTGGAGATGCCCCTGCGCGCCGCGGGCATGCCCAAAGCGCAGCGCCGCGAGCGGGTGGCCGAGCTGCTGGACCTGGTGCAGCTGGGCGCGTTCGCGGACAAGCGGCCGCACGAGCTGTCCGGCGGGATGCGGCAGCGGGTCGCGCTGGCCCGGGCCCTGGCCCAGGAGGCCGACGTGCTGCTGATGGACGAGCCCTTCGGCGCGCTGGACGCGATGACCAGGGACCTGCTGCACGAGGTGCTGGAGGGGATCTGGCGGCGCCGCCAGCTGACCATCCTGTTCGTCACCCACGAGGTCCGCGAGGCGGTCCGGCTGGGCGACCGGGTGGTGCTGCTGAGCAGCAGGCCCGGCCGGGTGATCGGCGAATTCGGGGTTGACTTCGAGCGGCCGCGCGGGATGGATGCCGCGGACACGGTGGGACTCGCGATCAAGATCAAGGACCGCCTGCGTGAGGAGATCGTCCGTCATGGCCGTTGAGACCCCGTCCGAGCCGGCCGCGGCCCTGGCCGGCCTGGACCAGCTGGAGCTGGCCCCGCCGCAGCACGCCAGGCGGCACATCCTGGCCAAGATCTGGGCGGCCGCCTGGCCGAAGCTGCTGGCCCTGGTGCTCGCGCTGGCCATCTGGCAGCTGATCTACCTGAGCGGGTTCAAGTCCGGGATCCTGCCCGGTCCGGCCAAGACCCTGCCCGACCTGTGGCAGCAGCTGCACAATGCCCAGTTCTGGTCGGCGCTCGGCACGACCCTGCGCCGCGCGGTCATCGGGTTCGCGATAGCCCTGGTCATCGGCACGGTGGTGGGCGCCCTGGTGTCCCGGATCAAGCCGCTTCGCGCTGCGGTCGGATCCCTGATCACGGCGGTGCAGACGCTGCCGTCGATCGTCTGGGTCCCGTTCGCCATCATCCTGTTCGGGGCGACCACCCAGGCCATCCTGTTCGTCATCGTGATGACCGCCGCGCCGGCCATCGCGAACGGGCTGATTTCGGGGGCGGACTTCCTGCCGCCGCTGCTGCTCCGGGCGGGCAAGATCATGGGGCTGCGCCGCGTCTCGCTGTACCGGCACGTGATCATGCCGGCCACCCTGCCCGCCTTCATGGGCGGGCTGAAGCAGGGCTGGGCCTTCGGCTGGCACGGGCTGGTCGCGGCCGAGATCGTGGTCATCATTCTCGGCCAGCCCTCGCTGGGCGTGCTGCTCAGTAACGATCAGGACCAGGCGGACATGGCCGGGGCGATCTCGATCATCCTGGTCATCCTGATCATCGGCATCGTGGTCGACCTGCTGTTCAACCTGGTCAACGGGCGGATCCGGCGCCGCTGGGGCGTGGCCGACAGCGCCGCGTAACGGCCGCGGCAGTGGTTAGCTGAGCGCGGACACCGTCGTCAGGCGCTCAGCCCCGCTGTAGACGTTCATCGACGCACCGCGCAGGAAGCCGACCAGGGTCAGGCCGGACTCCGCGGCCAGTTCGGCCGCGAGCGAGGACGGCGCGGACACGGCGGCCAGCACCGGCAGCCCCGCCATCAGCGCCTTCTGGGTGAGCTCGAACGACGCGCGGCCGCTGACCAGCAGCACGCACCCGGTCAGCGGCAGCCGCCCGTCCCGCAGGGCCCAGCCGATCACCTTGTCCACGGCGTTGTGCCGGCCGACATCCTCCCGCAGCACCAGCAGGTCCCCGGCGGTGCTGAAGATCCCCGCCGCGTGCAGGCCGCCCGTGCTGGCGAACACCCGCTGGGCGGCCCGCAGCCGGTCCGGCAGGGCCGCCAGCACGGCGGGGTCCAGCCGCACCTGGTCGGCCGACACGTCGTAGCGGGCCCGGATCCGGATCGCGTCGATGCTGTCCTTGCCGCACACGCCGCAGGCGCTGGAGGTGATGAAGTTACGGTGCAGCCGTTCCATGGGCAGCACGGTGCCCGGGGCCAGCGTCACGTCGGCCACGTTGTCGTCGCACATCTTGATCTGGGACAGGTCAGCGGCGGCATCGATGACACCCTCGGTGGCCAGGAAGCCGGCCGCCAGGTCGATGTCGTGACCGGGGGTGCGCATGGTCACCGCGAGCGGCTGCCCGCCGACCCGGATCTCGAGGGGTTCCTCGACGGCCAGCAGGTCCGCGCGCGGATCCCCGGCGGCCTGGTCGTCCGGCCCGGCCGGGACCGTGATGCGCAGCACCCGGCGCCGTGCTGTCCTCGAGGTCATGACCGCCTCCCGCGACGTCGCCCTGCCCACGAGCCTACGTCGGGTGGCCTGCCCGCCGGGGCCAGCGGCATGGGGCGGCCACCAGCCTGCCGCGGCCTGGCCGCTACAGTCGTTCTTCGGCGTGATGACGCCAACCCGGCCTTGCCGCGAGGAGATAACGTGCCACCTGGTCCAGAGCCCCAGCGGCGGCCGCTGAACCGCCAGGACAGCCAGGTAGCAGAGCAGATGGTGGATCGGGCGGCGGAACTGGCCCGCGATTCCCACGCCCGGACGCGGCATGCGGCGGTGCTGATGACCGAGGGCAGCCTGCTGGGCTGGGGAACGAACGGAGTCCCTTTTCCCGGCGAAGACCACTGCTACTGCAAGGTCGCCCAGCTCGGCAATCATGATCAGTGCCGCACTCACGCCGAGCAGCGGGCGATCTCACTGGCCCGCCAGGGGGAGGGCTGGCGCAGGCTGCAGGGCGCCAAGCTGGTCTATGTGCGGCTTGCGCCCGACGACTCGGTCCGCCTGGAGGATCCCCACTTCTGCGCGCGCTGCAGCCGGCTCGCCCTGTCTCTCGGCGTGGCCGAATGGATCTTCGCGCTCTCCGACGGCCTGGTCGGCTACTCCGCCGCCGACTACGACACGATTTCCCAGCTCAGATGGTAGCCACCGGCGAGGGTTAGCGAAGGATCAGGGTGCTGGCCAGCGGCGGGATCAGTTCCCCGATTACCGGGGCGCCGGGAATCTCGCCGGCGATCAGCAGCCCGCCTGAGGTCTGCGCGTCCGCCAGCAGCAGCAGATCCTCCTCACTGAGCCCGCCGGTATCGGTGTGCGGCACGACCCAGTCGAGGTTGCGGCGGCTGCCGCCGGGCACGAAGCCGGCCGCCGCCGCCTCCCGGGCGCCCTCGATCAGCGGGACCGCCGCGTGATCCAGCACGGCGGACACGCCGCTCGCCCGGGCCAGCTTGAACAGGTGGCCGAGCAGCCCGAAGCCGGTCACATCCGTGGCGCAGCGCACCCCGGCGGCCAGCGCGGCCCGGCTGGCCTCGGCGTTGAGCGTGGTCATCACCTCGATGGCGTGCGGCTGAACCCTCGCCGGTCGCCTTGTGCCGGGCGTTGAGCACCCCGCTGCCGATCGGCTTGGTCAGGCTGATCGGCAGCCCCGGGCCGGCCCGCGTCGATCCGCAGCAGCGCATCCGGGTCGGCCAGGCCGGTCACCGCCATGCCGTACTTGGGCTCTGGATCGTCGATGCTGTGGCCGCCCGCCAGCAGGCAGCCCGCGTGCCGGGCGGCGTCCAGCCCGCCGCGCAGCACCTCTCCGGCGAGTTCAAAGGGGAGCTTGGCCCGGGGCCAGCCGAGCAGGTTGAGCGCGACCAGTGGCGTGCCGCCGACGGCGTAGATGTCCGACAGTGCGTTGGTGCCGGCGATCCGGCCGAAGGTGTACGCGTCGTCCACTACCGGGCCGAAGAAATCGGCGGTCGCCACGATCGCCTGGCCGTTGCTGATCCGCACGACCGCCGCGTCGTCGCCGTTCTCGACCCCGATGAGCAGGTCGGCGTCGATGCGCTGCACCGCGGGCTCGCCCGGGGCCACCGGCGCGGCCAGCATCTGCGCGACCACCTGCTCCAGCTCACCGGGCGGGATCTTGCAGGCGCAGCCCCCGCCGGACGCGTACTGGGTCAGCCGGAAATCAGCGGAGATGGTCATGAGATGCACTCTAATCGGGGATCATCTTGCGGCCGGCGCGGGGACGTGGTGCCATTCGGGGACGTGGTGCCATTGCAGAAAAGCCGGGCCAGGCCGGGCCCATCACGCGGAGGTGAGCGGTGACCAGCGAGGTTCTCCGGCAGCGGGCGGAGATCGAGGAATCGATCCGGGGCAGGACGGTCTGTGATCAGCTCCGGGAGACCGCGGAGCAGTTCCCGGACGACCCTGCCCTGTCCGAGGCCAGCCCGGGTGGCGTCGGGCCGGCTGGCTGGGTGACCCTGAGCTGGGCGCAGGCCCGGCAGCAGGCGCTGGAACTGGCGGCCGGCTTCATCGCGCTGGGCCTCGCCCCCGGCGAGCGCGTGGCGATCATGATGCCGAACCGGACCGAGCATGTGCTGGCGGATTTCGGTGCCGTGCACGCCGGCGGGGTCCCGGTCACGTTCTACGCCACCCTCGCCGCCGAGCAGGTGGGCTTCGTGGCCGGGGACTGCGCGGCCCGGATCGCCGTGCTGGACGGTGCGGACCAGCTGGCCCGGTGGCAGCCGGTGCTGGCCAGCCTGCCCGGCCTGAGCACGATCATCGTCCGCGACGCGAGCGTGTGCCCGGCGGGGGAGCAGTACCTGACCTGGGACGATTTCGTCACCCTGGGCCGTGAGCGGCTGGCCGCGGACCCGGATCTGGTGACCGGGCGGGTGGCCGCTCTCGCCCCCGGGGACCCGGTCACCCTGCTGTACACCTCCGGGACCACCGGCAACCCCAAGGGAGTCCTGCTCACCCATCACTGTGTGCTCTACGAGGTGGCCGCCGCGAGGCTGGGCGGCACCGTCACCCCGCATGTCCGGTGGGTCTCCTACCTCCCGCTGGCCCACATCGCGGAGCGCATGTTCAGCATCTACCTGCCGGTCAGCACGGCCGGGCACGTGTTCTTCTGCCCGGACGCGCAGCAGCTGATCAAGGCGGTCGGTGAGGTGCACCCGACCGCCTTCTTCGGCGTGCCCCGGGTCTGGGAGAAGATCAAGGCCGGTATCCAGGCCCTGCTGGCTGGCGAGGCCGACCCGGCCCGGCGGGCAGCGGTGGAACAGGCCATGGACGTCGGCCGCCGGTACGTCGAGAGCACCCAGTACGGCCGGACCACGCCGGTCGACCTCGCGGAGGCGTTCCGCCAGGCTGACGCGCAGGTGCTGGCGCCGATCCGTTCGCTGCTCGGGCTCGGCCAGGCCGACGTGGTGTCCAGCGCGGCCGCCCCGCTGCCGCCAGAGGTGTCGGCGTTCTTCGCCGGGCTGGGGATGAGGATCCTGGACATCTACGGGATGACCGAGACCACCGGCGCGTTCACCTCCAACACCGTGTCCGAGTTCCGGATGGGGAGCGTGGGGCGGGCGTTCGCGGGCACCGAGATCATGATCGCTGACGACGGTGAGATCCTCACCCGGGGTCCGCTCAACACGCCCGGCTACCTGAACCGCCCTGATCTGACCGCCGAACTGATCGACGCGGAGGGCTGGCTGCACACCGGGGACATCGGCAGGCTCGATGAGGACGGCTTCCTGTCCGTGGTGGACCGGAAGAAGGAACTCATCATCACCGCGGGCGGGGAGAACGTGCCGCCGGCCGTGATCGAGAACCTCCTGGTGGCGCATCCGCTGATCGGCCAGGCCCTGGCCTACGGCGACCGGCGGCCGTATGTGGTCGCCCTGCTGACCCTGGACGCGGAGGTCGCCCCGGTCTGGGCCCGGGCGCGCGGCATCGAGGCCGGCTCGCTGGCGGCCCTGGCCCAGAACCCGGCGGTACTGGCCGAGATCGAGGGCGCGGTGGCCACGGCCAACCAGCAGCTGGCCCGGGTGCAGCAGGTCAAACGCTGGCGGCTGCTGCCGGTGGAGTGGACCGCGGAGAGTGAGGAACTGACGCCCACGCTCAAGCTCAAGCGGCGCGTGGTGCACGCGAAGTACTCCGACGACATCGACATCCTCTACGCCGGATAGGGTCTGCACCGGAGGCGTCTGGGTGCCTGGTGGCCCTCCCGGTCTTCAAAACCGGTGAGGCCGAGTCTCTCGCGTCTCGGCGGGTTCGATTCCCGTCCGCCTCCGCCACCAGCCGGGCCCCCGCAGGGCCGGCCGATGGCGTGGCGGCACTGGGTCAGGCCGCCCGCCGACGGACCAGCCAGACGGTCGCGGCGATGAGCAGCACCGACAGCACGAGCAGCCAGCCCCCTTCGATCCACTGGAAGGCCCAGAACCGGCTGCCGGGCTGATAGCTGGTCCATTGCGTGTATCCGTGCTGGGAGAGGCATTGCGCGGGCGAGCCAGTGGAGCTCCGGATCTGCCCTTTGGTGCTCTCAATCCGCGGCGGGCAGAAGTGCGTGACCGTCCTGACCAGCTGGGAGCCCTGGGCGGGGAACGCGAACTTGCCGCCCTTGGTGTACCACTGGCTCACGCTCCACGCGGAACCAGGCAGGTTCGAGTGGCTGGTGAGCAGGGGTGTCATGTAGTGCTCGCGCAGGAACAGCGCGGTCGCGACGGCGAGCCCGGCGTAGGCGGCCAGGGTGGCGGCGATCGCGGGGACGACCCGGCGGATGAGCATCCCGGCCAGGGCGCCGATCGAGAAGGCGGCCAGCGTCCAGGCGGCGTAGGCGACCTCGCCCAGGTCGAACACGCGGGTAGCGAACGGGATCGCGTAGCCCGAGGCGAAGAACGGCTGGTTGTACCAGGAATACAGCACGCCGAACGCCCCGGCTGCGGCGGTCACCACCGCCGCGAGCAGCACCAGCTTGGCGAGCGTCCAGCGCCACCGGCCCATGCCCTGCGTCCAGGCGAACCGGTAGGTCCCGGTCTCCAGTTCCCGGGCCAGCACCGGTGCCCCGGCGAACGCCCCGATCAGCACCGGCACCGCCTGCAGAAAGACGCTGACGAGAATCCCGGTGGTTCCGTATCTGCCGCTGAAGTTTATGCTGCAGGCGAGTGAGCTTCCCGGGTGGCAGTCGGTGGCATAGGCGTGGTGTATCTGAAGGCCGTCGAGCCACAGGTACACGGCCAGCGCGCCCAGCAGCACGGCCACGCCGGCCAGCGCGGCCCGGTGCTGGCGCCAGGTGACCCAGACCATCCGCGGCCACGGCACCGGCCGCAGGCCGCCGTCGTGGTCCGGGCGGGCGGGCGTGAACAGCGCGGTCATTGCGTTACCTCCGACGGTTCGCCAGATTCAAGCGGCGCAGGCCGGCCGCGGGCCGGGCCGGGCAGCGCCGCGGCGCCGGGCTCGCGCAGGTAGGACAGGCTAAGTTCTTCCAGGCTGACCGGATGCGCGTCCCAGCCGGACGGCACCGGGTCGGCTGTCCCGTTCGTCCGGACCAGCAGGTGGGCCTGCGTCCCGCCCCGCCGGGCGTGCACCACGTTCAGCCGCCCGGCCTGCCGGCCAGCCTCGGCGGCCGGCCCGGTCAGCACCCGGTGGCTGGCGAGCAGGTCGTCGACCTCGCCGGCCACCTGGACCCGGCCCTGCGACAGCAGGATGAGGTAGTCGGCCACCCGCTCCAACTCGGCCAGCACGTGCGAGGACAGCACCACCGACACCCCGTCATCGGCCATCGCGGTCATCACCGTGGCCATGAAGTCGTGCCGGGCGACCGGGTCGAGCATCGCCATCGGCTCGTCCAGCACCAGCAGCCGGGGCCGCCGGGCCAGCGCCAGGGTCAGCGCGAGCTGCGCCTGCTGGCCGCCGGACAGCTGGCCGGCCTTGCGGTTCTCCGGGATGCCCAGCTCGCCCAGCCGGGACCGGGCGTAACGCTGGTCGAAGCTCCGGTTCAGGTTGCGGGTCAGGTGCAGCAGGTCAGCGGCGGACAGGTTCTTGTACAGCGGCGTGTCCTGGGCTACGAACGCGACACCGTCCAGCGCGGCCGCTGACCCGGCGGCGTGGCCGCCGAGTACCGTGACGACGCCCGTGGTCGGGGGGGCCAGGCCGACCGCGAGGTTGAGCAGGGTGCTCTTGCCGGCGCCGTTCGGGCCGACCAGCGCGGCCACGTGCCCGGCCGGGATCGCCACGCTGCACTCGCGCAGCGCCCAGGTACTGCCGTAACGCTTGCCCAGGCCGCTGGCTTCGATGACGTTCATGCCACTCCCTCCGTTCCGCCGCGGCGCTCACGGCCCTGTTTTCCCGGGGGGACGACCCCTCGCACCCCCCGGAAGTCCCGCAGCGCGCTGGTGAACAACGCCACGATGCCGTCCTCGTCCAGCCCGGCCGCGTCGGCGGTGGCCAGCCAGCCGAGCAGGGAGCGGTGCAGCGTGGTCAGTTCGGGCAGCGCGACCTGGTTCAGCGTGGCCTGGACGAATGTGCCCTGGCCGGGACGGCCGGCCGTGAGGCCCTTGGTGTCCAGCTCGCGGTACGCCTTGAGCACCGTGTTCGGGTTGATGGCCAGCGAGGCGACCACATCCCGGACCTTGGGGAGCTGGTCACCGGGTTTCAGGTAGCCCAGCCGCAGCGCGTGCTCCACCTGCTGCACGAGCTGCAGATAGGTCGGCACCCCGGAGGCGGCGTCGAGCCGGAACTCGATCGGCGACCCGGTCCCGCCCGGCCGGTCCGGCTGCGGGCCCTCCTCGCCGCCGCCCGGGCCGGGCGCGGGCTCACCCGCACGACGGCTGATCCCTTTATCTATCTCCATAAGACAAGGGTACAGAGCAGGGTGCGACTGTCAAGACAGCGCAGCCGCCGGGATGGGGTTAGCCCGGCCAGTCGGCGTGCTCGAGGGTGCGGCGGAAGTGTCGGACGTCGGTGCTTAACACCAGCCAGGGGTTGCGGCCGTTGCGGCCCCGCGCCGACCAGGCGCGGTAGATGGACAGGAACTCGATCGAGATGTCGAGGTGCGGGAAGTCGGCCTGCAAGGCGCGCAGGGTCGCGGCGTCGCCATCATCGTTCTCCGGGGTCATCGTCCGCCTTCCAGCGTCGGCTTCAGCGGGATCGGTTTCCAGCCTCATGAGCAAGAGTAGAGCAAGTGACTCAACAGACTCAAGTGATGCAGGGCGTGCAGGTCGCGCATGGTGATCACGGGTGGGAATGATCAAAATGTGCCACGGACACCGGAGCGGCCAGGGGAGCGCGTCGCCGCAGACGTGCGACGGCGGATCGCTGCTGGTGAGTGGGAGGTCGATGAGGCGCTGCCCACCACGGCCGCGCTGGCCGAGCACTACGGCGTCTCACAAGCGACGGTGACTCGGGTCCTGCGTAGCCTGGCTGCGGAGGGCCTGGTACGTACCATCGCCCGCTGGGGGACCTTCCGGGCGTGAGAACACCCGGCTGCTAAGTAGCGTGCCCTTTCCCGGCAGTTCGCGCGAACTCAGGGGTGCCCAGGGCTAACCCAAGGGTGCAGTACGGCGATTCTCCCATGTTGCTGGTGGGGTTGCGGGTGAACTCGGGGCCGCTGCATGATGCGCCAGTCCGGTGTGCTGCTGGGCATGGCCGTGTGTCTGATGGCAGCAGTTCGCTGTGGCCCTCAGGCCCATGCCCGCAGGCGGGGCAGTTGCCAGGCTTGCCCGGAGCGGGTTACTTCCAGGTCGGCTGCGGCGGCGGAGGCGCGTCCAAGGAGCCAGCACAAGAGGGCTGATGCGGGCCCGCGGACGATCACCAGTCCCGCGGCCGCGCTCGCAGCCGTGGCCGTGGCCGTTACGGGCGGATCACGATCGATGGTTCCCACCTGCACGGTGAACTCTCCATCCAGCCGGGTGGCCAGGGTGGGCATGACCCGGGGGAGCAGCAGGTCTGCAAACTCGGCCGGCCAGTGGCCATGCGTGTAACCGGCATCCAGGTCCACGTGGTGGATCTCGCTCTCCCGCCACCGCGCCCACACCGACATCCAGGCAGGACGCGTACCGATCCGGGCCGCGGTTGGCCGCGACCACGCATCAGCCGGCATCCGGCGCCACACGTCCTCGATCTGGCCGGTGGCTGTGCGCATATCACTGAGGATGAGCTGGGCGGGCCGGGCGGCCCCGGCTTCGATGTCACTCGCGCGCTGTGCATCACCCCCCGGGTACTGCGCGGCGATCTCACCTTGCATCGCCGCCAGCAGCATGCGCGACTGGCCGTCAGCGTTGCGCGCCCAGTGAGTCAGCACGTGGCCCCGGCTCCATCCAGGCAGCAGCGACGGTCCGCGGCAGTCATCATCGGTCATCCGGCTCGCCGATGCCTGCATCCGCCGGTGGGCCGCGGTGGCTGCGTGCAAAAGCTCGCCGAGATCGTCAGCCGTAACCTCCATGCCAGGATCGTCGCACCGCGCGGCGGCGCTTTCACCTCCGCAGGTGCTGGGCCTTGACCGCGTAGCGGATCGCGGCCTGCTCGCTGATGCCGAAGACCTAGGCGAAGTGGAGTGGGTCGAACCCGGTGTGCGTGACGCCCACGCCAGGGTGGTGCCCAGTGCGCCTGTTGCGTCCTCGCGCCGATCATGCGCAGTAGGTGCCCGGAAACCCTCTGATCAGGCAAATGCGCCAGGGTAGTTGCCTAAGCTAACGATCTTCAATTGCGGGGGTTACGTCCGGCGGCGGCTGGCTCACCGTGCTCGGAAGGCTGGCGGGGCTTGGAGGTCTCGGCGCCGTTGGTATCAGGGAAGTCAGGTTCGGGGCCGCCGCCTGGGTCATCCTGGTCTGGTGGGCTGCGGCGGCGTCCACACGTAGGCGGTGGTGGTGGTCACCGCACGGAATCCCAGACGGCGCAAGATGGGGGCACTGTCGTTAGAGGCGTCGGCGTGCAAGTACTTGACGCTGCGTGTGGCAGCGCGCTGAGCGCGGGCCGCGACCAGCGCCCGGTAGATCCCGCGGCCCGCGCCACTGCGGCAGCGTCGACCCGCCCAGCAGGCGGGCGAAGCTGTCCGCGCCTGGCTGGAAGAAAGCCAGCCACCCCGCGCAGACAACGTCACCGGCGGCTTCGGCGGCCAGGACCGCGATGCCCTGCGGGGCGGCGGCGATCCGGGCGATGAGGTTCTCGCCGAGCCAGTTCCAGTCCTGCCCCCAGACAGCGGACTGCAGCGCGGCGACCCGGCGCATGTCGTCGTCCGTGGTGACCTGGCGCAGGACGACACCGCCGGGCAGGACGGGGGCGGTGGCCAGCTCCAGCTCCGCGGTGAGCCCGATCAGGACCGTCCGCTCCTCCCCGGGCACGAATCCCGCGGCGCGCAGGCGTGCGGTGAGGTCAGCCGGCTCATCGTGAGCGCGGGTCTGCCACCCGACGGCTTGGCCGCGCCCGGCGAAGTAGTCCCGCTGCCGGGCGATCAGCCGGTCGAGTTCTGCTCCTGTTACCCCGATGTCACGCGGGCCGGAAATGTAGCCGCGGTGCCCGCCGACGGCTCGCAGCAGCGGGCCGTCCCGCTCGTAGGTGACCCCAGCGGGCGGTTTGGGCTCTACTCCCCGCATTTGCTGGTCATAGACGGCCAGCAAGGCATCGACGGTCGCCACAAGGGCGACTTTACGGGCTATGGAACTGGGTTTTCTGCCGCGCCGGCCGTGGCCATCAGTGCTCTGGCCGGACCACGTCCTCGCCAGCACCGGCCTGGATCTCACACCCTTCTGTAACCCCCACCATTCGAGATCGTTAGCCGTCAGCCAGGGTGGCGGACCTCCGGGGCTCGCGCGGGCAGGAGGTAGACGTGGGCTGGCGGCGGGCTGGGCTGCGGCGCGGGCCTGTCGAGCACCTGGGCGAGAGTGGCGCCCGCTATGGCGGCCAGCAGTGCCGTGGCGGTTAGTGTCTCCCGGCGGTTCCTGGTCATCGTTTCCCTTCCGTCCGGGCTTCTGCTGAGTCAGACGCCGGGTCTCCAACCCGGGTTCCCGGAATATGCCGGAGGCGCGGCTACTGCTCGGGCTGGGGGTCACACCTCCGCGCCGACCTGGGTAGCGCTTCGCCGGACTCGGAAGGCGGTCCAGGACCGGCCGACGTGGAGGCTGCCGCCTGGATGGGGCTAGCCCGGCCGGTCGGCGTGCTCAAGCGTGCGGCGGAAGTGTCGGACGTCGGTGCTTAACACCAGCCAGGGGTTGCGGCCGTTGCGGCCCCGCGCTGACCAGGCGCGGTAGATGGACAGGAACTCGATCGAGATGTCGAGGTGCGGGAAGTCGGCCTGCAAGGCGCGCAGGGTCGCGGCGTCGTCGTAATCGTCCTCCGGGGTCATCGTCTGCCTTCCAATCTCGGCGTCAGCACGCTCGGTAACGGCCCCTACGGCAACCACTTCGTCCTTAGTCAACCAACCCTACCTTGCCACAACCTGCCTCAGCTAACCTCATCTGACCTGGCCTAGCTTGGCCCAGACCTACCTCGTACTGTGTTCGGGTGAAGATCGACAATGACTCCCCGGAGCACCCGTACGTGCAGCTAGCCGGGCTGCTGCGGGCCGGGATCAAGGCCGGGGAAATCGGCCCGCGAGTCCCGTCGATCATGGAGCTGGCGGACGAAACCGGCCTATCCGCCGCGACCGTGAAGCGCGCGCTCGGTCTACTGCGGGATGAGGGCCTGATCTACGCTGTGCCCGGCCGCGGCACGTTCGTGCGAAAGTAACCCGCATCCGACACCCCTCCGGGACGGGCACAATGCCAGGATTGGGGCATGCCCCGCGACCGTGATGTGGCCGCCTTCGCTGAGCGTGCCGAAGGCTATGAAGCGGGCTGGCTCGGCCGGCTCCACCATGAGATCTCCGACCGGACCGCGGACCTGGCGCTGGCCCAGGTGCCCGCGCCGCACCGGGTGCTGGACGTCGGGTGCGGGACGGGCTACCTGCTCCGCCGGCTGGCCGCCCGGGCCCCGGATGCGGTGGAGCTGGCAGGCCTGGATGCCGCTGCGGAGATGGTCCGGGTCGCCCGGGAGTCAACCGATGATCCCCGGGTCCGCTTCCAGGCCGGCACCGCTGAGCATCTGCCCGGGCCCGATGGCGCCTTCGACCTGGTCGTCAGCACCACGTCGTTCGATCACTGGGCCGACCAGGAGGCCGGCCTGCTCGAATGCGCCCGGGTGATGGCCCCGGGCGGCCGCCTGGTCCTGGTTGACCAGTTCTCGCCGCTCTACCTGCCCACTCTCATCGGCAGCCGCCGGGGCAAGGCCCGCACCCGGCGCCGGGCCACCCGGCTGCTGACCCAGGCCGGGTTCCAGTCACCGGAATGGCACGTCCTGTACGCCGTCATCATCGGGGCGGTCACGGCGTCGAAGTGACGCTCCCTCCTGGATGCCCCGCTCCGAAGCACAACGCCTGTGGAGGTCACTCATGCCGCCAGTTACCCCAGACACTGCCAGTGCGGTCGGTGAGCAGGCCGCCGGGCGGCTGGCCGCGCTCGACCCGCTGCTACCAGCCCCGGCCGTTCCCGCGGGGTGCGGCGCGGACCTAGCCGTCACCGGGCCGGACGGCTCGACAGCCGCGCTGGGCACCTGCGAGCACTGGGCCGGGGAACCGGGGTCGCTCGAACTGACCTGGGGAGCGGTTCGCCGGTTTCAGCTCACCCCCCAGATCGCCGGACCGGACGTGCCTGCGGCGCTGGATGAGCTGCTGACCCGATGGCGCGATCATCTGGCCTCCGTGCCAGAAGCAGCGGAGGAGGACACCGCAGTCGTGCTGACCTGGCCGACCCGGGACATCGACGGGCCCCGGACGCTGCTGGGGCACGGGCTGGCCCCGCGCGCGGTCATCGCGGCCCGGGTCGCCGGACGGCGGGCCGCGCCTGGGACTCCGGTGGAACCCGGCGTGCGCATCCGCCAGGCGGGCCCCGCGGACCTGGACCAGGTCGTCCGGCTCGGCATGGAGACGATCCGGTACGACTCCCACTTCGGTACCGTGATCGAGCGGCCGGAGACGCCTGCCGCGCTGCGTCACGAGGTCGCCCAGGTGCTGGCCGCCGCTGACCCGTGGGTGTGGCTGGCCGAGCGGGATGGGGACCCGTTCGGCCTGCTCTATGCGGAACGCCCCGAGCTGGCCGGCTGGATCGCCCCGATGGTGCGGGCAGCGCCCGTGGCCTACCTCGAGCTGATGGAAATGCTGCCTGGCGAGCGGGGCCGCGGGGTCGCCGCCGCACTGGTCGGGGAGTTGCACCGGGCCGCCGACGAATCCGGGGTGGAGGTCACGCTGCTGCACTACGAGCAGGTCAACCCGCTGTCCGGGCCGTTCTGGCACCAGCAGGGGTACCGGCCGCTCTGGACCTCCTGGGAGGCCAGGCCGGCCAGCACCCTCCGCTGAGCGGGGAAGCGGGCCAGTGCCCGGGTTAGCGTGCGTGCCGCGGTGAGTCGCTCTCCCGGGGCATCCGGAAGAACGGCGACTGCAGGATGAACCGGGCCGAGAACATCAGCAGCACGCCCGCGATCACGATGCCGACCAGCGACCAGACCTGAGACGAAGGGGCGCTCAGCAGCGACTTGGCCAGGATCCAGCCCAGGAACACGGCCGCACCCAGGGGCAGCAGTCCCAGGATCAGTGCGTCCCAGGCGCTGCTGAACACGCGGCGCCGGTAGTAGACCATGGTGGCCAGCGCGGTCAGGATGTAGAAGATCGAGAACAGCAGCCCGGTCACGTCGATCACGTCGAAGAACGCGTTCTGCACCGACGTGGCCAGGTAGTAAATGGTGCTGAGCACGATGATGAGCACCCCGACGATGACGCTGGCCGCGACCGGGGTGGCCCAGCGGCGGGACACGTTGGCGAGGAACTCCGGCAGCGCCCGGTAGCTGGCCATCCCGTAGACGATCCGGGCGCTGAGCACGATGCCTGTCCCCGTAGTGGCGATGACCGACAGCGCGATCGACAGGGCCATCGCCTTGGCCCAGAAGCCGCCGCCCAGCGCCTGGGCCACCGCGATCAGCGCGGTGCCGTTCTCCGAGGCGGCCTGCAGCTTGGCTGGCGAGATCACTCCCTGGAAGCCGAGCTGGGAGACGGTGTAGATGATGGCCAGCAGGCCGACGGCCAGGATGGCGGCCTTGCCGGGGTTGGTGCGCCGGTGCTTGACTTCCTCGTTGACGTACAGGGTGCCGTCCCAGCCGCCGTAGACGAACACCGCGACGAGGAATCCGGCCACCGCGCTGCCCTTGCCGTTGATGCCGGAGAGGCTGAACCAGCCCTTGGTGATGGGCACGGTGCCCGGGTGGTGGCTGAGCACGAAAAACAGCCCGGCCACGGCGAGCCCGATCAGGATGAGGTATTCGACCAGGGCCATGCTGACCTGGGCGCGCGCGGTGATCTTGATGCCGACCACGGCGATGATCAGCATGATGACGCCGACTGCGGCGCCGATGGCGATGTACTGCCAGGTGCTGGTGGAACTGGAGCCGAACACGGCGACCACCGAGGGGCCGAGCAGCAGGACCTCGGCCACGGTCCCGATGATGTACGCGGCGATCATCAGCCAGCCGGTGAGGAAGCCGAGATACGGGTTGATGGCGCGGCCGACCCATTCGAAGGACGCACCGCAGTTGGCGTTCCACATGTTCAGCCGGCGGTAGGCGTTCGCGATGATCAGCATGGGGATCGCGGTGAGGATCAGGATCGGGGCGCTGCCGTAGGCGGTCGCCGCGGCGAGCGCGGCCAGCGACAGCCCCACCGTGGCCGCTGGTGCGGACGAGGCCATGCCGATGACCGTGTCCTGGGCGACGCCGATGGCGTTGGGTTCGAGCCGGGCTGCAGGCTGGGGCGGGATTCCCACGATCGCCGCGGCGGGTCGATCTGTCATCAGTGTTCCTCTCGTGCCGGCCCGGAGGGCCGCAGATGCTCCCATGCCGGCATCGAAGGCTTCCCCGCCCCTTGCCCGGCCACCCGCGTGATCATAACGAGCATTTCCGGCGCGAGGTGTTATGTCCGCTAGTAATACGCCGGATTTGGCGCTGCTAACGATTGCCGAAAGGGGCCATTCCGGACGAGGGCACAGAGCGGACAATCCGGGCAAGTTACGGATTATGCGCAATGAGGCCGGAGATGGCTGGGGGGCGGCCTGCTGTGGGCCCGGGCGGCGGACGCACCCTATGCCCGGGCGGGCGGCGCACCCTCGGCCCGGGCGGCCGGCGCACCCTCTGCCGGGCGGGCGGCGGCCACGAACGGGGTTTGTCACCCGGGGACCGGTGTCAGGTGGCGAGGGTAGTGTCGTATGCGTGTCGCAGAAGTCCGCTGATCCGGGACCGTGGCGTGATCTTCCCCCGGCGCCCCCACCCCATGGGTCGTTCCTGGCCTGGTACCAGGGGTGCCGCTGCGGCCCGTGTGAGGCGAGTGGCCAGGGCTTCCTGCGCGAACTGGCCCGGCGCAAGGCCCAGCGGCGCGACGGGGACGAGCCCTATGCAGTGCGGCTGAGCGCCGATCAGCGGGCCCATCTGGAGCCCGCCGTCCGGGCCCGGGACTGCCCGATGTGCGGGGCGCTGCGTTATCACCGCTGCCGTGACCCGCACTTTCCGCTGCACTTCAGCGCGACTCACCCCGAGCGTGCCTCAGCCTGACGGACGCGGGACTCTCCGGTGGCCGCGGAGCTGAACTTCGAGCGCGGTCAGGCTCGGGGCCCAGAGATCGTCTAATCCGGAAGCGCCGTGACGGCGGGCGGTGAAGCCGGTTCCCCTGCCGGGGTGGACGGCACGGATCGACCACAGTGGCCACCGCGTCCGGGCCGCGGCCAGTTCAGCGGCAGGCGTTGTGCTCATGCGTCCCCCCCTGCTCATCACTCCTCTAACGAAAATGCTTCGCCTGGTCGTTCTCATTCCCGCCCCGCGGCATCGAATTCTTCCCGGCCTGGCCACCGCGCCGGGTGGCTGCGCCGGGAGAGGCGGGGTGCAGGGGGAAGGGCGGGAGGAGATGCGGGCGGGCCCGGGCGCGAGAGTGACTCGCGCCCGGGCCCGCCGGGCTGGCTGGGCCGCCCCCGGGCCAGGCTGCGCTGTGGCTGGCTTCCCGGGCTGGCTGTCTCCCGGGACCAGATGCGCTGAGGCTGTGGGGGCGGGGCGGTCTAATCGCTGGAGGTACTGTCCGCGGTCGGCCGCACGACCTCGGTCTGCTCACCCACCGCACGCTCACGTACCGGACGCCCGCTGGCCGTGCGCTCGTACACGACAGGATCGGAGGTGACCGTGGCCGGCTCGGTGACGTCCGGCTCGGTGACGGCCGCGTCTTCATCGGCCGCGCGCTCACTGAGCCGCGCGTCCCTGACCCCGACCACCGTCAGGCGGCCCAGCGACAGGGCGGCCAGGAACACGATGATCACGCCCAGTCCGGTGAAGTAGCTGAGTTCCACCAGCGCCCGGGTCAGGGTGCCGCCGATGGGCGTGCCCAGGAGCACGGTCCCGTGCGCATTCCACACCGGGCTGAGCACCCGGCCCACCGCGAACCAGGCCCCGCCCAGCGCGGCGATCCAGGCCCCGAACATGGCCACCGGCCGGACCCGGCTGATCAGCAGGATCAGACCGCCGAGTGCGGTCGCGGCCCCGGGCAGGATCTCCAGCCACAGCCGGCCGGACGTGTAGGTCCAGGCCGTACCCGGCGTGTAGGCGAAGTGGAAGTACGGCCCGACGAACGCGATCAGGCCGCCCCACAGGCCAAGCAAGAAGAGAAGAGCGCCGCTCAATGCCCCCCGGCTCCGCGGAACCCGCAGCATCCCGGCCATTTTGATCACTCCCTAGAACAGTCCAGCAGGGGTTTTTATCCCGCGCGCCGCAACTACCCGAGTCGTTCGCCTTTATTCAGGCCGCCACCCGGGGGACGGTAATTGCACCGGTAGGGTCGCCCCGTGGAATCAGGTCCGGGACCGGCAGGCCCACGGCTGGCGGGTTCCCTGCTCGCGGGCCCCCGGCCGGCAGGCCCGGCGCCGTCCGGCGGCGCACAGGCACGGAATCCGGGCTAGATGCAGGTCATCGCCACCGCCGGGCACGTCGACCACGGGAAGTCCACCCTGGTCCGGGCGCTGACCGGGATGGAGCCGGACCGCTGGGCCGAGGAACGGCGGCGTGGCCTGACCATCGACCTGGGATTCGCGTGGTTCACGCTGCCCAGCGGGCAGCAGATCGCGTTCGTGGACGTGCCCGGGCATGAACGGTTCGTGCCGAACATGCTGGCCGGGGTGGGCGCCGTGCCCGCGGTCCTGTTCACCGTGGCGGCCGACGAGGGCTGGATGCCGCAGTCCGAGGAGCATCTGGCCGCCGTGGATGCGCTCGGCATCACCCACGGCCTCCTCGCGGTGACCCGCTCCGACCTCGCTGACCCGGCCGGGGCCCGCCGTCAGGCGCTGGGCAGGATCGCCGCGACCAGCCTCGGTGAGGTCGAGGCAGTCGCGGTCAGCGCCCGTACCGGCCTGGGGATGCCCGCCCTCCGCGACGCCCTGGACCGGCTGGCCGCCCGCCTCCCGCAGCCGGACCCCGCCGCCCCGGTGCGGCTGTGGGTGGACCGCGCGTTCCGGATCAGGGGCAGCGGCACGGTGGTGACCGGGACCCTGCCGGCGGGCACCATCCGCGAAAAGCAGGAACTCCTGCTCACGCCGTCCATGGAGGCGGTGCGGGTGCGCGGCATCGAGACGCTGAAGCAGCCGGCCAGCCAGGTGAGCGGCGTGGCCCGGGTGGCGCTGAACCTGCGCGGCGCCGAGCGGGTGATCCCCGCGCGCGGCATGGCGCTGGTCGAGCCGGGCCGGTGGACGCTGGCCGCCACGCTGGACGTGCGCCTGGCGGCGGCCGGGGACCGCCCGCCGCGGCAGCTCACCGTGCACGCCGGGTCGGCGCGGGCCGGCGCCCGGCTGCGCCTGCTGGGCGGGCTGATCGCCCGGCTCACCCTGGACGAGCCGCTGCCGCTGCACATCGGCGACCGGCTGCTGCTCCGCGACCCGGGTTCGGCCGCGGTGGCCTTCGCCCAGCCGGGGCCGGCCGCCGGATCCGGCCCGGGCCACCACACCACTGGTCATAGCGCTGGTCATACCGGCCGGGCGGCGTGGCCCCCGCTGGTCGGCGCCACGGTACTGGACGTCGCCCCGCCCGCGTTCCGCCGCCGGGGTGCCGCCGCCGCGGCCAGCCGGGACCTCGCGGCCTGGGCCGCCGTGCCTAGCGCGGCCGACCTGCTGCGGCGCCATGGGCTGCTCCGCGCGGCTGACCTGCGGGCCATGGGGCTGACCGAGCTGCCCGTCCCGGTCGGCGGTGACTGGGTGGCCGACCCGGAGCACTGGGCGGAGCTGCGCGAGCGGCTCACCGCGAACGTCGCGGCGCACGCGGCCCAGGAGCCGCTCGCGCCGGGCCTGCCGCTGGGCGCGGCCCGGGCCGCGCTGGGACTGCCCGAGCGGCAGCTGGTCGAGCGGCTGGCCGCGCCGCCGCTGGCCGTGCGGGGCGGCTATCTGATGCTGGAACGGGACGGGGCCACGGCGGGCGGCCCGGCGCTGCCGGAGCGGGTGCTCACCGCGGTGCGGATGCTCCGTGAGGATCTGGCTGAGCAGCCGTTCGCAGCGCCGGAGGCCGCCCGGCTGCGCGAGCTGGGCCTGGACAGCCGGGCGCTGGCCGCGGCGGCCCGGGCCGGGCTGCTGCTGCGGCTGGCCGATCAGGTCGTCCTGGCGCCGGGCGCGGACGTGCAGGCCGCCGGGATCCTGGCCGGGTTGCCCGGGCCGTTCACCGCGGCCGAGGCCCGCCAGGTGCTGCGCACCACCCGGCGGGTGGCCATCCCGCTGCTGGAGTACCTGGACCGCCGCGGGCTCACCCGGCGGCGGCCCGATGACCGGCGCACGGTGACTGGTTCAGGGACGGCGGGCCCGGTCAGCGGCCGCTGAGGCCGCGGCCGGCGAACCGCTCGCTGCTCCAGGCCGGCGCTTCGGCGGGCGGCTGATCCGAGCTGATCCAGCGGACCAGGGCCTGGGCCGTCACCGGGGCGAGCAGGATCCCGGTGCGGTAGTGCCCGGAGGTCAGCCAGGCGTTGCCGAGACCGTGGATCCGGTCGATGACCGGCAGCCCGTCGGGATGCCGGGGCCGGAAGCAGCACCAGGTGTAGTCGGCGCGCAGCCCCTGCAGCTGCGGGAGCGTGGCGTACAGGCCGGCCAGGATGCTGTCGATGATCTCCTGGCGGACTACCGGGCTCTCGTCGCCCATGTCGAACGTCCCGCCGACGAGCAGCCGCCCGTCCTCCAGCTGCGTCGCGACCGGCGCCACGATGCCGGGCAGGCGGAACGTGGTCGGCTCGGTGACGAGCAGATGGCCTTTGACCCGTTCCCAGGGCACGTCGAGGTCCAGGCCGTCCAGCACGGGCGGGAGCCCGGTGGCGAAGACCACCGCACCCGGCTGCACCTGCCCCGCGGTCGTGTCCACGCTCACGATCCGGTCGCCCCGGACCGTGATGCCGGTCGCGGCGACCCCGGTGGCCACCGCGGGCAGTTCCGCCGACAGCCGGGCCAGCGAGCGGAGCGGGTTCACCCGGCCCTGATGATGGATCAGCGCGCCCGCCATGGGCAGCGCCAGCCCGGGGATGAGCCTGGCCACGTAGTCGGGCTCCAGCCACTCCACCGCGGGCGACTGGTGCGGGGCCAGGGCACCGGGGTCGGGGGACAGGCCGATCCAGTCCGCGTCCACCAGCCCGACCCCGCCCGGCCAGGTTTCTTCCAGTTCGGCCCACTGGCCCAGGCTGGCCCGGGCCAGGTCCACGAAGGGTTCGGGGTCGCTCCACTCGTGGATGTCAGGGGTGAGCAGCCCCGCGGCGCCGCCGGTGGCCCCTGAGCCCAGGTGGCCGGCCTCGATGAGCAGGACCGAGCCCAGGCCTGCCTGATGGCAGGCGGCCGCGGTCGCTACCCCGGCAATCCCCCCGCCGACGATGAGCAGATCAGGACGCGGCTCCGGGATCGTACCCGCACCGCGGACGAGCTCAGCGCGCTCCGCTGCGTTGAGCTGGTCAAGCCAGATAGCAGTCTCCACAAGCACGACCCTATCGCTGCCTCCCGGGACGAGGGCGAACTCCTATTTTAGCCATCTGATAGGCAGACAATCACGTTCCGGGGCGGCCCGGGGACGGCAGCATGCCGAGTTCCATGGCCCGGGTGACGGCGGCGGTCCGGCCGGACACCCCCAGCTTGGCGTAGGCGCGGAGCAGATGGGTCTTCACCGTGGCCTCGCTGACGAACAGTTCCCGGCCGATCTGCGCGTTGGTCAGCCCGCGGCCCGCCAGGATCAGCACCTCGGTTTCCCGCGCGGACAGCGTGTCGCGGGCGGCGGGCGCCTCGGGCGGGGCGGCGCGCAGCCGGTTCACCAGCCGGCCGGCCACCGAGGGGGCCAGCACCGTCTCGCCCCGGGCCGCCGCGAAGATCGCGCCCACCAGGGTGTCCCGCGGCGTGTCCTTGAGCAGGTACCCGGCCGCGCCGGCCTCGACGGCAGGCAGGATGTCGGCGTCGCTGTCGTAGGTGGTGAGCACCACGACCCGGACGCCGGGCTGGTCCGCGGACAACTGCCGGATCGCGGCCAGCCCGCCCCCGCCCGGCATCCGCAGGTCCATCAGCACCACGTCCGGCTGGTGCTGGCGGGCCATGAGCACCGTTTCCTCACCCGAGCCCGCCTCGGCGACGACCGCCAGCCCGGGCTCGGCGCTCAGCAGCGCCCGCAGGCCGGCCCGTACTACCGGATGATCATCCGCAACGAGGACCCGCACCGGGCCGGACCCCGCCGGGAAGGCCGCGGTGCTCACGGCGTCCCCGCCTGGGCGCCGGGGGCATCCACCGGGACCACGACGCGCACCGAGGTCCCGCAACCTGGCGAGCTGCGCACCTCGAGCCGCCCGCCGGCCTCACCGGCCCGGGCCCGCATGCCGGGCAGGCCGTAGCCGCCGCCCGGCTGCCCGGGATCGAAGCCCACCCCGTCGTCGGTAACCTCCAGCCCGACCTGTCCCTCGCCGTACCGCAGGCGGACCTGCACCTGCCGGGCCCGGGCGTGCTGGCGCACGTTGGCCAGCGCCTCCTGGCCGACCCGGAGCAGCATGACCTCGGCGGCCCTGGGCAGCGGCACGGCCGGGCCGGTCACCTCGAAGCTGGCCGGCGGGCCCAGGTGCCCGGGCACGGCGTCGGTCAGCCTGCGCAGCGCGCCGTCCAGCGCGCCCGGCTCCAGGCCCGCCGGGGCCAGCGCGGCCACCAGGGCCCGGGCCTCGGCCAGGTTCTCGCGGGCGGTCTGCAGGGCCAGCGCGAGATGCTCGCGGGCCGCGGCCGGTTCCCGCCCCACATCCGCGTCCGCCGCCTGAAGCAGCATGATGATGCTGGTGAATCCCTGGGCCACGGTGTCGTGGATCTCGCCGGACAGCCGCTGCCGTTCGGCCAGCACGCCGGCCCTCCGGTTGGCCTGGGCCAGCTCGGCCCGGGTCTGGCCGAGTTCGGCGATCAGGCTGGCCCGGTCGTGGCTCTGGGCGATGATCCGGAACACCCACAGGCCGAACGCGACCGAGAACGCCGCGGTCAGCACGGCCGACCCGATCAGCGTGGTCAGCTCGCCGGAATCCGCGCCGCTGATCAGCGCCAGCGCGACCGGCGTGATGTTGAGGACGACGACGGCACCGACGGCCCAGCGGAACGGGACGGCCAGGAAGCACTGCGGGCCCAGGGCCAGCAGCACCCAGGTCTCGATGTAGCCCTGGCTGGACGCGATGATGAACAGGATCCACAGCCCGGCCAGGTAGATCAGGCCCCGGGCCAGGCTGGCCTCGCCGTAGTGCAGGGTGCGCCGGTTCAGCACGTACCAGGGGGCCATGGCCGCCAGCGCCCCGCAGGAGACGGCCAGGTCCGCGGCCGGCCGGTCCTGCTGGGCCTCCACCGCGATGACCAGGACGAGGACGCCGACCAGGATGATCCCGTAGTACACGTCCCAGCCGCGCGCGCCGCTCTCCCAGGCGTGCCCGCCCAGTGGGGACGGGCTGGCCGGCGGGGACGGACTGGCCGGCGGGGACGGATCCCGGGGTGGGGCGGGGCTCACTCGCGGTCCAGCCAGCGGAACGTTGTCAGGCACAGGACCAAGCCTGCGACGAACCAGGCCCCGAGCACCAGCGCGATCTTGCCGGTCTCCCAGCTGCGGGCGGGCTCGGCCACGGCCGCGGCGGCGGGCAGGAAGACCGAGCGCAGGCCCTGGCACAGCCATTTCAGCGGGAACAGCGCCGCCACCTGCTGCAGCACCGGCGGCAGGTCACGGAACACGAAGTACACGCCCGAGATGAACGACAGCACCAGGTAGGGCAGGCTGAACACCGCCGAGGAGCCGCGCGTGCTGCGGGGCAGGCTGCTCAGGGCCAGGCCGAGCACGGCGCAGGTCGCGGTGCCCAGCACGAACACCCAGCCGAGGGTGAGCCAGCGGCCGGCGGTGCCCGGCAGCCGCAACCCGAACGCGGCCGCGCCCACGGCGAGCAGCAGCCCGGCCTCGGCGGCCGCCACGGCCAGCGCGCCGATGGCCTTGCCCGCGAAATAGGCGGCGGGCGGCATCGGCGTGCCCGCCAGCCGGGTCAGCGTCCCGTCCGCCCGGTCCGCGGCCACGCTCGCGCCCACGTTCACGAACGTGGCGGACATGATGCCGCTGGCGATGATCCCGGCCGTGAAGTACTGCCGGAAGGCCACCCCGGTGGACCCGATCGTGCCGTGGAACACCTCCCCGAACACCACGAGCAGGATGACCGGGAGGGAAAACGTGAAGATCACCGATTCGCGGTCGCGGAAGAACGAGGTGATCTCGAGGCGGCCGCGGGACAGGCTGGTGCGCAGCAGCGAGGGCAGTGCGCCCTGGGCCGGACCGGCCTGGGCCGGGCCCAGCTGGGCCGAGGTGCTGGACAGGGTGGTCATGCGGTCTTCTCCTCAGTGCCGGGGCTGTCCGGCGCCGCGCCGATCAGCCGCAGGTAGATGTCTTCCAGCGAGGGCCGGGTGACGGTCAGGCCCGGGATCTCGCCGTCCGGTCCGGCGGCCCGGGCGGCCAGGGCTGCTATCAGCCGGGCTGGCGCGGCCGTCTGCTCGTGGCGCGGAACGCCGTTCTCGAGCCAGCTCACCGTGGCCGCCGCGGTGTCGCGTCCGGCCAGGGCCGCGGGCGGCCCGGCCGCCACGACCCGCCCGGCGACCAGCACCGCCACCCGGGCGGCCAGGGCCTCCGCCTCGTCCAGGTGGTGCGTGCTGAGCAGGATCGTGGTCCCGCCCGCCGCGAGCTCCCGGATCAGGGTCCAGAACTGCCGCCGCGCGGCCGGGTCGAGCCCCGTGGTCGGCTCGTCCAGGACCAGTAGCTCCGGACGGCCCAGCAGGCCGAGCGCGAGGTCCACCCGGCGGCGCTGGCCGCCGGACAGCCGGCGCAGCCGGGTGCCGGCCTGCCCGGCCAGCCCCACGGCGGTGACCAGGTCGGCGGCGTCCCGTGGGTCGGGGTAGTAGCCGGCCAGGTGCCGGAGCACCTCGCGCACGGTCAGCTCGCCGAAGTCGCTGGCCTGCTGGGGCACGATGCCGATCCGGGCCCGCCAGCCCCGGCCCGCCGCCGCGGGGTCGGTGCCCAGCACGGCCACCTCGCCGGCGTCCCGGCGCCGGTATCCGGTGAGGATCTGCACTGCGGTGGTCTTGCCCGCGCCGTTGGGCCCGAGCAGGGCGACGATCTCCCCGGCGCCGATGTCCAGGTCGAGGCCGTTTAGCGCGGCCACCTCGCGGTAGCGGTCAGGCCGGTATACCTTGCGGAGCCCGCGGACCCGGATGGCCGGTGATGTTGCTGTCATGATCAGAGAATGCGCCGGGCGGGGCGGGCCGCGCGTCGCCCGGCTGGCCAGGCTGGGGTCAGCCGATCGGTGGACACGCGAGGCGCAACGTAGGCTGGGTGACCATGTGGGCGTTTCGCCCCAGATGAAGGGTGGTGAGGTCCCGTTCCCGCCGACTCCCGTGCGCTCGCCGACTCCTACGGGCGGGTCGCGACCGACCTGCGGATATCGCTCACCGACCGGTGCAACTTGCGCTGCTCGTACTGCATGCCGCCGGAGGGCCTGGAGTGGCTGCCCAACCCCGCGCTGCTGACCGACGATGAAGTGGTGCGGCTGGCCCGGATCGGGGTGCAGCACCTGGGCATCACCGAGATCCGGTTCACCGGCGGCGAGCCGCTGCTGCGCCGGGGCCTGCCGGGCATCGTGGCGCGCACCGCGGAGTTGCGGCCCCGGCCGGAGATCTCGATGACCACGAACGGGATCGGGCTGGCCCGGCTGGCCGATCCGCTGCGCGCCGCGGGGCTGGACCGGATCAACGTCTCGCTGGACACCCTGAACCCGGAGACCTTCCGCAGCCTGTCCCGCCGGGACCGGCTCGACGACGTGCTGGCCGGCCTGGCCGCCGCCGCGGCGGCCGGCGTGGCGCCGGTCAAGGTCAACGCGGTGCTGATGCGCGGCCTCAACGACGGCGACGCCCCCGGGTTGCTCCAGTACTGCCTGGACCGGGATTACGAACTGCGGTTCATCGAGCAGATGCCGCTGGACGCGCAGCACGGCTGGCGGCGGGAGGACATGGTCACCGCCGACGAGATCCTCGACGCGCTGACCCCGCACTTCAAGCTCACCGCGGCCGACCCCGGGGAGCGCGGCTCCGCCCCGGCCGAGACGTTCCTGGTGGACGGCGGCCCGGCGCGGGTCGGCGTGATCGGCTCGGTCACCCGGCCGTTCTGCGGCACCTGCGACCGGGTCCGGCTGACCGCCGACGGCGAGATCCGCAACTGCCTGTTCGCCCGGGATGAGAGCAACCTGCGCGACCCGCTGCGCCGCGGGGCCAGCGACGATGAGCTGGCCAGGATCTGGCTGCGGCGCGGTCGCGGCCAAGCTGCCCGGGCACGGCATCAACGATCCGGGGTTCCTGCAGCCCGCCCGGCCGATGTCCGCGATCGGCGGCTGACCGGGAGGCCCCGTGCCGGCTCCTGCACGTGCATTCGACGCGGTCATCCTGGCCGGCGGCCGTGGTACGCGGCTGGGCGGCACGGACAAGCCCGGGCTCATCGTTGGCGGGCAGACCCTGCTCGGCGCGGTCGTGTCCGCGGTGACCCCGGCCGGGGCGGACCGGATCGTCGTGGTCGGCCCGGAACGCACGGATGAGCTGAGCATGGGCGCTGGGGGGCGGGTCAGGTACGCCCGGGAGGACCCGCCGGGGCGGGGGCCGGTCGCCGCGCTGGCTTGCGGGCTGGAGCAGGTGTCCGCGCCCTTGGTCGTGCTGCTCGCGGCCGACCTGCCGTTCCTGCGGCCCGCGCACGTCACCCGGCTGCTCACGGCCCTGGCCGTCCAGGCTGGGCCCGGCGTGGTCCTGCTGGATGATTCCGCACGCCCGCAGTGGCTGGTCAGCGGCTGGCTGGCGGCGGGACTGCGGGGCGCCCTGGACCGCTACCCGGGCAGCTCACTGGGCGGCCTGCTCGGCCCGCTGGATCCGGTGCTGCTGCCCGACGAGACAGCGGCGGGGGAGCCACCCGGCTGGCTCGACTGCGACACCGCCGGTGATCTGCGCCGGGCGCGAGAGTGGGCCACCCGGCCTCGGGGTGAACAGGAGGCCATCCGGTGAACACGCTGGACGAATGGGCCGCGGCGGTCTGCGGCGAGCTTGGCCTGGACCCGGCCGCCCTGGACCCGCGGCTGGTCCTCGACCTGGCCCGCGACGTCGCGCACGGCGTGGCCCGCCCCGCCGCCCCGCTCACCGCCTACCTGCTGGGCGTGGCCGTCGGCCAGGGTCGGCCGCCCGCCGAGTCGGCCGCGCGGATCAGCCGGCTGGCCGCCCAGTGGATCCCGGCCGAGGGGATCCCGGCCGAGGGGATCCCGGGCGGCGCGGGACCCCGGCGGAGCCGGCCTCGCCCGACTGACTCATCGATCTGCTTGATGAATCGCTGAGGTCTTTGGCATTGGCGCTAATGGGTCCGGCTTCCTTACCGTGGAGGGGTACGCGGCTCACCGCGGGGCGGTCCGCCGCAGATCCCAGGAGGTGACCGATGCCACTCGCCACCGTTCCCGCCCTCGTCCCCCCTCTGGGACGGGCCACGGCGCCGTCCAGCCGGTGCCCGGCCGACCTCCGCACCGCCCTGCGCCGGGCTGTCCGGCAGCACGGCGACTGGGACCAGACCTCCCGGCGGGTGGCCCGGGCCCTGCGCCGCCACCTGCCTGGGCCGGACATCCTTACCGCCGCCGAGCGGAAGGGTGATCCCTCGGCTTACCAGCAGCATCTGATCCACGCCGAACCGGACGGCTCCTTCTCGGTCGTCGGGCTGGTGTGGCGCCCGGGCCAGATCACGCCGATCCACGACCACGTCACCTGGTGCGTGATCGGCGTGCTCCAGGGGGCCGAGTACGAGGAGCTTTTCGCCCTGCGCGAGGGCGGGAGCGTGCTGGAGGAAGTGGGCACGAACGCCGCCGCCCCCGGCGACGTGTCCGGCTTCGCGCCGCCCGGGGACATCCACCGGGTGCGCAACCGTGGTGCCGGGGTCGCGATCTCCCTGCACGTGTACGGCGCGGACATCTCGCGGCTGGGTTCCAGCGTCCGGCGGATCTACGACCTGCCGGTGCGCACCGCCCCCGCCCGCTGACCCCCCCTGCGGGCTGACCCCCCTGCGGGCTGACCCGCCGCCCGCCCGCTGGCCACCCCTGCGCCGCCTCCGCCCGTCCCTATGCACCGCCTCGGACCGCGGACCCGCCTCTGCACCCTCCGGCCGCGGACCCGTCCCTCCACCGCCCCAGGTCCTGGGCCGGGAGCGGCTTTACCGCCACGGGGGTCTTCGTTGCGGATGAATCGTGCACCGCGGCTGACCTGCAGCCGGGCGGCGGCCTGAGCCAGCGCATCGGCCTGCCCGGCTTCCGGGACTTGCTCTCCGATGCATTCCGATATATCTTTGAGCTATCCAGTAAGGCAGGAGAGCTCCTGGACACTCCAGTCAGAGCCCTGCCACCAAGATCAAGGAAGTGACACATCATGCGACACAGCGAACCCTGGGGAGGCCCAGGAGACGAGCAAGAAGAAGTGTGGGGCCACCGTCACGGTCCGCGCCGGCGTCCCGTCCGCGGGCCCGGGGGACCGGGCGGACGCGGCGGCTGGGGCAGGGCCGAGGCCATGCCCGCGGGCGGGCCGGACTTCGGCCCGTGGTTCGGCGGCCCGCGGATGCGCGGGCCCCGGGTCAAGCGCGGCGACGTCCGGGCGGCAGCCCTCGCGCTGCTGGCCGACGGCCCCCGTAACGGCTACCAGATCATCCAGGACATCAGCGAGCGCAGCAGCGGGCTGTGGAAGCCCAGCCCCGGGTCGGTGTACCCGGCGCTCCAGCAGCTGGAGGACGAGGGCCTGATCAGCGCCACGACGGGCGAAGGCGGCCGCCGGGCGTTCGAGCTCACCGAGGAGGGCCGCAGCTATGTGGCGGCGCACCCGGACGAGCTGCAGGCGCCCTGGGACCTGGTGGCCAATTCGGTCGGTGGTGACACGATCGAGATGCGCCGGCTGTTCGGCACCGTCGCGATGGCGGCGATGCAGGTGGTCCGGGTGGGCAACAACGCCCAGGTCGCCCAGGCGCAGCAGATCCTCACCGACGCGCGCCGGAAGCTGTACCAGATCCTGGCCGCGGAAGACGAGCAGCCTGCGGCCGACAACGCAGCCGGCCAGGCCGGGAACGACCAGCCCGCCGAATAGGTAATGCCGGGTCTAGCCGCGGTGAGCCGGGAGACCATCGCGGCTAGGCTCTGCATGGACTAGCAGGAGGCGCGTAAGAGTGGCAACACAGGCAGGCGCAGACGGGGCCGGTGAGCCGGCTACGGCCCCGGCCAGGCGTGCAGCTGGAGACCAGGCCAACCGCGGTGGTGGTGTCCGGGCTGACCAAGAGTTACGGGGACATCGAGGCGGTGCGCGGCATCGACTTCGAGGTCGCGGCGGGGGAGACGTTCGGCTTCCTGGGACCCAACGGGGCCGGGAAGTCCACCACCATCAAGATTCTCTGCACCCTGGCCCGGCCGACCTCCGGCCGGGCCAGCGTGGCCGGCCACGACGTGGTCAGCGAGCGGGACGCGGTACGCCGCAATATCGGCCTGGTGTTCCAGGACACCACGCTCGACAACTACCTGACCGGGGCGCAGAACCTCCGCTTCCACGCGGAGCTGTACGCGGTCCCGTCCGCGGCGGTAGGGCCGCGGATGAAGCAGGTGCTCGACATGGTCGGGTTGTGGGACCGGCGGGACAGCCTGGTCAGTACGTACTCGGGCGGCATGCAGCGGCGGCTGGAGATCGCCCGCGGCCTGCTGCACGCGCCGCACGTGCTGTTCCTGGACGAGCCGACCGTCGGTCTGGACCCGCAGACCCGCTCGTCGATCTGGGAGTACATCAACGACCTCAAGAGCCGGGAAGACATCACGATCTTCCTGACCACGCACTACATGGACGAGGCCGAGCACTGCGACCGGATCGCCATCATCGACCACGGGAAGATCGTGGCCATCGACACGCCCGAGGCGCTCAAGGCCAGCGTGGGCAAGGACCGGGTGCAGATCCAGACCGCCGACGACGACGCCGCGATCAAGGAGCTGGCCGACGTGTTCGGCATCGAGGCCGGCATCCACGAGGGAGCGGTCACGTTCTCGGTGGAGTCGGGAGAGCAGTTCGTGCCCCAGCTCTTCGCCCGGCTCAGTATCCCGATCCGGTCGGTCAGCGTGTCCCGGCCGTCGCTGGACGACGTGTTCATGTCCTACACCGGGACCACCATCCGGGACGCCGAGGCGTCCGGGACCGACCACATGCGGCAGATGGCGCAGCGCATCCGAGGGAGGCGATGAGCATGGCAACCCAGACCGCCCAGCCGGGCGGGATCGCGGCCCCGGACGAGGGCCTGGCCGCCCAGATCCGGGTCGCGGTGCCGGAGCGGAGCCTGCGCTCCGACCTGCGCGCGGTGAGCATCGTGTGGCGCCGCGAGATGATCAGATTCCGCCGGGACCGGCTGCGGGCCATCACGTCGCTGATCCAGCCGCTGCTGTTCCTGCTGGTCCTCGGCACCGGCCTGTCCTCGCTCGCCGGGCGCAATTTTCCGTCTGGAGTGGACTTCAAGACGTTCATCTTCCCGGGCGTGCTGGCCATGTCGGTGCTGTTCACCGCGGTATTCTCGGCCGCTTCGATCGTCTGGGACCGGGAGTTCGGCTTCCTGCGGGAGATGCTGGTCGCGCCGGTCAGCCGGGCGGCGATCGTGGTCGGCAAGTGCCTGGGCGGCGCCACCATCGCCACCTTCCAGGGCATCGTGATGCTGTGCCTGGCCTGGATAGCCCACGTGCCCTACAACCCGGTGCTGATCCTCACGCTGATCGGGGAGTTGCTGCTGCTGTCCTTCACCATCACCGCGTTCGGGGTGATGATGGCGGCCCGGATCACCCAGTTCCAGGCGTTCATGGCGCTGACCCAGATGCTGGTCCTGCCGCTGTTCTTCCTGTCCGGAGCGCTGTACCCGCTGTCCGGGCTGCCCGGCTGGCTGAGCGTGCTGACCCGGATCGACCCGCTGACGTATGTGGTCGGCCCGATGCGGCACGCGGTGTTCTCGCACCTGAACATCAACCCGCTGGCCCTGGCCCATCTGTCGCCCGGGATCACCTGGAACGGCTGGCTGGTGCCGATCTGGCTGTCGCTGGCCATCGTGGCCGCGATGGGGCTGGTCATGCTGGGCATCGCGATCGCTGAGTTCAGCAAGACGGAGTAGGTCGCTCTGGGGTTATCCGCCGGGGGCGGTGGACCGGGAACCAGTCCGCGGCCCACCAAACGCCACGGAGTAGGACTGGGTCTATCCGCTGGGGCGGTGGATCGGGAACCAGTCCGCGGCCCACCAAACGCCGCGGCCCTGGTCCCCGGTCCACCGCCTAAGTCCACTTCGCCGCCGTCGGCCCCGATCGCCCCTCCATGATCACGGTCAATAACTGGTGCGATATGTCAAATATTGACCGTGATCACGGAAGCCGCTATCCATCGCTAAGTCGCTAAGTCAACTAAACGACGCGGCCGCTGTGAGGTCACTGGCTGGCAATCCGGGGGAGACCGTCGAGCGCCGAGGGGGGTGCGCGCGGAGCGCGCTTCGGGGGGTCCGGGGGGTCGCCCCCCGGGTAAATACTGCGAGCCGTTGGCGCGGGCGACCGAAGGTCGCCAAGCATAGAGCGACGCCGGGTGGCTACGGGGGCAAACCACCCGGCGTCGCATTCATCGGCGTTCCGACGGGGGCCCGGAACGCCGGCAGGTGCTCCGACGGGGGACCAGAGCACCGCTATGCATGTTACACCGAAACCCCCCCTTGTGCGTCAAGACCGGATTACGAGCAGATCGGGTCTGGCACCGCGTCCTGCTCGGTCGTTCAGCCGTTTCCAGGCTGCTTTTCAGGCTCTGTTTCCTGGCTAAACGACCGGGGTGGCTGCGGCCCGGGGGACGTCCCCTCCGGGGCGGGCCTCCCAGCAGGCCACCCGGCTGCATCCGGGGAGATGTAGCGTTCTGGCAACCGTGGCTCGTAGGCCCGAAAACCCCTGGTGCTAGCGGGCTCGCGGCCGCCGTTGGCGATCACTACGGCGAAATAGGGGATGGTGATAGCACCCACCGCCGGAAACGCCGCCCACCACCCCGCGCCCGCGACGAACAGGGCAATCGTGGCCGCAAAACAAGCGACCCGGATTCCCATCATGATCAGGTAGCGGCGCTGCCGTGAGGCAATGTCTGCCGACAGAGGCGGCTGTGCCTCTGTAACGAGGTACGCGCGGTGACGGCGCGCCCCAGCGGTGGGTTTCACACCCCCAACGTACGTCCGCCGGCAGCGGCAGGCGAATGCGGGATGGGGGAGTGGCCTGCGGGGTCAGCGGGACGCCCTGGTCGCGTGATCCACGATGGCGGCGAGGCCGGGAAGCTCGTCTGGCGCGGCGGCGCCGGCCAGCGCCATGACGTGGGCCAGGCCGTCGGTCAGGCCGTCCAGCCACGCCTGCACGCCATCCGCCCCGCCGCAGGCCAGGGCCCACAGCACGGGGCGGCCCACGAATACCAGCTGGGCGCCCAGCGCGAGCCCGGCCAGCACGTGCTCGGCGGTCCGCACGCCGCCGTCCACATACACCGGGCGGCCCGCCGCGGCGGCCAGCACGTCCGGGAGGGCCAGGGCCGTGGGCATGGCCTGGTCCAGCTGCCTTCCGCCGTGGTTGGACACGATGACCGCGGCCGCGCCAGCCGAAAGGCAGGCGGCGGCGTCATCGGCCCGCAGCACCCCCTTGATGACCACCGGCAGGCCACTGACGTCACTGAGCCAGCCGATGTCCGCGAGGCTCACCGGGACGAACTCCGTAACGGCCAGGTCCTCCAGCGGCCCCAGGTTGACCAGGAAGTCCGGCTCCTCGATCAGCCCGTCGCGGGGCATCCGGGCCTTGCGCCCGACCACCGGGGTGTCCGCCGTGAGGACCAGCGCCTGCGCGCCTGCCGCGGCGGCCCGCTGGACCAGGCGGGCGGTGAGCTCCCGCTCGTACATCAGGTACACCTGGAACCACCAGCTGCCCCCGCCGTCGGCGACGGCCGCGGCTACGTCCTCGATGCGGCGCGTGCTCCGGGTGGACAGCACGAACAAGGCCCCGGCCCGGGCGGCGCCGGACGCCGTGGCTATCTCTCCCTGGGGATGGGCGAGCCGGTGGAAGGCGGTCGGTGCCACCGCGATCGGGGTGCGCAGCTCCAGGTTCAGCGGCTGGCCCAGCCGCACGCCGGTCCGGACGGCCGAAACGTCGCGCAGCACCCGGGGCAGGAACCGGACCTGGCGCCAGGCCTCGTCGTTGGCCCGGAGGGTCACCTCGCCACCGGAACCCCCGGCGTAGTACTCATAGACCTCAGGGCGCAGGAGCTCTCGGGCCTGGCGCTCAAGCTCGGAAGCGTTAGCAGTCACACCGGAACACCCTGCCGGAACGCCGGATGGGGCGCCAGTCCCGCGAGCGGGACCCACTTCCCGGATTTCACTAACCCTCTGGAGGGGCCATGACCGAACGTACCTACCGCGTCACCGAGATCGTCGGCACGTCGCCGGACGGGATCGAGCCCGCCATCCGCAACGCGGTCCACCGGGCCGGGCAGACCCTGCGGCACCTGGACTGGTTCGAGGTCACCCAGGTGCGCGGGCAGATCACCGACGGTGAGGTGGCGCACTTCCAGGTCGGCCTGAAGGTGGGCTTCCGCCTCGAAGACAGCTGACCCGCGGCGTCCCGCCCGATTCCGGCCCAGCCGCTCAGCGGAAGGCCGCGGCGTGGGCGTGCGCCCAGCGCGCGAAGTTACCGGGAGGCCGCTGCAGGATCTGCTGGACGGCCGGCTCGACCCGGGACTCGTCCAGGGTGCCGTCGGCGTAGAAGCTGAAGAAGGCGCGGACGTACTCGTCCGGCATCTCCTTGCTCATCTGCTCGTGCGCATCCTCGTCGGACAGCGGTTCCAGGCGCAGGTCACGCCGGAGAACCCGGGCGAGGATGCGCAACCGGTCCGCGGGCAGCAGCGGCTCCGGGCCGCTCAGGGTGTAGGTGCGGCCCGGATGCTCGCCCGTGGTCAGCGCGGCCGCGGCCACCGCGGCAATGTCCGCCGGGTCGATGACCGCGACGCGAACATCGGCGAAGGGCTCACGCACGGTGTCGCCGGCCCGGATCTGGCCGGCCCACCGCAACGCGTTGGACATGAACGCCGCCGGCCGCAGGATCGTCCAGGCCAGGCCCGAGTCCCGGACCGCAGCCTCGGAGCCGAGCTGGTAGGCCGATACGGCGTTGCCGGTATCGGTGCTCCGGGCGCCGCCGCCGGACAGCAGCACGACGCGGGTGACCCCGGCCTGGCTGGCCTCGGCCAGTATCCCGGGCATGTCGTCATACCCGCTGAGCAGGAACACGCCGTCCACCCCGGCCAGGGCAGCGGTGAGAGTGGCGGGCTGGTTCAGGTCGCCGGTGACCATCTGCACCGATGAAGGCAGGCCCGCCCGCTCGCCCTGGCGGCTCAGCGCCCTTACCGGCGCGCCCGTTCCGGCCAGGGCCCGGACGAGTTCTCCGCCGACGTTCCCGGTGGCACCAGTGACCAGAAACATGGCGACGCTCCGCGTGCTCGGGTATGTTAGTTAGGGAACGTTCCCTAACGTAATCGGGCGGACAGGAAGACGTCAAGGCGATGCCCAGGCAGCAGCGGTTCAGGCGGAGCGCGGCTGAGACCCGTGAGCACGTCCTCGGCGTCGCCCAGAAGCTGTTCTACTGGCATGGGATCCGGGCCACCGGCATCGACAAGGTCGCCGCGGAGGCCGGCGTGGCCCCGACCACCCTTTACCGGCTGTTCGCCTCCAAAGATGACCTGGTCGCCGCCTACATCGCCGCCAACGCCGGGCCCTACCGGCAGTGGGTGAGCGAGGTAACCCGGCCTGAGCTCGGGACCGCGCGGACGCGCCTGCTCTCCCTGTTCGACGCGCTGGCCGGGCAGGTCCAGCCGGACCGCTGCCGGGGATGCCCGTTCCTCATGACCCTGGCCGAGTTCCCGGAACCGGACCACCCGGCCCGCCTCCGGGCCATCGCCACCAAAGCCTGGGTCCGGGAGCGGCTGGCGCAGCTGACGGCCGACCTGGCCGACGAAACCCCGGTCGGCGACCCGGCCGCGCTCGCCGACCAGCTCGCTCTCGTGATGGAAGGCGTCTACGCGTCGGTGCAGGCGCTGGGCGCCGATGGCCCGGCCCGCCAGGCCCGCCGGGCCGCCGAGACGCTCATCGACACGGCCACCGGGCGATCGGATGACCGCCAGCCAGGCCCGGTCAGCTGGCCTGGCTGACCGAGGACATGTTGAAGCCCTCGACCCGGACCGGGGGCATGGCACACCGGGTGAAGTAGTCACCCCACTCGCGGGGCAGGGCGGGGACGGTCGCGCCAATCTCGGCCAGCCGGCCCAGCATCGCGACCGGGCTCTCGTTGAAGCGGAAGTTGTTCACCGCCCCGGTGACCTCGCCGTCCTCCACCAGGTAGATGCCGTCACGGGTCAGCCCGGTCAGCAGCAGCGTCTGCGGGTCCACCTCGCGGATGTACCACAGGGTGGTGAGCAGCAGGCCGCGCCCGGTGCGGGACACCATGTCCTCCAGCGACGCCGAGGAATCAGGCGGGCCGTGCAGAGCGAGGTTGTCGACACTGGGAGTGACCGGCAGCCCGGAGAGTTCCGCGGTGTGCCGGGTCTGGATGAGGGCGGCCAGCTCGCCGTCGCGGATCCAGTCGGTGCGCTGCAGCCCCAGCCCGTTGTCGAAGACCGAGGCGTCACGGCGCGAGGCGTGCGCGACGACGAACGGGGAGCTTTCCAGCCCGGGCAGGGCCGGGTCGCTGTACAGCCTCAGCGGGAGGCTGGCCAGCCGCTCACCGACCCGGGTGCCGCCGCCTGGCTTGCTGAACACGCTGCGGCCGTCCAGCGCATCCTTGGCCCCGGAGGACCAGTACATGTAGACGAGCAGATCGGCCAGGGCGCCGGGAGGAACCAGCGTCTCGTACCGGCCGGGCGGCAGATCGATCTTCCGCTGGGCCCAGTCCAGGCGCTGCCGCAGGCCGGCGTCCAGCGAGGCGACATCGACGTCAGCGAAGTCCTTGGTGCCGCAGCCCGCCCAGGCCGAGCGGGCCAGGTCGGCGGACTTCGCGTTCATCTCGACCTTGCCGGACGGCTGATCGTGGCGCAGCCGCAGGCCAGTCGAGGTGCCCAGGAACGTGCCGTTCAGGGAGTGCTCGGCGTAGCCGTAGAGCTTGCGCCCGCCGCCCTGCGCGGCCTCGAACGCGCCGCCCAGTTCGGCCGCGAACCCGCTGAACACCCCGATCTCGGTGCTGGCCACCGGGTCGTCCCAGTGGCCCCCGCCCGAGATGTTCTGCACTGCCTCGTCGCCCGGCCCCAGCAGCGACTCGGCATCCTCCACCGGGGAGCCGTCGCCGGCGGCCTGCTCGGCCGCCCGGACCACGTCCTCCACCTGGTCATCGCGCACGCCCGCGCGGGACACCACGCCCACGCTCGTGCCAGCCGCGCGCCGGCTGACCGCGATCACCGTCAGCTGACGGGAGCGCGAGACGCCGTTGGTGGTCAGCGTGTTGCCGGCCCAGCGCAGGTTCGCGGTCGAGCTCTCGTCGGCGATCACGATGCAGTCGTCGGAGCGGGCCGCGGCCAGGGCACGCTCGACGGTGTCTTGCGGGTTCATGCCCCCTCCTCCGAGGTGTTGAGCACCCGGACCCCGCGCATCAGCGCCGTGGGGCAGCCGTGGCTGACCGGGGCGACCTGCCCCGGCTGGCCTTTCCCGCAGTTGAATGCCCCCTCGAGCAGGTATGTCTGCGGGCCGCCTACGGCTTCCATCGAGTTCCAGAAGTCGGTCGTGGTGGCCTGGTAGGCCACGTCGCGCAGCTGGCCGTCCAGCCGGCCGTTGGTGATCTTGTAGAACCGCTGCCCGGTGAACTGGAAGTTGTACCGCTGCATGTCGATGGACCAGCTCTTATCGCCCTCGATGTAGATCCCGTTGGTCACCCCGGCGATCAGGTCCTCGGTGTCGAGGCCGCCCTCGGCGGGCTGGAGTGAGACGTTGGCCATGCGCTGGATAGGCATGTGGCCGGGGGAGTCGGCGAACGCGCAGCCGTTGGACCGGCCGAACCCGGTCAGCTGGGCGATGCGGCGGTCGAGCTGGTAGCCGCGCAGCACCCCGCCGGAGATCAGGTCCCAGGACTGGGCCGCGACGCCCTCATCGTCGTAGCCCACGGTGGCCAGGCCGTGCGGCACGGTCCGGTCACCGGTGACCCGCATGGACGGCGATCCGTACTGGAGCCGGTCCAGCTTGTCCAGGGTCGCGAAGGAGGTCCCGGCGTAGGCCGCCTCGTAGCCGAGCACCCGGTCGAGCTCGGTGGCATGCCCGATCGACTCGTGGATCACCAGCCACAGATTGGACGGGTGAATGACCAGGTCGTAGTGGCCCGCCTGGACCGCGGGTGCGGCCAGCTTCTCGGCCAGCAGATCCGGCAGCCGGGCCAGCTCGGCATCGAAGTCCCAGCCGGTGCCGGTCAGGTACTCGAAACCCCGGCCGGCCGGCGGGGCCAGCGTGCGCATGGTCTCGAACCGGCCGCTGGGTTCCACCGCGACCGCGGTGAGCACCGGGTGCAGCCGGACCCGCTGCTGGGTGGCCGTGGTCGCGCCGTCGGAGAAGAACTTGCATTCCCGGACCTGGAGCAGCGAGGCGTCAACGTGGTCGATCACCGGGCTGGCCAGCAGCCGCGCGCTCCAGTCGGACAGCAGGGCCAGCTTGTCCGCGACGTTGACGCTGAACGGATCCTGCTGGTAGGCGGAGACCCAGCTGACATCCCCGTAACCGGGCTCGGGTGCCAGGTCGATGCGCTCGGTGTTCATCGCGGCGGCGACCTTGGCCACGTCGATCGCTTCCTCGGCCGCCCGCACCGCCGCCTGCGGGGTCAGGTCCACCGCGGCGGCAAAGCCCCAGGTGCCGTTCAGCACCACGCGGACTGCGAGGCCCAGCTCGTCCGCATCCAGCAACGTCTCCAGATGGCCGTCGGACAGCCCGATCTCCTGGCCCCGGATGCGCTCGGCGCGGAAATCGGCGTGCCCCGCGCCCAGCTCCCGGGCCCGCTGCAGGGCGGCCGCGGAGAACTCGCGCAGCGGCAGCCCGGCGAACTCGGGATCGATCTGGTGCCCGTTCCCGGTGCCCCCGCCGGGTTCTGCAAGGCCTGGTGCGGGACCGCTGGTCTGGTCCTTATGAGTACTGTGCTCCACGAGTGGCAACCTATCCCACGCCCGCCGGGCCCAGCCGGGTACGCTCGCCAAGCCGGCCAGTACCGGCCCGCGGATTCGATTTGCTGATCAGGAAAGAAGGCACGCCGATGAGCCGATCCGTCCTCGTCACCGGCGGGAACCGGGGCATCGGGCTGGCCATCGCACGCCGGCTCGCGGCCGGCGGTGACCAGGTCACCGTGACCTCCCGGTCCGGTGACCCCGTCGCCGGGCTGGCCACGGTGGCCTGCGACGTCCGGGACGCCGCCGCCGTGGACGAGGCCTTCGCCAAGGTCGAGGCGGAGCAGGGACCGGTGGAAGTCCTGGTGGCGAACGCGGGTATCACCCACGATCAGCTCCTGGCGCTCATGAAGGAAGACGACTTCACCGACGTGATCGACACCAACCTGACCGGCGCCTACCGGGTGGCCAGGCGGGCCGTGCGCGGGATGATGCGGCTGCGCCGCGGGCGGATGGTGTTCATTTCCTCCGTCGTCGGCCTGCTCGGCTCAGGCGGCCAGGCGAACTACGCGGCCTCCAAGGCCGGGCTCGTCGGGCTGGCCCGCTCGCTGGCCCGGGAACTGGGCAGCCGGAACATCACCGCCAACGTCGTAGCCCCGGGCTTCGTGGACACCGACATGACGGCCGCGCTGCCCGACGACCGGAAGGCCGCCATCCTCGGGCAGGTGCCGCTCGGCCGCCTGGCCACGGCCGATGAGGTCGCGGCGACCGTTGCGTTCCTGGCCGGGCCGGATGCGGCCTACATCACCGGGGCGGTCATCCCGGTCGATGGTGGCCTGGGCATGGGTCACTAGGCAGGGCCCGGGCATGGGTCACTAGGGAGGGAAGGAACAGCGATGGGAATCCTGGACGGCAAGCGAATCCTGGTGACGGGCGTGCTCACCGACTCCTCGATCGCCTTCCATGTCGCGCGGATCGCCCAGCAGGAGGGCGCCCGGCTGGTGCTGACCGGGTTCGGCCGGCTCAGCCTGGTGGAGCGGATCGCCAAGCGGCTGCCCGACCCGCCGCCCGTCATCGAGCTGGACGTCGCCGACGAGGGCCAGCTCGGCTCGCTGGCCGAACGGGTCAGCGGGCATCTGGACGGGCTGGACGGCGTCGTCCACGCGATCGGGTTCGCGCCGCAGGCCGCGCTCGGCGGCAACTTCCTGAATACCGAATGGGCGGACGTGGCCACCGCGCTGCAGGTATCCACCTACTCGCTCAAGGCGCTCGCGGTCGCGGCGCTGCCGCTGATGCCGGACGGCGGATCCGTGGTCGGCCTGGACTTCGACGCGGCGCAGGCCTGGCCCGGGTACGACTGGATGGGGGTGGCCAAGGCCGGCCTGGAGTCCTGCGCCCGGTACCTGGCCCGTGACCTGGGCCCCCGGGGTGTCCGGGTCAATCTGGTGTCGGCCGGCCCGCTGCGGACCATGGCCGCCAAGAGCATTCCCGGGTTCGACGGCCTCACCAGCCTGTGGGACAGCCGGGCCCCGCTCGGCTGGGACATCAACGATGCGGGACCCGCCGCCCGGGCCTGTGTCGCGCTGCTGTCGGACTGGTTCCCCGCGACCACCGGCGAGATCGTGCATTGCGACGGCGGCGTCCACGCGGTCGGCGCCTGACCGGTGGGAGGCACAGCTCAGGTGAAGGCGCGGCGCAGTTGAAGGCGGCGCAGTTGAAGGCAGAGCGCAGGTGACGGCCCAGCGGGGCGGCGTGCCTGCCGCGGGCCCCAGGCAGCTGGTGCTGACGCTGTCCTGCCCGGACCGGCCCGGGATCGTCCACGCGGTCGCCGCCTACCTGCACGGGTCGGGCAGCAACATCCTGGACAGCCAGCAGTTCGCGGACCTGACCATGAACCGGTTCTTCATGCGGGTCCACGTCGAGACGCTGGGCGCCGCACCGGCGGACATCCCGGCCCTGCGGGCCGGGTTCGGGCCCATTGCGGACGAGTTCGGCATGGACTGGGACCTGCACGACCTGGCCATCCGGCCGCGTGTGCTGATCATGGTGTCCAGGGAGGGTCACTGCCTCAACGACCTGCTGTACCGCAGGGAGGCGGAGGCCCTGGCGATTGACGTGCCGCTGGTCGTCGGGAACCATCCCGACCTGGCCCGGCTGGCGGCCGGGCACGGGGTGCCGTTCGAGCACGTGCCGGTCGGCCCGGATCCGGCCGACCGGGCCGAGGCCGAGGGGCGGCTGCTCGACCTGGTGGCCGCGCACCGTATCGACTTCGTGGTGCTGGCCAGGTACATGCGGATCCTGTCCCCGGAGGTGTGCGCGAAGCTGGCCGGGCGGATCATCAACATCCATCACTCGTTCCTGCCGAGCTTCCGCGGCGCCCGGCCGTACCAGCAGGCCTACGAGTACGGGGTCAAGGTCATCGGCGCGACCGCCCACTACGTGACGGCCGACCTGGACGAGGGGCCGGTCATCGAGCAGGAGGTGGCCCGGGTGGAGCACAACGCCTCGCCGGCGGCCCTGGCCGCGCTCGGGCGGGACGCCGAGCGGATCGCGCTGGCCCGGGCGGTGCGCTGGCACGCCGAGCACCGGATCCTGCTGCACGGCCGCCGTACCGTGATCTTCAAGTGACCGCGGGAATCTCCAGCAAGGCCATGGGTTGATAACAGCAAGAGGCGTTCGCGCAGCCAAGAGTGCCGCACGCTGCCCCCGGGAAGGGGTGGTCCAGGTCGGACCGTCCCGACCGGACTCTCGCGCCGGGCTCTACTCACCGGCCAGGAGCGCGGCCAGCCGGGTCACCCGGGGCGGCTCGCCGACGGTCGACACCGCCCGGGACAGTGCCGGTCCGGCCCCGTGCACCACGGACAGGTGACGTTGCGCCCGGGTCAGTGCGGTGTAGACCAGCGGGCGGGACAGCATCCCGGCCGCTTCCGCGGGGAACACCGCGACCACCGCGGGCCATTCGGACCCCTGGGCCCGGTGCACGGTCACCGCCCAGCCATGCCGCAAGTCGCTGAGGAACTTATCGGGCACGCACACCGGGGCGGCGGGGAAGGCCACCTGCAGGCCGCCCTCGCCGCGGCCCACGACCGTGCCGACCTCACCGTTGCTGAAACCCGCGTCGGCGTGGTTGGCCACGGAGACCACGCGATCACCGGGATCGAATCCGCCGTGCGCGCCCGGGCCGGGATTGAGCCGCTCCTTGAGGGCCTGGTTCAGCGCGATGGTCCCGGCAGGTCCCTTGTGCACCGGAGTGATCACCTGGATATCCGCCGCGGGGATGCCCAGGGCGCGCGGGATCGAGTCGGTGATCAGCTGCATGACCCGGTGCGCGGCGTCGGCGCTGCTGCGGGCGGCCAGCACCACCACTTCCCGGTCCGGCGAGTCCACGGGCGGCAGGGTGCCGCCGCGCACCGCCGTGGCCAGCCGGGCGATGACGCCCCCGTCGCGCTGGCGGTACAGCCGGCTCAGTTCGGTGACCGGCACGGCGCCCGAGTCGATGATGTCCGCCAGCACCCGGCCCGGCCCGATCGACGGCAGCTGGGCGGGGTCACCGACGAGCAGCAGCCTGGCCCCGTCCGGGGCACGCCTCGACCAGCGCGGCCGCCAGTTCCGCGTCGAGCATGGACGCCTCGTCCACCACGATCAGGTCGGCGTCCAGCGGCCATTCCTCGTTCCGGCTGAAGACCCAGGCCGCGTCGCCCGTCCCACGCGGCGGCGGGCCGCCGGGACCGGCGGCCGGGTCGCTGGCCCGGGCCCCGCCCTGCGCCCCGAGCAGCCGGTGCACAGTCGTGGCCGGGACGCCGGTCAGCTCTTCCAGCCGCTTCGCGGCCCGGCCGGTCGGGGCGGCCAGGGCGACGGTCAGGCCGTGGGCGGCGGCCATCGCGACCACCGCCGCTATCGTGCGGCTCTTGCCGGTGCCCGGGCCGCCGGCCAGGACGGACACCCCGTGCGCCCCGGCCGCCGCCACGGCCGCCTGCTGCGTCGCGTCCAGGCTCGTATCCGGACCGGGGTCCGCCGCGGCGTCCAGGCCGGGGTCCGCCGCGGCCGCGGCGTCCGGGTCAGGGTCCGCGCCGTCGAGCGGCTCGGCCAGGGCAGTCAGCCGCTGCAACCCTTCCGCGACGCTCTCCTCGGCCATGGCGTACCGGGCCAGCGCCAGCAGCAGGCCGGGCGCGGCCAGTTCCCCGTCGGGTCCAGCGCCGTCCGGCCCGCCCTCATCCGGGAACTCTCCCTCGGCCAGGGCCCCGCCCTCATCCGGGTCCGCTCCCTCATCCGGGTCCGCCGCACCATCTGGGTCCGCCGCACCGGCCTCCGCCACCTCGCCGGGACCGGCCTCGAACGGCAGCACGCCGCCCTCGTCCACCGCGGCGGCGATGGCGGCCGCCGGATCCTCGATGCGGAACCGGCCCAGGGCGCCGGCGACCACCTCGGCGGGCACCGCGGTATGGCCGTCCCGCGCCGCCCGGGCCAGCAGGTAGCTCACCAGAGCCCGGCCGCGCCGCTCGTCTTGCGGGCTGGCCTGCTCGCGGAGCAGCTTGCGGGCAAACCAGTCCGCCTGCTCCGGCCGGATCTGGGGGAGGGCCAGCAGCCGCCACGGGTCCTGGCGCAGCTGGTCGCAGGCGGTGCGGCCCAGCATGGCCACGGCCGGACCAGCGAACCGGGCCGGCACCTGGCAGGCGGCGAGCAGCTGGGCCGTCTCGTAGCAGGGCCGGGCGTCGGCGAACGCCGTGGCCAGCCACCCGGCGCGCTCACCGCTCACGCCCTCGATGAGTTCCAGGCGATCGGCACTGACCAGCCCGGGCCCGGTGATGCCCGCCCCGGCCAGCTGGCTGGCCAGCTTCCGGCCCAGCCCCGGCCATAGGCCGGCCGCGCAGAATTCGCCGAATACGTCGGGAAGGTCATCGGGCACCGGTGTGCCGCCTGCCTCAGTTGCCACGGACATCGCAAGCCAGCCTAACCGGGGGGTCCGACAATGCCCCGCAACGAAACGTGCCCGGCAGGAAACGGCGCCGGCGCGGGCGGGCGTTAGGGAACAGGCCGTGCCTGGCCAGGAACGGTGCCGGAACAGGAATGCCGCCGGATTGTCCCGGGCCCTTTTGCCGTTATCTGGCGGCCGGCGGCGTCGATTGTATGGCTTGTGCCGGCGGCCCCCCTCGCTGATACTCAGGACCATGGAAGGCAACCCGGGCGGCGCCGCCCCGGCGGAGCGTCCTGATCCGCTCCGTGATGGGTGGCGCGCTGACCGGGTCCGGGCGTCCGATGCCGACCGGGACGACGCGATCAGCCAGCTCCGCGAGCGGTACGCGGAGGGGCGGCTCACTCACGACACGCTGAGTCACCGGCTGGAATCAGCGCTGCAGGCCCGCTACCAGGACGACCTGGCCCAGGTGCTGGCCGATCTGCCGTCCAAACGCCGGCTGGGCGCCACCTTGCAGGCGTACTGGCAGCGGGGCTGCGCCACGGTGACCAGCCTTATTTCCAGCGCCCCCCGGCGGCCACCCGAGCGGGTACTGGTCTTCCCCTCTGGCGACCAGAGCCGCTTCACCATCGGCCGGGACATCGGCTGCGACATGGTGCTGCCCGATCCGACCGTCTCCCGCTGGCACGCCGGGCTGAAGCGCGGGGCCAGCGGCTGGATGCTGGATGACCTGGGATCCACCAACGGCACCAGGCTGAACGGCTGGCGGGTCCGGGCGTCAGTACCGGTCCGGGACGGTGATCTGGTCAGCTTCGGTGCGGTCACCTACGTCATCGGCCGGCCCGGCCACGGCGGAGGGCTGTCCCGGGCGGGCGGCTAGACCAGCCGGTGATCATCCGGTAGCGGCCCGCGAGATGCGGAAGGCGCGTTTTTCCACCAGTCCTGCCGACCCTTTAGAGTCATGGCGTGACGTTGGTTTTGCTGGTGCGGCATGGGCTGACGGCGGGAACGGGAAATGTCCTCACGGGCCGGACGCCGGGTATCCCGCTGGACGACCGTGGCCGGGCGCAGGCCGGGGCGCTGGCGGCCCGGCTGGCTGACGTGCCCCTGGACGCGATCATCACCAGCCCGCTGGACCGCTGCCTCCAGACCGCGGAGGCGATCGCCGCGGCGCGGGACGGCGCTGCGCCCGCGGTCACCGAAGACGAGCAGTTCGCGGAGGTCAAGTACGGGGACTGGACGGGCCAGCCGCTCAAGCGGCTGGCCAAGGAGCCGCTGTGGCGGGTGGTGCAGGCCCATCCCAGCGCGGTGCGCTTCCCCGGGAAAGACGCGGAGTCCATGCCCGAGGTGCAGCACCGCGCGGTGAACGCGGTCCGGGAGTGGAACGCCCGGCTCGGCAAGGACGCCGTTTACCTGATCTGCTCGCACGGGGACGTCATCAAAGCGGTCATCGCGGACAGCCTCGGCCTGCACCTGGACCTGAGCCAGCGTATTCAGGTCGATCCATGCTCGCTGAGCGTCATCCGGTACACCCCGCTTCGCCCTTTCCTGGTACGAATGAATGACACTGGCCGCACCGCCGCCGGGCTGGCCAGGCCGCACGATGCGGGCGCGGGCACGGGTGCGGGGAAGGCGGCCGCAAATGGCGGGGCGCCACAGGCGGCCGCCGAGGGAGCGTCACGCTCCCCGTTCGGGGAGGGCGACGCGGCCATCGGCGGGGGAGCGGGAGGATAGGGATCATGTCGGTGTACTCCTATGACCCGCCGGATCGTTTCGTGGCCGGCACAGTCGGGCAGCCGGGAGAGCGCACGTTCTACCTGCAGGCCAGCGCCAGCGGCCGGGTGACGAGCGTCGCCCTGGAGAAGTTCCAGGTCAGCCTGCTCGCCGAACGGCTCGAGGAACTGCTCGACGAGGTGCTGCGGCGGACCGGCGGACTCACCTCCGTGCCTGCCGCCACGCCCAGCGACCTCAACGACGACGAGCCACTCGACCTGCCGCTCATGGAGGACTTCCGGGTCGGCGCGATCGCCCTGGCCTGGGACGGCGAGGACGAACGGGTGGTCATCGAGGCGCAGGAGGAGTCCGAGACGCCGGTCGAGCCACTGGCCGAGGACATTCCCGAGAATGGCCCGGGGGTACTCCGGGTCCGCATCACCGCGGCCTCCGCGCGGGCCTTTTCCCAGCGTGCGTTGCGGATCCTGGGGCAGGGGCGGCCGCCCTGCCCGCTGTGCGGCCTGCCGCTCGACACCGAGGGGCACATCTGCCCGCGCCAGAATGGCCACCGAGCCGCCAATGGCTGATAAGCCGCCCGCCCGCCGGCTGTCCCGGCCCCGTCCCCCGCGCCGTCCCAAGCAGCCCCCGGATGACCACGCGGCCGCGCTCGAACTGCTCCGCGAGGGAGAACTGGAGATCGAGGGACGCCTGATCGTCGCGTCCAACGCCACGCTCTACTGCACAATCCGGCACGGGTCCAGCGAGTCAGCCTGCGTGTACAAGCCGATCGCGGGCGAGCGGCCGTTGTGGGATTTCCCGCATGGCACGCTGGCCGGCCGGGAAGTGGCCGCGTATGCGGTGTCCCGGGCCGCAGGCTGGGATCTGGTCCCGCCGACCGTGTACCGGGACGGCCCGTTCGGCCCGGGCATGTGCCAGCTGTGGATCGACACCGACGCCGAGATGGACCTGGTGGCCCTGTCGCGGCGCTCGGATCACCAGATGCTCCGGGACATGGCCGTCTTCGATGCCGTGGTCAACAACGCGGACCGCAAGATCGGCCACCTGCTGCCGGTCAGCGCCGAACGGCTCTACGGCTGTGACCATGGGGTGTGCTTCGGCGAGGAGTACAAGCTCCGCACCGTGCTGTGGCAGTGGCGGGGCCGCAAACTGCCTGCCCGGGCCATCGAGGCGCTGATCAGGCTGCAGGACGAGCTGGACAGCGGGCCGCTCGCCGAGGAACTGCCGCAACGGCTGGCGGCCAGTGAAATCCAGGCCACCAGGCAGCGGATCGACCTGCTGCTGGCCGCGAAGGTCCACCCCTACCCGCCCGAGGACTGGCCCGCCGTCCCCTGGCCGCCCTACTAGTCCGGGGGGGCGACCCCCCTGGACCCCCCGCCATGCGCAGGCTCGGCCAGCACCCGCCTCCGGCGGGCCTGGCCTCGCCCGCACATCAGCGGTGGTACAGGTCCCCTTTATCTTCCCGGCTGTGGCTGAGGCCGCGCATACCGGAGCGTGCTTTTCTAGCGGCCGGGTTCGCCGGGGTGGCGGCGGCGGCGCAGGTAACGCTCGAACTCCCGGGCGATCGCGTCCCCGCTCGCCTCGGGCAGATCCGTGGCGTCCTTGGCCTCCTCCAGCGTGCGGACGTAGTCCGCGACCTCCGTGTCCTGCTCGGCCAGCTCGTCGACGCCGCGTTCCCACGCCCGGGCCTCCTGCGGCAGGTCGCCCAGCGGGAGCGAGATATCCAGGACGTCCTCGACCCCCCGGAGCAGGGCCAGGGTGGCCTTGGGACTGGGCGGCTGGGCCACGTAGTGCGGCACGGATGCCCACAGCGACACCGTCGCGATGCCCGCCTGGGTGCAGGCGTGCTGGAGCACCCCGACGATCCCGGTGGGGCCCTTGTACTCCACCGGCTCGACGTGCAGCTCGCTGGCCAGGGCCGGATCCGACGCGGCCGCCGCCACCGGCACCGGCCGGGTGTGCGGGGAGTCCGCCAGGAGGGCGCCCAGCAGCACCACCGTCTGCGCGCCCAGGTCGGTGAAGGACTGCACCAGCTCATCGCTGAACGCCCGCCAGCGCATGTTGGGCTCGATCCCGTGCACCAGCACGATGTCCCGGCCCAGACCCTCCGGGCTGGCCACGGACAGCCGCGTGGTCGGCCAGACCAGCCGGTCGGTGCGGCCCTCCGAGACCTCCATCACCGGCCGGGTCACCTGGAAGTCGTAGTAGTCCTCCGGATCGATGGCGGCGATCTGGGCGGCCTCCCAGGCCAGGCCCAGGTGATCAACCACCCCGCTGGCCGCCTCACCTGCGTCATTCCAGCCTTCGAAGGCAGCGATGACTGCCGGCGAGGAGAGCGCTTGAGCGCCGTTCAGCTCGATCACCCACCACCTCCTTCGGGGCCGCCGCTCACCCGGATGACACCAGGTTACGTGCACCTCGGTGATCGCCGCGTGACCCGGGGGCCGCCGTTGGTCCCGGCCACCCGGCCCCGCGGGACGCGTCGCCCTAGAATAGGGGGCCTATGACGAACACTGCCCGCCCGGCCCGCGCGGCCCGGCCGGAACTCGGTGCCGTCCTCGGGGATCGCGTGGTGGTGGCCGACGGGGCCATGGGGACAATGCTCCAGGCCAGCGACGCGACGCTGGAAGATTTCGATGGCCATGAGGGATGCAACGAGATCCTCAACGTCACCCGGCCAGATATCGTCCGCGCCGTCCACGATGGGTACCTCGAGGCCGGCGTCGATTGCGTCACCACCAACACATTCGGCGCGAACCTGAGCAACCTGGGTGAATACGGGCTATCCGCGCGGATCGCCGAGCTGTCGCAGGCCGGGGCCCGGATCGCGCGGGCGGCGGCCGACCAGTGGTCCACCCCGGAGCACCCGCGCTGGGTCCTCGGCTCCATGGGGCCGGGCACCAAGCTGCCGACCCTCGGCCATGCCCGGTTCGCCGACCTCCGCGACGCCTACCAGCTGGGCGCCGCCGGGCTGATCAGCGGCGGGACCGATGCGATCATCATCGAGACCAGCCAGGACCTGCTCCAGGCCAAGGCCGCGATCATCGGCGCGCGGCGGGCGATGACCGCGGCGGGGGCGCAGCTCCCGCTCATCGCCCAGGTCACCATCGAGACCACCGGGGCCATGCTGCTGGGCAGCGAGATCGGCGCCGCACTGACCGCGCTGGAGCCGCTGGGCATCACCCTGATCGGGCTCAACTGCGCGACCGGCCCCGGTGAGATGAGCGAGCACCTGCGCTACCTGGCCGGGCACTCGCGCATCCCGCTGTCCTGCATGCCCAACGCCGGCCTGCCGGTGCTCGCCTCCGACGGCGCCCGGTACCCGCTGAGCCCGGCCCAGCTGGCCGACGCGCACGCCATGTTCACCGAGCAGTTCGGGCTGGCCCTGGTCGGCGGGTGCTGCGGCACCACGCCCGAGCACCTGGCCGCCGTGGTGCAGCGGCTGCGCGGGAGGCCGGTGGCACCGCGCAGGCCCCGGCCCGAGCCGGGGGTCGCCTCGCTGTACCAGCACGTCCCGTTCCGGCAGGACACGTCCTTCCTGGCCATCGGGGAGCGGACGAACGCCAACGGGTCCAAGGCGTTCCGGGACGCGCTCATCGAGGGCCGCTACGAGGACTGCGTGGAGATCGCCCGGGCGCAAACCCGCGACGGCGCCCACCTGCTGGACCTGTGCGTGGACTACGTGGGCCGGGACGGCCCGGCCGACATGGCCGAGGTGGCGGGGCGGCTGGCCACGGCGGCCACGCTGCCGCTGGTGATCGACTCCACCGAGCCTGAGGTGATCCAGACCGGGCTGGAGCTGCTGGCCGGGCGGGCCGTGGTGAACTCGGTCAACTACGAGGACGGCGACGGGCCAGGCTCGCGGATCGCCCGGGTCATGCCCATGATCGTCGAGCATGGCGCCGCGGTGATCGCCCTCACCATCGATGAGCAGGGCCAGGCCCGCAGTGCCGAGTGGAAGCTCGCGGTGGCCACCCGGCTGATCGAGGACCTCACCACCAACTACGGGATGGCGACCTGCGACATCATCGTGGACTGCCTGACCTTCCCGATCGCGACCGGGCAGGAGGAGACCCGCCGCGACGCGATCGAGACGATCGAGGCCATCCGCCAGGTCAAGCAGCGCTACCCCGACGTGCAGACCACGCTGGGCGTCTCCAACGTCTCGTTCGGGCTCAATCCCGCCGCCCGCGCCGTGCTGAACTCGGTGTTCCTGGACGAGTGCGTGCGGGCCGGGCTGGACTCCGCGATCGTCCACGCGTCGCGGATCATGCCGATCGCCCGGATCCCCGAGGAGCAGCTGCAGACCGCGCTCGACCTGGTCTACGACCGCCGCCGGGATGGCTACGACCCGCTGGCCCGGCTGCTCGAGCTGTTCGACGGGGTGGACGCGGCCGCGGTCAAGGCCAGCCGCGCGGCGGAACTGGCCGGGCTGCCGCTCTGGGAACGCCTCAAGCGCCGGATCATCGACGGCGAGCGGGGCGGCCTGGAGGCCGACCTGGATGAGGCGGTCGCCCAGCGTCCCGCCCTGGAGATCGTCAACGACGTCCTGCTGGACGGGATGAAGACGGTCGGTGAGCTCTTCGGCTCGGGCCAGATGCAGCTGCCCTTCGTGCTCCAGTCGGCCGAGGTCATGAAGCTCGCGGTCGGCCACCTGGAACCGCACATGGAGCGGTCCGGTGAGGATGGCAAGGGCCGGATCGTGCTGGCCACCGTCAAGGGCGATGTGCACGACATCGGGAAGAACCTGGTCGACATCATCCTGACCAACAACGGCTACGACGTGATCAACATCGGCATCAAGCAGCCCGTGTCGGCCATCGTGGACGCGGCGACCGAGCACGACGCGGACGTCGTGGGCATGTCCGGCCTGCTGGTCAAGTCCACCGTGGTGATGCGGGACAACCTGGCCGACCTGAACAGCCGGGACCTGGCCCGCCGGTGGCCCGTGCTGCTCGGCGGCGCCGCGCTCACCCGCGCCTACGTGGAACAGGACCTGGCCAGCTTGTTCGACGGCGAGGTCCGGTACGCCCGCGACGCCTTCGAAGGCCTGCGCCTGATGGACGCGTTCATGGCCGTCAAGCGGGGCGAGGCCGGAGCCCAGCTGCCGCCCATGCGCGAGCGCCGGGTCGCCACCGGGGCGAGGCTCCAGGTCACCGAGCCGGAGTCCATGCCCGCCCGGTCCGATGTGGCCACCGACCACCCGGTGGTCGCCCCACCCTTCTTCGGTGACCGCATCGTCAAGGGCATCCCGCTTTCCGATTACGCAGCGTGGCTGGATGAGCGGGCCACGTTCATGGGCCAGTGGGGGCTCAAGCCCGGGCGCGGCGCGGGCGGCCCGTCCTACGCGGAGCTCGTCGAGACCGAAGGACGGCCCCGGCTGCGGATGTGGCTGGACCGGGTGCAGAGCGAGGGGCTGCTCCGGGCCGGGGTGGTCTACGGCTACTTCCCGGCGGTCAGCGACGGCGACGACCTGGTCATCCTGGACAGCGACGGGGGCGAGCGGGAGCGTTTCACGTTCCCCCGGCAGCGGCACGACCGGCATCTGTGCCTGGCCGACTTCTTCCGCCCGGCGGGCTCCGGCGACCCGGACGTGGTCGGCTTCCAGCTGGTCACCGTGGGCCCGGCGATCAGCCGGGCCACGGCGGAACTCTTCGCCAAGAACGCCTACCGCGAGTACCTGGAGCTGCACGGCCTCTCGGTCCAGCTGACCGAGGCCCTGGCGGAGTACTGGCACGGCCGGGTCCGCGAGGAGACCGGCCTGGCTGGGTACGACCCGGCTGACCTCGACGGCATCCTGAAGGTCGGCTACCGGGGCTGCCGGTATTCGTTTGGCTACCCGGCCTGCCCGGACCTGGAGGACCGGGCCAAGGTGGTGCGCCTGCTGCGGCCCGAGCGGATCGGGGTGGCGCTGTCGGAGGAGTTCCAGCTGGAGCCGGAACAGTCCACCGACGCCCTGATCACCTTCCACCCCGAAGCCAGGTATTTCTCCACTTGACACTGCAAGCCTACCTGACGCTGCAGGCGGTCACGTTCGACATGGACGGGCTGCTGGTGGACTCCGAGCCGCTGTGGTTCGAGGCCGAGGCCGCGATCATGACCCGGTTGGGCAGCCCCTGGGGCCCGGCCGACCAGCAGCACCTCATCGGCGGCTCGCTGGCCCGGTCGACTGCCTACATGCAGAGCAAGGCCGCGCAGCCGGTGCCGCAGGAGGTCATCGGAAAGTGGCTTACCGCAGGGCATGGCTGACCTGGTCCGGGCGCGCGGGGTGCAGGTGATGCCGGGCGCGCTCGAGCTGCTCGCCGAGGTCGCCGGGCCGGCCTGCCGCACGCCCTGGTCACCTCCGCCGAGCCGGAGATCATGGCCGCCGCGCTGGACTCGATCGGGGTCCGCTTCCCGGTCACGGTGTGTGCCGCCGACGTGGCCCGCGGCAAGCCGGATCCCGAGCCGTACCTGCTGGCGGCCGCCCGGCTCGGGGTGGCCCCGGGGCGGTGCGTCGCGCTGGAGGACTCGCCCACCGGCATCAGGTCCGCGTACGCCGCCGGGCTCACGGTGGTCGCGGTCCCCAGCGTGCCGCCCCCGCCCGGGCTCGCCCGCCTGACCGTCCCGTCGCTGCGCGCGGTCGATCTCGCCACCCTGCGGGAGGCCGCGGCCGGGCAGACGCGGGGCGACCCATGACGGTGCCATTGTGATTCGGTCACAATCCAGGCACGACGTGGTCGTATCCCTGGCGCGGACCAGGCAAAACGGGAGATCCTCCCGGTAGGGGCCCCGGTAACCGGCTACCTCACGGCCTTATGCCGTGACGGCCGGGTAATTTTCCCGTCACGAGCAGCAGGGAGCGCCGCTAGATGGCAGCACCGCTTGACGTGCCCACGTCTGGCGACCTCGCACCCGAGAGCGTGCTCGAAGGGGTCAGCGGTAAGGCCATCGAGGGCCGGTCGCTCGGCCAGATCGCCTGGCTGCGGCTGCGCCGCGACAAGGTGGCCATGGTCGGTGGCGGCGTTGTGGTCTTCCTCATCCTGGTGGCGATCTTCGGCCCGTTCCTGGTGCAGAACCCGACCGTGTATCACGCGAACCTGATCAATCCGACATTCAGCCGCCCGAACGGACCGCTGGGCGGGATCAGCCTCGCCCACCCGTTCGGGGTCGAGCCGGTCACCGGCCGGGACGTGCTCAGCCGGGTCGTCAACGGGGCCCGGGTCTCGCTGCTCATCGCGTTCCTGGCCACCGCGCTGGCGGTCAGCATCGGCGTGGTGATGGGCGTCATCGCCGGGTACTTCGGCGGCTGGGTGGACGCGGTGATCGCCCGCGTCATGGACGTCTTCCTGGCCTTCCCGCTGCTGGTGTTCGCGATCGCCCTGGTCGGCGTCATCCCCTCGTCGGCGTTCGGGCTGAACGGCAATTCGCTGCGGATCGCCCTGCTCGTCTTCGTGATCGGGTTCTTCGCCTGGCCCTATATGGGCCGGATCATCCGCGGCCAGACGCTGTCGCTGCGGGAGCGCGAGTTCGTGGACGCCGCCCGCAGCATCGGGGCGCGCGGTCCGTACATCCTGTTCCGCGAGCTGCTGCCCAACCTGGTGGCGCCCATCCTGGTCTACTCCACACTGCTGATTCCGACCAACATCCTGTTCGAGGCCGCCCTGTCCTACCTGGGTGTCGGGATCATCCCGCCCACGCCCAGCTGGGGCGGGATGCTCTCGGACGCGGTCAGTCAAGGTTTCTACTCGATCGACCCGATGTACATGATCATTCCCGGCCTGGCCATCTTCATCACCGTCTTGGCATTCAACCTGTTCGGTGACGGGCTGCGCGACGCTCTCGACCCGAGAAGCAGCCGGTAGGCCACTGCATCACCGAAATTCGCACAATGAATCACGACAGGGAGGCGTTCACCTCATGAGGAGACCCAGGACCATAGGGCTGGCGGCGCTGGCGGCGACCGCCGCTCTGGCGCTGGCCGCCTGTGGCGGCAGCAGCGGGAGCGGCGGGAGCGGCGGCAGCGCCGGCTCGTCGACCACTGCTGGCTTCAACGCCGCGATCACCAAAGTGGTCACCCCGTCCACCAAAAAGGGCGGGACGCTGACCTTCGGCGACAGCAGCACCACCGACTCGACCGACCCGGGCAACACCTATTACGCGTTCTCGTGGAACCTGACCCGGCTCTACACGATGCCGCTGATGACCTACAAGTCCTGCCCCGGCAAGTGCGGCCTGCAGGTCGTCCCGGACCTGGCGACCGGCGCCGGGCGTGGTCAGTGACAACGGGCTGACCTGGACCTACCACATCCAGCCGGACGTGAAGTTCGAGGACGGGACCTCGGTCACCTCGGCCGACGTCAAGTACGCGGTCGAGCGCACCTTCGACCGGGCCAAGTTGCCGCTGGGCCCGAACTACTTCTCGCTGCTGCTCGGAGCCGCAGAAGCCCGGCGCTACCCGGGCCCGTACAAGGACCGGTCCAAGAACCTGATGGGCCTGAATGCGGTGCAGACGCCGAACGCGACCACCATCGTGTTCCACCTGGCCAAGCCGTTCGCGGACTTCAACTACGTGGTCGCGATCCCGCAGACCGCGCCGGTGCCGCCGAACAAGGACACCGGCACGAACTACCAGCTGCACCCGATCTCCACCGGGCCGTACAAGTTCCAGAGCTACCAGCTGAACAAGCAGCTCACGCTGGTGCCGAACACGTTCTGGAACCCGGCCACCGACCCGAACGCCAAGCAGCTGCCCAGCAAGGTCGTCATCAACTGGAACGTGAACGCCGAACGACCTCGACAACCGGCTGCTCGCCGGTGACCTGGACGTGGACGCGGCCGGGCACCGGCGTGCAGGCGGCGGCGCGGGCCAAGATCTTGTCCTCGCCGACGCTCAAGGCCTCCTCCGACAACCCGATCAGCGGGTTCCTGTGGTTCGCCTACCTCAACACCAAGGTGGCGCCGCTGAACAACGTGCACTGCCGGAGGCGATCGAGTACGCGGCGAACAAGACGAACCTGCAGACCGCCTACGGCGGCCCGGTCGCCGGCGGCGCGATCGCCAGCACGGTGGCCCCGCCGAACGTCATCGGCCAGAAGCACTTCGACCTGTACGAGGCCACCACCAAGCCCGGCGGCGACATCCCGGCGGCCAAGGCAGCGCTAAGACCTGCGGTCACCCGAACGGGTTCACCACCGGGATCACCTACCGCAGTGACCGGCCCAAGGAAGTGTCCGCGGCGCAGGCCATGCAGGCCTCGCTGGCCCAGGTCGGGATCAAGCTCAGCTGCACGGCTACCCGTCGGGCACCTACTACAGCAACTTCGCCGGCGTGCCGAACTACGTGCACTCGCACGACCTCGGCATCGCCATGGGCGGCTGGGCGCCGGACTGGCCGGACGGCTACGGGTTCTTCGACTTCATCACGGCCGGCGACACGATCAGCCCGGCCGGCAACACCAACATCGAGGAGCTCAACGACCCGGTGGTCAACAACGAGCTCGCCAAGATGGCCAGCACCGAACGACGCCACGGCGCGGAACTCCTACACCGCCCAGATCGACATGCAGGTCATGAAGGACGCGGCCATCCTGCCCGAGGTGTACGCCAAGTCGCTGCTCTACCGGCCGCCCGAACCTCACCAACGTCTACGTCCAGCCCTACTACGGCATGTACAACTACGCCGTGCTCGGCGTGAAGTAGCCCGTAGAGAAGACGAGTAGCAGCGAGCGAAGAGAGCAGGTGAAGGCGCTGGTGCCCGGCCGGGACCCGGCCGGGCACCAGCGCCGCAGCCGTGATCACATTCATCGTCCGGCGGCTGATCGCCACCGTCTTCCTGCTGATCGTGGTCAGCATCATCATGTTCGCGATCTTCTTCCTCCTCCCCCGGCTGGCCGGGCAGACCACCTACCAGCTCGCCAGCGCAGTACGTCGGCCGCAACCCGACCCGGGCGGCGGTGCTGGCGATCGAGGACAAGCTGGGCCTCAACGCGCCGCTGTACCTGCAGTACGGCCGCTTCCTCAAGGCCATCGTGTTCGGCACGCACTACAACAGCGGCACCAGCACCACCTACTGCCCGCCGCCGTGTTTCGGCTACTCGTTCAAGACCCAGCAGCCGGTCTGGCCGCAGATGGTCAGCGACATCCCGGTGACCCTCTCGCTGGCCGTCGGCGCGGCGATCCTCTGGCTGGTCGGCGGGGTGGCGATCGGGGTGCTCTCCGCGCTGCGCCGGGGTACCTTCTTCGACCGGTTCTCGATGGGCGTCGCCCTGCTCGGGGTGTCCCTCCCGATCTTCTTCACCGGCCTGATCCTGCTGGAGCTGTTCAGCTACAAGTGGCCGATCTTCCCCAACGTCCAGTTCGTGCCCCTGACCAAGAACCCGCTACCTGTGGGCGCGGAACCTGGTGCTGCCCTGGATCACCCTGGCCTTCCTCTACGCCGCCCTCTACGCCCGGCTGACCCGGGCGGGCATGCTGGAGACGATGAGCGAGGACTACATCCGCACCGCCCGGGCCAAGGGCCTGCGCGAGCGGAAGGTGATCTTCAAGCACGGGCTGCGCGCGGCGCTGACCCCGATCGTCACGATCTTCGGCATGGACCTCGGCCTGCTGCTCGGCGGGGCGATCATCACCGAGATACACGTTCTCGCTGCACGGCCTCGGCCTGTTCACCATCGAGGCGATGCAGAACCAGGACCTGCCGGAGATCCTGGGCGTCACCATGCTGGCCGCGTTCTTCATCGTCATCGCCAACCTGGTGGTGGACATCCTGTACGCCGTGGTCGACCCGAGGGTGAGGACCTGATGCCCGACACCCTGCTCGAGGTCAGGGACCTGCGGATCCAGTTCCCGACCAACGACGGCCTGGTGAAAGCCGTCGACGGGGTCTCGTTCAGCCTCGACCGCGGGGCCACCCTGGGCATCGTCGGCGAGTCGGGCTCGGGGAAGAGCGTCACCAGCCTGGGCATCATGGGCCTGCACCAGGGCACCAACGCCCAGATCAGCGGGAGCATCCGGCTGGACGGCGAGGAACTGGTCGGCGCCCCGCCAGCCCGGGTCCGCGAGCTGCGCGGCAGCAAGATGGCCATGATCTTCCAGGATCCGCTGTCCGCGCTGCACCCGTACTACACCGTCGGCGCCCAGATCGCCGAGGCGTACCTGGTGCACAACGAGGTGGGCAAGAAGGTCGCCCGCAAGCACGCGGTCGACATGCTCGGCCGGGTCGGCATCCCGCAGCCCGCCGACCGCGTCGACGACTACCCGCACCAGTTCTCCGGCGGCATGCGGCAGCGCGCCATGATCGCGATGGCGCTGAGCTGCGACCCGGAACTGCTGATCGCCGACGAGCCGACCACCGCGCTGGACGTCACGGTCCAGGCGCAGATCCTCGACCTGATCTGGGACCTGCAGCAGGAGTACCACTCCGCGGTCATCATCATCACCCACGACCTGGGCGTGGTGGCCGAGCTGTCCGACGACATCCTGGTCATGTACGCGGGCCGGATGGTCGGAGTACGGCCAGGCCGAGGACGTCTTCGACCGGCCCGGCCACCCCTACACCTGGGGCCTGCTCGCCTCCATGCCGCGCATCGACCGAGGCGCGCCTGACGCGGCTGCTCCCGATCCCGGGCACCCCGCCGAGCCTGATCAGCGTGCCGTCCGGCTGCCCGTTCCATCCCCGCTGCGCGCTACGCCGGCCTGACCGACGGACGGAGCCAGACCGAGGTGCCCGCGCTGCGCGAGGTGGAGCCCGGGCACCTGGTCGCCTGCCACCTGACGGCCGACCAGCGGCGGCACGGCCCGGGACGAGCAGCTCGGCGGCAGATGCCAGGCGCGCCCGCCATCCGCGACCACGCAGGGGGACGTGTGAGCACGCCGCAGTGAGCACCGCCGGGACCAGCGGGCACCGCCAGCGGCGCGGGCGACGCCCTGCTCGAGGTGTCCGGGCTGATGAAGTACTTCCCGGTCACCCGGGGCGTCATCTTCCGGCACCAGGTCGGCGCGGTCCAGGCCGTGGACGAGGTCGACTTCTCCGTGCCCGCCGGGCGAGACGCTGGGCCTGGTCGGCGAGTCCGGCTGCGGCAAGACCACGACCGGGCGGCTGCTCACCCGGCTGCTCGAGCCGACCGGCGGACGGATCATGTTCGACGGCCGCGACATCACCCACCTGTCGCATGGGCAAGATGCGCCCGCTGCGCCGCGACATCCAGATGATCTTCCAGGATCCGTACTCGTCGCTGAACCCGCGGCACACCGTCGGCGCCATCGTCGGGGCGCCGCTGCCGGCTGCAGAAGGTCAAGACCGAAAAGGGCATCAAGGCGGACCGTCCAGGAGCTGCTGGAGCTGGTCGGGCTCAACCCCGAGCACTACAACCGCTACCCGCACGAGTTCTCCGGCGGCCAGCGCCAGCGGATCGGGATCGCCCGCACGCTCGCCCTGCGGCCCAAGCTGATCGTGGCGGACGAGCCGGTCTCGGCCCTGGACGTGTCGATCCAGGCCCAGGTGATCAACCTGCTGGAGGACCTGCAGAACGAGCTGGGCCTGACGTACGTGGTCATCGCGCACGACCTGTCGGTGGTGCGGCACATCAGCGACCGGGTCGCGGTCATGTACCTGGGCAAGATCGTCGAGCTGGCCGGCCGGGACCAGCTGTACGCCAAGCCCCGGCACCCCTACACGGTCGCGCTGCATGTCCGCGGTCCCGGTGCCCGAGCCGGTGCGCGTCGAGGGGCGCAGGGAGCGCCGTGAGCGCATCCGGCTGGCCGGCGACGTGCCCAGCCCGCTGAACCCGCCGCCGGCCTGCCGGTTCCACACCCGGTGCTGGAAGGCGCAGGAGGTGTGCCGGACCCAGGAGCCACCGCTCGCCGAACTGGTCTCCGGCCACCAGGTGGCCTGCCACTTCCCGGAGAACACCGAGGCCAGCGCCGGGTAGATCTCGTGGGTTCACCGCACCACTCCGAGCGCGCGGGCATTATCGGGCCGGTGACGGACGATCTGATGAGGAACGTGGTGCGGTGGTGATGGGCGGTCGTCCTGGTCCGGGCGGGATGCTGCCGGGCATGGTCAGCGGCGACGACTACCCGGGCAATCGGATGTCCATGATCATCAGGAGGCGTTCCACCTCATGAGGAGGATCCAGGACTGTCGGGCTGGCCACACTCGCGGTGGTGGCCACGGTCGCGCTGGCCGCCTGCAGCGGTGATGGCGGCAGTGATTCTGGCTCATCATCATCCGCTGGGTACAACGCCGCGCTCACGAAGGTGGTCAACCGATCCAGCCACCAGGGCGGGACGCTCACCTTCGGTGACAGCGGTACCCCCGATTCGACCGATCCAGGCAAACACCTACTACCTGTTCATGTGGGATCTCACCAGGCTCTACACGATGCCGCTGATGACTTATAAGTCCTGCCCCGGCCGGTGCGGCCTGCAGGTGGTCCCGGACCTGGCGACCGGCCCGGGTATCGTGGGTGACAACGGCCTGACCTGGACCTATCACATCAAGCCGGGCGTTAAATTCGAGGATGGGACCACGGTCACCTCGGCGGACGTGAAGTACGCGGTGGAGCGCACCTTCGATCGGTCAGTGCTGCCCGACGGGCCGTCCTATTTCCAGGTCCTGCTGGGCGGGAACGCGGCGACGTACCCCGGCCCGTACCAGAACCCGTCCAAGAACCTGATGGGCCTCACGGCGGTGCGGACGCCAAACGCGACCACCATAGTGTTCGGCTTGGCGCATCCGTTCGCCGATTTCAACTACGTGGTCGCGATCCCGCAGTCCGCCCCGGTGCCGCCGAAGATGGACACCGGCGCGAACTACCAGTTGCACCCGGTGTCCACCGGCCCGTACAAGTTCCAGAGCTACCAGCTGGACAAGCAGCTCACGATGGTGCCGAACTCGTTCTGGAAGGCGTCCACCGACCCGAACGCCAAGCAGCTGCTGAGCAAGATCGTCATCAACTGGAACGTGAATGCGAACGACATCGACAACCGGCTGCTCGCGGGCGACCTGGACCTCGACGCGGCGGGTACCGGCGTGCAGGCAGCGGCGCGGGCCAAGATCCTGTCCTCGCCGGCGCTCAAGGCCTGGTCCGATGACCCGATCAGCGGGTTGTTCCGGTTCGCTTACCTCAACACGAAGGTCGCGCCGCTGCACAACGTGCACTGCCGGGAGGCGATCGAGTACGCGGCGGACAAGATCAGCCTGCAGACCGCTTACGGCGGGCCGGTGGCCGGCGGCGACATCGCCAGCACGGTGTCACCTCCGAATGTCGTCGGCCAGAAGCATTTCGACCTGTACGACGCCACTGAGCAAGCCCGGCGGCGACGGTGGCCAAGGCCAAGGCGCAGCTCAAGCTCTGTGGGCAGCCGACCGGATTCAGCACCGGGATCGCCTACCGCCGCGACCGGCCCAAGGAGGTCCGCGGCCGCGCCGTCGCTGCCCAGGCCTCGCTGGCCCGGGCCGGGATCAAGCTGTCGCTGCACGGATACCCATCCGCCAACTACCTCAGCCAGCTTCGCGGGCGTGCCGTGGTACGTGCACCAGCACCAGCTCGGCATCCTGACTCGAGCGGATGGGTGCCGGACTGGCCGGACGGCTATGGGTTCTTCGACTTCATCGCCGCCGGCTCCACCATCAGCGCGGTCGGGAACACCAACGTCGCGCAGCTTAACGACCCGATGGTGAACCGCTTTCTGAACAAGATGGCGCTGGCCACCAATGACGGCAGCACACGCAACACCTATACAAGCCAGATCGACAGGCAGGTGATGAAGGACGCGGTCATCCTGCCCGCGGTGTACGCCAAGTCGCTGCTGTACCGCAGCCCGGACCTCACCAACGTCTACGTGCAGCCCTTCTACGGCATGTACAACTACGCGGTTCTCGGCCTGAAGTAGGCGGGGGTGGAACTAGAGCAGGTGGGCCGCAGTCTAGACCAGGTAGGCCAGTCTCATGAGCTCGTGCTCCCGGCCGGACGATCGGGGCACTCCCACCGGTGTGCGACGATGGGGGAAGGAACGCTGCCGAGGGGAGCGGCCATGACATACAGCCAGTTCGAATGGCTCCCGCTGTGCGGGGGACTGACGCTCCTCGGGCTGATCATCAGCTGGGTGGTCTGGCGGCGGCGGGGCGCGGCCGCCGGATTGCGCTGGGTGGCCATCTCACTGCTGCCCCTGGCCGCCTACCTGACCCACGCGGTCAAGATGCTGTGGCAGATCGGCTCCGCGATCGGCAGCTTCGCGACCTCCTTCATTTTCTCGCCGCAGGTGTGGTCCGGCGTGGCCCTGACTGGCGTGGCCATCGTGCTGTTCGTGGTCTCCGGCACGATGCGGCGCGGCCGCGGCCGCAAGTCCGCCGCCGGGGCAGGCGGAGCGGCCGGGCAGCCGCCGGCGGCGGGCGCTCCAGCCGGGAAGGCGCTCAAGCCAGCCAAGAGCAAGGCCCCCGCGGCCGACGACGACCTCGGGGATGTCGCCGACATCCTGCGGCGGCACAACATCCACTGAGCGGCCTGGCTGGCCCTGGCTCAGACAGGTCGTCCCCGGCCAGCGCGGGGCCGGAGGCCAGCTCACCGGAGGCCGCGGACGGCAGGTCCACCTCGGCGGGCAGGTCGGGCGGGGTGCCGCCGAAGGCCGGGCAGAGCGCCTTGTGCGCGCACCAGTCGCACAGCCGGCCCGGCCGTGGCCGCCAGTCCCGTGACTGCCGGGCCCGCTCGATGGCCTGCCAGAGGGCCTCGATCTTGCGCTCGGTGGCCCGCAGATCGGCCTCATCGGGCTCGTAGCGGACAATCTCCCCGTTGCCCAGGTACATGAGCTGCAGCAGCCGGGGCACGCGGCCCTGGGCCCGCCACAGCACCAGGGCGTAGAACTTCATCTGGAACAGGGCCCGCGCTTCGAACTCGGCGGGCGGCGCGCTCCCGGTCTTGTAGTTGACGATCCGGGTCTGTCCGCCGGGCGCCACGTCCAGGCGGTCGATGTAGCCGCGCAGCCGCAGTCCCGAGGCCAGCTCGGCTTCCACGGACAGCTCGCGGTGCGCCGGTTCCAGCCGCCGCGGGTCCTCCAGGGTGAAGTAACGGTCCAGCATGACCCCGGCCTCGCCGAGCCAGGCGGCCAGGTCGGTCTCCGCCGCGAACAGGCTGCCCAGCTCCGGTTCGCTGGTGACCAGCCGGTCCCATTCGGGATCCAGCAGCGACCTGGCCACCTCCGGGGTCCGCTCGGGAGCAGGCCGGTCGAACAGGTGCTCCAGGACGGCATGGACCAGGGTGCCGCGGGCCGCTGCCGGGCTGGGCGGCTCGGGCAGCCGGTCGATCACCCGGAACCGGTAGAGCAGCGGGCAGGTCAGGAAGTCGCCCGCCCGCGACGGGGACAGCGACCGCCGCCGGACCCAGCCGGGGCCTCGCCGCCGGCGCTGGCCGGGTTCGCCGCGGCCCGCTGGCGGCCGTGACCGCGCGTCCCGGTCCGCGGCTGGTTCGCGGCCTGGTGTGGCTGGTCAGGCGGGGCAAGGAGCGGCACAGCATCGTCGGCCATGCCAGGGAGAGTAGGGGAAGCCTCCGACAGTTGCCGGGCTTTGGCGCCTGTTTCTGTCGCCGCTGGCCCCCCGGCGCGGCGGGCGCGTCCGATGGGGTCACCCAGCACGTAGCATCAACCTGTGGCAGGCACACCGCCCGGACGGCCCTCGCCGCAAGGGTCAGGCCCCGGCATGAGGATCGCGCGGCCCTTCGGGATACCCGTGTACATCTCCCCGTACTGGTTCCTGATCGCGGGGCTGTTCGTCTACCTGTACGGGAACAGCGCGGCCCTGGCGGGCTCAGCGAGGTCCGCTACGTGGTGGCCGCCGCCTTCGTGGTGCTGCTGTACGTGTCCGTCCTGATCCACGAGCTGAGCCACTCCCTGGTCGCCCGCGGGTTCGGGCTGCCGGTGCGCCGGATCCTGCTGTACCCGCTGGGCGGTTCTCCGAGATCGAGCAGGAGCCCCCCCCCCGGGCCGTGAGTTCCTGGTCTCGGCGGCCGGCCGCTCCTGTCCCTCGTCCTGGCCGGGCTGGGGTAGGTGGTCCTGCGCGGGTCAGCCACGTGGGCGGGCTGCCCGGACTGCTCATCGAGCAACTCGTCTGGGCCGACCTGCTGGTCGGGATCTTCAACCTGCTGCCCGGGCTGCCGTTGGACGGCGGCCGGATGCTCCGCGCCGGGGTGTGGAAGGCGACCGGCAAGCCAGGCCTGGCGACCATCGTCGCGGCCTGGCCGGACGGGTGCTCGCGGTGGCCGTCCTGGTGGTGCCGATCGTCCTGCTCCTCTCGGCGGGGCAGCAGATCCAGATCTTCGACGTGGTCTGGTTCGGCGTGGTCGCCGCCTTCATGTGGACCGGTGCCAGCCAGTCGCTGAAGGTCACCCGGGTCCGCGAGCGGCTGCCTGGCCTGCAGGCCAGGACGCTCGCCCGGCGGGCCATCCCGATTCCGGCCAGCCTCCCGCTGGCCGAGGCCATCCGGCGGCGGACGCCGCCGGGGCCCGCGCGCTGGTCATGTCGATCACGACGACAAGCCGATAGCGATCGTTAACGAGAGCGCGGTGATGGCCACCCCGCCCCAGCGCAGGCCGTGGGTCGACGCCGGATCGCTGGCCCGGACCATCGACTCCGGCCTGGTGCTGCCCGCCGACCTGTCCGGGATGGCCCTGCTGGAGGCGGTCCGCCGCGCACCGGCCACCGAGTACCTGCTGGTCGAGCCCTAGGGCAGGTCTTCGGCGTGCTGTCGGCCAGCGATCTTGACCATGCGTTCGCCGGTGTTTAGTTCCCGGCCGTCCGCCGCGGCCCGGCGCCCCGGGCCCGGCTACTTTGGCGGACGTGATCCGTCAGCGCCGCGGCCCGTTCGCCCCAGGAGACCAGGTACAGCTCACCGACCCCAAGGGCCGCAAGCACATGGTGCTCCTCGCGGAGGGACGCACGTTCCATACCCACCGGGGCGGGCTGGCCCATGACGACCTGATCGGCGCCCCTGAGGGCACCGTGGTGAAATCCTCCGGCGGACGCCGGACGTGGGGCTCCGGCCGCTGCTGGCCGACTTCACGCTGTCCATGGCCCGCGGCGCCGCCGTCGTCTACCCGAAGGACGCGGCGCAGATCATCGCGCTGGCTGACGTCTTCCCGGGGGCCCGGGTGCTGGAGGCGGGAGCGGGTCGGGTGCGCTGTCCTGCTGGCTGCTGCGCAGCGTGGGGGAGGACGGGCTGCTGGTCTCCTACGAGCGGCGGCCGGATTTCGCTGAGATCGCGCGGGACAACGTCGAGCGGTTCTTCGGCGGCCCGCATCCCGCCTGGCAACTCCGGGTCGGGGACCTGATGGAGGTCACCGGCGAGGGAGCCGAGCCGGCGGCGGGCCGGGCCAGGTCCCGGCCGACCCCATCGGGCCTGCGGATACTTTCGACCGGGTGGTACTGGACATGCTGGCGCCATGGGAGTTCGCGCGCTTGGCAGCCGAGCGCGCTCATCCCCGGTGGAGTGCTGTGCTGCTACGTTGCGACCGTCACCCAGCTGTCCCGGACGGTGGAGTCGATCCGGGAGCAAGCCAGCTTTGACGAGCCGGTGGCTTGGGAGTCTATGGTCCGCGGCTGGCACGTTGATGGGCTGGCGGTGCGGCCGGAGCACCGGATGGTGGGCCACACGGGATTTCTCATCACGGCACGGCGGCTCGCCGAGGGAATCACCGCACCACCGCGAAGGCGCAGGCCGGCGAAGGGTTCCCGGGAAGAGTCTGATCAGTGAGAATGTCAGCGGCAGGCGGCGCGAGGTTACGCCAGGGCCTCGGATAGGTAGGGTCTAAGTGAAGTCTGCTCTCGGAAGGGGGTGGGGGCGTGGCCACTCGGGATGAAGGATCGCGCACACCGCGGCACGAAGACCAGGTTCAGGGCCTCACCACGCAGATCTCCTTCCTCGAGGAGGAGGTGGCAGTGCTGAGGCGGCGGCTGGCCGACTCGCCCAGGCATGTCCGCCTGCTCGAGGAGCGCCTGCGTGAGACCGAAGCCGCCTGGCTTCGGTCGCGGGCCAGAACGAGCGGCTGGCCGATACGCTCCGCGAAGCGCGCGACCAGATCGTGGCGCTCAAGGAGGAAGTTGACCGGCTGGCCCAGCCGCCCTCCGGGTTCGGCGTCTTCCTGGAGGCGTGCGAGGACGGCACCGCCGACGTGTTCACCGGCGGCCGGAAGATGCGCGTCAGCGTCAGCCCGGCGGTCGAGCTCGAGAAGCTGCGTCCCGGCCAGGAAGTCGTGCTCAACGAGGCCCTCAACGTGGTCATCGCCCAGGGTTACGAGACCGTGGGCGAGGTCGTCATGCTCAAGGAACTCCTCGAGGACGGCGACCGGGCCCTGGTCATCTCGCACGCCGACGAGGAGCGCGTCGTCCGGCTGGCCGAGCCGCTGCGCGACTCGTCCTGCGGGCGGGCGACTCGCTGCTGCTCGAGCCGCGCTCTGGCTATGTCTACGAGCGCATCCCCAAGGCCGAGGTCGAGGAGCTCATCCTCGAGGAAGTGCCGGATATCACCTACTCCGAATCGGTGGCCTCAGCTCCCAGATCGTCCAGATCCGGGACGCGGTGGAGCTCCCCTACCTGCACGCGGACCTGTTCCGTGAGCACCAGCTGCGGCCGCCCAAGGGCGTGCTGCTGTACGGGCCGCCGGGATGCGGCAAGACGCTGATCGCCAAGGCGGTCGCCAACTCCCTGGCCAAGCAGGTGGCGGCCCGGACCGCGGCCGCGCGGGCGGCGAGTGGCGAGGAGGAGGCCCCGGAGGAGGCGGGCTCCGCCAGGCCGGCCAGGGCCGGGACGGCCAGGCCAAGGAAGGCAAGAGCTTCTTCCTCAACATCAAGGGCCCGGAGCTGCTGAACAAGTACGTCGGTGAGACCGAGCGGCACATCCGGCTGGTGTTCCAGCGCGCCCGGGAGAAGGCCAGCGAGGGCATGCCGGTCATCGTGTTCTTCGACGAGATGGACTCGATCTTCCGGACCCGCGGGTCCGGCGTCTCCAGCGACGTGGAGAACACGATCGTGCCCCAGCTGCTCAGCGAGATCGACGGCGTGGAGGGTCTGGAGAACGTCATCGTGATCGGGGCCTCCAACCGGGAGGACATGATCGACCCGGCCATCCTGCGGCCCGGCCGGCTCGATGAAGATCAAGATCGAGCGCCCGGACGCTGAGGCGGCCAAGGACATCTTCTCCAAGTACGTGCTCACCGAGCTGCCGCTGCACCCCGACGACCTGGCCGAGCACGGCGTCGTCCCGGAGGCCACGGTGGACGCCATGATCCAGCGGGTCGTGGAACGCATGTACAGCGAGACCGAGGAGAACCGGTTCCTCGAGGTCACCTACGCCAACGGGGACAAGGAAGTCCTGTACTTCAAGGACTTCAACTCCGGGCGATGATCGAGAACATCGTGGCCCGGGCCAAGAAGATGGCCATCAAGGAGTTCCTCGACACGGGGCAGAAGGGCATGCGCATCATCCACCTGCTCACCGCCTGCGTGGATGAGTTCAGCGAGAACGAGGACCTGCCGAACACCACCAACCCGGACGACTGGGCCCGCATCTCCGGCAAGAAGGGCGAGCGGATCGTGTACATCCGGACCCTGGTTTCCGGCAAGCAGGGCACCGAGGCCGGGCGTTCCATCGACACGGTGGCCAATACTGGGCAGTACCTCTGACCTGGGCAGGCGCAGTGGCGTTTTCCCCAGCTGCCCGGCCCGTCACTGGTATCGCGCCGGGCGTGTGCGGCGGGTCACCCGTCCCGCGCCCGGCCGGGCGGCACTAGGCTGCCTGATATGAGCGTGCGGCGGGTGATGGGGACCGAGACCGAGTACGGCATCTCGGTCCCCGGTCAGCCTGGGGCGAATGCCATGGTCACTTCCTCCCAGGTCGTCAACGCCTACCAGGCGGCCACCTCGGCCCGCGCCCGGCGGGCCCGGTGGGATTTCGAGGAGGAGAACCCGCTGCGGGACGCGCGCGGGTTCGACCTGGCCCGGGAGTCCGCCGACGCCACCCAGCTGACCGACGAGGACCTCGGCCTGGCCAACGTGATACTGACCAACGGGGCCCGGCTGTACGTGGACCACGCGCACCCTGAGTACTCGGCGCCGGAGTGCACTAACCCGCTCGCCGCGGTCATCTGGGACAAGGCGGGGGAGCGGGTCATGGCCGAGGCGGCCGCCCGGGCCGCCACCGTGCCGGGCAGCGCCCCGATCCAGCTCTACAAGAACAACACCGACAACAAGGGCGTCTCCTACGGCTGCCACGAGAACTACCTGATGCGCCGGGCGACGCCGTTCGCGGACATTGTCCGGCACCTCACCCCGTTCTTCGTGTCCAGGCAGGTGGTCTGCGGGGCCGGGCGGGTCGGCCTGGGCGCGGACGGCCGCGACGACGGCTTCCAGATCAGCCAGCGGGCCGACTTCTTCGAGGTCGAGGTGGGCCTGGAAACCACGCTGAAGCGGCCCATCATCAACACCCGGGATGAACCGCACGCGGACCCGGAGAAATACCGCCGGCTGCATGTGATCATCGGTGACGCCAACATGAGCGAGGTCAGCACGTACCTCAAGCTCGGCACCACCGCGCTGGTCCTGGCCATGATCGAGGACAAGTTCCTCGGGGGTGACCTGTCGGTCGAGTCGCCGGTGGCCGAGCTCCGGGCCATCTCGCACGACCCCACCTGCCGTCATCAGCTCACGTTGCGGGACGGCCGGAAGATGACCGGGGTGCAGCTCCAGATGGAGTACCTGGAACTGGCCCGCAAGTACACCGAGGACAAGTTCGGTTCCGACGTGGACGAGATGACCGCGGACGTGCTCACCCGGTGGGAATCCGTGCTCACCCGGCTGGCCGAGGACCCGATGCAGCTGTCCCGTGAGCTGGACTGGGTGGTCAAGCTGGAGCTGCTCGAGGGCTACCGGACCCGGGACGGGCTGGCCTGGGGGCACCCCCGGCTCCAGCTGGTGGACCTGCAGTACTCCGACGTCCGGCCGGACCGCGGCCTGTACAACCGGCTCGCCGCACGGGGCCGGATCACCCGCCTCGTCTCCGAGGCGGACGTGATCCGGGCCATCGACTCCCCGCCGGAAGATACCCGGGCCTACTTCCGCGGCCGCTGCCTGCAGCAGTACCCGGAGTCGGTGGCCGCCGCCTCCTGGGATTCGGTGATCTTCGATATACCCGGGCGGGAATCGCTGCAGCGGGTGCCGACCCTGGAGCCGCTCCGCGGAACCAAGGCGCACGTGGGCGGCCTGCTGGACCGGTGCCGGACCGCGGCGGAGCTGGTCGCCGCGCTGACCGGCCAGGACTGACCACCCCAGCCCCTTGGTCCGGGCCTGAGCGCCGCCGCGGCTGCGTGATCACCGCCCCGGCAGCCGGGGGCCGGGACCCGCCCGACGGGCATTATTGAGCCGCCTGATCCCGATGCCCGATTTCAGGGTTGGACAGGCCGTCGGCAGGCGAGGATACGGTTAAGCCGAGGACGACCCTGTAGCACGGAGGTTTCGGGCATGGCGACGAAGGACACTGGCGGTCAGCGGCAGGCCTCTAAGCGCAGCGAGGAGACCGAGGAGGCGGAGCCGCAGGCCTCGGGCGACGTCAAGGAGCGCCAAGAGAAGCTCGCCGACGACGTGGACGCGATCCTCGACGAGATCGACGAGGTGCTCGAGGAGAACGCCGAGGAGTTCGTGCGGTCATACGTGCAGAAGGGCGGCCAGTGACGGCTGCTGGCCGCGGGGCGTACCCGGGCGCGGCCCCGCCGGGTTCGCCCTAGGCTGACAAGCCGCACGCGCGGCGGGTGCCTGGCCCGCAGTAGGGTCAGGGTCAGGTAGCGGGCGGACTAACCGGGAGGACTAGGCGTGGGTTCTGGCTTCTTTGCCGGAAGGTTCATTGCGGCGTGCATGGACGCTGGCACATCGTCGTTCGCTGATCTGGTCGCTTCGTGCGCACCAGAGACGCTCCCCGGCGCCGGGGCGGCCGCTGCCGCCCAGCTGGGCGGCCGCCTCCGCGCCGCCGGGCGCCTCCGGGGCGGCCGGCGAGGGCGCGGGCCCTTACCTGCCGCACGGGACCACGATCGTGGCTGCCCGTTTCGACGGCGGCGTGGTGATGGCCGGTGACCGCCGGTCCACGGCGGGCAACATGATCGCTCAGCGGGATATCGAGAAGGTATTCCGCAGCGACGATTTCTCCTGCGTGGGCATCGCGGGCGTCGCCGGGATCGGCCTGGAGCTGGTCCGGCTGTTCCAGCTGGAACTGGAGCACTACGAGAAACTCGAGGGCCGGACGCTGTCCCTGGAGGGCAAGGCGAACCGGCTGTCCGCGTTCGTGCGCGGCAACATGGGTGCGGCCCTGCAGGGGCTGGTGGTCGTCCCGCTGTTCGCCGGTTACGACGAGGACGCCTGCGGGGGCCGGATCTTCAGCTATGACGTGGCCGGCGGCCGGTACGAAGAGCGCCCCTACCACTCGATCGGGTCCGGGTCGATATTCGCCAAGGGGTCGCTGAAGAAGCTCTACACCGAGAGCCTGTCCGACCGGGAAGTGGTGATGGCCTGCATGCAGGCGCTCTACGACGCGGCCGACGACGACTCGGCGACCGGCGGCCCGGACGTGGCCCGGCAGATCTACCCGGTGGTGGCCATGATCACCGCCGACGGGTTCCGCCGCCTGTCGGATGCCGAGTCCGGGGAGTACGCCCGGGCCGTGGTGGAAGAACGGACGAGGGAGCCCTCGGGGCCAGTGGCCCCGCTGCCTCCCGTGACCCCGTAAGCCGGCTGGCGCGGATGACCCGCGTTCCCGCCTGACCAGCGCCATTCCGAGTAGCGCCGTTACGAGTAGGGGTAAAGCTGCGGTGAGTATGCCGTTCTACGTCTCGCCAGAACAGGCGATGAAAGATAAGGCGGATTACGCCCGGAAGGGCATCGCCCGTGGCCGCAGCGGGGTGGTGATCCAGTACGACGGGGGCATCCTGTTCGTGGCGCCGAACCCGTCCAGCGCGCTGCACAAGATCAGCGAGATCTACGACCGCATCGCGTTTGCGGCGGTGGGCCGGTACAACGAGTTCGAGAACCTGCGCAAGGCCGGGGTCCGGTACGCGGACTACACCGGGTATCAGTACGACCGCAGCGACGTCACCGCGCGCGGCCTGGCCAACTGGTACGCGCAGATCCTCGGCCAGTTCTTCACCGAGAGCAACAAGCCGTTCGAGGTCGAGCTGGTGGTCGCGGAGGTCGGCGAGTCACCGGCCTCGGACCAGATCTACCGGATCACGTTCGACGGCTCGGTGGCCGAGGAACATGGCTTCGTGGCCATGGGCGGCCAGGCCGATCAGGTGGCGGCCGTGCTCAAGGACCACTACGCGGACGAACTCCCGCTCGTCCGGGCGCTGGGAGCCGCGATCGCCGGCCTGGCCGGGCAGGGCAACGGCGAGGGGACCGAGCTGAGCGCCAGCCAGCTGGAAGTGGGCATCCTGGCCCGGGACCGGGTGCACCGGACGTTCCGGCGGCTGACCGGCGCGCGGCTGGAGCTGCTGCTGGCCGAGGCGGCCGGCGGCGAGGGAGCAGGCCCGGCCAGCCCGGCGCCGGGTGCCGACGAGCCGCAGCCGGGCGAGGCGGCCAGCCCCGATGACGGCGTGACCCCCTAGGCGCTCAGCCTCTGCTCACCTCCTAACCACGGGCCGGGTAGGCGTGCACCACCGCCCAGACCGCGCGAACCTCCGCCGGGGTCGGGTTCCAGTACTCGTGCGGGGTGGCCGAGTCGAACGCGATCGAGTCACCCTCGCCGAGCTCGTAGCTCTCGAATCCCACCCGCGCCTGCAGCGTCCCGCTCACGATGAGCCCGTATTCGTAGCCGTCGTGGCGCAGGGCCCCGCCGGTGCCGGCCGGATCGCCGCGGGGCTCGTAGACGACCTCCAGGAAGTCCACCCGGTCATCCGCGCCCGGCGTGAGCCGTTCCCAGCGGACCCCGCTGGCCAGGTCGATGGTGCGCCGGGCGCCCGCCCGCTGGACGATCCCGTGCCCCGCCGGCCAGCCCGCGGCCGCCCCGCCGCCCGTCCCGGCCGCGTCCCGCGCCCGGCCGCCGCCGTGCGCGGTCATGGTCAGCTCGCCCGACGGGATCACGCCGAACAGGAAGTCCATGGACGCCCGCAGTTCGCTGGCCAGCGCGTACAGCATGCCCACCGAGGGGACCGAGACGCCCCGCTCGATCTGGGAGATGAGGCTGGGGGAGCAGCTGATCCGGCGGGCCAGCTCCCGCGCGGACAGGCCGCGATCCTCGCGGACCCGGCGCAGCCGGGGCCCGAGTTCTGTCCCGGGGTCGAAAACCGCCCCGGTCATGGCGGTCCCATAACGACTGGCGAGTCACCTCGATCACAGGGATTCCCTCTTGACAGCCACACTGTACATACGTTTAATCTTGCTGTACATCGTGCCAACGATTGCAGGAGCCGGGCGATGGGCGAGCGCGATATGCGCTGTAGTGTCGGGGATGTGCGCGAGGTACGGATGACCCTGGAGGACGAGTGACCACAACGTCGGACCTGGCCGCCACGACTGGGATCGATGTACCCACCGGGCTGTTCATCGGCGGCCAGTGGACCAAGGGCCGTGACGGCGGGCTGATCGGCGTGACCGACCCGGCCACCGAGCAGACCATCGCGGAAGTGGCCGACGGCACCGCCGAGGACACGCTGGACGCGGTCAGCGCCGCCTCGGCCGCCCTGCCCGGCTGGGCCGCGACCGCGCCCCGCGAGCGGGCCGAATGCCTGCGCCGCGCCTGGTCGCTGATGATCGCCAGGTCCGACGCGCTGGCCCGGCTGATGGTCCTGGAGAACGGCAAGGCGCTGCCGGACGCGCGGAGCGAGGTGACCTACGCCGCCGAGTTCTTCCGCTGGTACGCCGAGGAGGCGGTCCGGATCGAGGGCTCGGTACTCACCGCCCCGTCCGGCGCCAACCGCATCCTGGTCACCCGGCAGCCGGTGGGCGTGAGCGTGCTCATCACCCCGTGGAACTTCCCGGCCGCGATGGCCACCCGGAAGATCGGCCCGGCCCTGGCGGCCGGCTGCACCGTGGTGCTCAAGCCCGCCAAGGAGACCCCGCTCACCGCGCTCGCGGTGGCGGAGATCCTGCGCGAGGCGGGCGTGCCGGACGGCGTGGTCAACGTGGTGACCACCTCCTCGGCGAGCCGGTTCAGTCGAGACCGTGCTGGCCGACCCCCGGGTCCGCAAGCTGTCCTTCACCGGGTCCACCGAGGTCGGCCGGGTGCTGCTGAAGGCCGCGGCCAACACGCGTGATCAACTGCTCCATGGAACTGGGCGGCAACGCCCCCTTCCTGATCTTCGAGGACGCCGACATCAGCGCGGCCCTGGACGGGGCGTTCCTGGCCAAGATGCGCAACGGCGGGGAGGCGTGCACCGCCGCCAACCGCTTCTACGTGCACGAGGCCGTCGCCGACGAGTTCACCGCCGCGTTCGCGGCCCGCCTCGAGGCCCTCAAGGTCGGCCCCGGCCTGGACGAGGGCACCGAGCTGGGCCCGCTGGTCAACGAGGACACCCGGTCCAAGGTGGCCAGCCTGGTGGACGAGGCCACCAGCGCGGGCAGCCGGGTGGTCACCGGCGGCTCCGTCCCCGACCGCCGCGGCTACTTCTACGCCCCCACCGTGCTGGACAACGTGCCGCCCGGCGCGGGCATCCTGGACGAGGAGATCTTCGGCCCGGTCGCCCCGATCGTCCGGTTCGGCTCCGAGTCCGAGGCGGTCGCCTGGGCCAACAACACCGAATACGGCCTGGTCTCCTACGTCTACACCCGGGACCTGCGCCGCTCCCTCCGGGTGGCCGAGGCCCTGGAGGCCGGGATGATCGGCATCAACCGCGGCGTGGTCTCCGACCCGGCGGCACCGTTCGGCGGGGTCAAGCAGTCCGGGATCGGCCGTGAAGGCGGCCATGACGGGCTGCTGGAGTTCACCGAGACCAAGTACATCGCCGTCGACTGGTGACCCGCCGACTGATGGCACCAGGGCGTGCAGAACCGGCCGCCGCGACACGTTCGCAGACCCACCCCACCTGGCGCGGGTGCATGCGGCCGTGCCGTAGGGTCTGGTGAGCGACCATGGACAGACGAATCTTCGGGCTTGAGAACGAATACGGGGTCACCTGCACCTTCCGCGGCAGCCGGCGGCTGTCCCCGGATGAGGTAGCCAGGTACCTCTTCCGCCGCGTGGTTTCGTGGGGCCGGAGCAGTAACGTGTTCCTGCGCAACGGCGCCCGGCTCTACCTCGATGTGGGCAGCCACCCCGAGTACGCCACCCCTGAGTGCGACAACATCCTGGACCTGGTGGTGCACGACAAGGCCGGCGAGCGGATCCTGGAAGGCCTGCTGGTGGACGCGGACCGGCGGCTCCGGGAAGAGGGCATCGCCGGGGACATCTACCTGTTCAAGAACAACACCGACTCGGCCGGCAACTCCTACGGGTGCCACGAGAACTACCTGGTCGGCCGGCACGGCGAGTTCGGCAGGCTGGCCGACATCCTGATCCCGTTCCTGGTCACCCGGCAGGTCATCTGCGGGGCAGGCAAGGTGCTGCAGACTCCCCGGGGCGCGGTGTACTGCGTCAGCCAGCGCGCCGAGCACATCTGGGAAGGCGTGTCCTCCGCCACGACGCGGTCCCGGCCGATCATCAACACCCGGGACGAGCCGCACGCGGACGCGGAGCGGTTCCGGCGGCTGCATGTGATCGTCGGCGACTCCAACATGAGCGAGACGACCATGCTGCTCAAGGTCGGTGCGACCGACCTGGTGCTGCGCATGGTCGAGGCCGGCACGGTGATGCGGGACCTGACCCTGGAGAACCCGATCCGGGCCATCCGGGACGTCAGCCACGACATGACCGGCCGCCGCCGGGTCCGGCTGGCCAACGGGCGGGAGGCCAGCGCGCTGGACATCCAGCGTGAGTACCTGGCCAAGGCCAAGGACTTCACCGACCGGCGCGGCGCCGACGCGATCACCCAGCGGGTGCTCGACCTGTGGGAGCGCACCCTGCACGCGGTGGACACCGGCAACTTCGGCCTGGTCGACCGCGAGATCGACTGGATCACCAAGTACCAGCTGATCGAGCGGTACCGCGGCAAGCACGACCTGCCGCTGTCCTCGCCCCGGGTCGCCCAGCTCGACCTGGCCTACCACGACGTGCACCGCGGCCGCGGCCTGTACTACCTGCTGCAGCGGCGCGGGGCGGTGGCCAGGACCGCGCGGGACATCGACATCTTCGAGGCCAAGTCGGTCCCGCCGCAGACCACCCGGGCCCGGCTGCGCGGTGAGTTCATCCGCCGCGCCCAGGAGCGGCGCCGTGACTTCACCGTGGACTGGGTCCACCTCAAGCTCAACGACCAGGCGCAGCGGACGGTGCTCTGCAAGGACCCGTTCCGGGCCGTCGATGAGCGGGTGGAGAAGCTCATCGCAGGCATGTAGCTGAGCGGGTGGAGAAGCTCATCGCAGGCATGTAGCTGAGAGTTTCCTGACTATCCCGCGGCGGCCCTTTTCCGATGATGTGCAGGCCGGGCTGGTTTGCGTTCCGATGACGTGCCCGTTTCTCGCGGATTGGTACTCCGGCCGCAATGGCCTGGCCGCGAAACCTGCGCACCGCGGTTAGTTGTTGCCGGTAGGCTGGCGTCGCTTCACCCTCGGAGATGACAAGGTTTCCTTTCTATGCGACGCATTGCCGCTCTGCTATCCGTCCCGCTGCTGGCCACGCTGGCCCTGGCCGGATGCGGCTCAGCCACGTCCTCGTCCAGCCCCTCCGTCTCGGTGAAGGGGCAGTTCGGCAGTGATCCGACGGTCACCATCCCCACTCAGACGGCCGGGAAGGCACTGGCCGTCAAGACCCTGATCAAGGGGACCGGCCCGGCGCTGACCAAGACCGACGCCTTCGTCGGGAACTACGCCGTCTACATCTGGAGCGGCAAGACGCACAAGCTCGCCGAGAGCACGTTCCAGACCAAGAGCCCGGCCCTGTTCAGCGGTCAGTTGCTGCCCGGGCTGGAGACCGCCCTGCAGGGCAAGAAGATGGGCAGCCGGGTGCTGGCCGTCATCCCGCCCGCCCAGGGCTACGGCAAGTCCGGGAACTCGCAGGCCGGGGTGAAGGCGAGCGACACCCTGGTCTTCGTGGTGGACATGATCAAGGAGTTCCCGGACAACGCGTCCGCCTCCGGCAGCAAGGTGTCCAGCGGTGGCGGCTCGCTGCCCAGCGTCACGGCCAAGCCCGGGGCGGCCCCGACCATCACCATCCCGAAGTCCGGCAAGCCGCCGACCGGGCTGGTGGTCAAGACCCTGGTCAAGGGAACCGGCCCCGTGGTGGCCAAGGGCCAGACCGTCGTCAGCCAGTACGTGGGCGCGATCTGGCGGACCGGCAAGGTCTTCGACTCGTCGTGGTCGCGGGGCACGCCGTTCGGCTTCACGATCGGCGCCACGCCCAGCCAGGTCATCACGGGCTGGGACAAGGGCCTCATCGGGCAGACAGTGGGCAGCCGGGTGATGCTGGTCGTCCCGCCCGCCGAGGGTTACGGGAAGACCGGCAGCTCCCAGGCCGGGATCAAGGGCACTGACACGCTCGTGTTCGTGGTGGACATCCTCGGCGCGGTCAGCCCGACGTCCTCGGCGGGCTGACCCGGGGGCGGTTCCGGGACGGTACCCGGAACCGCCGGTCGCCATTTGGTGCAGCCCGGCGGCGGTCGGCGGGGGGGGGGCGCCTTGGTCCGGCACCGGATTCGCCCGGCGCCTCGTTCCTTATTGTTCCGCTGCCCCCGGCCTGGCCGGCCGGGGGGTGTCCGGGCCAGCGCCGCCGTCCGGTCCCGCCCCGGCCGGGGGACGCCCCAGCAGCGCCGCCGCATGCCGCCCGGCCGCGGCCGCGGCCAGGAAGTAGGCCAGGTCCTCGTCCAGGCCGCGGCCCATGCTGGACAGTGGCACCGGGCAGCCGCGCAGCGCCTCGGCCAGGCCGTCGGTGCTGACGCTGACCAGCGTGTGCCGCCCCGCCAGCCCGGCCGCCTGCGCCGCCACCCGGGCGCCGAACGCTCCCGGCAGCTCGGGCACGACCACATCCGCCCGGGCCAGCGCGACGCGCCCGTAGGAGGTCAGGCTGTGGTGGGACACGCCGTAATGGCGTTCCCGTGGATCAGCCTCACTGACCCGCAGCGAGGCGACCGGGCGCCCGCCGAGGACCGCGGCCGCGTTCACCGCCTCGCCGCAGGCCACCCCCGAGAAGCCCCACCGGGTTCCGGTGCCGAGGTTGCCGGGCCCCTGGGCCACGATGATCACGTCGGCGCGCAGCACGTGCCGGGCGGCCAGCAGCCCGGTGTGCAGGGTGACGGCTTCCAGGTCGCCGCCGAAGGACTGGCCGACGGTCACCGTCCCAGCCAGCCAGCCCGCTTCGCGCAGCCCGGCGCAGGTCCGGGAAAACCACGCGGGCAGCGCGCCGCCGTCGAGCATCACGTACGCCGCGACCGGAGGGCGGCCAGCCGGGCCGGCCGGGAACGGGGCGCGCAGCGCCGCCAGCACGGCCGGCAGCGCCGAGTGCAGGTCGGCGATCACCACGGGCACCCCGCCGATGTCGTCGGCGGTGCGCAGCACCTCGTGGTGGGGTGAGTCCTGCTCGTCGGCACCGAGCACGGTGGCCTGCAGCGGCGTGTACCGCGCCTTGACCAGGTGGCCCGGGCCCGCCGGATCCGCGGGGAGCCGGTCGGGCAGCGCCACGACCAGCGCGTAGCCGCCGGTCCCCAGGCCGAGCGCGAGCGCGCTGGTATTCAGCAGCAGCCGGTCACCGGGTTCGGGCCGGCCGGTCAGCTCTGGGTAGGCCAGGGCCCGGATAGTGCCCTCGCTGGTGGATACGTCCAGTTCGACCGCGCCGCGCCATTCCCGGCGCACCGCCAAAACGACGCCACTGCGCCACCTGATCACTCCCGCAGGTTACTTCCACTCCACCCTGAGGGATGGAGACTCCCGCCTGTCACACCGGTTCCCGGCGTGGCTTCGGATGGGTTCCTGCTTCACCGCACTGTGCCAGGGCAGGCCCTGGTCTTACCTGCGCTCCACAGGCTGTCACCGCCAGCCCGGCGGCCCTCGCGACGTTAACCGCCGCATTCACATCCCGGTCCAGCGATACCCCGCATCCCTGGCACTGCCAGATGCGGACATGCAGCGGCTTCGGTCCGTCCTTCACCCCGCAGACCGAGCACATCTGGCTGGTGGGCTCGAACCTGCCAATCCGGTGAAACTTTCGGCCGTACAACCGGGCCTTGTACTCCAGCATCGCCACGAAGCCGGACCATCCGGCGTCATGAACGGACTTGGCCTTGCGGGTGCGGGCGAGTCCTCTCACTGCCAGGTCTTCCACCGCGACCACTTGGTTCTCGCGGATCAGGGAAGTGGACAGCTTGTGGTGGAAATCTCGCCGGGCATCGGCGACCCGCGCATGAGCACGAGCGACCTTGATCCGGGCCTTGTCCCTGTTCCTGCTGCCTCTCTGCTTGCGCGACAGGTTGCGCTGGGCTCGCCTGAGTTTCTTCTCCGCCCGGCGCAGGAAATGCGGAGAAGCGATCTCCGGCCGTCAGACAGAACAGCGAAGTGCGCGAGCCCAAGGTCTATGCCCAGCACCGGCTGTGTCTCGGGCAGGGCTCCGGGCTCGGTCTCCACGACGAAGCTCGTCGACGTACCGGCCGGCAGGATCTTGGTCAAGGTCACGCTGGACGGCCCGGACGGCAAGGGACGTGACCAGCGCACGTGCACGTCCCCGACCTTCGGCAGGCGCAGCTTCCCGCTGGGCAGCACCCGAAAGCGGGCGTTGGAGGTGAACCGATCGCCTGTCGGCGATCCTTGCGGGACCGGACCGGGGCGGCGCGATTTTCGGCCCGTTGCGTGTGCCGCTGACGGAGGCGAAGAAATTGCGATAGGCGGCGTCAGGTCCACCAGCGCCTGCTGCAGCACCACCGAGGACACCTCAGTCAGCCAGGCCCGTTCGAGAGTCTTCATTGCTGTCAGCCGGGCCGACAACTCCGCATCGCTGATGTATGGCAGCCCAGCGGCGAACGCTTCCTGGCGGGCCCGCAGCCCGTCGTTGAACACCACCCGCGCACATCCGAATGCTCGCGCCAGCGCTACCTGCTGGCCCAGCGTGTGATACAGGCGGTAGTTGTACCGGAGCTGCACCGTTCGAGCATATTGGTTTCATGGCCGGTGACAGCGACATCCGCGCTGGCAGACACTGTGTCTTCATCCTGCATGCTCACTTGTTTTCGTCACCAAGTACCGGCACGAGGTATTCGCCGCAGCCCATCTGGAGCGGATGGAGCAGATATGCGGGATGCAGCGCTTGTGGTCTGGGTCGTACTTCGCCGGATCCGTCGACGCTCCGGTCATCTCGGTCGTGCACCAGTGCATCGAGCAGCAGAATCGGCCCACCTTCTGCCCTCACGCCCGGCTGCCCTCACGACCAGCCTGAAGGCCGACGCACTGTGGCCGTCCTGTAGCGTCATGTACCGGGGCAGGGCGTGAGCGGCGAGGAACGGGAATGTCACGACGGAAGACAGAGCGGCTGCTGGGCCTGGTGGTCTGCCTGCTGTCCAGCCCGCGGTACCTGACCGCGGTGCAGATCCGCGCGGCCGTGCCCGGCTACCCGGAGTCCTTCGAGGCGTTCAAGCGGATGTTCGAGCGGGACAAGGAAGAACTCCGGGAGCTGGGTATCCCGCTGGAGACGGGCTTCAATTCACCGGGTGACGACGAGGCGGGCTACCGCATCCCGCGGCAGGCCTACGTGCTGCCGGAGATCCGGCTCGAGCCGGACGAGGCCGCGGTGCTGTCCCTGGCCGCCCGGGTCTGGCGGCAGGCCGAGCTGGCCGGGGCCGCTGCGGGCGCGCTGCTCAAGCTCCGCGCGGCCGGGGTGGACGCCTCAGGGGAGGAGACGGCCCAGCCCGGCATCGAGCCGCGGCTGCTGGCCGGTGAGGCGGCCTTCGGCCCCTTGTGGGAGGCGGTGCGGGACCGGCGGCCGGTCACGTTCGCCTACCGCGCGGCCGGCCGGAGCGAACCCCAGCAGCGCCACCTGCAGCCGTGGGGGGTGGTGAACCGGCACGGCCGCTGGTATGTGGCCGGGTACGACACCGACCGGGACGCGGCGCGCGTGTTCCGGCTGAGCCGCATCGAGGGAGAGGTGCGGTTCACCGGCCCGGCCGGATCGGTGATCGTGCCGGAGGGCACCGATGTCCGGGAGACCGTGCGCGAGTGGGATACCCAGCCGCCGGTCCAGCAGCGGGCCGCGGTCCTGCGGGTACGCCAGGGGGCCGGGTACGGGATCCGCAGGTACGCCACTCCGGTCCCGGGCAGCACAGGCGTTCAGGACAGCACGGGCGTCCAGGACAGCATCGGACGCTCCGGGCAGCACCGACGTTCAAGGCAGTTACGGGTGGCTGGGAAACGATCAGCGTCCCGTTCTCGGACGTCGGCTGGTTCGCCGAGCACCTCGCGTCGTTCGGTACCGATGTGATCGCGCTCGAGCCCGCCGACCTCCGGGAGGCCGTCATCACCCAGCTGAAGGGGGCGCTGGCGTGAACGCGGCGCCGCGCAGCAGCGCGGGGACCAGCACCACCCGCCTGCAGCGGCTGCTGGCCCTGGTGCCCTACGTGGTCAGCCGGAAGGTAGTCGGGCTGGCCGAGACCGCCGCGGCCTTCGGGGTCAGCGAGCGTGAACTGGTGGATGACCTCAACCTGCTGTGGTGCGTGGAGCTCCGCTCGCCCGATCCCTACTGCCCGATCGACTTGTCCTACGAGGGCGGCGAGATCGTGGTCAGCCAGGCGGAGTCGATGGACCGGCCGCTGCGGCTCGCCGTGGACGAGGCCAGCGCGCTGCTCGTGGCGTTGCGGATGCTGGCCGAGATCGGCCAGGTCGGCCCGGTGCCCGGGCTGGATGAGGGGCAGGCCCTGAACCGCACCATCGCCAAGCTGGAAGCGGCGGCCGGGGAGGCCGCCGTGCCGAGCACCCAGGTGGCCATCCAGGTGGACAAGATTGCCCAGCAGGCCGTCCTGGACCAGCTCCGGGACGCCCTGGCCCGCCGCCGGCGGGTGCATATGTCGTATTACGTCCCGGGCCGGGACGAGGCCACCGAGCGTGACGTGGACCCGATGCGGCTGCTGATCGTCGAGGGCCGCACCTACCTGGAAGGCTGGTGCCGCCGGGCGGAGGCGGTCCGGCTGTTCCGCCTCGACCGGGTGCTGGCCCTGGACGTCCTCGAGGTGGCGGCCGAGGTGCCCGCGGACGCCGAGCCGGTAGACGTGGACCAGGGCCTGTTCCGCCCGTCTGCCGAGGACCTCAACGTCATCATCGATCTCGCCCCGCTCGGCCGGTGGGTCGCGGAGTACTACCCCTGCGACACCATCGAGGAACTCGGTGACGGGCGGCTCCGGGTCACGCTGCGTACCCCGGATCCCGGCTGGGTCCGGCGGCTGGCCCTGCGGCTGGGGGAAAACGGCCGGATCGTGGCCCCGGCCGACCTGAGTGTCCGGGTACGGGAGGATGCGTCGGCTGCGCTGGCGCAGTATTCTTGATGGCGCCGGGCGCGCGACAGGCCGCTGCCTAGCTGGGGTGCAGGCGGCCTGGGACGGTCACCCAGATCGTCAACGCCCGGCGGCCAATCCGTGCCTCAGCCCGATACGAAGACCTAGCGTGTAGTGTTTCCCCATAGTGACCCAGGTGCGGGGACGCGCGTTCCCGGTGAAGAGGGCGGAAATGATTGGCGACCTGTTCGACAGTCCGTGGAAGATCCTCATCGTCGCCGTGGTACTGATCGTGCTCTTCGGCTCCAAGAAGCTGCCGGACGCGGCCCGATCCCTCGGTAAGTCGATGCGCATCCTGAAGACCGAGGTCTCGGACCTGCACCATGAGGACAAGGACAAGGCTGAGGCGGAGAAGCCGGCCCCGGCTCTCACGTCCGAGCCGCACCAGCAGCAGGTCGACCTGCTCCAGCAGCAGGTCCGCGACCTCCAGGCCAAGCAGTCCGCGGCGGAGGCGGCCAAGGTCAGCGGCGCGCCGGTCAGCGAGACGCAGCACACCCAGGCCAGCTGAGCCGGGCTCTGCAGTTCGTAAGCCGAGATGGCCAAGCTGGGTGACACCGTCAAAGGGGCGCGGGTCCTGAGTGCCCGCGTCCGGGCGGCTGAGGGAGCGGATCCGGAAGGCCGGATGTCGCTGATCGAGCACATCCGCGAGCTGCGGAACCGGCTCGTCAAGATCTGCACTCGCCCTGGTCGCCGGGACCGCCATCGGGCTGATCCCGCGGTCTTCAACCGGGTCTGGGACTTCATCGAGCGCCCTTCTGCAAGGCCACGATCAACGGCCACCACGGCTGTCACCAGCATCGGCGACCAGCTGGTCCTGAACGGCATCCTCGACCCCTTCATGCTGCGGGTGGAGGTGGCGTTCTTCTTCGGGCTCATCGTCACCAGCCCGATCTGGCTGTACCAGATCTGGGCCTTCGTCGCGCCCGGGCTGTACCACCGCGAGAAGCGCTGGACCTACGCGTTCGTGGGCAGTGCGGTCCCGCTGTTCCTGGGCGGCGCGCTGATCGCGTACTTCGCGATGAGCCGGGGCCTGGCCTACCTGCTTCAGCCTGACGCCCGGCGGTGTCCTCAACCTGCCGCCGGTCTCCACGTACCTCGGCTACTTCTTCGGCATGCTGCTCGGCTTCGGGCTGGCGTTCGAGCTGCCGTTGCTGCTGCTGATGCTCAACGTGGCCGGGGTGCTCACGCACGAGTTCTTCCGGAAGTGGCGCCGATTCATCATCTTCGGCGTGTTCGTGTTCGCCGGCATCGCCTCACCGAGCCCGGACCCGGTGACCATGCTGCTGCTCGCGGTACCCTGCCTGGTGCTCGTCGAGGTGGCCGAGCTGCATCATCTGGGCTGAACGACCGGCGCCGGGCCAGCCGGGCCTCGCTGTACGAAGGACTGGCCGATGATGAGCCAGCCCCGCTGGACGACTCTGATCCGGTTGACTCCGACCGCTGAGCCTGAGCTCCTGGCCGCTGAGGCCTTAGCACCGCTGGCCGGCGCGTTCACCTAGGCTGGGTCGTATGTCAACGCCTGCTAGCCCGGCGCAGCGCTATGCCGCTTTCCGGCAGCGGAGCGAGGACGGGGCCGAGCTGGCCGCCTTCCAGGGGCTGTACGACTTCGCGTTCGACGACTTCCAGCGGCGCGCCTGCCGGGCCCTGGCCGGCGGGCACGGCGTTCTGGTGGCCGCGCCGACCGGCTCCGGCAAGACGGTCATTGGCGAGTTCGCCGTGCACCTGGCGCTGGCGGAGGGCCGTAAGTGCTTCTACACCACGCCGATCAAGGCCTTGTCCAACCAGAAGTACAACGACCTGGTCCGCCGCTACGGGGCCAGCCAGGTCGGCCTGCTCACCGGGGACAACAGCATCAACGGCGAGGCACCGGTGGTCGTGATGACCACCGAGGTGCTGCGCAACATGCTCTACGCAGGCTCGCCCACCCTGTCCGGCCTGGCCTACGTGGTACTGGACGAGGTGCACTACCTGGCGGACCGCTTCCGGGGCGCGGTCTGGGAAGAAGTGATCATCCACCTGCCGGACTCTGTCCAGGTGGTCGCGCTGTCCGCCACGGTGAGCAACGCCGAGGAGTTCGGCGACTGGCTGGCCCAGGTCCGCGGCGGTACCTCGGTGATCGTGGACGAGCACCGGCCGGTTCCGCTGTGGCAGCACATGCTGGCCGCCGGCCGGCTCTACGACCTGTTCATCGAGTCCGGCCCCGGTAAGGGAACCAGGCCCCGCCGCGGATCCGCCGGCGCCGCAGATCCGGACGGGACCGGTTCCGGCCCGTCCGGGCAGCGGCGGGCGCAGGTGAACCCCGAGTTGCTGCGCCTGGCGCGGCGGGATGACTGGGCGGCGCGTAAGGCGCCGTCCCGCCCCGCCCGGGGCGGCCGGCGGCCGGTTCGCTTCCGGGCGCCCCGGCGGCCGGAGGTCATCGAGCGGCTGGACCGCGCCGGGCTGCTCCCGGCGATCACCTTCATCTTCAGCCGGGCGGGCTGCGAGGCTGCGGTCCGTCAGTGCCTGGACGCCGGGGTCCGGCTCACCACGCCCGACGAGGTCGCCGTGATCACTGAGATCGCCGAGCGGCGCACCCGGGATATCCCCGAGACGGACCTGCCCGTCCTCGGCTACGGCGAGTGGCTCACCGGCCTGCAGCGCGGCGTCGCGGCCCACCACGCGGGGATGCTGCCTACCTTCAAGGAAGTGGTCGAGGAACTCTTCGAGGCGGGCCTGGTCCGCGCGGTTTTCGCCACCGAGACGCTGGCTCTGGGCATCAACATGCCAGGCCCGCACCGTCGTGGTTGAGCGATTGGACAAGTGGAACGGTGAGACCCACGCGGACCTGACTCCGGGGGAGTACACGCAGCTGACCGGCCGGGCTGGCCGCCGGGGCATCGACGTGGAGGGGCACGCCGTCGTGCTCTGGCAGCCGGGTGTCGACCCGCTGGCGGTGGCCGGCCTGGCCGGCACCCGGACCTACCCGCTGAACTCCAGCTTCCGGCCCTCCTACAACATGGCCGTGAACCTGGTCGGCCAGGCGGGCCTGGAGAAGGCGGCCGCGCTGCTGGAATCCTCGTTCGCGCAGTTCCAGGCGGACCGGGCGGTGGTCGGCATCGCGCGGCAGGCCCGCCGCAGCCGGGCCGCCCTGGCCGAGCTCGGCCCGGTCTGCGAGCTGGGTGACTACGCCGGGTACCACGCGCTGCGCCAGGAGCTGTCCGCCCGGGAGGCCGCGGCCTCCCGGGAACGCTCGGCGGACCGCTGGACGCAGGCCCGGCAGTCGCTGGAACGGCTCCGCCGCGGCGACATCATCCTGGTCCCGGGCGGACGCCGGCCAGGCCTCGCAGTCGTCCTGGACCCCGGCCTGACCGGCCCCGGGCGGGCCAGCGCGCCTCCCGGCGCCAATGACCCGCTGCCTCTCGTGCTCACCGTGGGCCGGCAGGTCAAGCGGCTCTCCCTCGTGGACTTCCCGGTCCCGGTCACCGCGATCGACCGGCTGCGCATCCCGAACAGCTTCAGCGCCCGCTCCCCGGTGCACCGCCGGGACCTCGCCTCGACCATGCGTAACAAGGTGGCCGGGCGGGACCTCGGCCGCCGGCCGCGCCAGCCGGCGGGACAACCGGAGCGCCCCGGGGCGGATGAGATCACCCGGCTCCGCCGCCAGTTGCGCCAGCATCCCTGCCACGGCTGCCCGGACCGCGAGGCCCACGCCCGCCAGGCGGAACAACGGGCCCGGCTGGAGCGCGAGGTGGCCAGCCTGGAAGGCAACGTGGCCGCGCGCTCTCATGTGATCGCGCGCACCTTCGACCGGGTCTGCTCCGTCCTGAACCACCTGGGGTACCTCGATGACGGCCGGGTCACCCCGGACGGGCGGCGGCTCGCGGACCTCTACACCGAGCTCGACCTGCTGGCCGCCGAATGCCTGCGCCGCGGCCTGTGGGACGGGCTCGACCCCGCCGAGCTGGCCGCCTGCGTGTCCGTGCTCACCTTCGAATCCCGGCAGTCAGACGACGACACCGCGCCGCGGCTGCCGCCCGGCCCGGTCCGCGACGTGGTGGCCTCGATGATCTCGGTCTGGTCAGAGCTGGATGAGGTCGAGAAGGACAACCGGCTGTCCTTCCTGCGCCAGCCCGATCTGGGTTTCGCCTGGGCCGCGCACGCCTGGGCCCGGGGCAGGCCGCTGGAGACGGTGCTCCAGTCGGATCTGACTCCCGGTGATTTCGTCCGGGCGGTCAAGCAGCTGATGGACCTGCTCGGCCAGATCGCGGTCGCGGCCGGGGCCGGTTCGCAGCTCGCGTCCACCGCGCACGCGGCGGCGGACGCGCTGCGCCACGGCGTCGTCGCGTACACCTCGGTGAGCTAGCCAGGCCGGGTTCCGCTCCGGCGTGGCCCTCCCGGTGCGCACTAAGCTTTCCCCCATGGCTGATGTGGCGGACTTTGACCGGCTGGTAGCCGCGGAGCACGGGCTGAGCGTGGTGTCCACCCTGCGCGCGGACCAGACAATCCAGGCCACCGTGGTCAACTGCGGAGTCCTGGATCATCCGGTCCGGGGCGTCCCGGTGATCGGCTTTACCACCCGGGGGAACTCCCGCAAGCTCGCCAACCTGCGGGCCCGGCCGCGGCTGGCCGCGACGGTCCGCACGGGCTGGGAGTGGGTCACGGCCGAGGGCCGCACCGAGCTGGCCGGGCCGGACGACCCGCTCGACGGTCTCAGCCCGGAGGGCCTGCGGCTGCTGCTGCGCGCGGTGTTCAGCGCGGCGGGCGGCAGCCACGAGGACTGGGACACCTACGACCGGGTGATGGCGCAGGAGCGGCGGGCCGCCGTCCTGATGATCCCGGAGCGGGTCTACTCCAACCGCTGACCCGGCCCGCCGGGCCGGCCGCGGTGCCGGCGCGGCCCGGGCGGCCGGCCGGGCGGCTGGTCGTCCGGCGGCGGGGGGAGCGGGTGCTCAGGGGCGGGTCCCGGCCAGACCAGCAGGACCGGGCAGGGCGCGTGGTTGACCACGAACCGGGCCGCCTTGCCCAGGCTCCGGGGACCGGCCTCGGCGCCCTGGCGGCCCAGGACGAGCAACGCCGCGTCCCGGGCCGCCTGCCACCACCTCGCGCTCGGGGCGGCCGCGGCGGCGCAGCTGCCCGGCGGGCCGGGCCAGCCGGGCGGCGGCGGCCTCCAGCAGCTCGGTGGCGGCCGCCTCGGCCATGGCCTCCAGCTGCCTGCCCGGGCCCGCCCCGCCCCGGCCCAGCAGCGCGGAGAAGGCGCCCTGCGCCGCGTCCACCGCTCCCGCGTCGGTGACGTGCAGCAAGGTCACCTCATCGGCTGGCGCCCGGACCAGCGCCGCGTCCACGCACGCCATCCAGCTTTCCTCGGTCACCCAGACGAGCACGGTCATGGTGACCAGTGTCGCGCCCCGGTTATCTGGTTGCGCGCCACTACCGTGAACGGCGACGCTGGACCCCATGGCGGCGAGCGATGTCCAGGTCCGGCGGGCCCAGCCTGACGAGTGGGCCACGGTCCGCGACGTGCGGCTGGCGGCGCTGGCCGACGCCCCGGACGCGTTCGCCTCGACCCTCAGCCGCGAGCTGACCCGCACCGAGCCCCAGTGGCGTTCCCGGATCGGGGCCTGGCCCTGGTTCCTGGCCTGGCGCGCCGGGACGCCCGCCGGCCTGGTCGCGGCCGTACCCGATCAGCCCGCCAGCGGCCGGCCCGCCACTGATCCGCCTGCCCGCGACCCGCGCGGCTGGCATCTCGTCTCGATGTGGGTCAGCCCGCAGGTGCGGGGGACCGGCGTGGCCGACCTGCTGGTCGGCGCGGTGGTAGATCATGCCTGGGCCGTCGGCGCGTCCCGGGTAACCCTGTGGGTGGCGCTGGGCAACGCCCGCGCCCGCGCGTTCTACCTGCGGATGGGCTTCATGCCCACCGGCCGGCGGCAGGCCTACCCCCGCGACGGCGCCGATGCGCTGGACGAGGAGGAACTCGCCCGCCCGGTCAGATCCGCAGCACCGCCCACAGCGCCACCGTAGTCAGGACCAGCCCGGCGGGCACGGTGAGCAGCCCGAGGCGGGTGAACTCGCCCAGGTCCGTGTGGTGGTCACGGTCGGCCAGCAGGCGCCGCCACAGCAGCGTGGCCAGGGAGCCCGCGTAGCTGAGGTTCGGGCCGACATTGACCCCGATCAGCACGGCCAGCACCGGGCCGGGGCCGCCCAGCAGCCCCCGCCCGGCCAGCACCGACAGCAGGACCAGCACCGCGGGCAGGTTGTTCAGCACGTTCGCGAGCAAGGCCGCCAGCCCGGCCAGGGCCAGCAGCGAGGGCAGCGACGATCCGGCCGGAATCACCCGGGCCAGCGCGGCGCCCAGCCCGTTGGCCACGACCGCCTCGACCACGATGCCCAGGCCCAGCACGAAGAACAGGAACGGGACGCTCAGCGCCTGGGCCAGCTCCGCCGGGCGGTCCTGGCCGCGGACCAGGCTCCTGGCCGCCAGCACCACCGCCCCGGCCGCGGCCGCCCAGGCCGGGTTCAGCCCGGCCAGTGAGGTCAGCACGAAACCGGCCAGCGTGGCGAGCACCGTGACCAGCGCGAAACGCGGGATCCGGGGGAGTGGTGGCTCCGCCGCCCGGGTCGCGGCCGGACCGGCCGTGATCAGGTCCCCGGCGAAGAACCAGCGGAAGGCCGCGTACTCCACGGCGATCGCCACCACCCACGGCAGCGCCATCAGCGCGCCGAAGTGGATCAGGGTCAGCCCGGCGACCGAGAAGGCCAGCAGGTTCGTGAGGTTGGACACCGGCAGCAGCAGCGACGCCGAGTTGGCCAGGTGGGTGCACGCGTACACGTGGGGCTTGGGGCGGAGCCGGAGCCGGGTCGCGGTGTCGTGCACCACCGGGGTCAGCAGGACCACCGTGGTGTCCAGGCTGAGCACCGCGGTGGTCACCGAGGCGAGACCGAACACGCCGCCCAGCAGCCGCACCGGTGAGCCCCGGCTGGCCCGGGCGAGCCGGGCCCCGGCCGCCGCGAACAGTCCCTCCTGCTGGCAGACGTGCCCTACCACCAGGATCGCGCCGAGGAACGCCAGGACCGGCAGCAGCCGGCCGGCCTCGGCGCGGGCCTGCTGCCACGGCAGTGCGCCGGTCGCGATCACCGCCACCGCGGCCAGCCCGGCGGCGGCCGCCTCCGGCAGCCATTTCGGCCGGGTGATGGCGGCGGCCAGCAGCACCGCGAGCAGCACGCAGGACAGCGCCTCGGCGGCCGGCCCGTGCACCAGCCCGGTGGCCTCTGTTGCGGACAGTGCCCGGTCCCTTCCCTGCGGCAGGCCGGCTCGCGGCGGGGGTTGGTCAACGATAGCGGCCAGGCCTGGCAGGATAGCCGGGGTGGGACCGCTGATGCTGCTGGACACCGCCTCGCTGTACTACCGCGCCTTCTACGGGGTGCCGGACACGCTGACCGCGCCGGACGGGACCCCGGTCAACGCGGTCCGCGGGCTGCTGGACATGATCTCCCGGCTGGTCCGGGGCCGTTCGCCGGCTGGCCTGATCGCCTGCATGGACGCGGACTGGCGCCCGGCCTTCCGGGTCGCCGCGCTGCCGTCGTACAAGGCCCACCGGGCCCGGGCAGACGGCAGCGAGGAGGCCCCGCCGGCGCTCACCGCGCAGATCCCGGTGATCGAGCAGGTGCTCGGGGCCCTCGGCCTGGTCATGGCGGCCGCTTCCGGCTACGAGGCGGACGACGTCATCGGGACGCTGGCCACCCGGGCCGAGGGCCCGGTCGAGATTGTCACCGGTGACCGCGACCTGTTCCAGCTGGTGGACGACGAGCGGCCGGTCCGGGTCATCTACACCGTCCGTGGCCTGTCCAAGCTGGACGTCGTGGACGAGGCCGCGGTGACCGAGCGCTACGGGATCCCTGGCCGGGCCTACGCCGACTTCGCGGTGCTGCGCGGCGACCCGAGCGATGGCCTGCCCGGCGTGCCCGGGGTGGGCGACAAGACCGCCGCCGCGCTGGTCCAGGCCTTCGGGGGGATCGACGCCATCCTCGACGCGCTGGACCGGGGACATGGTGGCTTCCCCAAGGGCAGCCGCCCGAAGCTCGAGGGGGCCCGCGAGTACCTGGCGGCGGCGATCCCGGTCGTCCGGGTGGCGACCGACGCGCCGGTCCCCGACGTCGCGGGCCGGCTGCCGGTCAGCGACGCCGATCCGGACCGGCTGGCTGCGCTCGACGCCCGCTGGGGCCTGGGCTCCTCGCTGCGCCGGGCGGCGAACGTGCTTACCGCGTAGCACCTGCGTGGCGGCGTCAGGCCGGTGCCTAGAGCACCCGCAGGGCCACCAGGCAGGTGTCGTCCTCGGAATCGGTCGAGCCGAGGGCATCCAGCACCGCCGTGATCAGCTGCTCTGGGTCACCGATCCCCGCGGCGGCCCGGGCCAGCGTCTCGAGCCCTTCATCCAGCGGACGGTTCCGGCGCTCCACCAGGCCGTCGCTGTAGAGCAGCAGGACGTCGCCCGCCTCCAGGATCACCGTCATGGCGTCGTAGCCGCTTCGCCCGGCACCGAGCAGGATCCCGGCCGGCTGCCCCAGGGGCCGCGCGGTGCCGCCGCGGACCAGAAGCGGGGGCGGGTGGCCTGCCTGGGCCCAGGTGAGCCGCCGGCTGGGCGGGTCGAAGTATCCGGCTACCACGGAGGCGGTGTGCTCGGGGGCCACGTGATGCACCAGGTCATTCAGCCAGCCCACCAGGCGCTCCGGCGGTGCGCCGGTGATGGCCAGCCCGGCCAGCGCGCCGCGCAGCCGGGCCATGCCGGCCGCCGCATCGAGGCCGTGGCCGGCCACGTCACCGATGGCCAGCAGGACGTCGCCGGCCGGCATCTCGGCCGTGATGTACCAGTCGCCGCCCACCCGGCTGTCCGCCGACGCGGGCAGGTAGCGGACTACCGCGCGCAGGCCAGGGAGGTCGAACGGGGCTTCGTGCAACGGCAGGATGGCGCGCTGCAGCTCGAGCGTGACGTGACGTTCCTGCAGTAATGCCGCAGCCAGCGCGGTCGGATCGCCGGGGGCCCGTTCGGAGTTCCGCGGGCGCAGGGTGAAGGGGCCGGACGCGGACGCGAACGCGGCCCGGGCCGCCTCACGGCCGAGCCCAGCCGCGGCGCCAGGCTCGAGAGGAGCCGGGGAACTAACGATCTCTGGAGTCATTGCCGTTCATATCGTGAGCTGAGGTACACCAAGAGTGATGCATGGGGGGCACTCCTGTCTAGATGGGGACAGGCTGCCGCCACAACAGAGCGGTGGTGCACCGTCAACGGCAAGAAACACCCCGTGGTTAGATGGCCCCCATGCAGATCTGGCATGCACTCTCCCCGGGCAAACCGGGCGGGTTCCGTGGCTAGCGGGCACGCCGTCGCCGCCACGACAGCACTATATCCAGCGGAGCGGCTGCGGCTCGCCGCGGACGCCACCGGCGCGGCCGGGCTGGGCGCGCTGCTGCTCACCCCCGGCCCGGACCTGCGCTATGTGACCGGCTACGACGCGCACCAGCTGGAGCGGCTCACCTGCCTCGCGCTGCCCGCCGACGGGGAGCCGTTCCTGGTCGTGCCGCGGCTGGAGCTGCCCGCCGCGCAGGCCTCGCCGGCCGGGGCCTTCGGCCTGGAAATGATCCCGTGGGACGAGACCGACGATCCCTATGAGCTGGTCGCCCGGCGGCTCGGGCCGGTCTCCTCGGTCGGCCTGGCCGACCGGATGTGGGCCATGATGGTGCTCCGTTTCCAGGCCGCGCTGCCCGCGGCCCGGCAGGGCCTGGCCAGCGTGGCCCTGCGGGACCTGCGCTCGCGCAAGAGCCCGGCCGAGGTGGCGGCGCTCCGCGAGGCCGGCGCCGCCATCGACCGGGTGCACGCCGCGGTACCTGGCTGGCTGCGCCCCGGCCGGACCGAGCTCGAGGTCGCGGCGGACGTCGCCGCCGCGATCAGCAACGAAGGTCACGCGCGAACCGACTTCGTGATCATCGCGTCGGGGCCGAACGCGGCGAGCCCGCACCACGAGCCGTCCGGCCGGGTGCTCCAGCCCGGCGACGCCGTTGTCGTGGACATCGGCGGCACCATGCCCAGCGGGTACTGCTCCGACTGCACCCGCGTCTACGCGATCGGCAGCCCGCCCGCCGAGTTCACCGCCTACTACGAGGTCCTCCGGGACGCCCAGGAGGCAGCGTGCGCGGCGGTACGGCCCGGCGTCACCGCGGAGGCCGTCAACGCCGCGGCCCGGACCCCGATCACCCAGGCGGGGTACGGGCCGGAATTCGTGCACCGGACCGGGCACGGGATCGGGCTGGAGACGCACGAGGACCCGTACATCGTGGCCGGCAACGCCGAGCCGCTCGCCCCGGGCATGGCCTTCTCCGTCGAGCCCGGGATCTATCCGGGCCCGCACGGAGCCAGGATCGAGGACATCGTGGTCTGCACCGAGCAAGGTTACGAACGGCTGAACCACGTCACCCGCGATCTCGTCGTCGTGGGCGGCGCCTGATCCTGGGTCAGGCGGCCGGGCTGGGCTGAGGCCGCGGGCGCGGTCAGGCGTTCGCCGCCTCGCCCGCGGCGACGACCTCCGTGGCCGCGGGGTGACCGATCGACAGCGCGCTCACCGGGTCGAAGAACTGCAGGTTCGACGTGTCCACGGCCAGCTCGACCGGCTGCCCGGAGCGGACGTGGCTGCGCGCCGCCACCCGGGCGGTCCACAGGGACTTGCCCTCGGCGATGACCACCGCGGCGTCCTCGTCGTCCGCGTCGCCCGCCATGTCGCTGATCGTGTCGTGTTTCACCGGCGCGGCGTCGATGGAGAAGATCACGTGGATCTCACTGCCCAGCTCCTCAGTGACGTCGGCCTTGGCCGACATCCGCGCCCACCCGCTGTCGGCCAGCGACGCGTCCTCGAAGTCCGAGGGACGGACGCCCAGGATCACCTCACGGCCGAAGTAGGAGTCCAGGCCCGGCTTGGCGTCGATGAGCGAGGCGGGCAGCGGCAGCCGGTGGTCGGCGAAGGTGACCGCAGGCCCGTCGTCGCGGACCAGTTCCGCTGTGATCATGTTCATCGCGGGAGAGCCGATGAAGCCGGCCACGAACAAGTTCACCGGGGAGTCGAACAGGGTCTGCGGCGTGTTCAACCTGCTGGAGCCGGCCGTCCCGCATCACGCACACCCGGTGCCCGAGGGTCATGGCCTCGACCTGGTCGTGGGTGACGTACACGGTGGTGACGCCGAGCCGCTCGTGCAGCTGGGTCAGCGAGGCCCGCATCGACACCCGGAGCTTGGCGTCCAGGTTGGACAGCGGCTCGTCCATCAGGAACGCCTGCGGCTCCCGGACGATGGCGCGGCCCATGGCGACCCGCTGGCGCTGGCCGCCGGACAGTGCGGCGGGCTTGCGCTTGAGGTACTGCTCCAGGCCGAGCATCTTGGCTACCTCGGTCACCCGGCGCTTGATCTCGTCCTTGGGGGTCTTGCGCTGCTGGAGGCCGAAGGCGAGGTTCTGCTCGACGGTCATGTGCGGGTACAGGGCGTAGTTCTGGAAGACCATCGCGATGTCGCGGTCCTTGGGCGGCAGGTCGTTCACCACCCGGCCGCCGATCGTGATCGAGCCTGAGCTGATTTCCTCCAGACCGGCGATCGACCGCAGCGCGGTGGTCTTCCCGCAGCCGGACGGGCCGACCAGGACCATGAACTCCCCGTCCTTGATCTCAAGGTTCAGGTTGTCCACTCCCTTGACCCCGCCTGGGTAGATCTTGTTCACCTGGTCAAGGAGGATTTCGGCCATCGGCGCGCTCCGTTGCTCTCCGGGGCACCGCTCCGCTGCAGTGCCGTGCCAGGGGTTTCCGGGGACGCTAGGGGCGGCTATGCAACGCGATGCCGCCTGGCGTCCTGTTTCCCCTTCTGGCGCGCAGCGTATCCGGCTCGCCGGGCCAGGTTAAGACTGCAGTCACATCCTGTTACCTGAGCGTAAAGCCCGTTATCAGGCCGTTACGATCAAAGGACCGCGGCTGGCTGGTTGCGGATTACCGTAACGGGGTGGAAGACATCGACCGCAAGATCGTCTCGCTGCTGTGCCGTGACGGCCGGATCAGCTTCACTGAGCTGTCCCGGCAGACCGGGCTCTCGGTATCAGCAACGCACCAGCGGGTCCGTCGGCTGGAGCGGCGCGGGGTGATCAAGGGGTACGCCGCCATGATCGACCCGGCCGCGGCTGGCCTCCCGCTGACCGCGTTCATCTCCATCAAGCCGTTCGACCCGGCGGCCCCGGACGACGCGCCGGAACGCCTCGCCCACCTGCCGGGGATCGAGGCCTGCCACAGCGTGGCCGGCGATGAGAACTACATCCTCAAGGTCAGGGTGGCGACGCCGTCGGCCCTGGAGGACCTGCTGCAGCAGATCCGGGCCTGCGCGGGGGTGTCAACCCGGACCACGATCGTGCTCAGCACCCCGTATGAGAACCGCCCTCCTGACCTGGAGCACTCCGGGGAGTTCAGCACCGGGCCGGACGGCAGCGACCCCGAGGGTCCCATCCCGGACGGCACCGACCTGGACAGCGCGGGCCCGCACCGAGCCGAGCCGGGCAGTCTCGGCTGATATCACCCGGCGGGCCGGCCCGTCTGGGCCAGCCCGTCCGGGCCAGCACCGTCCGGGCCAGCACCGTGGCGCAGCCCGTCGAGCATCACCGTGAGCAGCCGCTGAGCCTGGTCAGAATGAGTCGATGGGTACTCGCAGGCGACCGAGATCGCATGTGACATCTTCAGCAGGTCCGCCACGTCCACGTCCGGCCGGATCTCTCCCGCCTGCTGGGCCCGGGCCAGCAGCGGGACCACGGCCTCCCGGATCATCGCGCTGCACGAGCTGACCACCTCGGCGTTCTTGCCGCCCAGGGACGACATCATCGAGATGGTCAGGTTCCGCTTGGTGGCCGCGAAGGCGACCAGCGCCTCCAGCCAGCGGGTCAGCGCTTCACTGGCCGAGACGTCCCCCGCCGCGGCCGAGTAGTCCTGGGCCTGCGCGCACAGCGCCTCGACCTGGCTGCGGTAGACCGCCTCGAGGAGCGCCTGGCGGGTCGGGAAATGCCGGTACAGGGTGCCGATCCCGACCCCGGCCCGGCGCGCTATCTCATCGAGGGACGCGTCGTCGGCCCCGTGCTCGGCGAACGCCGCCAGGGCCGCCTCGATCAGCCGCTGGCGGTTGCGCCGCGCATCGGCCCGCATCGTCCCCTCGGGGGAGCTCGTCGCGCTCATCCGGTCCACTCTGCCTCAGATGCCTGTGCCTTAAACCAGCCGCCAGCAACCAGCCGCCGGGCTGTTAATGGGGTTGCTAACCGGAGTGTGCCTCCGTATAGTAATCGGAGTAGGTCTCCGATTACTCCGCAGACTACCTCTGATCGTCCCAGTACTCCACTTCCAGGAGACAACTGTGCCTGCTTCTCCTTCCTCCGCCGCATCGCCTGCGGTCGGGCTGCGGCCCCCGGGTACGTCCCGGACCCGCGGTCGTCCCGGCATCGCCCTGCTCGTCATGCTTTCCGCGCAGCTCATGATCATCCTGGATCTGACCGTGGTCAACATTGCGCTGCCGCACATCCAGACCGGGCTGCACTTCTCCACGGCCGGACTGTCCTGGGTGCTGAATGCCTACACCCTCACGTTCGGCGGCCTGCTGCTGCTCGGCGGCCGGGCGGGTGACATCCTGGGCCGCCGCCGGATGTTCCTGGCCGGCATCGCCCTGTTCACGGTCTCGTCGCTGGCCGGTGGCCTGGCCACGGCGGCCTGGTGGCTGGTCGCGGCCCGGGCCCTGCAGGGCGTCGGCGGCGCGCTCGCCTCGCCCGCGGTGCTGGCCCTGGTCGTGGGGAGCTTCCCGGAGGGCCGTGAGCGGACCCGTGCGCTCAGCATCTACTCGGCCGTGGCCATGGGTGGCGCCTCGCTCGGCCTGGTCCTGGGCGGCGTTGTCACCGAGTGGGCGTCCTGGCGCTGGGTGCTGTTCGTCAACGTGCCGGTCGGGATCGCGGTGATCGCCGTGACCCCGCTGTTCATCACCGAGTCACCGCGCCGGCCCGGCCGGTTTGACCTGACCGGGGCGGTCACCTCGATCGCCGGGATGACCGCTCTGGTCTACGCGTTCATCCATGCCGCGTCGAACGGCTGGTCGGACCGGCTGACCCTGGCCGCCTTCGCGGTGGCCGCGCTGATGCTGAGCGCTTTCCTGCTCACCGAATCCCGGGCCCGCCAGCCGATCACGCCGCTACGGCTGTTCGCCAGCCCGGCCCGATCCGGCTCCTACCTGGCCCGGCTGCTGCTGGTCGCAGGCATGTTCGGGATGTTCTTCTTCCTGACCCAGTTCGTCCAGGACATCCTCGGGTTCAGCCCGCTCGCGGCCGGGTTCGCCTTCCTGCCCATGACCCTCACCGTGTTCGGGGTGTCCAGGGCCGCACCCCGGCTGCTGCCCCGGTTCGGCTCCACCCGGCTGATGGTGGCGGGCATGCTGCCGGTGATCGGCGGGATGGCGTGGCTGGCCCAGGTGTCCGCGCAGACCACCTACCTGGGCGGCGTCCTGGGGCCGATGCTGCTGATCGGCGCCGGGATGGGGCTCGTCTTCGTCCCGCTCACCATGGTGTCGCTGGCCGGGGTGGCACCCGCGGACTCCGGTGCGGCGTCCAGCATGGTGAACGTCACCCAGCAGGTCGGCGGCTCGCTCGGGCTGGCCATCCTGATCACGGTCTTCGGCAGCGCCTACCGGAACGCGGCCCGGCACCTGGCCCCGGCGGTGGGCCACGCGAGCGCCGCCTACCAGCCACGTATTCACGGCATGTCCGCCGCCTTCACCGTGGCGGCCATCTTCGACGTGTGCGTGCTGGCGGTGATCCTGGCGACCAGCCGGGCCAGGCCCGCGCAGCAGGCCGAGAGTCAGGCGGTCCCGGCCGGCAACCGGCCGGTCAGCACGCCACGGTGACCGGGCGCACCGGCAGCCCGGCCGGGAAGGCCATGCCCGCGGGCACGATGGCGGCGGTGCCCCCGTACCGCAGGGCCGCGTCGGGCAGGGCGTCGGCCGGCGTGGCCACCACCGTCGCGCCCTGAAGCAGGGCCAGGTCGAGGAGGACCGTGTACTCACGGACGCAGCCCCCCGGCGGCGCGGCCAGTACCACGTCGCTGCGGGTCACCGGCGCGGGGGAGGAGAGCCGGCTGAGCTCCATGGCGAGCTGGGCGTGGGTCACCGGGCTGGCTCCCATCCCGCCGTCCGGCGCCGCGGTATAGGGCACCAGGCCGAGGTCCTCCGGGCCGGCGCTCACCGGCGGGCACAGCCCCCGGGACAGCAGCGACCAGAACGGGACGGTGCCCGGCGCCTCGTCAAACGCGATGACCTGCCGGACCCACGATCCGTCCGCCGCGTTCAACGCGCTGGGCACCAGCGGGCCCGCGGTGATGAGCAGCCGGGCGCCGCAGTCCCTGAGCTGCCCGGCCACCGCAGCTACCGTGCTGGCCGCGCTGATCGGAGACGGCACCCCACCGGCTGCTCTGATCGCATGCGCGGCCAGCACGTAGCTCACCGCGTCGGGGACGTACACCCCGACGACGTCCTGGATCCGCAGCCCGCGCCAGGCCAGGCCGGCCGCGGACGTCTGCAGGATCACGGCTAGTTCGGCGTGGCTGAGTGTCCCCCCAGGCCACGTGGCTGGGCCGCCCACCAGGGCTGGATGCTCTCCCCGGGCCCCCGACAGCCCCACCAGCCGCTGGGTCACGGTGGCATGAGGGGCCGGCATGTCCGTCACCGTCATACGTGCCCTTCTCCCCAGGTTCCTCCGGCCATCCCCCTCCTGACGGCCGGAGGAACCTTGGCTCTGCATCCGGCTGTTCCGTGTGAGCCTTGTGCGGGCCCCCATACCGCACGGGACTCACCGGAACTCTGGTGAAGACCTTACGTATGTACGGGTGAGGTCCACATGCGCCGAACTATGCAGTGCCGTGTGTATTTCGGGGCCGAGAGCAGAGTGGATGGGTATGTAGGCCAACTTTTCCGCGCCGGTTACCCGGCGCCGGGTTTCCGGCACCCCAGAGGGTCAGGCCCCAGTGAGGTCAGGTCGGTGCGGTCAGCCCCAGTGAGGTCAGGCCTGGTGCGGCCAGTCAGGTCCGGTGAGATCAGGTCTCAGTGTGGTCAGGCATCCGGGCCCGGCTGGCGGGCCACCCAGGCGGCGACCTGTGCCCGGGAGCTGAATCCCAGCTTGGTCAGCATGTTGGCCACGTGCCGGGCCACCGTGGCCTGGCTGATCACCAGCTCGTCGGCGATGGCCCGGTTGCTCAGCCCCCGGGCGATCAGCGCGGCGATCTCACGCTCCCGCGGGGTCAGCGTGGACGGGACCGCCGCGGTCCCGGCGGCTGGGCCCGCAGCCGGGCCCGCGACCCCGCCCGAACCACCCGCCGGCGGGGCCCCGGCAGGCTGGCCGTTACCGCCCCCGGCCTGCGGCCGGGACGGCAGCCAGCCATTGGCGGCCGCGGCGCCATTGGCGGCCGCGGCGCCATTGGCGGGCGCTCCGGCGGGGTTCCGATCGCATACTGGACGGCCTCGTCCGCGCCCATCGCGCGGCCCTCGTCCAGCAGGCTGGTCGCGCGCAGCTCGCCCAGGGACCGGCGGGCGGGGCCGAGCAGGTCCTCCAGCCGCGCGCCAGCCCCGGCCGAGGGCGGGTGCCCCGCCGCGGCCCGCAGCTCGAGCGCGGCGCCGGCCAGCCGGGCGGCTCGTTCCGCGTCACCGGCCCGGGCTTCCAGAGCCGCGAAGGCCTCCAGCCCGCGGGCGACCGGGAGGCGCTGGCCGGTGGCCAGGCTCAGCGCCAGGCTTTCGGTCAGGCTGGCCCGGCACAGTCCGAGGTCACCCTGGATGAGCGCCACCGAGGCGATGCCGGCCAGGCACCGGGCGATCTCCGGCCGGGCGTCGATCTCCTGGTACAGGCTCAGTGCCCCCTGATAGTGGCTGATCGCGGCCTGGTAATCGCCGCGGGCCCGGGCCACCCCGCCCAGCCCCACGCGGACCTGGGCCACCCCCCACCCGTTGTTGTCCCGGAGCACGTCCAGGGCCGCCTCGTAGGTGCGCTGCGCCTCGCGCAGCATGGCCAGGCGGGCCATGCCGGCCGCCTTGATGCTCAGCGCCAGCCCTTCCTCCCAGTCGTTGCCGAGCTTGTGGGCGGTGTCGATCGCCTCATCGATCCGCGCCACCGCCTCACCCAGGTTGCCCGCGCGCAGGCTGGCCACGGCGAGCAGCCGGAGCGCAGCCGCCTCGTGCGGGTCACCGGCGGCCCGGCACAGCTCCAGGCCCTCGCGGGCGCACCGGTCCACGGTCGGGTAATCCTGCTGCTCGAAGGCCAGGTCACCGCGGAACACCAGGGCCGGCCCGCGTACCCCGGGCGGCACGCGGTCCGCGTTGACCAGGAACTGGTCGAACCACCCCGCGCCCTCGGTCACGTCCCCGTGGGTCACCCAGGGGTTGCGCATCGCCCCGCACATGCGCAGCCCTTCGGCGATGTCGCCGCGGCGCAGCGACGTGGCCAGCGCGAGCCGGTAGTTGGCCAGGTCCACGGTGATGGCCCGGTACATGGCCACCCGCTCCGGCCAGGACGGCGCGCCCCGGACGAACGCCCGGGACACGACCCACTCGCCGTAGTGGAGCAGGTAATCGCGGTGGCGCAGCCGGAGCGCATCCTCCTCGCCCGAGGCGGCGAGCCGGCTGGCCGCGTACTCCTTGATCGTGTCCAGCAGCCGGTAGCGGGACTCCCCGCGCAGCTCGTGGTCGAACGTGACCAGCGACTTGTCGATAAGCGCGGCCATCAGGTCGAGCACGGTGCCGGCCGGGATCTGCTCGTCGGCGCAGACCTGCTCGGCCATGTCCAGGTTCCAGCCCGCGAACACCGACAGCCGCCGCAGCAGGATCTGCTCAGGCTCGCTCAGCAACTCATAACTCCAGTCCACCGCGGCCCGCAGGGTCTGCTGCCGCGCCGGGGCGGTCCGGTCACCCGAGGCCAGCAGCCGGAACCGGTCATCGAGCCGGCTGGCGATCTGCTCGACAGACAGCGCGCGGACCCGTGCTGCGGCCAGCTCGATGGCCAGTGGCATGCCGTCCAGGGTGAGGCACAAGCGCGCCACCGCTTCGGCGTTCTCGCTGCCCAGCGCGAACCCCGACCGGGCGGCCGAGGCCCGCTCCGCGAACAGCTGCAGGGCCTCGTGCCGGGCCAGGTCGGCCAGGGACAGCGGGTCAAGCCCGGTCGGCACGGACAGCGGCGGGACCCGCCAGACCGTCTCGCCGCGCACCCGCAGCGGCTCCCGGCTGGTCGCGATGACCCGCAGTGAGGGGCAGCTCGCCAGCAGCTGCTGCACCAGTTCCGCGCACCCGTCCACGATGTGCTCGCACGTGTCGAGGACGAGCAGCAGCCGCCGGGCCCGCAGCGCCTCGGCGAGCGTCGCGATCAGGGGCCGGTCCTGCTCCTCCCGGATCCCGAAGGTGGCCGCGACCCGCCGCGGGAGCAGGTCCGCGCTGGCCGTGTCGGCCAGTTCCACCAGCCAGGCCCCGTCCGGGAACTCAGGGACGAGATCGCAGGCCAGCCGCACGGCCAGGCGGGTCTTGCCGATGCCACCGGGACCGCACAGGGTCAGGGCGCGGACGTCACCGAGCAACAGCGCGAGTTCGCTGAGATCGCGCTCCCGGCCGATGAAGCTGTTCGGCTCCGCAGGAAGGTTGCCCGGAGCAGGGGGGGCCGCGGAAGTCATGGCATTGTGGACCGTCTGGTTGATGGCGGGGGGCCAGTGCCCTGCGGGGTGGATTCCTTCATTCGCAGATGAGTACGGGAACGCTGCTGGTGTAGTGAAGTCGACCGAAATACATCAGTTTGACCATTGTCCACCACCGCGTGCCGCGCCGGGTAGTAATCGGTACCCCGACATGATAACGGAGAGTTACCTCTTTTCCGGGGGAGACGGAGAAACCTCGCGTCCAGGGATGCAACGCCGGCCAGCTGCCGTACGGCGAGATCAGCTGCGCCTCGCCGCGGACCTCGGAGGCGGCCCGGTTGGCCACCCGCACGGCCAGTTCCCCGGCGCTGCCGGGCCGCACCCGGATCTCCGGAGTGAGCACGGTGACCTGCACTTGCGCCGCGATGGCCTGCTCATCGGCGCGCAGCGCGGGCAGCAGGGCATCCAGCGGCAGGTCGAGACCGGGAAGGGGTGCCTCGCCCAGCATCACGGCCGTCACGTCCTCGAGGACCTGGCCCAGCTGGTCGCGGATCCGGGCGGCCAGGAAGTAATGCCCGGGGCCCGCGCCCGCCGCGCCGCGGACCGCCAGGTCCCAGTGCGCGTGGCCCAGCGCCGGCAGGTCGTAGCGGAGCGGGCCGCCCGGCGTGGCCTCCAGCCCGGGCGGGACGTCGAGTTCCACGGCGCCCGCGGCTGGCTCGGGCCCGCAGGCCACGGAGAGGCGCACCGCCGCACCGTTCGCGGCGCCGCCCGTCCCGGGGAGTGCGACCCGGCGTGCGGACAGGTGCACCGCCACCGGCAGGTTCCCGGCCGGGGCGGGCCCCTTGCCGTGCATCCAGTAGCGGGTGTAGACGGGCTGCGCCGGTTCCGGCGGCGCCGCCGGAACCGGGTCCGCGGCGGGCGCCGGCCCGGCCGCGGCTGCCTTCGCCGGGACCGACAGCCCCAGGGTGACGGTCCCGGCCGCCGCGACCGTGACCTCGGCCTGGCCGGCCCGTACCGGCAGCGCGGTCGCGCCCGTCCCATCCGGCCCGGTGCCGCCCGCGACCCCCGGGCCGTCTTCGACCAGGCTGAGGCCCTCGGCCGCGGTGATCCCGGTGAACAGGCTCAGCCGGGCCGCGGCCGGGGCCCGGCTGCCGAGATCGCGCAGCCGGGCCGTGACCTCGCCGGCCCGCTGAGGCCGCCCGGCCCGGCCCGCGGCGAGCGGATTCCCCCGCGGCTTCAGCGCGGATACCATCACCGGCAGTTCCGCCGAGGCCAGGCTGGCCGCCGCCGGGTGCGGACCCGGGTGCAGCCCGGTCTCGCAGGCCAGCAGGTCATGGTTGTAGTCCTGGCCGGCCACGGCGAAGCCCGCGTCCCGCCAGTCCCCGGGGCCGGCGGCGAGGGCGTACTCGAACGTGTGGCTCCAGTGCTGCCAGGCGAAGCTGCTCCCGTCCGGCGCGGTCCGCTTGTCGCCGTCGATCCACACCCCCGAAGGCCATGCGCTGCACGCCCGCATGAGCGCAATGTGCAGGGTGCCGTCCGGTGACACCAGGCTGCTGGGCGTGCCCCGGTTCAGCAGCGCGACCGAGCGCGGCGCCAGCGCGGTCTCGTGAGGGTCCGGGGCCAGCCTGGTGACCTCGATCACCGAGTCAGCCAGGTCGGCGGTGACCGCGGCCGCCGCCGCGGCCAGGTCAGCGCCGGCCACGATGAGCACCGGCAGGTCGCGGAGTCCGCGCACGTCAGCGCTGGGGGCGAAGGCGGCCGCGCGGGACTGTGCGGCCGGGACCCACAGCCGGGCGCTGCCGCTCTCGGCCAGCAGGCGGCTTAGCTCGTCCCCCGCGCCCGGGCCGGCCGCGGCCAGCAGCCGGGCGGTCCACGGGTTCTGCTCGGGGCCGCCCAGCGCGATCCGCACGTCAGGCAGGTTGGAGTCCAGGTCGAGGGAGCCGTAACGCGGCCCGTCCGGCCACGAGCAGGTCGCCGTGACCCCCTGCCCCGCGAGTCCGGTTACCAGGTCCCGGATGGCCACGGACCAGCCGTTGCGGAAAAAAGAGGGATCCTGCGGCGCCGGGGAAGCCGGGAGGATGACCTCAGCCACCCCCAGAGCGGCCTCCGCCCGGCTCCCGCCCGGCCCGGGCCAGCTGACGCGCGCCGTGGAGCCCAGCCCGAACCACTCGTGCGCCGGGTTATCCAGCGTGAACGAGTGCTCCGCGACGTCCGCCGAGGCGCTGCCGAACGGGCGGCCGACCACCGCCGTCGCGCTCTGGTAGATGGGCAGCCCGCCGGGCACGTCCGCCGGGAAGCGCACCCGCAGCAGCCGGTCCTGCCCGATCGAGCCATCCACGTGGGTCCGGAACTCGATCCGCTCCGCGCCGTCCCAGAGCAGCGTCTCCTGGGTGACCCGCAGGTCGCCCAGGGTCAGCTCGGCGAGCAGCCGGGCCCCGAGCGGGCAGCGCTGCGCGGTGACCTTGGCGCTGGCGCCGCCCGAGCCGATGCCGGGTCCCTTGGGGGATAGCAGCCACGGGCCCTCGCCCCAGCGCGGGTGGGAGTCGTATTCCTCCTGCAGCAGCAGTTCGTTGCCGCCCGGGTGTTCCGGCGACCGGCCGTCCCGCAGCAGCCCCGCGCCGGTCCGCTTGTCCACGATGCGCCTCAGCGTGCCGCCGCGGGCCGGGTCGGCCTCGACCAGGAAGGTCTCGTTCTCGATCACCGTGCCGGGCTGCGGCTCCCAGCCGCCGGGCGCGCCGGTCCCGGGCTCCGCGGCTGTCCCGGCCGCTGGGGTGGCCCAGTAGGTCCGGTAGCCCAGCGCGGGCACCCCGGCGGCCCGGAAGGTGAGGGTGACGGCGGCCAGAGTGCCGTCCGGGTGCTGCTGGGTTCCCTCGGCGAGGCAGGGCACCGCACCGCCCGAGTCATCACGCACAGTGATCGAGACCGGCCCGGGGGCGGTGAACTCCAGCACCGCGCGGACCAGGCCGGACCGGGGCCAGGACAGGCCGTTGAATACGGCAAGGGCCCGGCTGCCGGCCTCGCTCCTGGCGCCGCCGGGCGGTCTGGTGTCGGCCAGGCCGGCCAGGTAGGACGCCGCGTCGCGGCGGGCCTCGTCACCCCGCTGCCAGGCTTCCCGCCACCCGCCGAGCAGGTCCAGGTAGACCTGATCGGACTCGGTCCCGGTGATCGCGTCGTGATGCGCGCCGAAGACGAGCTGGCGCCACGCCTTGTCCAGCGACTCCGCCGGGTAATCCGCCCCGGCCAGCCAGGCCAGCGTGGCCAGCCGCTCACCCTCGGCGACCGCGATCTCCGCCGCCCGCTGGCCCTGCTTGGTGTCGATGTAGGACACGTCCTTGCCCGGGTACACCGGGTTCATGTCCCGGGTCTGCGGCACCAGCCAGACATCACGCCGGGCGGCGTCGGCCCGCACCGCGGCGAAGAATTCACGGGGCAGCGCGGTCACGAACCGGGGCCAGACGTACCTGGCGTTCCAGTCCCGGTGGATGGCGGTCACCCAGCGGCTCGGGATGACGTGATCGGCCCCGACTGGCAGCAGCACGTTCCGGGTCGCCGCGACCGGCGCGAGGGTCCGGAACTGGCCCAGTGCGTCCTGCTCGGCCGCGTCCAGGTCGGCGGCCCGGTGGGTGCCCCAGCCCGCCCCGTAGTGATTGGGCATGTAGGCGGTGAGCAGGCCCTGGCCGTCGGGGGAGACCCACTCGAACTCGCTGCGCATCTGCATCCGGGTGTTGTCCCCGACGGTGCGCTGCGGGCCCCACTGGTGGTAGGGCCCCCGGGCCCAGGACGACTCGGTCAGCCCGGCCGCGGCCATCAGCCCCGGATAGCCCGGATCGTGGCCGAACGCGTCCAGCATCCACGCGGTGCGCGGGTCACCCCCGGCCACGTCCCGCTGGTAGGCGAGGCCGTAGACCGCGTTCCTGATCGTTGACTCCGCGCTGGTCAGGTTGGTGTTGGGCTCGTTATAGCTGCCGCCGACGATCTCCACCCGGCCCTCGGCCAGGAACTGGCGCAGGTCGGCGCGGTCCTGCGGATGGGTGTCCAGGTACGGCTTGAGGTAGTCGATCTCAGCCAGCACGAACTTGTAGTCGGGGTCCCGCCGGGCCTCGTCCAGGTGCAGCGCCACCAGCTCGAACGCGGTACGCACCTCGGGCAGGTTGCCGTCCTCGTCCGGCAGCAGCAGCCGGGATTCGGTGAACTCGCCCTGGGTGTCCCACCACACCGGGTCGTAGTGGAAATGGCTGACCATCCACATGGTCCAGCCGCTCTCAGCCACCCGGATCGCCGCCGCCTGCCCGGCCCGGCCGTCCTTGCCCTCGGCGATCGCCGTGACCTGGCGGGGACTGCCCGCCGCCGCGGGCGCGGCGATGTGCACGCCTACCTCGGCCACCAGTTCCGTGCCGGGCGTCACCAGTTCCAGCCGGACCGGGACCGGCGTGCTCACACCCGGGCCCTCGACCCGGACCGTGACCGCCTGGGGCGGGGCGCCCTGCGGCGGGCGATCGTCGAGCACCGTGACCCGGACGATCTGCAGCGGGTGCTGTGCGCTGCCGCCGAACAGGTCCGTGCCCGCCACGCTGGTGATGCGCATGGCCCCATCGTGACACGCGGGCGCCGCCTCGGCACGGGCCCGCGCAGGCGGGGGCGCTGCGGTAGCGCGGCGGTAACCCGGATGCCTCAGCAGCAGGCAATCGTCTGCATTGGTGGATACCATTCAGGTCTGATGGTCGCCGGCCCGTGCCCACCGGGATGCCCGGGAGCATGGCCGGCCCAGGGCAGAATCGACGGGGCACGCCCGCAGGGCGGGCGCACAGCGGAAGCGGGGTGGCTGCCAGTGGCTGATCCGCCGGTGACCTTGAAGGATGTCGCCGCGCGGGCGCGTGTGCACCCCGCCACCGCGTCCCGGGCGCTGAACCCGGAGACCCGGCTGCTGGTCCGCGAGGACACCGCCCAGCGGGTGCTCGAGGCCGCGGCCGAGCTCGGGTACCGCCCCAACACCGTGGCGCGCAGCCTGCGCACCCGGCGCTCACACAGCGTCGGGGTGCTCATCCCCGACCTGAACAACCCGCTGTTCCCGCCGATCGTGCGCGGTATCGAGGACCGTCTGGCCGCCGCGGGCTACGTGGCGCTGATCGGGAACACCGATGGGGACGCCGACCGGGAGCGGATGCTCTTCGAGCAGATGCGCGCCCGGCACGTGGATGGCCTGGTCCTGGCCACGGTGCACCTCGGCGACCCGCTGCTCGCCGAGTCGGCCCGCGCCGACCTGCCGGTGGTGCTGATGAACCGGCTGGCTCATGACTACAGCCTGCCGTCGGTCTCGGTGGACAACGAGCGGGGCATCCGGATGGCCGTCGCCCACCTGGCCAGCCTCGGGCACACCCGTATCGCGCACATCGCCGGCCCGCAGGAGGTCTCGACCGGCCTCGCCCGGTACCGGGGCTTCATCGCCGCCATGGAGGCACACGGACTGGCCGCCGATCCCGAGCTGATCGTGACCGCGAAGTCGTTCTCCATCGACGAGGGCCTGCGCTGCGCCCAGCTCCTGCTCGCCGGCGATCGTGGCTGCACCGCGGTGGCGGCGGGCAACGACATGCTGGCCATCGGCTGCTATGCGGCCCTGGACGAGGCGGGCCTGTCCTGCCCGGGGGACGTGTCCGTGATCGGGTTCAACGACATGCCGTTCATCGACCGGCTGCGCCCGCCACTGAGCACGATCCGGTTCCCGCACTACCAGGTGGGCACCGAGGCGGCCCAGTTGCTGCTGGAGCGGATCGCCGGCCACACCGGGCCGGTCAAGGTCTTGTTCCTGGCGCCTGAGCTGGTGGTGCGCGGCTCGACCGCACCGCCGGGCCGCGTCGCGGGTGCCCCGCCCGCTGCGGGGCCCGGCCCGGCGGACCAGCCGCCCGGACCGGCGCACTGACCGGCCCGGTACGCTCGCGGCGCCGGGAGAATCCTTAGCGCCAGGAAATTCTCCGGTATCGAACTGATCATGTCGGTTGACACGGGCCTGACCTGTGCGTCAGGCTTCGTGCAAACGATTGTTAGCGCAGGGGGTGGCCTGATGGTGGGGCACGGTAACGAACTCCGGCTGGGCTGGCTGGGCACCGGGCGGATGGGCTTCGAGCTGGTCAGGCGCCTGCTCGAGGCCGGCTGTGATGTTGCCGTCTACAACCGCACCCGGGCCAAGGCGGAGCCGCTGGCCGCGCTGGGCGCCAAGGTCGTCGGCTCGCCCGCCGAGCTCAGCCGCCGGGACATCGTGTTTGCCACGGTGGGCACGCCGCAGGACCTCATCGATGCCGTCCTCGGCGAGGACGGCCTGGCCACGGGGGAGTCAGTACCCGCCGTCCTGGTGGACTGCTCGACCATCTCGGCGGACGTCTCGATGCAGATCCGCGAGCAGCTCGCGGCGCGCGGCACCGAGCTGCTGGCCGCGCCGGTGATGGGCAATCCGAAGGTCGCGAGCGTGGGAAAGCTCACTCTGGCGGTGTCCGGGCCGCGGAGCGCTTTCGACACGGCCCGGCCATACCTGGACCTGCTCGGCGCCGGCGCCACATATGTCGGCGAGGGCGAACTCGCGCGGATCGTAAAGCTTTGCCATAACTTGTTCCTCGGCGTCGTCAGCCAGTCACTGGCGGAAGTGACGATCCTGGCCCAGAAGAGCGGCGTCAGCCGGGCCGCGTTCCTGACCTGTCTTAATAAAAGTGTGATGGGTTCGCAGTTCACTCGTTACAAATCACCGGCATTCGTGAACCTGGACTTTCATCCGACCTTTACGGCGTCCTTGCTCCGTAAGGACTTTGACCTCGGCCTGGCCGCAGCCAGGGAACATGAGGTCCCGATGCCGGTCGCGTCCCTCGTTCATCAGATCGTGCAGACCCTTATTGGGCATGGTTACGGCGAGCAGGATTTTGCGGCCCTTGTCGAACTGGAAGCGCACGCGGCCGGGCTGGAGCTGGAGAGCGAAAACTCTGATATCTCGGACGGACTAGGCCAAGCCGACGCGAACGGGGGCCATGCAGTACCGTGAGCCACTGTCCCCCGCCAGCTTGTTTTGCAGTCAACGGAGCCCCCCGCCGGACGCGCCTCATCGCGCGGGCTGCAGCTGGCATTACCCACAGGAGATTCCTGAACTGGAAGGAGGACCGGATGAAACCTCACCGCACCCGGTTCTTGTCTCTCACCGCTGCCGCAGTGACGGCAGCGATGGTTCTTGCTGCATGCAGCAGCAACAGCAGCAGTGGAAGCAGTTCATCCAGCAATGGCAGCAAGCCGCCGATCGTGATCGGCACCTCGTTGTCCTTGACGGGTGACTTCTCCGCGGACGGCCAGGCTTTCCAGCGTGGCTACGAGCTTTGGGCCAGCCAGGTGAACAGCCACGGCGGCCTGCTGGGCCGCCAGGTAAAGATGGTGTTCCTGAATGACTCCAGCGACCCGACCACCGTGGCGACCAACTACACCAAGCTCATCGCCCAGCAGCACGTATCCCTGGTTTTCGGGCCATTCTCGACGCTGCTCACCGTGCCCGCCGCGAAGGTAGCGGCCCGGTACGGGTACGCGTTCCCGGAGGGTGCGGGCGGCGGGCCGGCCGTCTACCAGCTGAACCTGCCGAACGTCTTCAACCCCAGCCCGCCGATCGCGCAGCAGCTGGTGCCGTTCGCCGACTGGGTGGCCGCGCTGCCCGCCAGCGAGCGCCCGAAGACGGCGGCCTACCCGATGGTTAACGACCCGTTTGCGGACCCGATGACGCAGACCGCGGAGGCCATCCTGCAGAAGGCCGGCGTCAAGACGGTCTACTCGAAGATCTACCCCGCGGAGAACCCCGACTTCAAGGCGGGCGCCGACGCGGTGGCCGCGACCGGCGCGCAGCTGGTCGTGCTGGGCGCGGTTGACGTGCCGACCTCGGCGGCCTTCATCCAGGCGTTCGAGCAGCAGCACTACAACCCGAAGATCTTCGTCGCCACCTCCGGCCCGGACCAGGGATCCGCCTTCACCAAGGCGATCGGCGGGCGCCGCCAACGCCACCGGGATCATGGTTCCCGGCGGCTGGTACGGCGGGGTGCAGAACCCGCTGAGCCAGCAGATGGTCAAGGCGTACATCGCCAAGTACGGCGGCACCGCCGCGGACATCAACGCGGACGTGGCCGAGGCCTACTCGGTCGGCGAGATCACGGCGTCCTCGGTCACCGCGACCAAGGGCGTGGACAACAAGAAGATCACCGCTTACCTGCACAGTGGCGTCACGCTGCAGACCGTGCAGGGGCCGGTGAAATTCAACAGCTCGGGCGAGAACACGGTCGCGCAGAAGTTCATCTTCCAGTGGCAGAAGGGCGGCAGCTACGTCCAGGTGCTGCCGAGCGGCGCGACCGGCTCGGTGGCGATCGTCAATCCCAAGCCGCACTGGTCGAGCTGAGCACGTCCGGATAGATCGGATCCAGAAGAAATGCGGTGCGCGGAGCAGCACACGGAACCGGGCCCTGGATCGGGGCAAAGCGGGCTTTCCCCGGCCGGTAAAGGCATACGGTGCCATGTGCGCTCCGCGCACCGGAGCACGACGGGTGCTTCGGCGTGGTCGCAGGAAGGGAGAAGGTTGATGAGGCGCCCCACCCGCCGTCGCGTCGTACCGCTCGCCGCCGCCGCCGCGGCCGCACTCGCTGTCACGGCGTGCGGTACCAGTGCCAGCACCAGCGCCAGTAGCAGTTCAGTCCAGCCGGTTACGGTCGGCATCTCGCTCCCGCTGACGGGCCAGTTCGCCGCGGACGGCCTGGCCACGCTGAATGGCTACAAGCTGTGGGCCAGTGACGTGAACACCAATGGCGGCCTGCTGCACCGCCCGGTCAAGCTGGTGATCCGGAACGACAAGCAGCAACGAGAAGACGGTCGCCAGCGACTACAACGTGCTGATCCACCAGGACCATGTGGACCTGACGCTGGCCCCGTTCTCGACGCTGCTGACCAGCGACGCCCAGCCCGTCACCGCGAAATACGGATATGCGCTGGTAGCCGGCTCGGCGACCGGGGGACTGGTCTTCGGGCCGCCGTCGTTCCACAATTTCTTCAGCGTCAGCCTGCCCGTCAAACTGGAGATGAAGGCGTTCGCCACCTGGGTGCTCAGGCTCCCGCCCAGCCAGCGGCAGACCGCCGCATATCCCGAGGTGGCCGACCCGTTCGCCGACCCGCCCGTGGACGAGACCGAGGCGACCCTGCACCACGCATGGAGTCAAGACGGTCATGCTCGAACTCCGACCTGCAGAACAAGGCGGCCGTCTCGAACGAGCAGATCCACGCCGCCGCGGTCAGGGCGGCGCAGCACCACCCGCAGATCGTGGTCATCGGCTCGGTGGACCTTCCCAGCCTGCTGATCTTCATCCACACGTTCGAGGCCATGAAATACACGCCCAACATCATGATCGCGGCGTCCGGGCCGGACCAGGGCCAGGCGTTCCTGAACAAGCTGAACCCGTTCAACGCCCAGGACATCATGGTCCCCGACGGCTGGTTCGGCGGTGACCAGAACGCGCTGAGCCACGTCATGGTGGAGGACTACATCGCCAAGTACGGCGGCACATCCGCCGACATCAACGCTGATGTGGCCGAGGCGTACTCCGCCGGGGAGGTCCTGGCCGACGCGGTCAAGGCGACCGGGACCACGGACAATCGCCAGATCATCAAGCTACCTGCACAGCCCGGTCACGCTGCAGACCGTGCAGGGACCGGTGAAATTCCAGTCCGACGGAGAGAACCTCAAGGGCCAGGCCTTCATTTTCCAGTGGCAGAGCAACGGCCAGTTCGTTCCGGTGCTGGGACCCGACACGGGGACCAAGGGCCCGAATGCGTCGAAGCCGGGGTTCCAGACTGGCTGACCTCACGGGTTCGCTAAGCGCGCGGCCCGCCTCCACCACCACCAGTTAGCAGGATGAAGGGCATGAAGCGGAGATGGGACGGCAACTCACCGAGGCGATCGTCGATGGCATCCTGGGCGGCAGTGTCTATGCACTGATGGCGGTCGGGCTGACGCTGATCTTCGGGGTGCTGGACATCATCAACATCGCCCAGGGCATCCTGGTCGTGCTGGGTGCCTACCTCAGCTACGTGCTCTCCGTCCACCTGCACATCGACCTGTTCGTGGGCCTGCTGGTGACCGTCCCCGCGATGTTCCTCGTCGGGGTCGCGATCCAGTGGGCCTTCATCAGGCCGCTGCGCGGCCGGGAACGGACCTCGATGTCGCTGCTGGCCACCTACGCGGTGGCGATCATCATCGAGGGAATCCTGTACATCATCTTCGGCTCGAACTTCGTGAGCCTGAACGCCTCATACGTCACGTCGGGCCCGGAGATCTTCGGGTTCTACCTCGACTACATCTACATCTACGGCTTCCTGATGGCCCTGCTGTTCGTGCTGGGGATCTACTTCACGCTGTACCGGACCCAGTTCGGGCGGACCATCCGGGCCACCATGCAGGACCAGACCGCGGCCCGGATCGTGGGCATCAACGTGAACCGGGTGCAGGCGCTCACGTTCGGGATCGGGGTGGGCGTCACCGCCGCGGGCGGGATGGTCTTCGGCGCCACTGGCGGCGGCTTCAACCCCAATACCGGGTATGACCTGATCTCCCGGCTGCTCGCGATCATCATCCTCGGCGGCCTGGGCAGCATCGGCGGGGCCATGGTCGCGGCGATCTTCATGATCACCCTGGAAGGGGTGGTCGACGTGGTCTGGTCGCCGAGCTGGTCGGTGGTGGTGTTCTACGGCGCCCTCGTGCTCGTGCTGGCCTTCCGCCCGCAGGGCCTGTTCGGCCGCAAGGCAGCGAGGGCCCAGTGAACCCGGCCCCCTCGAATAGAGGCACCGCGAACGAGGGCACGGCGAACCAGGGCACGGGGAATCCGGGCACCGGGAGGGAGGGAACGATGAGCCAGGACACGGTGCAGGCGGGACCCGCCCAGCCGGGTGGCACGGTCACGGCCCCCGCGCGCCGGAACCGCCGGGCCACCGGCGCCAAGCTGGGCGGCCTCGCGGTCCTGCTGGTGATCGCGGCGATCTTCCCGCTCGTCATCACCAACGCGCTGTACACCCAGTTCGCCGTGAACACCATGATCTACGTGGGCGCCGTGGCGGCCTGGAACCTGTTCTCCGGCTATTCGGGTTACCTCTCGCTGGGCACCGCGGTGTTCTTCGGCTCCGGCGCCTACACCGTGGGCCTGCTGGCCAACCACTGGAAGCTGCCGGGCGGGGACGTCTTCCTGCTGCTGCCGCTGGGCGGGCTGGTCGCCGCGCTGATCGCGGTGCCGCTCGGGCTGATCGCGCTGCGGGTCCGGCGGCACACGTTCGTCGTGGTCACCATCGCGTTCTTCTTCATCTTCCAGCTGATGGCGTTCAACCTCAGCTTTACCGGCGGGAACCAGGGCGTGAGCTCGACCTTCTTCCTGTGGTCCGCGTCCGACTACAACAACCCCTTCTACTACGTCGGCCTGGTCATCGCGGTGGGCACCATTACGTTGTCCTGGCTGATCCGGAACTCGCGGTTCGGCCTCCAGCTCCTGGCCATCCGCGATGACGAGGACCGGGCCCGCGGGCTCGGCGTGCGGACCATGCGGGTCAAGCTCACCGCGTTCGCCATCTCGGGCGGGATCGTCGGCATGATCGGCGGACTGTGGTGGTACTTCATCGGCCAGGCGCTGCCCGAGACCGCGTTCAACCCCTTGTTCGACCTGACCGTCGCGCTGATGGCCTTCCTGGGCGGGTTCGGCACGCTGGCCGGCCCGGTGCTCGGGGCGCTGATCCTGGAGCCGCTCCAGCAGTGGATCGGGATCACCTTCACCAACGGCTACACCAGCGACATCGTGCTCGGCGTGCTCTTCCTGGCCGTCATCTTGTTCCTGCCGCGCGGGATCGTCCCGACCGGGACCGAGTACGTCACCCGGTGGCGCGCCGCGCAGGCGCGCAGGCGTGAGACCGCCGCCGGGGGATCGGCTCCGCCGGGCAGTCCGGCCGCGGCCCGGACGGCCGCGCCGGCGGCCACTACCCCGGCTGCCGGTTCCCCGGCCAGCGGTTCCCCCACCACGGGCACGCCGAGCACGGGAGGTGCGCGATGACCGCGCTGCTGCGCACCGCCGCGGTGACCAAGTCCTTCGGCGGCGTCCAGGCCCTGAACGGGGCGACGATCGAGGTGGAGGAGGGCAGCATCGCCGGGCTCATCGGGCCGAACGGCTCGGGCAAGACGACGCTGTTCAACGTGATCACCGGCTACGAGACGGTGGACGGCGGCGAGGTCTACCTGGGCGACAAGCAGATCACGAACGCGGCGCCGGACAAGGTCTTCTCGGCGGGCATCGGCCGGACCTTCCAGCTGACCCGGGTATTCTCCCGGCTCACCGTCATGGAGAACATGATCGTGGCGGCCCAGAACGCGGAGGGGCGCCGGGGACGGCTGCGTAACCCGCTGGCCCGGGCCGGCGGCGCGGCCACCCGGCGCCGGGCCCTGGAGCTGCTGGAGTTCACCGGCATCGCGCACCACGCCGGCTCGCTCGCCGAGACCCTGTCCTACGGCCAGCGCAAGCTGCTGGAGCTGTCCTACGTGCTGATGGCCGACCCGGCCATCGTGCTGCTCGACGAGCCGGCCGGCGGGATCAACCTCACCCTGATCACGATGATCGCCGACCGGATCCGGGAGCTGAACCAGCAGGGCACCACGTTCCTCATCGTGGAGCACAACATGGATTTCGTGATGGGACTGTGTGACCGGGTCACGGTGCTGGACTACGGCACCGCGGTGGTGAGCGGGCCGCCGGACGTGGTCCGGACCGACCCCCGGGTACTCGACGCCTACCTTGGGACTGCGGAGGATGACGATGACGTCCCGGTCAGCTGAGAACGTGACGACGGGCGCCCCGGCCCTCGAGATCAAGGACGTGGTGGCCGGCTACGGCGGTGGCGACGTCCTGCACGGCGTGAGCATGCAGGTCTACGAGGGTGGCATCACCTGCGTGGTGGGGCCGAACGGGGCGGGCAAGTCCACCCTGCTCGGCACGATCAGCGGGCTGCTGAACCCGCGGCTCGGCCACGTCAGCCTGCGCGGTGAGCGGCTGTCGGGGAAGTCCCCCCGGCAGGTCCTGGACATGGGCGTGGTGCTGGTCCCGCAGAACCACAGCCTGTTCCGTGAGATGACGGTGCGCGAGAACATCGTGCTCGGCGGCTACATCCTGCGCCAGCGGGGGCTGGCCGACCGCAGGCTGGCTCACGTCCTGGAGATGTTCCCGCAGGTTACCGAGTGGCTGGGAAAGAAGGCCGGCAGCCTGTCCGGCGGCCAGCAGCGGCTGGTGGAGTTCGCCCGGTGCCTGATGCTCGACCCGAGCCTGGTCATCCTGGACGAGCCGTCCATGGGCTTGTCGCCCCTGGTGCTGAAGTCGGTCTTCGACGCGGTCCGGCTGATGAACAAGCAGGGCAAGACCATCCTGCTGGTCGAGCAGAACGCGCGGGCCGGGCTCCGGCTGTCCACCCACGGGGTGGTCCTGGAGAACGGCCGGGTCCGGCTGGCCGGCTCGGGCCGCGAGGTGCTGCATCATCCGGAGATCGGCGCCCTGTACCTGGGCGGGGCGGTGACCGACAGGTCCGGCGGCCCGGCCCCCGCAGCCGAGAACGCGAACGTGGCGGCCGCGAACGCGGCCGCCGCGGAGATAGCCGCCGCGGACGCGGAGGCCGGGGTGAGCGATCCCGCCGCGAACGGCGCCGCGTCAAACGGCACCGCGTCGAACGGCACCGCTGCCCGTTGATTATCGACGCGCACTGCCACGTCATCGTCCCGGAGATGACGGCGCGCAGCGTGCCCGAGGCGTGGCGGCCGGCGCTGCGGACCGAGGACGGCCAGCGCATCGTCGGGTTCCGGGGCCGGGAACTGACCTCGGCGGTCGGCGAGTTCAGCGACGTCGAGATCATGCTCGCCGACGCGGCCAGCACCGGGATCGGGCACCTGCTGCTGTCCCCGTGGATCAACCTGGTGCCGGTGGACGCCCAGCCGGACGAGGCCCGGCTGGTGTGCCGGGTGCAGAACGAATCGCTGGCCCGGCTGGTCGCCGCCCACCCCGGGCGGCTCAGCGCGGTGGGCGCGGTCTGCGTCCAGGATCCGGCGCTGGCCGCGCGGGAACTGGCGGACCTGATGACGGTGCCGGGCCTGCATGGCGTGGAGATCCCGTCCAGCGTGGGCGGCCGCTACCTGGGCGACGACTTCTTCCTGCCGTTCTGGGCGGCCGCCGCCGAGACCGGCGCGCTGGTCTTCATCCACCCCTCCACCCGGGGCTTCGGGATTCCTGCCCTGGACGGCTACTACCTGTGGAACTCGGTCGGCAACCCGCTGGAAACCGCGATCACCGCGGCGCACATCGCGGTGGCGGGGGTGCTCGAGCGATTCCCCCAGCTGCGGATCCTGCTGGCTCACGGCGGCGGCGCGCTGCCGGTGCTCCGCGGGCGGCTGCGCCGCGCCCACGCCATCCGGCCCGAAGCCTCCGAGCGCCTCAGCCAGGGCCCGGATGTGTCGCTGCGCCGGTTCCACTACGACACGGTCACCCACGACGAGGGCCTGCTGGCCGACCTGGTCCGGTACGCCGGCCCGGAGCAGGTCCTGCTCGGCTCGGACCGGCCCTTCGATATGGGCACCGACCATCCCGCCGACGAGGTGCGCGCGCTGCGCCTCGGCCCCGGCGAGGACCTGATCCTGGGCGGGAACGCCGCACGCCTGCTGGGGATCGACCATGCCTGAATCCCGCGGCTCCCGGCCGCCCCTGATTATCTCGACCATCCAGAGGCGTTCGGGCACCATGTGAGCAGTGGCCGTGCGCCCGCACCTGATCCACCCGGAGGACATGCCATGGACTACACCAAGGCGGAAGCCAAGCAGGCAGCCCGGGACTGCTTCACCGGGCTGTGGGCCGCGACCACCACGCCGTTCGACCGCAGCGGCGACCTGGACGCCGACGCGCTACGCCACGACCTCGACCGGCTGACCGGCAGCCTGGGGATCGGCGGCATCTTCTGCGGCGGCGTGATGGGCGAGTTCTGGTCCCTGGCCGGAAGCGAGCGGCGCCGCGTGGTCGAGATCACGGTGGACAGCACCCGGGGCAAATGCCCGGTGATCGCGCACACCGGCCACGCCTCCGCACGGCAGGCCATCGAGCTGACCCGGCACGCGCAGAAGGCGGGGGCCGATTTCGCGGTGCTGATCAACCCGTACTTCCCGCCCGCCTCGGACGAAGGTCTCTACCAGTGGTTCGAGACGGTCGCCGCGGCCGTGGACATCGGCATCTGGCTGTTCGACACCGCCTACTCCGGCGTGTCGCTGTCCCTGGAGCTGATCGAGCGGCTGGCCGCCATTGAGAACATCTGCGGCATCAAGGTCGGCCGTGACCACGCCCGCTACCTGGAGATACTGGACCGGGTCGGCGGTGAGATCCTGGTCTGTGAGCCCAACGAGGGCACCTGGCTGGAGAACATGCGCGAGCACGGCCAGCGGGTGTTCATGTCCTCGGCCGCGCCGTACCTCTACCAGACGCCGCAATGGCAGCCGATGCGCGAGTACACCAGTCTCGCGCTCGGCGGCGACTACGCGGCGGCGGCTCAGGTGGCGGCCACGCTCGACCCGGTGCGCGCGCTGGCCGCGAAATGGCTGCACGGCAAGGCCCGCCGGTTCGACTCGCTGGCCTCCATCAAGGCCTGGGCCGGCCTGGTCGGGATGTCCGGCGGGCCGCTCCGCCCGCCGCTGCTCCCGCAGACCCGGGCCGAGCTTGACGAGCTCACGGCGGATCTGGATGCGGTCGGGCTGCTCCCCGGGACCGGCCCCGCACGACGGGTCAGCAGCAACGGTCACCGCCCGACCCTGGCCTGAGGGGCGCTCATGATCGCGGCCGGGTCGTGGCCGAGGTCATTGAGGAGCACGATCGCGGCGTTACGGCCCGGGGCGCCGGTGATGGATCCGCCGGGATGCGTGGTCCCCCCGGTCTGGTAGAGCCCCGGGACAGGCATCCGGTGCGCGGCCCAGCCTGGCACCGGGCGCAGCGCCCCGCTGAAGGCCGGACCACGGTTGCCGCCGTGGAACGCGCCGTGGATCATGTGCGGGTTGAGTTCCTCGATGTCGGCGGGGGACTTGACCAGGCTGGCCAGGATCACCTCGTCGGTGAAGCCCGGCGCGGCCTGGCGCAGCCGCTCCAGGGTCCGGCGGGCGTGCCCGTCCTTGACGGCCGCCCAGCCGCCCATGCTCTCCGGGAGCTGGTACACCTGCGGGCTGAGCAGCTTGACCGTGTGCTGGCCAGCCGGCGCCCGGCCCGGGTCGGCCAGGGTGGGCGTGGCCACCAGCAGCCACGGCGGCTCCGCGATGAACCGCCCGGACCGCAGGTCGGCCCCCATCTGGATGACGTCCTCGGGCCAGCCCGCGAGGCCCGCCGACACGGCGGTGCGCGGGCCGTCCGGAGCCTGGAATTCCGGCGGCGCGGTGGTGGCGTAGTAGGTGGCGAAGCCGGGCACGCCCACGTCGTAGGTGTCCACGCCGTAGTGGAATTCTTCCGGCCAGGCCTCCGCCGGGGCCATCTCGCGCAGATGCTTGATGTGGATCGTCGAGACCACCGCGGTGCCCGCCCGGTACTGCGTACCGTCCTGCGTCTGCACCCCGGCGCACCGGCCGCCCTCCAGCAGCAGCCGGGTCACCCGCTGGCCGCAGAGCACGGTGCCACCGTGATCGGCCAGGTAGCCGGTGAGGGCCGCGGTCAGCTGCCCGGACCCGCCGATGGGAATGGACCAGCTGCGCTGCTGCCGCCCGAACGTCTGCGCGTAAGGGAGCACCCCCGAGCCGGGCTCATCGGCCGGCTGGAAGACCTGGAAGGCCATCCACAGCAGGAAGGCCTGGATGTGCCTGCTCTCGAACTCATGCTGGACCACCTGCACCGCGGACAGTTGCCGCCGCCGGGCCCAGATCCGGCCCTGGGGATGCCCGGCCAGCATCTGGTCCAGCGACGGCCCGAATCCGACCGGCGTGAACTGGGCCTGGCTGAAGATGTGTTTCACCTGGTCGTACTCGTCGAGCAGGCGCAGGTAGGCGGCCGCGTCCGGCTTCGAGAACCGGGCTACCTCCTCGGCCGTCCGTTCCCGGTCCAGCCACATCGTGAACTGCTCGCCGTCCGGGAACGCCACGTGCTCCACCGGATCGGGCTCCGCGTAGCGCAGGCCGTAGTCGGCGGCCAGGCCGAGTTCGTCGCGGCTCAGCACCGGGTTGACCCGGATCATCGTGTGCCCGGTGGCGCAGGTGTCGATGCCGAACCCGGGCAGCAGCAGCTCCTCGGTGGCCGCCCCGCCGCCGGGGATGGCCCGTGCGTCCAGGACCAGGCAGCGGTAGCCGGCCTTGGCCAGGTAGCACGCGGTGATCAGGCTGTTGTGCCCGGCTCCCGCCACCACGATGTCGGCGTCGTAGGTCATTCCTCAGGCCGCCTCTCTGCTGCAGGACCCGCCGCCGCAAAGCCCTCCGCGGCGCAGCCTTCCGCCGCGAACCTCCGCTGCTTAATTCTCTGCCGCCCACTGCTGCAAACCATTGCATTCCGCTGCGATCCTGACATCCCGGCCGCCCTGGAGGCAAGGGGCCACCCGCCGCGAAGCCGCCGGCGGGCCGGGCCGGGGCCGGGCGGGATCTCACTCCCGCCGGGTGACGCAACGGCCTCGCGCCGGCGGCATACCGTCCGGGAGAAGCGACCAAGGAGGCTATTCATGGCGCGTCCGGACACCCTGTACGTGCTGGCGGCGGCCTACGATGAGCCAGCCGCCGCCATCGAGGACTACGAGGCCGTGAAGGCCCTGTATTACACGGTGAAGACGTCGCACGACTTCGACGCCGCGGTCATCGCCAAGGACGACGCGGGCAAGGTCAGCATCGTCAAGAAGCACGAGCAGCCGACCCGGCACGGCGCCGCGGTCGGCCTCGGCTGGGGCCTGGCGGCGGGGGTGGCGGCGGCGCTGTTCCCGCCCGTGGGCATCCTGGGCGCCCTGGCGCTCGGCGCCGGCGGCGGGGCCGCGATCGGGGCCGTGACCGGGCATGCCAGCGGCGGCATGAGCCGGACCGACCTCAAGGAACTCGGGGAGACGCTCGATGCGGGCACGGCCGGGCTCATCGTGGTCTACGAGGCCAACCTGGCTGAGCAGGTGGCGGCCAACATCAAGGCGGCCAACAAGCTCATCTCCAAGGCCACCGACATGGCCGCCGACCAGCTCGCGTCGGACCTGAAGCAGGCGGACCAGGAAGCCGCGGCGGGAAGCTAGCGGTCCCGGCCGTCAGCTGTCCCGGCCGTCAGCTGTCCCGGCCAGCTCGTGCAGGGCGGGGCCGGCCAGCCGGTGCACGGTCCATTCGTCCATCTCCACCGCGCCCAGCGAGGCGTAGAACCTGCGCGCGGGGGAGTTCCAGTCCAGGACCGACCACTCGAGCCGGGCGTAGCCGCGGGTCACGCAGATGCGGGCCAGTTCGGTGAGCAGCGCCCGGCCCAGGCCGGACCGCCGCTGCTCCGGCCGGACGTAGAGATCCTCCAGGTAGATCCCGTGCTGGCCGGTCCAGGTGGAGAAGTTCAGGAACCACAGCGCGAAGCCGGCCACGTCGCCGTCGTGCTCGGCCACGTGCGCGAACACGGCGGGCCGCTCGCCCAGCAGGGCCCGGCGCAGGTCCTCCTCGGTCGCGGTGACCTCGGCCAGCGCCTTCTCGTACTCGGCCAGCTCCCGGATGAGCCGGTGCAGGGCCGGGATGTCGGCGGCCTCAGCCGGCCGGATCACGTGCCCATCCCCGCGCCCCACGTCCCCGCGGCGGCGCCGCCGGCTCCCCGGCCGGGGGAGCGGCGGCCGCTGACCGGGCCAGGGCGGGGTCGGGCTGGACCGCGACCGGGAACCGGTAGCACAGCCGGAATCGGTCGGCCGCGATGACGATCTCCCCGGTCTCCACGATCCGCTCACCCGAGCGGTGCGACCTCTCGATCAGCAGCACCGGGGAGCCGGCCGGGATGTCCAGCACCGCCGCTTCGGCCGACAGGGCCGGGCGGACCGAGATCTCCTCCACGACCTGGTCCACGCCGATCCCGATCGCCTGCATCCGCTCCGCCACCCCGCGGCCGGCGAAGGTGCCCTGCTCGGGGAAGGGCACCGGGGTCTGCGCGGTCGTGGCGGCGGGCTCGTAACTGGTGGCCAGCTGCACGGGGGAGCCGTCCGCGCTCATCAGGTACCTGGTCCGGGTCACCAGATGGTCCCCGTCGGGCAGCCGCAGCCGCCGGGCCACGTGGGCGGGGGCGGGCACCCGCTCGGACTGGTACTCCCAGGACACCCGCGGCGCATGGCCGGCGTGGTCCGCCCCGGCCCCGTCGTCCGCGGCCACGCCGTCCCCCGCGATGCCGTCTCCCGCCATGGCGTCCCCCGCCACGGGGTCTCCCGCCACGGGCCGGCCATCCAGCCCGAACGGCGAGCCGGGGAAGTGCAGCCGGTCATGTTCCAGTGGCGCCGCCACCGGCAGCCTGCGGACGTAGGATCCCGACCCGGCCCGGGCCTCGATGAGGCCCTCGGCCGCCAGGACCTGCAGGGCATGCTTGGCCGCGGTCTCCCCGACGCCGTACCGGGCGATGATCCCGTTGCGGGAGGGAACCCGGGCTCCGGGCGCGAGCGTCCCGCCCCGGATCTGATCGCGGAGATCTTCCAGCACCCGCAGGTACACCGGGTCGTTCGAGGCGCCCATCAGATGTGATCTTCCTGACGACACTGCCCGGCTAGGCCGGCCGAGCCGCCATTGTGGCCCACCGCCGGGTGAAGCTGTGGCCCTATACAGATCCTGTGACCATAGCTTTGCCGTCCGGCTGTCCGGCCGTCCGGCCGTGTGGCCTTCCGCCGTCCGGCGCGACCGGCGCTATTTCTTGCGGGCGAAGATGAGGCCGTCCCCCACCGAGAGCATGGCCAGCTCCACCCGGTCATCGGCCAGCGCGTACTCGTTGAAGTCGCGGACCGCCCGGGCGTCCGGATCGGGGTCGCTGGCGAAGATCCGGCCGTGCATGAAGGTGTTGTCCACCAGGATGAGCCCGCCGCTGCGGATGCGCGGGACGACCTCGTCCCAGTAGCCGGCGTACCCGCTCTTGTCGGCGTCGATGAACGCGAGATCCACCGACGCGTCGGCGGGCAGCGAGCGGAGCGTGTCGGCGGCCGGGCCGAGCCGGAGCTCGATCTGGCCGTCCAGGCCCGCCTTCTGCCAGTACTCCCGGGCCAGTGCGGTCCAGTCCGCGTTGACGTCGCAGCACAGCAGCCTGCCGCCCGGGGCCAGCCCGCGGGCCAGGCAGATCGCGGAGTACCCGGTGAACGTGCCGACCTCGACCACCCGGCGCGGGGCGATGAGCTGGCTCAGCAGCGTCATGAACGTGCCCTGCTCGGGGCCGATCTGCAGGTGAGCCCAGTCGGGGAAGCGGCGGGACGTTTCCGCCCGCAGTTCGTCCAGGACCGGGTCCGGGGGGCTGGAGTGCGACCGGACGTACTCGTAGACCTCAGGACTGACATGCTCGGTTCCGGTAGCCACGCGCCCCACGCTAACCGGTTGCGGCAAGCTAGCAGGATGCAGGAGAGCGAGGCGGAACTCGGTGAGCTTCAGGCGCTGCTGGATGACTCGCTGGCCGGGGCTACGGGGCACCTTCGGTCCATCGTCCGGCCGGGCCGGTCCCTGACCGCCGCCCAGCTGGTCCGGGTCATCACCGGCATGTGCACGCTCGCGGTCAGCAGCGTCACGGCGGCTGGCGAGCCGCGGGTCAGCGGGGCAGATGGTCACTTCATCCACGGCTGCTGGGTCTTCAGCACCGAGCGGTCCTCGGCCAAGGCGAGGCATTTCGCGGCGCGGCCCGCGATCAGCGCGGCCTACCTGCGCGGTGACGAGCTGGGCGTGTTCACCCACGGCCGGGTGGAGGAGCTGAACCCCGCGGCCGGGCCGGCCGATCCGCAGTGGCCCGCCATCCTGGACCACCTCACGCAGCATTACGGCAGCTCCCCGCTGAGCTGGGGAGACGTGGTGGCCTACCGGATCCGGCCGCACTGGATGGTGGCCTACGCCGCGGACCCGGAGGCGGTAGCGGCCCAGGTGGGCTGAGCGGCCTGAACGGCCCGCCAGCGGGCCCGGGCGCCGCGGCGTCCCGCGGTGCCGGCCGGGCGGGTGCCGGTATTCGGCAGCCGGGCGGCGGCCTCGTGCCGTCACGGTACGCTCGGGCGCATGGCGTTGCGTTTTTACATCCCGAGCCCGCCAGTGAACGGGTTTCATCTCGGCCCGGCCTACATTCACTACTACGGGCTGATGTACGTGATCGGGATCACCCTGGCGATCCTGATCACGCAGCGCCGCTGGAAGGCGGTGGGCGGCGACCCGGGCCTGGTCGGGGACGTGGCCCTGTGGGCCGTCCCGGCAGGCATCGTCGGCGGCCGGATCTACTTCGACCTGACCACCCCGAAGTACATCCCGCACCACTGGTACGGGGTGCTCGCGGTCTGGGACGGCGGGCTGGGTATCTGGGGCGGGATCGCCCTGGCCGCGGTGGTCGGGTCCTGGCGGGTGCACCGCTCCGGGGCCAGCGTGATGCTGTTCATGAACGCGGTCGCCCCGGCGCTGCTCGTGGCGCAGGCCGTCGGGCGGGTGGGCAACTACTTCAACCAGGAACTCTTCGGCGGCCCGACCACGCTGCCCTGGGCCCTGCACATCGCGCCCGGGTTCCGCCCGGCCGGCTATACGCACTTCCAGACCTTCCATCCGACCTTCCTGTACGAGTTCATCTTCGACCTGCTCTGGGCGGCCGCCCTGGTCTGGCTGGGCCACCACCGCAACATCAAGCCGCCGGGCCTGTTCGCGCTGTACGTCGCGGGCTACTCGGCGTTCCGCATCTTCGAGGAGTCGCTCCGGGTCGACCCGTCCGAGCACTTCCTCGGCCTGCGGCTGAACATGTACGTGGCCAGCGTGCTGACCGTGGCCGGCGTCGTCTGGTTCATCTATTCGCAGCGCCGCGGCCGGCCCGCCGCGGAGTTGCCGGCCCGCCGGCCGGACAGCGAGGCGGACAGCGAGGCGGGCAGCGCCGGGACCACCGAATCCGATCCGGCCGGCTCCAGCCCGCCGGAAGGTTCCGGTCCGCCGGAGGACTCCAGTCCCGCGGGCTCCGGCGGGCCTGCGCGCGCCACCGACACGGCCTGACTGGCCCCCGGAGCGGCTCGCGGATTAATTCGATAAATAACGAAACCCGGCGCGTCTCTCGAACTGAAGTTTGAATCTCTGGCATGCTTGGAGCCGGACATCTCATCAGCAGCCCTACCGATGTGCAGGAGGCAACCCCAGTGGGCCAGAAGACGGTCAGGTTCAGCGACCTCAGCGGCGAGCTGATCACCAGGGACGACGCGCTCGCCCGCATCGTGATCCACGAGCACCCCGAGCTCGGCGACAGCCCGGTGGAGATCGAGGGGCTGGCCGACGAGGCCGCCGCGATCGAGAAGGCGGCGCTCCGGGTGGCCGTCGTGGACCTATACCTGCCCGGCGAGGATGAGCCCCGCCGGATAACCATGGAGGCCGCGGCGTTCGACGAGCTGGCTACGGACAGGCCGATGAGCGAGCTGCTGCTCACCGCGCGGCCCGCCCGGCCGGCCCGGCGCGCCAAGTCGGCCGCGGCGGCCGGGCCGCGCGGCGTCAATTACGACACCCTGGAGCACGCGGGCGAGCCGCACAAGGGCCGGATCACCGAGGCCGAGCGGGAGCTGGTCCGTGACCACCTGGACGCCATCAACGACCGGCTCGCCACGCAGGGCCTGCGGACCATCGACCCTGGTGACCCCGAGCATGTCGCGCGCTACGGGCTGACCGGGCTGGCCGCGGCGCAGGCCGCTCAGGGCGACTAGAGGATAGCGGCCCGGCCGGCCGGGCCGGCTCCCGCAGGGAACTCAGGCCCGGCCGGGAAGCCGGACTCCGGCGGGGCTGTCACGCCCCGGCCGGGCCTTCAGGCCAGATATCGCGGTCAGGCGACCGCGACCGCATACGTCTCATATGCTGGACATCATATGATCGGCATATGAGCGAGCCGGAACGCACCGGGGCTGGCCGCCCCGCCGGTGACACTGGCCCGGGCAGCCAGCGCTGGGTGGTCCTGGTGGCCGGGTTGTTCGCGATGACCGCGGGCTGCACGTTCCAGTACGGGCTGGCCTACCTGATCCCCGCGTTCCGGGCTGAAGGCCTGTCCCTGGAACAGGCGGGCATCCTGGTCGCCTGTCCCACCGCCGGCCTGCTGCTCACCCTGGTGGCCTGGGGCGCCGCCGCAGACCGCTGGGGGGAGCGGCTGGTGCTCGGCGCAGGACTGGCCCTGGCCGGGGCGCTCCTGCTGGCGGGGGCCACCGTGCACGGGACGGCCGCGCTGGGGGCCTGCCTGGTCGCGGCCGGGGCGGCCGGGGCGTCGGTGTACGCCGCCAGCGGGCGGCTCATCCTGGGCTGGTTCCCCGCCCGCCAGCGGGGCCTGGCCATGGGCATCCGGCAGAGCGCCCAGCCGCTGGGCGTGGCCGTCGCCGCGCTCGCGCTGCCGTCAATCGGCGCGCACGGCCGCCCGCCCGCGCTCGCTTTCCTGGGCACGTTCTGCCTGGCCGCCGCGGTCCTGGTCGCGGCGGTCGTGCGTGATCCGGCGCGGCCGCCACGCCAGGCCGGCCGCGACGGCGGCTCGCCCTACCGGGGCGGCCCGCACCGGACGGCCATCATCTTGTGGCGCATCCACGCGGCGAGCGCGCTGCTCGTCGTACCTCAGTTCGCGGTGGCCACGTTTGCCCTGGTCTTCCTGGTCGACGCGCACGGGCTGGATCCGGTCACGGCCGGCCGGATCCTGGCCGTCGCGCAGGCGTGCGGGGCCTTCTCCCGGCTCGGCGCGGGGGTGTGGTCCGACCGGGTGGGCAGCCGGATGCGCCCGATGCGGGCGCTCGCGGTGGCCACCGCGCTGATCCTGGCCGCGCTGGCGGCCGGGGCTGCCGTCCGGGCGCCGTGGGCGGTCGCCGTGCTGTTCGCCGCGGTGATCATCTCGGTCAGCACCAACGGCCTGGCCTTCACCGCCGTGGCTGAGCACGCCGGATCATCCTGGGCGGGGCGGGCGCTCGGCATCCAGAACACCGGCCAGAACGCGTTCGCGGCCGCCACGCCGCCGGTCCTGGCCGCGGTGATCGGCGCGGCGGGGTACGCCGTCGCGTTCGGGGTGGTCGCGCTGTTCCCGCTGGCCGCGGCGGGCCTGGTGCCGGTGAGCGAGGAACGCCGGGCCGCCGCCCGGGCCAGCCGGGCCGGCCGCGCCGGGCCAGCCCGGGCCGGAGCGCCCGGCCTCGCCGCCGGGCGTTGATCCCGCCGCCGCCCGCAGTGCATCATGGCGTTCTGGGCCCGACGGCCCAGGCTGAGGGAACACGGTGGTTCCGGAACAGGGTCCGATGACGATGAAGCAGACGGCACCACACGGGGTCCCGGTCTGCACCGTCGACCCGTTCAGCGATGACTTCCTGGCTGACCCGTTCCGCTGGCACCCCGGCCTGCGGGACGCGGGCCCGGTGGTCTGGCTGGAGCAGTACGGCATCTGGGCCATGGCCCGCTACGCCGAGGTGCACGAGGCGCTGCGCGACTGGGAAACGTTCTGCTCGTCCGCCGGGGTGGGGCTGAGCGACTTCCGCCGCGAGACCCCGTGGCGGCCGCCCAGCCTGCTGCTCGAGGCCGACCCGCCCGAGCACTCCCGGGCCCACTCGGCCGTCACCCGGGCTCTCACCCCGCGGACCGTGCGCGACCTGCGCGACAGCTTCACGCGTGCGGCCAGCCGGCTGGCCGGCGACCTGGCCCGGCGCGGGACCGTGGACGGCGTGCCGGACATCGCCGAGGCCTTCCCGCTGCAGGTGTTCGCCGACGCGGTCGGGCTGGCCGAGCCCGGCGGGGAGCAGCTGCTCGCCTACGGCAACATGGCGTTCAACGCGTTCGGCCCGCGCAACGAGCTGACCCGGGCGTCGCTGCGCCAGGCCGCCGAGGTGGGAGCCTGGATCGCGGCCCAGTGCACCCGGGACGCCCTCGTGGCGGGCGGCCTGGGGGCGCGGATCTACGCCAGCGTGGACGACGGCACGATCTCCGAAGACGAGGCCGCGCTGCTGGTCCGGTCGCTGCTCACGGCGGGCGTGGACACCACCGTGATCGGGCTCGGCTGCGCCCTGGACTGCCTGGCCCGGGACCCGGCCCAGTGGCAGCTGCTCCGGGAGGACCCCACGCGCGCCGGGGCCGCGTTCGAGGAGTCGCTGCGGTACGCGTCGCCGGTGCAGACGTTCTTCCGCACCACCACCCGCGAGGTCACGGTGAGCGGGGTGCGGATGGGCGCGGGCGAGAAGGTGCTGCTGTTCCTCGCGGCCGCGAACCGTGACCCGCGCCGCTGGGATGATCCGGACCACTTCGACCTGCGCCGCCGCGCCCATGGCCACGTCGCGTTCGGCTTCGGCATCCACGCCTGCGTCGGCGCGGCGCTGGCCCGGCTGGAGGGCGAGGTGCTGCTGGCGGCCCTGGCGCGGCGGGTGGGCCGGCTGGAGCTGGCCGGGGTGCCGCGGCGCCGGCTGAACAACACGCTCAGCGGGTTCGCCTCGCTGCCGCTCCGGCTGGTCCCGGCCGGGCTCGATCCGTCCACCGCGGGCTAGTACGGCAACGGCACTGGTCATGCCGGTGGCTCTGCTTGTTCTGGAGAGCATCGAGTTCGGCGAGGTCATGGATGTCTTGCGGGCGATGCTCATACCCGGTGCGAAACCGGCGCTGCTGCTCCGCGGACAGGCAGTTGACCAGGCGGCCGTTGATCGACCCGGTGGTGAAAGCGGTGGGCGGATAGTCGAAGTGCCCGCCATCCAGGTCCGGCTGACGGCCCTGACCGTCCGCGCCAAAGTTCACCGGGTGCACGTCGACCCAGCGTGCGCCCGGTGCCCGGAGTTCTATCCGTACCGGTAGCCAATCCGTCTCGGCCGCATAGCCCAGCTGGCCGAGCACCCGCAGGCAGCAGCCCAGGTCCTCGGCGTTGACGGCCAGGTCAAGATCGCGGTGCTCCCGCGTCTGCCGCCCGGCCAGTGCAGTGACTCCCCAGCCGCCACCCACCCAATGACGAACCCTGGCACCATCCAGCCTGTCCAGGACCTCGATGACGTCGTCGGCGCGCATGCATCAGGCTAACGGCGCGGCAGGTCAATGCAGCACCGTGGCACCGGCTGCCTTGTCAGGACATAGCCTCGCCGCCGACGCCGTGATGATCATCGCCCGGCGGACCCGCCCGACCCATGCTTGCCCCGCCGTGCGACGATCTGCCGCAGCCGCTGACCTTCCTGATCCGTCAGCCGCCGAGTCCGGCCAGGTCTGCCATCCGCAGGTCCCGCAATCGACCTGGCACTGACGGGATCGAGTCTGGACCCAGTACGAGAGCGCCAGCAGCGTGTCACCATGCCGGCAAACGTTCGTGGACACCGCACTAGCCACAGAGGCTAGCCACGCGGCCCTAGACCGCTGCCACCTCCCTAGCCCGCTATCCCGGCTGTCTCGGCCGCGCCGTCCCGGACCCGGGCGCGCCACCACTCCTGGCCCTTCTCCGGCAGCAGGTGAATCGGGTCGTAGTAGGGGTACTCGCGGCTCAGCGCGAGCGGGTCCTCGCTTTCGACCGAGGTCCGGTAGTTCTTGGTCCAGTAGGAGATGCCGAGCTCGGTGTCATACCGGGACACCTGGTGCACCCAGCGCTTGCCGACGTAGGCCACGTCACAGATCATCCGCGGGGTGGCGAACCCGGGCAGGTAGCCCATGATCTGGTGCTGCAGGTTCTGGGCCTGGGCCAGGGACAGCCGCCAGTGCTCGCTGCCCGGGATCATGTCGCACATGTAGAAGTAGTAAGGCATGATCCGGGCCCCGTCGAGCAGCACGAAGCACAGGTCGAGCAGGGCCTCGGCGGTGTCGTTGACCCCGTGCAGCAGCACGCCCTGGTTGCGCACGTCGCGGATCCCGGTGTCCAGCATGGCCTGGGTGGCCCGGGCCACCAGCGGGGTGACCGACTGGGCCGCGTTCACGTGGGTGTGGATGGCGATGCTCACCCCGCGTTCCCGGGCCTTGGCCGCCAGCCGCTCCATGCCCGCCCGGACGTCGTCGGCCAGCCAGTGCTGCGGCAGCCCCATCAGCGCCTTGGTGGCCAGCCGGATGTCCCGGATGTTGTCGATGTCCAGCAGTGCGCTGACGAAGCTCTCCAGCCGGGGCCAGGGCATGTTGGCCACGTCCCCGCCGGATACGACCACGTCGCGGACGCCCGGGGTGGCCCGCAGATACTCGATCATGGCGGTGAGCCGGTCGGCGGGCGGCAGGCCGAACTTGTGCTTGGTGATGCTGGGCGTCGGGTTGCCGACCAGGTCCATCCGGGTGCAGTGGCCGCAGTACTGCGGGCAGGTGGGCAGCACCTCGGCCAGCACCTTGGTCGGGTAGCGGTGGGTCAGCCCTTCCACCGCCCACATCTCCGCCTCGTGCAGCGAGTCGCGGGACGCGTACGGGTGGGACGGCCAGTCGGTCCGCCGGTCGCTGAAGACCGGGATCATGTAACGGCGTACCGGGTCGGCGTAGAACGCCTCGGTGAAGCCAGGCTGGTCCGGCGCGGCCGCCGGGACCATGGTGTTCAGCATCTGCGGCGTTACCAGCATGGACATGGTGGCCCGTTCTTGCTGGTCACGCTCCAGGTCGGCGAGGAAGGACTCCTCCAGGCCGGGCCCGGCCAGGTCGCGGAGCTGGCGCAGGTTCTTCACGCAGTGGGCGCGCTGCCATTGCACCGATTCCCACTCCGCGGTGGTCACCTGCGACCAGCCCGGGAACCGCCGCCAGTCGGGCTCGGTCGGCGCGGCACGGCGGTAGGCATACGGCTGGCTGACCAAGCTGATCACCTTCCCGTTCTCGTCGTACTCCATTGAAGGATAGCCTTCCATCTGCACTAAGAACAGAAGAAGATAGTGTGGGAGGACTCTCACACAGGAAGTCTTACTGCCACATAGGGGTAGAGCTTAGGGGGTATCCGTTGATCCAGGACCCGCCGCGCACCGGGCGCCGCCCCGGGTCACCACTCGGCCTGCACCGGGTGCTGGAACCGGCCGGGGTACTGCCGCAGGCGGCCTGGCGGCTGGACGCGGACCCGGTGATCTGGCCGGATGAAGTCCGCGTCGCGGTAGACCGGCTGAACCTGGACGCCGCGTCCTACCGCCAGCTGCGGGAATCCACTGGTGGATCGGCCGAGGCCATGCGCGCCGCGGTGCTCGGCATCGTCGCCGACCGGGGCAAGATGCAGAACCCGGTGACCGGGTCCGGCGGCATGCTGACCGGCGTGGTCGACGCGGCGGGCCCGGAGTCACCGCTGGGCCTGGCGGCCGGTGACCGGATCGCCACCCTGGTCTCGCTCAGCCTGACCCCGCTGGCCGTGACCGACGGGCTGGCCAGCTGGGACGGCCAGTCCGAGCAGGTCCCGTGCGCCGGCCACGCGATCCTGTTCGGCCGGTCTATCGCCGCGGTGCTGCCCGCGGACCTGCCGGCCGCCCTGGCCCTCGCGGTCATGGATGTTTGCGGCGCGCCCGCCCTCACCGAGCGGGTGGTGCGGGCCGGGCTGGCCCGGGCCGAGCTGGCCCGTGGTGGGAAGCAGAGCGGTCCCGTGGTGGCCATCCTCGGCGCGGGCGGCAAGAGCGGCTCGCTGTCCGCCGTGGCCGCCCGCCGGGCCGGCGCGGGCCTGGTCATCGGCGTGGTGCCCACTGAGGCCGAGGCCACCGCAGTCCGCGGGGCCGGCCTCGCCGACCAGGTCGTGATCGCTGACGCCCGGGACCCGGTCGCGCTGGCGGACGCCGTCCGGTCGGCAGGCGGCCCAGCGGCCGTCACCGTGGTCTGCGTGGACGTGCCCGGCTGCGAGGGCGGTGCGGTGCTAGCCACCGCGCCGGGCGGCACGGTGATCTTCTTCTCGATGGCCACCTCGTTCAGCGCGGCGGCGCTGGGCGCCGAGGGCATGGCCGCCGATGTGACGATGCTGATCGGTAACGGGTATGTGCCTGGTCATGCGGAACTCGCGCTCGGCCTGCTCCGGTCCGAGCCCGGGGTCCGGGCGCTGTTCGAGGCCCGGCTGACCGAATCAGGCTGACCGGGCACCGTTAGGACGGCCCGGTGAGGAGGGCCCGATAGAGGAGGTTCTGCGGGTGGAATCTAGGCTCCGGCTCGACCCCGCGATGGTGGCGGAGGCGCGCACGCTGGCCCGGGTGGCCGGGCAGCCGATCGTGGATCTGGCCACCCGGCATACCACCGTGTCGGTGGAACGGGCGGTGCTCCGGCTGGCCGGGCTGGAGGGCGCGGACGACAGCGGCATGCCGTGGGTGAACCGGCTCGTGGACGGCGTCCGGGAGAGCACCGGGCTGGAGTACGGCGTGGCCCTCCCGGTCTGGGACGCGATGGCGGCCGGCGGGTACCCGACGCTGCGCGCGCTGGCCACCGACGTCGCGGCCGGGACGGTCAAGTTCCGGCGGCCCGACGGCGCCGACGCCGCGGCCGCGCAGGACGCGGCGCGGGCCGCGCTCGGCCAGGGTTTCGCCGCGATCGACCGCAGGCGGGACGAGCGGACCGCGATGATCAAGGCCACCTCGGACCCGGCCAAGCCGTGGATCTACCTGATCGTGGCGACTGGCGACATCTACGAGGACATCCCCCAGGCCCAGGCCGCGGCCCGGGAGGGCGCGGACATCGTCGCGGTCATCCGGTCCACCGGGCAGTCGCTGCTGGACTACGTGCCGGAAGGGGCGACCCGGGAGGGTTATGCGGGCACCTACGCCACCCAGGAGAACTTCCGGCTGATGCGGGCCGCGCTGGACGACGTCTCCCGCGAGCTGGGCCGGTATGTGCGGCTGACCAACTACGCCTCCGGGCTGTGCATGCCGGAGATCGCCGCGCTGGCCGGGCTCGAGCGGCTGGACATGATGCTCAACGACTGCATGTACGGGATCATCTTCCGGGACATCAACCCGCAGCGGACGTTCATCGACCAGCGGTTCGCCCGGCAGATCCACGCCCGGGCCGGGATCATCATCAACACCGGCGAGGACAACTACCTGACCACGGCCGATGCCGTGGACGCCGCGCACACCGTGGTCGTCAGCCAGCTGATGAACGAGTTCTTCGGGAAGGAAGCGGGGCTGGCCGACGGGCAGCTGGGCCTGGGTCACGCGTTCGAGATCAACCCCGACGTGCCCGACTCGTTCGTGCTCGAGCTCGCGCACGCCCAGCTGGTCCGGGAGCTCTTCCCGGACGCGCCGCTGAAGTACATGCCGCCGACCAAGCACATGACCGGCAACGTGTTCGCCGGCTACCTGCTGGATGCGTTCTTCAACCTGGCCGGGGTCATGACCGACCAGTCCATCCTGCTGATCGGGATGATGACCGAGGGGATCCACACCCCGTTCCTGTCCGACCGCGACCTGGCCCTGGAGAACGCCCGCTACGTGGCCCGCGCCGCCGCCCGGCTAGGCGAGAACTTCCGCCCGCCGCCCGGGGGGTTCGTGGAACGCCGGGCCCACCAGGTTCTCGGCGAGGCGGTGGACCTGCTCCGGCGGATCAGCCGGGACGGGCTGCTGAACGCGATCGCCGACGGCACGTTCGGCGTCACCCGGCGCCCCGCCGACGGCGGCCGGGGCCTCGACGGTGTCATCCGGCGCGCCGACGGCTACTGGAATCCGGCCAGTGAGTTCCTGGAGGCCGGGCCCGCGGCCGGTCAGGACCAGGAGGGAGCATCATGAGCGGCCAGGTCATCCGCCCCTACGGCGACACCACGGGTGATGGCCAGGTCCAGGTCTCGTTCACCCTGCCGGTTCCGTTTGGGAATGAAGAAGAACGCCTGGTCGCAGAAGGCGCAGCGCTGCAGCTGGCCGGCAAGATGGGCCTGGACCCGGCGATGGTGGTGCACGCCAAGGCGATGGGTCCCGACTTCACCTTCTTCATCGTGTACGGCCGGACCGGGCATCTGGTGGACCTGTCCGCGGTGACCATCTCCCGCCGTGAGTTCCCGCTGCTCTCCCCGGCCGAGATCAACCTGCGGGTGCGCAGCGGGCTGGGCCGCAAGCTGGTCGTGCTCGGCGCGTGCATCGGCACCGACGCGCACACCGTGGGCATCGACGCGATCCTCAACGTCAAGGGGCACGCGGGGGAGAAGGGCCTGGAGTACTACCGGGAGATCCGGGTGGTGAACCTGGGCGCGCAGGTGGACGTGGCCGACCTGGTCGCCCGGGCCCAGGCCGAGCAGGCGGACGCGGTCCTGGTCAGCCAGGTAGTCACCCAGCGTGAGGCCCATCTGGCCGGGGCACGGCAGCTGTCCGCCGCGTTCCGCGCCGCCTACCCGGCGGACGGGCCGCTGCTGGTCGTGGGCGGCCCGAGGTTCGACCCGGCGATGGCCGGGGACCTCGGCGTGGACAAGATCTTCGGCCGGGCCACCACGCCCCGGGAGGTGGCCAGCTACCTGGTGCACGCGCTGGCGCCCGAGCCTGAGCTGGCCGCCGCCGGCCCGGCTGGCGCGGGCGGAGGGGCAGCGTGACCGCCGGGACCGAGGCCGGTGGCGGCCGGCCCCGTGCGGACCAGCACCGTGGCCTGACCGTCACCCACCGGCGCTACGTGCCCGCGAGCCACGCCCACTACGGCGGCAACCTGGTCGACGGCGCGTACGTGCTCGCCCTGTTCGGGGACGTGGCCACCGAGGCCGCGATCCGGATGGACGGGGACGAGGGGCTGTTCGCCTCCTATTCCGACGTGCAGTTCCGGGAGCCGGTGCTGGCCGGGGACGTGATCGAGGTGACCGCGACCGTGCTGCGCACCGGCCGCCGCAGCCGCGGGCTGGCCTTCGAGGCCCGGGTGGTGTGCCGGGCCGATCCGGGCCGCGGGCCGTCCGCGTCCCGGGTGCTGGACGAGCCGGTCATCGTGGTCACCGCCACCGGGACCGTGGTCGTCCCGCCAGTGGCCTGAACCGCGTGGCCGCCGGCGGCGTGACCTACTCCGGCTGGCCGCCGGCGGCGCGACCTACTCCGGCTGGCCGCATCAGCGCGTCACGCCCCCTGCGGCCGCGCGCGGACTAGAATGAAGGCTCCGGGATGGCCGGTGGGTCCGGCCATTGTTGCCAGCGCCGCGTTCCTTTCAGGCGGCGCTTACCGCCTGCCCACGCCGCCGCGGCCCCCATGCTCCCTCCTTCTCGTCATTGCAGCCTGGCCGGCCGCCACGCGCAGAAAAGGGACGCGATTGATGGCCAGATTCGGGCTCAGCCGTCTGCGTAAGCGCACGATCCCCGCCGCGGGAGACGCGACGGACCAGGCCAGGAAGGTCTGGCAGGTGCTGCTCGAGCCCTTCAGCCTCCGGCCGCCAGATCCGGCTCGCCAGCCCGCCGGGCCGCAGCCCGGCCGCGGGTCACAGCCCGGCCGCGGGTCGCAGCCCGGCCGCGGGTCACAGCCCGGCCGCGAGCCGGTGCCGCCGCGCTGACCAGATGATCAGCCGCTAGACCGGCGCACGCCGATAAGCGGCTGGGTGGCCAGCCGGACCGGCTCGCCCGGGTGGCCGTCGAGGCCGCAGGCCCGGCGCACCGCGGCCCGCAGCAGCCGGTAGGCCACCCAGAACAGCAGCGCGGCCAGCGGGAGTTCGACGAGCACGGCCGAGGCGATTGCTTCCAGGGTGTCTTTCTGCCCGGACGCGGTCGTGATGTCGAACCAGGCGTCACAGGTGAGCAGGGTGGCCGTGATGAACGCGGTGATCACCACGGCCTGCCGGCGGCGCCAGGCGAACCAGGCCGTGGCGGCCAGCCCGGCCAGCAGGATGATGTCGAAGCCGACCCAGGTCAGCCTCCAGTGTCCCGCCACGTAGTGGCGCGGCAGGGTGAGCGCGAGCAGCACGATCCACGGGATCAGGACGGCGGAGGCGATGGTCAGCATCAGCACCAGCCTTCTGCGCCGGTGCTCACTCGCGCTCAGGGACGGAAGCTCGTCGTTGACAGCAGCCAGGGTGCGGGCCAGCGCGGCCCGGTCCTCGGCCGGCATCTGGCGCAGGGTCTCTTCGCTGATCATTTAGCTCCATCCCCAGGTCGAGGATCGGGGGCGGAAATGAGAATGCGCCGCGCCCGGCAGAGCCGGGGCGGCGCATTCTGCTCGGAACGGCAGTACCTACTCCTCCTTGCCGAAGGACTGGATCTCGGCCGCCTCGGTCTCGGTGAGTTCCCTGGGCACATCGCCCATGGCTACCTTGGCCGCCTGGACCTGATGCCGGATGTCGTCCACGATCTCCGGGTTGGCCAGCGTGGTCACGTCCCCGGTGTCGGTGAAGTTGGACACCGCCGCGATCACCCGGCGCATGATCTTGCCGGAGCGGGTCTTCGGCATGTCGGGCACGATCCACACGTTCTTCGGGCGGGCGATCTTGCCGATCTCCGTCTCGACCGACCGGATGACCTTGGCCGACATTTCCTGGCTGGCCTCGTATCCCGGCTTGAGCGACACGTACACCTCGACCGCGCGGCCGCGGACGTCGTCGATGACCGGGACCGCGGCGGCCTCGGCCACCTCGGGCACGGTGAGCGCGGCCGACTCGATCTCCTTGGTGCCCAGCCGGTGCCCGGCGACGTTGATCACGTCGTCCACCCGGCCCAGGATCCGGTAGTAGCCGTCGGTGGCGCGGACCGCGCCGTCTCCGGCGAAGTACGGCCAGTCGTGCCAGTCCTTGCTGTCCGGGTCCTTGTTGTACTTCTCGTAGTACACCGAGATGAACCGTTCCGGCTGGCCCCAGATGGTCTGCATGATGCCAGGCCAGGGATTGCGGATGACAATGTTGCCGGCCTTGCCGTCCGGGATCTCCTGGCCGTCCTCGTCGTAGATCGCGGGATAGATGCCGATCACCGCGGGACCGCAGCTGCCCGGCTTCATCGGCTTGAGCGCCGGCAGCGAGCTGCCCAGGAAGCCGCCCGTCTCGGTCTGCCACCAGGTGTCCACGATGACGGCCTCGCCCTTGCCGACCGCCTTGTGGTACCAGCGCCACACCTCGGGCTCGATCGGCTCGCCCACCGTGGTCATGTGCTTGAAGTGATAGTTGTACTTGGCCGGCTCGTCCGGTCCCACCTTGCGCAGCATCCGGATGGCCGTCGGCGAGGTGTGGAAGATGTTCACCCCGAGCCGCTCGGCGATCCGCCAGGGCCGGCCCGCGTCCGGGAAGTTGGGCGTGCCCTCGTAGATCACGGTGGTGGTGCCCAGCGACAGCGGCCCGTACACGATGTAGGAGTGGCCGGTGATCCAGCCGATGTCAGCCATGCACCAGTACGTGTCCTCGGGATGGATGTCCTGGTAGTACTTGGACGTCCCGGTCACGTAGGACATGTACCCGCCGGTGCTGTGCTGCGCGCCCTTGGGGCGGCCGGTGGTGCCGCTGGTGTACATCAGGAACAGCGGCGCCTCGGACGGCAGCGACACCGGCTCCACGACCTGGCCGCGGTACGGGGAGATGATCTCGTCCACGAAGAAGTCGCGGCCGGTCACCATCGGCGTCTGGGACGCGTACTGGCCCTCGTGCCGCCGCCAGACCAGGACCTTGTCCACCTCCTGGCCCTGCCTGGCCGCCTCGGCCAGCGCCTCGTCCGCCTTGACCTTGTGGTCCACCAGCGTGCCGCTGCGGAAGTACCCGTCCATCGTGATGAGGACCCGGCTGCCCGAGTCGGCGATCCTGGTGCCGCAGGCGTTACCGCTGAACCCGCCGAAGACCTCGGAGTGCACCACGCCCAGCCGGGCACAGGCGAGCATCACGATCGGGAGTTCCGCCACCATCGGCATGTGCAGCGTGACCCGGTCACCGGCCTTCAGCCCGGCGAAGTCACGCAGCAGCGCCGCGAACTCGTTGACCCGGTAGTACAGGTCCTGGTAGGTGATGGCGACGGGCTCGGCCGCCTCAGGTTCCGGCACCCAGATGATCGCGGCCTTGTCCGCCTTGTCGGCCAGGTGCCGGTCCACGCAGTTGTAGGAGGCGTTCAGCCGCCCGCCGGTGAACCACTTCCAGAACGGCGGGTTGCTCGAGTCCAGGACCGTGTCCCATTTCTTGTCCCAGCTGAGCAGTTCGGCGTACTCGACGAAGCAGTCTGGGAAGTTCTTCTCGTCGAAGCGGTCAAAGATCGCCGGGTCATTCGCATTGGCCTGGTCAATGAACGACTGCGGGGGATAGATGTATTCTTCCTCCCGCCAGTGCACGGCAATCTGCGACTCGGAAACCGGGTCCTGCTGACTCTCCGTCATCTGCTGGTCCTCCCATGAATGGATGATCTATAGGCGGTCAGGCCGGGATGCCGCTCAGGGCGGCCGGGTCATCCCGGGGCGGGAGGGCTGGGCCCGGTGCGGCCTGGCCCGGTGTGGCCCGCAGGGTGCGGTCTGGCCCGGGGTGGCAGGGCACGGGAGGCCAGGCAGGCCCGCTCGGTTCCGGTCAGACAGCGCCGGATCATCCACCCCGCCCGGCTGGCTTATCGGGCCGGGCTCCGCCGGCCCGATTACCGGGCCGGGCTTCGCCGGCGGGCCACCCGCACGGCCAAGGCCAGCCAGCAGCGTGCCGCCGGGGCTGTCGCGGTTCCCGCCGCCGCCCCCCGGTCGGACCGCCCGCTGACCACGGTGTCATGACGCCCTCACGCGCTGGGAAACAGTTTGATGCTATCGCCAGCGCTGCGGCGGGACTAGGGCCCCCAGCCGGAGGTGCACCCGGTTGACATCGCGCGTGGCAGCGGTAAGTTGCTGCGCACAGTCCAGCACTTGGCTAGCCGTCAGGGTGAGCTGGCCGCCCGGGCCAGGCTGCGTGCGGGCCGGTTGACCGGCCCTGATGCCAGGCGCAGCGCCCCAGGGCGTGCCCGGTAGCCCGCTGGGCCGGGGGGTTGGAAACGGGAAGGGCCTGGGCACCCAGTAGACAACGGAGAACGAGCTCGTTGCCGGCGGGACGTTCTGCGGTCCGAAGGGATGCCCGGGCCCTCTTCCCTCTGCTGCTGCGCGGGTACCCGGGTGCGGGCCGGTGCCATCCGCCGGCGGGACGCGCTGCGGGCGGTTCATCCCGGGTCCGGCACCAGCTGGCCCATCGTCAACATTGATGCAAATTTGGCTATCCCCTCTGGCGCGCGGGCGCCGATGACGCCGCGTGACGGTAGCCTGCATGGATCACGGGCCCGAGAGGCCGCGTCCCCCAACGCGGCAGTCAGGGGAAGGCAGGAGAGGTTGGCTGGCAACAACGAAGCCGGGACACCAGTTGGCCGGGTCGCCGTCATCATGCCCACGTACAACGAGCGTGAGAACCTGGAGGCCATGACCGGGCGGGTCAGGGCCGCGGTCCCCGAGGCCGACCTGCTGGTGGTGGACGACAACAGCCCGGACGGCACCGGCGAGCTGGCCGACAAGCTCGCGGCCGAGGACTCCCACGTCCGGGTGCTGCACCGGCCCGGCAAGGGCGGGCTCGGCGCGGCGTACCTGGCCGGGTTCTCCTGGGCGCTGGAGCAGGACTACGGCGCGGTGGTGGAGATGGACGCGGACGGCTCCCACCAGCCTGAGCAGCTGCCCCTGCTGCTGGACGCGCTGCGCCACGCTGACCTGGTGCTCGGCTCCCGGTGGGTGCCGGGGGGCCGGGTGGTCAACTGGCCGAAATCACGGGAAGCGCTGTCCCGGGGCGCGAACATCTACGCCCGGCTCATGCTCGGCATCCCGCTCAAGGACGCCACCGGCGGGTACCGGGTCTACCGGACGGCCACGCTGCGGGCGGTCGGCCTGGATGAGATTCAGTCGCAGGGTTACTGCTTTCAGGTCGATCTCGCCCTCCGCGCCCTGAACGCGGGGCTGCGGGTGGTGGAAGTGCCGATCACCTTCGTGGAGCGGGTGCACGGCTCCAGCAAGATGAGCAAGTCGATCATGATGGAGGCGTTCTTGATGATCGGGCGCTGGGGGCTGGCGTCCCGCTGGGCGTCGCTGCGGGGAGCCCGCCGCACCACGCGCTGAGCTGCCGGCCGGGCCGGGATGAGCCGGGGCGGGCCGCCCCGGCCCCGGCGGTCTGGCCGGGGGAGCGCCGCCGGGCCGGGCGCGGGGCCGCGGCGGACAGCATGAACGGCCCGGGCCAGGCCCGGGCCGTTCAGGACGAACTAAGCGCTCTTGCGATGCCTGGTGTTGTGCTTGCGCGGGGTTTCCTCGCCCCGCTGGCTCCTGATCAGGGCCAGCCGTTCCGCGAGTACTTCCTCCAGATCGGCGATGGACCGGCGCTCCCGCAGCATGTCCCAGTGGCTCCGCGGCGGCTTGGCCTTCCGCGGCGCGGACAGGTCGCCCGTGGCCGTGAACGCGGTCACCCCGCACACCCGGCACTCCCAGGTAGCGGGAACCTCAGCCTCGGCGGCAAACGGGACGGTAAAGTGGTGACCCTTGGGGCAGTCGAAAGCTATCTCCTGGCGTGGTGCCAGATCGGTGTTACGGTCGTTCTCGTAGCTCGTCGCCCCGAGCCGGGTGCCGCGAAGTGCGCGTTCGGCCATTAGTCACTGCCTCCCAGGCGCTCAGCCTTGTGAATTTGTTAACGCCGAGTACCCGGTCAAGATTCCCGCTGTGCCCGATTCCAACCCCCCGGACGCGCCCCGGACCCCTCGGTGCCGGCATGGTCACCGCGAGTTCCGCCTTCCTCACCCGCCCGGTTCTGGCCGCGGCCGGGCGGGGGCTGTCTTACCGGGCAGGCCGGGGATGCCACTCGCCGCGGCTGATCAGCACGTCCCGCAGCGCCACGGTCTCGTCGGTCATGATGCCGTCTACCCCGATATCCAGCAGCTCCCGCATCAGGTCCGGGGAGTTGATGGTCCAGGCGTGCACGTGCAGGCCGAGGGCGTGCGCCCGGCTGACGAATGCGGGCGTGGCGACCTGGGCCGGCACCTGAGCGCAGCGCACGCCCGTGCGGGCCAGCCGCTCGGCCAGCGCGAGCTGGGTGCCCCCGGCCGCAGCGGCCGGCGGGGCGCCGCGGGCCGGCTCCGCGGCCGGGCGGGCCAGCCGGGCCCCGCCGTGGCTGGCCCGGCCCGCCGATACCCGTCCCCCGGCCTGGCCCGGGCGGGTCAGGTCGCGTGGCCCGCGCGGGCCGCCGAACCGGACCACGGCGGTGCCGATCGGCGAGGCGGCCATGCACACCTGCCGGTCGAACGCCCGCCGCGCGGCCCGCAGCCTGCTCGCTGAGAACGACGTCACGCAGACCCGGTCCCAGGCCCCGGTCCGGCGCAGCACCGCCGCGAGCGGCCCGATCGCAGGCGCGTCCTTCAGGTCGACGTTGAACCGCACGTCGGGCCAGGCGCCCAGCAGGTCCTCCAGCAGCGGGATCGGCTCAGTGCCGTTGATCAGTGCCGGGGCCAGGTCCCGGTGATTCATCCGGGCGATCCGGCCGGGACGGCCGGTCACCCGGTCCAGGGTGCGGTCGTGGAACGCGACGAGCGCCCCGTCCAGCGTCGCCTGGACGTCCGTCTCCAGGTACCCGTAGCCGAGCCCGATGGCGTGCTCGAAGGCGCGCCATGAGTTCTCCGGGGCGTGCGCCGCGCCACCACGGTGCGCGAACGCGACCGGCCGGGGGTGGTCAAGGAATGCGGTCGGCATGTCTTCGAGTATGCGCTATCTCGTGGAGCAGGCTGTAAACGGATCATGACGTAACCCTGAAACGCGGGTAGCGGCCAGGTCGCTGCAGCGTCCTCATCCGGGCTGGTCAGCTGCGTCTTAGTGGCCGGGCGACCACTCCCGGCGGCGGGCCTCAGCCAGGGCTACGGCGGCGGCCGCGGACACGTTCAGCGATCCGACCCGGCCCACCAGCGGGATATAGGCGACCGCGTCGGCCACCGCCAGCAGCGCGGGGGAGCAGCCGTGGTCCTCGTTGCCCAGGACCAGGCAGACGTCGCCGTGCAGCGGTGCCTCGTGCAGCGGGTACGCGCCGGCGGCCTGCTCGATCGCGACCACCCGCAGCCCCGCGGCGCCGGCCGCCTTGGCCGCGGCCACCGGGTCCGGCTCACGTTCCCAGCTGAGCAGCCGCTGGGTGCCCAGCGCCGTCTTGGCCGCTGACGGATGATCGAGGGTGGCCGAGTTCCCGCACAGCCAGATGTGCTCGACGCCGAACGCGGCCGCCGAGCGCACGATCATCCCCACGTTGAACGGCTGGGTCACCGAGTCGAGCAGCAAGGCCACCCGGGCCCCGGTAGCCCGGCGCCAGGACCGGTTGAGCCGCTTCACGTCGGTGGGGCGCAGCTGCTTGGGCGGGGCTCCGGCCGGGGGGGCCTCGTCCGGCCGGCCGGGCCCGGTCGCCTCGCTCATGGCGAGCTCACCTGCAGCACCCGGTAGCCGCTCCGGGACGCGATCCGGGTGGCCAGCCACCCCTCGGCCTGCAGCCAGCGCTGCAGCGAGTCCGAGCCCAGGTTCCGCTGGACCACGAGGTGAGCCTGCCCACCGGGGGCCAGGCGGCCCAGCCAGCGGGCCAGCATCCCGTGCAGCGCCTCCTTGCCGACCCGGATTGGCGGATTGGACCAGATGGCCGCGAACTGCCCGGGCAGCTCCGGGGCGGCCGGGGTCACGCAGCGCACGTTGCCCAGCCCGGCAGCGGCCGCGTTGCCCGCGCACAAGTCCAGGGCGCGCTCGTTGATGTCCACCGCCCAGACCGTCGCGTCCGGTGCCCGGGAGGCCATGGCCAGCGCGATGGGGCCGTACCCGGTGCCCAGGTCGAGCAGGTCGCCGCGGGCCGGGGGAGGCGGGACGGTTTCCAGCAGCACCCGGGTGCCCGGGTCCAGCCGGGTGGCGGAGAACACCCCGGCGTCGGTGGCGCATTCGAAGTGCAGATCGGGGAGGACCACCTGGACCAGGCCCGGCCGGTGCGCCGCTGCCGGGCTCGCGGTGAAGTAATGCTGCGCCGCCCGCTCCGGGCTGGCCTGGTCCGGGCGGGCCTGGTCCGGGCTGGCCTGGTCTGAGCGGGCCTGATCGGGGCTCACGGGTTGCGTGGCTTCGCCATCTCCGGCTCGGCCGTCTCCTGGACGGCCAGCGCCGGGTCGATGTAGCGGTGGGTCACCCAGCGCTCCACCACGAAAGTCAGGATCGGGATGGTGCCCGCCAGCAGCATCAGCACCGTCGGCCCGAGGGCCAGCCGCAGCCGCCGGGCCAGCAACCAGGCGAAGACGAGGTAGATGATGTAGAGAATCCCGTGCAGCACGCCGACGTCGTTGGCGACCTCGGGATGCCCGGCGATCTGCAGCGGGATGCCGACAAAGCACAAGACAATCAGCACCACACCGGTCACGTAGGCCATCACCCGGTAGCGGAGCACGGCTGCGCGCACCGGCCTGCCTCCTCAAATTCTTGTCGAGGCTCCGCTCAGCGGAGCCCGTGCCACTTGCCGTGCCTGCTCGCCTCGGCGGTGAGCCGGGCCAGGTAGGCGTTGTAGGCGGCCAGTTCCTCGTCGTCCGCCTCCTCGGCGGCGCCCGCCGTGGCGGCGTCCCCGGTGGCGGGGACGGCGCCGCCCCGGCCCGCGGGCAGCGCCACGTCGTCCAGGCTCTCGGCCTGGGCGGGCGGGCGGAACTCGTCCTTGATCGTCTTGGCCCAGAAGACGATCACGAAGATGGCGAAAATAGGCCACTCAAAGGTGTACGCCCAGCTCAGGGAGTTCCCGGACTCGGCGCGGTGGAACTGCCACTCACCCAGGGCCAGCATGCCGAGGACAGTCAGGACCATCAGTGCATGCCAGCCCAGCCACTTGGGCCGGAACAAGAACCGCCAGCTCGGGGCCGGGGTATCGCTGGACATGCCCAGGAGTCTAGTCTCGCCCGCCGGACCCGGGCACCAGCAGGCCAGCCTGCTAGCCCGGGGCCCGCCCACCGGGCTGACACCGCCCGACACGCTTTACCGCGAGTCAATGCCGAGACATCCGGGCAGGTCAGTGATAATCGGTTCATGTCCTTGACAGATCTACTGCGGCCGGGGCGGATCGGGCTGGCGGGACGGCTGCCAGCCCGGCTGGAAGATCTGCACGGGCCCGAACGGGGTGTCATCGTCCTGCCCCGCCACCTGGCCTGGCCGGGAATGCGCGAATTCGACGTGACCGACGACCGGCTCCGGCGCAGCATGTACGGGATCGTGCTGACCCAGGGCCGCCGCAACGACCTGGCCCGCTTCGTCAACCCGCGGCTGCTGAGGCAGGACTGGCCGCTGCTGCGCTCCTCCCTGGACCCGAAGCTGCGGCGCTGGTGCGAGCGGCGGCTGCCGCTGCGCGGGCTGGCCGGCCCGCCCGGCGCGGCGCCGCAGCCGGCGGCCGGGGGCGCGAACACCGGCGCGGGGTGGCCAGAATAGGAGCGCGGGGCAGCTTCGCCGCCGGGCAAGCCGGCCCGCACGCCCCCAGCTGACTGCCCGGCGAGCGCCCGGAGGCCCCCGTGACCGCAGGCCTGGACCTGGACGCGCTGACCGCCATCGACGTGCACGTGCACGCGGAGGTTTCCAGCCGGGGCGGCGGCTCGCTGCCCGGTGAGCTGGAAGAAGCGTCCAACGCCTACTTCAAGATCGCTGACACCCGGCGGCCCACGCTCGGCGAGATCGCCGCCTACTACCGCGAGCGCGCGATGGCCTGCGTGGTGTTCACGGTGGACGCCGAGGCCGCCAGCGGGCAGCCGCCGGTGCCCAACGAGGAAGTGGCGGAGGCGGCCGCCGAGCACCCGGACGTGATCATCCCGTTCGCCTCCATCGACCCGGCCCGCGGCCGGGCCGGCGCCCGGCAGGCCCGCCGCCTGGTCACCGGGCACGGCGTCCGCGGCTTCAAGTTCCACCCCAGCGTGCAGGGGTTCTTCCCGAACGACCGCTCCGCCTATGTCCTCTACGAGGTGATCGAGGAACTCGGCCTGCCCGCCGTCTTCCACACCGGGCAGACCGGCATCGGGGCGGGCGCCCCGGGCGGCGGCGGTATCCGGCTCAAGTACTCCAACCCGATGCTGATCGACGATGTGGCGGCCGACTTCCCGGGACTGACGATCATCCTGGCCCACCCCTCGTTCCCCTGGCAGGACGAGGCGCTGGCGGTGGCCACCCACAAGCCGGGGGTGCACATCGACCTGTCCGGCTGGTCCCCGAAGTACTTCCCGCCGCTGCTGGTGCAGTACGCCAACTCACTGCTGCAGGACAAGGTCATGTTCGGCTCGGACTACCCGCTGCTGACCCCGGACCGGTGGCTGGCCGACTTCGGGAAACTGCCGATCAAGCCGCCAGTCCGGGAGAAAATCCTCAAAACTAACGCCGCCAGGCTGCTCGGCCTGACTCCCGGCTGAGAGGGGCAGGCCGTGCGCAACGAGGGCGCTGGGTCGTGGACCGCCCGCCGGGCCCGCAAGACCCCGGACGCGCCGGCGATCCGGTACGCGGGCCGCACGCTGACCTACGCCGGGCTGGATGACCGGGTCCGGCGGCTGGCCCGGGCGCTGCGCGGGCTCGGGACCGGCCCTGGCTCCCGGGTCGCGTATCTCGGGCCCAATCATCCGGCCTTCCTGGAAACCATGTTCGCGACCTGGTCCGCCGGGGCCATCTTCGTCCCGCTCAACATGCGGCTGGCCGGCCCGGAGCTCGCCTACCAGCTCGCCGACTGCGGGGCGGCGCTGCTGGTGTACGCCCCGGAGCAGGCGGCGGTGGTCGCGGGCATCCGCGGCGAGGCTGGCCACGGACCAGACGGTCGTGGCACAGCTGTTCGCAGCACGGGGCTCCGCCACCTCGTGGCCCTGGCCCGGCCGGCCGCGGGGGACCATGACTACGAGAGCCTGCTGGACGGCCCGCCCGCGGAACCCGGGGATGTCCCGGTCAGCCTGGACGATCCCTGCCTGATCATGTACACCTCGGGCACCACGGGCCGGGCCAAGGGCGCGACGCTGACCCACGGCAACATCACCTGGAACGCGATCAACGTGGTGGTGGACGCCGACTTCCGGGCCGATGAGGTCGCCCTCGCGGTGGCCCCGCTGTTCCACACGGCGGCGCTGAACATGCTCTGCCTGCCCACCATGCTCAAGGGCGGCACGGTGGCTGATCGAGCCGGCCTTCGACCCGGCCCGGGTCCTGGAGCTGATCGCCCGCTACCGGGTGACCTCGATGTTCGGTGTCCCCGCCATCTACGACGCGATGGCGGCGGCCCCCGGCTGGGCTGACGCGGACACCTCCAGCCTGCGCATGCTGCTGTGCGGCGGGGCCCCGGTGCCGGACGCCACCATCCGCCGCTACACCAGCCGGGGGCTGACCTTCATCCAGGGCTACGGGATGACCGAGACCTCACCCGGGGCGCTGCTGCTGGACGCGGAGCACGCGCTGGCCAAGGCCGGGTCGGCCGGGGTGCCGCACTTCTTCACCGACGTCCGGGTGGTCGGGCCGGACGGGGCGCAGGCCGGGCCCGGCGAGCGGGGCGAGATCATCGTGGCCGGCCCGAACGTGATGCGCGGGTACTGGGGCCAGCCGGACGCGAGCGCCGCGGTCCTGGCGGATGGCTGGCTGCACTCCGGCGACGTGGGCACCGTCGACCAGGACGGCTACGTGTCCGTGGTGGACCGGATCAAGGACGTGATCATTTCCGGCGGGGAGAACATTTACCCGGCAGAGGTGGAGAACGCCCTGCTCAGCCACCCCGCGGTGGCCGACTGCGGAGTGATCGGGACCCCGGACGGCCGGTGGGGTGAAGTCGGCCGCGCCGTGGTCGTGCTCCGGGCGGGCCAGAGCGCGTCGGAAGCCGACCTCCTGGGGTTCCTCGACGGCCGGCTGGCCCGGTACAAGATCCCGAAGTCGGTGCACTTCGCCGCCGGCTTGCCGCGCACCGCCACAGGCAAGATCCTGAAGAAGCAGCTCCGCGAGACCCATGGAGGAACCACCGCATGAGCACCGTCGTGAACGGCCTGGAGGAAATCACCGCGCTGGCCGGCGCCGACCTGGGACGCACCGGCTGGACGGAGGTGACCCAGGAACGGGTGAACACGTTCGCCGATGCGACCGGCGACCATCAGTGGATCCACGTGGACACGGCCCGGGCGGCGGCCGGGCCATTCGGCGGCACCATCGCGCACGGCTACCTCACCCTGTCCATGGTCATCCCGCTGTTCGCTGAGCTGCTCCAGGTCAGCGGGATCAGCATGGGCATCAACTACGGGGTGAACAAGGTCCGCTTCCCGGCGCCGGTCCCGGTCGGCGGGAAGATCAGGCTGGCCGCGGTCATCGCCTCCGCCGAGCCCGTGGGTGACGGCGGCGCCGTGCAGCTGACCGCCGATTTCACCGTCGAGCTGGACGGCGGCACCAAGCCGGCCTGCGTGGCCCAGGCCATCTACCGCTACTACGCCTGAGCCCGGCGTGCGGACCATCGGCCTCCTGGGCGGGATGCCCCGGCTGGGCGTGCGCCGGGTCGAGGCTTAGGGCCCGGGATTGGCCCCGGCCGGGCCGCGGCGATCCACGGCTTCCCAGTCAGCGTCCCAGGCGGCCAGGCGGCGGACGTCGAGCAGGCGGCGGCCGAGGGCGCCCGCGCACAGCAGCAGGATTACCCAGAACGGCACGGCCATGGCCGCGGAGAAGGTGGCCTGGATCCTCGTCTGGGACGGCGTCAGGGGCCCGCGGGTCAGCAGTCCGGTGTGCCCGGCCCAGACGGTCACCAGGGTTCCGGCCCGGGTGCCGGGAGGAACCCGGATCCGCCCGTGGTGCTCGGCCCCGTCAGGCGTCCGCCACCGGGCCGCGACCGCGACGTCGTAGCCGTAGGAGAAGGGTGCGCTGGTCACCAGCTGGGCGGGAACCGGGCGCCAGCCGGCGCGCTCCGCATTGCTGGTGGTGAACGAGGTGGTCATGGCCAGATGCCAGGCCGCCAGGGCGATCAGGGGCGCGCCGAGCAGGAAGGCCACGGTCAGCGCGGCGATCATCGCGGCCTCGGCCCGGTCCGAGGCACGGCGGAGCGGGTTGTGATCGGGCCACAACCCGCGCACCACCCGGCAGGCTCGCCTCATCCTTCGACGCTCGCCAGATCCGGGCCGGCGCGCATCCCCTATTCAGGGTGATATCCGCAGGATCCCCGCGCAGGCCGGGCTTGACAGCGGTATAGATAACCGCTATCTATTAGCTAACGGTTATCCCTGAACGCCGGGCCCGGAAGGGAATCCCGCGCCGCAGGAGACCGGGCCACAAGAGACCGGGCCACAAGAGACCGGGCCGCAAGAGACCCAGCAGGACACCGTGCCGCGGGAGACACCATGCAGGAGACAGCGTGCAGCAGGAAGTAGTGCTGGCGCTGCTGGCCAAGGAGCCGTCGCACGGCTATGAGCTGCGGGCCCGGCTGCGCCAGGCTCTCGGCGCGGTCGGCGACGCGCTGAACGCCGGGCAGATCTACGTGACCCTCACCCGGCTGGAGAAGGCCGGCCTGGTGACGTCCGAGCAGTCGGCCGGCCTGGCCGACCGGCCGGACCGGAAGGTGTACGCCCTGACCCCCGCCGGAGGGCAGCGGGTGGCCGACTGGCTCACCGAGGTCAGCTGGCCCCGGCCCGACCTGGCGGAATTTCACCTCAAGCTGGTCGCGGCCGCGGCGGCCCGGCTGGCCGACCCGGTGAGCATCGTCGACGCGCAGCGCCGGGAGCTGCTCCGCCGGCTGCGGGACGCCCAGCGGGCCGCCCTCGCCGAGCCGGACCGATCCCCGGCGGGGCTGCTGCTGGAGGGCATCGTGCTCCGCCTGCAGGCCGACCTGCACTGGCTGGAGGCCTGCGAACGAGCCTGGACCAGGCGGAAGGATGGATCATGAGCGAGCTGACGGGGTCCCCGGGGCGGGCCGGAGAACCGGCTGAGGCCGGCCGCGAGCCCGTGCTGGCCGCCCGGGCCCTGCGCAAGGAATACGGCCGGGAAGCCGGGCTGGTCCGCGCGGTGGACGGGGTCGATCTCTCGGTCGCCGCGGGCGAGACGCTGGCCGTGATGGGACCGAGCGGCTGCGGGAAGTCCACGCTGCTGCACCTGCTGGGCGGCCTGGACCGTCCCTCCGCGGGTGAGATCTGGCTGTCCGGCCAGCGTATCGACCCGATGGGGGAGCGGGCGCTGGCCCGGCTGCGGCGCGAGGCGGTCGGCTTCGTGTTCCAGGCCTTCCACCTGATGGACGAGCTCACCGCCGTCGAGAACGTCGAGTTGCCCGCGCTGCTGGCCGGGACCTCGCCCCGCAAGGCCCGCCGCCGGGCGGCCGGGCTGCTGGAGCAGGTCGGCCTGGCGGACCGGGCCGGGTTCCTGCCTGCCGCGCTGTCCGGCGGCCAGCGGCAGCGGGTCGCGGTCGCCCGGGCGCTGGCCAACGAGCCGCTGGTCGTGCTGGCCGATGAGCCCACCGGCAACCTCGACAGCGAGGCCACCCTGGACGTGCTCCGGCTGTTCGGCACGCTGGCTTCGGCCGGGCAGACGCTGGTCGTCGTGACCCACGACGCGCGGATCGCGGCCACCGCCGACCGGCTGATCTCCATGCGCGACGGGGCGTTCGTGGACGAGACCAGGCTGACCGGCGGCAGCGCCGGGAACCTCGGCACCCTGGCCGGGCTGGAGGGCTGAGCCGTGAGCCGGAGCCTGCTGAGCAGGACCGTCCTGGTCTGGCGGCTGGCGGGCCGGGACCTGCGGTACCGCCCGGCCCAGGCCGGGCTGCTGCTGTTCGTCATCACGGCCGCCACCGCCACGCTCACCCTGGGGCTGGCCCTGCACGGGGTGACCAGCCAGCCGTATCAGCGGACCCGGGCGGCGACGAACGGGCCGGATGTGGTGGCCTACCTTCCGGTCATGCACCGGCCGGGCCACGGGTCATCGCCGCCTGCCCAGGCCGCAGCGACGCTGACTCACGCGGCCGGGGTGACCGGCCACAGCGGGCCCTATCCGCTCGTCGGTGCGGTGCTGCGGGCCCGCGGCCGCTCGGCGCCCGCCGAGGCGGAAGGGCGCAGTCAGGCGCCCGCCCCGGTCGACCAGCCGAAGCTGACCGCGGGCCGCTGGGTCCGGCCGGGCGGCGTGGTGATCGAGCGGACCTTCGCCGGCGCGCTCGGCGTCGGCGTCGGCGACCGGATCACCCTGAACGGCCGGCCCTTCACGGTGGCCGGCCTCGCGGTCACCGCGGCCAGCCCGCCGTACCCGAACCTCTGCTACAGCAGCGGCGGGGGCTGCCATGCGTCTCCGCCGGACCAGGGGCAGCAGCCGGCCGCCGCCAGCATCGGCCTGATCTGGATCACCGCGCCGCAGGCCGGCCGGCTGGCCACCGCCGCGGACCCGGTGACCAGCTACGTCCTGAACCTGAAGCTCAGCGACCCAGCCCGGGCCGCGGCGTTCGCCCGCCGGTACAGCGCAGCCACCCCCGGCCCTCACCCGTTCGGCCCGGTGTCGCTGACCGCGTGGCCGGGCATCGCCACCGCGGACGGCCTGCTGGTGGCGGACGAGCAATCCGTCCTGTCGCCGGGGGCCTGGCTGGCCTGCCTGCTGGCGGTGGCCAGCGTGGCCGTGCTGGCCGGCGGCCGGATGGCCGAGCGCACCCGGCGGGTGGGGCTGCTCAAGGCGGTCGGCGCCACCCCGGGACTCGTCGCGACCGTGCTGCTGGCCGAGAACCTGATCCTGGGGCTGGCCGCCGCGGCCGCCGGGCTGACGGCCGGCTGGCTGGCTGCCCCGCTGATCACCAATCCCGGGGCCGGCCTGGTGGGCAGCCCCGGCGCGCCCTCGCTCACCCTGCCCTCTGCCGGGCTCGTGGTGGCCGTGGCCCTCGCGGTGGCGCTGGCCGCGACGCTCGTCCCGGCCATCCGGGCCGCGCGGACCAGCACGGTCAGCGCGCTGGCCGACGCGGCCCGCCCGCCACGGCGCCGGGCCCGGCTGATCGCGCTGTCCGCCCGGCTGCCGGTGCCGCTGCTGCTCGGGCTGCGGCTGACCGCCCGCCGCCCGCGCCGCGCCGTGCTCACCGCGGCCAGCGTCGCGATCACCGCGACCGGCATCGTCGCCGTGCTCACCTTCCATGCCACGGCCGGCCAGAAAGCCTTCGGCGGGTCCGGCGGGCTCGCCAACCCGGTCTACGACCGGGATGAGCAGATGCTGGCCGTGCTCACGATCGTGCTGGTCACCCTGGCCGTCCTCAACGTGATCGTCACCGCCTGGGCGACAGTCCTGGACGCCCGGCACTCCGCGGCGCTGGCCCGCGCCCTCGGCGCGACCCCGCAGCAGGTCAGCGCCGGGGTGTCCGCGGCGCAGGTGCTGCCCGCCCTGCCCGGCGCCCTGCTCGGCATCCCGCTCGGCATCGGGCTGTTCGCGGCCGCCAGCGGCGCGGGGACCAGGGTGCTGACCGTCCCGCCGGCCTGGTGGCTGGCCGCCGCGGTGCTCGGCACCCTGGCCGCCGTGGCCGGGCTGACCACCATCCCGGCCCGCATCGGGGCCCGCCGCCCGGCCGCGGCGATCCTCGCCTCCGAGCTGGCCTGAGCGGCCGCGGGGGCGCCCAGGCCAGCTGCGGGGCTGGCGGTGACCAGCTCAGCGGTAGGCCCACGACCATTGCTGGTTGGCCTGGCCGTTGCAGGTCCAGATCTCCAGCGGGGTGCCCTGCGCAGTGCTGGCGCCCGTCACGTCCAGGCACAGCCCGGACTGCTGGCCGACGATCGTCCCGTTGCTCTCGACGGTCCACTTCTGGTTGGCCTGGCCGTTGCAGGGCCAGAGCTCAACCTTGGTCCCGGGCGCCGTCTGGTTGTTGTAGACGTCCAGGCATTCGGTGGCGCCCATGGTCCGCAGCTCACCGGCGGACGTGACCGAGAACTCCTGGTTGATCCCGCCGTTGCAGGGCCAGATCTGCTCCGCGGTCCCGGGGAAGTACACGTACGGCCCGGGGGTGCCGTTGCCGCGGGTGTCCAGGCACTGGCCGGACTGGCCGCCGACCAGCTCGCCGGTCCCGCCGGTGCCCGAGGCGGGCGTGGCCGAGATGAGGGTGACGCCGCCAGCGGCCACGGTCGTGGTGAAGGTGCCGTTCACGGTGCCGAGCGAGGTACCGGCCCACAAGTTGGTCACGTTCGCCGGGCCGGTCAGCCCGAGCTGGGGGAGTGACACGCTGAAGCTGTGGCTGGCCGAGGCGTCGGTGTTGAACACGCCGATATCCCAGGTCCCGTTCTGCTGGCGCTTGTCGAAGACCTGCTCATTGCCGCTGTCGATGACCCGGTCGGCGGGGATGCCGTCCTGGTCGACCGCGGTCACGGCGCTGTTGTCCAGCAGGGCCAGATCCCCGGAGTCCAGCGCGGTCAGGTCGGTGCCCAGGATCAGCGGCGCGCTGGCCAGGGACCACAGCGACAGCTGGGTCTGCCGCTGCGCCACGGTCAGGCCGTCGTTGCTGCCGTTGCCGACCTCGATCGAGTCGTAGTCGTTCCAGCCGCCGGGACCGCCATAGGGCTGCCAGCTCGCCGCGGCGCTGAACCGCGAGGACACGTTGGCCCAGTCGGTCAGCGGGTAGCTGCTGCCACCCGAGCCGCAGTAGCACTCGATGTCGCCGGTAGTACGCCAGCCGTTGGCGAGTGATGACCACGTGGTGGCGTTAGAGATAGCCAGGGAGTTGGACAGCTCCAGGGCCATCGGGCGGCCGGTCTGCTGCAGCGCCGCCGACCAGGCCTGCACGTCGGGGATATCGGACGACCCGACCCCGTCGAGCTTCACGTAGTCCACGCCCCAGGACGCGAACTCATCAGCCCAGGAGTCGATGAACGCCTGCGCGCCCGGCTTGCTGTAGTCGATGCCGGTCATGCCGCCGCAGTTGTAGTTGCTCTCGGCGGCTGTGGTGGCGATCTGGGCGGCCGTGTCGGACGTGCCCTGGATCGGGGTGTTCTGCGCCACCGCCTGCTTGGAGATGCCCGGCGTCACGTACAGCCCGAACTTCAGGCCCAGGCTGTGCACGTAGTTCGCGACGACGGCGATGCCATTGGTGGAGCCGCTGGCCGGGAACTTCGTGGCGTCGGTGACCCAGCGGCCGTACTGGTCCACGTTCGGGCCCTGGCTGCCGGGGCACTGGTACCAGAAATCGTCCAGGTTGACGTAGTCGTAGCCGTGCGCACTGAGCCCGCTGGACTTCAGGGCGCTGGCCTCGGCCTCGATCTTCGCCGCCGTGGGGTCGCTGCGCAGGAAACTCCAGCTGCTCCAGCCCATCAGCGGCGCGCTGACCGCCAGCCCATTGTTTTCCGCTAACGCCCGGGGCGCCGGGGCCGTGGCCAGCAGCGTGCCCACGGCGGCGGCGAGCGCCGCCGCCAGGATTGCCCATCGTGATCGCATCGGTCCTCCATCCAGGCCGGAACGCTCGGCGGCCGCCGCGTCGCCGCGCCACGTCGCGCGGCGGTGCCCACCACCCCGGGGCCACCGGACGCTCGCCCTCGACGGTCACCCGCGCTGGCCACCGTGTCAACACATCCCGACAGAACCGATCAGAAAGCCGCGACGGCCTCCCGGTCCAGCCGGGCCATTGGCCCTGGCCCCCTCGCCGCCGGCCCGGCCGGAACCGTCTACAGTCGGCCCATGCGACTCGCGACAATCCGGACCCCTGACGGGACCACCGCCGCGCGGCTGGACGGGGATGTGCTGGTCCCGCTGGCCGCGGACGACGTCGGCGCGCTGCTGGCCAGCGGCGGCGGCCCGGCGGCCGGGACCCGGGCCGGGGCGGCCCCGGTGCCGGCCGCTGCGGCCAGCTTCGCCCCGCTGGTCCCGCGGCCGTCCAAGGTGATCTGCGTCGGGCTCAACTACCGGGCGCACATCGCCGAGACCGGCCGGGACCTGCCGCAGTATCCGACGCTGTTCGCCAAGTTCGCCCAGACGCTGCTGGGTGCGCGCGACGACCTGGTGCTCCCGGCGGTCAGCGACCGGGTCGACTGGGAAGTCGAGCTGGGCGTGGTTATCGGCCGCCCGGTCTACCGGGCCAGCCGGGACGAGGCGGCGGCGGCCATCGCCGGGTACACCGTCACCAACGACGTGAGCATGCGCGACTGGCAGAACCGCACCCTGCAATGGCTGCAGGGCAAGATGTTCGAGCGGAGCACCCCGGTCGGCCCGTACCTGGTCACCGGGGACGAGGTCGGCGACGCGGCGGACCTGGAGGTCCGCTGCGAGGTGGACGGGGCCGTGATGCAGCGCTCCCGCACCTCCGACCTGCTGTTCGGCCCGGCCGAGATCGCGGCCTACGCCAGCCAGGCCATCACCCTGCTGCCGGGTGACCTGCTGCTGACCGGCACGCCGGGCGGTGTGGGCAACGCCCGCAAGCCCCCGGTCTACCTGCGGCCCGGCCAGACGCTGCGCACCGTGATCGAGGGCCTCGGCGAGTGCGTCAATCTGTGCGTCCCGGACCAGGCCTGACCGGCCCGCCGGGCGGCACGCCCGGGCCGGGCGCCGGTCCCGGGCCCGGCGGCGGCTCCCGTGGCCGCCGCGAATGTGCCAGGGTAGCTGCATGCGCAAGTACGTGATCATGGGCGTGCCCGGCAGCGGCAAGAGCTCGCAGGCGTCGTGGCTGGCCCGGGACCTGGATCTGGTGCACATCAGCGTGGGCGACATCTTCCGCTGGAACGTGCAGCAGCACACCAAGATGGGCGCCGACGTGCGGCGGATCATGGCCGCCGGCGAGCTGGTCGGGGACGAGATGGCCGAGAAGGTGACCGCGCAGCGGCTGGCCGAGCACGACTGGAACTACGGGTTCATCGTCAACGGGTTTCCCCGTAACGCCCGGCAGGCCGAGTTCTTCCTGGAGAGCTACGACATCGACGCGGTGATCCACCTTGACCTGCCCGACGCGGAGGTCCGCCGCCGGGTCCTGGCCCGCCGCCTGTGCTCGGGCTGCGGCATGGACTACAACCTGATCGAGGGCCGGCCCCGGGTCGAGGGCAAGTGCGACGTGTGCGGCGGCACGCTGGTGACCCGTGAGGACGACACCGAGGAAGCCCTCGTGGTCCGGCTGCGCGACTACCACGAGAAGACGGACCCGGTGCTGGCCATCTTCGCGCGCAAGGAGTACGTCGTGCAGATCGACGCCACCAAGGACAAGGACGAGGTCCAGCAGGCGATCCGGGAGGCGCTCGGGCTGCCCGCCAGCAAGCCGGACTCGCCCGGCGGGCCGTGACTCCCGCCGCAACCGCGGAGCCGCGTTGCGTGTCGTGATCGCCCTCGACTCGTTCAAGGGCAGCATCGGCGCGGCCGCGGCGGCGGCCGCGCTGGCCAGCGGCTGGCACGCGGTCCGGCCCGGCGACGAGGTGGTCTGCGTGCCGCTGGCCGACGGCGGCGAAGGCACCCTGGACGTGCTCGCCGCGGCGGTGAGCGGCGCCCGCTGGCACCAGGCCCGGGTCACCGGCCCGGCGGGCCAGCCGGTGGACTCCGGGTGGCTGGAACTGCCCGGCGGCCTCGCGGCCACCGAACTCGCCCGGGCCAGCGGACTGCCGCTGCTGGCCCGGCCGGATCCGCTGGGCGCCCAGACGACCGGGCTCGGCGAGATCATCGGCCTCGCGCTGGACGCCGGGGCCCGCCAGGTGATGATCGCGCTGGGCGGCTCGGCGTCCACCGACGGCGGGACCGGGGCCCTGGCGGCGCTCGGCGCCCGGTTTCTCGACGCCGCCGGCGCCCCGCTGCCGCCCGGCGGCGGGGCCCTGACCGCCCTGGCCTCGGTGGACCTGGCCGGGCTGCGCCCGCCGCCGGACGGCGGGGTCAGCTGCCTGTCTGACGTGCGCGCCCCGCTGCTCGGGCCGGCCGGGGCGGCGGCCGTGTTCGGGCCGCAGAAGGGCGCCAGCCCGGCCCAGGTGGCCCGGCTCGAGGACGGGCTGTCCCGGCTGGCCGGCCGCCTGGGCGGTGACCCGGACGCGCCCGGGGCCGGGGCGGCCGGCGGCACCGGGTACGGGTTCGCCGCGGCCTGGGGAGCGCAGATCGGCCCGGGGGCGGTGCAGCTGAGCCGGCTGGCCGGCCTGGACCAGGCGCTGGCCGGGGCCGGCCTGGTGATCACCGGGGAAGGGCGCTACGACGAGACCTCGGGAACCGGGAAGGTCGCCGGGACCGTATTCGCCGCCGCAGCCACCGCCGGGGTGCCCGCCGCGCTGGTGGCCGGCCAGGTCGCGGCCGCGCCGCCGCCGGGCGTGATCTCGGCCGTGGGCCTGGCCGACCTGGCCGGGGGACCGGGGCCGGCGCTGGCCGATCCCGGCCACTGGCTCGGGCTGGCCGGGCAGAAACTGGCCGCGCTGATCCCGCGCTGACGGGTCGGCCGTCAGGCCGCGGCGCTGGCCAACTACCCTGGTCCGCGTGCGGGACATTGCGGTTTTCAGCGGCAGCGCCCATCCCGAGCTCGCCGCCGAGATCTGCGCGGACCTGGGCGAGCAACTTCGCCCGGTGCGGCTGCGGCGCTTCGCCAACGACTGCATCGAGGTGCAACTGCAGTCCAACTGCCGGGAACGTGACGTGTTCCTCATCCAGCCGCTCTGCCCCCCGGTCCAGGAGCACCTGGTCGAGCTGCTGCTCATGCTGGACGCCGCGCGGGGCGCTTCGGCGGCCCGCGTCACCGCGGTCATCCCGCACTACTCCTACGCCCGGTCGGACAAGAAGGACATGCCCCGGGTGGCGATCGGGGCGCGCCTGGTCGCCGACCTGCTGGTCACCGCGGGTGCGGACCGGGTCCTGACCATGACCCTGCATTCCCCGCAGGTGCACGGCTTCTTCTCGGTCCCGGTCGATCACCTGCACGCGCTGCGCGAACTGGCCGACCATTTCCGCGGCCAGGACCTGTCGAACACCGTGGTGGTCTCTCCGGACCTGGGGAACGCCAAGCAGGCCGCGGCTTTCGCCCGCCGCCTCGGCCTGCCGGTCGCGTTCGGCGCGAAGCAGCGGATAAGCGACCAGGAGGTGACGATCACGTCCATCATCGGCGACGTCACCGGCCGGGACGTGATCGTGCTGGACGACGAGATCGCCCGCGGCACCACGATCCTGGAACTGCTCAACCGGCTGCGCGAGCGCGACGTCCGCTCGGTCCGGGTGGCCTGCACGCACGGCCTGTTCGCCGGGGACGCACTGAAGCGGATCGAGTCGGCACCCGAGGTGACCGAGGTGGTCACCACCAACACGGTGCCGATCCCCGACCATATGCTCGGCGGGAAGCTCGAGGTCATCTCGCTGGCCCCGGCCCTGGCCGAGGCCATCCGCCGGATCCACGAAGGCGAGTCGGTCAGCGCCCTGTTCGCGCACTGAGCACGCCCCCGGGGCCGGTTGAATTCTGCCCCAGGCTGGCGCCACGATGGCCCTGTGACGGTGCGTTATATCGGCTCCGGGCCGTACTGCTACACCAACAGCCTGGCCATGATGCTTGGTTCCGAAGCTCCCGGGCCGGCCGTGATCGAGGTAGTGACCGGGTCGCCGTTCGGCGCGGAACTCATCGGCGGGCACACGCCGTTCTTCGACCCGCTCGGCTGGGATCCCGGTATCGGGCTCGACGCCGCGATCGGCCTGCTCGGGTGGACCTGCCAGCAAACCTCGGCGGGATCGGACAGCGAGGCCGCGGCGCGGCTGTACGAGGCCAGCGACAAGAGTCCGCTGCTGGCCGGGCCGGTCGAGTTCGGGCTGCTGCTGCACCACCCGGATTCCGGGAGCGTTCTCGGGTCCGACCACTACGTGGTGGTCACCGGGGTCGAGGACGGCCTCGTGCGCTTCCACGACCCCCACGGTCATCCGTACGCGACCTTGCCGACGGATGACTTCGTCGCCGCCTGGCGGGCCGACTCGATCGGCTACGCCACCAGGCCATGCACGGCGCGAGCCGACTTCCAGCGGGTCTGCGATGTTGACGCAACCACCGCACTGCGCCGGGCGCTGCCCGCGGCGGCGCGCTGGCTCGCCGGGTACGCCGGCCGGCCGGTGCCGCCCGGCTCGCTCGGTGGTGCGGCGGCCCTCGAACGCCTCGCAGATCTCGTCGAGACTGGTCTGGAGCCCTGGCAGCACGGCCACCTGGCCTACTTCGCGGTCCGCGTCGGGGCCAGGCGCCTGGCCGACGCGGCCGCCTGCCTCGCCTTCATCGGCCAGAATCAGGCCGCCAGCATCGCCGACCGGCAGGCCCGGCTGGTCGGCGCCCTGCAATACCCGCTCGTCACCGGCGACCGCAGCGCAGTGGCCGGGCTGCTGCGCCAACTGGCGCCCACGTATGAACAGCTCGGCGCCAGCCTGCCCGGTGGCTAGCGCCGCCGGCGCGAGGCTCTCCGGGTCAGCTCTGCTCGATGGCCCGGGTGACCTGCTCGGTGGTCAGCGGGAGGTCGCGCACCCGGATGCCTATCGCGGCGGACACCGCGTTGCCGATCGCGCCCGCGACCGGGCCCTGGGCCAGCTCCCCGGCGCCGGTGGCCGGCTCGCCGGGCGCGGCCACGATCCGCACGGCCACCTCGGGAACCTCGGTGAACCGCAAGATCGGATAGCTCTCCCAGGTCACTGACGTGATCCGGGTCCGGTCGAAGCGGACCCGCTCGCGCAGCGCCCAGCTCGCGCTCTGGATCGCCCCGCCCTCGACCTGGTTGATCACGCCGTCGGGATTGATCACCCGGCCCACGTCCACGGCCAGCCACAGCCTGCGCAGGCTGATGCTGGTGTCCGCCGCCGCCTCCGCCACCGCCGCGCAGTACCCGGAGGTGCCCTTGTAGCGGGCGAAGGCGATGCCGAACCCGGTCCCGTCGCCCCCGCGGCCCTCGCCACCGTTCCGGGCCGCCCAGCCGGACATGGCCGCGGCCTCCTCGATGACCCGCCTGGCCCGCGGGTCGCTCAGGTGCGACAGCCGGAACGCGACCGGGTCCGCACCGGCGGCCTGGGCCAGCTCGTCCATGAAGGACTCGATCGCGAACACGTTGAGGAACGCGCCCAGGGAGCGCAACGACGAGGTGCGCAGCGGCATCGTGAGCAGCCGGTGCCGGGTGACCTCGAGGTCGGGGATGTCGTACCCGGGCACCGCGTTCCGGGTGGCCCCCATCGCCCCGCTGGGCACGCCGTCCAGGGCGGCGCTGATCGGCGCGCCTCCCGCGAGGTGGGACAGCGCGAGCAGGCGCGGCTCGCCGCCGATGCCAGGGCGGCCCACGAACCCGTTGCTCCACACGTCCTGCCGCCAGGTCCGGATCCGGCCGCCGGAGTCCAGCCCGGCCGACAGCCGGACCAGCATGGCCGGCCCGAGCGGGCCCCAGCTGAGTTCGTCCTCGCGGGACCACAGCACCCGCACCGGGCGGCCGGGAACCGCCCGGGCCAGCAGCACCGCATCCGCCGCCACGTCGTCGGAGGCGTTGTGCCCGTAGACCCCGGCCCCTTCCACGTGACGCACGGTCAGCTGGGCCGGCTCCAGGCCCAGCCCGGTGGCCAGCGCGCCGCGCAGCGGGAACACCCCCTGGCTGTGCGTCCACACGCTGACCTGCCCGCCGTCCCAGCAGGCGATCGCGCAGCTGGGGGCCATCGAGCCGTGCGCGATGAACGGCCGGGTGAACTCCGCGGCCAGGGTCTGGCGGACCTGCGCCGCCGCCTGCGTGTCCTCGCGCTGCACGACCGGCTGGTCCTCGGTGGGCTGGGACAGCAGGAAACCCTTCAGGTCGTCCTCGTCCGGCAGCGATTCCCGCACCGTCCACCGGGCCGCCCGGGCCAGCTGTTTGGCCGCGGTCACCGCGGCCCGGTCGGTTTCAGCGATCACGCCGAGGAATGAGCCGTCGCGGACCTGCGCCACCACCCCGGCGGGCAGGTCTGCCTCGCCCACCCCGTCCAGGGTGGCCGCCGGGGCGGGGGGCCGGATCACCCGGCCGAACAGCATGCCCGGCAGTATCTGGTCGTGCAGGAAACGGGGCCGGCCGGTCGCCTTGTCGGGCAGGTCGATCCGGGGGGCACTGCGGCCGGCGACCCGCCACTGGGCCGGGGGCTTGGCGGCCGCGGTGAGTTGCGCGGCCCGGTCCAGAAGGGTCGCCTCATCCAGCGACCAGTAGCTCAGAGCGGCCGGCCCGGACCCGGCCTGGTCGGCTCCGGCCTGGCCGGCGCGGACCGTGCCGCGCTCAACCTGCAGGCCGGCCGGGTCGGCCCCGAGCTTTTCCGCCGCCTCGGCTAGGAGCGCCGCGCGGACCTGCGCGCAGACCTGGCGCAGTGCCCCGCCGCAGTCCTCGATGGACCGGCTTCCCGAGGTGACTCCCTCGTTCGGGCTGCCGCTGGTACTCACGCCAGCGACGCGAACCTGATCCAGCCCGACGTCGAGTTCCTCAGCCGCGATCTGGGCCAGGGCCGTCCACACTCCCTGGCCGTATTCGACCTTCCCGGGGCGGATCGTCACGATGGCGCTCGCGCTGAGATCCACCCACTCGCGCAGCCGCGGGTTGGCCGCCAGGCTCGGCGATGGTGAGCCGGTCAACCGGCCTCCTCCTGCAGCTCATCCCCGGCCAGCTTGCTCGCTGCCGTCTGGTGCTCGGCCGGCTCGGGCTGGGCCGTCTTCTGCGGGTCGGACGCGCGGAGCACGGCCTTCAGGATCCGCAGGTGCGAGCCGCACCGGCACAGGTTGCCGTCCAGGGCCGAGCGTACTTCGGCCTCGGTCGGCGCCGGGTTGTCGCGCAGCAGGGCCACCGCGCTGACGATCATCCCCGACGTGCAGTAGCCGCACTGGGCCGCCTGCTCGTCCACCACCGCCTGCTGTACCGGGTGCATCGTGTCGCCATCCGCCAGGCCCTCCACCGTGGTGATGTGCTGGCCCTCGGCCGCCCAGGCCGGGAAGTCGCAGGAGGACCGGGCCCGGCCGCCGATGAGCACGAAGCACGCGCCGCACAGCCCGACCCCGCAGCCGAACCTCGGCCCGGCCAGCCCGAGGTCCTGGCGCAGCACGTCGAGCAGGGCAGCGTCCGGCTCGCACCGGATGACCCGCTCCGTGCCGTTGACCGTCGCCCGAATATTGACTGTGCCCATGGGCACAGAGTATGCATTCGTTTGCAGAGTAGGCCAGGGCGCAGGAGGAAATTCTATGGATGAACGGGTCACGATGGCGATTTCGCACTGGGCGCCGCGGTTCACCACTAACGGTGTGACCGCCGGGGACTTCGAGCGGATTACCGGCAGCCTGGAGCGGTGGGCGGACTGGTGCGCCGCGTGGAGCGCGGTCGCCGCCGAGCATGAGCAGCTCGGCCGCGACGCGCTGGCCGCGGGCCACGACCTGTCCGCCGGGGCTCATCTGTCCCAGGCCGCGGTGTACTTCCACTTCGCCAAGTTCCTGTTCGTCGACGACCTGGACCAGATGCGCGCCGCGCACCTGGCCGCGGTGCGCTGCCTCACCGACGCGCTGCCTTACCTCGACCCGCCGGGGCGGCGGATCGAGATCCCGTTCGACGGCGCGCAGCTGGCCGGGGTGCTCCGGGAACCGGCCGGCGACGGCCCGCACCCGGTCGTGATCATGCTCTCCGGGCTCGATTCAGCCAAGGAGGAGCTGCGCAGCACCGAGGAGCTGTTCCTCGCCCGCGGCCTGGCCACGTTCAGCGTGGATGGCCCCGGGCAGGGTGAGGCCGAGTACGACCTGGCCATCCGGGGTGACTGGGAGGTCCCCGGGGCGGCCATCATCGACCGGCTGGGCAGCGAGCCGTCGCTGGATGAGAACCGGATCGCGGTCTGGGGCGTGAGCCTCGGCGGGTACTACGCGCCGCGGGTGGCCAGCGGGGATGACCGGGTGCGGGCCTGCGTGGCCCTGGCCGGCCCGTTCAACTTCGCCGGGAACTGGGACAACCTGCCGGTCCTGACCCGGGAGGCGTTCCGGGTGAGGTCCAAGTCACCGGACATGGACCGCGCGCGGGCCGTGGCCGGCCAGCTGAGCCTCGAGGGCCGGGCGGCGCTCATCCGCTGCCCGCTGCTGGTCGTGATGGGCAGGCTGGACCGGCTGATCCCGTGGACCGAGGCAGCCCGGCTGGTCGAGGAGACGGGCGGCCCGGCCGAGCTGCTGCTGCTGGAAAAGGGCAACCACGGCTGCGCGAACCTGTCCCCGTTCCACCGCTACCGCACCGCCGACTGGGTGGCCGGGCAACTCGGCGCCCGGACCAGGCGGCCGGCCGGGGCAGCCGCGGGAACCCGGCCCGCGTGAACCGGGCCCGATAACAGCAAGGAGCGCAGGTACCTCCTGTCGGGCGAACACCCGCCACGCGATAACAGCAAGAGGCGCAAGGTGCCTCCCGCTGGGTGCACACGCCAGCCCACTGGCGATAACAGCAAGAAGCGCCCGGGCGCCTCCCAGCGTGCCGCGTCCCGGCCGCTTTGACCGGCCGCTGGTACGGGGGATAACCCCCGCACCAGAAGACGGGGCCTAGCCGGATTCCGCCCGGGGCCGCCGGTTCCTAGCGTGATTTCCCGAGGGCACACGCACCGCGTGCCGGACGGAGGACACGGATCGATGATCGAGGTACAAGACCTGACCAAGAGATACGGCCCCGCGGTGGCGGTGGACCGGCTCTCGTTCACGGTCCGGCCGGGGACGGTGACCGGGTTCCTCGGCCCGAACGGTTCGGGGAAGTCCACCACGCTGCGGATGATCATGGGGCTGGACTTCCCGGACTCCGGGCAGGCCGCCATCGGCGGCCGGGCTTACCGCGAGCTGCGCTGGCCGCTGCGCGAGGTGGGGGCGCTGCTGGAGGCCCGGGCCTTCCACCCGGGCCGGACGGCCCGGTCGCACCTGACGGCGCTGGCGGCCAGCAACCGCATCCCCGGAGACCGGGTGGACGAGGTGCTCGCCACCGTGGGGCTGGCTGACGTGGCTGGCCGGCGGGCCGGGAAATTCTCCCTCGGCATGGCGCAGCGGCTGGGCATCGCCACCGCGCTTCTCGGCGACCCGGAGGTGCTGCTCCTGGACGAGCCGGTCAACGGACTGGACCCGGAAGGCATCCGGTGGCTGCGCACCCTGCTCCAGGCCCAGGCCGCGCAGGGCCGCACCGTGCTGGTGTCCAGCCACCTGATCAGCGAGATGGCGCTGACCGCGGAGCGGCTCGTGGTCATCGGGCAGGGCCGGCTGCTGGCTGAGACGACCGTGGCCGCCCTGTCCGCCACCGCCTCCTCGCTGGAGGAGGCATTCCTGGCCCTCACCTCAGGCGTGACCAGCTACCAGGGCACGGCTGGCCAGAACACGGGTAGCCAGGGGACTGTGGCTGGCCAGAGCAGGAGGATCTGATGAGCACGACGGTCATCCCGCGCCGCCCGGAGCGGGGCGGTTACCGGTTCACGGACGTGGCCCGGATGGAATGGATCAAGCTGCGCACGCTGCGCTCCACGGGCTGGATCACGCTGATCCTGGCCGCGGGCATGCTGGGCCTGGCCGTCCTGGTCATGAGCCACGCGAGCTACGCGAAGCTGAGCGCCGCGGATCGCGCGTCCTTCGACCCGACCGAGCTGGGCTTCGCAGGGCTGGCCCTGGGCCAGCTGCTCGTGGCGGTCCTGGGCGTGCTGACCATCACCAGCGAATTTTCCTCGGGGATGATCAGGGCCACGCTCGCGGCCGCGCCGCGGCGGCCGATGGTGCTCGCCGCCAAGGCCGCGGTGCTCGGCGTGGCCGGGCTGGCCGTGGGGGAGGTCCTCGCGTTCGCGGCCTTCCTGGCGGGGCAGGCGGCTTTGGCCAGCCCGGCCCCGCGCGCCACCCTGGCCCAGCCCGGCGTGCTGCGGGCCGTCCTGATGGCCGGGGCCTACCTGTGCCTGATGGGCCTCATCGGGCTCGGTATCGGGGCCATCATCCGGCACACCGCCGGGGCGATCGCGACCGTCGTCGGCCTCGTGTTCGTGCTGCCGACGGTCTTCCTGGCCTTCCCGGCGGGGCTGCAGCATGGCGTGGAGAAGTTCCTGCCCATGATCATCGCGGAGAACTCGCTCACCGCGGTCAAGCACGTGTCACCGTCCCTGCCGCCCTGGGCCGCGCTGGGCGTGCTGGCCCTGTACGCCGCGATCACCCTGGCCGCCGGCGGCTGGCTGCTGGCCCGCCGGGACGCGGGCGCGGGACAATGACCCCGTGGGCAGCGCGATTCCGGTGACCTCGCCCGGGGGCCGCCGGGCCGGGGAACCCCCGGCCCGGCGGCCCCCGGCCCGCCGCGGGGTGGGGCTGGCCGGTGCCGCCGGGGCGGTCGCCCGGGCCCCCTTCAGCCGCCGCACCCGCCGCGACCTGCTGTTCTGCCTGATCTCCGTGCCGCTCGCGATAGCGGGTTTCACCGGCACCGTGCTCCTGCTCGTGCCGGGGGTCGTCCTGTCCATCTCGATCGTGGGGACGATGCTGGGGCTGCCGCTGATCGTTCTCGCCTCCAGCGCCGCCGGGGAAGTGGCCGGGCTGAACCGCAGGCTGGCCGGATGGCTACTCGGCGTCCGGGTCGCCGCGCCACCCGCGTTCCTCCCGGGCCACGGCGTGCTGGGCCGGCTGGACACCAGGCTCAGGGACGGCAACGCCTGGCGGGCCGTGGCTTACGTGCTGCTCAAGCTGCCAGCCGCCGCGCTGGAGGGCTTCTCGGTCTACATGGCCGCGGCCGGCCTGGCCGACCTGGCCTACCCGCTGTGGTGGCCGCTGTTCCGCAACCACCCGCCCGGCACCCGGCTGAGCCCGGTCGGTGTCCTCAACCCGCTGACACCCGGCAACGGGATGTTGTTCCGCATCAGCTCCTATCCGGGCACCTTCGCCGCGTTCGCCGTCGGCGCCGCGGCGGTGCTCGCCGCGCCCTGGGTGGCCCGGGCAGCCGTCGATATCGATCGCCGGCTCATCCGGGCCCTGCTCGGCCCGCGAAAGCTCGAGGAACGGGTCCGCCAGCTGGAGCAGACCCGGGCGCGGGCCGTCGACGACTCCGCGGCGCAGCTGCGGCAGGTGGAACGGGACCTGCACGACGGCGCGCAGGTCCGGCTGGCCGCGCTGGCGATGAGCCTGGGCATGGCCCGGGAGAAACTCGGGGCCGGCGATCAGCCGGCCGATCTGGCCAGCATCAGGGAGCTGGTCGACTCGGCCCACCGCGGCGCCAAGGATGCCCTGTCCGAACTGCGCGACCTGGTCAGGGGCATCCACCCGCCCGTGCTGGATACCGGGCTGCCCGACGCGCTGGCCACGCTGGCCGCAGCCAGCGCACTCCCGGTGGAACTGCGGGCCGACGTCCCGGTCCGCCCCACCGAGGCGATCGAGACCATCGCCTACTTCTGCGCGGCCGAACTACTGGCCAACGCGACCAAGCACAGCTCGGCGAACCAGGTCGTGGTCCGGGCTGGTATCCGGGGCTCCGGGCCGGAGTCACGGCTGGTCCTGCAGGTCGGCGACGACGGCACCGGCGGCGCGGACCTGGCCCGGGGGAGCGGCCTGGCCGGGCTGGCCCAGCGGGTCGCGGTCGTGGACGGCCGGCTGGCCATCGTGAGCCCGCCCGGCGGTCCCACGCTGATCACCGTCGAGCTGCCGCTGCGCGCGTGAAAGCATCGCTGGCATGCGGGTGGTGATCGCCGAGGACGCGGCCCTGCTCCGGGAGGGCCTGCGCAGGCTGCTCGAAGACCGCGGGCACGAGGTCGTGGCCGCGGTGGACGACCCTGTCGCCCTGGTCGCCGCGGTCGCCGCGCACGGACCCGACGCGGCCATCGTGGACGTGCGGATGCCACCCACGTTCACCGACGAGGGGCTGCGCGCCGCCATCGAGCTGCGCCGCGACCATCCGGCCACCGGAGTGCTGGTGTTCTCCCAGTACATCGAGACGCGCTACGCCAGCAGGCTGCTGGCCGCCGGCGCGGCCGGAGTCGGCTACCTGCTCAAGGACCGGGTCGCCGACGTGGCCGAGTTCACTGACGCCCTGGCCCGGGTGGCCGCGGGTGGCACCGCTCTGGACCCCGAGGTGGTCAGCCAGCTGCTGGGAGCCCGCCTCGGGGACCGGCGGCCCGGCCGGGGAACGACCGGACTGGGCTCGCTCACCGCCCGGGAGCGTGAGGTGCTGTCCCTGATGGCCGAGGGCCGGTCGAACGCGGCCATCGCCGCCGAGCTCGTGGTGTCGCCCGGCGCCGTCGAGAAGCATGTGGCAGGCATCTTCGCCAAGCTCGGCCTGCCTCCCTCCGACGGCGACAACCGGCGCGTGCTGGCCGTGCTGCGCTACCTCGGGACCTGACGCCTGGCCATGAAGAAGAGGCTGGGCCCGAACGCCAGCGGCGCGAACGGGACCTGCATGGCGTACTCGGCGGCGAGCATCAGCCGTTCCGGCATGATCCGCTTGAGGGCCGGCTGGCGCAGGTTCGAGACGGACAGCACCCGCTCGACCTGGAGGCCGCAGGCGGCCAGCTGGCCGGCCACGGCGTCAGGGTGATGGTTGACGAACGGGATGCTCCCGTTGTGGCGGTTCACCTCCGACCGGATGTTGACCGGCGTCATGGGGATCTTCTCGCCGCTGCGCCAGTACCGGACCCGGTTGACCGCGTGCTTGGCGTTGGCCGCCTCGATGACCGCGTAGCCGCCGGGCTTGACGATCCGCGCGATCTCAGACAGTTCCCGCTCCGGATCGGGCAGATGGTGCAGGACGCGGACCATGAGCGCCAGGTCCACGCTGGCGTCGGCGAAGTCCAGGTGGGCCGCGTCGGTGAGCCGTGTGTCGATCGCCGGATCCTGGTCCAGGTAGCGCTCGGCCACCGCCAGCTGGCGGTAACTCGGGTCAGCCAGGGTCACCCGGTCGGCATAGTCGCGGAGCACCGCCGACAGCCGGCCATACCCGCCGCCCACGTCCACGGCATGGCCGAACCGGCGGCCTTGCAGCAGCCGGGACAGGGCCATCACCTCCGCGCGATGCTCATAACCGCGTGCCGTCCAGTAGCTGAGGTAGTTGACATCCGGTTCGTCATACTGGCTGGGAACGGCGGCCGGTTTCTGGCCTGGCGCTACAATGCTCATCTTTCCCCGATTTCCCCGAGTTCCCGATTTGCCGCAAAAGGAGTCCGGGGCCGGGGACACTCCTGTGCGGTTAGCGTATTGCCATCCGCGAACGCTGATACCCGGCCAGTTTCCAGGTAAAACAAGAGGCTGCGGCGGCAGGAGAAGTATCCGGATAAGGGCTCAGCCCCGCTGTTATCCGGCGGTTAGGTCGCGCTGATACCAGGTGCCTGATTTACCGCCGATGTCGGCCGGGTCGGCGGGCCCAACCGGGACGAACCCGGCTTTGGCCAGCACCTTCCGGGACGCGACATTCTCGCTGGAGGTGGCGGCCCGCAGGGTGTGCAGCCCGTGCCGGGCCGCCGCCAGCCGGCTCAGCTCCCGGACGGCCGCGGTCGCCACGCCCTGGCCGGCGGCGTGCTTGGCGACCCGGTAGCCGAGTACCGCGGTGCCGTCCTCGAGGTCGTACAGGTTGAACCGGCCCAGGACCGAGCCATCGCCGGCGACCAGTACGTAGCAGGCGCAGCGGCCGGCCTCCTGGTCAGCCAGCAAGGCGCGGTGCCGGTCGGTGAACTGGGCGTAGAACTCGTCGCCGCGGTCGGAGATCGAGGCCGCGAAGTAGGCGCGGTTCGCCAGCTCGAAGGCCAGGACCGCCGGGGCATGGCCAGCATTCAGCAGCTGCAGCTCGGGCACGGCCCGACTTTACCCAGATCGCGTGCTGAGGCCACCTGAGTTTCCGCCGGGCCAGGCTGGCCCTGGCGCTCAGCCAGCAGCCAGGCCGCCGGCCCGCCGGCCGGCCGTGAGCACCTCCACGCTCAGGGCCAGGATCCAGACCGGGAAGAGCAGCTCCACCCAGGCGGAGATACCCACGCCGACCAGGAGCACCACCGCGGTGACCAGCCCGGCCACGAGGAGCCAGCGGGACACGATCGCGGTGCGCCGCGCGATGGTCACCGTCGTCAGCGTGAACACGGCCGCCATCCGCATCGCGTAGATATTCACCAGGATCCCGGTGACATTGCGGCCCAGGGCCAGGGTCCCCGTGCCGGGCGGCCCGGACGAGGCCGCCGCGATGAGCCCGCCGCCGACGGCCGCCGCCACGAACAACATGGCCACGAACAACAGGCCGCTGCCCAGGAATACCGTCGCGAAGAAGCGGTCCTCGCGCTCGCCGATCCGGTCCCGGAGCACCCCGACGAACCACAGGAACGCGATCCCGGCGAACGGGACGAGGTTCAGCGCGACCACCACCGCCGTGCGCCGCGCCGAGTCAGACAGCCACTCGCCGGGAACCCGGGGATCAGCCGGCACGGAGAGCCGGAGCAGCACGAGCGCCGCGATCAGCAGTACGGAGAAGAGAATCCCGGCGAACGCGGCCGCCCGCGGCGTGCGCAGCGGGCTCCCGGCCTGCAGCGGATCCCCAGCCCTCAGTCCCTCGGTCACCGGCCCCCCAGCCTCAATGACACCGGCATCGATGACGCCCCCGGTCATCCGGTTCCTGCCCCCGCAGGGGGGCGGCTACCCGCCGGGCCGGCTAGCGGTAACGGCGCCGGGCGGGCAGCACCGCGCCGATGATCCAGAAAAGGGGGATGAAGATCCCGATCAGGCCCAGCACCCAGTGACCTTTCCGGAAGCAGAGCACGCACAACGTGAACAGCAGGACCAGGTACAAGACCCCGAGCCCGATCGCGAAGAACCAGTCCAGTCCTGACATGCGATTCCTGTCTCCTTTGGCCGTGATTGCGGCCAGTCCATCAGCCGCGCCCGGCCTGCGCCCCACCCGTTACGGGTGAGCGCGGGCAAAAGCCGGAGGTCAGGGCAGAGTCAGGATGCGCGGTCCGGAGTCGGTGATGGCCACGCTGTGTTCCACATGCGCGGCCCGGCTGCCGTCGGTGGTGCGCAGCGCCCAGCCATCCGGGCCGACGCCGAACGCGTCAGCGCCCCCGGCGATCAGCATGGGCTCGATGGCCAGGGCCAGGCCGGGCCGCAGCCGGAAGCCCCGGCCCGGACGGCCCTCGTTGGGCACGTGCGGATCCTCGTGCATCTGGCGGCCGATGCCGTGCCCGCCGAACCCCGAGGGGATGCCGTACCGGGCGGAGCGGCTCACGCTGCCGATCGCGTGCGAGATGTCGCCGATCCGGGCTCCGGCCACCGCCGCGGCGATGCCAGCCGCGAGGGCCTTCTCCGCGGTCTCGATGAGCAGCAGGTCGGCCGGCCGCGGCGTGCCCACGATGAAGCTGGTGGCCGCGTCGCCAGTCCACCCGTTCAGGGTGGCCCCGCAGTCGATGCTGACCAGGTCGCCGTCCCGGAGCACGTAGCCGTCCGGGATGCCGTGCACGATCGCGTCATTCACCGACGCGCAGATGACCGCCGGGAACGGGGTCGGCGCGAAGGAGGGATGGTAGTTCAGGAAGGGAGAGGTCGCGCCGGCCTGGCGGATGACATCGTGCGCCGCTTTGTCGAGCTCGACCAGGCTGACCCCGACCGCGGCGGTCTCGCGGGCCGCGGCCAGGCAGCGGGCCACGACCCGCCCGGCTTCCCGCATCGCGTCCAGCGCCTCATCGTTCTTGATCTCCACCATGTCCTGCCGTGCTCCTCCGGAGTCCATCCGCCGTTCCCGGCGCCCCTGGTCCTAACTGCCGGGCCAGCCTGCGTGGCTGGCCCATCGTGCGGCCCGCTGCCCGCCGGCCCTGGCGGCCATCCTGGCCGGCCCGGGCGCGGCCGGCTCCCCGCGACGGTTTTCGTTGCGGAGGAAATAACGCGAGCCAGAGCCTCGCCGGGCCGGTGGGCTATGCCTCAGCCCGGCCGCCGAGATGGTGCGCCAGGAACCGCTCGGCCGCGGCGTAGAACCGCAGCCGGTTCTCCGGCTTGGCGAACCCGTGACCCTCGTCAGGAAACAGCAGGTACTCGTGATCGATTCCCGCGTTCTCCAGGGCCGCCACGATTTGCTCTGATTCGGCCTGCTTGACCCGCGGGTCGTTGGCGCCCTGCGCGATGAGCAGCGGGATCGCGATGTCGGCCGCCCGTGACAGGGGGGAGCGCGACCAGAGGAAATCGGCGTCTTTGTCCGGGTCCCCGACCCGGTTGTGGAATTGAGCGATCATCGGGGCCCAGTACGGCGGAATGGTCTCGATCAGCGTCTTCAGATTGGACGGGCCGACGATGTCCACCGCGCAGCGGAACAGTTCCGGCGTGAACGCCGCGCCGGCCAGTGCCGCGTACCCGCCGTAGGAACCGCCGTAGATGGCCACCCGGCCCGGATCAGCCCAGTCCTGGCCACCACGGGCCTGGCCGGTCACGTAGGCGACCGCGTCGGACAGGTCGTCCTGCATGCGCGCGCCCCACTCGCGGTCCCCGGCGTTCACGAACGCCTTGCCGTACCCGGTCGAGCCGCGGAAGTTGACCTGCACGCACAGGTAGCCGCGGTTGGCCAGCCACTGTGCCTCCGGGTCGAACCCCCACGCGTCGCGGGCCCACGGGCCGCCGTGCACGTTCAGCACCATCGGCAGGTTCCGCCGGTCGGCGCCGGGCGGGAACGTGGCATACCCGTGGATGGTCAGGCCGTCGCGGGCGGTGAACGAGAACGGCTCCATCGGCGCCAGCTCGTAGCGGGCCAGCTCCGGGCGGCTCTCGAACAGGAACTCGCCGGTGCGGGTGCGCCGGTCGTAGCTGTAGTAGGAGACCGGGCCGGCGTCGGTGTTGAACGCCACCAGCCACGTCTCGTCCGCGTCATCGTGGTCGCTGAACGAGGGGTCGCCGGGATGCAGCGCGCGGATCGCGGCCAGGTCAGGCTCGAGCGCCGGGTCCAGCACCCGGTATTCCATCCGGTCCTTGAGGAACGTGACCACCTGCGGTTCGCGGGTATCGGGGTGCAGCCGGATCCCGGCCACGTCGGCCTCCGGATCGCCGGCCAGCACCTGCTCCGCGCCCGTGGCCAGGCCGAGGCGGACCAGCCGTCCTGTGTCCGCTCCCACCGAGCTGACGGCCAGCAGTGACTGGCCGTCCTCGCTGAACGCGACCGGCCCGCTGGTCAGCGCGTCCTCGGCCGAGATGGTCAGCAGCGGCCGCCAGTCCTCGGCCGCGGACCCGCGGACCATGACGACCATGCCGCCGTCGGGCTGCGGGGCGATCCCGGCCCGGACCACCAGCTCGCTGTCGGCGACCCAGTCCACGAACCCGGGGTTCTCGACCTCCTTGACCAGCTCGCCGGTGGTCAGGTTGAGCCGGAAGACGTCGTGCAGCTGCGGGTTGTCGCGGTTCAGCCCGATCAGGATCTCGGTCGGGAACTTCTTGTCCCCGGCGATCAGCTGGGTCTGCACGTTGTCGTAGGGCGTCAGGTCACGCCGCTGCATTGTCTCCAAGTTGACATCGTGCAGCCGCCAGTTCTCGTCCCCGCCGGTGTCCTGCAGGTACAGCAGGTGCTGGGCGTCGTGCGCCCAGGCGAACATGCGGATGCCCCGGTCAGTGTCGTCGGTGACCACCCGCGCCGCGGACCAGTCCACCCCGTTCGTCCCGATCGGGGCGACCCAGACGTTCAGCACCCCCTCGTGCGGGGCGATCCAGGCCAGCCGGGTTCCGTCGGGGGACAGGTGCGGGCTGATGCGTTCCGGGTTCCCGAACAGAACCCGCCGGGGGATAAGTTCTGCCATGGGCCATGCCTACCATGTGCGGCCCAGTACGCAGTACCATCGCGGCGTGCTGAGATGTCTGCCCATCAGGTGCCCGCGGACGCCGCAAGAAGAACGGTGAGCGAGGATCTCATCATCCGGTCCGGTCATGTGGTGACCATGGATCCGGGGCTGGGGGACATTCCCGGCGGCGACGTCCTGGTCACCGGCGGGCGCATCGCCGCGGTCGGTGCCGGCCTGGACGCGGCCGCCCTGGGCACACCGCAGGCCCGGGAGCTGGACGCCCGGGGGATGATCGTGGCCCCCGGCCTGGTCGAAACCCACTGGCATCTGTGGAACACGCTGCTGCGCGCCATGTCCGGCGGCATGCCGGGGTCCGGCCAGGCCGGCTACTTCCCGGTGTCGCTCGGGCTCGGGCAGGCTTTCACCGCCCAGGACAACTATCACGGCACCCTGCTGGCCTGCGCCGAGGCGGTCAACTCCGGCATCACCACGGTGCACGACTGGTCGCACAACGTCCGCGGGCCCGCCTACGCCGAGGCTGAGCTGCGCGCGCTGAGTGAAGCCGGGCTGCGGGCCCGTTACTCCTACGGTTATTCGGCTGGGCACCCCAACGACCAGGCCATGGACACCGGCGGGCTGCGCGCGCTGCACCGGGACTGGGACTCCTGGAGCGGGCAGAGCGCCCCGGGCCGGGCGGGGCTGCTCACCCTCGGCATGGCCTGCCGGGGTCTGGGGGGCAGCAACCCGGCCATGCGGGTGCCGCCCGGGGTCTATCAGCGGGAGATGGACGCCGCCCGGGAGCTCGGCCTGCCCATCACCGTGCACGCCTCCGGGCCGCCGGCCGCGGCCGGGCAGATCGCCGCGCTGGCCGGCGCGGGCCTGCTCGGGCCGGACCTGCAGGTGGTGCACGCCAACAGCGCCACCGCGGCGGAAATCGCCCAGCTCGCGGAGGCGGGCTGTGCCGTGAGCCTGTCGCCGTTCAGTGAGCTGCTGATCGGCTACGGGCTCCCGCAGACGGCTGAACTGCTCGCGGCCGGGATCCGCGTCGGCCTGTCGGTGGACACCACCGCGCTGACCGGCAACGCCGACATGTTCGCGATCATGAAACTGACCCAGGGCCTGATCAACGCCACGGCCCATCAGGAGTTCGCGTGCACCGCCCGGCAGGCGCTGGCGCTCGGCACCATCGAGGGGGCCCGGTCGCTGGGCCTGGACGAGGTGACCGGGTCGCTCACCCCGGGCAAGCGGGCCGACATCATCCTGGTCGCCACCGGGCACCCGAACCTGGGCGTGCTGACCAACCCCGCCGGGTTGCTGGTCACCGCGGCCCAGCCCGGCAACGTGGACACCGTGCTGGCCGACGGCCAGATCCTCAAACGCGGCGGGGCCCTGGTCACCCTGGACGGTGAGCGGATCACCGCGCAGGCCCGCGAGGCCCTGGCCGGAGTCCGGGCCCGCGCCGCCTAGCCCGGAGCTGCCCGGATGCAGGGCGCGTATGCTCGGGTGAGTGCTTGCTCAGGCAGCCTGAACGAGTTCCCGGTCGGGTCTAGACCATACGCCAGTCCCGAGACCGCCTCGCTGCGTTCTTATCTCTGCGAGGCGGGGGCGATGACCGCAGCCAACGTAAGGGCACGGCCGCCTGCCAGCGTGGGCGGGAACCTGGAGGTTCCCAGGCCGCTGCGGCTGTTCCTCACCGCGGGCTGGAGCCTGGGGGAGTCGGTGGGCCTGCCGGTCGCGGCCTATGCCGTGGCCGCCTGGCTGGGTGGGCGTGACGCGGGCCTGGTCGCCGGGCTGGTGGCCATCTGGCTCACCGCGGTCATCCGGAAGGTGGTGACCGGGTCGGTGCCGAGCCTGCTGACGATCTCCGCGGTGGTGCTCACGCTGCAGACCGTGGTGGTGCTCGCCACCGGCGAACTGTGGCTGTTCCTGCTGCAGTTCCCGCTGGCCAACTTGTGCATGTGCGTCGTGTTCGCGCGCACGGCGGCCGGCCCGAACCCGCTCGTGGCCCGGCTGGCGGCTGAAGTGGTCGCGCTGCGCCAGCCCGCTACTCACTACCCGGGCCTGCACCGCTTCTTCCAGGGGGCGACCTGGCTGTGGGCGGGCATCTTCCTGCTCCTCACGGCGGCGCTGGCGGTCCTGATGTTCGCCGAGCCGGCCAGCGTGTTCCTGCTGATCTCCACCGTGGCGACCATCGTGCTGGTCGTCACCGGAACCGGCGTGTCCACGCTGTGGTTCCTCTCGGTGCTGCGGCGGCTCGGACTGAGGCTCCGTTTCGCGCCAGCCTGAGCCGGGCCCGATCCTGGCCGCTATCGGCCCGGACCAGGTCCGCGTGGCGGGTCAGGCCACCTCAGATGCTCCGCATCTTCCGGTACCGCCGTACATCCGGGAGCGCCTTTACCGCGATCGCGGTGAGGGCCACGCCGCCGATGGCCAGGCTGATTGCCGTGGCGTAACCGAGAATTCGCATTGCGCGTTTCCTTTCCTGGAACGGACCGCGCAGCAGGGGCAGTGTCGCCCGGCCAGGCCGGCAGCTCGCGAGTGGCCTCATGATGACCGGGGACGCGGCGAGACCGCCGTGGCGACAAAGAAGCTCCAGCCACCTCAGCAGCGCGTTCCGCGAACGCCATCGGCCACCGGGGTCTGGAGCGGTAGCTGCCAACATAACACGGTCAAGATCGCCGGCCGCGGCTCAGCCGCTGGCGGTTCCGGTTATCAGCGGATTCAGTGCCTTCGCAAGAACAGCACGACAAGCACAATGACGGCGATGAGAATAATCGTTCCGAATCCGGTAAACATGATGACTCCTTTGAGTGTTGCGGCGCCTGTTTGAGTGCCGGGCCGGGCGGGCGGCGAGCCTGACCCTGCCTTCAGCTACTTGCTGAAGGGGCAGGCGGCCCGCCGTGACGTGCTCATGGCCGGTTGCTGGTCACCGGCGATTCCGCTGCCGGAGGCGAATCAGCGGCGTCCGGGGAGGAAGAGCCGGCGGGTGGCGCGTCGCTGGCCGCGCGGGGCCTGACCAGGTGCGACAGCCTGCGCCAGCGGGTGTCTCCGGGGAGGGATTGGTCGTGGCTGCCCGGCCTGCTGCGGACGGGCTCGTTGGTGCCGTCGGCGGGCCGGTCCGTGCCGTCGCCGGGCTGGCTCGCCGCGTGCGCGCGGGCCGTGTCGCGCTCGTCGATCAGGGCGTCGCGTGCCTGGCTGGCCGAGGCGGTCTCGCGACGGGACTGCTTGAGCCCCCGCCGGGCCGCGCGGCCGCGCCGGGAGGTGCGCCGGGCGCCGGCCAGCAGCAGGCCCAGCCCGAGGACGCCGATCGCCCCGAGGACGATGCCATAGAGGAACAGCGTCCCGGTCGAGCCGGTCACGTGGTAGCCGAATACGGCGAAGTCGTGGGTGAGGGCATGCGCGCTGCCGCTGTTGGCGAAGATGCCGGCCAGGCCGACGATCACCGCGGCGAGCAGGATAACGAGCCCCAGGATGATGATCATGTGATGCTCCGTGTGTACGTGATGCGGCCAGGGCGGCCCGGGCTTGCTGTCAGCCCGGTGCCATCGCGCCTGCTGTCAGCGGTGAGGTAGGTGAAAAGGAGGGCGGTGCCCTTGGGCCGGACTTCACGCGGCTGGCGCGCAGGGCCCGAGGCCTGCCGAGGCGATGATGGTCACAGCCGGTTCCGTCGTGACCGTGACTGGGTCACGTACGCGGTGGCCGGCCATGCTGGAGATCGCAGTAGGGGATAATTCCCCCGGGTCTCACACCGTCCTCTGGGAGCAGCGTCTTAGCTGCACCGTTTCATGCCCAAAAAATTCCGGGCCCTTCGGCGTCACGCGTAATTCGCGGCCGCAGCTGCCGGGGTCCGGGGCAACGTTTCCTATACTACGCGCTTTCCTGCCGAAATGAGAAATCTGAGCCAATTAGCATGGATTTCCCTGCGGCGCTGTCTAAATAACGCTGGCTGAATAATTGTGGCGCTGGGCCGTTCAGCGCCGGCTGGTCCACCGCGGGCCGGTCAGGGCCCACGCGGACTCCCACGCGGCCAGGCGCCGCCGGTCGAGTACCAGGCGGCACAGCCAGTACGCGATGAGCAAGCCCGCAGCGATGCCCGCGGCCCCCGCGAGCGCCATCAGCACTGCACCCACCATCATGAAAGCCCGGCCAGGTGGCGGCGCAACGGGCTGGCCCCGGCGATTCAGCCAGACTCGTACCCGTGTGCCGGCTAGCGCGCCGGAGATGCTGGGCGCAGTCACGGCTTCGAGCGCCCCGGATTTCCCGCGTCCGTCCGGGCCGGGCCAGTGAGCCAGAACCTGCCCGGCCGGCACCAGCCGGATATCTGGCCGCGGCCCGTTTTGAGTCAGGATGGCCGTCGCCGGACGCAGTTGCTCGGCGTCCGCGAGCTGCGACTGATAAAGGCGGTCGCCCAGGAATGACGCCCACGCCAGGGCCGCGAGAAACGCTACGGTGAGCACCCCGGCAATAGCAGCCTCGATCCTGTCGTGAGGCCGCCGGAGCGGGTTCCGGCCGGCCAGCAGCCGGGCTATCCGCCGGATCGGGCCCATCAGCCCGGGGGCATGGGCGCTCATCGCCCGCGACCCCGCCGGCGGCCACCGGGGCAGCGGGCCGGGGGCAGCGCTGAGGTGACCGCCCTGGCTCCGGAGGCCAGGACGAGCGCCGGCTCGGTCATAAGTCTCGCCGCCTTGCACGCAGAAGCTGCTAGCGGCGAGGGAGCACATGGTCCGGACTTAACCAGGCTGCTACGTGCCACAAGCCTCGCACGAACCGAAGGTGAAACGCAATCCCGGACGGCCCATGCCTTTATTCAATGTCTTTGAGGAGCTTCTCGATGGACGCCAGCCGCTCGTCGATCCGGACCAGCTCCACGTGCACGGCCTTGGTATTCATCCCCTTACCCCTGAAGGCCAGCCGGAGGACCACGACCAGCGCAAACCCGATTACAACGAGGATAACCAGTGGTATGCCAAGGACGATAATGATCTGCCATGGGCTTGCGAATAGGGTTCCGAGCATTAGCCTGTTCCTTCCCGGGCGAACGGCCGCATGATTAAAGGGTCTATAGAGTCGGCGATTATCTCGGGGGTCAGCCGGATATCGAATGGCCGCAGCTCGACATGGCGGAGGGACTTCCCGTCAGCGGAGAAGCGCAGGGCGCTGGTGACCAAACCGGCCTCCTGCAGTTTGGCCAGGTGCACGTGCAAGACGGGCCGGCTGACTTCGAGGTCGCGGGCCAGCTGGCTGACATGCGTGCCCCGGACGAGCAGGGTGGCCACGATGCGCCGCCGGGTGGGATGGTCCAGGGCCGCGATCACCCCAGCCAGGCGGCTCTCGGGGGACGCGTCATCCGGGGCCACGGGAGGTCCCTTCGCTGCTAGCTCCACATGTAGCCTTGACGCTACATGTGTACGCTTGAGGTATCAAGTGGGTCCGGCGCCCGGCTCCAGCCGGGCCGGGTGCGCAGCACGGCCAGCATGAGCAGGCACGCAGCCGCGAGTACCGCCGCGAACCACCGGACCGACACGGTCAGCCCGAGCAGCGTGGCGAGCAGGCCGACGCCCACGGTGACCAGCCCGCTGCCCGCGTAGGTCACCACATAGAACATGGAGACGGTCCCGGCGCGGGCCTGCGCCGGGGCGATCTCGTTGATCCGCCGCAGGCCGCCCATGAACGCCAGTCCCTGCCCGCAGCCCGCCACCGCCATCGCCGCGAACAGCACCGCCGCGCTGGCCGCCGGCCCGGCCGTGATGAGCCCCGCGGCGATGAGCCCGAGCAGGCCGCCGGTCAGGCCGGCCAGCCCGGCCGCCTGGGCCCGGGCCGGGTCCCACGACCGGCAGAGCGCCTGCGCGAGTGCCGCGACCAGCAGCAGCGAGCCGGCCGCGGCGCCGTCGACGAACAGGTTGCTGCCGCCCAGTGCCGCCGCCGTGTAGGAGGGCACCAGGGCCAGCACCACGTACGCGACCGCCCAGGCCAGCAGGCTCACCACGGCCGGAGCCAGGAACGCGGCGCGGACCGGCGCCGGGAGGCTCGGCCACCGGGGCTGCCAGCGCTGCCCCGTCCTCCCCAGCGAGCCGGGCAGCAGGGCGGCCGCGGCCACGGCCGGGACCAGCAGCGCGATCTCCACCAGGTAACTGAGCACCCGGGGGGCGGGGGCGTACTGCGCGAGCGCCCCGGCCAGCACCGGGCCGAACCCGACGGCCGCGGTGGTCGCCGTCGCGGCCAGGAACGACGCGCGGGCCCGCCGCCCCCGCGGTTCGGTCAGCACCAGCCCGGCGGTGAGCGCCCCGGAGCAGGTGCCCACGGCCAGTCCCTGCACCGCCCGGCCCGCGAACAGCCAGCCTGGCCCCGCCGCCGCGGCCAGCAGGGCCGAGCCGCAGGCCGCCGCCACCAGCCCGGCCACCAGCACCGGGCGGTAGCCGGCCGTGTCGCTGAGCGGGCCGCAGATCAGCAGGGCCGTCACGACCGCGGCGGCGTACACGGCCACCAGCAGCGTCACATCCAGCGGCGAGAGACCGAACACGTGCTCGTACACCGCGTACAGCGGGGTGGCCAGGTTCGTCCCGGTCAGCAGGACGGTCAGGGCGTAGCCGAGCCCCGCGTACCGGATCCTGGCGCCGGGCGCGGGGGACCGGGTCATCCGGGCGGCTCTGAGAGCACGTACCGGATCCCCCAGGCCCGGTAGCCCGCGCGCTCGAAGGCCGCGGCCATCGGGAGGTTCGTGATGTCGGTCGTGGCGCCGATACGGGGTTCGCCGCGCCCGGCGTGGAACCGGGTGGTCTCCGCGACCAGGTCGTTGATGTAGCCCCGGCCGCGCATCTCCGGCACGACGCCGAGGTACCCCACCACCGCGCCGTTCGCGTTGCGGTTGGGCAGGATCATCCCGGCGAGCTGGCCTGGCCGGCCGCCGTCAGCGGTGTAGGCCAGCCGCCACCAGTCCCGTTCGCCCGCCATGGCCAGGTAGATACCCATGTCGTCACGGGCCTGGCGGGCGGCGCCCAGCGCGGCGACCTCCCGCCGGGTGATCACGTCCAGGCTGCCCACCGCGATCTGGCGGAACACGTCCAGGAACGAGTCGTCGTCGGGCTCGGGCCGGAAGACCAGGCGGCCGCTGGACCGGGGGAGACCCGCGTCCGGGGTCCATTCGAAGCGGACCCGCTCGAGTTCGTCGGTCAGCCCGGCACGGGCCGCCGCATCTTGCCGCCAGGCGAACGCGCGGGCCGCGGCCGGGTCGGACCGCCAGCCGGCCGGCAGGTTGATCTCGTAGCCGGCCGCGACCGAGGGATCCGGCCTGCGCAGCGCCTGCTGCCCGGCGGCGATCAGCCGGGCCGCCAGCGCGGGGACTGAGCCGCCGGCGGTCAGGGGGCTGCCGGTGAGCAGGGAGGCGCCGGCCGATACGCAGTCCAGCACCAGGGGAAAGGCGGAGTCGGCGAAACCCCACCAGATCGCACGGGCCAGGATGCGGCCCTCGTCCTCCGCGATCCAGGTCCATTCCGGCCGGTACTGGTGGCGGTCCAGCTCCTCGCGGTAGCGGTCGGCCGGGACCACGCCAACCGGCTCGGTGACCGGCCAGGCGAGGATCCGGTCCAGGTCAGCTTCGGTGGTGGGGCGGATGAGCACACGGCCTCCGGTTGGTTCCAGGAGGCGGACCCGGGCCTGGCAGGCGGGGCTGGCCGCGGGGGCTGGCCGGTTCTGGGCGGACGGTCAGCCGGCCGGGGCGAGGTGGCCCGGGTACGCCTTCAGCAGACTAGTCATCTCGGCGCCTCCCCCCGATTCCCGCCGTGCCTGTCCCGGCCGCGTGCCGCGGCCCGCCGGAGACACTAGGCTCGGCCTGCCCAGCCGTCAACGGGATTTCCCGTCCTGCCTCCGTCACCACGTTCCGCCCCGCGCACCAGCGCGAAAACCACCAGCGCAGAGAATCCGCCACGCAAAGGGGATGCCATGGCCAGCCGGTTCCTGTACTTAGTCCGGCACGGTGCGGCCGCGGAGGGCGGCAGCCTCAGCGACGTGGGCGAGGAGCAGGCGCGGCGCACCGGCGAGCGGCTGAAGAACCTGCCGGTGACCCGGATCCACCACAGCCCCCTGCCGCGCGCCGCGCAGACGGCCCGGCTGATCGCGGGCTGGCTGCCCGGTGTGCCGGTGGCCGAGTCCGCCGTCGTCGGCGACTACATCCCCGCCGACCTGGACCCCGGCGGGCTGCCACCTTCCCACGCCCGGCTGGTCAGCAGCTATACGACTACGGAGCGTAACGAAGGTGCCGCGCTGGCCAGGGCGGCGATCGAGCGGTTCGCGGGCCCGCCGGGGGAGAGCCCGGCCGGGGAGAACACGCCGGGGGAGAGCCCGGCCACTGACGCTCACGAGCTGATCGTCACGCACAACTTCCTGATCGGCTGGTTCATCAGGCACGCGCTGGACGCGCCGGACTGGCGCTGGATCGGCCTGAACCAGCAGAACTGCGCGCTAACAGTGATCTTGTACCAGCCCGGCCTGCCGCCGTCGCTGGTCACCTTCAACGACGCCGCCCACCTCCCGGACCAGCTGCGCTGGACCGGGTTCCCGGCCCGGCTGCGGCCCCAGTGCGGCTGACCCAGTGCGGCTGACCCAGTGCGGCTGACCCAGTGCGGCTGATTACTTTCCGCTAACGAGGGGCGCCGGCCACTGGCTACTCGCCGGTGACCCCGTCCACCGACTCCCGGATGAGGTCGGCGTGGCCGTTGTGCCGCGCGTACTCCTCGATCATGTGGCAGATGATCCAGCGCAGGCTCGGCGACCGGCCGTCCGGCCAGGTGCGCGGGGCCAGCTGGTCCAGGCCGCCGTGGGCCAGCGCCTCGGCCACGCAGCCACGGGCCCGGGCCACATTGTCCTGCCAGAGCCCGCGGAGCTGCTCTGGTGAGTCCGCGGCCGCCGTGTGCCACTCCCAGTCGCGGTCGGCGTCCCAGTCCACCGTGTTCCACGGGGGTGATGGGTCCCGGCCGAACAGCCATTCGGAGAACCATGAGTCCTCGACCAGGGCCAGGTGCTTGAGCATCCCGCCCAGGGTCATCGTCGAGACGCCAACCGTCGCTGCCAGGCCCGCCGCGTCCAGGCCCGCGCATTTCCAGGCGAAGGTGGCGCGCTGATAGTCCAGGAACCCCAGGAGGGTGCCGGCCTCGTCCGCCGTGAGCGGAGGTTCCGGCCGGCCATGCTCGTCCACGTCAGCCACGCCCACCGAGGCTACCCCTGTACGTCCATGCGCTGCGTGCCGACGACCGATAGCAGCCGCAGCGCCTCCTCCGACGGTGAGCCGGGGGTGGCGGTGTAGATCACGACCCGCTGGTCCCGGTCGGTGATGTCGAGGACGTCACAGTTGACGGTGACCGGGCCGACCAGCGGGTGCTGGAAGGTCTTGCACAGGCTGCGCTCGGCGCTCACGTCGTGGGAGGCCCACAGCCGGGTGAATTCCTCGCTTCCGGCGAGAAGATCACGGACCAGCCCGGTCACCTCGGGATCGCCGGGGTAACGGGCGGCGGTGGCGCGCAGGTCCTGGGCCGACCTGCGGGCGAACTCGTCCGCGTCTGACACCCCGTACAGCCGCCGCCCGTCCGGGTGCGGCCCGAGGAAGACACGGCGCACGAGGTTGCGGTCGCGCCGCGGCACGGCGGAGAAGTCCTCCATGAGGGCGGCCGCCAGGTCATTCCAGGCGATCACCTCGTGCGTCGCGGACGTCACGATCGCGGCGGCCTGTGGCAGCCGGTGCAGCAGGTCGAGGATGCTCTGCCGCACCTCGCGCGGTGGTCCGGGCGGAGGGCCTGGCGGTACGCCGGCCAGGTGGTGGAGGTGGCCGCGCTCGGCGTCCGACAGCCGCAGGGCGCGGGCCAGCCCGGCCAGCACCTCGCGCGACGGGTGCGGGCCGCGGGCCTGCTCCAGCCGGGTGTAGTACTCGGTCGAGATGAACGCGAGCTGCGCCGCCTCCTCGCGGCGCAGCCCGGGGGTGCGACGGCGCGGACCGGCGGGCAGTCCCACGTCGGCCGGGGTGATCCGCTCGCGCCTGCTGCGCAGGAAGCCCGCCAGTTCTCGTCTGTCCACGCCCCCAGTGTGCCCGGGTGCCGCCGCGCCGATCCAGGTACCGCCGGTGCCTGGATCGGCGCGGGGGACTGGCGCACGCTCGCTGCCATGGACAACACACCCACCAACGGCACATCCACCACGGGCCCTCCCGGCCTGCTGGCGGGCAAGGTCGCCTTCATCACTGGTGCCGGCCGCGGTATCGGCGCCGCCGCGGCCCGGCTTTTCGCCCGGGAAGGTGCGCGGGTGCTGCTCGCGGCCCGGACGGAGGCCCAGCTGAAGACGGTGACTGAGGAGGTCCGGGCCGCGGGCGGCATCGCGGACTACGTAGTGTGCGATCTCGCCGACGCGGCCAGCGTGCGCGCCGCCGTCGGCCGCGCCGTGGACGTGTACGGCCGGCTCGACGCCGCCTTCAACAATGGCGCGGCGTTCGTGCCACCCGGCCCGATGGACCAGGTGCGGGAGGCCGACTTCGACTACGTCTACGCCGTGAACCTCAAGGGCCCGTGGCTGGCCATGGTCGCCGAGATCGCCGCCATCCGGGCTACCGCCGGGACGGGGGCCATCGTCAACAACTCCAGCGTCGGCAGCCTGATGGGCAACCCGGAGCTGCCTGCCTACGGTGCGATGAAGCGGGCGGTCAACAGCCTCACCGAGTCGGCGGCCATCACCTACGGGCCGGAAGGCATCCGGGTCAACGCCATCGCCCCGGGCGGCACGCTGACCGAGATGATCCGTACCTGGGAGGCCGATTCGCCTGGTCTCGCCGAGCGGCTGAGGGCGCGGACCCCGCTGCGCCGCACGGCCGACCCCGGCGAGATCGCGCAGGCCGCCGCCTGGCTGCTCAGTGACCGGTCGTCGTTCGTGACCGGCACGGTCCTGCGGGTCGACGGCGGCGCACGGGCCTGAGCTGTGGATGTCGCCGTGACAGCCCTCATGACGTCCCCAACTGGCTGGCACCGCGTGCGTAGCGGTGCCAGCCAGTTTGGGGTCTGGCGGATCAGCCGGCGGAGGCGGGGGCCGCGCTGATCGCGTTGAGCGCCTCGTCGATCGAGCGGGGCGAGCAGTCCTTTACCGACACGCCGATGTGCGGCCCTGAGGGGAGTTGGGAGACCGCTGCCACCGCTCTTGCCGTCAGCGTCCCGCCTCGTCCGGCCTGGCCCAGGGCGAAGATGGTGGTGCCGTCCTGCAGCTGGCCCAGGCGGGCGTGGGGGACTATGACGAGCGTGTCGCCGGAGGTGGTCACCGGAATCCGGGTTCCGCCGGACGTGACGAGGGTGAAGCCAGCGGTGCCCGCGCCCGATACCGTCCCCCGGACAGAGACGAAGCCCGGTGGGCTCACCACCCTGGATGGCGGTCCGGCGGTGACGATGGCGGCTGCGATCGTCCCGCCGGAGCTGGGGCCGCGCACCATGACTGACGCCCCGTCGGTGATGTCGCTCAGCAGCGGTCCGGACATGCTCACCAACGTGGACGGCGTCGTGGTCACGGTCACCGGCTGGCCGCTGGCCGTCTTAACGACCAGGCTGGTGCCGTTCACCTGCTCGAGCGTCCCGTCGGCCTGCTCGAGCAGGGAGCACCCGGTGACCGCGGTGAGGGCCGTCCCGGTGCCGGGACCGGATAGGTGCACGTGCACGTATCCGGTCACCTCACCGACCCCCAGGAGCAGGACGAGCGCGGCTGCCGCGCTGCCGGCGACCAGCATCGCGCGCCGCCAGGGGCCCGCCAGTACCCGCGGCCGGGTGTGCCGCGGCCGGGCGGGCTGGGCCGCCTCCGGCGCAGCCGCCGCCAGGCCGCGAACCCCGCCGGCCACCAGATCCCAGCGGTTCACCTCGGCCCGGCAGTGCTCGCAGCGCGTGAGGTGCTCCCGGGCCCGGTCATCTATGGCCTGGCCGTTGACCTCGGCGATCAGGTCCCCCAGGTCCAGATGGGGGGAGCGGGTGTCAGCAGGGCTTCCGTTCATCGGTCCTGGCCTTTCTCGTCGAGTATCCGGCTGAGTGCGGTGCGCGCCGCGCTGAGGCGGCTCTTCACGGTCCCGAGCGGGATCTCCAGCACGCCGGCGACCTCAGGAAGGCTGAGCCCGGTGCCGAAGGCCAGGCCCAGTACCTCCCGGTGGGACGCGGCGAGTTCCCGGATCGCACCCTTCACCTCGGCCAGTTCCGCGCGGTCCAGGGCCATGACTTCCGGCCCTGGACCAGAACTCGGCTGATTGGCCAGGTAGGTGTCATCCACTACCCGCAGCCGGCGGCCTCGCAGCCGGTCCCGGGTCTGCCGCCGGGCGATGGCGATCACCCAGGACCGCACCGACGACTCGCCGCGGAAGGAGCCAGCCCCGCGCCAGACAGCGAGCATCGTGTCCTGCAAGATCTCCTCGGCGAGGACGCGCTCGCCGACCACCAGCAGAACCTGGGCGAGTACGATCCGGCCGTGCTCGCGGTAGAACGCGGCCATCGCGTCCTCGTCGTCCTGGCCGATCCTGCGCAGCAACTGAATGTCGTCGCAGTCACCGTCGCGACTGGCGGTGAAGATCGGTGCGCCGGTATCCCCGTGCGGACCGTCCATGTGTGACCTCCCCGGAGGCTTCCCTTGGAGAGTAAGTAGCAACCGGTGACGACGCGGTTCAGCTCACCGCCGGGGTTTCTCGCCAGCCGGGCCCGGCGCCGGCGAGCTTGCGGACCGGCCACCGGGGCTGGCCGGGCCTTCCCTGGGGGCGTGCCTGGTCGCGCATGCGCCGCCTTAGAGTGTTGGGCGGATGCGAGAAGGAGTGCCAGCCATGATCCTCCCCAAGGTCCGTGACCCTCGCTTCGTGACGATCCGCCGCGGCGGGACCCTCACCGATTCGGATCATCAGCTCCTGGCTCTGTGGGCGGCATCGTGCGCGGAGCACGTCCTGGATTTCTTCGAGTCGGCTCAGCCTGAGGACCTGCGACCGCGCCGGGCGATCGAGCAAGCCCGCGCCTGGGTGCGTGGCGAGGTCAAGATGACCCAGGCGCGCACGGCGGCCGGCCATGCCATGGCCGCGGCCCGGGACCTGCGCGGGGCGGCCCGGCATGCCGCGTACGCTGCTGGCCAGGCCGGGGCCGTCGCGCACGTCGCCGCGCATGAACTCGGTGCGGCCGCCTATGCGATCAAGGCCGCACGTGCTGGCGCGCCGGACGGCGAGGGCGCAGGACGGCTCGAGTGCCGGTGGCAGCGTGACCAGCTCCCGGAGGCGATCCGCGAGCTAGTGCTGGACGACCAGCGGCTGCGGAACGGCATCTGCTGGTCGGTGTTTGACTGCTGAGCGCGCATCGGGAACACCAGTATCAGTCCGGCTTGCTGGCGAGCGTGAGCGCTTGACCCTGACGTTGCGTCATGCCGCATAGTCGGTGGTGTGGAGGAGTACCTGACCGTTGGACACGTAGCCGAGCTGGCTGGCGTGACAGTCCGCACACTGCGCCACTACGACGAGATCGGCCTCGTGCAGCCGTCAGCGCGGACCGTGGCCGGGTACCGGGCCTACTCAGCGGGCGACGTGGAGCGGTTGCGGGAGGTGCTGGCCTACCGGCGGCTGGGCTTCGGGCTGCGCGAGGTCGCGGACCTTGTTGGCGACCCGTCGGCCGATGCGGTCGCGCACCTGCGCCGGCTGCGGGGCCTGATGCTGGAGCAGCGCGACCGCGCCGACGCCATGGTGGCCGCCATCGACAGGGAACTGGAGGCACGGGCGATGGGGATGGAGATGACGCCAGAGCAACAGCTGGGAATGTTCGGCGCGCGGCTGTATGACGCCATCGGGGGCGCTTACACCGCGACACGGCGCACGGAGCCGAGGATCGCCGCACAGGTCTGGAACGCGCTGGGTGACTCGCGGACGGTGCTGAACGTCGGGGCCGGCATCGGCTCCTACGAGCCACCGGACCGCGAGGTCACCGCGGTGGAGCCGTCAGCGGTCATGCGGGCGCAGCGTCCCGCGGGAGCGGCACCCTGCGTGGCCGCCGCCGCAGAGAGCCTCCCGTTCGAGGACCAGTCCTTCGACGCCGCGATGGCCTTCAGCACCGTCCATCACTGGCAGGACCCGATCGCGGGTCTGCGCGAGATGCGGCGCGTGGCCCGCCGCGTGGTGGTGTTCACGTTCGACGCCAGTGAATTCGGATGGCGTCGCCGGTTCTGGCTTACCCGCGACTACCTGCCCGAGGTCGCCGGCCTCGTGGCGGACTGGTCGCTGGCCGAGCTGGCCGGCGCGATCGGGGCCCGCTCCGAGCCGGTGCTCATTCCGTGGGATTGTGCCGACGGTTTCTTCGAGGCCTACTGGCGTCGGCCCGAGGCCTACCTGGACGATCACGTTCGCCGCGCGGTGTCGGTGTGGACCAGGGTCGGGCCGGAGGCCGAGCAGCGGGCAGTGCGCAGCCTGCGCGATGACCTCGTCTCAGGCCGGTGGGCCGAGCGCAACCGCGAACTCGCCGACCTCGACGCGGCAGAACTCGGCCTTCGCCTGCTCGTGGCGTGAGCCAGCCGCAGGCCGACGACACGGAAAACGACATGTTCGCTGGCCCGGGACACGGCGGCACATCGAGGGCGGGTGCCGAGGCTGAATGAGTTGCCTAGCATGTGGCCATGACGCAGGCATTTGACGGGGCGTTGTCGCCTACCCCGCATTATTACGAGATCAAGGGTCGGGCCGCCGAGATCGCACGGGCACTCGGGAGCCCGATCGGCGGCGCGGAGCACCTGTTCCTCGGGATGCTCCATGACGGCGGGTGGCCGGTGAACGTGATCTCAGGCCTGGTTGACCTCGGCGGCGCCGAGGCGGCGGTGCTCGGCATCCTCAACGGTCCCGGTTACACGCGCCCGGCTGATCCCCGGCGGCTGCCCGCGCGCGATGGATACGTGCTGACGTGGGGCGCGGAGGTCGCCTTTGAAATGGGCGATTCCTATATCGGCGTGGAGCACGCCTTCCTGGCGATGATCCGCAGGCGAGAGACAGTCCCCGCGCGTGCACTTGCGGCCCTGGCTGATCTTGACGCGCTTGAGGCCGCCGTCATGGAGGCTAAGAACGGCTCAGCAGGCGGCCCCCCTGAGGACGCGGTGTTCCTGCCGGAAGGCCAGGAGATGGATGGCCCGCTGCGGAGGGCGATCATCGACGCTCTGCCGGAAGGCACGACGTTCGGCTTCAACGGGGACGGGGACGAGCACACGTGGCTGCACGTTCTCGGCCCTGGCGACAGCAGCGACCCGGTACTCACGCGCGAGGTGCTGAACACGGCTCTGGCCAGCCTGAACCGCCCCACGCTTAACAGCTAGAACCGGTCCGCGTACCAACCCTTGTGGCCGCCGCGGTGACCGCGCACTTGTACATGAACTCGGCATCGGCATTGCGAACGGGACGGCAGTCGGTGACGACGCCGCTGCCGTCTGACATGCGGCAGAACATGTAGGGGACATGGCGGATCGGCTCAGGTGAGGCGGGCAAACACCGGTTCGGGGGACGTAACACGATCGCTGTCGCCGAGTTGGCTCGTAAGGCGCGTAGCGCCACCCGGGCAGAAAGGTGTGATCTCGGTCGCGATCGTGTGGCAGGCCTGGACGACTCGGCTGAGGAGACGCTGGATAAGGTTCGGATCGCCGTCGGGGTTCCTGATCACCTTCCAGGGTTCTGCCGCGTTCAGCAACCGGTTGGCGAGGTCAACGGTGGCGACCAGTTGAGCGGTAGCGGACCGGAAGTCGGCGCTCTGCAGCGCGGCGTCGATTTTCGATGGCAGAGCGGTGCAGGCGGTGTCCAGATCGATGCTGTCCCAGGCTGGCCCGATTACTGGCCCGTTGTCGAGATCCAGCCGCCCGTCGTAGTACTTGTGCAGCAAGGCCACAGTGCGGTTACTGAGGTTCCCGAGCCCGTTGGCCAGGTCGGTGTTATACGCGTGGATCAGGCGGGCGGTTGTGAACTCGGTGTCGCCGAGGAGGGGAACCTCCCGGGTGATCCACCAGCGGAGGGCATCAGTTCCATAGGCATTGACGAGGTCGACGGGATCGACGATGTTGCCGGTGCTCTTCGAGAGTTTCGCGCCGGCCACATTGACGTAGTCGTGCACATGGATGGTCGTTGGAAGCGGCTCGCCGGCAGACAGCAGCAGTCCGATCCAGTACACGGAGTGGAAGCGGGTGATGCCCTTGCCGATAACGTGCACGCGCTCACCCCGGCCTGCCCACCAGAACTTGTAGTCCTCGCCGTGCTGGTCGACACCGAGCGCGGTGACGTAGTTGGTGAGGGCGTCCCACCAGACGTAGATCACCTGGCTCGGATCACCGGGGACCGGAATGCCCCAGCCGCCCGCGCGGGCGGCTGGTCGGGAGACACTGAAGTCCTTCAGGCCCGCGTCGAGGAGCGCGAGGATCTCGTTGCGCTTCTGGGAAGGGTTGATCGTGACTGCGCCAGAGGTAATGGCTTCCTTGATCTGATCGCGATAGCGAGACAGGCGGAAAAACCAGTTGGTCTCAGCCACCTGTTCCGGCTCTGTGCCGTGCTCTGGGCAGACGCCGTCAACCAGCGAGTCCGGCTCATAGAACTGCTCACATCCGACGCAATAGAGGCCGGTATAGGTGTGCTGGTAGAAATCGCCTGCGTCCGCGCAGCGCTGCCACAGATAGTCAACGCCGGGCCGATGCCGCGGGTCGGACGATGTCCGGATGTAGTCGTCGCAGCTGAGATCGAGAAGTTCCTCGAGTGCTTGGAAGCGGTCGGCGGCACTGCTGACGTAGCTGGCGACCGGCACCCCGGCATTTCGGGCAGCGAGAACATTCTTCAGCGCATGGTCGTCGGTGCCAGACAAGAACCGGACGGGCTGGCCTCGGAGCCTGCGGTGCCGCGCGAGCACGTCTGCCTGCACGAACTCGAGCGCGTGGCCAAGATGCGGCGCGGCGTTCACGTATGGGATCGCGGTCGTGATGTAGTACGGCTTCACCGGTGGGACTTCCTTCCCTGTCAGGTCGGCAGGGAGCCCACGCCGAGCCGAGCCCCACCGCCGTAGGGCTCGTCTGGCTGAGAATCAGCGCGCGACGAAAAGCCCCACCAAGGGGCTCATCATTCGCTGCGCAGTAATCATGAGTCGAAGGCTACCGTCACGCTCGGGGCCCGCCAATCCGTTTATCAACCGCCAGCAGGATCGCAACGGGGGCCAGCTTCGTGAGTTCGTGAAGTGTGCCGAGCCGCGCGGCGCGTGTGCTGAAGACGTGACGAAGTCGGTTGCGGAGGTGACTGGCGTCGATGTGACGGCCGGGGGAGTAGCCCCGGAAGACCCAGTTGCTGTCAGGGTGCGCCGCTGTCAGGTCGTTGCCGGGGTTCACCGCCAGCTCCCGCCAGGGTTCATCGAGCGGGCAGGGCAGGGTGATCTCGATCGCTCCGATGCGCACGCGCACCTTCAAAATCCTGCCGAAGGTCCGGGACCCTCGCTACGTGACGATCCGCCGCGGCGGGACCCTCACCGATGCGGAGCACGTCCTGAGTATGGGTGCGGCCATCAGGATGGCCAGCCCCGGAATCACGACGGACTCGACAAATCATCTCTATATTGTGTTCATTAAAGTAAATAACGACAATAGGGTGCCTTTATGTTGAGATGATACAAGTGCTGTTATTAGTGCGATCTGTAGATAATGCCTGGCCAAACGTGGCTCATGGCACGATTAAATCGTAATGACGTTGTGCAGCTCCCTTACCGGCGCTAGGTTTCGATAATTGCACGGGAAGCGCACGGGCTCCCGGCAAGTAATAGGGGGGTCAATGCGTATCATTCGGACACTGCTTGTCGCCGGTTCGGCGGCCATGCTGAGCGCTGGCCTGGCACTGGGCGGCACGCGCGGCCAGCGCCAGCACGCACACCGCGACAGCACACGCTCCGAAGGCCACGGCAATTAACCTGGCCCGGGCACGGGCAGCCGCAGCGCCGCACATCAAGCACGGCAAGATTGCCGGGGTGGTCCCCCCAGTGGGCAAGAAGGTGAAGAAGGCACCAGCGGCCGGCTGTACCGAGCCCAACTGCAACCTGCTGTACGGCGGAGGCTCGGTGCAGCACAGTCCGCACGTCTACCTGCTGCTCTGGGGACCAGCGTGGGGAACCGACTCTAACCAGGAGGCCACCGCCTCCTACATGGAGTCCTTCTTCCATGGGCTCGGGGCCCAGCCGCAAGACAACTGGTCCTCCATCACCGATCAGTACTCCGACGGTACCGGGCACCCGTCCTTCAGCGGTTCGGTGTATGAAGGCGCGTTCCAGGACACCAGCACGCCGCCGACCGGAGTGGACCAGAGCCAGCTCGCGGCGGAGGCGGACGCGTTCACGTCGTCTCAGGGCATCACAGACGCGACCGACGCCCAGATCGTGATCGCCACGCAGTCAGGCACCTGCCCGCAAGGGTTCTACGCGTCGATCTGCGGCGGCACCGGCAACTACTGCGCCTGGCACAGCAACAGCAACGAGCCCTACACCAACCTGCCCTACATCCTCGACTCGGGCACCGGCTGCGGTGCGGACTTCATCAACTCCAACGGCACCTACGACGGCCTCACCATGGTCGGCGGGCACGAGTACGCCGAGACGATCACCGACCCGTTCCCGGACTCTGGCTGGTACGACGGCAACGACAGCGTGTCGGGCGGCGAGATCGGCGACAAGTGCGCCTGGGCGGGCGAGAACTGGGGCAGCAGCGACCCGGACGGGAACGTGACCCTGTCCACCGGCTCCTACGCCATGCAGTCACTGTGGAGTAACTCAGCCAACGGCTGCGTGATGTCCGCCACGGTCACCCCCTCCTACAAGCTCACGGTGTCGGAGGCCGGGACCGGGCACGGGACGATCACCAGCTCGCCGGCCGGGATCCACTGCGGCGGCGGCACCTGCTCGGCCAGCTTCCCGTCGGGCACGGTGGTCAAGCTGACTGAGTCAGCCCCTTCCGGGACGGTATTCACCGGCTGGAACACCACCGGGGCCTGCCCGGCGGGGATGTCCTCCGGTACCTGCACCGTGACGATGACCGGAAACAAAGCCACCACGGCATCGTTCAGCGCGGCGTCGAAGCTGTACCAGGAAGGCAGCGCCAGCTATGGCGGCACCTGGACAGCGGCGACCTGCAGGTGCTCAGGCGGCGCCGACAAGTACACGCTGGCCTCCGGGGCGAGCGCGTCCTTCACGTTCACCGGCAAACGGATCCAGTTCGTTTCCGAGCAGTCCTCCACGCGCGGCTCATTCAAGGTCTACCTGGACGGCACGCAACAGACCACCATCAGCAATTACAACGCCACTGCGACCTACAACGCGATCGTCGTGTGGTCGCGCAGCTTCACGGCGTCCGGGACGCACACGCTGAAGATTGTCAATATCGCCACCAGCGGGCACCCGCGGCTGGATGTGGACGCTTTCGTCGTGTCTACCTAAAGATCTCCGCAGGTGGGAGTCGATTCGTCTCCTCAAGCGCTAGCGGGCGCTGGCCGCCGGGGCAACCTGAGCCCCGGCGGCCTCACCGCGGTGAACCGATACAGGCGATCCGCTCGCATTCTGTGACTAATCCGTCCGCCCCTTGGGAGACGATCTTCGAGGGCGCGGACGCCGGGTGAGGCGTTCCAGACGAGCGTGTTTCTATTTCATCTGCTCGTCAGGAGCGGCTCTCGGCGAGGACTCGCCGCAACGCGTGTGAGGCCTGGCGGACCATCCCGGGGTCGGCTCGAAACCGCATACGACTGTGGGCTGCGAACATGTTCCAGGCGGGCTGCAGGCCGCATGCCACTCCCGCCAGCTAAGTGCCGATAATGAGCATTATGTTAAGTAGCTCGTATTACCGCCCCCCTGATGCACGGCCGTTGTCCCGTCGCTGTGGCTTCTCACTCAAGTTCGGCGGCCTGGGGTTCGGCTTCCCTGACGAAGAACGCCGTCTCGTCCGGCAGATACCCGAGCCCGAGCCAGCCGGTGACGCTGCGGCCGGCCCAGGACACCGAGTTGACCGTTTGCTCAGACGGGAAGTTCGGTGATGCTGAGGGCGAAGTCCCAGTTCCCCACCCCGTGGTTGGCGAGGCCCACCGTGACCACGCCTGCTCCTTCCAGCCAGTGCGCCATTTTCAGGCCGCCGACGTCCAGGGGGCGCAGCCCGAGGCTCTCGATGAACGCCTCCACACTTGCCTTGGCCTGCGCATTATCGCCAGCGATGAAGACGTCGGGCCGGCCCTTCTCCAGGACATGACGGAAGATGGTGTTGAACGCCTTCACCACGCTGGCGCTGGCCGGGGCCGCCTTGGCGACTTCCTGCGCGATCGAGGTCTCCTCGCGGTGGGCTAGCCCGTCGAACGTGGAATTGAAGGGATTGCTGATGTTGACGATGATCTTGCCCGCGAGAGCGTCTCCGTACTGGGCGACGACCGGCACGACACCGTCGTACAACAGGGCCACGATGACGATGTCCCCGGCCGGGGCGGTGCCCCATTCTCCCGTCGTGGCGCCGCCGCCGAGAGCCTTGGCCAGGTCGGCGGCCTTGGACTGATCGCGGCCCATGACCTCGACAGTGTTGCCGCCCGCTACCGCCCGCGCGCCGATGGTGCGGGCCATGTTCCCGGTGCCGATGATGCTGATGCTGCTCATGAGATGTCCTGCCCTGGTTGTGGGTTGCCCGGTTTAGATGGCGGTGGTGCCGCCGTCGGCGACGAGTTCCATGCCGTTGACGTAGCTGGAGTCGTCGGAGGCGAGGAAGAGGGCGGCGGCGGCGATTTCGTCGGGGTGGCCCATCTGGCCGCGGGGAATGAGGGACTCGAACTGGCGCTTGGTGGCCTCGTCGAAGAGTTCTTCCTGCTTGGCGGTGGCGACCTGGCCGGGGGTCAGGACGTTGACGCGGATGCGGCGGTCCTTGAGCTCGTTGAGCCAGACGCGGGCCCAGGCCTGCTGGACGGCCTTGCTGCCGGCGTAGACGCTCCAGCCGGGGAAGGCGCCGAGGGAGGCGTTGGAGCCGGTCATGAGGATGGAGCCGCCGTCGTTGAAGAGCGGGAGGGCCTTCTGGACGGTGAACAGGGTGCCGCGGGCGTTGAGCCCGAACCAGGTGTCGAACTGGGCCTCGGTGATCTCGCCGAGCGGGGCGGGCTCGCCGCCGCCGGCGCTGGCCCACAGCACGTCGAGGCTGCCCTTCTCCCGCTTGACGGTGTCGTACAGGCGGTCCAGGTCGTCCAGGTCGGCGGCGTCGCCCTGGACGCCGGTGACGTTGCGGCCGATCTGCTTCACAGCCGCCTCCAGGGCGTCCTGGCGGCGGCCGGTGATGAAGACGTGCGCTCCCTCGTCGGCGAACAGCTTCGCGCCGGCCAGCGCCATGCCGGTGGTGCCGCCGGTGATGACCGCTACCTTGCCGTCAAGCTTTCCCATAGTCGCTCCCTTGGGTCGGTGGTGCCGTGCGCACCTGGGGTGACGTGTTACGTACACCGCTCTGTGTGCTTACGGTAGCGGCCGGGCGGCCGGGACGCAAACTATGTACACCGGTCGTTACCCATCTGGGGTACCATGGAGGCATGACGGAGTTGGAGAAGGGGCCCAAGGGCCGCCGCCGCGGCCGGGGCGCCCGCGAGCGCATCCTCAGCGCGTCCCAGCAGCTGTTCCGCGAGCAGGGCATCAACCGCACCGGCATGGACCAGCTTTGCGCGGCGGCCCAGGTGTCCAAGCGCACGGCCTACCAGCACTTCACCGGCAAGGACGAACTCGTCGCCGAGTACCTGCGCCGGTTCGACCCCTCCGTTCTGTCCGGCGTGTTCGACCGCACCGACCTCACGCCCCGCGAACGGCTCCTCGCCGCCTTCGACGTCCCCCCCACCACCCCCCTGTGCCCTTACATCGCCGCCGCCGTCGAACTCCGCGACCCCCAGCACCCCGCATCCCAGTACGCACGCGACTACAAGAAAGCCGTCGCCGCGCGGCTCGCCGACACCGCCCGCGAAGCCGGCGCCGCCGACCCTGAACAGCTCGGCGAGCAGCTCGCGCTGCTCATCGACGGCGCTGCGGCCCGCACCAGGGTCCTCAACGCCGACGCCTTCCCCACCGCCGCCGCCATCGCCACCGTCCTCATCGACAACGCCATCCCCGCCACAGCCAGCGATGACCGGCGACGGGAGGAAGTGTCAAGTTAACTTCGCCGACTACATCTCCGTGCTCGACATCACGCCAGCTGACCTGTGAGTCGTGACCGGCATGGACCTACCCGCCCCAGTCCCCCAGCGCCCACCGGGAACGGGACATCCGTGACGGCTTAGCTCGCTGGCGCCAGGGTGGCGGCGACGGCTTCGGGATCTGCGCAGCCGACGATCCACTCATCCCAGGGGGCGCCCTCCAGGCGGACCCGCACGCCGCGGGGCGTGTTGCCGTGAACCGCAACGAACACCTTCTCGCCATGACCGCGGACAGTGGCCACGCTGGCGGTGCCGGGGACGCGCATCCCGACCTTGAACCCGGCCCCGATCCCGGTCCAGCTGTGCGCGTCGTCGAGCACCTCGGCACCGCGAATCGCCGACAGCGGCACACGAAGGTCGCCGCGGACGGCCTCGGCCTTCTCCGCACCCGATAGGTGCAGCACCAGTTCGCCGCCCTCCACCTGCAGCTCTGCCAGGCCAGACTCCTCGCCGCCGGGTCACTACCTCGTTTCTATACCTTCCAGCCCGCCGCCGAGGCACCCGGAAGAAGCGCATGCCACGGTCCTGGGTGGACGCCCCAGCAACTTCACGACGCCGGAAACCCCCTCCCAGCCGCCAGGCGGTCTACTGCCTGCGCAGCAGCAAGTGCCCCCGGCGGAACCGCTCCTGCTCGCGGGGCTCGCGCAGCATCCGGCCGACTTCAGCGAATCCCGCCCCGCCCGCAAGCGCGGCCAGCTCGTCAATCGGCCAGCGGAACGCCGGCGCTACCTTGTGATCGAAGACCGCTGCCGGCTCGCCGCCGGATTCGAAGAAGGCGGCCAGGAGGTGGCCGCCGGAGGCCAGCACCCGGGCGAACTCGGCAAAGTACGCCGGCAGCTCCCCTGGCGACGCATGAATGACGGAATACCAGGACACGATGCCGCCCAGTGCGCCATCAGCCAGCTCCAGGGCATCCATCGACCCGACCTCAAAGCGCAGGCCCGGATGCTCGCCGCGGGCAAGATCGATCATGGCCGGCGACAGGTCCAGGCCGAAGGCGTCCAGCCCTAGGTCCCGGAGGTGAGCCGTAATCCGTCCGGGCCCGCACCCGAGCTCAGCCACAAACCCGCCGCCCGCGGCACGCACGTACTCGGCGAACGCAGCCAGCACCGCCCGGTCCAGTGGCAGGTGGTCAAGCTCACCCCGGACGAAGCCTGCGTAGCGGGCAGCGACGGCGTCATATGCCTCCGCCAGCGCGGCCCGGCGTGAGGAGGTTCCGGTCACGGCGGACGATACTATGCGCAGGTCAGCCCGGCGTGTGGATCACGATGGCGTTCGGGTGGGCTTTGGCCGGTCGGCTGATGGCAGCCTTGCCATCAGCCCGCATTGCTGCGGACAGCGGCCGTGTCCGTGTAGAGCTGCGCGCTGACCAGGCGGCGGCTGGCGACCTCGAAGAGCCAGACGTTCTGGAACACCACCGTCTTGCCGGTCGCCCTGAGGACGGCCGTGTTGGTGAGCTGTGCGATGAGGTAGTCGGCGGATTCGATGACCTGATCGACGTGGACGTCGAAGGACTCCCACACCGCTGCGCCGCCGGGGGTCCCCGCGAAGAACTTGGCGAAGGCCTCGGGGCCGGAGATTGTCAGTCCACAGCGGGACGATCAAGGGGAAAGGGGGGATACGCACTCCCCTCCATTTTCAATATATAGCGCACCTAGGGGCTTGCCGCAAGACCCGGGTCGTGCCGCATAATCGCAGGCCGGGGCCAGAATCTGCGGAGATGGAGGACGCGAAGTGCGGGTGTTGCTGCCGGCGTATGGAACGCGCGGGGACGTCGGGCCGGGCCGGCCTTTCCCCCCGGGGAGGCCGTCCGCGGAAGACCGCGCAGGGAGTGGCCGGTGATGGACGCCGGCGTGATCATCGTGGGCGCCGGGCCGACGGGGCTGATGCTGGCCGGTGAGCTGTGCCTGGCTGGAGTGCGGCCACTGGTCCTGGAGCGGCAGCCGCGGCTGCGGGAGACCCCGAAGGCCAACGGCTTCAACGGGCAGATCGTGGAACTGGTGCGCTACCGGGGCCTGCTGGACCGGATCGAAGCGGCCAGTGGCCGCCCCATCGGCCCGGCTCCTGGGGCCCCGTTCGGCGGTGTGCAGCTGGACTTCTCACACCTGGCCGATCCCCCGCTATGGGCGGTGCATCTCCCGCAACCGCGACTCGAGCGCCTGCTCGACGAACGCGCCCGCGAACTCGGCGCCGAAGTGCGCCGCGGGCACGAGGTGGCCAGGGTCAGCCAGGATGGCGCCACGGTGACCGCCGGGGTGCGCGGCCCGGGCGGGCCCTACCGGGTGAGCGCCCAGTATCTGGTGGGCTGCGACGGCCCGCGCAGCAGGGTCCGCGAGCTGGCCGCGATCCCGTTCCCCGGCACCACCTATCCAGAGGTCAACCGGCTGGGCGAGGTCACCGTGGCCGATTCGGTGACCCGGCTCGATAACGGTGACCTCGACGTTCCCGGGCTGGGCCGGATCCGCCAGGGTTTCACCCGGACCGGCCGCGGCGTGTTCGGGTTCGGGTCACTCACCTCGGGGGTTCTGCTCCTCCAGACCACCGAAGACCAGGCCGCCGAAGCCGGCGATGACACGCCGATGACCCTGGCGGAGTTCCAGGACAGCATCCGCCGCGTGCTCGGCGCGGATCTGCCCCTGGCCGATGTGACGCGGCTGTCGCGCTACGGGTTCTGCGCGCGGCAGGCCGAACGGTACCGCGACGGGCGCATCCTGCTGGCCGGCGATGCGGCGCATCAGTTTCCCGCCACGGGCATAGGCATCAACTTCGGCATGCTCGACGCGGTCAACCTGGCCTGGAAGCTGGCCGCCGACGTCGGTGGCTGGGCGCCGTCCGGGCTGCTGGACACCTACCACCACGAGCGCCACCTCGCCGGGGCACGTGCCCTGCTCCAGACCCAGGCCCAGGTGGCACTGCGGCGCGGGCAGGACCCGGCCGCGCACGCGCTCCGGGACCTCTTCCTCGAACTGCTCGCCGACGAGCAGCCCTTGCGCCGCATGGGAGCGCTTATCGCCGGCGCCGACACCCGCTACCCCATGCCCGGCCCGGGCCAGCACGCCCTGACCGGCACTTTCGCACCCGACCTCACCGTGCACACCGGCCAGGGCACAACCAGCGTCGCGGAACTCATGCACCCCGCCCGGCCCATCCTCCTCGACCTCGCCGACCGCCCAGACCTCCGCGAGACCGCCCGGGACTGGCAGCATCGCGTCAACATCCACACCGCCCAAACCGATCACCGGCCAGCTGACGCCCTGCTGATCCGCCCGGATGCCCACATCGCCTGGGCCGCAGGCACCGGCGAGCCCGCGGGCACGGCCGCGCCCGCGCTGCGGGAAGCGCTCTCCTGCTGGTTCGGAACATCCCTGAAAGCGACAGTGCCGGCCACCGGCCGGCTTTCCTGACCGGCCCGGCGCGCCTCGCCGCGCCCGGTGGCCGCCAGCGACCTCAGATCGGAGCTGATGCCGTGAACTCCCTGACCACCAGTGCGTTTGACCTTCCCGACCGGCTTTCCGCCAAGGCCGACCCGGCGCTGATCGGCGGCGACGAGCAGCATTTCGCGGCCATCGCGTGGAGCCTCGAGCAGTCGATCGCCGAACTGTCCGAACGCCTCGACGCCGAGCTCCGGGCCCCCGGCGGCATAGGCCAGGCGGCGATGGACCGGGACATGGAGATCCACCGGCTGGGCGCCCGGCTGCGCGTCCTGCGCCGTTTCGGCCTGGACCTGTGCCTCGGGCGCATCGTCGGCGCGGACAATCCGGAGCCCGTGTACATCGGCCGGCTTGGCCTCACCGACAGCGCCGGCCGGCGGCTGCTGCTCGACTGGCGCTCCCCTGCTGCTGAGCCGTTCTTCGGGGCGACCCACGCCAACCCGATGGGCCTGGCCAGCCGGCGCAGGTACCGCTGGACCCGCGGCCGGGTCAGCGACTACTGGGACGAGGTGTTCACCCCGGACGGGCTGGACGGGCACGCCGCGCTGGACGACCAGTCCGCCTTCATCGCCAGCCTGGGCAGCAGCCGGTCGCCCCGGATGCGGGACGTGCTCGGCACCATCGCGGCCGACCAGGACGCCATCATCCGCGCCGGATCCCAGGGTGCGCTCGTCGTCGACGGCGGTCCGGGTACCGGGAAGACCGTCGTCGCCCTGCACCGCTCCGCCTACCTCGTGTACTCCGACCCTCGCGTCGGTCACCGCCAGGGCGGCGTGCTGTTCGTCGGCCCGCACCAGCCCTACCTGGCCTATGTCGGCGACGTCCTGCCCAGCCTCGGCGAGGAGGGCGTGCAGACGGCCACGCTGCGGGATCTCGTCGCCGAGGGCGCCACGGCAGCGGCCGAGGCCGATCCGGACGTGGCCCGCCTGAAGTCGTCCGCAGACCTGGTGAAGGCGATCGAGCCGGCCGTCAGGTTCTATGAGAAGCCGCCTGCCGAGGGGATGACGGTCGAGACCCACTGGTCCGACATCTGGCTGAGCGCCGGCGACTGGGCCGAGGCGTTCGGGGCCCCAGATCCCGGTACCCCGCACAACGAGGCGCGCGACCAGATCTGGGAAGCGCTGCTCGCGATCCTGATGGACGCCCGCGCCGACGACGTCCCGGCTGACCTGTTCCGCAAGTCGCTGCTGCAGAACCGGGAGCTGCGCGCGGCCCTCAACCGCGGGTGGCCGCTGATCGAGCCGGCTGACCTGGTCGGGGACCTGTGGTCGGTGCCCGCCTACCTGAGGCTGTGCGCTCCGTGGCTCAGCCCCGATGAGGTCCTGAAGCTGCAGCGCGCGGACGCTCAGGCCTGGACGGTGTCCGACCTGCCGTTCCTGGATGCGGCCCGGCAGCGGCTCGGCGACCCTGCGGCGTCACGGCGCAGGCGCCGGCATGACGCCGCGGTCGCCGCTGAACGCGAGCAGATGGCCCGGGTCGTCGACAACCTGATCGAGGTCGACCACGACCCGGGCGACGAATACGGCGCCGGTCTGGTGACGATGCTGCGCGGCGAGGACTTCCACGAGGCCCTGGTGAATGAGGCCGCACTGCCCGGTACCGATCCGGACCTGCTGGCCGGCCCCTTCGCGCACATCGTCGTGGACGAGGCCCAGGAACTGACCGACGCCGAGTGGCAGATGCTGCTGCTCCGCTGCCCGTCCCGGAGTTTCACCATCGTCGGGGACCGCGCCCAGGCCCGGCACGGGTTCACGGAGTCGTGGCCGCAGCGGCTCGGGCGGGTCGGGCTCGACCGGATCAGCGTGGCTACCCTGAGCATCAACTACCGGACGCCGCAGGAGGTCATGGCGGAAGCCGAGCCGGTCATCCGGGCTGTCCTCCCGGACGCCAACGTGCCGACTTCCATCCGCAGCACCGGCGTCCCCGTCGGGCACGGATCCGTTACGGATCTGGGCCCGGTCCTCGGCACCTGGCTCGCCGCGCATGCCGACGGGATCGCCGCCGTCATCGGTGATCCCGCGTTCGCGGCGACGTCCCGGGTCCGGTCGCTGACCCCGGAGCTGTCGAAGGGCCTGGAGTTCGACCTGGTCGTCCTGGTCGACCCGGAGGCGTTCGGCCAGGGGATCGAAGGAGCGGTCGACCGCTATGTCGCGATGACCCGGGCGACCCAGCAACTCGTCATCCTCACGAGCTCCTCACGCCGGCCAGGACCAGCCGCTAGCCGGCGGCCGTGAGCGGCGCCGGGTCGTCCCGCAGCGTCTGCTCCGCGACCGCCACGAAGTCGAGCACCCGGCGCTCCCGCCGGTCCTCGGCCACGACCACGCACGTCTCGGCGGGCACGGCGTCCGACACCCGGCGGTAGACGAGGTCGGGGCGGGAGTAGGACCGCGCGACGCTCCGGGGCACCAGGGCGATGCCGTGCCCGGCGGCGATGAGCTCGAACTTCTCCTCGACCGAGGAGGTCCGCCGCGCGTGCGCGTCGAGGATCGGCTCGCCGTCGAGATCGGCCAGGGTCAGGACCCGGCGGCGGGCGAGCGGGTGGGCGGCGGGCAGGCACGCGATCTTCGGCTCGCTGCCGACGGGGATGGCGCGCAGCCCGGTGTCGTCGAACGGCCGCCGGAGGTACCCGACGTGGGCCCGGCCGTCCCGCAGCGGCGCGTCCTGCTCCCACCAGTTCAGGTGGAGCAGTTCGATCCCGACGCCGGGGTGGGCCGCCGTGTAGGCGCGGACCGCCTCGGAGACGTGCAGCCCAGGCGCGAACGCGACGACGAGCCGCTCGACGCCCCGGTCGATCTCGTGGACGCGCCGGACAGCGGCGTCGACGGACGCGAACACCCCGCGCGCCTCCTCATAGAGCTGCTCCCCCGCCGGCGTGAGCTGCACGCTGCGGGTGGTCCGGACGAGCAGCGTGCAGCCAAGCTCCTGCTCGAGGGCGCGGATCTGCCGGCTGAGGACGGGCTGCGCGATGTACAGCTGCCCGGCCGCCCGGCCGAAGTGCCGGTGCTCGGCGACCGCGGCGAAATAACGCAGCTTGCGCAGATCGAGATCCATGTCCCCAGGGTATCAATCGGCGCCAAAGGGTATTGGACGCCCGCCCCGGACCACCCGCAGAGTTGAACCATGATCGTCATCACCACGCCCACGGGCGATATCGGCCGCCAGGTCCTCGCCATCCTCCTCAGCGGCGCTCCCTCCAGCGGGGAAAAGCTCCGCGTGATCGTGCGCGACCCGGCCAGGCTTCCCGGCCCGGCCCGGGACCGCGTGGACGTCGTGGCGGGATCGCACGGTGACCCGGACATCGTTGACCGTGCGTTCGCCGGCGCGGACGCCGTGTTCTGGGTCGTCCCGCCGGACGTGCACGCGCCGAGTCTCGGGGCCGCGTTCTCCGGGTTTACCCGGGCCGCTGCGCAGGCGTTCACGGCGCACGGCGTCGGGCATGTCGTCGGTGTCTCGGCGCTCGGCCGGGGCACCCCGGTCGCGGGCCGGGCCGGGCTTGTCACCGCGTCGCTGGCCATGGACGACCTCATCGCGAGCACCGGCGTGGCTTACCGGGCGCTGGCGAACCCGTCGTTCATGGACAACCTGCTGCGCCAGGTGCGCTCGATCCGCGACCAGGGCGTGTTCACCGGCACCACCGCGGCTGGCCGGAAGGCTCCGGCGGCCGCGACCCGCGATATTGCCGCGGCGGCCGCCCGGCTGCTCGTGGACCGGTCGTGGACCGGCGCCGGGAGCGTCCCGGTGCTCGGCCCGGCCGACCTCTCGCCGCAGGACATGGCGGGCATCATGACCGAGGTGCTCGGCACGCCGGTGCGTTACCAGCAGCAGACGCTCGCTGACTTCGGCGCGGCGCTGGCCGGCCACGGCATAGGGGACGCGTTCGTCCAGGGCATGGTCGACATGGCGCAGGCCAAGGACGAGGGCCTGGACGACGGAGTGCCGCGCACTCCGGAGACCGCGAGCCCGACGACCTTCCGGCAGTGGTGCGAGGAGGTGCTCAAGCCGGCCGTGCTGGCCTGAGCAGCCCCTCCCCGGCACCAGCCAGGCGTTAGGACGTCCCCTCCGGCGCCTCCGCGTCGCCGTAGGCGTCGTGCCATCTCCACCAGGAGTAGGGCGGGGTCTGCGGGTAGCCCTCGGGTGAGTCTTCCCACTCCTCCTGGCGGCCGAGGGCGGTGAGGTCGAGGTAGGCCCAGGTGCCGCCCATTACCTCATCGCCGCGGTTGTTGACGAAGTAGGTGCGGTACACGCGATCGCCGTCGCGGATGAACGCGTTGGTGCCGTGCCATTCGTCCACCCCGTGGTCGGCGTCGAAGCTGTCGGTCATGGTGTACCAGGGGATGTCCCAGCCCATCGTGGCCTTGACCCGCTGGATGTCGGGTTGCGGCGCGCGGGAGGCGAAGACCAGGGTGGTGTCGCGGGCGTTCAGGTGGGCGACGTGGGCGACCTGGTCGGCGACCAGCGAGCAGCCCGGGCAGGCGTGCTCAGGCCACCCGTACACGCCGGGTTCGAAGAAGGCGCGGTAGACGATGAGCTGACGGCGGCCCTTGAACAGGCCGGCCAGGCTCACCCGGCCCTCGGGCCCCTCGAACTCATACTCCTGGTCCACCGCCAGCCACGGCATCCGCCGCCGCTCCGCGGCCAGGGCATCGCGGGCCCGGCTCACCTCCTTCTCCTTCACGAGCAGCTGCTGGCGCGCCGTCTCCCACTCTTGCCGGGACACGATCGGGGGTGACTTCATCTTCATCTCCATCTGGTTGGGTTTCGTGTTCTGCGACCGAGGGCCGCGTTGTGGCTCCGGCCCTGGCGGCGCCGGTCAGCAGGGACAGGAGCTGCCGGCCTGGCTAGGTGCGGGCGGTGCCCAGGTCGTCGGAGTGCCCGGCGGCCAGGCGGGGCCACTGGGCGATGGGGCGCCCGCCCGGCCACTGCGGCACTGGCGGCCAGCCGGGCGGGCCGGCCTCAGTCCGCGTGTTGGTGCACTCTTGCGGCCAGCCGGGGGGCGAGTCCTCCCACGATTCCTGGCGTCCGTACGCGGTGAGGTCCATCAGCGCGTAGCTGTAGTCCATCGCCTCGACGCCGCGCCGGGTCGTCCAGTAGGTCTCGAAAACCCGGTCGCCGTCCCGCAGGTAGCACACGAGGCAGAACAGGCCGGCCTGGCGCCCGGGCAGGAGCCTGCCGAGCGAGTCCTGCGCGGAGTACCAGGGCATGTCCCAGCCCATGAAGTCCCGGTAGCGGGCGCTCTCCTCGTAGGGGCCCTGGCAGAAGGTGGCATAGGTGATATCCCGCGAATGCAGGTACGACAGCTCGCCGATGTGGGCGTTATAGAAAGTGCAGCCTTCGCACTGGCGCGCGGCGGGCCCGCCGGCCTGCCACATGAAGTAGTAGGCGATCAGCTGCCGGCGGCCCTCGAACGCCTGCAGCAGCGTGACCGGGCCGTCCGGGCCGGTCAGCGAGATGGCGGGGTCCAGCTCCACCATCGGCAGCCGCCGCCGGGCCGCCGCGATCGCGTCACCCTCGCGGGTGTGCGCCTTCTCCCGGGCCCGCAGCCGGTCCAGGTCGGCCTGGAAGGCCGCCCGGTCGGCCACCTCAGGCCGCGCGGCAGATGCATGGCCGTTCATGATTTCCTCCAGGTTCTCGGTTTTTTGGCCGCGTTCACTGGCTGAGGTGGTCGCGCAGCGCGCCGAGCGGGCCGTCCCAGTCGCGGGCCAGTGCGGCCAGGAACTGCTGCGCCACCTGCATCGGCGCCGAGCGGAGCCGGTAGCGCACCCGGCGCCGCTCGCCCGGTTCAGCCGTCACCAGGCCTGCCTCGGTGAGCAGGGCCAGGTGCTTGGCGATGGCCTGCCGCGTGATCGGCAGGCGCCCGGCCAGGTCGGTCGCCGTGGCCGGGCCGTCCTCCGCCAGCGCGGCCAGGATGGCGCGGCGGCTGGGGTCGGCCAGGGCGGCGAAGACCTGCTCGGCGATCGCCTCGATGTCAGGCGGCATCGAGGTAGTTGACCAGTTCACCCAGCTCGCTGGCCCAGCCCTTCGAGTTGCCGTCGTAGGCTTCGCGGAAGGCGTCGTCTGTCAGCTGGGCGAAGCCGGATTCGACCACGGTCAGCCGGGTGCCCGAATCGTTCGGCTCGAGGGTGAACTCGACATAGGTGCGGCGCGGATCGTCGTCGGGCAGGCCGTAGATGTGCCAGGTGAAGCCGAATACCGTGGGCTCCTCGACCCGTTCGATCCGCATCTCGGCGCGGTGGCCGTGATCCCAGGTCATCTGGGCTGATCCGCCCGGGCGCAGGTCGATCGTGGCCTGGTTGCCGAACCAGGTGCCCAGGCCCTCGGCCGTGGTGAGCGCGGCCCACACGGTGGCAGGCGGGTGGGCGATGTCGACGGCCCGCTCGATGCGATCGGGGAATGCCATCTGAGCCTCCAGTAGGTAGCAACTGACTGGTTGCCACATTATAGCAACCATTCAGTTGCGTCAATGCGGGATGCTGGATCCGGCCCCGGAGCGCAGTGATCCGGCTCGCGGGGAGGAGCGCGGGTGATGCTAACGGACGGCTTGCGGCAGGCCCAGGTGCTCGGCCAGCCAGGGCCCGGTGACGCTGCCTGGATCGCGCGCGACGTCCTGCGGCGGGCCCTGGGCCACGATGCGGCCCCCGTCGGGGCCGCCGCCCGGGCCCATGTCGATGAGGTAGTCCGCCGCGGCGAGCAGGTCGAGGTCGTGGTCGATGACGATGATGGTGGCCCCGGCCCCGAGCAGCCGGTCGAAGACCCCGACGAGGGTGCCAACGTCAAGCGGGTGCAGCCCGGTGGACGGCTCGTCGAAGACGTACAGCGCCCCGCGCTGGCTGCTGCGCAGCCGGGAGGCGATCCGCAGCCGCTGGGCCTCGCCGCCGGACAGCGATGGCGTCGGCTCACCCAGCCGCAGGTAGCCCAGGCCGACCTCATCGACGGGCCGCAGGGCCGCGGCGATCGGTGCCTGCTCACCGAAGCGGGCCAGCGCGTCATGCACGGTGAGGCCGAAGAACGTCGGCGATGGTGAGGCCGCCGACGCGGACGGCCAGGGTGGCGTCGTTGAACCGGGCGCCGTGGCACGTCGGGCACTCGACCGTGATGTCGGGCAGGTACTGCACGTCCAGGTCGATGTCGCCGAGGCCGCGGCACGTCGGGCACTGGCCCTCGCGGGTATTGAACGAGAAGTGACCGGGCTTCCATTTCTGGCGCCGGGCCGGCGGCGACTCCGCGTACAGGCGGCGTATCTGGTCGAAGGCCCCGGAGTAGGTCGCCGGTGTCGAGCGCGCGTTCTGGCCGATGGGTGACGCGTCGATCTGGACGACCTGGCGGATGCCGCCGAGGTCGAGGGCGCGGACGTGGCCGGGCAGCGCCGCGGCGCCGAGCAGCGCGCGGGCGGCCGGGACGAGGCTGTCCAGGACCAGGGCGGTCTTCCCGGCGCCGGACGGGCCGGCCAGCGCGGTGAGCCGGTGCAGCGGGAAGGCGGCGGTCACGCCGTGCAGGTTGTACAGGTCGCCGACCTGCAGGGTGATCTGGCCGCCAGGTTCGGGCGGCCCGGGGTCAGGCGACGGGCCCCGGGCCCGGCGGACGGTCGCCGTGCCCGCCAGGAAGGGGCCCATGATGGAGCGCGGGTCGGCCATGAGCTGGTCCGGGGTGCCCTCGGCGACAATCGTGCCGCCGTGCGCCCCGGCGGCCGGGCCGAGCTCGATGATCCAGTCCGCGGTGCGGATGAGTTCCCGCTCGTGCTCCACGACCACGACGGAGTTGCCGTTCGCGGCCAGGGCGGCGATCGTCCGGCGCAGCCCCTCCACGTTGCTGGGGTGCAGTCCCACGGACGGCTCGTCGAGGACATAGAGCATGCCCGTGGTGCTGGCCCGCACCGTCGAGGTGAGCTCGATACGCTGCCGCTCCCCCGCCGACAGCGACGCGCCGGAGCGGTCCAGCTGGAGATAGCCGAGCCCGACGTCCAGCAGCGGGGTGAGCATGCTGTTCAGCTCGCCGGCCAGGCCGGTGGTCAGGCGGCCGAGTTCGGCCGGCAGGCCCGCGGGCAGGCTGGCTGCGAACGAATGGAGCTCGTCCAGCCGGAGCGCGCTGATCTCGGCGATGTTCCGGCCGCCCAGCAGGGAGCTCAGCGCCTCAGGGCGCAGCCGGGTGCCGTGGCACACCGAGCAGGTCGCCGCGACCAGGAAGCGCCGCACCCGCCCGCGGCTGACCTCGCTGTCGCTGCGCAGCCCGCGCTCCACGGTGGCGATGGCGTTCTCGTAGGTCACGTTGAGCTGCACGGGGCGCCCTGAGCGGCCCGACGCGAGCGTCACCTGCCGCTGGACCGGCTCGCCGTGCAGCACGATGTCCTTCTCGCGGGAGGTCAGTTCCCGGTACGGGACGTCGAGCCGGACCCCCAGCTCGCGGGCCGCGTACTGGTACAGCCGGCGGCCGCCGGCGTTCCAGGGCAGGACGGCGCCTTCCTCGATGGTCTTGTCCTGGTCGGGGACGAGGGTGGCGACGTCGACTTCGGACCGCACGCCCAGGCCGTTGCAGGCCGGGCACGCGCCGTAGGAGTTGAACGAGAACGATTCGGCGCTGGGGTGCTCGAAGTGCGCACCGCACACGGGGCACACGATCTCCATGTCCTGGGTCGCGACCGATGGCGGGACGTGGTGGCCGTTCGGGCACCGGTGCGAGCCCAGCCGGGACATCATCAGCCGCAGGACGTTGAGGACCTCGGTCATCGTCCCGACCGTGCTGCGCAGCCCGGGGACCGGCGGGCGCTGGCGCAGCGCCAGCGCGGGCGGCAGGTGGTCGATCCGGTCCACGTCCGGCCGCTGGGCCTGGGTCAGCCGCCGGCGGCTGTAGGTGCTCAGGGCCTCCAGGAACCGGTGCATGCCCTCCGCGTAGAGGGTGCCGATGGCCAGCGACGTCTTCCCTGATCCGGAGACGCCCACGACGGCGACCGTCCGCCACAGCGGAACGTCCACGTCCAGATCGCGCAGGTTGTTGTGCCGGGCCCCGCGGACGCCGATGGCGCGGGGCAGGGTGGCGGGCACGGGCAGCCCGGCCGGGACGGGCGGCGCAGCGGCACGCCCGTCTTCCCGCCCGTCCAGCGCACTGCCATCAGATCCCATCGTTCAATTAGAACGTTCGCCGGCCGCGCGGAGGGCACCGGGGCGGAGCGGGGTACCCAGCATCCGGCTGACCAGGGTGCGGTGCGCGGCGTGCAGGGTCCGCACGGCCGCGGGGGCCAGGCCGGGCTTGACCGGCGGCCGGCCGCCCCGGGGCCGCCCGGGCTTGACCGGGATCCACAGGTAGCCGGGGTCGCTGCCCTCCAGTTCGGCGATGATCTCGGCCCGGGCTGCGAGCCACCGGGTGAGGATCGCCACGGTCGGGCCGCCGAGCCGGCATGGGCCGTCGGCGAGTTCGACGCGGGCCTCACCGTCCAGGTGCAGGGCGCTGACGGCGAGGCCGGCCAGTTCCGGGACGCCCCGTCCGGTGTCGGCGACGAGCGCGGCCACCGCCGCGGTGCGCAGCGCTATGGCGGCGTCGCCGAGGATGGGCCGTCGGGTGGTCAGGTCATACAGGAGCCGCTGGGTATCGGCGGGGGTCAGGTAGAAGCCCCGGGCCGGCGGCTCGTTGTCGCGGCGGTCGGGCAGCCCGAGGAACTCGGCGAAGGCGTTGTAGGAGCGGATGCGTACCCGCATGGAGTTCGGGAAGGCGGCGGCCTCGGGGCCGCGGAGCGTGTTCCGGGTGCGCAGCTTGCCCGCGGCGGCATCGGCGAGCCAGGCCTCAGCCCGGGCGGGGTCCATGAGTTCCCCGGCGGTCAGCTGGCTGGTGCCGGCGCCCTCCAGGGCATGCTGGAGGTACTCGTCCAGGAAGTGCCTGCGGATCCGGCGGGTACTGCTGGCGAACTCCAGGTCCGCCAGATGCCGGATGAAGTCGTCAATGGCGTTACCGGCTGGCGTGCGGGCCTCCCGTCCAGGCATGCCTCCAAGCGTAGTACCTCACCTGTGATAACAGCAAGAAGCTGGGCGCCCAAGGATGCCGACCAGTCCCAGCCGCCTAATGGTCCGGGTCGAGACCGGATCGGACCGGGCCGAACCGAGTCGGTCCGGCCCGGACCATTCACTCCCCCAGGAGGGGTCGGCCGGCCCTGGTTTGTATGAGCGCCTCTTGCTGTTATCGGGTTGGGTCAGGACCGGACGCGGGGCCGCCCCTGGATGCTCAGCCCCGCGCCTTGCTGTTATCAGGTCACGCCGGACGGGAGGGGAGCCGCCTGCCCGTCCTGCCCTCAACCAGCCTTCCGGGCCGCGCCGCGGGCCTGCTCCAGCTGATCCACACTGACCGGCCCGGTCCCTGGCAGGCCCGCGGCCGCCCACGCTTCCTGGGCACGCACGGTGTCCCCGCCCGCCTCCTGCAGCACGATCTTCTTCGCCGTGGTGTTGGGCACGGCGCCGTCCACGCCCATGTCCATCAGGTGGGCCAGCATCCTGACCGACTGATTCTGCTGCCCGGCCTTCCGCTCGTTGTAGCGGTAGACCAGCACCCAACGCCCTTCCAGCGAGCGGGCCCGCTCGATCAGCGCCCGGCCGCGGTCGGTGTCCTTCTGCTCGGTGCGGATCGGCTCACTCTCGCCCGACGGCAGCCGCAGCGTGAGCAGCCCGCGGCGGCTCGACTCCTCGATCTCGACCTTCTCCAGGAGCGCGATGAAGGTCCGGGCTGACTCCAGCCGCTCGATGTCCTGCCTGGCCTGCTGGGCGATCAGGTGCAGGTCCACGGTCAGGCCCTGCACCCGGCGGCCCCAGGCCGCCTCGTCACCGGGGGGACAGGGTCCCGCCGCCTGGGCGGCCGCGATCACCAGGCTGTAGTGGGTGTTGTCCACGCCGCCCATTATCGTCAGAGCCCGGACAGCCGGCTGGCGAGAAACCGGCGCTCCGCCTCGGTAGGTGCGAGGGCGAGGGCCTTGCGGTAACTCTCGCCCGCCTCCGGCATCCGGCCGGCGCGCCGCAGCAGGTCAGCCCGGGTCGCGTGCAGCAGGTAGTAGCCGTCCAGTTGCCCGGTCCCGGCGATCGCGTCGACCAGGGGCAGCGCGGCCTCGGGGCCGTCGGCCATGCCGACCGCGACGGCCCGGTTCAGGTCCACGATCACGCTCGGCGCCACCAGCGCGAGCTGCCCGTACAGCCCGACGATCTGCGGCCAGTCGGTCTGGTCCGCGGCGGCCGCCGTGGCATGGCACGCCGCGATGGCCGCCTGGATCTGGAACGGGCCGGCCCGGTGACGGCGCAGGGCCCGGTCCAGGACCGCCGTGCCCTCGGCGATCTGACTCGGCGTCCCAGAGCGAGCGATCCTGTTCCTCCAGGGTGACCAGATTGCCGCTGGCGTCGGTGCGCGCCGGGCGGCGGGCGTCGTGCAGCAACATCAGCGCCAGCATGCCGTGGGCCTCAGGCTCGTCGGGCATCAGCCCGGCGAGCACCCGGGCCAGCCGGATGGCCTCGCGCGCCAGCCGGGTCTCCCCCGGGTGCCCGTAGCCCTCGTTGAAGAGGAGATAGAGCACGTGCAGGACCGCCGGAAGGCGCTCGGGCAGCAGGTGCGGAGGTGGCACGCGAAACGGGATGCCCGCGTGCGCGACCTTCTGCTTGGCCCGGAAAAGGCGCTGGCCCATGGTGCGTTCCGGCAACAGGAACGCGCGCGCGATCTCGGCGGTGCTCATTCCGGCCAGGCTGCGCAGGGTCAGCGCCACCTGGGCGTCGAGATTCAGCGACGGATGGCAGCAGGTGAACATGAGCTCCAGGCGCTCGTCCGGGATCTCGCTGTCCCGGTCGTACGGCGGCGGATCCGGCTGCATGGCGGCCACCTCCCGCAGCTTCGCCGCCTCAGTTGACGCGCGGCGCATCCGGTCGATGGCGCGATGCCGCGCCGTCGTGGTGAGCCACGCCAGCGGCTCATCCGGGATGCCTGATTCCGGCCACTTCTGGAGCGCCTGCGCGAAAGCGTCCTGCGCGCACTCCTCAGCCAGGTCCCAGTCGCCGCCGGTGAGCCGGATCATGGTGGCCACGATCCGGCTCCACCCGTCGGCGTAGATCCCGGCGATGCGCTCTTGAGCCTGGGCTACCACTGGTCCCCGGCCTGAGCGGTCACGCCGTTCCCGGCCGGCTGCTAATCCTGGCCATCAGCCCAGAATGGCCGCAGCTCGATCGCCCCGGCCCAGGCCATCGGGTGCTTGGACGCGACCTCGATCGCCTCGTCCAGATCGGCGCACTCGAGGACGTCAAAGCCGGCGATCAGGTCCTTGGTTTCGGCGTAGGGGCCGTCGGTCAGCAGGACCTCACGGTTGCGGACCCGCACCGTGGTGGCGTCGCTGGCCGGGCGGGTGCGGTTGCCCATCAGCCTGATCCCCTTGCCGTCCATGTCTGAGACCCAGTCCTCGACGTCCGGGGCGCCGTCGTCCTGGCCAGGCGTGTAGTCGGGGTCCGTGCAGACCAGCATCAGGTACTTCATGGTGTTGCCCTCCATTTCCGTTTGTCATGCAGATGACGAACGGGCCGGACGCTCTACTACCGGTTCGGGTGAAGATTTTTCCCAGTGCCGCCTTCGCGGGTTGCTTACGCCGCTGTCTTACCCGCAAGCGCCGCGGCACCATGCTTACCGGAAGCGGCTTACCGGAAGCGCCGCCGCACCATCCCCCGGGGGCCGTAGGACATCCAGCCCCCGCCGCCCGGGCCGCGCGACAGTGCGCCGCCGACGGGCAGGTCGGCGGGGTCCACGCCCACTCCGTGCAGGGTGCGGGTCACCGCCTGGGCCGCATCGAGCAGGTCGTCGAGCGCGCGGGCCAGCTGCGCCCCGGTGACGGCGGTCAGCTCCGGGTCGTCGTGCAGTGACTCCAGCACGCTCCGCCGGATCAGCTCCTTCAGGAACGACGCCGTGGTGCCGTCGGTGCGCTCGACGGCGCGGTTCACGTCGTCCTCGGTCAGGGCCAGCGGGACGCCCTGCCCGTAGAGCTGCAGCAGCCGTTCCCGGGCCGGGGCGTCCGGCAGTGCGATCTCGACGGCGACGTTGACCCGCCCCGGCCGCGCGGCCAGGGCCGGCTCCAGGAGGTCAGCGCGGTTGGTGGTCAGCAGGAACAGCAGGTCGGCGTCGGGGGCGGCCCCGTCCATGGCGTCGAGCAGGTCGAACAGCACGGGACTGGACGCCGGGCCCATCGAGCGTTCCTCGGCGACGAGGTTGACGTCCTCGAGCACCACCACGGCGGGCTGCAGGGCGCGGGCCAGATCGGTCACCGCACCCACCGCCACCAGGGACCGGCCGGTCAGGACCAGGCGCGTGTAGTCGCTCATCTGGCCCAGCAGGTAGCGCATGGTGTGCGTCTTGCCGGTGCCAGGCGGCCCGTAGAGCAGCAGGCCGCGCTTGAGATGCTGCCCGGCGGCCAGCAGCGCCGCCCGGTGGCTGGCCACCCCCAGGGCATGCCGTTCGACCCGCGCCAGCACGGCGGGCGGCAGCACGACGTCATCGCGGCCGAGCCCGGGCGGCCCCGCGAACGTGAGGACGACACCGCCCATCGGATTGAGCGACACGTCGAGCAGGTGGCCGCGGTACACGTTGAGCTCGGCCCGCAGCTGGTCCAGCTCGGCGAGCAGGCGCTGGGCCAGGTTAACCGGCAGCCCGGCCACCTCGATCTCCAGGGCCTCGTGATGCTCGTTCGGAGCCTGGATCATCACGACGTACCGGCCGTACTGATCGGCCACCAGCAGCAGGGCCAGGCGCAGGCAGCCGAGGGTCGACCCGGGCCCGTTCGGCAGGTCGGTCAGCGCGGGCGCCGTGAGCCGCAGCGGCGGCAGCCCCTCCCCCGCGACCAGCTGCTGCAGGGACAGGCCCCCGTAGTGCGGCGGCAGGGCGATGCCGCGCACCTCCACGGTGCGTCCTGCGCGCGCCGACCAGGCGTCGAGAGCGGTCTGCAGGTTGACGTGCTCGAAAGGGGCCAGCTCCCGCGTCACCACGGACTGCTCCGCGCCATCAGTGCCCAGGTAGTCGCGCACCAGCACCGAAACCTCATTGCCTTCGGTGCCGTCAGAGGAGTGAATCCAGTCCAGGAAGCCGCGGAACGCCGCGGCGAACTCGCGGGCCGCCTCGTCTGGCGCCTGATCGAGCATGACCTGGACCTCCACTCGCTGACCGCCGCCCACGGCCGGGATACCAACCGAGCCTACGCGCGACCCCGCGGCCCGCCGCCATGGTTTTCGGCCGCCTCCCCCAGCACCCCCAGGTCCAGGCCGCGCAGGCGGACCGGATCAGCGATCACGTCATACCCGGCGATCCGGCCGTCCCGCACCGTGGTGGTGCGGGCGAGCAGCAGCCGGCCCTGCGGCGCGACCACGACGCCGACCGCGCCGTTCACCAGAGCTGGTTCCGCGAACCTCGCACGCGGCCCCAGGACCAGCGTCTGCCGCGGCCCGGCGGCCCCGGCGCGGTGCCCGACTTCGACGCCATCGCCCGGTCCCGCAAGCTGCTGCGCGTCCCGCTGATCGCCAACCACGGTTTCGGCCAGGAGACCGGCAACGCGATCGTCGAGGCCGGGATGGCCGACGCCGTCTTCGTCGCCCGGCTCTTCATCGCTAATCCCGATCTCGTCAGCCGCTTCGCGCTGGGCCACCGGCTGGCCGCCAGCGACCCGAGCACCCACTACCGCGGCGGCCCGCGTGGCTACACCGACTACCCGGCGTGGGCGCCGTCCGGGATCCCGCGCTGAGCGGGGCCCCGTCCCCTGGGGCTTCGCCTCTTGCTGTTATCACAAGACCTCCGCTGACCGGGGCCGGCACCACGGGATCGGCGGCTGATCCCGTACGGCTCGCCCGCCAGGAAGAGGCAACCGGCGTGGGAGCACCCGCGTCCCAAGGGTGATGTGCTCGCCGGTGAACGGCAGCCAGGCGCAGAAGGCGATCCTCATGAGCGTTCATCACCGGCCATGGATCATGGGCCTGGCGGCCTTCACCGCCGCCGGTGTCACGGCCTGCACCCAGCCCGTGCGCCTGGCTGGCCCGGCTCCCCGCCCGCATCCCGCGAGCATCAGCCGGCCGGCCACCGCGAGCGGTGCGCCGTCCTCACCTTCGGGCCCTGAGCCCCCCGGCCCTGCTGCCGTGCCCGTGTGCCCAGCCCGGCAGCTGAAGATCCGGCTTATTTACGGTGGTCCGGCGGCCGGAACTGTTGGCGGGGTCCTCGGCCTCACCAACCAGGGCCGCGAAACCTGCCGGCTGGCGGCTGGCCGGTCCTGGTGGCTCTCGGTCCCTCGGGGCGGACCACCGCGGCCCGCACCCTCGGCGTCTTCGGCGGGCCGGCGCTGGGCCGCCCGCCCGTCGTGACCATCAGGCCAGGCGCGCAGGCCGTAGCGGTGCTGACCGTTGCGGATGCGCCAGGGCCCGGCCTGACCACCTGCCCGCCGCCTTACCGGCGGCTGCGCGTCACCCCGCCCGGCCGGTCACGCGGCTCGGTGATCTCGGCGTGGATTCCGCATTACGGCGCCTACCTGCCCGCGTGCAACCGGGTGTCGATCTCGCCCGTGATACCCCGCTCCCTGCTCCCCTACCTCCTGCCCGCCCCGGTGAACTGACCGCTGCGGCCCCACGGTCCGAGGAAACGGCCCGGCACGCGGGGCATCCGGGCGCCGCCCGCGAGCTGCTCGGCGGACGGACCGGCCTGGGCCCCCGGTAGCTCCCGGCTCAGGCCGTCAGGGCCGCCGCTGGCCGTCCTTGACCCTCATGAACATCGCCATGACCTGCATCTTGCGCTGCGGGTCGAGGGACCTGAGCCGGGCCATGGCTTCCTGCGGCGTGCGGACGTCCGCCAGGGCGGCCAGCGGTGAATCCGACCGGGCCAGCCGGTCCCGCTCGCCCGGGGTGAGCTGCTGCAGGAAGGTCAGGCCCTCCTGCATGCTGGTCAGCCTGGCTGCCCTGGCGATCAGGTCGTCCGCGGAGTGGTCCACGTGATCGGGCAGCACGGCGGCCGGGATCGCGGCCACGATGCCCAGCACCTCCCCGACCCGCCGGGCGACCTGGCCCGCGTCACGGAACGGGCCCTGGCTGACACAGCCGAGCAGATACCGCTCGGCCCAGAAGACCCAGTCGTCGCGGGCCATGATGCGCTGCCGCACGTCCGGTGTGAGCAGCTGCGCAGAGCTGAGCGGCCCCGGCGTCCCGGCCACGAGGAACAGGTCGTCGAACGGCCCGGCGCCGGCCGGGGTCTCCCGGATCCGCGTCACGGGCGGGAAGCGCCGCGGCTGCACGCACAGCAGCGGCAACAGCGACGGCAGTTCCACGGCGCAGACCGCCGCGCCGTACCACTCGCCGGTGCTCTGCCTGACCTCCGGCCCGATATTGGTCCAGGCGTTGGCCACGATGACCACCCGGCTGGCGACGCTGCCCCGGTACGAGTCGCGGAAGGTGGTGGCGCCGATCCGCAGCCCCTGCCGGCGCACCGTGCCGAGGCTGCGCGCCGCCCCGTGCAACGTCCGGTTGATTTCGGCGGCCGCGTCTTCCAGGTGCCCGTCGAACGGCCGGTCACCGGCGGGTGCCCAGCCCTGGGCGGCGGCGAACGCGGGCAGCCCGGACTCGGGAAGGCCGGTACCGGGACCGTCCGGGGCGGGCGGATCGTGGTGATGCCTGAACAGCGGCATGGGATGGGTCCTCCCCCGGTCCGGCCGGATACGTCCGCCAGTGTGCCTGCCGCCAGCGGAATCGGCCTCCGTAGCGGATACGTAGTTTTGCGCGGCGCGGGCGCGGGCGGCGGCAGGTCTGCCGCGGCACCGGTACCGGGATCAGCCACCACGGCACCGGGAACCCAGTGCCCCGGGGCGGCCATGCTTAGCGGCCGGTTTCTGGGTACTGCACGGGCGAACGTCAGGCTGCGGCCCGGCCCCTGGCCGCAGGAAGGAACGGTGCCCTCATGATCCGCCTTAGTGCCCAGACCGCCGCGAAGGCCGTGGCGGCGGCCGCTGCCACCCTCCTCGTCCTGGCCGGCTGCAAGCCGCTGACCACGGCCGGCGCGGCGGCGCCGGGCGGTTCGGACCCGGGCGGCTCGCACCCGGCCGGGACGGCGGCGCCCGCCCAGTCCGGCCCGCTGATCACGGAACCACAGGCCGGATTCTCACCCGTGTACCACCTGATCAAGCAGGCCAGGCACAGCATCGACCTGACCATGTACGAGTTCTCCGACACCAAGGCCGAGCACGACCTGGCCGCGGCGGCCCGCCGCGGCGTGACGGTCAAGGTCATCCTGGATCAGCGGGAGAAGAGCCACAATTCCAGCACCTACGACTACCTGAAATCGCACCGGGTCAAGGTCGTCTGGTCCTCGGCCCGGTTCGAGTACACCCACCAGAAGACCCTGCTCGTCGACGGGTCCACGGCGGTCATCATGACCGCCAACCTGACCAGCGAGTACTACTCCAGCACCCGGGACTTCCTGGTCACCGACACCAAGGCCGCCGACGTGGCCGCGATCGCCCAGGTCTTCAACGCGGACTTCGCCCACCGCTCCATCCAGCCTGGCGACGGCAAGGACCTGGTCTGGTCCCCGACCGGCTCGCAGGCGAAACTGCTCGCTCTCATCGGCGGCGCCACCAAGAGCCTGCGCATCTACAGCGAGGAGATGGGCGACACCACGATTGAGGACGCGCTCATCAAGGCGGCCAGGCGCGGGGTCAACGTCAAGGTGTGCGGGGAGAACGAGAGCGGCGAGTACGACAGCGACTTCTCCCGGCTGTCCGCCGCCGGGGTGCACATCAGCTACTACAGCTCCTCCCACGGGTTCTATATCCACGGGAAGGTGGTCGAGGCCGACTACGGCACCGGCCACGCGAAGGTGTTCATCGGCTCGGAGAACTTCTCCAGCACCTCCCTCAACCGCAACCGCGAGCTCGGCCTGATCACCTCCAACCAGAAGGTGCTGTCCGCGATCGCCGCCACGTTCGCCGGTGACTACCGCAACGGCAAGCACTGGTCCTAGTGCCCGGGCCGGCATCTCGCGGCCCGCACCGGGCAGCCCGGTTCTGGACCCCAGCTATTCAGTGACCTTGGTCAGGAAGAGCCAGGCACTGACGACACCGCCGACCAGAGCCGTGAGCACCGGCGCAACCAGGACGTACAGCCCGGCGCTCACGCCCACCACCAGGATGTTTCCTGCCGCGAGCAGCAGGACCGACGTGACCATGTTGGGGCTGACGGCTTCGAGTACCTGCGCGATCGCCTGATTGCTCCTGCTGGCCTTCGCGCGCCGGTCCAGGACGATAGAGGCCAGCACCAGCAAGCACGCCCAGAGCCAGCAACTCGGCGCCGAGCGTGCGATACCCCTGACCAGGAATCGCCATCAGGACCCCGATGACCAGGACCGTGCCGAACAGGATGAGCGTCTGGGCGGCCCGGTTCCTCAGCTCCTGCGACCTGGCGATGTAGTCGGCCCTGATGGAGACGGCCACGAACAGCAGCCCGGTCAGGGCGGCCGCGGCGCCCCCGGCGATCGTCGCGAACGCGTCCCATGTCTCCACGCGAATCCCTCGATCTCTCAGCAAGATCATGAACCAGCAGCCACTGGCCGCGAGAATACGGGTCCGGCGGCTCGCGTCACCCGCTAGGAGCGGACGGCGCGGTCCTGACATTGCTGTAGGGGCGGGTCAGGAGGGGATGATTGCGCTATGACGTTGTCTACCGCGTTCACGACGATGTTCTCGCTGCGGCACCCCATCGCGCTGGCCCCGCTGGGCGGAACGGCGGGCGGTGCGCTGACGGCGGCGGTCTCGAACGGCGGCGGGCTGGGCCTGCTCGGCGGGGGTAGCGGGGACCTGGACTGGCTGGACCGTGAGCTGCCGATCGTCGCCGAGGGCACCAGCCAGCCCTGGGGGGTCGGTTTCCAGAGCTGGGCGGTCGGCACCGGCACCGTCGAGCGCGCGCTGCTGTACCGGCCCAGGGCCGTGATGCTGTCCTTCGGCGACCCCCGCCCGTTCACCGGGCTCATCCGGCAGGCGGGTGCGGCGCTGATCATCCAGGTCACTGACCTTGAGGAGGCCAGGCAGGCCGTGGACCTCGGCGCCGATGTCATCGTGGCCCAGGGCACCGAAGCCGGCGGGCACGGGGCCCGCCGCGGCCGGTCCACGCTGCCCTTCGTGCCGGTCGTGGTGGACCTGGCGGCACCGACTCCGGTACTGGCCGCGGGCGGGATCGCCGACGGGCGGGGCGTGGCTGCGGCCCTGGCTCTCGGTGCCGCCGGGGCGCTCATCGGGACCCGATTCCAGGCCACGGCGGAGTCCCTGGCCGGCCCGGAGATCAAGAAGGCGATCGTCGAGGGGCACGGGGAGGACACCGAGCGCAGCCGGGTGCTCGATATCGCCCGGGGCTCCCGGTGGCCGGCGAAGTACCCGGGCCGCACTCTCGCCCACCCGTTCCTGGATGAGTGGCGGGGCCGTGACGACGAACTCGCTGCCGACGCGGGGGCCAGGCAGGCGTACCAGGAAGGTGTGGCGCGAGGCGACCTCCCGCCGCAGCCGGTGTGGGCCGGCGAGGCCGTCGATCTGATCAGCGACCTGCCGTCCGCGGCCGACCTGGTCAATGTCCTGGCCGACCAGGCGGAGGACGCGCTGGCCCGGGCGGGCAGCCGCCGGTAAGGCAGTGCTAGGCCCCGGGGCCAGGCTCTGGCCCGGGTTGGCCGCATACAATCACGCCATGTTACGGGGTGTTTTCCGGGCAACTCCGCCCATGCCGGTCACCGGCGCACTGGAACGAGCAGGCGGGCTCCGGCCCGCCCAGGCGGGCATCGCGCTGACAGGAAGCGTCCGGCCCGCCCTCATCGCGGCCACGCTGGTCGATCTGCACCATCGTGGTTACATCGACATCGATCAGGCTGACGACGGGAAGACGCGCACTGGATCCTGACCCGGACCACGCAGCGGCCCGACGGTCGCCGCGCTGATCCTGCTGGTCCAGCGCACGTCTTGCTGCGCTACGAGAAGACCCTGCTGCGCGGGCTGTTCGGGCACCAGCGGCAGGTCCGGCTGTCCGGGCTGGCCAGTTCCGGGGGCGCGGCGCGCACCATTGGCCGTGTGTACCGGCAGCTCGACCGGCAGGCCGCGCGGCGCGGCTGGCTGAAGGCCAGGCAGGAACCGCAGGACCCGCTGCTGCGCACGCTGCGCGCATTCCGTCAGGACCTGCGCAGGCTGACGCCGGGCCAGGACCAGCAGACCGCCGGCCCCGAGTGCCTGCCTTACGCGATCGCCTTCGGAGTGGCGTCCCAATGGGCTGAGCAGCTCGCTGGCCTGGAGCCGCTGCGACGTGGCGTCAACGGCGTGAACGCGCCCGGCTTCTGGGCCTCAGCCTGCCAGCACATCGATTCCGCGGTGCCGGCGGCCAGCCGGGAGCATGCCGCCCGGCACAGCGGTCCCACCAGCCATCTCGGCGTGCCCGTCGGCCACCATGGTGGTTCCGCCGGCGGTCACCAGGGGGGCGACTACGGCGGGCACCATGGCGGGGACGGCGGTCACGGCGGTTTCGGCGGTCACTTCTAGCGCAGCGGGATAGGGCTGCCAGGGACCGGGGTGAGGGGCTGCCCAGTCACGGGCCAGCCGCCCGGCGCCCAGATCAGCGGGCGCACCTGGACCCACGGGTCGCCGTTATCGAACGCGTCGTAGTAGTGGTACACGAGATCAGACCGCTGACCCCTCGGTGAAGATCGACGAGGACCCCGGGCCGATCATCCCCTCGTCACTGCCCTGCATCTCCATGCCGCCGCTGTTCATCATCGACGTGCCCGCCGGATCCACATAGGGTCCCGTCACGCTGGCCGAACGGCCCACCATGATGCGGTAGGTGCTGCTGATCCCCGCGCAGCACGTGTCGAACGACACGAATAGGTAGTAGTACCCGGCGTGGTACGTGATGCCCGCGCCTTCGAGCGCGTCCGGCGCGGGCCGCTGGGCCAGTGAGTACAGGGTCGGCGAGGCGCTGGCCGGCTTCCCGGTCGAGGCGTCCAGCTGGAACAGCTTGATGCCGCTCCAGTACGACCCGAACACCAGCCACTTGGTCCCGGACGGCCCGTTGACCAGCGACGGGTCGATCGCGTTGTAGTCGTCGGCGGTGCTGGAGCGGAACACCAGGCCATCGTCGGTCCAGTGGTAGCGCGGGCTGTGCGGGTCCAGCGTGGGCGTCGTGGCCAGGCCGATCACCGAGTTGTTCGAGCCGAAGCTGGATCCCGCGTAGTACAGGTGCCACAGGCCGCCGAAGTAGGAGATGTCCGGGGCCCACAGGTTCGGGATGCTGCCGAGGGCCGCGGTGATCCAGGCCGGCTTGTCCGCGAACACGGTGCCGGTGTACGTCCAGTGCCGCAGGTCCGGGGAGGTACGGATCTGGATGTTGCCGTTGCCGATAGTCCCGGCCGGGTCGCCGGTGGAGAACAGGTAGTACGTGCCCCCCTCCCTGGCCATGCTCGGGTCGTGCACGAACACGTAGTTCGCCGGGGCGCCCGTGCTGGCGGGCGCGCCCGTTCCGGCCTGCGCGGCGGGGCCGGCCGGCGAGCCCGTGCTGGCGGGCGCTCCTAAGGAGGCTGCCGCTCCCCCGCTGACGAGCAGGGTGGCGGCCACGGCCGAGGCCACAGCCAGGACGGCACGGCGGGCAGGGATCCTCATCGGTCCTCCGAGGTGGAGTGGGGGCATAACCGGCGAACTAAAACCCGAGGTAGAGACATGAGCGAACGTTCGCTCACAGGGACATTTTATGACTTTCCCGGTGAATCGTCCAGATCCGCGGTCACCGCCGGCCAGCCAGAGCCCGGACTTCGCCCCCTCTGGCGAAGGTTGCCCACCACGCGCTCGCGTTCACCGCGTTCACGACGATGTCCGCTCGGCACCCCATCGCACTGGCCCCGCTGGGCGGAACGGCGGGCGGTGCGCTGACGGCGGCGGTCTCGAACGGCGGCGGGCTGGGCCTGCTCGGCGGGGGTAGCGGGGACCTGGACTGGCTGGACCGTGAGCTGCCGATCGTCGCCGAGGGCACCAGCCAGCCCTGGGGGGTCGGTTTCCAGAGCTGGGCGGTCGGCACCGGCACTGTCGAGCGCGCGCTGCTGTACCGGCCCAGGGCCGTGATGCTGTCCTTCGGCGACCCCCGCCCGTTCACCGGACTCATCCGGCAGGCGGGTGCGGCGCTGATCATCCAGGTCACTGACCTTGAGGAGGCCAGGCAGGCCGTGGACCTCGGCGCCGATGTCATCGTGGCCCAGGGCACCGAAGCCGGCGGGCACGGGGCCCGCCGCGGCCGGTCCACGCTGCCCTTCGTGCCGGTCGTGGTGGACCTGGCGGCACCGACTCCGGTACTGGCCGCGGGCGGGATCGCCGACGGGCGGGGCGTGGCTGCGGCCCTGGCTCTCGGTGCCGCCGGGGCGCTCATCGGGACCCGATTCCAGGCCACGGCGGAGTCCCTGGCCGGCCCGGAGATCAAGAAGGCGATCGTCGAGGGGCACGGGGAGGACACCGAGCGCAGCCGGGTGCTCGATATCGCCCGGGGCTCCCGGTGGCCGGCGAAGTACCCGGGCCGCACTCTCGCCCACCCGTTCCTGGATGAGTGGCGGGGCCGTGACGACGAACTCGCTGCCGACGCGGGGGCCATACAGGCGTACCAGGAAGGTGTGGCGCGAGGCGACCTCCCGCCGCAGCCGGTGTGGGCCGGCGAGGCTGTCGATCTGATCAGCGACCTGCCGTCCGCGGCCGACCTGGTCAAGGTCCTGGCCGACCAGGCGGAGGACGCGCTGGCCCGGGCGGGCAGCCGCCGGTAAGGCAGTGCTAGTCCCCGGGGCCAGGCTCTGGCCCGGGTTGGCCGCATACAATCACGCCATGTTACGGGGTGTTTTCCGGGCAACCCCGCCCATGCCGGTCACCGGCGCACTGGAACGGGCAGGCGGGCTCCGGCCCGCCCAGGCGGGCATCGCGCTGACAGGAAGCGTCCGGCCCGCCCTCATCGCGGCCACGCTGGTCGATCTGCACCATCGTGGTTACATCGACATCGATCAGGCTGACGACGGGAAGACGCGCGACTGGATCCTGACCCGGACCACGCAGCGGCCCGACGGTCGCCGCGCTGATCCTGCTGGTCCAGCGCACCTCTTGCTGCGCTACGAGAAGACCCTGCTGCAGGGGCTGTTCGGGCACCAGCGGCAGGTCCGGCTGTCCGGGCTGGCCAGTTCCGGGGACGCGGCGCGCACCATTGGCCGTGTGTACCGGCAGCTCGACCGGCAGCCGCGCGGCGCGGCTGGCTGAAGGCCAGGCAGGAACCGCAGGACCCGCTGCTGCGCACGCTGCGCGCATTCCGTCAGGACCTGCGCAGGCTGACGCCGGGCCAGGACCAGCAGACCGCCGGCCCGAGTGCCTGCCTTACGCGATCGCCTTCGGAGTGGCGTCCCAATGGGCTGAGCAGCTCGCTGGCCTGGAGCCGCTGCGACGCGGCGTCAACGGCGTGAACGCGCCCGGCTTCTGGGCCTCAGCCTGCCAGCACATCGATTCCGCGGTGCCGGCGGCCAGCCGGGAGCATGCCGCCCGGCACAGCGGTCCCACCAGCCATCTCGGCGTGCCCGTCGGCCACCATGGTGGTTCCGCCGGTCACCAGGGGGGCGACTACGGCGGGCACCATGGCGGGGACGGCGGTCACGGCGGTTTCGGCGGTCACTTCTAGCGCAGCGGGATAGGGCTGCCAGGGACCGGGGTGAGAGGCTGCCCGGTCACGGGCCAGCCGCCCGGCGCCCAGATCAGCGGGCGCACCTGGACCCATGGGTCGCCGTTATCGAACGCGTCGTAGTAGTGGTACACGAGATCAGACCCTGACCCCGCGGTGAAGATCGACGAGGACCCCGGGCCGATCATCCCCTCGTCACTGCCCTGGATCTCCATGCCGCCGCTGTTCATCATCGACGTGCCCGCCGGATCCACATAGGGTCCCGTCACGCTGGCCGAACGGCCCACCATGATGCGGTAGGTACTGCCGATGCCCGCGCAGCACGTGTCGAACGACACGAATAGGTAGTAATACCCGGCGTGGTAGGTGATGCCCGCGCCTTCGAGCGCGTCCGGCGCGGGCCGCTGGGCCAGTGAGTACAGGGTCGGCGAGGCGCTGGCCGGCTTCCCGGTCGAGGCGTCCAGCTGGAAGAGCTTGATGCCGCTCCAGTACGACCCGAACACCAGCCACTTGGTCCCGGATGGCCCGTTGACCAGCGACGGGTCGATCGCGTTGTAGTCGTCGGCGGTGCTGGAGCGAAATACCAGGCCGTCGTCGGTCCAGTGGTAGCGGGGGCTGTGCGGGTCCAGCGTGGGCGTGGTGGCCAGGCCTATTACCGAGTTGTTCGAGCCGAAGCTGGATCCCGCGTAGTACAGGTGCCACAGGCCGCCGAAGTAGGAGATGTCCGGGGCCCACAGGTTCGGGATGCTGCCGAGGGCCGCTGTGATCCAGGCCGGCTTGTCCGCGAACACGGTGCCGGTGTAGGTCCAGTGCCGCAGGTCGGGGGAGGTACGGATCTGGATGTTGCCGTTGCCGATGGTCCCGGCCGGGTCGCCGGTGGAGAACAGGTAGTACGTGCCCCCCTCCCTGGCCATGCTCGGGTCGTGCACGAACACGTAGTTCGCCGGGGCGCCCGTGCTGGCGGGCGCGGCCGTTCCGGCGGGCGCGGCGGGGCCGGCCGGCGAGCCCGTCCTGGCGGGCGCTCCTAAGGAGGCAGCCGCTCCCCCGCTGACGAGCAGGGTGGCGGCCACGGCCGAAGCCACGGCCAGGACGGCACGGCGGGCAGGGATCCTCATCGGTCCTCCGAGGTGGAGTGGGGGCATAACCGGCGAACTAAAACCCGAGGTAGAGACATGAGCGAACGTTCGCTCACAGGGACATTTTATGACTTTCCCGGTGAATCGTCC
>CAWINS010000020.1:0-208211 GCA_963837335.1 uncultured Actinomycetes bacterium | reverse complement strand
TGCCATTGTTCAAGCCTGGCGGCACGCCCTGACCGAACGCGTGGAGATCGCCTGTCCGGCCGGCCGTGGAGGGGCGACGGTGCTCCCGCTAGGGCAGCCGCCGAGCCGAGCAGGCCTTACCTCAGGCTGGCAGCGAGGGCATCGCTGCGGTTGACGGTCGCCGACGATCGCACCACGCTTAAGACGACAGTCACCTCTAAGGAGCGGTCGCATGATCCTGATCAACATCAAGATGCCGATCCGGCCGGACAAGATGGACGAGTGGCTGGCACTGGCCGATTCCTACGCTAAGGACGTCAACTCCGAGGACGGCTGCCTGTTCTTCCAGTTCGCCCGGAGCCTGGCCGATGAGAACGAGTTCGTCTGCATCGAGGGCTTCAAGGATGCTGAGGCCGGTGCCGCCCACGTCAAGCAGCCGTACGTGAAGGCGTTCTTCGACGCCGCGCCCGGCCTCGTGGCCGCGCAGCCGCAGATCATCTACATCGACACGCCGCATGAGGGCTTCGGCCCGATGGGCGAGATCCAGCCCCGCTGACCGCCCGTTCCGGGATTGCCGTATCACGTCCCTATGCTTAGTGGTGACTAAGCTGGGTGTCGTTCACCTGTGCTTCAGTCAACTGCCGAGGGGGCTGCCGTGCCGAGCGCAGGCCAGACTGGGCCGTCGGGGCGTACCCGGCTGACCGCCCCCCAGCGGCGCGAGTCGATTCTCAAGGCCGCTACCGAGGTGTTCGCTGAGGTTGGCTATCGCGCGGGGAAAGTGTCCGACGTGGCCGGCCGGGTCGGGGTGACCGAGCCGGTGATCTTCCAGAACTTCGGCTCCAAGGCGGCCCTGTTCGCCGCCGTGCTTGACCGCCTGGCCAGTGACCTCGATGCGGAGCTGCACGCCTCCCCGGGGCCTGACGGCCCGGCCGCCGGCCTGCTGGCTCACATTCTCAGCCCGTCCCAGGCCGGGAAGCCCCATGGACCCGGACCGCACCGCGCGCTCTTCGCCGACGCGGCCTCCTTGCTCGCCGATCCCGGTGCCGGCGAGGCGGCTAGCCGGGTGGCCGGAGTGATCGCCGGGCACCTCGCCGGCCTGATCCGGCGGGGACAGGCTGACGGGGACATCCGGGACGACGCCGACCCCGAAGCGGCGGCGTGGCTGCTGCTGTCGGTCCTGTCCACGCGGTCGCTTCGCGCGGCCGGGATGCCCAGGGCCGCCCAGCTTGAACCCTGCGTAGCCGCGCTCGCCCTCGGCGCCATAGCCTCGCCAGCCGCGTCCGCGGGCCACGAAGGCTGATTCCCGGAACCTGGCGCACCCCGGCGGGTTCTCGTTTGGGCTGCGTATCGCTCTCTCTTGCCAAACTAACTTAGCGGCAACTAAGTTAATAGAAACTTAGTCGCCACTAAGAAGGGAGCACGCTGGTGTGCGAGCCGGTCCGGCCTGGGAATTCAGGCCCTCAAGGGGAGATCATCGGCCGTGTCCGCAGGTACGAGGCGGTCAGCGCGATCGCGTTTGGCGGCCGGCGGCGCCGGGTGTACCGGCGCATCGTGGCCCTGAGCGGTGCCCGGCCCGGGGATCGCGTCCTGGACGTCGGCTGCAGCGGAGGCTATCTGGCCCGTTTGCTGGCGGCGGCCGTGACGCCGGGCGGCCAGGTGACCGGCATCGATCCCGCTGCGGTGCGCCGGGCACTCCGTCCCGGGGCCGGCTGCTCGTCGCCCGCTTCCGCCCGTCCCGCAGTCGTCTGGCCCTGCATTCCGGCGGCCGGGCCATGCGCCATAGCGACCCCGCCCCGATCGGGGACCTGGCCGCGGCGGCGGGATTCCGCGTCGCAAAATACGGCGACCTGCCCCTGCTGCGCTATTTCCAGGCCGTCCGTCCCCAAGGTGAAGGCGCATGAACCGGCCGCCAGGACCGCGGGGTGCGGACGCCGTCCGCACGCTGGCACGTATCGTCACCGGGCGCCCGCTGGAGGCCTGTACCGGCCTGTTCGCCCGCTACGGCGACACGGTGTACCTGCCGGTCCGGCCGTGGGAAGGCCTCTATGTCCTCAGCCGCCCAGACCAGGCTGAACACGTGCTGGCCACCAGCCAGGGCAACTATGTCAAGCCGTTCACCTACCGGCCACTGCGGATGATGCTCGGCGACGGGCTGCTCACGTCGGAGGACGCGGTATGGCGGCGGCACCGGCGGATCATCCAGCCCGTCTTCTCCAGCCGGAACATAGCCTCATTCGCCGCGGACATGGATTCCGGGGCGCGCCGCGCGGTCGGGCGATGGACCGGCTCGCAGGTGATCGACGTGGCCAGTGAGATGAGCGCGCTCACCCTCGACGTGGTGGGCCGGGCGCTGTTCAGCGCCGACCTGGCCGCGCACGCGCCGTCGCTGAGACGGTCGCTGGCCGCCGGGCAGCGGCTGGCGCTGCTGGGAGCGTTCGCGCCAATTCCCTGGGGGCCGCGCTCCACCCGGGTGGTCCGGACCGCGGTGGGGCGGATCGGGGCCGGCGCCGTCCCGCAGCAGGTGGACCTCCTGATCTCCCGCCGCCGGGATCAGGCCGGCGCTCGCGGGGGAGAGGGCGACGGGAGAGAGGGCGCAGGGCCACGTGACCTGCTGGGGCTCTTGATGGCGGCCCGGGACTCCGACGGCCATGCCCTGAGCGACCCCGAGATCCGGGACGAGATCAGCACCTTCCTGGTCGCCGGGCACGAGACCACGGCCGTGGCCCTGACGTGGAGCCTGGCCCTGCTGTCGGCCTACCCGCAGGCGCGGCAGCGGCTTGAGGACGAGGTTGACGCGGTACTGGGGAACGGGCCGGCCGACCCGGAGAAGCTGCCCTGGACCACCGCGGTGATCAGCGAGGCGATGCGGCTGTACCCTCCCGCGTGGACGATCGAGCGGACCGCCGTTGACCACGATGACGTGTGCGGCACGCCAGTGCCAGCAGGCAGCATGGTCGCGGTGCTGCCCTACCTGATCCACCGCAACCCCGACGTGTGGCCGAACCCGGCTGGTTTCGATCCGGACCGATTCCTGCCCGGCGCACCGCAGCGGCATCGCTACGCCTGGATCCCGTTCGGCGGCGGCAAGCGCGGCTGCATAGGCGCAGGGTTCGCCCGCCTGGAGGCGGTCCTGGTCCTCGCGAGGCTCTGCCGCCATTTCCGGCTCGACCTGACCGGCCCCGGACTGCCGCAGCCCCGCGGCTTCGTCACACTCCGCCCGGCCGCGCCGGTCAGGATGCGCCTCACCCGCCGCGGCTGACCGCTTCGTCCCGCGCCAGGCCCACATCCGTCCCGCGTGAGGCCGCAGACCCCGCAGTCCCTGCGGTCAGGGCGCCGGGCACTGGGCGGCCAGCCGGCGGCCGCCCTGGGAGCCGTGGATCACCGCGGGCTGCCGTTGCGGGCCGAACACGTGCCATCGGGCGGTCAGCCGGACCACCGCGCCGCCGTCCGGGTGCACGGTGAGCCGGGCGGTCACCCAGCCGGACGACTGATCCCAGACGGCGGTCCCATCGATGACGGCGCGGCTCACCCAGCGCACGCCACGCAGCGCGATTTTCAGGTCATTTCCGCCGGAGAAGGCGACCCGGCCACCACGCAGTCCCAGGTCCCGGTCGCCGCTGAGCAGCGGCCAGCGGCTCACCTCATCTCCCACGCTGGCCAGGGCCACGGTGGCGGCGCGGCGGGCCTGGCGGCCGGCCCGGTTGCCAGGAAGCGGGCTCGCCGGGATGGCACCGGCCAGCCGCCGCGGATAGCTGCCGACGGTGTGGATCGGGGCCACCCGGCCCGCGCACGAGGTGTTCTCGCCCGGCAGGCCGCCGGGGTTCTCGATGAAGCGCTGATAGATCGACATGGCGCAGCCGCTGTCGCCATCCTGCTCGGTGACATGGGTCAGGTTGGCCAGCGTCACCAGCCGGGCCGAACGGCCCATCTGCCGGGCGACCAGGGTGGCGCCGTCCAGCCGGGGAGTCAGCGAATCGAAGCTTCCGGACAGGATCAGCACGGGCAGCCGGGCCGGGACGAGCGGCGGCCGCCGGGTGATCGGCGGATTGTGGTGTACCGGAGCAGGCCAGTTCAGGCAGGCGCTGTAAGCCTCGGTGTACTGGTCCATCGAGGTCCACTGCACCAGGCTGAACGGGGCGAAAGTGCCGGCCGGCTCGCGGCGCAGCGCCGCCCGGTACTGCCGGTGCCGGACCGCGGGCGGCGCGGACCGGTCGAAGAGCTGGACATAGTCGGTGCAGGACACGGCGAAGTACAGCCCGCCGCTGAACCCGGGCAGCGGTTCATTCGTGTCGTCGAAGCCCAGTGACAGTGCGGCGAGCCGGAGCAGCGGGGCGGCATCGTCGTGCCGCAGCAGCGCCCGGGCGGCCGCGTCCAGATCCTGGTAGACGACCGGGTCGAAGCCGGCGTTGTTGACCAGGTTGACGAGGGTCAGCGGGGTCACCGTCAGCCGACCGCGAGTGCCGGACTCGGTGGTGGTGGGGCCGCTGACGGGCCGGCGGTCCAGTCGCCGGGCCAGCGCCCCGATCCGCGCCCAGGCCCGCCCGCCGCGGGTAGCCGCGGCGCAGGCTGCGGACCGCTCGCAGGCCTGGGCAAAGGCACGCCGGGCGGTCAGCACCGCCGTGGTGTACCAGGGATCGAGCCCGAGGACTTGATAGGTGGAGTCCAGCGTCACCGAGCGCAGCCGCCCCGGGTACCGGGACGCGAATACCTGGGCGAACCAGCTGCCATAGGAATCCCCGTACAGGTCCACCCGGCCCAGCCGCAGGGCGCGCAGCACCCGCGCGACATCGCGGGCCGAGTAGGCGGAGTTGAACAAGTCGGAGGCGTGCACCCAGCCGCCGCCCCGGTAGTGCCAGGTGTGATTCAGCTGCGCGCCGCAGGCCGCCACCAGCCGGTTGAAGTGGCGGCCGTACTGCTTCGCGCCCGCATGCTCGAGCCCTGGGCAGTTCACCGGGGTGGACGTGCCGGTGCCGCGCAGGTCGATCAGCAGCAGGTTACGGGTCGCCAGCAGCGGCCGGCCATCGCGCGGTACTCCGGTTCCGAGCCGGTGGAGGCGTACCCGGGCCCACCTTCGACAGCCAGGATGGTCCCCGCCGCGTCACCGGTGGCGGGCAGCCAGCGAAAGCCCACCTGGATCCGGGGGCTGGCCGCTGAGGAGTAGTCCAGTGGCACCGCCAGACCCCCGCAGAAGGTGAGCGGTTTCACGGCGCACCGGCGCAGGGTGATCGTGCCCACCTTCAGCCGCACCACGCCGCTGGAGAGCGCCGCCCGGGGCGCCGCGGACGCCGGGAGGCCGCCGGGCAGCCACGCCACCGCGGCTGCGGCACTGGCTGCCATCGCGACGCTGGCGGCCAGCGTGGCCACCCGGGGTATGCCGCGCCGCAAGGCTCTCATCTGGCGATCGTACCGACGGCCTCATGGGCTGGGACGGGGCCGGGCCAGGTTGAGGACCGCCGCGATGACCGCCACGGTTGCGGCCGTGACGGCCATCCATGCCCCGTATTGCCAGCTGACGGTGAGCAGGGCCAGGGGCAGCGGAGGAGGAGGGCCTTGGGCAGGCAGGGCGATGAATCCTGGCCTGGCCAGGAAGGCCAGAAGCACCAGGCTGACGTTGAGCCCGGTCAGGCCGGCCAGCAGTTGCCGGTCGCTGGGGGACTGGAAGAAGCCGGCCCGGTCCAGCGCACGCAGCACCAGCAGAACCAGGACCGCCAGGGCCGCCGCGAACGTGGCCCACAGATAGCCGTGGGTCACGATGCCGCTCAGCTTGCCCAGCCGGTTATCGGCCCGGCAGGCGCCGCCTGGGCAGCCTGCGAAACGGATGTCGTACCACGGGTCGAACAGCGAAAAAAGAAGGGTCACCGTGGCGGCGCCAGCTATGGCATCGAACCAGGTCCACCGCCGGGCATCAAAGCTCAGCCCGGAACTACCGGTTTGCAGTCTCAATGCCGTCATTCCGGCCGGGGCCTTTCCCGGAGCGCCGCTGTCCGTTTCGCTGCCACTCAGCCAGGCGATCTCCCGCCTGTCTAGGGCGACTGTAGCCGAATCCGACGTAGCGGACACCGTTGCCGCGACCCGGCGCGGGTCTGGCGCGTCGAGGCTAGTGAGATGCCTCGTAATCGCGGAAGACGGCCGCGGGGACGCGGCCCCGGTCGGAGATCTGCATGCCCGAGGTCCTGGCCCAGTCACGGATGGCCGCGGTTTCGGTCCGGGAGCGTGGCCTGCGGCCGTTCTCACGGGGAGCCTGCCGGGCAGTAATTTTCTCACGGGGAGCCTGCCGGGCAGTGATTTTCCGGGCATTGGAGACGTAGCCGGATGTAGCTTTACTCAGGCCTTTACCGTCCTTCGGGCAAAGGTCAATCTCGTAGGTTTTGCCATCGAGCCCGATCGTCCGGGTCTGGACGTCCTTGGCCTTGCCGCACACGTCACAGGTGAGCGTTACCTGAGTAAGAGTCGCCATGGTTCCTTTATCCAGTTGGGCCAGTGATTACCTTGATCGTAAGTGATCAGCCCGAGTGCTTGGATGGTGACAGCTCCGGGCGACGGCGCGGACTTCGCCGGTGAAGAGCGCGGGCTGTTCCCAGGCGGCGAAGTGGCCGCCGCGGTCGGGTTCGTTCCAGTACACGATGTTGGTGAAGCGGCGCTGGGCCTGGCGGCGGGAGGGTCGCGGTACTTCTTTGGGGAAGATGCTGCATCCGGCCGGGACGGTGATGGCGTCGCGGGTGGCGCCGGTGAACCATTCCGTGACCTCAGCGATGCTCTCCCAGTACAGCCGGGCGGAGGAGGCGCCGCTACCGGTCAGCCAGTACAAGGTGATGTTGTCCAGCACCTGGTCGGCGGTGAGAATCTGGCTGAGGTCGCCGGGGTGGTCGGTCCAGGCCCACAGTTTCTCCACGATCCAGGCGCACAGCCCGGCCGGTGAGTCGGTCAGCGAGTAGCCGATGGTCTGCGGGCGGGTGCCGTGCTCGGCTGAGTAGCCCGATCCGCTGCGGCCGCGTTCATCGAGGTCGGCCACCGCAGCGCGTTCCGGTCCGGTCAGGTCAGCGGCGTTGCGGTCGAGTGGCACCAGGGGCGGGATGAGGTGGATACCCAGCAGGCGGCCGGGCCGTTGCAGCGCCAGGCTGGTGGACACGCTGGTACCCCAGTCGCTGCCCTCGGCCAGGAACCGGTCGTAGCCCAGGCGGGTCATCAGCTCAGCCCAGGCGCGGGCGATGCGGTGGATGTCCCAGCCGGTGCTGGCCGGCTTGCCGCTGAACCCGTAGCCAGGAAGCGACGGCACCACCACATCGAACGCATCGGCTGCATCACCGCCGTGCGCGGGCGGGTCGGTCAGCGGTCCGAGCGCCCGCTCGAATTCAAGGAACGACCCGGGCCAGCCATGAGTCATGAGCAGCGGCGTCGCGTCCGGGCAGGGGGAGCGGAGGTGCAGGAAGTGCACATCCAGGCCATCGATCCTGGTGGTGAACTGCGGGATCTGGTTAAGGCGCGCCTCGGTGGCCCGCCAGTCATACCGGCTGGCCCAGTAGCCGCACAGATCCTGCAGGTAACCCAGCGGGACACCCTGGGACCAGTCGCCCACCGTCTCGCGCTCGGGCCACCGGGCCCGCCGCAGCCGGTCACGGAGGTCATCCAGCGCCGCGCCGTCCACGGCAATCATGAACGGCTCGATCTGATCCGCCATCACCGCATCATCCCAGCGCCCTCGGGCGGCGCGGAAGCGGCCAGGTACCTGCCGGGCTCCGGCCTTCCGTGGGCTAGCGTCGGGCCATGCCTGCCGGCGGCGCTGGGGAGAAGGGAAACCGGACATGACCGAGCGTGTGGCGGGGCAGCCGCCGACCGCGGCGGCCCTGCTGGCGGTGCGGACGCCGATGGAGATCGAATTTGCCCCCGGCGGATCACGGTTCGCGTTCACCCTGCACGCGGTGGTTTCCGAACACGGGGTAACCCAGCCGAGCGACCTGTGGATCGTCGAGGGGGATGCTGACCCGGTTCGGCTCACCGAAGGCCCGTGGGCCGATACCCATCCCCTCTGGTCACCGGACGGATCGCGGCTGGCCTGCATCTCGGATCGCGCGCTGGCCGGGCACCATCTCCCCTACACGATGGTGCCCGGAGAGGAGCCGGTCCTCGCGGCGAGCTTCCCGGGATCGGCCGAGCAGCTCGTCTGGTCGCAGGACGGTCGCCGGCTGCTCGTCCTGGCCGCCGATCCTGGCTCATATTCCCGGGAGGTGTCCGGGACACTCGTCACTGGCGGCGCGTCGGAACTCGAGCGCGGGATCCGGCGTTCGAGCGGTGCGTGGCGCCGGCTGCTGATGGTCGACCTGGCGACGGGCGAGGTTACCGAGGTGGGTCCCTCCGGATGGAGCGTGTGGGAGGTCGGCTGGGACGGTGCGGGCGATACGGCCGTCGCCCTCATCGCGGAGAACCCGGCCGGCAACGGCTGGTACCGCTCCAGGCTGGCCCGCCTCGATTTCCGGGCCCGCACAGCGGACGTCCTGTACCAGCCCCGGTGGCAGCTCGAGGGACTCGCCTTGTCACCGGATGGCCGGCACGCCTCGGTGATCGAGGGCTACTCGAGCGACCCCGCGCTGCTCAACGGGAGCGTCCTGATCGTCGACCTGACCGGCGGCTCCGTGTCCGACCCTTGGCCGGGACTGGAGACGGTCGGGGTCGCGACCTGGTGCGATGAGGAGTCGCTCGCCTATGGCCGGATGCACGGGACCGGTACGGCCTGGGGACGAATCCGGCTCGGCGGGGACCGCGACGAAGTCTGGGCCGGCCAGGAGTACATCGGTGCCGATGTCTGCAAGCCGCAGGTGGCCGTCTCCGATGGCGGCGCCCTGGTCATGACGACCCATGAGGCGCACGGCGTGCCGCCGGAACTCGCCCGGTTCGACCCTGGCCGCGGCACCTGGGTCCGTATCACCTCGTTCAACCACGAAATCGCCGACGGGGTCGAGTTCCCCGACGCCCGGACCATCCGCTGGGCCGGCGCGGACGGCCTCGAGATCGAGGGGCGGCTGCTGACCCCGCGGGGTGCGGCCGGCCCCCTTCCGATGCTCGTGCTCGTGCACGGCGGGCCGACCTGGTGCTGGAACGCCGTGTTCTCCGACTCCGAGCCCAACGCCGTCCTGCTCGCCGCGGCCGGGTACGCCGTCTTGCTGCCGAACCCGCGGGGCAGCACGGGCCGGGGACACGCCTTCGCCCAGGCCGTCATCGGTGATAGCGGGGGAAAGGACTTCGGGGACATCATGTCGGGCGTCGACCGGTGCATCGCCGATGGGATCGCCGACCCTGACCGGCTCGGCATCTCCGGCCTGTCCTACGGCGGCTTCATGTCCGGATGGGCCGTCACCCAGACCGATCGGTTCAAGGCCGCCGTCGCATTCTCGGTCGTCGCGAACAACCAGTCGTTTTTCCTCACGTCCGAGGTCGCCGGCTATGCCGAAATGATCCTCGACGGCGCCTGGTCTGACCCGGCAGGCCAGTTCACCGGCCGCTCACCGATCTTCCATGCCCATCGGTGTTCGACGCCGACGCTGGTGATCCAGGGCCAGATGGACCGCTGCACGCCGGTCGGGCAGGGGGAGGAACTCTTCGGCGCGATCGCGCGCACCGGCACCGAATGTGAGCTCGTCGTCTACCCGCGGGAGGGTCACGTGCCGGTCGAGCGCGCGCATTTGCTCGACGCACTCCAGCGCACCCAAGCGTGGTTTGACCGGCATCTGATGATCGGAGGAGCCGGCCGTCTGACCCCCGGTGAAGGTCAATCTCGTAACCGGCCCGGCCGCTCTCCCGGCTGCTCTCCCCGGGCGTTCTGCGCGCAGACTCGCGGAGTACACCCCTGACGTAAGGAAATGCGCTGGTCAGGTATCCTTCCGCGGAGCAGCAAAGGAATCTAGGGGTGGGAAAGTATGGCAACTCAGACGACTGTCACGGTCACATGCGACATTTGCGGCGGCACGAAGGACGCGCGGACGCGGTCTATCTCCTTGGATGGCCGTGCTCTTGAGATCGACTTGTGCGGGAAGGACGGCCGGGCCCTGGACAAGGCGGCCCAGAAATTCGTCCCGTACGCCCGGAAGGTGGCCAGGGAGCCGGCCCCCCGCAGGACGGTCAGCTCCCGGCAGCACAGTGCTGACGTCCGTGACTGGGCCCGGACGCAGGGCATAGTGATCAGCGACCGGGGCCGGATTCCGGCGGATGTCGAGCGCAAGTTCGTTGCGGCCCATTAACGGCGATCCGCTGGTCAGGTGAGCAGCCGCTCTGCCCGGATCAGCCGATCCGGGCAGAGCGCCGTGCCTTTTCAGGTATGAAGCTTGGCCAGTTCGGCGGTGACCATCGCCTCGTGCTCCTCCTCGTCCCGGCGAGCGTCGGAGGTCTTCCAGCGGCCCCGGAGCAGCGGGATGGTGAGCAGGAAGAAAATGATGCCGCCGAAACACACCCAGTACCAGGTCTTCCACTGGCCGGGGGCCTGGGCGGCGGCCTTCTGGACCGCGGCGGCGTGGGCCTTCAGGTACGGGAACACCTGCGGCGGGACTTTGGACAGCGCCGTCAGCTGGGCCGCATAGGGAGCCACGGTCGCCAGCTTGGGTGCCACCGCGATGACGCCCTTAATGGCGGCGCCGTTGGCGCTGATGGTGGACAGAATGGCGGTCCCCTTCGCGCCCCCGCCCGCGGCCGCGACGGCCTGGGCCGCCAGTTTCGGCGGGATGGCAGCCGGGTTGGGGTACGTGGCCAGTTTGGCGAACAGGGCCGGATTGGCCTGGATCACCGCCAGCTCGGGCGCGAACTTCTGCGCGTTGGCCAGCTGGGTCTTATAGGTGGTGGCGGTGGCCACGACCTGCGGGTGGGTCTGCGCGAACGTGATCTCGCTGCCATAGCGCGCCACGTACCCGGACACGGTGGGCCCGTAGCTGATCAGTGGCGTGACCGAGTTGATGACGGCCGGGATGATCAGGAACGCGATGAAGATCGTGACCCGGATGATCCAGCCCCAGATGGCCAGGCCGGTGGCGGTGAGTGCGGGATTGCGCGCCTCGACGGTCTCGGTATAGCTGGCCATCCAGGGGCAGTAGGCCACGCCCAGGAAGAACGAGCCCACCGCCAGGATGATGGCGAGCGTGTAGTAGCTGGGGTGATGGCCCGCCTGCTCCAGGTACACCACGGTCATCACGGCGGCCACCACCCCGCCGATGACCATGAACGGCTTCCGGACCCGGAACCGGTCGGAGATTATCCCGATCAGGATCACGGCGATGACGTTGAATCCCCAGTTCCAGTTGCCCAGGCCGTTGGCGTCCTTGACGGAGAACCCGAACACCGTGGTCAGGTAGATAACGGCGAACGCGACGGCCGTGTAGTAGATGAGCAGCATCAGCGACACGCCGACAGCCGAGATGATCACGTCGGGCTTGAGCAACTGACGCCACGGGTGCCGCAGCGCCGCCTCGATGTCGATCCCCTTGGCCCGGGCCTCGATCAGCGCGCGGTCGCGCATCGTCACCATCAGCTGGTCGCGCAGCCGCGGCGACAGTTCCCGCAGCCCGACCAGGGCGATCAGGAACACGACCAGGCCGGCGATGCCGCAGATGCGGTACTGGTGCGTCCAGATCCCTGGGTCACGCACCACGGCGGGGATGGTGGCGCTGCCGACCACCGCGACGATCAGGCTGCCCAGCACCGGGCCGGCGGTCCAGAAGCCCATGGCGGTGGCCCGGCCGACCTGGGGGGAGAAGTCGCGGATCAGGGCCGGCGTGGCCACCAGGCAGATGCCCTCGACCAGGCCGACCACGAAGGTGGCGATGCCGAATCCCCACTTGCTGGTCATGGCGGGGATGACGAACGCGGTGAAGATACCGGTGAGCAGCAGCCCGCCGACCACGAGGTTGGCCCGGCCCAGCCGGTCGGCGAGCCCGGCGAACAACGAGCCGAAGGCTCCGATCAGGTTGCCGAAGGCCAGGATGACCACGAAGAAGGTGAAGCTCATGTGCAGGTCGGCCAGGACCAGGGTGGACACCGAGCCGACGACGTACAGCTCGTAGTACAGCGTGATGGTGGCCAGCACCGTGATGGCCAGGTAGAGCACGCGGGGCCCGGTATTGGGATAAGTATCCAGCTGGCGGCGCCACAGCCACGACGCCTTTCCTTGGCGGCCAGGGATCAAATCTGTCGCAGTCGCGCTCATGGGGCCTTCCCTGCTCGGCGTGGTCGTGCCGGAGCAGCGACCACAGAAGTACGGCGGTGTACTTTAGCGCTGATAGCTTAAGAGTGTGGCGGCAGTGAGACAAGAGGGCGCCCTCGCCCGTACGCACGAAGGTGAGCCTGGGCTGCCCCGTGGCCGGAACGGGCTGCCCCTCGAGGCGGTGCGGGCGGCGCAGCGCGGGCGGCTGCTGAGGGCGGCCATCGCCGCCGTGGCCACGACCGGATTCAATGACGTCACCGTCGCGGACATCGTGCGCGGCGCCCGGGTCTCCAAGGCCGCGTTCTACGCCCACTTCGCCGACAAGGAGGACTGCTTCCTCGCCGCGACCCGCGAGGGTGGGGAACTCCTGCTGGACCGGGTGGCGGCCGCGGCCCGGCAGCGGCCCGCGGGCGCGGGCGCCGAAGACGTGCTGCGGGCGGGCCTGGCCGCGTTCCTGGACTTCCTGGCCGGGGAGCCCGCCTTTGCCCGGGCCTTCTATGTGGACATGCCCGCGGCCGGGCCCCGCGCGGTCCGGCGGCTCGAGGCCGCGCAGCACAAGTTCGCCAGGCTGAATCAGGCCTGGCATGAGCGGGCCCGCCGCGAGCACCCGGCCTGGCCCGAGGTTCCCTACGAGGCCTACTACGCGCTGGCGGGCGCCACGGCCGAGCTGGTGCGCGCCGAAGTCCGCCACGGCCGGATCGAGGCCGTCCGCGACCTGGAAGACACGCTGGTCGCCCTGCACCTCGCCGTTCTCGCCGCCAGGCCCTGGGGGCGCCCGGGCTGAACGATGTGCACGCCGGTATCCCCGACGGTCACCGGATCCGGGACTGGATGAACCAGCGGATCGCGGTCACCGCGATGGCCAGCAAGGTGGCCGCGGTCATCGGGAGGAACCCGCTGGCGATCCACTGGGCGGCGCTGACGGCGAGGGCCGTGTGGGACGTGCTGGCCACCCGGTCCCCGATCAGCCCGGCCACAATGGCGGTAGCGACATAAGCCAGCGCGGGTACCGGGATGATCCGGTAGACGGCCCGGGGCTGGATCGCGAGGGCAGCGGCCAGCGTGGCGGCCACCAGGGACACGCCGAGCACCGGGCCCGGATCGGTGCCCGCCAGGACGGTGATGAGCGCGCCGAGCGCGGTCCCGCCCGCCACGATGCAAACCCCGCCCCTGGTGGTCAGCGAACCCCACCACGACGGCACCGGGCCAGGCGGTGATGGCCGCCGGTGCATTTGCCCGCGCATTACGGAATAGCCCCGGGGCGTTACCGGATCGCGCCCGTGCATTTGCGCACGCATTACGGGATCGGGCCCACGCGTGCCCCGATAACGCCGCGGCGCGCCGCGATACAGCGGCCGCGGGTCTGCGTCGTATCCTTGCGGGGTCGGCATTGTGGTCCTAAAGGTTAGCTGCTCCGGCTTGGCGAGGGAACTGCGTGGGTAGTCTTCGCCGCAACAGTAACTACCCGCCCAGGAGGGAACCGATGCGCCGGCGGAAGACCGGATACTGGCTGTGCTGCGTCTTCGCGGCACTGATCCTCCTGGTCAGCGGCTTCTCGCACTCGTTCGTCCAGGACGTGAGCAGCATCGGGAGTTCGCACGCTATCGCCAGCGGCCCCTCTATCGGCCCGCAGAACATCCTCCTTATGGGACTGGAAAGCCGCCGGGACTGGAATGGCAACATCCTGCCCGCGGGCATCCTGTCCAAGCTGCATGCGGGAAACGCCCAGGCCGTCGCCAACGGTGCGGGCGGTAATGACACGAATACGCTGATCCTCATCCACATACCAGCCGGCGGCAAGAAAGCGGTCGGTTTTTCGATCCCGCGCGACGATTGGGTGCAGTTCGCGGGCACGGTCGGGCCGCAGCAGCAGGGCAAGATCGACCAGGCCTACGGCGTGAGCATGTTCTACGAGGAGGGGAAGCTGCGGCAGCAGCATCCCGCCATGGGCCAGGACCAACTGGCCTTCCTTGGTAATGAGGCCGGCCGTACCGCCGCGGTGGCGACCGTGGAGAAGCTCACCGGGGTGCACATCGACCACTTCGCCGAAGTCAACATGGACGGGTTCTACGAGCTCGCGAAAGTGTTCGGCGGGGTGGAGGTCTGCCTCAGGCATCCGGTCCACGACGTCAACTCCGGCGCCAATTTCCCCGCCGGATTCCAGCACCTGGGCGCCGCCCAGGCGCTGGCGTTCGTGCGCCAGCGCGACGGCCTGCCCAACGGCGACCTGGACCGTACCCACCGCCAGCAGGCGTTCCTTGACTCGGTGATCCACCAACTGCGGGCCGAGGGGGTGCTCAGCGACCTGACCAAGCTGGACGCCCTGCTGTCCGTCGCGAAGCAGTACGTCATCACCGACGCGGGGTGGAACCTGCTCGACTTCGCCACCGAGATGCGCAGCCTGTCCAGCGGCAACCTGGTCTTCCACACGCTGCCGATCAAGGGCTACGCCACGATCGATGGCCAGGACGCCAACGTGATCGATCCCGCTGACATCGTGTCGATCGTCCGGGGCACCTTTTACCCCCGGCCCAGCCCTCCGCAGCACCAGCACCGCGGCCTGACCGGCAGCCGGGCGATCACCGTCGATGTGCTGAACGGCGGCAACACGACCGGGCTGGCCGCGCGGGTCGCGGCGGCCCTGGCGGGGGCAGGCTTCCGGGCCGGGCGGGTCGGGAACACCAGTGCCCTGTCCAGCACCGAGGTCCGTTACGGACCGGGAGCGGCGGCCCCGGCCGGCCCCATCGCCGCGCTGTTCGGCGCGGCCGCCGTGGCCAGCGGCTCAGTGCCGCCGCACCAGGTCGAGATCCTGCTCGGCGCCAGCGCCACGCTGCCGCATATCCCGGCCTCCGCCGCGCCGGGGGCGGCGGCCCCGGTCATCCCCACCGCCGGGCCGCAAGGTGGCGCGGTCGTGGCCAAGAACGGCATTCCCTGCGTGAACTGACGCCGGCCCCCGCCCGTGAGCCGCCCGGCCCGTGAGCTGCTGCCGGTTTGCCCGAGCGGTCCCATCGTTTGACCAGGCCAGCTGGGGGCAGTTCATCCGCGTCGGAGGCGGGTGATCGCGGTGAATCCAGTCGAGCGGGTAATCCGGCGGGTAGACGCCACCCAGCAGCGCTTCACCCCGGGGGCCTTCGTCTTCGCGGTGACCAAGAAGTACGGCGACGACAACGGGGGCGTGCTGGTCTCGAACCTGGCCTTCTCCATCTTCCGGGCGCTGTTCCCGCTCCTCCTGATCCTGGTGACGGTGCTGGGCCTGGCTGCCTCCGTGGATGCGGGGTTCCGCCAGGATGTCATCAACGCGGTGGCCCAACAGATCCCTGAGGTCGGCACCCAGGTGACCGAGAACGTGCACCAACTGCGGCGCTCCAGCGTCATCGGGCTCATCGTGGGCCTGATCGGCCTGGTCTGGGGCGCGACCGGGCTGGCCCAGGCGGGCCTGTTCACGATGGAGCAGGTGTGGAACCTGCCCGGCCCCGCCCGGCCCGGCTACGTGCAGCGCCTCGGGCGGGCCGTGGAGTTCCTCGGTGTGCTCGGCCTGGGGGTCATCCTGACCACGCTGCTGGCCAGCCTCAACACCTACGGCAAGAAGGCTGTCATCTTCGTGATCCTGGCCGAGGTGGCGGCGGCCCTGTTCAACGTGGGCATGTACGTCATCACGTTCCGGGTCCTGACCCCGAAGGGGGTGCCAACCCAGAAGCTGATCCCCGGCGCAGTGATCGGGGGGATCGCCTGGACCCTTCTGCAGATCCTCGGCACATACCTCGTGCACCACTATGTGCGCAGCGGCTCGGCTTACGGCGTATTCGGGACCGTCCTCGGGCTGGTGGCCTACATCTACCTGGCCATCGAGATCACCGTCTACGCCGCCGAGATCAACGTGGTGCTGGCCCGGCGGCTGTGGCCGCGGTCGATTGTCCAGCCGCCGCTCACCGAGGCGGACCGGGCCAGTATGGCGCTCCAGGCGCTGCAGAACCAGCGGCGCGAGGAGCAGCATATAGAGGTCTCCTTCCACGACCGCCCGTCCGGCGACCCGGTGCCGGACAGCACCCCGCAGACGCCCCAGGAGGTCGCGCCCCCGGCCCCGGCCCCGGTCCCGGAGCCGGCCGCCCCGGCCACGGAGCCAGCCGCCCCGCTCCCGGCGCCGGTGGCCCAGAACGGCAGCGCCCCGGACGTCGATCAGCACTGACTCGACGCGCTGGGTGAGTAGCTCCGGGCAGCGGCCCGCGTTATCCGTCCAGTCATCTGATTAGCTGGATTTAAGGCTCTTATCCGGGCGAATTCCCGGAAAGGTATTCCGGGGTTTGCCGGGCGATCTACCTGCGCATATTCCTGCTGGATGCCATCAAGGGGAGCAGGATAATCGTGTTCAGAATCGTCACCGGCACCCGGGCTGCGGCCGCGGCCCTGGCCGCCACGGGCGTCTGCGTGCCCGGCCTGATGTGCGCGGGAACGGCGGCCGCCGCGGCCACCCGGCCGGCCTCACTCACGGTGACCAGCCTGGCCAGCGCGGGACCGGGCTCACTGCGGGCGGCGATCACCAGGGCCAACCTCAGCCTGCCAGGCCGCCGCACGCTGATCAGGTTCGCGGTGCGCGGCACGATCACGCTGTCCAGCCCGCTGCCCGCCCTGTCGGCGAACATGACCATCGACGGGGCGTCCGCCCCGGGATACGTCCGGGGCCGCGCGCCGGTCGTGGAGATCGACGCCAACGGGCAGGCCGGGCTGGAGTTCGCGCCGGGCTCGTCGGGGGCACAGTTGCTGGGCCTCGCCGTGGACGACGCCCGCGGGGACGGCGTCACGCTGGAGGCCAGCAATATCACCCTGGACCGGAACTACATCGGCCTCAACCGCTCCGGCGCGGCGTTCGGCAATGACGGGGACGGGGTTTTCGTTGCGGCTTCGTCGCAGGGGAACACGATCGGCGAGAATCCGGCGGGCACATCCGGAGCGGTCTCCAACGTGATCTCCGGCAATGGCGGGAACGGCATCACCCTGTCCGGGTCGTCGGTGAACACGGTCGCTGCGAACCGCATCGGGACCAATGCCGCGGGCACGTCGGCCATCCCCAACCGCGACAACGGGCTGGCCATCGTCGGCCGCTCCTACGCGAACGAGGTGGGCGGCACCGTGTTCGTGGATTCTGCCACCGGGCAGGCGAACAACCCGACCGGCAGCAAGGGCACCGTGACGCCGGTGTTCGTGGTCCCGCCGGACGGCAACCTGATCTCCGGCAACGGCCTGTCCGGGGTGCTGATCGACGACGGCGCCGGGCACAACGAGCTCAACGGGAACTTCATCGGCACCACGGCCCGCGGCGACGCCGCCCTGGGCAACGGCGCCAGCGGGGTGTGGATCGACGGCGCGAACCACAACTCGCTGGTCGGCTGCAAGTTCGTCAACAACCCGTTCGTCTACTACAACGTGATCAGCGGCAACAAGCAGAACGGGCTGCGCGTCACCGACGCCAGCGACACGGTGGTGCAGGGTAACTTCTTCGGCACCGGCGCCAACAACACCGCGATCGTCAAGAACCGGCTCAACGGCATCCTCGTCCAGGGGTCCTCGGCCGGCACCCAGGTGGGCGGCGTGATCCCGCTGGGGAACGTGTCCGCCGGCAACGGCCGCAACGGGATCGAGGTCACCGGCCGGGTGAGCGGGTTCACCACGTTCAACACCTTCGGCGGCCTGCTGGCCTTCAAGGGCGCCGCGCCGAACGGCCGGGACGGCCTGCTGATCACCGCCACCGGGGGCAGCAACCTGGTCCGCACCAACGTGTTCTCCGGTAACCGCGGCAACGGCATCGAGATCGGCGGCCACGCGTCGGGGGTCACCGTGGACCCGGACATCGCGGGCCTGAACACCAAGGGCAACGGCGCGCTGCCCAACGGCGGGGACGGGGTGCGGATCGACGGCACCGCGCACAATAACGTCATCGGCGGCTCGCGGCGTTCGGTGATCCCGCAGAACACCTTCTCCGGGAACGACGGGTACGGGGTGGCCATCGCCGGCCGGGCGCACGGCAACCAGGTGTTCACCAGCTTCATCGGGACCAAGATCCTGGGCGTGGCGGCGCTGGGCAACCACCGCGGTGGCGTGCTGCTCACCGGGCACGCGCACGGCAACGTGATCGGGGCCTTCGGCCGGAAGCCGGCCAACCTGATCAGCGGTAACACCGGCATCGGCGTCACGCTGCGGGCCGGGACGACCCGGAACCTGGTCATCGGCAACTACATCGGCCTCGGCCGCCGCGGCCACCGGCTGCCGAACACCGGCCGGCCGGTCGTGAACCACGGCTCGCGCAACATCATCCGGGGCAACCGGACCTGAGCCCCGTACTCAGGCGGCGGCCAGCACCCCCACCCGGCGCTGGGCAGTCAGCCGGCTGCCAGACGTGCCGACGTAGCTGCCCGAGGTCGGCGCCACGTCGCTGTAGTCCCGGCCGGCCGCGATCGTGACGTAGGCGCTGCCCGCACGGCGGCCGTGGCACGGATCGAACGGCACCGCGATCGCCTCCCGGGCCCGGGGCACTATGACCTCGACCCAGGCGTGCGTGCCACCCTGGCCGATCAGGTGCCCGGACACGTACCGGGCCGGCAGCCCCACCAGGTGGCAGAGGGCCAGCATCACGTGGGCCATGTCCTGGCAGACGCCGCGGCCGCCGGCCAGTGCCTCGGCGGCCGTGGTCCGCACCGAGGTCACCCCGTCGGCGTAGTCCAGTGAGGCGTGGACCTGGTCGCAGATCCACTCCGCCCGGTCCAGCGGGGCCACGGCGCTGGCCGGGAGGCGGGCGGCGAGCTCGCGGAGCCGGTCATCGGCGGCGGTCAGCCGGGTCGCGGACAGCAGGGCCGGGCTGTCCAGCGCCTCGAGCGGCAGCACGGCGGGCCCGTCGCGGCGGATCCGCTCGACGATGGCGGTCAGCCGGAACTCCACGGCCTGGGCCACGTGCTCGGCCTTCAGCCAGGTGACCACGTTGCCCCGGGAGTCCAGCCGCACCCGGCGCCGGGCCTGCGCGCCGGTCACCTCGAGCTGGCAGGCCCGCCGGTGCTGGCCGCCGTGCCGGGCCGGGGGCACGATGACCAGCCGCTGCCGTAGCGACCGCACCGGCGCGTCGTAGTCGTAGCGGAAACTCTGCTCGATGACGTAGGTCACCCGCCGGGCGGCGTCCAGGTCCAGCCCCCGGTGATCGAGCAGCCGGGAGCGGATCTGCCAGGGATCGGGTGTCATCGCGGCGCCTCCTCGGCCTGAACCACCATCGATTCCAGAACGGGTCCGCCGAACGTCGTGGCCATGGCCACGTCGGAGGCGTCGCGTCCCCGGCCGATCACCACCCGGCCCTTGCGCCGCATGTTGTTCCGGGGATCAAAGGTCCACCACCGCTGGCCGAGCCAGACTTCCATCCAGGCCGCGAAGTCCATCGGCGCCGGGTCCGGGGGCACGTCCATGTCGGGCAGGTACCCGAAGACGTAGCGGGCGGGGATGTTCAGCGCCCGGCAGAACGAGATGGCCAGGTGGGTGAAGTCGCGGCACACGCCCCGGCCCGCCGCGTTCACGTCCGCGGCGGTCGACAGCGCCGTGCTGCTGCCGTAGCTGAACTCCAGATGGCTGTGCACGTAGTCGCAGATGACCTGGACCCGGCGGTAGCCCGGGGCCAGCGCGCCGAACCGGGACCACGCCTCGTCCGCCAGCACGTCGGGCAGGCAGTACCGGCTGGGCAGGGTGTAGATCAACGTATCGTCGGGCAGCGCGTCGGGCGTGGCCTGCGCGGCCTCGCAGTCCGCGTCCTCGGTGGCGTCGGGAACGTCGGCGATCGCGTGATAGCCGACGCTGGACCGGCCCGCCGGCAGCACGGCCCGGGCGCACGGGTTGCCGTAGAGGTCGGTATAGCTCCGCAGTTGGATCTGCGGCCGCACCGACCACCGCTCGTGGTCCACGGCCACGTCTGCGGACCCGCGCGGCTGCACCTGGAAGACGACCGGGGTGTCGATGGCGGACCGGTAGGTGAAGTCGCATCCCACCTGAATACGCCGGCGTCTCATGTCCCTATCGTCCACGCTGGATGTTTCTGCCCCGTTACGTCAGGTCCAGCCGCCCGGGGCCGCCGCGGCGCTGTGACTCATCTCACCCGAAACCACGGCGTCCGCCCAGGAAACCGGGACCAGATCTGATGAAGCGGGATGATCCGGGGTACGTAGTCGTCAGGCTGCTGACCAGTGGCCTCTTCTGTTCGCTGGGTGCTGAGCCTCGGGCCTGGCTACTATGCCAAGGCTGGCGGGCGGGGGTCATGGTGATTCGCGGCATATGTGCCGATCTGCCGGCGGGCTTCCTGAGCCCGTCCGGGTAGACTGGCCGGTCACGGGACGCCACGGCCTGGATAGCATGCCTTTCCGCCTTGAGTTCCCGGCCCCAACGGCAGCGGCCGAAGGGCATCCCTGCAAACGGCGGAACGTGATGGGAGTCGGAATGCGCGTTCTGGTTCTGGGCGGCGATGGTTTCTGTGGCTGGCCGACCTCGCTTTACTTGTCGGACCGTGGCCACGATGTGACCATCATCGACAATCTGAGCCGTCGGAAGATCGACATCGACCTGGAGGTCGAGTCGCTGACGCCGATCAGGCCGATCGGCGAGCGGATCCGGGTCTGGGAAGAGGTCTCCGGCAAGGAGATCGGCTTCATCAGCCTGGACCTGGCCACCGAGTACGACAAGCTGGTCGCGGTGCTGTCCGAGCTGCGGCCGGACGCGATCGTGCACTTCGCCGAGCAGCGCGCGGCGCCGTACTCGATGCGGACCACGGCGACCAAGCGCTACACGGTGGACAACAACGTGCGGGCCACGCACAACCTGCTGGCCGCGCTGGTCGAGACCAGGATCGACGCCGCGCTGGCGCACCTGGGCACGATGGGCGTCTACGGGTACGGGTGGTCGGGCAGCGCGCCGATTCCCGAGGGCTACCTGACCGTGAAGGTGCCCACCCCCGACGGTGAGCTGGAGCGGGAGATCCTGCACCCGGCCAACCCCGGGTCGGTCTACCACATGACCAAGACGCTCGATCAGCTGATGTTCGCGTTCTACGCCAAGAACGACGGGGTCCGGATCACCGACCTGCATCAGGGCATCGTGTGGGGCACGCAGACCCCGCAGACGGGCCAGGACGAGCGGCTGATCAACCGGTTCGACTACGACGGTGACTACGGCACGGTGCTCAACCGGTTCCTGATGCAGGCGGCGATCGGGCACCCGCTGACGGTGCATGGCACCGGCGGGCAGACCCGCGCGTTCATCCACATCCGCGACACCGTGCGGTGCATCGAGCTGGCCATCAGCAACCCGCCCGTGGCGGGGGAGCGGCCCCGGGTGCTCAACCAGATCACCGAGACCCACCGGGTGCTGGACCTGGCCAAGATGGTGGCCGACGTGATGGGCGTGGAGATCGCCTACCTGCCCAACCCGCGGGTCGAGGCCGAGGAGAACGACCTCGTGGTGCGGAACGACCAGTTCCTGGCGCTGGGCCTGCAGCCGACCACCCTCTCCGAGGGCCTGCTCGGTGAGGGCACCGACATCGCCAAGCACTACGCGCACCGGGCCGACCCCTCCAAGATCATCGCTCGTTCGGTCTGGAAGGCCGGCATGGAGACCTCCGAGGACCTCATGACCGAGGTCCCCGGCCAGGAGTAACCGTCGCCGCACGCCTCTAGTTATCTCTAACGCCCTCGCGGCGGCACCGGACCTGTCCGGCTGCCGCCGCGAGGGCGTTGTGGCGCCGGGCGCCCCGGAGGACGCGGCCCAGATGGCACTCACGTAGCGTGACGTGTCATGACGTCAGGGGATCAGGCGCTGCGGTTCCGGCCCATCGCCGTGGCCGTGGCGCATACCGCCCGGCGGCACGCGTGGCGGATCCTGGTCGTCTCGATCGTGGTGTCCGCCGTGACGGTGGCGGTGGACGTGGCCGCCGACCATTTGCTGGACCGGGCCGACGTGACCTCGGCGGTGGCCGGGGCCGTGTCCACCTCGACGGTGAGCCTGCTCGGCGCGGTGTTCCTGTCCGGCTTCCTGTGCCGGCTGGTCACGGTTAGCGAGCACGGGAACGACCGGGGCCGGAGGCGGAGGGCAGCCGGATCCGCGACGTGCTGCGCTCGCTGCCCTGGGGCTCGCTGATCCTGGCCGACCTGCTGGTCACCCTGATCGTCCTGATCGGGCTGGTGGCGCTGATCATTCCCGGGCTGATCGCCATCACCCTGCTGTCGGTGGCCGGACCGGTCATCGAGCTCGAGCGCCAGCACGCCGTGGCCGGCCTGCGCCGTTGCGTGCATCTGGTCCGGCCGCACTTCTGGCGGGTCGCAGCGTTCGGGACCGTGCCGCTGCTGGTCGCCAACGGGGTGATCGCCATCCTGCCGGACCCGTCCGGCCCCACCGACGTCGTGACCACCCTGATCGTCCGGTCGATCGGCGAAGGCGTCGTCGAAGCGGCGGTCGGCCTGGTCCTGGTGGAACTGTGCTTCCGGCTGATCGCCGCCGATCACGCCGCGGCGGCCGCAGCCGCCGTGACCGCCCCGACCGCCCCGCCGGGGGGCTTAGCCGAGCGCGGCCGCCGGGGCCGGCCGCACCTGGTGGTGGCGCCCGGTGAGGGCCGGCTGGACGTGGCCGCCCGCGATCAGCGCGGCCAGGGCGGCCGCGAAGCGGCTGCCGCGGGCCTGGCCCGCCACGCGTTCCGCGTCCTGCGCCGTGTCCACGTCGAGCAGTTCCGGCACCTGGCGCACCCGCAAGCCCGCGTCCCGCAGCCGGTCCAGCTGGACCCGGCCAGTGTGATCGGCCGACATCGGCACGCCCAGGATCAGCCGCGGATCCGGCTTACGCAGGCCGAGCAGCCAGAAGCCGCCGTCCTCGGCCGGCCCGAACACGGCGTCCGCATCCCCGGCGGCCAGCGGCTGCGCCACCGTCTCCAGCAGCCCCGGGGTCACCTGGGGGGTGTCCATGCCGATGAGCACGATAGGGACGGCCAGCTGGGCGTAGGCGTCGTCGAACGCGGCGGCGATCCGCTCGTCCAGCCCCTGGCCGCGCTGCAGGGAGACCTCGAAGCGGGCCGGCAGCTCGGCCCGCAGGGTGCCCGGTGCGGCCCGCTGGTCATCCAGGCACAGCAGGTGCCGGGCGAACGAGGCGCTGGCCCCGGCCTCCAGCGTGTTGACGAGCGCCGCCTCGGCCAGCATCGCGGCTTCCTGCGGGGTGAACGGCGGGGTGAGCCGGGTCTTGACCCGGCCCGCCACCGGGGCCTTGGCCAGGACGATGAGCTGGGCTGCGAGCGTATTTGCGGGGCCGGTGGCTGAAGAGCCGGTATCCGCCGCGCCGGGATCGGGGGCGAAGGGCCATTCGGCAGCCGTCATTTTCCTGACTCCCTCGCGGGCGCTTCGCTTGGTCGTGCCGGAGGCGCCAGGCCAGCGAGCCGTCATGAGGCGAGCACCCGCCGCATGTCGCGGACGGTCCGCACCGTCCCGCCCACCGTGCCGGTGACCTTGGACCGCCCAGACCGGGGCAGGTAGGGGATATCCACCTCGTCGATCCTCCAATCGGCGTTGGCCGCGGCCATCACCATCTCCAGCGGGTAGCCGAAGCGACGGTCGGACAGGCCCAGTCCGAGCAGCGGCGCGCGGCGGGCGCAGCGCATCGGCCCGAGGTCGCGCAGCCGCACCCCGGTACGCCGGCGCAGTTCCACGGCGAGGACCTTGTTCGCGACCCGGGCGTGCACCGGCCAGCTGCCCAGGCTGCGGGTCATCCGGCGGCCCAGCACCAGGTCCGCGGAGCCGAGCCGGACCGGGTCGGCCACCTGCGGGAGGTCGCGCGGGTTGAGCGAGGCGTCCGCGTCCATGAAGCAGATGATGTCGCTGGTGGCCGCGACCAGCCCCGCGTGGCAGGCGGCGCCGAAGCCGCGCTGCGGTACCTGGATGACCGTGGCGCCGTACTCCGCCGCGATGCTGGCGGACGCGTCGGTGGAACCGTTGTCGGCCACGATGGGGTGAAACCCGGCCGGCATCCGGGACAGGACCCAGGGCAGCGCCTCCGCCTCGTTGAGGCAGGGCAGGATGACATCGATCCGCATGGCCCGAACGTAGCCCGGAAACACCGTGATCGACCCTTACAGAGCTGTGACGTATCGTCGCGCACCGTATGAGCCCAGGCTGACCGCGTGATTCGCTGCTGCCATGCGAATTCTGGTGACCGGGGCCGCAGGATTCATCGGCTCCCATGCAGTCGATCGTCTGCGGTCGGCCGGCCACGAGGTCCAGGGCCTGGACTCGCTGACCCCGGCCGTGCACGCCGGGCGGCCCGATTACCTCCCGGACAACTTCGACCTGGCCGTGGGGGACGTCCGTGACCCCGACGCGGTCCGCCGGGCGGTGGCGGGCGCGGACGTCGTCTGCCATCAGGCCGCGCTGGTCGGCCTCGGCGTCGACCTGGCCGATCTGCCCGCCTACTCCGACGTCAACGTGACCGGCACCGCGGTGCTGCTCGAGGCCATGGGCCGCAGCGGCGTACCCCGGCTGGTGCTGGCCTCGTCCATGGTGGTCTACGGGGAAGGCGCCTACGACTGCCCCGGGCACGGCCGGGTCCGGCCCGCCCCGAGGGACGTGAGTGATCTGGAGGCGGCCCGCTTCGAGCCCCGTTGCCCGCAGTGCTCAGCCCCGCTCACCGTGGCCACGGTGACCGAGGACGCCCCGCTGGATCCCCGCAACGCCTATGCGGCCAGCAAGCTCGCCCAGGAGCATCTGGCCGCCACCTGGGCCCGGATGACCGGCGGGTCCGCGGTCGCGCTGCGCTACCACAACGTGTACGGGCCGCGGATGCCGCGGGACACGCCGTACTCGGGGGTGGCGGCGATCTTCCGGTCCGCACTGGAGGCAGGCCGGTCGCCCCAGGTGTACGAGGATGGCCAGCAGCGGCGCGACTTCGTGCACGTGCACGACGTGGCCCGGGCCAACCTGGCCGCGCTGCGGGCGGGCGAGCCGGGCTCACTGCGGGCCTTCAACATCGCCAGCGGAGAGCCGCACACGGTCGGCGAGATGGCGGAGGCGCTGGCCGGCGCGTTCGGCGGTCCCGCTCCCACGGTGACCGGCCGCTACCGGCTGGGCGACGTCCGGCACATCGTGGCGTCGCCCGAGGCGGCCGCCCAGGGGCTCGGGTTCCGGGCCGAGACCCGGTTCGGCGACGGGATGGCCGAGTTCGCCCACGCGCCGCTGCGCCGCCCCGTGACGGCCGGGCGGCCCAGCCAGGAAGTCCCTCAGCCCGCCTGCCCGGCGTAGTCCGGGTCCACCACGATCGGGGCCGTCTGCTGCCGGGCCCCCGCCTCGGCCAGCGGGAGCCGGATCACGAACTGGCAGCCGCGGGCGATGTTCTGCACGGCGATCTGGCCGGAGTGCGCCTCCACGATGCCGCGGGCGATGCTGAGCCCGAGACCGGCATTGTTGTCCGGACCGGGGGTGCGGGCCGTTTCGGCGCGGAACGCCACGTCGAACACCCGGGGCAGCGCCTCGGGCGGGATCCCGCCGCAGGCGTCGACCACGCTGACGCAGGCCATGCCGCGGTGCAGGTCACCCTGGACGTCGACCATCCCCTCCGAGGGGGTGTGCCGGATCGCGTTGGTCACCAGGTTGCGCAGCGCGCGGCCGAACTCATCCGCGTTGACCAGCACCGGCAGCCCCCGTACCGAGGAGCCGCGCAGCCGGACTCCCTTGGCGCGGGCCAGCGGCTCGGTGCTGGCCAGGGCCTCGGCCACCAGGTCGTCCAGCCCGACCAGGCGGCGGGACAGCCGCAGCGCGCCCGCGTGGATGCGGGCCAGCTCGAACAGGTCATCGATCATGGCCGAGAGCCGGTCCGCCTCCCGGCGGATCTGCGTGTGATACGTGGTCACCGTCTCGAAGTCGACCACCACGCCGTCCTCCAGCGCCTCGGCCATGGCGCGCAGTCCGGCCAGCGGGGTGCGCAGGTCGTGGCTGACCCAGGCGACCAGTTCCCGGCGGCTGGCCTCCAGCGCCCGCTCCCGGGTGTAGGACTCGGCGAGCTTCTCGTGGGCCATGGCCAGCTCGTCGGACAAGGTGGCGAACTCGGCGGGCAGGTGGGCCGTGGGCGGCTCGTAGTAGCCGACGCTGCCGACGTTGCGGACCGCCTCGAGCAGCACCCGGCTCGCCGCGGTGACCCGGTGGCCGACCAGCAGCGCGACCGCGAAACCGGCCAGGCCCGCGATGACCACGACGGCCAGCACCACGTTCCGGTCGTCCACGGAGATCATCATCTTGTAGGCGATGACCCCGACCCCGGCCATCGAGCTGACGATCACTACCGCGGCCACCACGAACAGGAGCGTGGCCAGCGACCGCCGGGCCAGCAGCCGGACGCAGAGCAGCCCGGCCGCCGCCGCCGCGACGGCGACCCCGATGACGGTGTACGTCACCTGCCACAGGGTGGGTACGTCGATGCCTGGCGCGTTCATGCCTCTCCTGGTTCATAGCGGTAGCCAACGCCCCAGACGGTGACGATCCGGCGGGGCGCCGTGGGGTCCGGTTCGATCTTTTCCCGCAGCCGCCGGATGTGCACGGTCACGGTCGAGGTGTCGCCGAAGGTCCAGCCCCACACGTGCGCGAGCAGCTGCTCGCGGCTGAACGCCTGGCGGGGCTGGCGCATGAGGAACACCAGGAGGTCGTATTCCCGGGAGGTCAGGGCCAGCGTGCTCTCGCCCAGCATGACCGAGTGCGCGCCCAGGTCGACGACGAGGTTGCCGTCTTTGATGACGCCCAGCGCTGGTGGGTCGGGCAGGCCCCCGCCCCGGGCGCGGCGCAGCACCGACCGGACCCGCAAGGCCAGCTCACGGGGGCTGAATGGCTTGGTGACGTAATCGTCGGCACCGGTCTCGAAGCCGACCACGCGGTCGGTCTCCTCGCCCAGTGCGGTCAGCATCACGACGGGGATGGGCCATTGCGCGCGCAATCTCCGGCACACTTCCAGGCCGTCGATGCCGGGCAGCATCAGGTCCAGAACGACCAGGTCCGGCGGCTGCGCGGCGACCCGGCGCAAAGCCTCGTAGCCGTCGCCAACGCATTCCACATGGTGCCCATCGCGCGTCAGGTAACGCCCGACGACATCAGCCAGGGTCGCGTCATCATCGACGACGATGATGCGTCCCGGCCGGTCGGGGTTGGTATCCACCCTTACACCGTAGATGGCGCATGGCCTTTATGCCTCTGACCGGGAGAGATCCGTCATCGGTCCGTAAGGGTCATTCCGCTACCGCCGACGTTAGGCTCAACGCCGCTGCCACCCGGGCCGGCTGCTGTCCCGGCCCGGCCCCGGAAGGCGCACCCCGGAAGGAGGCGAACCGCGTGCTCGGTGAGCTTTATGAAGACGCTCTTACCGGCCTCACGCGGCCGGAAATCGAGTACGCGGACGGCCGGAGGACCGCGCTGCGGATCGATGACTGGCTGCACGCCCTCCCGGGTGACAGCTCGATCCTGGACCGCTGCCAGGGGCACACGCTGGACGTCGGGTCCGGCCCCGGGCGGCTCACCGTGGCGCTGGCTGAGCGCGGCGTGCCGGTCCTCGGCATCGACATCACGCCCGCGGCCGTGCAGCTGGCCCGGTCGTCTGGTGCGCTGGCCCTGCACCGGGACGTGTTCGCCACGGTCCCGGGGACCGGGCGGTGGGCGCGGGTCCTGCTCGCCGACGGCAACGTCGGTATCGGCGGCGACCCTGATGCCCTGCTCAGCCGGGTCGCCGAGCTGCTGAAGCCGCTCGGCCAGGCGCTGGTGGAGGTGGAGCCACCCGGCGCGCCGCTGGCCAAGGACATGGTCCGGCTGAGCCACGCGGGCCGGTGCAGCTCCTGGTTCCCGTGGGCGTCGATCGGGGCCGACCAGATCAGCGAACTGGGCCTGCGGGCCGGGCTGGCCGTGACCGAGGTCTGGACCGACGCGGGCCGCTGGTTCGCCGCCCTGTCCCGGGGGATTGATTCGTGACCGCGAAGCTCAGGATCCCCGCCGCGGCGGCGGCCGCGACCGCGCTCACCGCGCTGGTCGTCCTCACCGTGCACTCGGTGCTGTTCGCGCGGATTGGCACCCTCCCGGTGGCGCTCGGCCTCTGGGCCCTCTTCGCCGCCGGGGCCTGGCTGGTGCTGCGGCTGCCCGGCCGCTGGGCGGTGGCCCTGATCATCGCCGGGGGCATCGCCATGCAGCTGGCGGCGCTGTCCGCCGGGCCTCAGGGCAGCGACGACCTGTACCGCTACATCTGGGATGGCCGGGTCCAGGCGGCGGGCATCGACCCGTACCAGTACGCGCCGGCCGCGCCGCAGCTCGCCTCGCTCCGCGACCCCTTCCTCTGGCCGGCCCACGCCCCGTACTGCGTCTCCGCCGGCCAGCGGCTGGACGGCTCGACTCAGCTGGCCGACCCCGGGTGCACCAGGATCAACCGCCCCATCGTGCACACCATCTACCCGCCGGTGGCCGAGGCCTACTTCCTGGGCGTGCACTACCTGTCGCCGGCCGGGAGCGGGACGACTCCCATCCAGGCGGGCGCGGCGGCCTGCGCGGTCCTGGTCACCCTGCTGCTCCTGTACGGCCTGCCGAAGGTGGGCCGGGACCGCAGGCTGGCGGTGCTGTGGGCGTGGTGCCCCACCGTGGCCCTGGAGGCGGGCAACAACGGGCACGTGGACGTGCTCGCCGCGGGTCTCAGCGCGGCCGCGCTGATCCTGCTGGCCCGGCCCGGCCCGCTGACCTCCCCCGCTGGGGCGGGCTTCGCCGCCGGGCCGTTGCGGCGGCCCATAGCCGGGGGCGCGCTGCTGGCCCTGGCCATCTGGACGAAGGTCACCCCGGTGCTGATCGCTCCCGCCGTGCTGCGCCGCCGCCCGGTCGCGGTGATCTGCGCGGGCCTCACGGCCACGGTGATCGTGTACCTGCCGCACGTGCTGGCGGTGGGCAGCGGGGTGATCGGGTTCCTGCCCGGCTACCTGCAGCAGGAGGGGTACGCGAACGGCTCCCGGTTCCTGCTGGTCGGCATGCTGGTGCCGGGGAAGTGGGCCTTCCTCGCGGCGTTCGCGATCCTCGCCACCGTCGCCCTGCTCGTGCTGCTGCGCGGTGATCCGGACCGGCCCTGGCGGGGCGCGGTCGTGATGACCGGCCTGGCCCTCGCCGTCGCCACGCCCCCGTTCCCCTGGTACGCCATGCTGCTGGTCATGCTGGTCGCCTTCGACGGCCGGGTGGAGTGGCTCGGCTTCGCCATGGTCCGCTACCTGGCGAACAGCGCACCCCTGCCCGGGGTCCGGATTCCCGTCCTGGACGCCCTGCGCGCCGCCTACGGCCTGGCACTGGCCGTGGTCGTGGTCGCGGCGCTGATCCGGTGGCGCCGGTCCCGCACTTCTCCGCCCGCCCCAGCCCGCCCCAGCCCCCATCCTCCCCGCCCCGGAGCCCGTCCTCCTTCCTTGATCGCGATCGAAGGGGGTGCGCGTGGGTCAGTTCTTGCGCGGGCTGGCGAAGGTCCCGCGACCGGGGACCGTGTAGGCGAGCCCTTCGTCCACCAGGACGCCGATGGCCTTGCGGACGGTGCCGACAGCCAGCCCGGTCTCACCCGTCAGGTACGTGATCGAGGGCAGCGCCTCACGCGGCCCGATCTGCCCGGACTGGATCCGGGCGCGCAACTGGGACGCGAGCTGGAGGTAGCTCGGCTCAGGCGCGTGCGTGTCGATAACGTACCGTCCCACGCTGATCAAGGTAACTGTGCTGGTCATGGCAGGTTAACCAGCTCATGGCTGCCATAGCTGACATAGTTGCTATAGCATCTAACCATGAGCGATCATCATCGGCCACCTAACCCCGGGCCATCCGCAGCCCCGACACCCACCATCCCGCCCAGCGCCGGCCCCGCAGGGGACGACGAAGCGCTGATGAAGATGCAGCGTGACTTCCCTGGGCACAGAATCTGGCCGGAGATCATCCCCGGCCGGACCGTCTACGTCGCCCGGTCCCATCACCCGGCCGCCCGTCCCCACACCGTCGTCACCCCCGACTTACGGGAACTGCGAGCCACACTGACCGAAGCCAGCCAGCCCGGCGGTACACCATGACCAGCATGATCAGTACCCGTCCCGGGGCGCAACGCTGGACAACCATCCTGGACGGCGGCCGGCAGCGCCCTGCCGCTGCCGCACCCTCGGCCGCCTCGCCGCCGCCCTGGACGAAGAACCCGCCCGCCTCACCCTCGCCGCGCCGGCCTGAGCACCCCGGCGCGCCGCACGTGCACGTCCCCGGTGACCAGGCAGTCAAGGATTCCGTCAAGAAGGCCATCACGCATGGCCCCGCACACTGGCCGCACGGGGGAGAGAGGCGGACCAGTCATGCACCAGGCCATCACCCTAGCCACCGCAGCGGCGCCACTTCCCCGGCGGTCCGACGCCGGGACAGTCCGGGTCAGCGGCCGGGACATCGACGGGCTGATGCTGTGCGGGGAGATGTACGGCGCACCGTATGACCTGCTCGCCGCCTGCCTGAACGTTCAGCCGGACCGGCTGCGCGGCATCATGGCCCGTGGCGGGCCGCCGGATACGCCGAGACCCGCCAGCTCGGCCCGGACCGGCGTGGTGCCGGCTGACCCGCCCCGGCCTGGCCGCCCTGGGCCTGCGGTTCGCGCCTGGACGGCCGTCGCGAGGACGGCTGGCGCACCTGCGCGCGGTCCTGGCCGCCCGCCTGGCGCTGGAATCCAGCCCCGCCGGGCAAGCCGGCCAGCCCTGGTGGCGCTCCGAACGCCGTATCCGCGCCGCGGCCGGCGGACACGTCGGGGGCGGCCACATCCCCGACGCCGAAGCCTGCTGGGCCGAGATTCCCGGCAGCCCCTACCCGGGGCAACGGTGGGCCATCGAGGTCGGGCTGACCCCCAAGCCGCTCGCCCGCACCGCTGCCATCATGGCCGGGCTGCTGTACCGCCCCACCGGCTACAGCACCGGCTGCGAAACCACACGACCGGCCCCGCTATGACCGCGCCGTCTACCTCGTCGCCCCGCCGGCCCGCAGCGTCGTCACCCGCGCCGCCGCCACGTTGCCCGCACCCCTGCAGGCCCGGATCACCATCCTCGACCTGCCCCCCGAGGCGATGCTGTGGTGACCTTCTGGGCCTACCTGCGCTTCCACCTACTCCTCTGGGGCCTGCGCGCGCCATGGCGGGTACCGCTGCTGGACCATCACCGCCACCGTCCTGATCGCCGCCGCCCCGGTCACCCTCGCCGCCGCCATCGCGTACACGGGAGCATGGCCGCGAGGCTGGCCGCCCGCGGAACCGTGGCGGGCCGCCGCATGGGCGCTGCCCATGACTGGCGTCTACCTGGCCGGGCGCGCGGTGCAAGCCCGCACCTGGCGCGCCCTCGCCTTAGCTCCGGTCCATCACTGGGAACGCGCCTGGCACCTGGCCCAGGCCGGGCGGGTGGTGGCGGCGTTCGTGCTCTGCGCACCGGCCGGGGTGCCCGCGGCGCTTGCGGACCAGCAAGAATGGGCGCCATGCTAATTGCCCAGGATCATGGTCTGCGGTGGGGGAGAGACCGGTGAGGTCTGGGATCAAGGGAGTGCTGTCGGTCTTGCTGATATCGAGGCAGCCGCGCTGACCATGGCCCGCGTTGTGCCCGGGCCGGCGGTGCACGCCACCGCTGCTGCGGTCGGGCTGTCCGCCCTGCTGCTTGCCTCGGCGACCGCGTTCACTGCCTTGATGATGGCCGGGTGCGTGCCCGCCTTGGGCAGGCGCAGGGTACGTCGCCGGCCCTGGCCGACCCGAGGGCCTGGCCGCACCCAGATGACAGGGCTGGCGAGTGGCCGATGAGAAATGCCGCCATACCGGGTCTACAGCATGCTGGGACAGACCGGATCGCGATCACAGGAGGCCGCAGTGTCAGCATCGGTGCTCTACATGTCGATGTCCCTCGACGGGTACATCGCCGTCCTCGCCGATCATGGCGACCCCGCCCGCCTCGTATTCATCGGCTTGCCGAGCAGTTCCGCGGAGAAGTGACTCAGGGCCTTCGGCCGGCCGGGGAGTTCGAGCGGATGACGCGCCATCAGGGTGGTGGTGGGCCGGCGCACCGCGGAACAGGCCGATTTTTACAAAGGTGATCATCACGGCGTGCCGATCTTCGTGCTCAGCCACCGGCCGCCTCCCTCAGTGGCGAACTACCCGCTGGTGACGTATGTGACCGCGGATCGCCGGAGCTGGCGCAGGTCGAACGCGGCGGCCGGGGCCGGGTCGTGCTGGTGCACCGTTCGTTGCTGGCGCAGCAGGCTCTGGCGCCGAGTTGCTGGGCGAAATTCAGATCGATCAGATCCCCGTGCTGCTCGGCGCCGGTCTCCGGTTGTTCGGCATCTCGCCGTCGCGGACCGAACTGGAGATCGTCCAGGTGATCGACACACCGCAGGCCACCCACATCCGCTACCGCGTCCGTCGCTGAGCCCGGGCACATCCCAAGGTCAAAACCAAGGTCAGCGTCAAGACCAAGATCATGATCAATTGCGGGTTCCAACTGGGCGCCTCAGCGAACGAATGTCCCGTTCGCCGCCACGTCGATGGCCGGTACCCGGAAGTCAAGCATGGGCCGGCGCACGGTCTGGTCCGTGCCACTGGTCGGCCACGTCGCCCGGGTGGCCTGCTGCAGGCGGGCCAGCTCACCGGAGTCGAGCGTGATCGCCACAGTCGTCCGCCGGCTCATAGAGCGGCACAGGCGAGACCGGATCGAAGCGCGGCGAGGTGGACATGATCAGCACCGTAGCGCCCCGCTAACTTGCGTCGCATGTCCACCGAGCCGGCCCAGGTCGAGGATCCGAACGATCCCGAGGTAATTCTTCGTGACCTTCCGGAGCAGGAACGGGCCGAGTTCCTACGCCAGTACCACGAAGCCGTAGATGCCGCGCATGACCCGGTCGGTTACCGGCAGCTGCAGCGGCTCCTGCATGCCTGGAGGCTGACCGTCATCGCGACCAGCCGGGTCGGCTACTGCGAAGAAGTCGCGGCGGTGCGGAACGGCACGGCGCAAACGTGGCCAGCAGAGGACGATGTCCCGGATTGAGATGGCGGGCCGCAGCGGCCGCGGCAGCCAACGGGCCCATGGCAATCATCCGCCGGCAGGGCGCGGGTGGCGGCGGGCGAGCCTGAACACGGCCCGCCGGGCCAGTCAGTGTGACTAAAGCGTATCGCCTGCTCGGGATAAACAGGCTCCACCTCAACGGATATGGTCCGGTGGGCCGTCCGGGCGGCACGAAGGGGAAGAGCGCGGTAATGGGGCCGGGATGCCCAGCGGCGGACAGGCGTCGAGGCGCTTCCAGTGCCAAATCCCGGCCGGGGCCACCCTCCGTAGAGATTCCCCGCGTAGCATGACGCGGTGAGTGACACCCGGGCCTGCGACGAGTGCGGGACGCTGTACATGCCCCGGCGCGAGCACGACCGTTTTTGTGGCGCCGTCTGCCGAAAGGTGTGGAACAGCGAGCGAACGGGTGACCAGGCGGGCGGGGCAAGCGCGCTGCTGTGGTCCGTCACCGCGATGAGTGACACCGCCGCCCGGCTTGCTCGGTGAGGGCAGCCGACCAGCCGCGGGCGTTCGCGGTGATTGGCGAAGCGGTGTGGTGGGTCACCATCGTCGACGCGACGCTGGTCCGCCACCACCCGGACGCTTACGACGACGTGATGGCAGGCCAGGGACGGCGCGGCGCCGCTGATTGTGGAAACCCTGGGCGGCCTGCGTTTTGTCCGGAACCGGATCGGTGACGAGGCCGACCTGGCCGAGTTCATCCAGCCTGGCGGGCCAGGTCACGGCACAGCGGAAGCACCGATCACGGCGTGGACATGGAAACTGGTGCCACAGCCCGCATCCGGGCCGCTGACACCGCGCGGGCGGGCCTGGGAGATGACCCGATACCGGGCGTATCTGGCCCGGCTAGCGGGCCGCGCCATCGGCGAGACCTTCGGCTGCGCCGCCGCGTTCCTCACCATGGCCGCCGCACAGATACCCACGGCCACAGATGACGCTGCGCGTGCCGCTCGCTTAGCCGCGCTGCCGGTCTTCGCCCGGAAGCCGGGACATGAGGATGGTCAGCCCGCTGGCGCCTGACCAGCCACCCGCAACGGCTGGACGGCCACGTCGGGGGTGGCTGGGGTCATATCTTCCAGGCTGCGGCCTGCAGGCTCGGGCAGCACCAGGGTGAGGGCGAAGCCGAGCACGGACACCCCGGCGGTGAGCAGCAGCGTGCCGCGCAGGCCCAGGGACGTCTGGAGCACCGGGAACAGGAAGACCCCGATGAACGCGCCGAGTTTGCCAACGCCAGCGGAGATCCCGTGCCCGGTCGCGCGCATGCTGACCGGGTACAGCTCGCTGGGCATGACGAACGTGGTCATGTTCGGGCCGAACTCGGTGAAGAAGTAGCTCACGCCGTAGACGAGCAGGAACGGGACGACCATGGTGGTCATGCCCGGGACGATCGCGATGATCGCGAAGCAGAGCGCCATCATCGCGAACCCGGTCAGCTGCAGCCGCCGGTGCCCGATCCGGTCCAGACGGGCGATCGCGAGCACGTAGCCGGGCACTGCCGCGACCACGAAGATGGCCAACTGGAGGGCGATCTTGGTCGTGGTGGAGGCGTCCGGCGAGATCAGGCCGAGGATCTGCGGGGTGGAGATCGTGTTGCCGTAGTACGCGTAGTCGAGCAGGAACCAGGTGCCAGCGGTCCCGGCCAGCATGATCAGGTAGCGCCGGTTGGTCAGGAACGCCCGCAGCCCCAGGTTCTGGCTCGGCGCGCCGGATCCGTTGCCGGTGACCTGGCCACTGGTGAAGTCAGCGAGCTGGCTCGCTGCCTCCGCCGTCCGCCCCTGCACCTGGGCCTGGTAGCGCGGCGATTCCGGCATCTTGGACCGCAGGTAGAGCACCGCGGCGGCGGGCAGCGCGCCCAGGCCGAGCAGGATCCGCCAGGCCACATCGTCGCTGACCCCGCCGCCGAGCAGAGCCAGGGCGATCAGCGGTCCCACGATCAGCCCCAGCGCCTGGGTGCCGAAGACCATGCCGACCAGCTTGCCGCGGTCCTTCCGGTTGGCGTATTCGCTCATCATCACCGCGCTGACCGGGTAGTCACCGCCGACGCCGAAGCCGAGCACGAAACGGAACACGATCAGGACCCAGAACGACGGGGCCAGCGCTGACCCCAGGGCCCCGACGACCATGATCGCGGCGACCATCCAGTACACGCGCTTGCGCCCGGCCACGTCGGCGAAGCGGCCGAACACCAGGGCCCCGAGGAAGGCCGCCGCCAGCATCGTGCTGTTCAGCACAGCGAGCTTGCCCGAACTGAGGTTCCACTCCTTCGCGATCAGCGTGGAGGCGATCCCGATGACGAACAAGTCGTAGGCGTCAGTGAAGAACCCCATCCCCGACACCAGCACCGCGCGCAGATGAAACCTGCTCAGCGCTGCCTCATCCAGCTCAGCGATCAAATCCCCGGACTGGATCTCCGTCACGGCACTCCCCGCTTACGCCGCCTGCCCTGCCCCGCCGTCGGCTGGGCTCCTTGTCCCGTTCGGGCTGAAGCTATCCAGCCCAGGCGACGCATAACCGACCAAAACATGAACGCAGGATGAACGGATAATGGTCGGAACATGAATCACCTGCGGCTTACGACCCCCTGATCGAGCAAGCCCGACCGCGGCCAACTCGGACCGCTGGGGACAGCCGTGTGTCTATGACCGGGCCGAACTGGCCGTAGGCCCGGTACAGGTATGTCGGCCGGCCCGCCACCTTCATGTATGTCTCGCCCGCGAACCACCCGCCGCCGGGCAGGCGGTCGTAGCGTCGCGGCCCGCCCCGGCCGGATGCGCCGCACGCGACGGCCTGGTGGTCGGGGAACCGCGCTAGTTGCCCAGGATGATGGCCAGCGAGCGGAACGCCATCGCGAGTACGTCGAACAGCACAGCCGGGAGGCTTGCGTGACGCGGTCCTCGGCGAGGAGATCCGCCCTCGGAACGACCGGGCTCTTCGGCGGCTTGGTGAATGATCTACCTGACCCTGCCGGATCGGCTTCAGTTCGCCGATCGGTTCTCGGCCCCCGCGTGAAGATCCGTGATATCGCCTTGCTAGGCCGCCCTCGCCCGCCCCAGCCATGGCCTCCGGGGCCGACGCGTTCCCGACCCTGGATGCGTTAGCAGCGGCCTTGCTGCACTCCCTGGCCCGCATCTATGCCCTCGTCGAGGCAGCAACGGCTCGCGTTGTCTGGCCTGATTGTCTTCTATGGCGTCAACGGCCGGCGGTTGGCCCTGACCAACGATGCCTCCTGCGAGTTCGTTGTGGCGGTTGCCTCCGGGGAACTCGACACCGTCGCTGACATCGCCGGCATACTCAACGGTGCCACCGAAGCCCGCTGCTAGCTGTCAGCCGGCTTCGTTCAGGATCGTAGCCAATGTGGGGTCCCGTGAGCGGTCAGGAAGAGACCGTGATCAGGCACCACCGCGGGGGCCGGGGGAGCCCGGGCCCGGGGCGGGGCGGGCCGGTTGCCAGACATCGAAGCCGGGAGGGGGAGCCGGCGGCGGGATGTCCTCGGCGGAGGGGACTGGAGTCGCCTGGCGGGCGCCTGGTCGCGGGTCCCGGGCACCTGCTTGCGGGGCAGGGCCGCCTGCTTGCGGGCCCGGGAGGATGCCCGGCGGCAGCGCAGGGCGTAGAGGACCGCGGACCCGCCGAACAGGACGCCGGTCACCGCGAGCCAGCGCCACAGATACGGCTGCGTGGTCAGCCCGCTGGCGCGGTGGTACTCGGGCTCGGACAAGCCCAGGATCAGCGGGAAAAAGGCCAGCAGCAGCAGCAGCGAGAACGCCACCGGGATCCGCACATAGTTGATCGCCGGCGGGCCGGGGGCCGCTGCGGGAACGGTGGCCGCCTGGCGGCTGGCGCGCCTGCGGGCCGCCCCCCAGGGCAGCAGCCGCTGCACCGAGAGGTCGGCCAGCGAGTACAGCGGGAACAGCAGCAGGTCATGGCCGATGATCGCGACGGCGAACCAGATCACGAAGCCGCGGAACTGGCCGGCCGCGATCACCGCCCGGACCGCGTAACCGGCCAGCGCGAACGCGGTGAGCAGGGCCAGCAGGTGCAGCGGGCTGGCGCCGTACCAGTGCCGGATCCGGCTGATGAGGGTCTTGCCGCGGGCAGCCACGCCGGTCACGCCTGCTTCAGGAAAGTGATCTTGTTAACCCATTTGGTGTTATGCACGCCGGGCGCGTTCGGGATGATCGTCCGGGCCGGGTAGCCGTGATCCCAGGGCAGCACGTGCCCGTTGAGCGTGACGGCCAGCAGGGACTGCGGATCGGCCACCTGGCCCGCGGACAGGACCGCCGACTTGAACGCGCCGACCTGCTGGATCGAGTTCGACCCGCGCCCCGGCCGGCGCCGGCATCCCGGCCAGCCGGGCCAGGTCGGCCAGCCGGACACCGCTCCAGCGGGCGGCCACCGACCAGCCCTCCACGCAGGCGATCGGCAGTTCTGCGGTGCGCCGCGGCAGGCCGAGGAGTTCGGCCTGGGTCAGCGTGACGGTGCGGGCGCCGATCAGCGTGAGCCGGTACCCGGGGCCCACATCCGCGGCGGTCAGGCCGATCGACGCGGCGGTCCGGTTGACCGGGAGGTAGTGCGGGGCGGTCGCGGACAGACCGCGCGGCCCGAACAGGGACGTACGCCGGGTCCATCCGCCGATGGACTGCCCGGCGACCAGCCCGGCCAGGGTCAGCGAGCCGCCGCCGATCGCGGCCAGCAGGCCGCGGCGGGAGATGGTCGGGGGGCGCGGGTGGGCAGCGCGCAGGCTCCCGGCGCCGGGCCTCGCGGTGTCCGGCCCTACGGTGTCCGGCTGTGCGGTGTCCCGGTCTGCGGTGTCCGGCTCTGCGCGGTCCGGTTCTTCGGTGTCCGGTTCTTCTGGCGTGGTCCCCGACAACGGAGTGCGCAGTTCCCGGAGCAGGCTCCGCGAGCGCAGGCCGGTGACCATCCGGGGGAACTTCAGCGCCACGTGGATCACCAAGCCGGCGATGAACACCCAGGCGCCGTAGAGGTGCGCGGTGTAGAAGGAGAACGGGAAGACGTAGTAGTTCTGGATGTTGAGGATGCCGGTGGCGAACTCGAAGAGCACGCCGCCCACCAGCATGATGAGGCTGACCCGCTCCAGGATCTGGGCCAGGGAGCGCACCGGGGGCCAGGCGAACAGGCGGGGCAGCACCGACCAGAGCTTGGCCAGCACCACCGGCAGCAGCGCGAGCCCCAGGGTGATGTGCACCCCCTGGTCCACCCGGTACAGCCAGGACGGGTGCGTCGGCCAGGAGAACATGTAGAACCGGAGCAGCCCCGCCCCGGGTGTCTGGTCGTTCCCGGGCAGCAGCGGATCGTAGGCCGCGTAGGACAGCAGGCCGGTCACCGTGAGGATGGTCAGCCCGGCGAGCAGCACCGCGCCCAGCACCGAGGTGAGCCACAGCCCGCGTAGCGGGCTGCGCCAGACCCCCGGCCGGAACGGGCCGGGCGGCGGATGCCCGGCTGGATGCCGGGCCACGTCCGCGGCCCGGCGGACCATGAGCGCTGCCCGGTTGAACTCCGCGGCGGCCGAGGCCGCCAGGGCCCGGCGCCGCCGCGCGGCCCGGCGCCTGCGGGCTTCGCGGCGCAGCCGGGCGGTGCGCCGCAGCCGGGCGGCACGCCGCTCTGGTCCCCTGGTTCCGGCCCCAGCCATGATCTGACGTTATGCACGTCAGTGCAGGTGGGGGCGGTTTCGTACTGGACGGTAAGAACCTCGTAAGAGCCGGCGGGCGGCACCTGCGGCGGCTGGGATACCAGCTAACCAGCCGGGCGCGTGAGCCGTCAGCAGGCATCCTGGCGGGCCTGGATGGCCCGGCCCAGCCGGGCCAGCACCTCGGCGAACGCCTGCTGCTCGGCGGCGGAGAAGTCCTCGAACAGCTCGGCCATGGCGTCCAGCCGGGGTTCCAGGACCTGTTCGGCTTCCCGGGCCCCGGCGGCCGACAGTTCGACCAGCGTCGCCCGGCGGTCGGTGGGGTGCGGCCGGCGCACCACGAACTGCGCGTTCTCCAGCGCATCTACCATCGCGGTCATGTTCCGCGGGCTGACCCCGAGCTGGAGGCCGAGATCGCGCATGATCGCCGGACCGCCGCAGTGCAGCACCTGGAGCAGCCGGAGCCGGGTGTAGCTGAGGCCGCCGCAGGCCCGGCCCTCCATCCAGCGCACGAACGCGGACGTGAAGCGGGCGGTCTCCGCGACCAGCAGGCGGCGGCGTTCCGCCTCGGGCAGGTCGGCCAGGGACACGCCGTCCGGGCTCTCCGCGGCGAGAAGCATGCCGTCCGGGGGAAGCACGCCGTCCGGGGCCTCCGCCGCGAGCAGCATGCCGTCCGCGCCCAGGCCGTCCATGGGCAGGCTGTCCATGGGCAGGCCGTCCGGCAACTCGGGCCCTGACCAGCGCAGCCTTCAGCCACGCTCGGCTCAGGTACTTGATCCACCCCCACACACCCAGCGTACCTGGGGTGCTTCGATGACACTATTATTACGAGCGGTAATATGAAGCAAGTAACTTTCACGGTATGATCAAGCGACCTCACAGCCAACGACTTCAGGAGCGCTGAGCCATGACCACAGCCGACGGGCAACCGCAAGCCACCGGGGCGCCGGCGGGTGACACGCCGGACAGCGTGCTGGCCTGCCCGAGTACCTGGAGCCTGGATTCGGCCCGCTCGTCGGTCTCGCTGCACTCCAAGACCTTCTGGGGGCTGGCCACGGTGCGTGGCGCGTTCGGCGAAGTGGCGGGGAGCGCCGAGATCCTGCCCGGCGGCGCGGCCCGCGGCCGCCTGGAGATCGGCGCGGCCTCCCTGGACACCAAGAACGCCAAGCGGGACAAGCACCTCGCGTCGGCGGACTTCTTCAACGCCGCCGATCACCCGAAGATCGTGGCCGACCTGGCCAGCGCGACCCGGACCGGTGACCGGGTGGCCGTCCAGGGCACGCTGACGGTCGCCGGGGTGACCCGGCCGCTCAGCTTCACCGGCACACTGGCCGACGTCAGCCCGGCGGCGTTCACGGTCCGGGCTGAGGGCGTGGTGGTGGACCGGGCCGATTTCGGCAGCACCTGGAATCAGCTGGGCATGCTGAGGGGCCCGTCCACCGTGGACGTGGTGGCGCGTTTCACCCGGTCCTGACCCAGCGGCCCGCTCACCCGCCCACGATCGGACAGGACTTCGCGAGCCCGGGGCGCCGACCCCGTACGGTGGGACTGTGCGTGCATGGGTAGTGCATCAGCCCGGGCCGGTCGCCTCCGGCCCGCTGCGCCTGGTTGAGCGCCCGGTCCCCGAGCCTGGCCCGGGCCAGCTGCTGTTGCGGATCCGCTGCTGTGGTGTGTGCCGGACCGACCTGCACCTGGCCGAGGGAGACCTGCCGCCCAAGCGGCCGGACACCACGCCTGGGCATGAGGTCGTGGCCGAGGTGGCGGCGGCCGGGCCAGGCACCCGCCGGTTCGCGCCCGGCGACCGGGTCGGGGCGGCCTGGCTGGGCGGGACCGACGGGTCCTGCGTGTTCTGCCGCCGCGGCCAGGAGAACCTCTGCCCGGCCTCGGTCTACACCGGCTGGGACTTCCACGGCGGCTACGCCGAGTACATGGTGGTCGCGGAGGCCTTCGCCCACCCGCTGCCGCACGGTTTCAGCGACGCGGAGCTGGCTCCGCTGCTGTGCGCCGGGATCATCGGCTACCGGGCGCTGCGCCGGGCCGAGGTGCCGCCGGGCGGCACCCTGGGGATCTGGGGATTCGGCGGCTCCGCGCACCTCGCGGCCCAGGTCGCCATGGCCCAGGGCGCCGCGGTGCACGTCTTCACCCGGGGCGAGGCGGCCCGGGAGCTGGCCCGCTCACTGGGTGTCGCGTCGGCGCAGGACTCCTTCGACCCGCCGCCGGTGCCGCTGGACTCCGCGATCCTGTTCGCCCCGGTCGGCACCCTGGTGCCGCCCGCGCTGAGCGCCCTGGACCGGGGCGGGACGCTCGCGATCGCCGGGATCTACCTGACCGATATCCCGGAACTGAACTACGAGCGGCACTTGTTCCAGGAACGCCAGGTACGCAGCGTCACCGCCAACACCCGCGCCGACGCGACCGAGTTCCTGACCCTGGCCGAGCGGCTCCGGATCAAGGTCACCACCACCCCGTACCGGTTCGACCAGGCCGACCAGGCCCTGACCGACCTGGCCGCGGAACGGGTCCACGGTGCCGCTGTCCTGTCCATGGCATAGCGGAGGCAGCGGATGAGCGAAGCGGGCGGCGGGCAGAAGATGAGCGAGGCCTCCGCGGAGCAGCGGGCAGCGCAGCTGCTCAGCGAGGTTCCGCTGCTGGACGGGCACAACGACCTGCCCTGGGCGCTGCGCGACGCCGGGTGCGCCGGCCTGGACGGCACGGACCTGAATCAGCCGGTCAGCTTCACCGACACTGACCTGCCGCGGCTGGCCGCGGGCCGGGTCGGCGGCCAGTTCTGGTCGGTGTACGTGCCCGCGACGCTGGCCGGTGAGGCGGCCGTGGCCGCCACCCTGGAGCAGATCGACCTGGTGCGCCGGATGATCCGCCGCTACCCCGGCCAGCTCGAACTCGCGCTGACCGCGGATGACGTGCAGCGGATCTTCGCGGCTGGCCGGGTCGCCTCGCTGCTCGGCGCGGAGGGCGGTCATAGCATCGCCTCCTCGATGGGGGTGCTCCGCGCGCTCTACGCGCTCGGCGTCCGCTACCTCACCCTCACCCATAACGCCAACGTGGCGTGGGCCGACTCGGCCACCGACGAGCCGAAGGCCGGGGGACTGACCGAGTTCGGCCGCGCGGTAGTCCGCGAGATGCACCGGCTGGGCATGCTGGCCGACTTGTCCCACGTCTCGCCGGGCACCATGAGCGACACGCTGGACATCGCGGAGGCGCCGGTCATCTTCTCCCATTCCAGTGCCCGGGCCCTGTGCGACCACCCCCGCAACGTTCCGGACGACATCCTGGCCCGGCTGCCGGGAAACCGGGGGGTGTGCATGGTCACCTTCGTGAGCTCGTTCGTCTCGCCCGAGTGCTGGGCCTGGGAGCGTGACCTCACCGCGGAGATGGAGCGGCGCGGCGCCGACCCCTGGGAGCTGTCCGGGCGGGACCGGGTCCGGCGTGAGCTCGTGGCGGCCAGCCCGCTGCCCCGGGCGACGCTGGCCCAGGTCGCCGACCATATCGAGCACGTACGGGAGGTGGCCGGCGTCGACCACGTGGGCCTGGGCGGCGATTTCGACGGCACCGACCAGCTGCCCGACGGGCTGGCGGACGTCTCCTGTTACCCGGCGCTGATCGCTGAGCTGATGCGGCGCGGCTGGACCGGGGAGGATTGCCGGAAACTGGCCGGGGGCAACATCCTGCGGGTCATGCGCGAGGCCGCCGGGGCCGCCCGGGAGCTCTCCGCGGCGGCGGCCGCCGTCCACGGCCCGGATCGAGGACCTGGACGGGCCGTAATCCGCGCAGCCGCATCGAGCCTCGGGATCAGAGCAGCTCGCGGAACAGGCCGACCAGGTAGCGCGCCCCGTCCCCGGCCGCGTCCTTGGCCGGGTTGTAACACGCCAGCGACAGCCCGGCCAGGGCCGGGGCTGGCCAGCAGCGGGCCCATCAGGCCGGCCAGCTCATCACGGGACAGGCCGCCGGGCATCAGGTAGTCGGTGGCCGGGAAGGCCTGTTCGTCCAGCACGTCCACGTCGAGATGGACCCAGTACCGCCCGGCGGACCCGATCAGCTGGTCGCGGGCGGCGGCGCCAGCCGCGGTCATCCCCTGCTCGCGCAGGCCCGCCGGGGTCAGCTCCGGATCCAGCCCGGCATCTTCTGGGACCACGGAGCCGTACTCGACCGCCTCATCCCGGTCCCGCTGGCCGAGCAGGGCGAGCTGGCCGGGGCCGACCAGCGGTGCCCCGATATCCGCTGACCAGGCGGCCGGGCCGTTTCCGGTGATCACGGAGATCGGCATGTCGGCGGGCTCGCCGGTGGTGGAGGTCTGCCCGTCGTAGAGGTCCAGGTGACCGTCGAGGTAGGCCAGCCCTACCGCGCCCAGCGCGTCCCTGGCCCCGCTCAGTGCGCCGGGCAGCAGCGTGCAGCACCCGCCGACCAGGAAGGGCACCTGGCCGCCCGCGATCTGCTCGCGGGCCAGCGACCGGATCGCCCGGGTGGTGGCCAGCACCGACGGCCAGCCCAGCACCCCGGTTCCCGGATCCCGGTCCCGGCCGACCAGCCGGACAGCCAGGTCCCCGGCGTCCGCCGCGCCGATCGCGCCGATCAGCCCCGCGTCCCGCAGGGCAGCGGGGGACAGTTCCGTGCCGAACGGCTCGCTGCCGGGATCAACCGCGCTGATGCAGTCGATCGGCACTCCGGTGGCCACGATCGCGGGTGGCATGGCGATCAGCTGAAGTGGGTCTTCGGCCGGGGCTGGAGCTCGCCGTCCAGGTAGACGTCCACCTTCTCATCGTAGAAGCAGGCCAGGCCGGCGACCTTCTGGCTCTCCGGCAGCGGGGTGCGGTAGATCCACACGATGTCGGTGTGCAGCTGCTCACCAGCCTGCACCGACCAGTAGCTGGCCGTCCCCTTGTACGGGCAGTGCGTCTGGGTGGCCGAAGACCGCAGCAGGTCCATCCGCACGTCGGTCAGGGGCACGTAGTAGCGCGGCGGCAGGCCGGTCTCGAACAGGATGCGTGGCTGCCGGGAGTCGGCCACCGTCACCCCGTCCACCTCGACCCGGACGTGCCGGGAGCTGGCCAGGATGTCCACCCGGGAGTAGGGGTCGCGCGGGTGGGTGTAGACCGGCTCGTCTTCCTCGAACCACTCGCTCATCGCGTCCCAGTCCAGCCTGACCAGGCCGCGCAGGTCCTCGAGGGGAGAGTCGGGGTAACGCTTGGCGGCCCGCTTCGCGGTGGTCCCGGGCACCCGCACGTGGTAGAGCTGCGCATCACCCCGGCTCGGCGAGTGCTCGGTCTCGCCGGCCTCGACCAGCTCGGCCCGGACGTCCGCGGCCGGGAAGTAGTACACCGGGAAATACGGCCATTCCCAGACCAGCACCGGCTGCCTGGTGTCCGCGACGAGTTCGCCCCCGAGGTAGGCGCGGACCCGCTTGCGGCCTGTCTCGGTACGGACCCGGCCAGCGGTCTTGGTCCCCGTGATCCCGGTCATAGGGTCGCCTCTCATCCCTGGGTCGTGGCTGTGACATCGCTGCTAGCCCAGTAGCGTCAATGTATGCGACTCGGTGTCCTGGACGTCGGCTCCAACACGGTGCACTTCCTGGTGGTCGACGCCTATCGCGGCGCGCGGCCTACCCCGGTCTTTTCGCACAAGGCCGAACTGCGGCTGGGTGACCACCTCGAAGGCGGCACGATCCTCTCCGAGGAGGGCGCACAGCAGCTGCGTGCCTTCGTCCGGGAGGCGCTCCAGATCGCCGAGGACAAGGGGGTCGAGGAGCTGCTCGCCTTCGCCACCTCCGCGGTCCGCGACGCCGCCAACGCCGACGAGGTGCTGGCCCAGATCCGGGAGGAAAGCGACGCGCACATCCAGGTCCTGTCCGGCCAGGACGAGGCGCGGCTGACCTTCCTCGCCGCCCGGCGCTGGTTCGGCTGGTCCTCGGGGAAGCTGCTGGTCCTGGACATCGGCGGCGGCTCGCTGGAGATCGCCGAGGGAGTGGACGAGGAGCCGGACGTGGCCATCTCGCTGCCGCTCGGCGCGAGCAGGCTGACCCGGGACTGGCTCACCAAGCGACCCGCCCGCCGCGGCGGAGGTGCGCCGGCTGCGCCGGCACGTGCGGGCCGAGATCGGGCGGCAGGCGGGCCAGGTGATGCGGGACGGCCAGCCGGACCGCGCGGTAGCCACCTCCAAGACGTTCCGGCAGCTGGCCCGGACCGCCGGCGCCGCGCCGTCCAGTGAGGGTCCCTACATCCGGCGGCGGCTCAGCCACGCCGACCTGACCAAACTGTCCGACAAGCTGGCCAGCATGTCGGCCGCGGACCGGGTGCAGCTGCCCGGGGTATCCCGTGGCCGGGCCGGCCAGCTCGTCGCGGGCGCCATCGTGGCGGACGCAGCCATGGACCTGTTCGATCTGGGCGAGCTGTTCATCTGCCCGTGGGCGCTGCGCGAGGGCGTGATCCTGCGCCGGCTGGACGCGCTCACCACCGGCCTGCCGGGACGCTGAGCCAGGCGCGCCGGGCCCGGCGGCGCGAGCGGCCCCGGCCCGGCACGGCAAAACGGCCCGCCCGGGCGTGAACCCGGGCGGGCCGTTTTCGCGTGTGCTTTGTGGTTACTCCGGCCCGCCGCCATCCGCCGGCGGGGCGGCGTCGGCGCGGTCGCCGAGGCTGCCCGGCGTGCCGCGGCCCGCGGTGGGACGGACGGGCTTGGCCGGCTCACGGCCGGAGGCCCGGTCGGTACCAGCCGGGGCGGGGCGCTCGGCCGGGATGGACCGCTGAGCCGGGCTGCCCGGTGCGGAACTGGCCGGTGCCGCCCCGCTGCCCGGTGCTGAACTGCCCGAGGATGAGCTGTTTGGTGCTGAGCTGCCCGGGGCTGAGCTGCCGGCCGGGGCGGGCGCGGGCCGCTCGGCCGGGACTCCGCTCGCCGGGTACCGGGCTGCCACGGTGGCTGCGGGCGGCGGCGTCCGCAGCCCCGTTGCCCGGGGCATCCGCAGCACGTGAGCCAGCCGCGGGAGCCGCGCCGGGGGCGTGGCGGCCCTCCCCCGCCGGGGCGCCGGGACGCGCCCCGGCCGCGGCGCCGTTGCCGCCGGCGTTGCCGGACACGGCGCTGGCCACGGACCGGGCCACCTCTTCTTCCAGCGAGCCGCGGGCCGCTTCACCGGCGACCAGGTTGGTCACGACGTCGCGTACCTCGGTGAGCCTGCGCACCGTCTCGGTGTGCCGGGCCACCAGCAGGTTCAGGCGGCGCTCCGCGCCATCGTGGATGGCCGTCGCCCGCGCGGTCGCCTCGTCCAGCATCTGCTTGGCCTGAGCCTGAGCGGCCGCTACCGCGTTCTCCGACTTCTTCTGGGCGTCACCGACGGTGCGCTCCGCCTCGTTGCGGGCTGAACTGCGGGCCTTCTCCGCCTCGGCCCGCGCGGTCGCAATGGTGTTCTCGGCTTGCTCCTGCGCGGCGGCCAGCATCCGCTCGGTCTGCTCCCGGGCCTCGGCCTTGAGCCGGTCGATCTCCTGCTTGGCGTCGTTGCGCTGCTTGGTGATGTCGTCGAGGGCGTGCGCCTTCTGCGCCTTGGCCTCGTCGTCGGCCAGCTTGAGGATCTGGGCCATCCGCTCGCTGAGCTCTTGATGGGCCGGCTTGTCTTCCATCTCCCGCTGGCGGGACGCGGTCACCTCGGCCCGGAGCCGCTCGACCTCGTCGATCGAGCGAGACAGCCGCTCCTCCAGATCGCGGGTCTGGCTGCGGGAACGCGCTACGAATTCGTTGACCTGCCGGCGACTGTAGCCGCGCATCTGTACTTCGAACGCGTCTTCAGAGTCGAGGTCAGGGATAAGGTCGCTTTGCTCAGTCATGGTGTCACCCGTCAGGTGGGTCAGGCCAGGCTACAACCCGGCCCGGCACGAGGCTCGGTCGGGTTCACCTGAGATGGGAGCGGGTTCGTCGCAGGGAAGATCTAGAACAGCAGGCAAGACTCTTGTCCGTAAGCCCCTCGCGCGCAACCGAAACGAACGAGTATCCCGTTTTGCCCCGAAATAATTCGGTCTCCGGACCGGTGAGTGGGGCGGAGGAGGCACCATGGGCCAGCTCGGCTCGATCGACGGTAACACCCCGGATGTGCATCCGGAGGCCTGGATCGCCCCCGGGGCCATCCTGGTCGGCCGGGTCACCATCGACCGCGGGGCGAGCGTCTGGTACGGATCGGTGCTGCGTGCCGACGAGGACGACATCATCGTGGGCGCGGAGTGCAACATCCAGGACCAGTGCTGCCTGCATGTGGACCCGGGTGAGCCCGTCGTGCTGGGCGAGCGGGTCAGCCTGGGGCACCGGGCCACGGTGCACGGGGCCCTGGTCGGGGACGGGGCACTCATCGGCATCGGGGCGATCGTGCTCGGCCGGGCCCGGATCGGCGCGGGCTCCCTGGTCGCGGCGGGCACGGTGATCCGGCCGGGACAGCAGGTCCCGGCCGGGGTGCTGGTGGCCGGGGTTCCGGGCCGGATCGTCCGGGAACTGACCGACGCCGACCGGGCCACGTTCTCCGATACCGCCGCGCGCTACCGGGCCCGCGCCGCGGTGCATCGCGACGCCCGCTGGAGTGATCTTCCCGCCAATCCCGGATAACTTCCGGAGCGGCCACTTCACCAGTCACTCAGACCACCCTGAATCGCAGACGCCCATTACCGCACCGGCGGACTCATCGCCGGTAGCTTCTTGGAATCGTTACTGGGGTTCTGGGTAAAATCCCACTTGAGGGTGGTCCAGAAATGACCCTGATGGGTCATGCGGGGGCATAGGACCGCGTCGTAGCCTTGTGGTCTGGCTTCCGCGAATCCGCTTAGCGATGGAGGTGGGCGCGGTGCGCGAGCAACTCGATCTTCGCGTCCCCGATCGCGTTGCGCTCGATGAGATCGAGCTCTACGCCGAGGTTCTCAGCGCCGTGGCGATCTGCGACCGTCCGCTGACCGACGCGGAACTCGACGCGGTGCTGGGGATCGACTCCGTGGTCACGGTCGACTAAGCACGGTCGACTGAGCACGGGCGACTGAGCCGGGATAACTCCCCGGCTGGATGCTGGAACATCACATCGGTGCCCTGGTGGGCGAAACCCAGTGACTCGTACAGCCGGATGGCCGGCCGTGTTGTCCTCGTCGACGTAGAGCATGACCGAGGGCAGCCCCCGGGAGCGCAGATAACGCAGCCCGGCCAGGGTCAGCGCGCGGCCCAGCCCGCTGCCCTGCTCGGCGGGATCCACGCCGACGACGTACACCTCGCCGATGCTCTCCTGACCGGCGGATTCATGACTGAGCCCGGCCGGGTTCTCGTTTTCTGCCCTGGTATGGACCTTGGTCCAGTGGAAGCCGGCCAGTTTCCCGGATCGCTCGGCCAGGAAGAACCCGGCCGGGTCGAACCAGGACTCGCGTTCGCGCAGGGACAGGTCCTCCGCGGTCCAGGCGCCCTGCTCCGGATGGCTGGCGAACGCTTTCCGGTTGAGGTCCAGCCAGGCCGCCTCGTCCGCGCCGACGGAAAACGTCCGCAGGGTGACCCCGGCGGGAAAGACCGGGTCCGGCAGCGGGTCGGCCAGCGGGCGCTGCATCGTCCACAGTGACCGGATCCGCGCGAACCCGGCCCGGTCCGCCAGGGCGTCGGCCGCGGGCAGGTCGCCGTGCGCCCAGACCCGCAGCGGCTGCGGGGCCGCCTCGGCCAGCAGCGCGCGGGCCAGGGTGAGCCCGAGCCCGCGGCCGCGGTAGTCCGGGTGGATGACGAGTTCCGCGGCCGGGCCCTCGTCCGGATCGCCTGGATCCAGGTGCGCGTAGCCAGCCACTACGGGGCCGGCCGTCAGCAGCAGGTCGCGGGCCCGCGCGTCGCCGCCGTAGCGCAGGTGCAGCAGCGTGTGCTCAGACAGCGGGCCGACCGAGTCGCGCTCGGTAGCCGCCCCGGCCAGCGACAGCACGCTGGCGGCCTGCGCTTCCGTCAGCGGCCCGGTCACGGTGACCAGGGAAACCTCATCCCCGGTGGCCGGAGCGTCATCGCCGGTCGGCGGGTGCGGCACTGGCTTCCTTCGGCTCGGTCTCCTGCGGTGCCCGGCGGCGCTGTGTTCTGGCCGCCCGCGCGCGGTCCTGGGCCGGGGCCTGCTCGTCCGGGGCCTGCTCGCCCGGGCCTGCTCGCCGGGGCCAGGCCGTCCGCTTCGGTCACGCCGGTGTCCAGGTCCTCCGGGCGGGCAGACCGGGAGACGCGGCCCTCCTCGCCGCCCTTGGCCGGGACGAACCGGTAGCCCACGTTACGGACGGTCCCGATCAGGGCCTCGTGCTCGGTGCCGAGCTTGGCCCGCAGCCGCCGCACGTGCACGTCCACCGTGCGGGTACCGCCGAAGTAGTCGTAACCCCAGACCTCCTGGAGCAGATGGGCCCGGGTGAACACCCGCCCTGGATGCTGGGCGAGGAACTTCAGCAGCTCGAACTCCTTGAACGTCAGGTCGAGGGCGCGGGCGCGCAGCCGGGCGGTATAGGTGGCCTCGTCGATGGCCAGGTCCCCGGAACGGATCTCGTCCGGGGTGGCCGGGGCCAGGCTGGCCTTACGGCCGATGGCCAGCCGCAGCCTGGCCTCCACCTCGGCCGGGCCGGCGGTGTGCAAGATCACATCGTCGGCGCCCCATTCGGCGGTCACCGCGGCCAGTCCGCCCTCGGTGACCACGGCCAGCAGCGGGGCGTCCAGGCTGGCCGTGCGCAGCAGCAGGCACAGGCTCCTGGCCTGGGCCAGGTCGCGCCGGGCGTCGACCAGAATGGCGTCCGCGGGCGGGGCGTCCGCCAGCGCCGGCACCTCAGGTGGCGCGACACGTACCGTGTGCAGCAGCAATCCCAGGGAAGGAAGGATTTCAGGAGCGGGCTCCAGGGCCCCGGTGAGCAGCAGCAGGTCACTCATGATGCTGCCACCTCCGCCCTGTGAGTCTCTTGCGGGAGAAACTACCCATCAATGCACACAAGGACCCGTCGGCGGCATTGCCCGGATCCGATGTGAGCGAGGATAGCGGACATGAGCACAGTGACGTTGCGCTACTGGGCTGCGGCGAAGCAGGCTGCGGGGGTCGCGGAGGAGACGATCAGCGCCGAAACGCTCGCCGCCGCGCTCGAGGTGGCGCTGGCCGCCCGGGAGCGGAACGCCGCCCCGGGAGCGGACGCCGACCTGCGGGCGGTGCTGGCCAGGTCTTCGTTCCTGGTCGACGGCACCCCGGTCGGCGGGCGCGCGCCCGAGACCGTGGCGCTGCGGGAGGCGGCGGTGGTGGAAGTGCTGCCCCCGTTCGCGGGAGGATAAGTGCGCCCAGATCCGGTGCGGGCTGGTCAATTCGGTGCGGCCGGTCAATCGGTAAAACCTGGCCAATCGTGAACCGGCTGGCCAGACGGGCCGTTACCTGAGTCGTGGCACATCACCGCGGAACTCAGGGCGGTCGGCCCAGCGAGCGCGCCTGCGACGAGGCGCTGGTCCGCGCGCTCTACGCGGAGCACGCGGCACCGCTGCTGCGCTATGCCCTCCGGCTGACCAGCGGCGACCGGCAGCGGGCAGAGGATATCGTGCAGGAGACATTGCTCCGGGCCTGGCTGCATCCTGAGGCGATCGCGGAGCGTCCGGCCCGCCCTTGGCTGTTCGCCGTAGCGAGGAACCTCGCGGTGGACTCGCATCGGGCCCGCAACGCGCGGCCCCGGGAAGTCGGCGAGGCAGCGCTGGAACTGGTACCCGTGGCCGACGAGGCGGATCGCGTGCTCGAATCCTGGGCGGTGGCCGACGCCCTGAGTGACCTGCGGCCAGAACACCGGCAGGTGCTCGTGCAGACCTACTACCTCGGCCGGTCGGTCGCCGAGGCCGCCGCGGAACTCGGTATCCCGGGCGGGACCGTGAAATCTCGGACGTTTTACGCGCTCAAGGCGCTCAAACTGGCGCTTGAGGAACGGGGGCTCGCGCCATGACCGGCTCAGCGGATTGCCGTGACATCCGGCATGCGCTCGGTGTCTACGTGCTCGGGGCCATCGATCCCGCCGAGCGCTCGATGGTAGACGCCCACCTGAGCACCTGCCCGGAGTGCCGGGAGGAACTGGCCGGGCTGGCCGGCCTGCCGGCCCTGCTGCGCCGCATCCCGGTCGGGGAGGCCCAGCAGCTGGCCGACGACGACCTGGACGAACTGTCCGATGCCGGTCTGCCGGAGGCCGAGGTCCCCTCGGCGGAGATGCTGGATTCGCTGCTCGCCCGCACGACCCAGGCTCGCCAGACCCGGCGCTGGCGCGGCCTGGCCGCCGCCGCGGCGGTGGTCCTCGTGGCCGGGATCGGCGGGGCAGCCGGGTGGAGCGCCGTGCACCACGCCGCGGGAACCGGCAGCAACTCAGCGGTGCCCGCCAACTTCACCTCGGCGTCCGCGACCAACCCGGTCACCCACGTGGCCGCGACCGTCCGGTACGCGGCCCAGGACTGGGGCACCGTGCTGGATACGCGGGTGGAGAACGTCCCGGCCGGGGACCGGTGCCAGCTCCTGGTCACCGACTCCAGCGGGCGCACCACGGTCGTCGGCAGCTGGACGACCAGCTACGACGAGCGCTCCGTCTGGTACCCCGGCTCGTCGGGGGTCGCGCTGGACAGCGTGCGCAGCTTCGAGGTCATGTCGCAGGGCAAGGTCCTGGTCAGGGTCCCGGCGCATTAACGGCGTAGCAGCCGGGAATGGGATGGGCCACGGGCACGCTGTAACCCCCGTGATAGGCGGACTCATCGCGTGCCTGGTCGTCCTGGCCGGGGCGACGGCGTTCGGGATGGTCTGGCGCCGCCGGGACGGCAGGCTGGCGGTCCCCGGGCTCAGCGGCCACCGGCGGCGGTCCCCAGCTCGGCGCCGCCGAGCTGGGCCAGCCCCTCGGCCCCCGGGCCACGCTGCTGCAGTTTTCCTCGGAGTTCTGCGCCCCGTGCCGCGCCACCCGCCAGATCCTGGCCGACGTGGCCAGCGGCACCGACGGCGTCCGGCACGTGGAAGTGGACGCGGGCGAGCGGATGGACCTGGTCCGCCTGCTGGACGTGCGCCGCACCCCCACCGTGTTCGTTCTGGGGCCCGATGGGCGGATCGCCCGGCGGGGCAGCGGCCTGATGAACAAGGCCGAGGTCCTGCAGGCTCTGGGCGAAGTCCGGGCGGGATAATATCCTACTGAAAGGGTGGGGAGTGACACCGGGTCCGCTGGCGCATACCATCGGGGACGTGCTTTCCCTGGCCACCCCGGATGACATGCTGCTCGGCGGCTGGTCGCGGCCGCTGCTGACCAGGCGGCGCGTCGTGGACTACTGCCACGTCGCCGCCGCGCTGTGTCCGGGCATGCCCTGCCTGCCGGGCCGTTCCTGAGCCCGGGCGGGCCGCCCGGCCCGCGGCCGGGCCACGTGATGGGCGTGGCCCGCAGGCAGTTCCCCGCGTCCTGGCCTCATATGCCGATCCCGCAAGAGGGAGATACCACTGATGAGCGTCGATCCCAGGGGTCAGCGTTTCAACGCCACGCTGTCCGCCATCGTCCTGGTGATTGTCCTGATCACCGGCAGCGCGTGGCTGCTGGGGTTCCAGGCGGTGGTCTTCGGTATCGGAGCCGTGTTCGGGCTCCGGTACGCGCCGTACGGCCTCATCTACCGATTCGCGGTCCGGCCGCGCCTGGGGCCGCCGGCGGAACTGGAGGCCGAGGCGCCACCACGGTTCGCCCAGGGCGTGGGCCTGGTCATCAGCATCATCGGGGTGATCGGGTACGCGATCGGGGTGGTCCCGCTGGGCATGGCCGCCGCGGCGGCGGCGCTCGCCGCGGCGTTCCTCAACGCAGCCTTCGGGTTCTGCCTGGGCTGCGAGATGTATCTGCTTATCAAACGACTCCGGCCCGGCCGCCAGGGGATGGCTGGCCCGGAGTCCGACAAGGAGGTTGCTGTATGAGCCGTCCAGACGTCCTGGTGGACGCAGACTGGGTGGAGGCGCACAAGAATGACCCGGGGGTGGCCATCGTCGAGGTAGACGAGGACACCAGCGCGTACGACACCGGGCATATCCCGAACGCCATCAAGATCGACTGGAAGAAGGACCTGCAGGACCCGGTGCGCCGGGACTTCGTGGACAAGGCCGGTTTCGAGGCCCTGCTGTCCGAGCGCGGGATCTCCAACGACGACACCGTGATCCTGTACGGCGGGAACAACAACTGGTTCGCCGCGTACGCCTACTGGTACTTCAAGCTCTACGGGCACCAGAACGTGAAGCTGCTGGACGGCGGCCGCAAGAAGTGGGAGCTGGACTCCCGCGAGCTGGTCAAGGACCTCCCGGACCGGCCCAAGACGTCCTACACCGCCCAGGAGCAGGACGCGGCGATCCGGGCCCTGCGCGACGAGGTGGTGGCGGCCATCGGCAAGCGCAACCTGGTCGACGTGCGCTCGCCCGACGAGTTCTCCGGCCGCCTGCTGGCCCCCGCTCACCTGCCGCAGGAGCAGGCCCAGCGCGGCGGGCACATCCCCACCGCGAAGAACGTGCCCTGGTCCAAGGCGGCCAACGACAACGGCACGTTCAGGTCCGACGACGAGCTGCGGACCCTCTACGGGGACGAGGCCGGGCTGGACTTCGCCAAGGACACCATCGCCTACTGCCGGATCGGCGAGCGCTCCGCGCACACCTGGTTCGTCCTGCACGAGCTGCTCGACCAGCCGAACGTGAAGAACTACGACGGTTCCTGGACCGAGTACGGCTCCCTGGTGGGCGTGCCGATCGAGCTGGGTGATGGCCGGTGAGCGGCGCCAGAGGTGAGTGCACCGGTGAGCGCGGACGGGTGCGGGGCACCCGCGGGTGGCGCGGCCCTTCCGGCCGACGTGGGCAACCAGGCCGTGGTCGAGGGGCGCGTGACCCGCGACGGCGCGGCGGTGCCGGTCGGTTACGCCCGGCTGCTCAATGAGGGCGGCGAGTTCGTCGCCGAGGTGCCGCTGGGCCCGGACGGCGGGTTCCGCTTCTTCGCGGCCCCGGGCCACTGGACGGTGCGGGTTCTCGCCCCGGGCGGGGTGAACACCGACCGGCCGGTGACCGCGGAAACCGGCCGGGTGGCCGCGGTGGAGGTCAGCGTCTGAGGCGCAGGCTGCGTCATCTGGTAGCTGAGGGGCGGGTGACTGCTGGTCACCCGCCCCTCAGTCATGCCGGGCCAGCCCGGGACCGTTCCTTCGAAGTCCCCGCCTGTTCATCTGCTTGTCAGGTTCGTCTGGCCCGATCGTTCACCTGAGTGTCATCTTCGGTCCCTATCAAGGGGAGGTGGCCAGGGGTGGTGGCAGCCTGGCCTGCGACCATCCCAGCGACGAGGCGGCCCGCACTAGTGTCTCTGCGAAATGCGGAATGACCGACATCCGCGGGGAGAGGCACGTCCAGGCGCCAGCGTCAGGCCGGGCCGCGGCCGCGAGCGTGCTCGCGGAACGGATGGCAGCTGCGCTGCTGCACCACGAGCCGGGCTGGCGGCTGCCCCGGCACACCGCGCTGGCCCGCCGCTACAACGTGACCACGGCCGAGATCGACGCGGCGATCGAGCTGCTCGCGGAGCGGCACCTGCTGACCCGGCTGCCTGACGGCCAGATATTCCGGGCCAGCCCGGCCGAATACCGGCTCGTCCTGGAGGGACTGCCCGGTTTCGCCACCCAGGTTGACCCGATGGGTGGCCAGATGGTCTGCAAGAGCCGCAACGTTTCCAGGCGGCGGCCCGCGGAAGACGTCGCACGGGCGCTCGGCGTGCCGCCCGGCCAGTGAAGTGCTCACCATCCGCTGCCTGTGGACGGTGGGCGGCGAGCCCGCCGCGTACTCGGCGAGCTACCTGCCACCGCAGCTGGAAGGGCTGGCCGGGGAATTGGCCAGCGCGTCATCGCCGGCCGGGCCGCTGCCGCGGCACACCCGCCCCCGGGCCTTCCAGGTGGACTTCCAGCCGCCCGCCCCCGCGGTGGCCCGCAGTCTGCGGCTGTCCGCCGCTGAGCCGGCCGCCACCGTCACCATCCGGTCCGAGGACGCCGCGCAGCCCGGGGTGGTCGCCCTCACCGTGGCCGTGCTGAGGCCAGATCTGTTCCGCATCGTGGTGGAGTCCCCGGGGATTCCGAGTCCTGCGGTCGGCCCGGAGGGTCCGCCGGGCGGCTGGACACATGCCCTGGGGGGCGGGGAAGCTTGACCGCAAATGGCGGTCTCTGCAACGGAAGGCTTTGGCCATGGTTGAACATCGGCAGGAATTCCAGCGGGAGCTGGAGGCTATCGAAGGCAAAGTCATCGAGCTGTTCGCCATGGTCGCTGAGGATCTGCCGGGGGCGACCGAGGCTCTCCTGACCGGCAACGTCGAGCTGGTCCAGGCGCTGGCCGAACGGGAGAAGGTCATTGACGCGCTCTACCCGGAGATCGAGGAGCTGGCCAACCGGGAGATTGCGCTGCAGGCTCCAGTTGCTTCAGATCTCCGCTTCTTGCTCTCGGTGCTGCGGATCGTGCCCGAGCTTGAGCGTTCCCACGACCTGGTCATCGACATCGCGCATCGCGCCAATCACATTCTCAGCCAGGACCTCTCGCCGCGCACCCGGGGACTCGTCGAGCAGATGGGCAAGCTCGTATCCGGCATGTGGCGCCAGGCGGCGGACTCCTGGTACCAGCGCGACAGTACGGCCGCGGTGGCGCTCCGGGAACGTGATGACGAGATGGACGACCTGCACGCCAGCTTGATTGCCGAGCTTGCCTCCGGGCAAATGGGCATACCGGTAACGATGGAGATGACGCTGGTGGCCCGCTCCTACGAGCGTCTTGCGGCCCACGCCGTCAACATCGCCCGCCGGGTCGTCTACCTGGCCGGAGCCCAGCCACCGGATTAGGCCGGACCCGGGCCGCCGTCGTTTTCCGCGCCGAGCGGGTATCACCCCTTCAGGGAACCGGGCAGGCTGGTCCTTCCGTGGGCCGCCCGGCAGACAGAACCGGGGGCTGATGACCTGGATGCGGGCCTCGTGACCTGCAGCCGGCCGCACGCACGTGGCATGCGTCAGCGGGTCCGCGGCCCGGTCGGCGCGCCCACTTTCACCGTGCGTCCCCTCACTATTCACCTTTTGGCCTTACTTCCTTAACTCGCGGGTACGGCCGGCACGTAAGACTCGCGGGGTTATCACGTCTGATCGGGCTGGCTTGGCTGGCCGTGGGGGGCCCGGTGCTCCTCACGCCCGAGCAATCGACCGGGGAATACCGGAGAATGGGGTTTCTGAACATGCAACGTCGGCGCATCCAGCGCGCAACGACTGTGGGGTTCGCCACGGTCGCGATAGCTTCGTTTGTAGCCGCTTGCGGATCATCGGGCGGTGGCGGATCCTCCTCGGGCGGCTCATCCTCGTCGAGCAGCGCGGCCCTTTCGGGCACTCTCAACGCGAGCGGGTCGACGTTCCAGCTGACCTTCCAGCAGGCGGCCATCCAGGCCTTCAAGTCGGTCCAGTCCGGCATGACGGTCAACTACGGCGGCGGCGGCTCGGGCAAGGGACGCACGGACCTGGCCTCCGGGACCGTCCAGTTTGCGGGCTCGGACTCGCCGATCCCGTCCGACGAGGCGTCGAGCTTCAAGGGCAAGCCCACGGTGCTGTACTTCCCCGTGATCGTCGGCCCGATCACCGTGTCGTACAACCTGTCGGGAGTCACCAAGCCGCTGCAGCTGACGCCGACGGTCATCGCGAACATCTTCCAGGGCAAGATCACGAAGTGGAACGACCCGGCGATCGCGTCGCTCAACTCCGGGGTCAAGCTGCCCAGCACCGCGATCACCATCGCCCGCCGCTCGGACTCCTCGGGGACCACGGCGAACTTCTCGCTGTTCCTGGAGGACTCCACGAAGGCGTGGAAGCTCGGCAGCAGCTCGACCATCAACTGGCCGTCCAGCAGCCGGGGCGGCGACGGCAACGGCGGGGTGGCGCAGATCGTCAAGTCCACGCCCGGGGCCGTCGGGTACGTTGACTACGCCGACGCCAAGGCCTCCGGGCTGACACTTCGCGAGTGTCCAGAACGCCGCCGGCAAGTACATCGCGCCCTCGACCGCGGCGGCGTCCGCGGCCGCGGCCGGGGCCAAGGTCGCGTCCAACCTGACGTTCGCCGCGGTCTGGTCGGGCGACGCCACCGCGTACCCGATCACCTACCAGTCCTGGGACCTGGTCTTCGCGAAGCAGCCGAATGCGAACGACGTCAAGATGCTCAAGGCGTACCTCGGCTACCTGCTCGGACCCGGCCAGCAGCTGCTCCCCTCGCTGAGCTACGCGCCGCTGCCCGCCAACATCGACCAGAAGGCCAAGGCGCAGCTCAGCAAGATCACCTCCTGATCATGGTGAGCACCATGGCGCACACTGATCAGATCGGCTCGCCGCCGTGAGCACTGTGACGAAGGCGGATCCGGCCGGGCCGGCCGGATCCGCCCGCCACTTGTCGGAGCGGCGGCCGCTCGGCGACATCAGCTTCCAGGCCCTCGCGCTGGCGGCCGGCCTGCTGGTGCTGGTGATCCTGGTCCTGATCGCCGTCTCCACCAGCCAGCAGGCCTCCTCGTGGTTCTCCACCGAGGGCATCAAGATCTTCTCGAGCACCTGGAACCCCACGACCAACCAGTTCGGCGCGCTCCCCTTCATCTACGGGACGGCCGTCACGGCGATTATCGCGCTGGTGATGGCGGTGCCGGTCAGCGTGGGCATCGCCCTGCTGCTGACCGAGGTCGTGCCGTACCGGTGGGCACGCCCGATCGTGTACGTGATCGACCTGCTGGCCGTGGTCCCGTCGGTGGTCTGGGGCCTGTGGGGGATCCTGGTCTTCGCGCCGTGGATCCAGCACTACTACGCCTCGGTCAGCTCGGGGGTCAACGGCATCCCGGTGCTGGACTCCCTGTTCGGGGGGCAGACGAGCGGGGCCTCGTTCTTCACCGCCGGCATCATCCTGGCCTTCATGATCACGCCCATCGTGACCTCCTTGTCGCGTGAGGTCATCGCGACGGTGCCGGCCATCGACAAGGAGGGCGCGTACGCGCTGGGCGCCACCCGCCTGGGAGATGATCAACGGTGCCGTCTGGCCGCACAGCCAGGCCGGCGTCGTCGGGGCGGTGCTGCTCGGGCTGGGCCGGGCCATGGGCGAGACCATCGCGGTCGCGCTGGTCATCGGCTCCTCGGCCACCGATCACGTCCCACCTGCTCGCCCCGGGCTACAACATGCCCTCGGTCATCGCGAACGAGTTCGGCGAGGCCTCCGGGCTGTTCCGGGCCGCACTCATCGGGATGGGTGTTCTCCTGTTCGCGTTCACGATCATCATCAACATCATTGCCCGCGTGATCGTGGAGCGTTCCGGCCGGCGACAGAGGGGTGCGTGATGGCTGCCACGACCGGGCAGACGGTCGACCTGCGGGAGCCGCCGTCCTGGCGGCGCAGCAAGAACCGCATCGCGACCGTGCTGATGGTCATCTCGTTCGTGCTCGTGATCATCCCGCTCGGGTTCGTCCTGTACACGGTGATCGCCAAGGGTATCTCGATCATCAGCTGGCAGTTCCTGACCGCCGACATCCCGCCGAACGTGCTGCCCGCCAGCTATGGCGGCATGGGCCCGGCGGTCGTGGGCACGCTGGAGATCACCGCCCTGGCCACGGTCCTGGCCGTCCCGCTCGGCGTGCTGGGCGCGGTCTACCTCAATGAGTACGGCGGCAACAGGCCGCTGGCCAGGCTCATTGGATTCTTTTCGGACGTGATGACGGGCGTGCCCTCGATCGTGATGGGGCTGTTCATCTTCACGATCTGGGTGCTGCACTTCGGCTACTCGGGCCTGGCCGGCGCGCTCGCTCTGGGCTGTCTCATGCTGCCCATCGTGATCCGCTCCACCTACGAAATGCTCCGGCTGGTGCCGGACCCGCTGCGCGAGGCGAGCTATGCCCTCGGGGCCAGCAAGGCCCGGGTGACGGTCACCGTGGTGCTGCCGACGGCGCTCGGCGGGATCGTCAGCGGTGCCCTGCTCGCGGTGGCCCGGGCCGCGGGTGAGACGGCGCCGCTGCTGTTCACCATCCTCACGGTGACCGCCGTGAACCGCAATGTGTTCAGCGGCGCCAACACCTCGCTGCCGTCGCAGATCTTCGCGAACGCGTCGTCGCCGTATGTCGGTGCCCAGGCCCGGGGCTGGGGTGCGGCCCTGACACTCATCGCAATTGCGTTTATCCTGATGATCGTGGCCCGTCTCGTCACTGCGCGATTCGCCAGAAACTTGCAGTAGGGAAATAATGGAAACTCCTGAGCAGAACATCGTGGCCAACCTTCCGCAGACCGAGACTGCTGTCCAGCAGCACCAGCCGGAGACCGGCAGCACCAGCCGGGTGTCGTCAGAGGCTGGCGCATACGCCACGCCGGGCGAATCCGTGTTCGAAACGAAAAACGTCTCGATCTACTACGGAAGTTTCCGGGCCGTCACCGACGTGTCGCTGACCATTCACGAAAACGAGATCACGGCGTTTATCGGCCCGTCCGGATGCGGCAAGACGACCGTGCTGCGGACCCTGAACCGGATGAACGACCTCGTGATAGGCGCCCGGGTCGAGGGTGACGTGCATTACCGCGGGGCGTCGTTGTACGCCAAGGATGTCTCTCCGATCGCCGTGCGCCGGCGCATCGGCATGGTCTTCCAGAAGCCGAACCCGTTCCCGAAGTCGATCTTCGACAACGTCGCCTACGGGCCGCGCATCAACGGCGAGCGCAACAAGGGCAAGCTGAACGAGATCGTCGAGCGCTCGCTGCGCCAGGGCGCGCTGTGGGACGAGGTGAAAGACCGGCTGAACAAGTCGGCCCTGGGCCTGTCCGGCGGGCAGCAGCAGCGCCTGTGCATCGCCCGCACGCTCGCCGTCGAGCCGGACGTGGTGCTCATGGATGAGCCCTGCTCGGCGCTCGACCCGATCGCGACCGGTGCCATCGAGGACCTGATGCAGGAGATCAAGTCCAAGTACACCATCGTCATCGTCACCCACAACATGCAGCAGGCCACCCGGGTCAGCGATCGCACCGCCTTCTTCTCCGTGCTCATCAACGAAGAGAGCGATACCCGGACGGGCACGCTCGTCGAGTACGACCGGACCGCCAAGATGTTCCAGGACCCGAACGACAGCCGCACCCGGGCCTACGTCACCGGCCGGATGGGCTGAGCGGGGGCAGGCCGCGCCGGAAATGGTTCCGGGCCTTTCCGCCCGCACATTTTTGCTCTAATTTACTAAATAGTAGCGTGCATCTGCACGCCAGCCAGAAGCCATTTTTTTCCGGGTCCCTGGACATAAGCTGCCGGGGACTGGAAGCCTTGACCCGAGATGCCTGCCTCTGCGACGGCTACCGCGGACCGCGATCCGCGGCGGGCCCGCTCCCTTAGCCCGGGGGACACCCCACGGCGCGGTGAGCTCGCCGCTGCGCTCGCGGCGGCCGGGCTCCTCGCTCACTTATTGCTGGCGCAGCTGACCCTGCTGCTGGCCGTCACGCTGGACCTGACCGGCCGGATGGCCCGGTGGCGTCCGCTGTGGCTGGCCGGCCCGGCGGCGGCCGGGTGCCTGTGGATACTGGCCATCGGCCCGGAGCGCGCCCTGGCCGGCTTCACCGCCGGCCCGCATCAGGTGCTGGGCTACCTGGCCGGGGCGGCCGGGCAGCCGGCCCGCGTCCTGCATCCGGCCCGGGCCTTCGCCGGGATCGGGCGCTGGCTGCCCCGCCAGGCCCCGTTCGCGCTGATCCTGGCGCCGGCCGAGGTGGCGGTCGCGGGCTGGCTGCGCGCCCGGCAGGCAGCCGGACGGGGCTTACCGCCGCCGCGCCCCGGCCTGATCGTGGCGGTCCGGCGGCTGGGCACCGTGGCCTGGGTCCGCTCCGGCGGGGTGGTCACCCGGACCGGGGCCTGCCTCGGGGCGGACTGGCGGACCGGCCGGCCGGCCGGGATCAGCTGGCGCGCCGCGGAAGGCGGGGTACTGGTCACCGGGGCCGCGGTCGCGGGGGTGTCCGCGGCCAGCTTCCAGCTGGTCCACGCGGCCATCCGGCGCCGCAAGCCGGTCCTGGTCGTGGACCTCGGCGATCCGGGCGGACCGGGCGGCCTGGACGGGCCGGATCGGCGGGCTGGCCGGAGCGGCGGGGCTGGCCGGGGCGCTCGCCTCGATCTGCGCGGACACCGGAGCCCCGCTGCACGTCTTCGGGCCAGCCGGCCAGGGCTGCTACGAGCCACTGCGCGGCGGCGACCCGGCCCGCAAGGCCGCCCTGGTGATGGGGATGATCGACTGGGGCCCGGTGGCTGATCACGCCCGGCGGACCTGCGCCGCGTACCTGAACGATCTGTTCGCGGTGGCGGCCGCGGCCCCGGGCGATCCGGGCGTGCCGGTGCTCGACGACGTGGCCGTGCTGCTCAGCCCGGCCGCGTTGCGGGCCCGGATGAGGCAGGTGCCCCCTTACCACCCCCGGCGCGATCCGCTGGGTGAGCGGGTCAGGGTTTCGGCGGGCCTGCTGGAGGCCGACCCCGCCACGGCCTCTTTCCTGGCCGGGGAGCTGACCGGGTTGCGGGCCTCGGCCCTGGGTCGCTGGCTGCGGCCCGCCGGTGCCCGTGGTGCCGGTGCCCGTGGTGCCAGTGCCCACGGGGCCAGTGGTCTCAGTACTGGTTCCGGTCCCGCGCAGATCAGCCTGAGCGCCGTGATCCGCGAGCGCGCGGTGGCGTTCTTCCCGCTCGACCAGGCCCGGCACGGCCGGTCCGCGCGGATGATCGCGAATCTGGTGGCCCTCGACACCGCGGCGGTCTTCGCCGAATCGCGGCGCCTGGGCGTGGCCGGTGACGGGCTGGCCTGGTTCGGCGGCGCGGACGCCCTCGCCGGGGCGGCCCTGGCCCCGCTGATCGGCACCGGCGCCCAGGCCGGGCTGGCCACCGTGCTCAGCACCGTGTCGGCCCAGGCGGCCGGACAGCTCGCAGCGCTCACCAACGTCCTGGTGATCCGGGGCCCGGCCGACACCTCGCTGGCGGGCGGCGACCCGGCGGCCACCGTCCTGGGCGGCACCAGCCTGGACGGCACCGTCCTGGCGGCGGACCAGTTCACCCTCGTTATCAGGAGCCCGCAGCAGCAGGTGCCGCGGGGGCGGTTCGTACCGGGCCGGATGCGATGACCCCGCGGCAGGCGGGCCGGGTGTACCTCGGCTGGGAGTACGCGGTGCTGCACCCGCACCCGGGGCCCCCGCCCCGGCGGCCCGTACCACCCGGCCAGGAGCGGCTGGATCCCGGCTGGGTGCTGGCCCAGCAACGGGAGGAACGCCGGCTCAGCCTGCCGCTGAAGGCCGGCGCGGCGGCCAGTGCCGTGCTGGCCGCGCTGGCCGGGGCCCTCGGCGCGGCCAGCGCCCTGGCCCCGGCGCTGACCATGACCGGGGTGGTGGCCTGCCTGGCCGTGACGGTGTGGTGCACCCGCGGCGTGTGGCGGGGCACCCGGGAACTCCGCCGCCGGGTAGCGGCCGAGGAACAGCGGGTGGCCCGGGCCCGGGCCGCGCAGGAACGCCGGCTGGCCGGCTGGCAGCAGGAGCACGCCCAGCGGTTCCGTGACTGGGAGGCTCGCGGCCGGGCCTTCGAGACCCAGCGGCAGTGGTACGGCGTGGCCCTGCCCACCGGGATCGACCGGGTCGACGTCGCCGGCGGCACGCTCGCCGGGTGGTCGGCGCTGGTGGCCATGCTGGCCGGCCTGAGACTGGCCGCGGGCGGCCAGGTCACCGTGCTGGACCTGTCCGAGGGGGCGGTGGCCCGGGACCTGCTGGCCATGGCCGCCGACGCCGGGGTGGACCCACTGGTCTGGGTCCTGCCCGGGGACCTGCCGCGGCTGGACCTCGGGACCGGGCTGTCCGGCGAGGCGCTGGCCGACGTGCTGGCCGTGGCCGCCGCCACCGGCACGGACCCGGCCAGCCCGCCCGACCCGGTACCCGACCGCGCCATCCTGGAGCGCATCGCGGGGGTGCTCGGCGATCAGCCCAGCATCGGGCAGCTGACCGCGGGGCTGCGGAGCCTGGCCCGGATCGGCGATCCGCGCGACGACATCCGGCGCGGGCAGATCAGCGCGGCGCAGGCCGAGGCGATCGCCGGGCTGTACGGCCAGGCGGCCAGCGGCCAGGTCATCACCGAGCGGGCCCTCGGCCTGGAGGCCAGGCTGCGCACGCTGGAAACGCTGGGGTCGGCTCCGGTCACGTTGCCGCCGAGCCGCCTGCGCGTGGTGGCGCTGGACCCCGCGGCGGACATGACCCGTACCCAGGTCCTCGCCACGTACGTCACCGCGGCGCTCACCCACCTGCTGCGCCGCCAGCCGCGCGGCCCGGCCTGGCAGCACACGCTGCTGGTCGCCGGGGGCGAGAAGCTCCGCGGCGACCTGCTGGACCGGCTGTCGGACGCCTGCGAGGCCAGCGGCACCGGGCTGGTGCTGACCTACCGCTCGCTCCCGGCACACGTCCGGGAGCGGCTGGGCCGGGGCAACGCCGCGGTCGCGTTCATGCGGCTGGGCAACGCCGACGACGCCAGGGCCGCCAGTGAGCAGATCGGCACCGAGCATCGTTTCGTGGTCTCCCAGCTCACCGACACCGTGGGCGACTCGGTCAGCGACACGGGCAGCTACTCCTACACGAGCACCGTGGGCACGGCGGATTCGGTAGCCGTGTCCGCCTCGGCCAGCCAGGGCCGCGGCCACGGCCGGGGGCATGGGCAGAGCTGGTCCGGGTTCGGGGCGTTCGCGCCGCGGACCGCATCCGGGCACCAGGAGAGCAACTGGTCGGAGGGGATGAGTGAGTCCCTGTCCTGGACCGGGAGCAGCAACGCCAGTACCGCCTGGGGGCTGCAGACCGCGCGGGCCGTGGCGGCCAGCACGTCGGTCGCCCGGACCAGCCAGCGGTCCCGGGAGCTTCTCGTCGAGCAGCACGAGCTGCAGCAACTCCCGCCCAGCGCGATGATCGTCAGCTACGCGTCGGCGGCCGGGCGCCGGGTCGTTTTCGCGGACGCGAATCCCGGCATCTCGACCCTGCCCACCGCCACGCTGGCCAGCCTGGACGAGGCCCGGTCCGGCAACCCCGCGGCGGGCTGGCCGGCGGGGGGCTGGCCGGCTGCGGGTTCGGTGGCAGGGTCTGCGGTGCCAGGGTCGCGGCCCTCACCACGGCCGGCCGACCTTGGCCGTCCGGCCCGCCCATCGCGTGCGGCCGGCCGGGGCCGCCCGGCCGGGGCGCGCTGGGCCGGGCCGGTCCCGCCGCCGGCCCGTGACCCGGCCGAGGCGCCGCTCAGCTGGCGGGACGACGGGCCGCCGCCCAACCTGGGTCCGCCGCCTGAGCCCCTCGACTGGCGTCCCGAGCCATGACCGACTCCTAGCCTGTGCTTGCTGGCAACCCCGTGCTTGCTGGCAACCCCGTGCTTGGCGGCAACCCTGTGCCTGATGGCAGCCCTGTGCTTGCTGATAACCCTGTGCCTGCTGAGCTTCCGCTCAGCCGGGGCTGGGCCGGACTGGTGCCAGCGCGGGCCGCGGGCCGGATAGCATCGTCGGCCATGAGCAAGCTTCCGATCCGGGCGCGCGCCGCGACCACGCTGGGCGGAGCCGCGGGCCGGATGTCACGGCTCGCGGGCCGGGGCGACGGGTCCGTGATCGGCGGGGTCATCGGCCTGCGGGTCGAACCGGGCCTGTTGTCGCTGCTCGCGGCGGACCGGCAGATCGTCCTGGTTACCGGGACGAACGGCAAGACGACCACGACGCGGCTCATCTCCTCAGCCCTCAGCGCCACCGGGCAGGAGGTGGCCTCGAACGCGTTCGGCGCGAACATGGAGGCCGGGCTGGTCGCCGCGCTCGGGCAGGCGCCCGAGGCGCCGTACGCGGTGCTGGAAGTGGACGAGAAGTACATCCCGGCCGTGCTCCGGGCCACCCACGCGCGGGTCGTGACGCTGCTCAACCTCAGCCGGGACCAGATGGACCGGGCCGCGGAGATCTGGCTCGTCGCGCGACGCTGGCGGGAGGCGTTCGAGGCGGCGCCGGACTGCCGGGTGGTGGCCAACGCCGATGACCCGCTGATCGCCTGGGCGGCCGGCGGTGCCCACCACGTCACCTGGGTCGCGGCGGGCCAGCGCTGGCACGAGGATTCCTGGTGCTGCCCCCGGTGCGGATCGCACCTGCGGCGTGACGATCTGGGCTGGCGGTGCGGCGAGTGCGAGTTCAGCCGGCCCTCGGCCCGCTGGGTGCTGGACGGATCCTCGGTGATCGACTCCTCGGGCCAGGTAACGGAGCTGTCGCTGGCCCTGCCGGGACGGGCCAACCGGTCCAACGCCGTGATGGCGCTCGCCGTCGCGGAGGTGTTCGGGGTCAGCCCGGCGGCGGCCCTGCAGAAGATGCGCTCGGTGACGTCGGTGGCCGGCCGCTACACCCAGGTGGAGCGGAACGGCCGGAACGTCCGGCTGCTGCTGGCCAAGAACCCGGCGGGCTGGCTCGAAGCGTTCGACGTGCTGGATCCCGCGCCGGTGCCGGTGCTGCTGTCCGTCAACGCGCAGGTGCCGGACGGCCGGGATACTTCGTGGCTGTGGGATGTGGACTACCGCGTGGTCCGCGACCGGCCGGTGCTGGTGTCCGGGGAACGCGGGCTCGACCTGGCCGTCCGGCTGGAAGCCGACGGGGTGGGATTCGAGCTGGTCGGCGGGATCGACGACGCGGTGAGCCGGGTGAGCCCGGGCGGGACCCTGGACGTGATCGCCAACTACACCGCGTTCCAGCAGATCCGCACGGCCGTCGGCCGGGCGGCGTGATCCCCGGGAGGACCGGATGACGTCGATGGGACCTGCCGGCCGGGACTCTGGCCACCGGGGCTTTGGCCACCGGGGCCTGGGCGACCGGGACTTCGGCGACCGGGACTTGGGCGACCAGAGCCGGGCACCGGCCAGCGGGCGCCGCGGCGCCCACGCCCGCGGGCCTGCCAACCTGCGCCTGGTCTGGGTCTACCCGGACCTGCTCAGCACCTACGGGGACCGCGGCAACCTGCTGGTCCTGGAACGGCGGGCCCGGCTGCGCGGCATCGGGGTCGAGGCGATCCAGGTCAACTCGGACCAGCCGGTGCCCCGCCACGGTGACATCTACCTGCTGGGCGGGGGTGAGGACCTCCCTCAGGTGCTGGCCGCCCGCCGGCTGCGCACCGACGGGGGCCTGGCCGCCGCCGCCGGTCAGGGCTCGGTGGTGTTCGCGGTCTGCGCTGGTTATCAGCTGGTCGGCGCGGAATTCGGCGGGGAAGAGGGCCAGCCCGTGGCGGGCCTGGAAATCCTGGACATCCGCAGCGGCCGTGGCGAGCGCCGGGGTGTCGGGGAGATCCTGGCCGACGTCGATCCGGCGCTGGGCGTGCCCCGGCTGACCGGGTTCGAGAACCATCAGGGCGTGACCCGGATTGGCCCCGGGGCCAGGCCGCTCTCCCGGGTGCTGACCGGGGTGGGCAACGGGGACGGGACTGAGGGTGCCTATGCGGGCCGGGTGCTGGGCACCTACCTGCACGGCCCGGCCCTGGTCCGCAACCCCGGCCTGGCCGACCTGCTGCTCAGCTGGGCGGTGGGGGCGCTGCCGCCGCTGGACCAGGAGTACGAAGCGTGGACCACCCGGTTCCGTGACCAGCGGCTGGCTGCCGTACCCGTGGGATGACCCCTGCCCCTTTCGGGGTAATCCGTTCCCTCCGGGGTAGAGCGTGCCCGTGAGGTAGACCTAGTAGACCAAGGCCTGGGCTCCGTCGGCCATGACCTCCGCGACGAAGGTGGACGCCCCCGCGATGCGCACTCCCTGGATCACGTCCTCCGGGGCGATGTCGCGCCGGGCCGCACACTGCGTGCACAGCGAGACAGTGCCGCCCGCGAGGACGCTGGCCAGCAGATCGGAGAGGGGGGGAGCGTGCGGCAGGGTGAAGTCGTCGGCCCGGCCCGGCAGCGCGAACCAGGAGGCGTCCCCGGTCAGCCACAGCGACGTGGGCACGCCGCTGACGACCGCGGCCGCGGCCACGTTGAAGGCCTGGTTGCAGCGCTCCGGGTCGTCCTGGCCCGCAGTGATCTTGATGACGAGGTTCCGCGCGGTCATGGACGCACCTTAACGTGACGTGCCTAGGCCGGCATGGCGGACGCCTGCCATTCCGGCCCGGTCCGTACACTGCTCTGGTTGGGAGGCCGGTCATGCAGGGAATCGTCAGCGGGATCCTCCTCGTCGCCGCGTTCGCGGCGGTCGTGGCGGCGGCCGCGGTGCTGTCGGTGCGGCTGCTGCGGGCCACTCGCCGGACCGCTCCCGGGGAGAAGCCCCATGCCTAGCGGAGCAGATCCCGGTGGCGAAGGGCCCCGTGGCGTAGATCCCGGTGAGGTACAGCCGCGCGGTGACCGGCCCGGTGGGATCAAGCCCGGCGGAGCCGGGCCCGGCTGGTACCCCCCGGAGCTGCACCCCGACCTGGCCCCGCTGAGCTTCCTGCTCGGCCGGTGGGAAGGCGCCGGGGTCGGTGGCTACCCGACCATTGAAAGTTTCCGGTTCGGCCAGGAGATCTCGTTCAGCCACAACGGCAAGCCCTTCCTCATCTACGCCAGCCGGAGCTGGCTGCTCGACGAGGACGGGAACCTGGTGCGCCCGCTGGCGACCGAGACCGGGTACTGGCGACCGCAGCCGGGCGGCCAGCTCGAGCTGATCCTGGCCCACCCGACCGGGATCGCCGAGATCTACGTGGGCGAGGTGACCGGCACCAAGATCGAGCTGCGCACCGACGTGGTGGCCCGGACCACGTCGGCCAAGGAGGTGACCGCCGGCCACCGGCTCTACGGGCTGGTCGGGCCGGACCTGGACCTGGGCTGGGCCTATGACATGGCGGCCGTCGGCCAGCCGCTGCAGCCGCATCTGTCCGCGCAGCTCAAGCGGGCCGGGAGCTAAAGGTCAGCTGGCCCGGAACCAGTAGACGCTGAACGCCTGTCCCCGGAACAGCGAGGTGGGCTGGGCCGCCAGTTTCCGGCTGGACTCGCCCACCCCGACGATCTGGTAGGTCTTCCAGTACCGCGAAGTCAGGCCGCTGCGGTGCCCGGTCGAGGTGGTCAGCGTGATGCTGGAGTAACTCGCCGCCCGGTAATTCGCCAGCGGCAGAATTCCCCCTGAGGTGCTCGACGGAGCCTCGCTGATCACCTCGGCTGAGGAGCGCAGGCACACTTTCGCGGCGCATTTCAGGGTCCGGGAGAAATGCCTTCCGCTGCTGGTATCACGCAGCATCAGGACGAATCTCCTGGCTGACTTCTTATAGGTAACGCTGGCCTGGACCGCATTACCCGCACGCACCGTGAAAGCGACAGAAACGGGCTTGGGGTACATCTCATACCACGCGTAGTACCGGGGCGTCGATCCGGCGCAGTCGGCCTCGATCCCCACCTGCTCCACGGTGGCCGACCCCAGCCCGTCCAGGCCCACCCAGTGCGAGGAGTAGGACTTGGTGGCGGTCGCGCAGTCCAGATACGGCACCTGGAACGCGGCGCTCACGTAACGGAACGAGGTACCCGCCCGGTTGCCGGCGTAGCCAGCCCAGTTCAGCGAGTGGATGACCGCGCGCCCTGGACGGGCGGGGCCGTCCGGCCCGGCGCGCCCGGCAATGATCATCGGGCCGCCAGGTGACATCGTGACGGTGCTCCGCATCCCTTCCCGGGTGAACCCGCTGACCGTGAGTACGAGGGACAGGACCGCGACGGCGGCGCCGGCGCGATGGAGCTTCCGCATCTATCGTCCTTTCCTGGGCGGGGACCCCCCGACATTACGCGGAGCCGGGTGCCGCAGGAAGTAAATGCAGCGGTAAGTGGCGCTCATTTCTATGAATAAGCTATCGCGCGCACCTGATGAATTGATTTATGTCAGTGTTATGGACTGTCAAAGCAAGAGGTTCACCGCTATAGCGGGCGGCTGCAGGTTAAATAATTCCTAATGCCCGCGCAGTGCGGAAACCTGAAAAAGGGGAAATTAAAACCCCCGGGCGGCTCCCTGGTCGCTCGGGATGAGCTACCAGGGGACTGGTTGGACAGACCAGTCAGCCCGGGGGTCCGGTGTCTGCCGAGTATTCGCCGGCCGCCGCCTTCGCGCGGCACGCGGGGCTGCGCACCTCACGGCATAAGCCGCAGTGGATGGAGCCCTACGCTCGGGCCGGTGATCGCACGGCGGGCCGGGCCACAACAGACCGGGCACGCCAATGCGTCGGCGGGACGGCGGCTAGCGGACAGCCACCTCGCGAGTCCTACTGCTATGCATGCTGTTGGACCACCTCCTTTCCCGCGTTGAGATGAGGCTATGCCAGCTCCCCGGGGGCAGGCAAATAGGTTTGTTCGCGGTCCCGCCAGCGTGGCGTTAGTCTCGGCGCATGGGGCAGGCGTGGGACGAGGAGTTGCGGGCCCGCGGCTATCGGGTCACCCCGCAACGCCAGCTCGTGCTGGAGGCGGTCACCAAGCTGGAGCACGCCACCCCGGAGGAGATCTGCGCCTCGGTGCAGCAGACCGCGCGCGGGGTCAACATCTCCACGATCTACCGGAGCCTGGAGCTCCTCGAACAGCTGGGGCTGGTCACCCACACCCATCTCGGCCACGGCGCGCCGCGCTACCACCTGGCCGCCGAGGCTGAGCACGTGCACCTGGTCTGCGCCGAGTGCGGCCGGGTCACCCAGGTCGGGCCGGACGCGGTGCAGGCACTGGTGACCGCGCTGGCCGACCACCATGGCTTCGAGACGGACGTCGGGCACCTGACCGTGTTCGGCCGCTGCGCCGACTGCCGGGAGGCCGGCCCCGGGGGGCAGAGCGCCGGAACCCCGCACCACACGGCATAGATTGACGGCATGGACAGTCCGTTGCTGAACACCCCCGGCGCCGTGCCCGGCGACGCCCCCGACGCGGGGGTCGCCGCGCACTACGGGAACCCCTACGCGGAACAGCGGGCGCTGGCCGCGGGCACCGGCATGGTGGACCGCTCGCACCGCGGCGTGGTCACGATCACCGGCCCGGACCGGCTGTCCTGGCTGCACAGCCTGAGCACCCAGGACCTGGAGCACCTCGAGCCCGGCCAGTCCGCCGAGACGCTGATCCTCAGCCCGCAGGGGCACATCGAGCACCACCTGACCCTCACCGACGACGGGGACGCGCTGTGGGCGCACGTCGAGCCGGGCACGGCCGGGGCGCTGCTGGCCTTCCTGGAGTCGATGCGGTTCATGCTCCGGGTCGAGCCGGCCGACGTGACCGCTGACTACGCGGTACTCACGGTGACCGGCCTCCCCGAAGCCGGCGCTCTTTCCGGGGACGCACTTCCGCCAGGCACGGCGGCGGCCATCCGTGGCGAGCTCGGCACCGATCTGCTGGTCGCACGCGGCGACCTCGACCGCGCCGCAACGGAATTCGCTCGCGGCGGGCTCATCCTGGCCGGGATGCAGGCGTACGAGGCGCTGCGGATCGCCGCCCGGCGCCCGCGCTTCGGCCTGGACACCGACCACCGGACCATCCCGCACGAGGTCGGCTGGATCGAGTCCGCGGTACACCTGAACAAGGGCTGCTACCGGGGCCAGGAGACGGTCGCCCGGGTGCACAACCTCGGCCATCCGCCCCGGCGGCTGGTCTTCCTGCACCTGGACGGCAGCGAGGACCGGCTGCCCCGGCACGGTGACCCGGTCCAGCTGGAGGAGGCGACCGTCGGGTTTGTCGGCTCGGCCGCGCGGCATTACGAACTGGGGCCGATCGGGCTCGCGCTGATCAAGCGGACCACGCCGGTGGACGCGACCCTGCAGGCGGCCGGCCTGCCGGCGGCGCAAGAGGTAGTGGTGCCGCCGGACGCCGGCGCCAACGTCAAGGTGACGCTGAAGCGGCGGCCCGGGCTGGTGCGTTAGCCCGGCGGCTCGTCGCGTGAGAACTGGAGGACTCAACGGTGCTACGGCGCACGTTGCTGGCCGCCTCGGGCAGTGACCGAGCGCGGCGGCTGATCAGCTCGGCTCCCCTCACCCGGGGCGTCGTGAGCCGCTATGTGGCCGGGGACACCACCGCGGAGGCGGTGGCAGGTCACCCGGGAACTGCTGCAGCGCGGCCTGCTGGTCAGCCTGGACTATCTGGGTGAGGACACCACCGACCCGGAGCAGGCCGCCGCGGTGACGGCCGAGTACTCCGGGCTGCTGGCCCAGCTGGCCGGGGCCGGGCTGGCCCAGGGAGGCCGCGCGGAGGTCTCGGTCAAGCCCACCGCGGTCGGCCTGGGCCTGGCCGAGCACGGGGAGAAGACCGCCGCGGAGAACGTGGCCCGGATCTGTGCCGCGGCCCGGGTGGCCGGAACCACGGTCACGCTGGACATGGAGGATCACGCCCGGGTGGACCAGACGTTGCGGATCGCCGCCCAGGTCCGGGCGGACTACCCGGACCTGGGCGTGGTCATCCAGTCGTCGCTGCGCCGGTCGGTGGCGGACTGTGCCGCGCTCGCGCAGGCCGGCTCGCGGGTCCGGCTGTGCAAGGGGGCCTACGACGCCCCGGCCGAGGTGGCTTACCCGGCCCGTCACGACGTGGACCGCAGTTACGCCCGCGGGTTGCGGGTGCTGATGGACGGCCCGGGCTACCCGATGATCGCCACGCACGACCCGCGGCTGCTCCGGATCGCGGCCGCCCAGGCGGAGCTCGGGGCCCGGACCCCGGACAGCTACGAGTACCAGATGCTCTACGGGGTCCGCCCGGCCGAGCAGCGGCGGCTGGCCGCCACCGGGGCCAGGCTCCGCGTGTACCTGCCGTACGGCCAGGACTGGTACAGCTATCTGGTCCGCCGGCTGGCCGAGCGGCCCGCGAACGTCGCGTTCTTCGCCCGCTCCCTGGTTTCGTCCCGGTGAGGGGAGACAGCGTGATCGGGATCTTCGGGGCCGGGAAAATGGGCGAGGCGCTCATCTCCGGGCTGCTGCGGGCCGGCCGGGCGCCGTCCGGGGTGGTCGCGGTGGTGCGGCGCCCGGAACGCGCTGAGCAGCTCCGCGAGGGGTACGGGATCACCGTCGCGAGCGCGGCCGAGGCGGCCAAGAGCGCGGACACGCTGATCATCACGGTCAAGCCGCAGGACATGCTGCCGATGCTGGACGAGATCGCGCCGTACGTGCCCGCGGACAAGCTGGTCATCTCGGTGGCGGCCGGCATCACCACCGCGGTGATCGAGCGCCGCCTCGGCGTGGACGTGCCGGTGGTCCGGGTCATGTCCAACACCCCGGTCCTGGTGGACGAGGCGATGAGTGTCATCTCGCCGGGGGCGTTCGCCCGGCCCGAGCATCTGGCCCGGGCGGAGGAACTGCTGCGCCCGGTGGGCAAGGTGCTGCGCATCCCGGAGTCCCAGCAGGACGCGGCCACCGCCCTGTCCGGCAGCGGCCCGGCCTACGTCTACTTCCTGGTCGAGGCGATGGTGGACGCGGGCATCCTGCTCGGCATGCCGCGCGGCACGGCCATGGAGATGGTCACCCAGGCGGTATTCGGCGCGGCCACCATGCTCCGGGAGACCGGGGAGCATCCGGTGATCCTGCGCGAGGCGGTGACCTCTCCGGGCGGGACCACCATCGCCGCCATCCGTGAGCTGGAGCGGCACGGGGTCCGGGCTGCGATCCTGGCCGCGATCGAGGCGGCCCGGGACCGGGGACGCGAACTGGGGAGCGCATGACCTGCACGCTGCACGTGGCCTGGGACGACCGGCTGACCAGCTACGACTTCGGCCCGGGGCACCCGCTCGCGCCGGTCCGGGTGGAACTCACCATGGCCCTGGCCCGGTCGATGGGGGTGCTCGACGCCGCCGGGGTGAGCCTGGCGGCGCCCGAACCCGCGACGCAGGAGCAGCTCGAGCTGGTGCACGACCCCGGGTACATCGACGCGGTGCGCCGCGCGGCGGCCGATCCGTCGTTTGGCCTGGGCACCCCGGACGACCCGGTCTTTCCCGGCATGCACGAGGCCTCGGCGCTGGTCGCCGGGGCCACGCTGGCCGCGGCCGCCGCGATGTGGACCGGCCAGGCGGAGCACGGCGCCAACGTGGCCGGCGGCCTGCACCACGCCATGCGCCGCTCCGCCAGCGGCTTCTGCGTCTACAACGACCCGGCCATCGCGATCCGGTGGCTGCTGGAGCAGGGCGCCCAGCGGATCGCCTACGTCGACATCGACGTGCACCACGGGGACGGCGTCGAGGCCGCCTTCTACCACGACCCGCGGGTGCTGACCATCAGCCTGCATGAGCACCCGATGACGCTGTTCCCCGGTACCGGCCTGCCCAGCGACACGGGTGGCCCGGACGCCGGGGGGACAGCGGTCAACGTGGCGCTGCCCGCCGGCACCGGCGACGCCGGCTGGCTGCGCGCGTTCGACGCGGTGGTGCCGCCGCTGCTGCGCGCGTTCCGCCCGGAGATCCTGGTCAGCCAGCACGGCTGCGACACCCACCGGCTCGACCCGCTCGCGCACCTGGAGCTGACCATCGACGGCCAGCGGGCTGCGCACCAGGCCCTGCACGCGCTGGCGCACGAGGTCGCCGGCGGCCGCTGGCTGCTCACCGGCGGCGGCGGATACGAGCTGGTCCAGGTCGTGCCGCGGACCTGGACGCACCTGCTCGCGGTGGCGGCCGGCCGGCCGGTGGACCCGGATCTGGCCACCCCGGCGGACTGGCAGGAGTACACGCTGGCCCGCACCGGGGTGCCCGCCCCCGGGCAGATGACCGACGGCAGCGCGGCCGCCTTCACCCCGTTTGAGTCCGGATACGACCCGGCTGATGCGATCGACCGGACCATCATGGCTACCCGCAGCGCGGTCTTTCCCGTTCACGGCCTGTTCCCGGGCTTGTGACCCAGAGTGCGTCCCGCGCCGGGGTTGCCCTTTTCCGCACAAGACTTACGCTGGGGACGGAGGTGACTGATGCGCTGAATCCGGCCAGGCGCACTCGGCTCCGTGCGGAAGAGGGAAAAGCAGATGGCTGCAGGCGAAACCCCGCTCAGCGACGTCAGGTTCCTGACCGTGGCCGAAGTGGCCTCGATCATGCGCGTATCGAAGATGACCGTCTACCGGCTGGTGCACTCGGGGGAGTTGGAGGCGATCCGGGTGGGCCGATCATTCCGCGTTCCCGAGCAAGCGGTCAATCGGTACCTGAAAGGGTCATTCGTCGCCGCTAGCTGATGCCGTTTCCCCGAGGGGGCATCACCGGGGCAGGCGTGGGGCAGGTACCCTGGGGCGTTGGCGTGGGCCCAGCCGGCTGGCATCGGGCGAATACGTCGCAAGCCAGTGTGCCTGAATCCCGAGTGAGGGTGGTGTCGTGGGCTCCGTTATCAAGAAGCGCCGCAAGCGAATGGCAAAGAAGAAGCACCGCAAGCTGCTGCGGAAGACCCGCGTGCAGCGGCGGAACAAGAAGTAGCACCGTGCTCGCCCCCGCGGTCGGGATGCTGGCGGCAGGTCCGCTGGCGGCCGGCCCGGGGCGCTGCGGGCGGGCGCAGCGGAAAGGAAGACGGTGATCTGGGAGGGAAGCACGGCGGGGCTTCCCGGGGTGACCCCAGGCAGGTCCGCCCACAATGGCGGTGCCCAGGCCAACGGCGCCCCCTGCGGGGAAGCCGGCGATGACTGGCGCGGCCGGCTGGCCGAGACGCTGCGGTTCGCCCGGCGCCAGGTCACCGGCGAGGGTGAGGTCGACGAGTTCGGATTCGACCCGGAATTCAATACCCGGCTGCTGATCCCGCTGGCCCGGCTGCTGTACCAGCAGTGGTTCCGGGTCGAGATGCGCGGGCTCGAGCACGTGCCGTCCACCGGGGGTGCGCTGCTCGTCGCCAACCACTCCGGGGTGCTCCCCTTCGACGCGATCATGCTGCAGACCGGCCTGCACGACGAGCATCCCTGCCACCGGAACCTTCGCCTGCTCGGCGCGGATCTGGTCTACGAGCTCCCCGGGCTGGCGTACCTGGCCCGGCGGGCCGGCCACACCCGGGCCTGCCCCGCGAACGCCGACCGCCTGCTCCATGACGGCGAGCTGGTCGGCGTGTTCCCGGAGGGGTTCCGGGGCATCGGGAAACCCTTCAGCGACCGTTACCAGCTGCGCCGTTTCGGCCGGGGCGGGTTCGCGGTCACCGCCCTGCGGGCCCGGGTGCCGATCGTGCCCTGCGCGATCGTCGGCGCCGAGGAGATCTACCCCATGGTCGGCAACGCCAAGCCGCTCGCCCGGCTGCTCCGGCTGCCCTATTTCCCGATCACGCCCTTGTTCCCCTGGTTCGGCCCGCTGGGCGCGGTCCCGCTGCCATCCAAGTGGATCATCGACTTCGGCCCGCCGGTGGAGACCTGCGGGTATCGCGAGGGCGCGTGGCGTGATCCGGCGGTGATCGGGGAACTGACCGCCGCGGTCAGCGGCAGTATCCAGGCGAAGCTGGACGACCTGATCGTGGAGCGCGGCCCCGCGTTCGGATGAGCCACGCGGGTGGCCCGCGCCGGGGTGGCCTGCGTGAGGTGCGTCTCGCGGGGTTGCGCGGCGAGGGATCAGCCCTGGCTGTTGCGCTGATGCCGGCGGTGCAGGGCCAGCCCAGCCGCGATGCCGCCGGCCACCGCGCCGAGGCCCGCCGCGGCCGGGAGCGCCACCAGGGTGGCCTTGCGGCCCGACCGGAAATCATGCACCGGCCAGCCCTCGCGGCGGGCCTCGGCGCGCAGTTCGGCGTCCGGGTTGACCGCGTTCGGGTGGCCGACCAGCTGGAGCATGGGCAGGTCGTTGCTGGAATCGCTGTAGGCCGAGCAACGGGTCAGGTCGAGCCCCTCCCGCTCGGCGAGTGAGGCCACGGCCGCGGCCTTGGCCTCGCCGTGCAGCAGGCCGCCGACCAGGCGGCCGGTGTACACGCCGTCCGCGGACTCCGCGACGGTACCCAGCGCGCCGGTCAGCCCGAGCCGCTGTGAGATGACGGTGGCCAGCTCCACCGGCGTCGCGGTGACCAGCCACACCCGCTGGCCGGCCCGCAGGTGGCCCTGGGCCAGCTCGCGGGTGCCCTCCCAGACCCGGTCGGCCATGGTCTCGTCGAAGATCTCCTCGCTCAGGCTGATGATGTCGGTCACCTTGTGCCCGGCCACGAAGGTGAGCGCGGCCTGACGCAGCGCGTTGATGTGCTCGGAGTTCTCCGCCCCGCGGAGCCGGAAGTACACCTGGCCCCAGGCCACCCGGGCCAGGTCGCGCGGGCCGAACATGTCCCGCGCGGCGAGCCCGCGGGCGAAGTAATAGATGGAAGCGCCGCGGATCAGGGTGTTGTCCACATCGAAGAACGCGCCCGCCGTGGGGTCTTCGCGGGGTGGTAGCTGGACCACCGTGGCGAGGGCGGCCGAGGCGGCCCCGGCCAGCTCCGCCTGTTCCCGGCGCACCCGGGCCGACTTGCGCAGCCCGAGGGATCTGGCGCCGCCGGGAAGCTGGTCCCGCAGCTGCCTCATGCGGTGAGTCTACAAACCGGTGGTTGTCCCGTGGGGCTGGTCACCGATCTGGTCTCCATCATCGCCGCCCGTCGTGCACCATAGGCTGCAATGTCTATTTCGTTCGCCGCTGCCCTGGCCGGGACCGTGCTCGCCGCGGTCGGTACCGGCCTGGCCATCCGGCTCTGCCTGCGAAAACCCAGGCCCGACATGGTGGCCTGGGTCGTCGCCCTCGCTGGCCTCACCGTGGGGCTGGCGGCGCAGGCCGCGGGCTACCGGCGCGGTTTCGTGCCCACGACGTTCCGCGTCACCCAGCTTGGCGCGGCCCTGGTCGCGCCCCTGGCCCTGGCCTGGGGCATGGCCGAGCTGGCCGCGAAGGGGCTGGTCGCGCGGTTCGCCGGGCGGCTCTGCCTGGCCGGGCTGTTCGTGGTAGCGGGGGTGATCCTGGCCACTGACGTGCTGAGCGCGCAGCCGTTCACCCAGGACTGGCCCGCCGCGCGGGACCACTTCGAGTTCCTCCCGCTCGGCCTGCTCGGCCTGGTCGCCGTCGTCGTCGTGCTGACCGTCGTTGTCGCGCTGATCACTACCGCGCTGCGCGGCCGCCACGATCCGGCCTGGCGAGAGCCCCTCGGCGCGGTCGCACTGGCCGGCCTGGCCGCGCTGGCGACCCAGGGGCTCCAGGCCAAGCTGCCCGCGAACGTCGCGTTCCCGGTGCTGACCCTGATCGCGGCGGTGGTGGCCTGGCTGGCCGCCAGCCGGGCGGCCAGGATGAGCCTGGGCCAGATCCGGAGCGGGGCCAGCCGCCCCGCCGGTCCCGGGGCGGCCCGCGACCCCGGCTACGGCGGCGACGACTCGCTGGATCTGTACCGTGACGGCTACCGCCACTTCGACGACAGCGCGGCCTTCGCCGCGTACGTCAACAGCGAGTACGACACGGGGGCCTCTCGTTCCCAGAGCGGGTCCCACGGCGGGGGGTACGGCGGCCCGGCAGGTCAGTCCCGTCCGGAAGCACGGGCCGCCGCGGGGCCAAACCGGGATCCGGGCGGATTCCAGGCCGACGATTACCCAGGTCCGGGGGGCTTCCCGGCCGGGGACACGGGTGGTTTCCACGACGACCTGGTCGAGCCGGTCACCGGCGCTTTCGACCCGCTGTTCCGGCCGGGCACTTCCCCGGCCCCGGGCCAGGCCGCCGGGCGCCCCGGCAGCGACGCGGCCACCCTGAACCGGGCCTCCCCGGCCGGCACGCCCGGGGAGGACATCGAGTTCGCCACCGGTATGCAGCTGCCCGCCATCGACGACGTGATTGAGGCCGCCGTCGCAGGCGCCGCCGTGGACACCGACCGCCTCTACGGACGGATCGCCATCTACACCCTGCTCGACGCGGGCGCGGAGGAGTTCGACCGGCTGGCCGAGCAGGTGGTTGAACAGGTCCGGACCGGTGAGCCGGGCACGCTCGCCTACGTGGTGCACGGCGTACCGTCCGCGCCGTTGCAGAGAATTCTCTACCAGCTCTATGCCGACCGGGCCGCTTACGACCGGCATCAGGAGCGGCCCTACGTGGCCGACTTCGAGGCCCGCCGGCGGCCGCTGGTACTGGCCACCAACGTGATCGAGCTGGGCGTCCGGCAGGCCAAGGTCGCGGCGGTGACGCCGCGCCGGGTCCCGTGACGGCGGTGTCACCGTGACATCCGGCACCGTGACATCCAGCACCGGGCGGCCGGCCCGCACGCGATCACGCTGCTCTCCAAGCCGGGCTGCCACCTGTGTGACAGCGCACGGGAGGTGATCGCGAGGGTCGCCGCGGACCTCGGCGTGCCCTGGGAGGAACGCGACATCACCAGCTCAGCCGCGGATATGCGGGAGTACTGGGACAAGATCCCGGTCACCCTGATCGACGGGGTGCAGCACGACTTCTGGCGGGTCAGCGAGGAACGCCTGCGGGCGGCGCTGGCCCGGTGATGCGGGCCGGCTGACTTTGTGCAAACGTTCACAAGGGCGTACCGTTAAAAACCGCAACCCTTCGGCGGGCGTCTGGGCCGTCCCCGGTCAACGGTTGACCCCGGTCAACGGTTGATCAGTCCAGGTTGACTAGTGCAGGTCGATCCCTCAGGAGCGTCGGCGCATGTCACGGCGTGCAGTATCCGCGAACGGCAGGGCAGCAAACGGCGGCCAGGGCATCCCGGAGGCCACCATCGCCCGCCTCCCCGTGTACCTGCGTGTTCTGTACGCCTTCGCGGAGCAGGACATCCCGACCGTGTCGAGTGAGGAACTCGCGGCCGCGGCGGGGGTTAACTCAGCCAAGCTCCGCAAGGACCTGTCGCACCTGGGCTCCTATGGCACCCGGGGCGTGGGATACGACGTGGAGTACCTCGTCTACCAGGTATCCCGGGAACTGGGGCTGACCCAGGACTGGCCGGTGGTCATCGTCGGCGCCGGGAACCTGGGCCGCGCGCTCGCCAATTACGGCGGGTTCGCCTCGCGCGGTTTCCGTATCGCGGCCGTGCTGGACAGCGACCCGGAGGTGGTCGGGACCCAGATCGCCGGGCACGGCGTGCTGGATGTGGAGCAGATGGAGCAGGTCGTGGCCCGGCACCGGGTGTCCATCGGGGTCATCGCCACTCCCGCGGGCACCGCGCAGGCCGTCTGCGACCGCCTGGTCGCGACCGGGGTGACCAGCATCCTCAACTTCGCGCCTGTGGTCCTTAATGTGCCCAGCGGCGTAGACGTGCGTAAGGTTGACCTGTCCATCGAGTTGCAGATTCTCGCTTTCCACGCGCAGCGGAGGTCGGTGGTGCGCGTCCCGCAGGATGCCCAGGTGATCGGCCGATGAGCGTTCTCGTGGTCGGCCTGAGTCACAAGAGCGCGTCGCTCCCGGTCCTGGAGCGGGCGGTCGTCAGCGGTGACACGCTCAGCAAGCTGATCCGCGACGTCTCGCAGGCCCCGAACGTGGGCGGCACGCTCGTGGTGTCGACCTGCAACCGGGTCGAGGTCTACGCCGAGGTGGACAAGTTCCACGGCGGCGTGTCGTCCATCTGCTGACCTGCTGGCCCGGCACTCCGGCATCCCGCTCAGCGAACTGACCCCGAACCTGTACGTGCATTACGAGGACCGGGCGGTACAGCACCTGCTCGCCGTGGCCTGCGGGCTGGAATCCATGGTGGTGGGCGAGAGCCAGATCCTCGGCCAGGTCCGGCAGGCCCTGTCCGTGGCCCGCGAGCATGGCACGCTCAGCCGCGGCCTCGGTGAACTGGGCGCCCTCGCGCTGCGGACCGCCAGGCGCGCGCACGCCGAGACCCGGATCGACCAGGCCGGCGCGAACCTGGTCAGCATCGGCATCGCGGTCGCGCACGGCAGGCTGACCACCGGGCTGGCCCCGGCCGGGGCCGCGCCGGTCCCCGCCGCCGATCCGTCCCGGCCCCTCGCCGGGCTGCACGTGCTGGTCGTCGGGGCCGGCTCGATGAGCTCGCTGGCCGCCACCACCGCCACCCGGATGGGCGCGGCGCACATCGTGGTGGCCAACCGCACCGCCGACCGGGCCGGGCGGCTCGCCGCGGCGGTGGGCGGCACCGTCGCCGACCTCGCTGACCTGGCCGGACCGATCGCCCAGGCGGACCTGGTCATCTCCTGTACCGGCGCGGCGGGCGTGGTGATCGGCGCGGACCTGGTGACCCAGGCCCTGGCGCGCCGGGGCCAGCCCGGCCGGCCACTGGTCCTGCTGGACCTGGCCATGCCCCGCGACGTCGATCCCGCGGTGGCCGGGCTGCCCGGGGCCCAGCTCGTCGGCCTGGACACGCTGGGGGACCGGCCCGCCGGGCCGCCGGCGAGCCGGAACTGGCCGGGCTGGCCACCCGTGACGCGGATGTTGACGAGGTCCGGGCGATCGTGGCCGAGGAGTTCGCGGCCCGCGTGTCGGCCGTGCACGCGGCCCGGGTCGCGCCCACCGTGGTCGCGCTGCGGACCAAGGCGGCCAAGGTGGTGGACGCCGAGCTGGCCCGGCTGGCCGGCCGGCTGCCCGCCGATCACCGCACGCTGGATGAGGTGGAACGGGCCATGCGGCGGGTGGTGGACAAATTGCTGCACGCGCCGACGGTGCGGGTCAAGGAGCTGGCCGGATCCCCGGGCGGCGATGCTTACGAGGACGCGCTGCGGGTGCTGTTCGATCTCGACCCCGCCGTCGTCGCCGCGGTCACGCTGGCCGATACCGATCCGGGCGCCGCCAGCACCAAGCCAGACAGCGCGTCTGGTGCCATCCGGACGCAGGAGGACACGTGAGCAGGCCGCCGCTGCGGCTCGGCACCCGCAAGAGCCCGATGGCCATGACCCAGTCCGGCCAGGTAGCCCGGCTCATCACCGAGCGCACCGGGGTCAGCGTGGAGCTGGTCGGTGTGACCACGTTCGGTGACGTGACCCGGGCCGACCTGGCCCAGATCGGCGGTACCGGCGTGTTCGCCAGCGCGCTGCGGGAAACCCTGCTGGCCGGCCAGGTCGATCTGGCGGTGCACTCACTCAAGGACCTCCCGGTGGCCCCCGCCCCGGGGCTGGTGCTGGCCGCGGTCCCGGCCCGGGAAGACCCGCGGGACGCGCTGGCCGCCCGCGACGGTGCCAAGTTCGCCGACCTGCCCCCCGGGGCCACGGTCGGAACCGGCTCGCCGCGCCGGGCCGCCCTGCTGCGGCTGCTGCGCCCCGACATCCGGCCGGTGCCGGTCCGCGGCAACGCGGGCACCCGGCTGGGCAAGGTCGAATCGGGTGAGCTGGACGCGGTGCTGCTGGCCAGCGCCGGGCTGGCCCGGATCGGCCGGCTGGACGCCGTGACCCAGATCTTCGAGCCGGAAGAGATGCTGCCCGCGCCCGGACAGGGCGCGCTGGCGGTGGAATGCCGGGCCGGTGACACCGACCTGGCCGCTCTGCTGGCCCAGGTGGACGACCGGCTCAGCCGGGCTGCGGTGACCGCGGAACGGGCCGTGCTGGCCGGATTGGCCGCCGGCTGCAGCGCGCCGGTAGGTGCGTATGCTGCGGGAACGGAGATACTGCAGCTGAGAGCCATTGTCGCGGCGCTGGATGGGGGGTCGGCGTTGCGGGCCAGCGCGACCGCCCCCGCGGCCGAGGCTGGACGCCTCGGCCGCGACGTCGCCGCCGAGTTGCTGCGCCAGGGCGCGGCGGCGTACGCGGCAGGGTCTTCGGAATACATCAGCAACGGGGACGATGCCTTGTGAGTGTGACTTCCACGTCGAAGCAGGACGCGCCCGGCCAGTCCGACCAGGACGGTGCCGCGGCGGCGAAGCGGGCGGCCCAGCCTGGCCTGGCGGCTTTCGTGGGCACCGGGCCTGGCCATCCGGAGCTGCTCACGGTGCGCGCCGCCGGGCTGCTGGGCCGGGCCGACCTGGTGTTCGCCACCGCTGAGGTGGCCGACCGGGTGCGGCATCTGCTGCCCGCCGGGGCGCAGGTCCGCGACCGGTCCGAGCTGGACGCCGATCCGCGGCTGCTGGTCAAGGCGGTCAAGGCCGGCCAGCTGGTGGTGGCGGCCTACGACGGTGATCCGCTCCTGTTCGGGTCGGCCGCCGGGGGCGCCGCCGCCTGTGCCAAGGCCCGGGTCCGGTTCGAGATCGTGCCGGGCATGCCCGCCGCCACCGCGGTGCCCGCCTACGCGGGCATCCCGCTGACGTCTGAATCAGGCGGGGATATCCGCATCGTTCACGCCGCTGAGGTCAGCCGCCTGTCCGCTGAGCCCCAGCCGCCGCGCAGCCTGGTCATCCTGGGCGTGGAGGCCGGGCCGGCGGATCTGGCCAAGATGCTCATGGCCGCGGGCTGGCCGGAGCGCACCCCGTTCACCATCACCTGGAACGGGACCACGACCGAGCAGCTGACCATCCGGTGCGCGCTGGGGTCAGTGTCCGCGGACCTCAAGGCGGCCGGGGTCAGCCTGCTCACCGAGACCGGGCCCGCGGTCGGCGTGGTGGGCGAGGCGGCCGGCTCGCAGCAGGAACTGTCCTGGTTCGAGACCAAGCCGCTGTTCGGCTGGCGGGTCCTGGTGCCCCGGACCAAGGACCAGGCCGGCTCGGTCTCCGAACGCCTGCGCGCCTACGGCGCGGTGCCGGAGGAGGTGCCGACTATCGCGGTCGAGCCGCCCCGCACCCCGCAGCAGATGGAGCGCGCGGTCAAGGGCCTGGTCACCGGGCGGTACCAGTGGGTCGCGTTCACCTCGGTCAACGCGGTCCGTGCCGTCCGCGAGAAGCTGGAGGAATACGGGCTGGACGCGCGCGCCTTCGCCGGGGTGAAGGTCGCCGCGGTCGGCGAGCAGACCGGGCGGGCGCTGCTTGACTTCGGCATCAAGCCCGACCTGGTGCCCGAGGGTGAGCAGTCTGGTGAGGGCCTCGCCGCGGCCTGGCAGCCCTACGACAGCGTGCTCGACCCGATCAACCGGGTCCTGCTGCCGCGGGCCGATATCGCCACCGAGACCCTGGTCGCCAAGCTCAACGAGCTGGGCTGGGAGACCGAGGACGTTACCGCGTACCGGACGGTGCGCGCGGCGCCGCCGCCCGCCCCGATCCGCGAGGCGATCAAGGGCGGCGGCTTCGACGCCGTGCTGTTCACCTCCTCCTCGACGGTGCGGAACCTGATCGGCATCGCCGGCAAGCCGCACGCGGTCACGGTGATCGCCGTGATCGGCCCGCAGACCGCCAAGACCGCCGCGGAGTTCGGCCTCCGGGTGGACGTGAAGGCGCCCAGGCCCTCGGCCACCGGCCTGGTCGACGCGCTGGCCGAGTACGCGGCCGGGGTGCGGGAGGCGGCCATCGCGGCCGGGGAACCGCTGCGCAAGCCCAGTGAGCGTCGCCGGGGTGCACGGCGGCGACTCCGCTAGCACGAGACAGGAGAACCGGTGACGGCTGAATTCCCCCCGCGCAGTTGCCTACCGCGCAGTTCCCTGCGGCACGGCCACGCCGGCTGCGCCGGACCGCGGCGCTGCGCAGGCTGGTCGCGCAGACCAGCGTCCGGCCCGCGGACCTGATGCTGCCGATGTTCATCAAGGAGGGGATCAGCGAGCCCCAGCCGGTGGTCTCCATGCCGGGCGTGGTCCAGCACACCCGGGACAGCCTGCGCAAGGCCGCGGCCGAGGCGGCAGACGCCGGGGTGGGCGGGCTGGTCCTGTTCGGAGTGCCGGCGGTGAAGGATGCCCGGGGCTCGGCGGCCGATGACCCGGACGGGATCCTCGCCCTCGCGCTCCGTGATCTGGCCTCCGAGGTGGGCGACGCCACCGTGCTCATGGCCGACCTGTGCCTGGATGAGTACACCGATCATGGCCACTGCGGGCTGCTGACCGGCTCCGGCGAGGTGGACAACGACGCGACGCTCGAGCGGTACGGGTCCATCGCGGTCGCCCAGGCGGCGGCGGGCGCGCACGTGGTGGCGCCCAGCGGGATGATGGACGGCCAGGTCGGCGCGATCCGGGCCGCCCTTGACGCCGGCGGGTACCCGGACGTGGCGATCTGCGCGTACTCGGCCAAGTTCGCCTCGGCTTTCTACGGGCCGTTCCGGGACGCCGCCGAATGTGCCCCGCAGTTCGGCGACCGGGCTTCCTACCAGCAGGACTCGCGGTCCGCCGACGCGCTCCGCGAGGTGGCCCTGGACCTGGCCGAGGGCGCCGACATCGTGATGGTCAAGCCGGCGCTGGCCTACCTGGACGTCATCACCCAGGTGGCCGCGGTCTCACCGGTGCCGGTGGCGGCCTACCAGGTCAGCGGGGAGTACGCGATGGTCGAGGCGGCCGCGGCGCAGGGCTGGCTGGACCGGGAGCGGGTCATCGACGAGACGGTGACCGCGATTCGCCGGGCGGGGGCGAGCATCATCCTGACCTACTGGGCGGCCGAGCTCGCCCGGAGACTGGCCTGAACGCTTCTGGAGACCGGTGTTGCCCAGGGGGCCGCAGTGTCCCGGGGGACTGTGCTTTCGGCAACATGTCGGTATCTGACGTACCGGTAACCTGCGCGCAGAGCACTCGACCCGTCATCATCTGTAAGGAGAGCATTCCTTAGTCAGTTGGTAACTGATCAGCTGGCCACGCTGTGGAGTTGGAGCGCTGAATGGTCGCACCCGTACTGCGCCGGAACCGGCGCAGGGAGAGCGGGCGGCTGGCCGCCGCGGCCGTCGCGTACGCGGCCCTGGGCTGGCCGGTGGCTCTGGGTGCGTATCCGCGGGGCAACGCGCGGAGCGCGGGCCGGGCCTGCTCCTGCGACCGGGTCGGCTGCCCGTCCCCGGCGGCGCATCCCATGTCGCCGGCCTGGCAGATCCAGGCCACCAGCGATCCGGGCAAGGCCCGGCAGCGGTGGGCGCACCATCCCGAGGCGAACGTGATCCTGCCCACCGGCCGGGTCTTCGACGTGCTCGACGTGCCGGCCGCCGCGGGCCTGGCCGCACTGGCCATGATGCGGGATGCCGGGGTGGAGACCGGGCCGGTCGCGGTGGGCAGCGGGCGCACCCTGTTCTTCGTGGCGACCCGCGGCGCGCCCGACAACGAGGACGAGTGGTGGTCCTGTCACCTGGACTGCGCTCCTGAGGACGTGCGGGAGGTGGTCAGCCTGCGCTGGCACTGCCGGAACAGTTACGTGCTGGCCCCGCCGTCCCGGGACGGCGTCGGCCCGGCCGGGCGCTGGCTGCGGGCGCCCGATGAGCAGGGCGGCCGCTCGCTGCCCGATGCGGTGCGGCTGCTCGAGGTCCTGGCGGACGCGTGCGATGAGGAGATCAGGTGAGCGGACCCGGCCGATCCGGTGAGCTGTTCAGCCGGGCCAGCGCGGTTATCCCGGGCGGGGTGAACTCACCGGTCCGGGCGTTCGGCACGGTGGGCGGGGTGCCGGTGTTCATGGACTCCGGCCGCGGTCCGTACCTCACCGACGCCGATGGCCGGAGCTATGTGGACCTGGTCTGCTCCTGGGGGCCGATGATCCTCGGGCATGCCTACCCCGCGGTGACCGAGGCGGTGACGGCCGCGGCCGCCAAGGGCACCTCGTTCGGCACCGCGACCGCGGGTGAAGTGACCCTGGCCGAGGAGATCGTGGCGCGCACGCCGGTGGAAAAGGTCCGGCTGGTGAACTCGGGTACCGAGGCCACCATGAGCGCGGTCCGGCTGGCCCGGGCCTTCACCGGGCGCCGGGTCGTAGTGAAGTTCGCCGGCTGCTATCACGGGCACGTGGACTCGCTGCTCGCCGCCGCAGGCTCGGGGGTGGCCACGTTCGGGCTGCCCGACTCACCCGGTGTCACCGGCGCGGCCGCCGGTGACACCCTGGTGCTGCCCTACAACGACGCGCTCGCGGTCCGGCAGGCTTTCGTGGATCACGGGCCGCGGATCGCGTGCGTGATCACCGAGGCCTGCCCGGCGAACATGGGCGTGGTCCCGCCGGTCGGCGGGTTCAACGAGATGCTGGCCGAGTTGTGCCGGGACAACGGCGCGCTGCTCATCATGGACGAGGTGCTCACCGGCTTCCGGATCACCGCCTCCGGCTGGTTCGGGCTGGAGGGCGTGGCCGGGGACCTGACCACATTCGGCAAGGTGATGGGCGGTGGATTGCCGGCCGCCGCGTTCGGCGGCCGGGCCGAGATCATGGACCGGCTGGCCCCGACCGGCCCGGTCTACCAGGCCGGCACCTTGTCCGGTAACCCGCTGGCCACGGCGGCCGGGCTGGCCACCCTGCGGGGCTGCACGCCCGAGGTGTACGCCCGGGTGGACGAGGTCGCCGCCGCCGTCGCCAAGCTGGCCAGCGACACCCTGTCGGCCGCCGGGGTGCCGTTCCGGCTGCAGCAGGCGGGCAGCCTGTTCTCCGTATTCCTCGGCACCGAGCAGCCGGTCCGCGACTTCACCGAGGCCCGGGAGCAGTCCGTGCCCGCCTACGCCGCCTTCTTCCACGCGATGCTGGAAGGAGGCGTCTACCTGCCGCCGTCGCCGTTCGAGGCGTGGTTCGTGTCCGCGGCGCACGACACCGAGGCGGTGGAGCGGATCGCCGCCGCACTGCCCGCCGCGGCCCGCGCGGCCGCCGTGACCCTGAGCTGACCCGGCGCGCCGCGCAGCACGCCACCGGCATCAGCCGACGGCGATGCAGATGATGCCGGCGGCGATCGCGGCCGCCGCGGTGAGGCGGCGGGCCAGGCCACCCTCACCGAGCAGCCTGCGGCCGAGCAGCACCCCGGCCAGCACGCTCACCTCGCGGGCCGGGGCGACCGCGCTGACCGCGGTGAAGCTCATCGCGATCAGCACCAGGATGTAGGCCAGCGGCGACAGCACCGCCGCGCCGGTCACCTGGCGGCGGTAGCCGCTCCAGACCCGTTTGGTCCGGCCTCGCTGGCGCAGCGCGGCGGGGGCCAGGACCAGGGCCATCACCGGGAGCGAGGCGTAGCCCTGGATGAGCGGCGGCACCTTGAGCGTGCTCACCGCATACTTGTCCCAGAGCGTGTAGGACGCGATGAACGTGCCGGTCACCAGCGCGAAGACGATTGCCCGGGACAGCCGCGGGCTCGCCGGGGTTCCCGGCCGCGGCGGGGCGGGGGAGTCGCCGCGGCCCGGTGCGCCCAGCACCAGCACGCCGAGCACGACCAGGACGATCCCGGTGATGCCCGCCGGGCCGGGCCGCTCGCCGAGCAAGGCGATCCCGGCCAGGGCGGCCAGGAGTGCGCCGCTGCCGCGCCCCAGCGGGTAGACCAGGGACAGGTCACCGAGCCGGTAGCCAGCCTGCAGGAACAGGAAGTAACCCACCTGGAGCAACCCGGTGCCGGCCATGAACACCCAGTCCAGGGGGGTGAGCCGGGGCGGGCTGAGCAGCACGCTCACCGCCACCACCGGGGCGTACAGGCCCGTGGCGGCCAGCGACATGAGCCAGACGAAGGACGAGGCGCCAGCCGCCGAGGCCTGCTTGCTGAACAGGTTCCAGGTGGCGTGGGCGGCGGCGGCGACGAGGATAAGGGCGACGGCGGTGGCGCTCACTGGGGCGGCTCCAGGTCCGGGCCCGGGGAGCCGGCTGGCGGGTCCCCGGGCAAGGCGAACTGAGAGCCCTCGAGGTTTCTATCCCGTCAGGTGTGGGCGCCGGAGGCGCCTGGCGCCGCTCGGTCCAGCCCGCCTCGTCCTGATTGTGGTGGGCCGGTGTGTCCTCACCGGTGCGGACGAAGCGCGGAACCCTAGGCGCAGCCACGAGCTAGCGGGAAGTTTACCCGCTGTTCACCTGCTCCGCTGCCCGCGCCGGGATCAGCACAGATGTCCCGGTAGGCTGTGGCCGGCCATGACTGAGATGAGCGGGGCGAATGCCGGGGACGACGGAGCATCATCCGGGCCGTCCGCCAGTACCGTGGTGCACTTGCTGCGCCACGGGGAGGTCTACAACCCGGGCGGGATCCTCTACGGCCAGCTGCCCGGCTTCCACCTTTCCGAAGAGGGCCGCCTGATGGCCAAGGCCGCCACCGGATTCCTGGCCGGACGGGATGTGGTGCTGCTGCGCTCGTCTCCGCTGGACCGGGCCCGGGAGACCGCGGCGCCGCTGGCCGCGCAGTTCGGTCTCGAGGTGGACATCGACGAGCGGCTGATCGAGCCGACGAACCGTTACGAGGGCACCACGTTCGGCGTGGGTTCCGGCGCGCTACGCCACCCGGTGGACTGGCGCTACCTGTACAACCCGTTCCGGCCCTCCTGGGGCGAGCCTTATAAGGCCATTGCCGCCCGGATGCTGGCGGCGATGGCGGACGCGGCGCGGGCGGCGCGAGGCCACGAGGTGGTCTGCGTCAGCCATCAGCTGCCCATCTGGACCGCCCGCCGGGCCGTCGAGGGGCAGCGCCTCTGGCACGACCCCCGCCACCGGCAATGCGCGCTGGCCAGCGTGACCACCTTCCGCTACACCGGGGACACGATCACCAGCGTCACCTACTGCGAGCCGGCGGCCTCCGGGCCGCCGCAGACACCTGGTGCTTGAGGATGCGGCGCCTGGTCGGCCGCGAACTGGTGATCAGCCTGGCCGCGGAGGCCGCCCAGGCCGCCCCGCCGTGGGCCGGCTGACGCCGGTCAGGCACAATGGGGCCTGGTACTACTGCCTGTAGGAGAATCTCTTCCCGTGTCCCCACTCGCCCGCCGGACCCGCCGCCCCGCCAGGGCGGGACGCGGCGTTGCGGCGGCTGTTCTCGCGGCCGCCTCGGCGCTGGCGGTGGCGGGCTGCACCACGGGCAGCATCGCGGCGAGCACGCCGGCCAGCAACGGGCAGAGCTTCGTGGCCGGGTCCCCGGGGACCACGGTGTTCAAGAGCGGGACGGGGCCGGTGGCCCCGTCGGTCAGCGGCCCGGTGGTCGGCGGCGGGAAACTCGCGCTGAGCGCCTATCGCGGTCACGTCGTGGTGCTTAACTTCTGGGGCTCATGGTGCACGCCGTGCCGGGAAGAGGCCCCGGGCCTGGCCGCGCTGGCCACGCACTTCAAGGCGTCCGGGGTCCGGTTCCTCGGCATCGATATCCGGGACAGCCCGCCCAGTGCCGAGGCGTTCATGAGTGATTTCCGGATCAGTTATCCCAGCCTGAACGACCCCAGCGACAATCTCGCCCTCGATTTCCGCGATACGGTGCCGCCCGCCGGAATCCCGACCACACTGGTGATTTCACGCAGTGGCCGGATCACCGCGCGGGTGATCGGCGGGACCACGTACAACGGGCTGAAGACCCTGGTCCAGCGGGCAGCCGCGGAGCCCGGATGATCGCGACCCCCACGCACCTCGACCTCGGGTGGTGACCCGATGACCGGACTGCGCGTCCCACCCGGGCCAGCCAGCGGCGCCCGGCCGGATGAGGGTGCCACCGCGGGCGCGCCACCCCGCCCGCCGGGAACCGCAGCTCGTTCGGCCTGGTCGGCTGGGCCCGCTGGGGCTGGCGTCAGCTGACCTCGATGCGCACCGCACTGGTGCTGCTGTTCCTGCTGGCCGTGGGCAGCGTCCCCGGTTCGCTGCTGCCGCAGCAGGGCATCGACCCGGCCGCGGTTCAGCAGTACTACGTCTCGCATCCGGCGCTGGCACCCTGGCTCGCCCGGCTATCCCTGTTCAACGTGTTCGCGGCGCCCTGGTTCGCCGCGATCTACCTGCTGCTGTTCGCCTCCCTGGCCGGCTGCGTGGTGCCGCGCAGTGTCCGGCTGGTCCGCTCGGCCCGGGCGCTGCCACCGCCCGCGCCGCGCAACCTGGCCCGGCTGCCCCAGTCCGCCCGGCACGAGAGCGCCCTCGACCCGGCCGCCGCCCTGGACGCCGCCTCGGCCGTGCTGCGCCGCCGCAAGTTCCGGCTCCGGACTGGTGACGGCTGGGTGTCGGCCGAGAAGGGGTACCGCCGCGAACTGGGCAACCTGGTGTTCCACCTGGCGCTGCTGGGCCTGCTGTGCGCGGTAGCCCTGGGCGGCCTGTTCGGGTACAAGGCCAACCGGCTGCTGGTCAGCGGGTCCTCGTTCGCCAACACGGTGACGGCGCTGGACGAGTTCCGCCCCGGCCGCCTCGTGTCGCCGTCGGACCTCCAGCCCTTCACGATGACGCTGAACCGCTTCACGGCCTCCTACGTCACCTCCGGCCAGTCGCGCGGCCAGCCGCTGTCGTTCAACGCGTACATGAGCTACTCCGCGCAGCCGGGCGGCGCGGTCCACCACGACAATCTGCGGGTCAACCACCCGATCAACGTGGACGGGGTGCGTGTCTTCATCATCGGCCACGGGTACGCGCCGGTCTTCAAGGTCACCGACGGGACCGGGAAGGTGGTCTTCGACCAGCCGGTCCCGTTCATCGCGGTGGACACCTCCGGCCTGACCTCCGAAGGCGTGGTCAAGGTCCCAGATGCGCGTCCCGACCAGCTGGGGTTCGCCGGCGTGTTCCTGCCTACTGCCGTTGACGTCGGCGGGCAGCTGGAATCCGCCTTCCCGGCCCCGCTCGCCCCCCGGGTCAGCCTGGTCTCGTATAAAGGCAACCTGGGCATGGACAGCGGCCCGTCGCAATCGGTGTACCAGCTGAACACCGCCGGCCTGACCCAGTTGCCGGTCGCGCCCCGCCCGCTCGCGATCGGGCAGTCGATCAAGCTGCCGGGTAGCGCCGGCACGCTCACCTTCGCCGGGTACCGGCAGTGGATCAGCCTGGCCATCACCTACGACCCAGGGCAGCTGCCCGCGCTGATCGCGGGCCTGGCGGCGCTGGCTGGCCTGCTCCTGTCCTTCTTTGTCCGGCGCCGCCGGGTGTTCGTCCGGGCCTACCCGGGCCCGGATGGGCAGACCGTCGTGGACGTGGGCGGCCTGGCCCGCTCCGACCCGGCGGGCGGCTTCGATGAGGAGTTCACCGGCCTGGCCCGCGCCCTGGGCGAGTCCTACCGCGGCAGCACCGAAGCCAGCCCTGATCCTGGCCCCGCTACCTACCGGGACCCCGTCCCTCACCGCGACCACCGAGGGGAAGTCAGACTGATGCCCGACAACCAGGGCCTGTCCCATCTCAGCGATCATTTCCTGATCGTCGCCGTCGTGCTGTACTCGCTGGCGGTGATCGCGTTCGCGGCTGACTTCGCGTTCGGGCGGCGCAGCCCCGTCGTCTCGCGGGCCGGGGCGGGCGTGCGCCACCGGGTACCCGCGGCGGTCGGGGCGGGCGCCGGTGCCCCAGACAGCGCCGCCGTGGACAGCGGTGCGCTGGACAGCGCGTGCGGTGGACGGCGCAGCGGAGGACGGCGCAGCGGAGGACGGCGCTGCCGGGCACAGCGGCGCGCCGGCCAGTGCTGCCGTGACCAGTGCTGCCGTGGCCAGCGGCGCGAGGGACAGCGGAGCAGCGGACGCCGGTGCGGGGGCCGGCCGGACCGTGGCCGTGGGCCAGCGGGGCCGCACCGACGTGCCGCCGGGACGCCTGGTCCGGATCGCCCTCATCCTCACCACGGCCGGCCTGGCCCTGCACCTCATCGGGGTGGTGACCCGGGGCCTGGCCGTGCACCGGGTCCCCTGGGGCGACATGTACGAGTTCGTGATCTCGGTCTCGTGTGTCGCCGTCCTGTTCTTCCTCGGCCTGATGATCAAGTACCGGCCCTATCACCTCGGGCTGTTCTTCCTGGCCCCGATCGTGATCATCATGGGCCTGGCCCAGACCGTCATCTACACTCCGGCCGGGCCGCTGGTGCCCGCGCTGAACTCCTATTGGCTCGCCATTCACGTGACCGCGATGACCCTGGCCAGCGGGACATTCATGGTGGGCGCGGTGCTCGCCGTCGTGTACCTGTTCGCCGAACGGCACACCCGGCGGGTGGCGGCCGGGCTGAGCACCCGCTACGGCGAGGTGTTCCGGCTGCTCCCCAGCGCGGAGCGGCTCGATCAGATCGCCTACCGAACCGTGGTGTTCGCGTTCCCCATCTGGACCTTCGGCATCATGGCCGGGGCCATCTGGGCCGACGAGGCCTGGGGCCGCTACTGGGGCTGGGACCCCACCGAGACCTGGGCGTTCATCACCTGGGTGGTGTACGCGTGCTTCCTGCACGCCCGGGTCACCGCGGGCTGGCGCGGCCGGCGGGCCGCCGTCATCCAGCTGGTCGGGTTCGGCTGCCTGCTGTTCAACCTGCTGGGCGTGAGCCTGTTCATCACCGGCCTGCACTCCTACGCCGGCCTGAGCTGAGCCCCGCCGGGAGGTAAGCCGGTGCGGCAGGCCGCGGCGGGCCGGTGCGCCAGGCGGCGGCGGGCCGGTGCCGCACGCCGGTGGCCGGGCAGGCGGGTCGTCAGCCTTCGGTGCCCGGGTCCCCGTTGCCCCGGATGAGCCGGTCGAGTTCGCCGAGGAAGTCGGCATCGTCGTCGGGGCCGCGGGGCACGGCCCAGTCTTCGGACACTGCCGTCCCAGCTAGTGACACACGGTCATCGGCCGATGCATACCGCCCGCGACCTGCGGGGTGCCGGCGAAAGGCTGCCTCCGCCGCTGATCCCTCCGGCCGGGCCAGCCGCCGTGGCCACCGGGACCAGCAGGCCCAGAAAGCCAGGGTGAGCAGCACAGATAGGGCACCGACTAGCCACATGCGCGCAGCTTAGCCAAGCCGAGACCGCTTCGTCAGTAAATGAGAGGAGTCATTCGGTAACGGTCCGAGATCCATAACCGGTAACAGCGGGTAACGGCAGATGACGTTCGCGCAGTTTCGTCATACGCTGGCAGCCTGGCACGCGATCGCTGGGAGTGCGACTTATGCGGCTGCGGCTTTTCGATCGCGTTCGCCGGTACATCCGGCCGGGCCCGGGAGGATCGCGATCACGCGGTAGCACCAGGCCGGGTCCCCCGGCCGTGGGCGGCTCTGTCGTCGTGCCTCCGGGCGGGCGGCACCGTCGCGACCACGTCCCGGCGCCGGACCAGGTATCCGGCTCACCGGCGAGCACCCCGATGACTGGCGGAGCCGGGGCTCTGGACGGCGGCGGACCGGTGGAGCCAGCCCCGCAGGGAGAGTTGCCGCGCCGGGTGCGCCGGGCCCAGACCGGGCCAGGCCGGGCTGGCTCCGGGACAGAGCCATCAGCAGCCACGGCAGCCGGGGCGGGCACCACCGGGGAGGGTCCAGCCGCCCCGTGGCCACCGGGCGCCGCGGGACCAGGGCGGCGGATCCCAGACCCCAGGACCCCAGACACCAGGACCCCAGACCGGGACACCAGACCCCGGGACAGGCGGCGCGGAGACCACCGGGACCAGGTCACGCGGACCGTGGACACCGCGGATCAGGCCGGGTGCAGCCGGTGGCACCGGGACCGGGCCGGGGGCACCAGGAGCCGGGCCCGGGACACCAGAAACCGCGCCGGGCCCGCCCGGACCGGGCCGGCCCGGGCCGGGAACGACCAGAGCGGACCTGACTGGACTGGTACTGACCGGACTGGGACTGACCGGACAGGGACCGCGCGGACGGAATCCACCGCGCCCGGGGCGGCCTGGACGGGGACTCCCGCGCCCAGGACGAGCAGGCCCGTGAACGACCCCGGGTCCGCAGGCGGCGCTACCGGGGCCACCCGGTCGGCGGGCCGGGCGTCCGGACAGGATCGCGCCGCGATCCGCCCCGCCCCCGGGCACGCCCTGCCCCGGCGCGCGGCGGGCGGGCGGGCGGCGAAAGGCGCCGCATCCGGCAAGGACGCGCGCGGACGGTCCAGGCCCGCGGCGGACGCGGCCCGCGGCACGGCGGGGGAGTCCGCCCGCCCGGCCGAGGCGGACGTGGCCAGGCTGCCCTGGTATGAGGTCGCGCACGCGCGGCGGGCCGCGGAGGGCTATCAGAACTGCGGGCCGCTGGAACGGGTCCTGCGCCGTGAATGGCCGCCCAGCAAGGTGCCCTCGCCACCGGTGGTTCGCGCGGTCAACCGCCTCGCCGAACTGCCCCTGATGATCAAGGAAATCCTCGCCGCCGGCGTGGACGCGATCCACGTGGGGGAGGGCGGCGTCCCGGAACTGGACGACATGGCGCGGCTGCGCGGCGTCCCGCTACCGTCCGGCCGGGCGACCTGGGACGCCTGCGCGGGCGCGTACGGCGAGAGGAAGATCATCGTAGGCTCGCGCCCCTCGTCCGCACCCGACGTCATGTGCCACGAGGTCGGGCACGCCCTCGACGACATCGACCGGGAGCAGGGCCGCTGGCAGTCCGACTCGGCCGAGTTCCGCCATCTGTACCAGCGGTGCGAGGGATCACTGGTGAGCGACTTCCACAAGCAGGCCGGGGATCTGGGCCGCCGCGAGTTCTTCGCCGACGCGTTCGCCGCGATCGCCTCCCGCCAGCGCCCGGCGCTGGTGGACATGCTCGGCGGCAACATCCGGACCGCTCTTGATGTGATGCTCTACTTCAATCTCCGCTATGGGCTTTAGAGTGTTGGGTGATGCATGTTATCCAGCTGCCGAACGGGAACCTCCTGGTTCCCGAGTCAGTGCTGGCTGACGAGGGGCAGCTGATCGGTGATGCGTATGTGGAAATCGGCCCGGCCGACGCGGATTACGATCGCCTGGCCGCGCACGCGGTAACCGAGGACGAGCTTGAGGCACAGCGGCGCCGCTGGCGGGAGGGCGACGCGGAGCTGCAGCGGCAGTTCGCGGAGTACCGGGCCAGCCTGGGGGTGGCGCCCGGGCCGGTCAAGCGGCCCGACGCGGAGTGATCCCGGTGCCGGCCAGGCCGGACGCGGGCTGAGCCCGGCGGGCCAGCCAGCCTAACTAGCCTGGACTGTCGTCCTGGCTGGTCCCGTCGTCGCCGCGGAGCAGCGCGCGGACCTCGGACTCGCGGAACCGGCGATGCCCACCGGGCGTGCGGATGCTGCTGATGCGGCCGGATGCCGCCCACCGGGTAACGGTCTTCGGGTTGACCCGGAACAGGGCAGCGACTTCCCCTGGCGTCAGGAGGCGCTCATTGCTGCCGTCCACGCACGTCCCCTCCTGACCTGGCGCCCCGGGCTCATGATCGGGCCTGTCCCAAGTGTGGCGACTAACGACGGTTTTCTCCCTAGTTTCCTTAAAACCGTGGCGCTCATCTAGGGTGATCGCGTGCAGCCGCTCGTGTCGATCGACGAGATCCGGACCGCCGCGGCGGCTCTGGCCGGGGTGTCCGTCCGTACCCCCCTGGTTCCGTTCCCGTGGGCCGAACCGTCCCTGCTGGTCAAGCCCGAATCGTTGCAGCCCGTGGGGGCGTTCAAACTGCGCGGCGCCTACGCGGCGATGAGCATGCTGCCCGCGGCGGCCCGGCAGATCGGGGTGGTGACCCACTCCAGCGGCAACCACGGCCAGGCCGTGGCCTACGCCGCCGCGCTGCTCGGGATGCCCGCGGTGGTGGTGGTCCCGGATAACGCCCCCGCCGTCAAGGTGGCGGCCATCCGCGAGCTGGGTGCGGAGATCGTGATCTCGGCGCCCGGCCTGGCCGCGCGGCTGGCGGCCACCCGGGAGATCGCCACCCAGCGCGGGGCGGTCTCGATCCCGCCGTTCGACGACCGGCGGGTGATCGCGGGCCAGGGCACGGTCGGCCTGGAGATCGCGGCCGACTGCCCGGAGGTGGACCTGGTTGTAGTCCCGGTGGGCGGCGGCGGCCTGATCGCCGGCGTGGCCACCGCGATCCGCTCCCTCTGCCCAGGCGCCATCGTGATCGGCGTGGAGCCCGAACTCGCCGCGGACGCGCGCGATTCGCTGCACCAGGGCGAGCAGGTGGCCTGGCCGCCCGAGTTCACCCAGCAGACCATCGCCGACGCACTGCGCGTCGATCAGGTCGGTGCCCTGCCGCTGCAGCACATGCTGGAGTATGTGCAGGACATCGTCACGGTCACCGAGGACGAGATCCGGGCGGCGGTCCGGCGGCTGGCCCTGGACGCCCGGCTGATCGCGGAGCCCGGCGGTGCCGTGGCCGTGGCCGCGTGCCTGTTCCGCCGCAAGGAACTGCCCTCGGCCGGGACGACCGTGGCCGTGCTGTCGGGCGGCAACATCGACCCCGGGATGCTGCTGGACATCCTGGCCAGTGACCCGTCCGCTGGGCCGGAGAGCGGCGAGTAGGCTAGACCCGCCATGCGTTCCACCCTCGCCTACACCACGGCCCGAATCCTGCTGTTCGTCGCCGCCACCGGCCTGCTCTACCTGGCTGGTCTGCGGAGCGTGCTGCTCCTCGGGGCCGCGCTGCTGGTCAGCGGCATCTTCAGCTACGTGGTGCTGTCCCGGCAGCGGGACGCGATGTCCAGCGCTCTTACCGTCACGCCTGCACAGTTTCCGCGGGCGCCTCGACGCGGGCAGCCGCGCCGAGGACGACGACTAGCGCCGCTCGGTCTCCCCGGGCAGCCAGCCGCCGTCGGTCAGCAGGTGCAGCACGGCCTCCAGTGCTTGCTGGCGGGTCACCACCGATGTGTCGATGACCAGGTCCGCGTCATCCGGCTCCTCGTAGGGATCCGACACCCCGGTGAAGTGGTCGATCAGGCCCGCGCGGGCCTTCGCGTACAGGCCCTTACGGTCCCGTGCCTCGCACACCTCGGCGGGCGTGGCCACGTGGATCAGCAGGAAGTCGCCGACCTCCTGGACCGCCCGCCGGACTTCCCGCCGGGCCTCGGCGTACGGGGCGATCGGTGCGCAGATCGCGATCCCGCCGTGCCGCGCGATCTCGGTGGCCACGAACCCGATCCGGGCGATGTTCAGATCCCGGTCGGCCCGGGAGAACGTCAGCCCGGCGGACAGCAGTGACCGGACCAGGTCCCCGTCGAGCAGCGACACCGTCCGCTCGCCCCGCTCGCTGAGTGCGTCGCGCAGGGCCCGGGCCAGCGTGGACTTGCCCGATCCGGAAAGACCGGTCAGGAAGATAACGAGACCGCGTTCGCTGCGCGGCGGCCGGGCCCGGCGCAGTTCCTGGGCCACCGCGGGCGGGGTGAACCACGCGGGTACCTCCACCCCGCGGTCCAGCATGTCCTCGAGTTCTCCGGACGCCAGATCGGTGCGCTCGGTACCCGCCTCGATGAGGGACAGCGGGCGCCAGACCTCGGCGGCCGGGTCGTAGGCCCAGTCACCGGGGGAGAGAACCGGGATGACCGGCCCCGGCCGGCCCCGTCCTCGTCCGGCTGCGCGCGCTCCACGGGCTTGTCGGCCAGCAGGTGGGTCGCCCCGTACGCGGCCGCCACGATGGCCCGCAGGGCCAGCTCATCCTGGGCTGCGGCGTGATAAGGCCGGAGCGGGACCGGGATGACCTGGGTGCCGGGCGGCAGGTTGCGGGCCGCGGCCTGCACGGTGCGGACCAGGGCGTCGGGGCGGATCACGATCTCGGCCGGGCCGGCCAGCATGGGTAGCAGCAGTACCCGGGCCTTCAGCTGGCTGGCGGCGTGCCGGAGCTGGCCGATCTGATGGCAGTGCAGCGGCGAGTTGGTGACGTAGGCGAGGACCGGGGCGCCCGCGAACTCCTCCCGGACCTCGGCGGGCGGACGGCGCAGATGGCGGAAGGGGCCGTGCTCAGCCGGCCGGTACGCGGTCACCGGGCCGCCCAGCCGGACCAGGTCCGGGAGGGCGGGCAGCCGGTCGGTGATCTCGAGCACCGCGAGCGGGGTGCCCTCCGGGTCCTGCAGCAGCAGCCGGGTCGCGTCTGGCTTGATGGCGCTGGCCGGTACCTCAAAGGTCACCGGGACCGGCCAGGCGGTCCCGTCCAGCAGCCGGCCTTCTGCCGTGACCGAGTCCACCTCGGCGGGCGACATGAACCCGTGCAGCGGGGCCAGGGCACCGGAGAGCAGCAGCTCGAGGTCGCCTAGCTGGCCCTCGTCCAGGGTCCAGGCGGGCAGGCCCGTTATGTCCGCAGACAGCCCGGCGGACGCCTCAGCGGTCACGTTCACCTCCGTCCGGCGCCGCGCCCGCTCCCGGGGCGGGTTGATTCAAGGCCGCGCGAATCCGCTAGGCACCCAGAGGCTACACGCGCGGCCGGCCGCGGGCCAGGCACGTTTCACCGAGTGCCCCAGCCGGGGGGCGGGCCGGACCGCGTTCAGCGCATCCAGTTCAGCGCATCCAGTTCAGAGGATACGGGCGAAGCGGTTCTCTGGCTTGCGCATGACGTACAGGAGTTCCTCATGCGCCGCGGTCAGCCGGCCCCGGGACGCCGCGGCGACCAGTTTCTGGACGGCCAGGTAACCGCGGGGTGCCGGGCGCAAGCCGCCGGCCAGACCGCCCAGGGGCTGGTGCTCGGCGATGACCAGGCCGCGCATCAGGGCGTAGGACTGGATGCCGCGGATCGAGGTCACCCGCTCGTACACGGCGGGATGTGGTCCCGGCCGGCCGGGACGGTGCTTGCGCCAGATCATCCGCCGGACCCCGCCGGGCAGGACCCGGTCGAGGAAGCCGGCCGCGCAGTCCCGGTCACGGACCTGCAGGCACAGCAGGCCGCCCGGCTTGAGCGCGCCAACCAGCCGGTCGAGCACCAGTTCGGCGTGCTCGATCCGCTCCAGCAGCAGGGTGGCCTGCACGATGTCGAAGGATCGCTGGGGCAGCGGCACCGTCCGCAGGTCTCCGAGGGTGCAGCGGTCCAGGCCCGGGTGGCTGCTCACCGCGGCCCGGGTGACCGGCTGGTCGTCGTTGACCAGGCCGTAGCTGAGATCTGCGCCGGCGGCCCGCAGTGCGGCCGCGCCCAGGTCGCCGGCTGCGGTGACGGCGCCCGCCAGCAGCACGGCGATCGGCTGCCCGAAGCGCTCGCTCGCGTAGCCCGCCGCCCAGTGGTTGAACAGGGCCGTCTCCGCGGTTTCGGCCGAGGGGGCGGCCTTCGCCCGCCGGGCGCCCGGTTGGTTCAAGTCCGCCTGATTTACCCGGGGCTGCCGCACCCGTGTCTGCCTGGCCTGGGCGTGGCGGCCCTGGCCACGGGCAACATCGGGGCCGGTAGTACCGCCCCCGGGAACACCGCTCACCGATGTCACAAAGCCATAGCGTAGTCCTTCGTGCACGGATAGTCGCTATCCCCCCGTGTACCTTCGCCTGAGCCTGCAGGCGAGTCCGGGAATGTGGGCGCGAGTCCGGGAATCTGGCGGCGAGCCCGTAGGTGAGCTCCGGAATCTGGGGCGAGCCCGTAGGCGAGCTCCGGAATCTCCAGCCTAGCCCGGTAGGTCAGCCCCCAGAATTCCTGTGCCGATGTCCGGGGCGCGGTGCCCGGAACGTAAACTGGGGGTATCCCGCGTGAGGGTCTGGATGCCCATCTGCCCGCCAGCGCGGGCCTTTCGTGCTGCCTGATCTCCCAGAGCCTGACCCCAAGGACACCATGAGCCTCGCTGGACTGCTCAGCGTTATCGCCGCGGATTCCCAGCTGCAGCGCGCCCTGAGCCAGGGCGATGCTGATACCGACCTGGTCGCGCCCCCCGCCCTCCGCCCCTTCCTGGCCGCCTCCATCGCGGGCTATCCCTCGGCGGACCAGCCTCGCTTTGTGCTGGCCGTGACGGCGACCGCCCGCGAGGCCGAAGTGCTCACCAGCGGGCTGGAGTCGCTGCTGCCCGAGGGCACGGTGGCCTTCTTCCCGGCCTGGGAGACCCTCCCGCACGAACGGCTGTCGCCGCGCTCGGACACGTCGGGACGGCGGCTGGCCGTGCTGCGCAGGCTCGCCCACCCTGACACCGGCAGCGCCCGGTCCGGCGCCCTCAGTGTGCTGGTCACCCCGGTGCGCAGCCTGCTGCAGCCGATGGTCAGCGGTCTGGGTGACCTGGAGCCAGTGGCCCTGCGGGGCGGCCAGGCGGCTGACTTCGACGAGGTCATCGGGCACCTGGTGGACATCGGGTATGCGCGCACTGACCTGGTCGAGCATCGCGGCGAGATCGCGGTCCGTGGCGGCATCCTGGATGTGTTCCCGCCCACCGAGGAGCATCCGCTCCGGGTGGAGTTCTGGGGCGACACGGTCGAGGAGATCCGCTACTTCCGGGCCGCCGATCAGCGCAGCCTGCACGCCGCCACGGAAGGGCTGTGGGCACCGCCCTGCCGGGAGTTGCTGCTCACCCCGGAGGTACGCCAGCGGGCCAGGCGACTTGCGGAGGAATATCCGGGGCTGGCCGAAATCCTCGCCAAACTGGCGGACGGGATCACGGTCGAGGGCATGGAAGCGTTCGCGCCGGTGCTGGCCGACCGGATGGAACTACTGCTCGACCATGTCCCCCCGGGCGGCCTGGTCCTGGCCTGCGACCCCGAGCGGATCCGGGCCCGGGCCGATGACCTGGTCCGGACCAGCCAGGAGTTCCTCGACGCCTCCTGGGTGAACGCCGCCGGCGGCGGCCAGGCTCCCATCGACCTCGGCGCGGCCGCTTTCCAGCCGCTGCCCGGGGTCCGGGCGGCTGCCCGGCATCTCGGCATCGGCTGGTGGACGGTGACCCCGTTCCGCGGTGCCGATATCAGCGGGGCCGACGGCAGCACCCTCACCGGCGGCACGGGCACCGGCCACACGGGCACCGGCAGCACGGGCGAGGCGGATCCCGAGGATGAGGGACGCGTTTCGTTGCTGATGGAAGCCGCGCCCGTGCCCGGCTACCGGGGCGATACCGCGCGTGCTCTCGCGGACGTGCGTCAGTGGCTGGCCGACGGCTGGCGCGTCGTGCTAGTCACCGAGGGGAATGGGCCGGCCCAGCGGCTGGCCGAGACGCTGCGCGGCGAGGAAATCGGAGCCCGGCTCGGCGACCTGGACCAGCCGCCCGAGGCGTCCGTGCCCTACGTCAGCACCGGCCTGATCGGGCAGGGGTTCACCTGGCCGTCGGTCCGGCTGGCCGTGCTGACCGAGGAGGACCTGGCCGGGCAGCGGACCGCCAGCAAAGACATGCGGATGCCGACCCGGCGCCGCGGCGGAATCGACCCGCTGCAGCTCACGGCGGGCGACTACGTCGTGCACGAACAGCACGGCGTGGGCCGCTACGTGGAAATGACGAGCCGCAGCGTCCAGGGTGCGACGCGCGAGTACCTGGTCATCGAGTACGCGCCCAGCAAGCGAGGCCAGCCGCCGGACCGGCTCTACGTCCCCACCGACCAACTCGACCAGGTCACCCGGTACGTCGGCGGCGAGGCACCCAGCCTGCACCGGCTGGGCGGGGCCGACTGGGCCAAGACCAAGGGCCGGGCGCGCAAGGCGGTCCGGCAGATCGCGGCCGAGCTGATCCGGCTGTACTCGGCCCGGATGGCCTCGCCCGGGCACGCGTTCAGCCCGGACACCCCGTGGCAGCGCGAACTCGAGGACGCGTTCCCGTACGTGGAGACCCCCGACCAGCTGGCTGCCATTGACGAGGTCAAGCGGGACATGGAGCGGTCGGCTCCGATGGACCGGCTGATCTGCGGGGACGTGGGTTACGGCAAGACGGAGATCGCGGTGCGGGCCGCGTTCAAGGCGGTCCAGGACGGCAGCCAGGTGGCGGTTCTGGTGCCGACCACGCTGCTGGCCCAGCAGCACTACGCGACGTTCAGCGAGCGGTTCGCGCCCTTCCCGGTCACGGTCGCGATGCTGTCCCGGTTCTCCAGCGACGCCGAGGCGGTCCGGGTCCGGGAAGCCATGGCCGAGGGCAAGGTAGACGTGGTGGTCGGCACGCACCGGCTGCTGTCCCCGGACACCAGGTTCTCCCGGCTCGGGCTCGTCATCCTCGACGAGGAACAGCGGTTCGGGGTGGAGCACAAGGAGTACCTCAAGCGGATGCGCACCGAGGTTGACGTGCTGGCCATGTCGGCCACCCCGATCCCGCGCACGCTGGAGATGGGCATCGCCGGCATCCGGGAGATGTCCACCATTCTCACCCCGCCCGAGGAGCGCCATCCGGTGCTCACCCTGGTCGGGCCGTACGACGAGAAGCAGATCGGCGCGGCCATCCGGCGTGAGCTGCTCCGCGACGGCCAGGTCTTCTTCGTGCACAACCGGGTGAGCTCGATCAACCGGGTGGCCGCCCGGCTCGGCGAACTGGTTCCCGAAGCCCGCGTGGCGATCGCCCACGGCCAGATGAACGAGCACACGCTCGAGCAGATCATGGGCGACTTCCTGGACCGGAAGTTCGACGTGCTGGTGTCCACCACGATCATCGAGTCCGGGCTGGACATCCCCAACGCCAACACCCTGATCGTGGACCGGGCCGACGTCTACGGACTGCCCCAGCTGCACCAGTTGCGCGGCCGGGTCGGGCGCGGCACTGAGCGCGGGTACGCCTACTTCCTGTACCCGCCCGAAGTCCCGCTGACCGAGACCGCGCATGAGCGGCTGGCCACCATCGCCCAGCACACCGAGGCGGGGGCGGGCATGTATGTGGCCCTGAAGGACCTGGAGATCCGCGGGGCGGGCAACCTGCTCGGCGGCGAGCAGTCCGGGCACATCGCCGGGGTCGGGTTCGACCTGTACGTGCGGATGATCGGCGAGGCGGTCACCGAGCTGAAGGGCGACGGGCCGGCTGAGCGGCCCGAGGTCCGGGTCGAGCTGCCGGTCAACGCGCACATCCCGCACGACTACGTGCCCGGCGAGCGGCTGCGGCTGGAGGCCTACACCCGGATCGCCGCCATCGATTCCGCCGAGGACGCCGCGGAAGTGCGCGACGAGCTCGCGGACCGCTACGGCCCGCCGCCGGAGCCGGTCGCGAGCCTGCTCGACGTGGCGCGGCTGCGGGCCCGGGCCCGGCGGGCCGGGCTGACCGACATCGTCCAGCAGGGCACTTTCATCCGCTTCTCCCCAGTCGAGCTGCCCGACTCGCGGCAGGTCCGGGTCCAGCGGCTGTACCCGAAGACTGTGCTCAAGCCGGCGATGCGTAACATGCTCGTACCGGTGCCCAGGGCGGGATCGGGCCGGCGCCCGGGACAGCCCGCCCCGCCGGGTGCCCCGCTGCTCCGGGACACTGAACTCCTGACCTGGTGCGGCCAGCTCATCGAGGCTGTTTTCGAGCCTGACGCACCGGTGACATCTGAGGGATAGGAAGGGACGCCGTCGTGCTCCGCACCTCCATCACCCTGACCGCCGCGGCGCTGGCCGCGGCGCTCGCGCTGTCCGCCTGCGGGACCGTCCGGCTGGGCGCGGCGGCCGTCACGAACACGTCGCGGATTCCCACGGCCACCGTGTCGGCCGAGGTAAACAACCTGGATGCCGCCTACAAGGCACACAAGGCCAAGGTCCAGCTCCAGTTCCCGGCGTCGCAGATGCCGCAGGAGGTGCTCAGCTGGCTGCTCCGGTTCCGGGTCCGGGAGCAGATGGCGCAGCGCAACAACCTGACCATCACCCGCAGCCAGGAACAGGCCGCCCTCGCCTCCGCGGCCGCACAGGCGAAGCAGAACGGGGTCACGCTCACCGAGCTGGCTATCGCTAACGGGGTGCCGCCGGACCAGCTGCCCGAGCTCGGCCGTTACGTGGCGATCCAGAACCAGCTGCTGGCCCGGCTGGACGGCGGGAAACTGCCGACCGCCTCCGCGGCGCTGCAGACGCTGGGCACCACGTTCAACCAGTACCAGTGCCGGGCGGCCAAGAGCATGGGCATCTCGGTCAACCCGCAGTTCGGGCAGCTCGACTACGGCCAGGTCTCCGTGGTCCCCGTGTCCAACAAGCTGGCGGCGGCCTCCGGCACCGCCGCCCCCAGCCCCAGTGCCTCCCCGAGCGCGTCCCCGCAGCTGACGCCGGCTTGCTAGGACACGACTTGGCCGGGCAGACCGGGGCAGGCACGCGGCTGGTGCTCCTGGTCACCGCGCCCACGGTCCGGGCCGGCCTGCTCAGCTGGCCGGCCTGGCAGACCCTGGCTGGTGCCTCGCGGGTGCTGGCCCCGGCGGCCGATCACCCGCTGCTGCCCGCACTGGACGAGGCCGGGATCGGCTGGCAGCTGTTGCCGGGGGATGCCGTTGATGGACAGGCGGCTGGTGAGCAGGCCGGTGACGCGCGGGCCAGTGATAGGCCGGCCGGTGGCGGGCCGCCCGATCCGGCAGCCGTGGCCCGGCGGCTCACCGAGGCGGTCGCCGGGACGGCGGGCACCGTGGTGTGGCTCTGCTCACCTGACCCGCCCGGCCAGCCCGCGAAGGTGATCCCGGGACCGCTGGCCCTGGCCGACGAGCTGGGCGGACCGGAGGGCCCGGCCGACACCGCGGTCGAGCTGCTCTACGGCTCCTCGGCGCTGCCCGGCGGGGAGCTGCTGACCCTGGTGTCGGTGATGGACACCCTGCGCCGGAAGTGCCCGTGGGATGCCAGGCAGACACACGAGTCGCTGGCGCCTTACCTGATCGAGGAGTCCTACGAGGCGCTGGACGCGCTGGAAAGCGGCGACCGGGCCGCGCTGCGCGATGAACTTGGCGATGTCCTGCTCCAGGTGATGTTCCACGCGCGGGTCGCCGCCGAGCGTGCCGACGGCACCGGGTTCACCGTGGATGACGTGGCTGACGCCATCGTGACCAAGCTCGTCCGGCGGCACCCGCACGTGTTCGGGGACGTGACCGTGTCCGGGGCGGACGACGTGACCCGCAACTGGGACGCGATCAAGGCCGCCGAGCGAGCCGAGCGGGCCGGGGGCCACGGGCCCGCCTCGGCCCTGGACGGCGTGCCGTTCGGCCAGCCCGCGCTGGCCCTGGCCGCCCAGCTGCAGCGCCGCGCGGAGCGGGCGGGCATTCCCCCCGACCTGACGGTCGCCGGGGGTCCCGGGGACGGCAGCCGCCTCGGTGCGGAGCTGTTCGAGCTGGTGGCCCGGGCCCAGGCGGCCGGCCTCGACCCCGAGCTCGAGCTGCGCGCCGCGGCCCGCCGTTATGCCGACCAGGTCCGCCGCTGGGAACGGGACCGGGCGGAAGTGGACCAGGCTGGCGAGTGAGGCGGTCCGGCCCGGCGTGGCCGTCCCGAGCCCCGCTGGGACTCCACTAGGCTCCATTACTGACAAAAGTCATCCGAGCTTCAGGAGTCGTTGTGGCCTCGATCGAGGCGGTGCACGCCAGGCAGATTCTGGATTCCCGCGGAAACCCCACCCTCGAAGTCGAGGTCGCCCTGGACGACGGCTCGCTGGGCCGGGCCGCCGCCCCGAGCGGGGCGTCCACCGGCGCCTTCGAGGCGGTGGAGCTGCGGGACGGCGGAGACGAGTACGGCGGCAAGGGTGTCGCCCAGGCCGTCCAGGGCATCATCGACGAGATCCAGCCCGAGTTGCTCGGCTATGACGCCGACGACCAGCGCATGATCGACCAGGCCATGATCGACCTGGACCGCACTCCGGACAAGTCCCGGCTGGGCGCGAACGCGGTCACCGGGGTGAGCATGGCGGTAGCCAAGGCCGCGGCGCAGTCCGCCGGCCTGCCGCTGTTCCGCTACCTGGGCGGTCCCAACGCGTACCTGCTGCCGGTACCCATGATGAACATCCTCAACGGCGGGGCGCACGCGGACAACAGCGTGGACATCCAGGAGTTCATGATCGCGCCGATCGGCGCGGCCACGTTCACCGAGGCGGTGCAGTGGGGCGCGGAGACCTACCACGCGCTGAAGTCGGTGCTGAAGCAGCACGGCCTGTCCACCGGGGTCGGGGACGAGGGGGGCTTCGCCCCGGACCTGGAGAACAACCGGGCCGCGCTGGACCTGATCGTCGAGGCGATCGGCAAGGCGGGGTTCACTCCCGGCCTCGACGTGGCGCTGGCCGTCGACGCCGCGGCCACCGAGTTCCACTCCGACGGCGCCTACCAGTTCGAAGGCGCGGCCCGGGACGCGGCCGAGATGACCCGGATCTACACCGAGTGGCTGGACGCCTACCCGATCGTGTCGCTCGAGGACCCGCTGTCCGAGGAGGACTGGGCCGGGTGGCAGGCGCTGACCGCAGCGGTCGGGGACCGGGTGCAGGTCGTCGGGGACGACCTGTTCGTGACCAACCCGGAACGGCTCCGCCGGGGCATCGCCGAGCGCGGCGCCAACGCGCTGCTGGTCAAGGTCAACCAGATCGGTTCGGTGACCGAGACGCTCGACGCGGTGTCCCTGGCCCAGCGCAGCGGCTTCAGCTGCATGATCTCGCATCGCTCGGGGGAGACGGACGACACGACCATCGCCGATCTCGCCGTGGCGACCAATGCGGGCCAGATCAAGTCGGGGGCGCCGGCCCGCGGCGAGCGGGTCGCCAAGTACAACCAGCTGATGCGCATCGAGGAACTCCTCGACGAGGCGGCCAGCTACGCAGGCGCGGCCGCGTTCCCCCGCTGGACCGCGGCTGAGTGATGCCTGGCGCGCAGCCCAGGCGGCCGCCGCCGCCAGAACGGCCCCGGTTCACCAGCCGGGCCGCCGTGCTGGCGGTGGTCGTCTGCGCCATCGCGCTGAGCCTCGCCTACCCGGTGCGGGAGTACATCGCTCAGCGCCGCCAGATCGACCAGCTCCAGGCGCAGAGCCAGGCCACCACGGCCGAGCTCGCCCGGCTGCGGGCCGAGGCCCAGCGGCTCAACGAGCCCGCGTACATCGAGCAGCAGGCGCAGGACCGGCTGCACATGTGCCTGCCCCGAGCCAGCTGCTACGTGATCATTGGCGGACAGCCGTCCGGCGTCAGCTCCGCCGTGGCCGCGGCCGCGAGCACCCCCTGGTACGAGCGGTTGTGGCATTCGGTCCGCCAGGCCGATCAGGGCAGTGCCGGTCAGGGCAGTGCCGGCCAAGGCCGTGCCGGTGAAGGCAGCGCCGGTCGGGGCGGCGCTGGTCAGGGCGCGACGCATGCCCGGTGACCCCGGGCTGGCGGGGGATGCGGCGGTGGCCCGGGATGCGGCGGCGGTCGGGGAGCAGCTCGGCAGGCCGCCCCGGGGCCTGCGGGGAGTGGCGCACCGCTGCCCCTGCGGGCGGCCCGACGTGGTGGAGACGGCGCCCCGGCTGGACGACGGCACCCCCTTCCCGACCTTGTTCTACCTCACCTGCCCGCGGGCGGCCGCCGCGGTGAGCAGGCTGGAATCCGGTGGCCTGATGCGGGATATGCAGCAGCGGCTGGCCGCCGAGCCGGAGCTGCGCGCCGCGCAGCAGGCCGCGCACCGTGACTATGTCGAACGGCGCTCGGCCGCCGCGGCGGCGGCCGGGGTGGAGCCACTCCCGCCCGGCATGCAGAGCGCGGGCGGGATGCCGGACCGGGTGAAATGCCTGCACGCCCTGGTCGCGCACGAGCTCGCCGTGCCGGGCGCCAACCCGCTGGGCCGGGAAGCGGCCGATGCGGCGGGCGAATGGTGGGCGCACGGCCCGTGCGTCCCGTGAGGGTCGCGGCGATCGACTGCGGTACCAATTCGCTGCGGCTGCTGGTAGCGGACGTCGATCCGGAGGCGGGCCTGCTCACCGACGTTGACCGGCGGATGGAGATCGTCCGGCTGGGTCAGGGTGTGGATTCCACCGGTCGGCTGGCTCCCGAGGCGCTGGAGCGCACCCTGCGGGCACTGCGCGGATACGCCCGTGTCATCGGGGACCGGTCCGCGGCGGCGGTGCGGATGGTCGCCACCAGCGCCACCCGGGACGCGGCCAACGCCGCCGATTTCGTGCACGGGGTGAGTGGCGTGCTCGGCCTCGAGCCGGAGGTACTCAGCGGGCAGGAAGAGGCGTACCTGTCGTTCGTGGGCGCGACGGCCGAATTCGGCGGCGGGCCGGCCGGGCCGGGTGGCGGGCCCTACCTGGTGGTGGACATCGGCGGAGGCTCCACGGAGTTCGTGCTGGGCGACCGGCAATCTCCCGCTGACCGGGCCCCCGCTGACCAGGCCTCAGCTGGCCTGATCACGGGGGCGGCGGCGCCCGCCGGAGTCAGCGCGGTCTCGGTGGACATCGGCTGTGTCCGGCTGACCGAGCGTCACCTGCACTCGGACCCGCCCCGGCCGGCTGAGATCAGCGCGGCGGCCGCCGATATCGACGCGGCCCTGGACGCGGTAGCCGCGGCCCTGCCGGTCACCGCCGCCCGGACCCTGGTGGGCCTGGCCGGCTCGGTGACCACGGTGGCTGGGCTGGCCCTGGGGCTCGGGGAATACGACTCGGCCCGGATCCACCACGCCCGGGTGTCCGCCGATCAGGTCGCCGCGCAGACCCGCAGGCTGCTGAGCCAGACCCGGGAGGAGCGGGCGGCGCTGGGGGTGATGCATCCGGGCCGGGTCGATGTGATCGGGGGCGGAGCCATGGTGCTGGACCAGATCATGCGGCGGTTCGGGTTCGGGGAAGTACTGGCCAGTGAGCACGACATCCTGGACGGAATCGCCTGGTCGCTGGCGGCCGGAGTGCGCCGGTGATTCCCGGGGGCCCGGCCGCCCCCGGATCCGGCTGGCCGGATGACCCCGCGACCCCGGATACCCCGGTGGCCCGCGAACCGGGTGAGGTGCGCCTGCTGGCGGACGGGGCCGGCACGCTGGCCGAGCTGGTGGCCCGGGAATCCGTCTGCCGGGCCTGCCCCCGGCTGGTCGAGTGGCGGGAGGAGGTAGCCCGGGTCAAGCGCCGGGCGCACAGCGACGAGCCCTACTGGGGGCGCCCGGTCGCCGGCTGGGGTGATGAGCACTCGCGCATCCTGATCGTGGGCCTGGCACCGGCCGCACACGGCGGGAACCGGACCGGGCGGATCTTCACCGGGGACCGGAGCGGAGACGTGCTGTTCGCCTCGCTGCATCGCTGCGGACTGGCCGCCCAGGCGGCCAGCGTCAGGGCGGGGGACGGGCAGCGGCTACTGGACACCTGGGTTGGTGCCGCGGTCCGGTGCGCCCCGCCGGCCAATAAGCCCACCGTGACCGAGCGCGACACCTGCGCACCCTGGCTGACCGCGGAGATCGGCTTCCTGAGCGGGTCGCTTCGCGTCATCGTCTGCCTGGGCGGGTACGCCTGGCAGGCCCTGTGGCCGGTGCTGCGCGATTCCGGTTACCCGCCGCCCCGGCCCCGGCCAGCCTTCGGGCACGGCGTGGAGGTCACGCTGCCCAGCCCCGGGCCCGGCCGCGACCTGGTTCTGATCGGCTGTTATCACCCGAGTCAGCAGAACACGTTCACTGGCCGGGTTACCCCTGGCATGCTGGATACGGTTTTCGGGCGAGCTCGCCTGAAGGCTGGCATGGGTGCGGTCCCGGCGCATTGAGGTGAGTCGGTAACGCTCCGTAAGCAAGCGCCGTCGAACGTAATCGAAATGGTTACGCTTTGCATTCGGCGTCCAAGTGAAAATAGATAACTCCCCCCGGGCGAAACATTCTGTATCAATTCGGCTGCCCGAGAGTCGCTCAGACGCTCCGGGGTATTATTACCCAGCCCCCGTAGCCCAAGGGAAGAGGCCGGCCCCTAAAAGGGTCCCCAGTGTCGGTTCGACTCCGACCGGGGGCACTCGTGAGCAGATGGTCTCCGAGCTGCCCTGATCTGGCCGGGAAAGCCTGCTGGCCACGGCATACGCGCCGTTCGCTTGTCGCACACGGTGGGGTATCACGGCACCCAGTGCGATAAGGCCGCGCCATTCACGCCGTTGCCGATCAGATTCGAGATCTTAAATTTCAGTCAGCAAATCTGGCCATACCTGCCACGAGCAGCATGGTTGTTACACGGGAACTCCGGTCGCGTCGAGAGCAACCCGAGGCGAATCGTGTTTGGCCACAGTTGCCCCATTCGGCTCTGTGATCAAACTTGTGCTCGCGGGCCGTCACGCTGACTGAGTGTGCCCCGTATTGCAGCTTCGGGCCAGACGTTGCAGCGCCCGTGGCGGACTTGCCCAGCCTGAGCGGCACCACCGCGGTGCGCGTGGCCCAGGAGGCAACTGGGTGAACCTTGAGCCGCCTCCGGCCAGCCGGGAGCGCCGCAGGCGGCCCCAGGTGGCGCGGGACGACCGTGGAGTAGCGGACGGCGGCGCGGCGGTGGCCGACCGGGACTACCCGCTGATGTCTGGCCCGGCCCGGTCGATCCCGATCCGGATCACGCACCGGCGGTCCCGTTGCATGGCCGCGCGGTAGTCATCCCAGTCCGGGTGCTCGCCCGAGACCAGCCGGTAGTACTCGACCAGCAACTCCATCGCCTCGGGCAGCGAAACGACCTCCGCCTTGCCCTCGACCTGGACCCACCCGCCGAAGAAGGCGTCGGTGAACACGCAGAGCGAGGCCAGCGGGTTACGCCGCAGGTTCCTGGTCTTGACCGCCGTCTCGCGGGTGCTGATGATGACCCGCCCGGTGGAGTCCACGCCGCAGGTCACCGGGGACAGCTGGGGCCGCCCATCGGCGCGGGTCGTGGCCAGCACCGCCCGGTGATTGGCGCGCAGGAACTCCCGCGCCTGGTCTAGCTGCACAGCTCTAGCCGCACAGCTCTAGCCGCACTGGTCTAGCCGCACTGGCTGGGTGCGCTGGGTGGCTAGCCAAGATCAGGCGCTGTTCAGCCGGAGGCGGCGGCGGAACTCGTACTCGTGCACGATCGCCGAAGCGTACCCGTGCGACAGCCCATGCTCGTCGGACAGCCAATGAGCCCGTTCCTCGCAGCGGGAGAACGGAGGCCCGGATTCCAGTCGGATGAACCACTCACGGAGCTCGCGCCCGGTCACCGAGGGGATCCGGGCAATGATGTTCTTGTGCATCTCCGGAGAGTGATTCAGTGACATGGCCACCTCCAGGGGCAGGCTGCTCTCCCTGTCGAGACTGCACCACCGATCGGCCCCTGACAACCCCCTGGCTTAAGGCTTCCGCAATGCCCCGGATAGTCGGGCTTCACCTGGGTGTCTCTTAGGAGAGCCGCTCCACGATCATGGCCATGCCCTGCCCGCCACCCACGCACATGGTTTCCAGGCCGAAGGTCTTGTCGTGGAACTGGAGGCTGTTCAGCAGGGTGGAGGTGATGCGGGCCCCGGTCATGCCGAAGGGGTGCCCGACCGCGATGGCCCCGCCGTTCACGTTGAGCTTGTCGAGATCGATGCCGAGGTCGGCGGCGGAGGGGATGACCTGTGCCGCGAACGCCTCGTTGATCTCCACCAGGTCGATGTCGTCGATGGTCATCCCGGCCCTGGTCAGCGCCTGCCGGGAGGCCTGGACCGGCCCGAGGCCCATGATCTCCGGGGACAGCCCCGTCACGCCGGTCGAGACGATCCTGGCCAGCGGGGTGATGCCGAGCTGGGCCGCCTTCACGTCGCTCATCACCACTACCGCAGCCGCGCCGTCGTTGAGCGGGCAGCAGTTCCCGGCGGTGACGGTCCCGTCCGGGCGGAACACCGGCTTCAGGGTGGCCACCTTCTCCAGGGTGGTCCCGGGCCGCGGGCCGTCGTCGGCGCTCACCACGGTCCCGTCCGGCAGGGTGACCGGGGTGATGTCCCGCTGCCAGAACCCGTTGGCGAGGGCCTTCTCGGCCAGGTTCTGCGACCGGACGCCGAACTCATCCTGGGCCGCCCGGGAGATCCCGCGCAGCGCGGCGACGTTCTCCGCCGTCTGGCCCATGGCGATGTAGACGTCCGGGATCGCCGAGTCCTCCCGGGGGTCGTGCCAGACCGGGACGCCGCCCGCCGCGAGCGCCCCGGACCGGGCCTCCGCGTCCGCGAAGAGGGTGTTGTGCGTGTCGGGCCAGCTGTCGCTGCTGCCGGCCGCGAAACGGCTGACGCACTCCACGCCGGCTGAGATGAACACGTCACCCTCGCCGGCCTTGATGGCGTGGTAGGCCATCCGGGTGGTCTGCAGCGAGGAGGAACAGTACCTGGTCACTGTGGTGCCGGGCAGGTTGTCGTAGCCGAGTAGCACGGCGACCACGCGCGCCATGTTGAAGCCCTGCTCGCCGCCGGGCAGGCCGCAGCCGAGCATGAGGTCGTCGATGTCGTCCGGGCTGAGCTGCGGGATCTTGGCCAGGGCCGCTGACACCAGCTGCACGGTGAGATTGTCGGGGCGGATCGAGGTGAGCGATCCCTTGAAGGCCCGGCCGATGGGCGAGCGTGCGGTGGCGACGATGACTGCCTCGGGCATGGCGGGCTCCCTTGCTGCCGCTGCGGACGGGTGCGGATCACGGGTGTGGGCACGCGGCTATCACATTACTGACCAGTAGCTTAAACCACTGCCCGCCTGATTATCATCCCCGGGTGGGCCGGGCAGGGACAGCCATGCTGGTCAGCTGGGATAGCGTCTGCTTCTGAGCACGCCCGGGGCGGGCCGCCGGCCCGCGGGCAGCCACGACCGAGCCCGTGATCCCGGTCAAGCGCGTGGTCCCGGTCAGCCCGTGGTCCCGATCCAGGAGGTGGCGATGCAGGTCCATGAGTCCCTGATCGAACTGGTCGGGAACACCCCGCTGGTCAGGCTGCGGGCGGTGACGGAGGCCGTGGGCGGGGGACAGGCCCCGGCCGTGCTGGCCAAGGTCGAGTACTTCAACCCGGGCGGTTCGGTGAAGGACCGGATCGCGCTGCGGATGGTGGAGGCGGCGGAGGCCTCCGGCGCGCTGCGCCCAGGCGGCACCATCGTGGAGCCCACCTCCGGGAACACCGGGGTGGGCCTGGCCATCGTGGCGGCCCAGAAGGGCTACCGGTGCGTGTTCGTCTGCCCGGACAAGGTCGGCCAGGACAAGATCAGCGTGCTGCGGGCCTACGGCGCCGAGGTGGTGGTCTGCCCGGGCACCGTGTCCCCCGAGCACCCCGATTCCTACTATTCGGTGTCCAGCCGGCTGGCCACCGAGACCCCGGGCGGCTGGAAGCCGGACCAGTACGCCAACCCCGAGAACCCCGCCTCGCACTACCACTCCACCGGCCCCGAGATCTGGGCCCAGACGGACGGCCGGGTCACCCACTTCGTGGCGGGCATCGGCACCGGCGGCACCATCACCGGGACCGGCCGGTACCTCAAGGAGGTGTCCGGCGGCCGGGTCCGGGTGATCGGGGCCGACCCGGAGGGCTCCGTGTACTCCGGCGGCACCGGGCGGCCCTACCTGGTCGAGGGGGTAGGCGAGGACCTGTGGCCAGCCAACTACGATCCCGCCGTGTGCGACGAGGTGATGGCGGTCAGCGACGCCGAGTCGTTCTTGATGACCCGCAGGCTGGCCCGGGAGGAGGCGCTGCTCACCGGCGGATCGTGCGGCCTGGCCGTGGTGGCCGCGCTGCGGGTGGCCGCGGCCGCGGCGCCGGACGATGTGATCGTGGTGCTGCTCCCCGATACGGGGCGCGGTTACCTGGCGAAGATCTTCAACGACGAGTGGATGGCCGACTACGGCTTCCTCACCTCCGAGACCAAGGAGCCCCGGGTCGCTGACGTGCTGAACCGGAAGCTGCCGGGGCTGCCGGAGTTCGTGCACGCCCACCCGGAGGAAACCGTCTCGGCCGCGATCGGGCTGCTGCGCGAGTACAACGTCTCCCAGTTGCCGGTCATGAAGGAGGAGCCGCCGGTCATGGCCGCGGAGGTGGTCGGCTCCATCGTGGAAAGTGACCTGCTGGACGCGCTGGTCTCCGGCCGGGCCCGGCCGCACGACCCGATCGAGGGGCACATGTCGCAGCCGCTGCCCACGGTGGGCTCGGGTGAGCCGGTGAGCCGGGCGGTGAGCGCACTGGAGAAGGCGGGCGCCGCGGTGGTCCTGGTGGACGGCCGCCCGTCCGGCATGATCACCCGGCAGGACGTGCTGACCTTCCTGGCCGCGGGCAGCTGACCCCGGAGGGCCACGGGGCGACGGACGGGGCCGTCCCCTGGCCGAGTTGGGCTGACCAGGGGCCGCGTCGTGGCAGAGTGTGGTGCGTGACGATCAACTCAGCCGCAAACCCGGACGGGAACCCTGGCGGAGGTCCGGGCGGAAACTCAGCCAGCCACCCAGACGGGTTCGAGACGCTGGCCATTCACGCGGGCCAGGAGCCTGACCCGCAGACCGGTGCCGTGGTCCCGCCCATCTACCAGGTGTCCACGTACAAGCAGGACGGGGTCGGCGGGCTCCGCGACGGCTATGAGTACTCGCGGACCGCGAACCCCACCCGCCACGCCCTGGAGGAGTGCCTGGCCGCGCTGGAGGGTGGCCGCCGGGCGCTGGCGTTCGCGTCCGGGATGGCGGCCGAGGACTGCCTGCTGCGGGCGGTGTGCACCCCCGGGGATCACGTGATCATCCCCGACGACGCGTACGGCGGCACATACCGGCTCATGGCCCGGGTCCTGGCCGAGTGGGGCGTGAGCTACCGGCCGGTGCCGATCACCGACATCGCCGCGGTCGCGGACGCGCTCGCCGAGCGCCCGGCCCGGGTGCTCTGGGCCGAGACCCCGACCAACCCGCTGCTGTCCATCGCGGACATCACCGCGCTCGCGGACGTCGCGCACCAGGCGGGCGCACTGCTGGTGGTGGACAACACGTTCGCCTCCCCGTACCTGCAGCAGCCGCTCGCGCTGGGCGCGGACGCGGTGGTCCACTCCACCACGAAGTACCTCGGCGGCCACTCGGACGTGCTCGGCGGGGCCGTGGTGGTCACCGACCCGGCGCTCGGCGAGCGGCTGGCCTTCCTGCAGAACACGACGGGCGGGGTGGCCGGACCGTTCGACGCATGGCTGACGCTGCGCGGCGTGAAGACCCTGGCCGTCCGCATGGACCAGCACTCGCGGAACGCGGCCCGGGTGGCGGACATGCTGACCAGCCACCCGGCGGTCACGGAGGTGCGCTACCCGGGACTGCCCAGCCACCCGGGCCACGAGGTGGCGGCCAAGCAGATGCGTGACTTCGGCGGGATGGTGTCGTTCCGGGTCCGGGGCGGCGAGGCGGCCGCCGTCGCGGCCTGCGGCCGGACCCGGCTGTTCACGCTGGGGGAGTCCCTCGGCGGGGTGGAGTCGCTCGTCGAGCACCCAGGCCGGATGACGCACGCCTCGGCGGCCGGCTCACCGCTGGAGGTGCCGGACGACCTGATCAGGCTGTCGGTCGGCATCGAGACCGGTGCGGACCTGGTGGAAGATCTCCGCCAGGCGCTGGCCGGCCTGTAACGCTCAGGGTCGCCAGACCATCAGCACCAGGATGACCAGCCAGATGAGGCTGACCACGCCGGCCAGCGAGGCGATCCGGCCGCGCTCCACCGTGGCCACGTGGACCCGCGCCGCGGTAGCGGTACCGGTGGCGGGGCTGCCGGTGGCGGCGGTACCGCTGGCCGGCTCCTGCGCCGGGGCCGGCTCGACGTCCGCCGCGGTGGGCTCGGGGTGGCCGGCCGTTGCGGAGCTGGCTGTCGCAGCCACCGCGGCCGCGTCCCCCGCGTTTGACCCGGGAGCGGCGGCGAGGCTGCCTTCGACGGCGGCGATCGCCTTGTGCTGGTCGCGCATGATGAGCACCAGCAGGACCAGGGCCACCACGAACAGGGTCAGCGACGCGGTCACCCACGTCTTGGTCATGTCGTGCAGGGACTGGCCCGCGATAATGCCGAACAGCAGCACGCCGAGCGACGCCGCCCCGAAGATCCGGGTCATCCGCGACAGGTAGCGCAGCACGCCCACGTTGCGCGCCCGGATATAACGCGGCGTGGACATGGTCGTGATCGTGACCGGGCCAATGGCGAAAATGACAAAGGCGATATGAAACCACACAAGCAACCGGTCGGTAAAAGACATGCCCTGATCCTAGGGGTGAGGCCGCCCCCGTCTGAGTCGGGGGCGGCCAGTGGGTCGTGTGTTGCGCCAGCCGGCCTTAGCTGGCGCCGGTCAGTCTCAGCTCGCGCCGGTGGACCTTAACTGGCCCGGTGGATCCTAGCTGGCGCTGGTGGACTTCCGGCCGCCGAAGCCGAGCCACCAGGCCCCGCCCAGCAGGACCAGGCCCACGACCAGAGCCACGCCGATCCGCAGCGGGTGGTGGCCGGTGGAGCCGTTGATGTGGCCCGGGATGAAGCTGGGCAGTGAACCCGCCGCGGTCACCAGGTAGATCACGGCCAGGATGACCAGCAAAATGCCGACGATGCCGAGAACCAGGGCACCGATGCGCCTCCCCGAAGTGCGCGTGCCTGATTCGGTCACAGTACTCACGAGATCCTCCTCAGAGATATGCAGGCCTGGCCAGCTGCCACCCCTTCGGCCCGCCCATAGCTTTAACGGCCGAACGCTACTACGAGATCCCGGCGGCCGCGTCAGGTCCGAAAAGCCCTAAAGCAAAATCTATCCCTCGTTTTTCCAGGCGCCCGGACCGGCGACAGCCTGCGGCTATCAGCCTGTGCCTCACGGCGTGCCGGGAACGGCGTGCGGCTCACGGCGGGCCGCGAACAGTCCGCGGCTAGCGGCGCGCCTCCCGGCGAGTCCGCAGGAAGTCACGGACCACGAACTCGCCAAGCCGCTCCGGCACCGCGTTCAGGACGCGGCCGCCGTTGCGCCGGGCCACCTCGTTCACGAAGTCGGTCAGCCGCTCGTCCTCGGCCAGCATGAAGACGTTCAGCGACGCGTGCCGCCGGGTCATCTTGTCCACCTCGGCCAGGGTGAGCTGGATCGTCTCCGGCGCCGGCGGCCAGTCGAACCAGGACCGCCCGTCCCGGCGCAGGTGCGCGGTCGGCTCGCCGTCGGTCACGATGAGCACCACCGGGTCGTGCTCGGGACGCCGGTCCAGGTAGCGGCCGGCCAGCACCAGCGCGTGGTGCAGGTTGGTGCCCTGGACCATGTCCCAGCCGAGCCCGGCCAGATCGGTCTCGCGCAGTTCCCTGGCGTAGTTCGAGAACCCGATGACCTGGATGGAGTCCTGCGGGAACCGGCTGCGCACCAGCGCGTGCAGGGCCAGCGCGGTCTGCTTGGCCGCGCCCCAGGTGCCGCGCAGCGCCATCGAGTAGGACAGGTCGACCAGCAGGCACACGGCCGCGGACGCCCGCCGCTGGGTCTCGCCCACCTCGAAGTCGCGGCCGGACAGCCGGACCCCGGGGGACTGATCCGGGCGCTGTTCCCGGGGCACCCTCCGGCGCGCCTCCCCGCCTCCCGCAAGAGCGCGTTGCGTACCGTCGCCGGCGCGTCGATGGCCTGCTCGTCGCCGAACTGCCAGCGGCGGGTGGCGCCGGTGTACTCCCCGGCCTGCCCGGCGTCCCGCTGCTCGTGATCCCCGTAGCCGCCCTCGGGCAGGTCCGCGAAGACCCGGCGCAGCGCGGTCTCGCCCAGCCGCCGCACCGCCTTGGGGGTGAGCTCCAGCTGGCCCGCGTTGCGCTGCAGGTAGCCCTGCCGCTCCAGCTCGCGCTCGGTCTGCCGGAGCGCCTCCATGTCGTCCACGGCCTGGCGGCCCAGGGCGCGCCGGACCGCGGCCTCGTCGATGTCGTCGAGGCGGGCTCCGGGATAGTCCTGGCGCAGCTCCGACTCCAGGTCGGCCAGGTCAGCGAGATCGGCCAGGGCACTGGTGGCGTCGCTCAGGCCGAGCGGCTCGTCGCCGGTCATCGGGTCACCCGACCAGGCGGCCTGGTCCATCTCCGGCCGCCGGGCCCGCAGCGAGTCGGACAGCCGGGACATCTCCGCGGCCAGCCCCGCGTCCTGCAGCGTCTGCTCCATCAGCGCGGCCAGCTCGTCACGCTGCCCGTCGGTGAGCGAGCCGAGCAGCCGCTGCGCGGCGGTGGCCCGGCGGACCAGCGAGTCCACGAGTTCCTCGAGGTCGCGCGGGTTCTCCGGGAACATCTCGCCGTAGCGGTCCATGAAGCTGTCGAAGTCCGCCTGGGTGTGCTCGCCCCGGGCGTCCGCCTCCAGCATCTGGTTGAGATCGGCCAGCATGTCCTTGACCCGCTGCATGGCTTCGGGGTCCGGCTGCTGCAGGACTTCCTTCATGCCGCGGAACTGGCTGTCCAGGACCTCGCTGCGGAGCAGGTCCTTGAGCCGCTCGAAGGTCTCCCGGGCGGTCTGGCTGCGCCAGTTGTAGTCGGCCAGCCTGCGGATGGCCTGCGAGGTGTCGGACGGCAGCCCGTCCAGCTCGTCCTCGCGGAGCCGGGCCTCGTCGCTGGGGTCGGGGAACAGCTCGGCCCGCTCCTGGCCGACCGCCGTGTCCAGCAGCGCCCGCGCTTCCTCCAGGATGCCGTCCAGCCGGCCACGGTCGCGGATCTCGCGCTGCCGGTCGCGGACCCGGCGCAGCAGGTCATCCAGGCCGCGGCGGCCATTCACGCCGCGGCGCAGCAGATCGCGCAGGGCGCTGGACGGATCCGCGCCGTCCAGCACCGCGTCGCCCAGCTCGTCCAGGGCGCCGCGGGCGTCGAACGGTGCCGCCAGCGGATCCGGCCCGTCGTGATACTCGCCGTACCGGTAACCGCCGCTCATGTGCGGTAGACCGCACTGCCGTCGATGACGTCCTTGGACAGCCGCCGCATCAGGTAGAGCCCCTCCAGCGCGAACTCCAGCGCGGCGGCGGCCTCGCCGAACGACTCGCCGCCGTCCATGCCGAGCCGGTCCATGATCCGGGCCAGGCCGGGGACCTCGCCGATCCGGTTCAGCAGCGTGGCCGCCGGGACCAGGTCGCCGGTCTCCACCGAGCCGCCTTCCTCGAAGGTGGCCAGCAGCCCGCTCAGGTCGGCGCTGCCGAGCCGGGACCGGAACGTGTCCGCGACGGCCCGCCGGAGCAGGTGCTCGAGCACCTCCGTTTCCCGGCCTTCCTCGCTGACCTCGAACTCCACCTTGCCGCGCAGGCTGCTGACGACCGGGGGCAGGTCACAGATCCGGGCCACCGGCTGCGCCTCCCCGGTCAGTGCCGCCCGCCGCACGGCGGAGGCGGCCACGGACTCGGCCGCGGCGATCGCGAACCGGGCCGAGACGCCGGACCGCGAGTCCACCGCGGGGGAGGACCGGACCAGCCGGGTGAACCGCGCGATGACCTCCACCAGGTGCTCGGGCAGGTCCGCCCCGGGGTCGGTGCCGTCCCAGGCGATCAGCGCCTCCTGCTGGGTCAGCGCGAGTTCCTCGTCCAGCGTGAGCGGGTAGTGGGTGCGGATTTCCGCGCCGAAGCGGTCCTTCAGCGGAGTGATGATCCGGCCGCGGTTGGTGTAGTCCTCCGGGTTGGCGCTGGCCACCAGGACCAGGTCCAGCGGCAGCCGCAGCGCGTAGCCGCGTACCCCGATGTCCCGTTCCTCCAGCACGTTGAGCAGGGCGACCTGGATCCGCTCGGCCAGGTCGGGAAGTTCGTTGAGGCAGAAGATGCCGCGGTTGGTCCGCGGGACCAGGCCGAAGTGAATCGTCTCGGGGTCACCCAGCGTCCGGCCCTCGGCCACCTTGACCGGGTCGATGTCCCCGATCAGGTCGCCCACGCTGGTGTCCGGGGTGGCCAGCTTCTCGCCGTAGCGCTCGCTGCGGTGCCGCCACGCGACCGGCAGGTCGTCGCCCTGCTCCGCGGCCAGGCGCTGGCATCGCGCGCAGACCGGCTGGTAGGGGTGGTCGTTGATCTCACAACCCGCGACCGCGGGAGTCCACTCGTCGAGCAGGACGGACAGGGTCCGGATCAGGCGCGTCTTCCCCTGGCCGCGCTCGCCCAGCAGGATCGTGTCGTGGCCGGCCAGCAGGGCCCGCTCCACGTGGGGAAGCACCGTCTGGTCGAATCCGACGATGCCGGGAAACCTTTCCTCTCCGGCGCGCATCCTGGCCAGCAGGTTGCGCCGGAGCTCCTCTTTAACGGTCTCGTACTCGTGCCCGCTGGCGCGCAGTTCGCCCAGGGTGGTGGCGGCGGGGCGGGGCGGGGTTCCGTCGGCTGCATGAGTCTCGTTGTCTGGCTGCACCCTTTCGACATTACGTCCATGTCGGCGCGCTCTGCATCTTGAGCCAAGTCTGCACCGGGGCGGCGAGGTCACGGCGGCCGGAATGCGACACTGCAGGGATGGCGATGACCTCCCCCACCGTGAGCGGCGACGACGTGGCCGCCGCTCGCGAGGTACTGCGCGAGATCCTGCCGCCGACCCCGATGCTGCACTCCCGGGTGCTGTCTGAGCGGATCGGCGGTCCCGTGTTCCTCAAGTGCGAGAACCTGCAGCGCACCGGCTCGTTCAAGGCCCGCGGGGGGTACCTGCGGATCTCCCGGCTCAGCGAGGAGGAACGGGCCCGGGGCGTGGTGGCGGCCAGCGCCGGCAACCACGCCCAGGGGGTGGCGTTCGCCGCCGCGCTGCTCGGCGTGAAGGCCACCGTGATCATGCCGGAGGGGGCCCAGCTACCCAAGATCGAGGCGACCCGGGGCTACGGCGCGGACATCATCATGCGCGGCTCGACCGTGGACGACGCCGTGGAGTACGCGCGCGAATACTCGGCCGAAACCGGCGCGGTGCTCATCCACCCGTTCGATCACCCGGACATCGTCGCGGGCCAGGGCACCCTCGGACTGGAGATCCTGGAGCAGTGCCCGCAGGTCCGCACCGTCGCGATCCCGGTCGGCGGGGGCGGCGTGGCCGCCGGGGTCACGGTCGCGATCAAGTCCGCCGACCCGTCGATCGCCGTGGTCGGCGTGCAGGCCGAGGCGGTCGCGGCCTACCCGGCCTCACTGGCGGCCGGTCACCCGGTCCGGGTGCAGCCCACCGCGACCATGGCCGACGGCATCGCGGTCTGCCTGCCCGGGGAGATCCCGTTCGGGATCATCTCCGGGTCCGGCGTTCACGTGCTGACCGTCTCCGAGGAGAGCCTGTCCCGGGCCCTGCTGCTGTGCCTGGAGCGCGCCAAGCAGGTGGTGGAGCCGGCCGGGGCCGCCGCCGTGGCCGGGCTGATGGAGAACGCCGGCATGTTCGAGCCGCCGGTGGTGGCCGTGCTGTCCGGCGGCAACATCGACCCGCTGCTGCTGGCCAAGGTGCTGCGGCACGGCCTGGCCGCGGCCGGCCGTTACCTGACCTTCCGGTGCCGGATCCCGGACCGTCCCGGCGCGCTGGCCAGCCTGCTGGGCGCGGTGGCCGCCCTGGGCGCGAACGTTCTCGACGTGATGCACGAACGGATCACGCCGCGGCTGCGGGTGGACGAGGTCGAGGTGCTGCTGCAGGTCGAGACCCGCGGCCCGGCACACTGCGACGACGTGATCAGCCAGCTCCGCCAGGACGGTTACCACCTGATGTTCCGGTGAGCGGCGCCGGCCGCGCTCGCCGGCCGGCGCGTCCGCCTACGGGCCGCCGCGTTTACAGGTTCCCGCGCCGGGCCTGCTCCCGCTCGATCGCCTCGAACAGGGCCTTGAAGTTGCCCTTGCCGAAGCCGTCCGAGCCGTGCCGCTCGATCAGCTCGAAGAACACCGTGGGCCGGTCCTGCACCGGCTTGGTGAAGATCTGCAGCAGGTAGCCGTCCTCGTCCCGGTCAACCAGGATGCGCAGCTCGCGGAGGGTCTCCACGGCCACCCGGGTGTCCCCGGCCCACTCGCCGAGGGTGTCGTAATAGCTGTCCGGCGTGTCCAGGAACTCCACCCCCCCGGCCTTCATGGCCCGCACCGTGGCCTCGATGTCGTCGCAGGCCAGCGCGATGTGCTGGACCCCGGGGCCGCCGTAGAACTCCAGGTACTCGTCGATCTGGGACTTCTTCTTGCCCGCCGCGGGCTCGTTGATCGGGAACTTGACCGTCCGCGAGCCGTCCGCGACCACCTTGCTCATCAGCGCGGAGTACTCGGTGGCGATGTCGTCGCCGACGAACTCCTTCATGTTCGTGAAGCCCATCACCCGCTGGTAGAAGCCCACCCACTCGTCCATCCGGCCCAGTTCCACGTTGCCCACGCAGTGGTCGATCGTGGTGAACAGCGGCTGGGCCGGCGGGGTCACGATGGGCCGGGCCGCGACGTACCCGGGCAGGTACGGGCCGCTGTAGGAGGACCGCTCCACCAGCGTGTGCTGGGTGTCCCCGTAGGTCGCGATGGTGGCCAGCACCACCTTGCCCTGCTCGTCCTCCACGATCCGCGGCTCTGCCACGCCGCGGGCGCCGTGGCGGGTGGCGTACTCGTAGGCGGACTCCGCGGACTGCACCCCCAGGGCCAGATCGATCACCCCGTCGCCGTGCCGGGCGTGGTGCTGGGCCAGGGCCGTGCCGGGCCGCACCGGGCCGCGCAGCACGAACCGGGCCTGGCCGGACTCGAGCACGTACGCGGTCTCGTCGCGGCAGCCGGTCTCCGGGCCGCGGTAGGCCACGCAGCGCATCCCGAACGCGGCCGAGTAATAGTGCGCGGCCTGCCGCGCGTTGCCCACGGCGAAGACCACCGCGTCCATGCCGGTGACCGGGAACTCGTCTGCAGCACTCATGGCATGCTCCCTCAGGCTCGTCGTGGTCCTGGGAGCAGCATCAGCCTCGCATGGCAGTATGTGCAACAGTGACTTGATTTGCTGGTCAACTTGTCTATTCCCTAACGAAAAGCGATGCTAAAGCTGTACAGCATGCGCCCATGTTCCCGGGCGCCCGTGCCACGGAGGTGATTCCGGTGATCGACAGCCTGGATGCCCGGCTCATCGGGCTGCTGGCCGCTGAGCCCCGGGTCGGGGTGCTGGAGGCCTCGCGCCGGCTCGGCGTGGCCCGCGGCACGGTCCAGGCCCGGCTGGACCGGCTGCATGCCCGCGGGGTGATCACCGGGTACGGCCCGGAGGTGGACCCGGTGGCCCTGGGACACGGCGTGACCGCCTTCGTCACGCTGGAGATCCGCCAGCCGGGCGGGCACGACCCGGTGGCCGGGCGGCTGGCCGCGATCCCGGAAGTGCTCGAGGCGCACACCATCACCGGGTCCAGCGACATGCTCTGCCGGGTGGTGGCCCGCACCAACGCCGACCTGCAGCGGGTCATCGACGCGATCGTGGACGTGGCCGGGGTGGAGCGCGCCTCGACGGTGATCGCGCTGGCCACGCCGCTGCCTTACCGGGTGCTGCCCCTCGTGCAATCAGTAGCACTGGGCGCCAGCCCCGCGGGCCTGGCCTAACCTGCCCGCTGCCCGACCTGCCCGCTGCTGGCCCTACCGGCTGACCAGCCACCACCGGCTGCTCGACCCCCACCAGCTCACAGGCGGTCTCCAGCGCGATGTCGTGCAGTTCGCCCGGGGCGCCGGCGTCCTTGTCGAACAGCATGCACGAGATCCCCACCGAGACCACGGCCACCGACGCCCGGACCCGGTCCCGCAGCGGGGCGTCCGGGCCGGCCAGCAGATCGCGCAGCCGCTCGAACTGGGTCCGGAACATCTTGTGGCGGTCCCGCTGGCCCTCGCTCATCAGCTGGTGCACGGCGGCCTGGTTCTGCTCCAGGAACCTCATCACGGGCAGGCGATGGCCGACGATCACGCTGTAGCGGTCGAGCAGGAGGCCCCGGGTCTCGTCGGTGCGCGGCTGCGCGGCGCCCCAGGCGATGAGCGCGTCCAGGTCGGTCACGTAGTCCTCGGTGAAGCTGCGGACGATGTCCTCTTTGGACTTGAAGTGGTAGTACAGGGCGGCCTTGGTGACGCCGAGCCGCTCGGCGATCTCGCGCAGCGAGGTCTTCTCGTACCCGTGCTCCGCGAACAGCTCGAGGGCCACGGCCTGGATCCGCTCCCGGGTGTCACCCCGGGCGCGCCGCCCGCCCGGCTCGCCCGCCTCGTCCTGCCCGCCCGGCTGGGCCGCCTCGTCGCCCATCGTTCATCCGCCCTGTGCTCATTGACCCGGTGCGCTCGTTCGCCGGCCGCTAAACTTACTTGACGCCCGGTCAGTTAGCGTCTTAGCCTGGCACCGTCATACTAGCCGGTCGGCAAGTAAGTAGCCATTCACCCATGGGGTCGGCATGACCGATACGCAAGCGGCCGCGACGGCACCGGGCGGCAGTCCTGAGCCCAGCATGAAGATGCGGCGCGAGGTGCTCGTGGTGCTGCCGGGGCTGCTCCTGGCCATCATGCTGGCCATGCTGGACCAGCTCATCGTGGGCACCGCGCTGCCCCGCATCGTGGGCAGCCTGGGCGGCGTCGCGCACCTGTCCTGGGTGGTCACCGCCTACGTGCTGGCATCGACGATCACCACCCCGCTGTACGGGAAGCTCGGCGACATGTACGGCCGCAAGAAGCTGTTCATGACGGCCATCGTGATCTTCCTGGCCGGGTCCGCGGCCGCCGGGCTGTCCCAGTCGATGGCCGAGCTCATCGCGTTCCGGGCCGTCCAGGGACTCGGCGCGGGCGGCCTGATGGTCAGCGCCATCGCGATCATCGGTGACCTGGTCTCGCCCCGCGAGCGCGGCCAGTACATGGGCTACATCATGGCCGTGATGATGATCGCCACCATCGGCGGGCCGCTGCTCGGCGGCTTCATCACCGACAGCTTCTCGTGGCGCTGGATCTTCTACATCAACCTGCCGATCGGCGGCGTGGCCCTGGCCTACCTGGCCGCGACCCTGCACCTGCCCCGGCGCCGGGTCGAGCACCGGGTGGATTACCTGGGCGCGCTGGTGCTGGCCGTGGCCACCACCGCGATCGTGCTCGTCTCCACCTGGGGCGGCAGCCAGTACGCCTGGGCGTCGCCGCAGATCCTCGGGCTCTGCGCGGTAGCCCTGGTGACGGTGGCCCTGTTCATCATGATCGAGGCGCGGGTGGCCGAGCCGATCCTGCCGCTGCACGTCTTCCGCAGCCGGAACTTCTCGGTGGTCACCGGGCTCAGCTTCCTGGCCGGGCTGGCCATGTTCGGCGCGATCACGTTCCTGCCGCTGTACCAGCAGACCGTGCAGGGCGCCTCGCCGACGGTCAGCGGCCTGCTGCTCACGCCCATGATGGTCGGCGTGATGATCACCTCGCTCATCGCGGGCCAGATCACCACCCGGACGGGCCGGTACAAGGCGCTGCCCATCCTCGGCGCGGCCGGCATGACCATCGGCATGTGGCTGCTGTCCCTGCTCGGGGTCAACACCAGCCGGGTGACCTCCAGCCTGTACATGGTGGTGCTGGGCCTCGGCATGGGCTTCCTCATGCAGATGACCACGCTGATCGCGCAGAACAGCGTGGAACTCCGCGACATCGGGGTGGCCAGCAGCTCACGGCTGTTCTTCCAGCAGATCGGCGGGTCGATCGGGGTGTCGGCGTTCGGCGCCATCTTCGCCCGGCGGCTGGCCGACGCGCTGACCACGGTGTCACCCGGCGTGCACCTGTCCACCAGCGGCGGCCAGTTCGACCCGGCCACGGTCAAGTCGCTGCCCGCGGCCATCCAGCACGACGTGTACTACGCGGTCTCGTACGCGATCCACGGGGTGTTCCTGTGGGCCGTCCCGGCGTGCGCGCTGGCCTTCGTCCTGGCCTGGTTCATCAAGGAGGTGCCGCTGCGCGGCCACACCGCCCCGGGCGACGCCGAGGCCCCCGCCCCCGAACTGGTCGCGTAGCCCCGTAAGCAGGAGCGCGGTGCATTGCGCGCGTCATGACGCGCACGATGCACCGCGCTGATGTGTCCCGGGGTCAGCCCCCGATGTACGGGACCGCCTCGAGGATCTCGACCTTGGCCGCCCGGCCGTTCGGCAGCTGGTAGGTGGCCGAGTCGCCGATCTTCTTGCCGTTGATCGCGCTGCCCAGCGGTGAGCGCGGCGAGTAGACGTCGATCGGCGCGCCGCTCTCCTCCCGGGAGGCCAGCAGGAAGGTCACCTCATCGTCGTCGCCCTCGAACCGGATGGTCACCGTCATCCCCGGCCCGACCACCCCGTCTGTCCGCGGCGGCTCACCCACCTGGGCGTGCTGCAGGATGTGCGCCAGCTGGATGATCCGGCCCTCGATCTTGCCCTGCTCCTCCTTGGCGGCGTGGTAGCCGCCGTTCTCGCGCAGGTCGCCCTCGTCCCGGGCGGCCTCGATCTTCTTGGCAATATCGACCCGCCCCGGCCCCGAGAGGTAGTCGTGCTCCGACTTGAGCCGGTCGTACGCCTCCTGGGTGAGCCAGGTGAGGCTGTCGCTGTTCGTCTCGGTCACGGGTACTCCTTGCCTGCAGTGCGGATACTTGGATCCGCTTGAGCCGTGCGCGGCTCCTCGGGGGTAATCCTTTGAGGCTAACAAGGCCGGACAAGTTCGTCGCGCCCCAATCCGTTGCCGGCACGCCAGCCCTGACGCCGCTGCGTCATCAGAGCCCGCCACTATACGGGAATGTCGTCGCGGGCCAAGCGCGTTGTCCTGCACAATGTTCTGTCTGCGATCTGTCGGCGAGGTACTGCCCCGGTGCACCTGCCGGGAAGCCCAGCCGGGTAACAGAGCGCCGGTTCCTATTGACTCTTGATGGTGCCGAGGGGAATTCGATTCGCTTGTCTGCCGCCACGAATGATCCGGTGGTTCCGCCGTCCACGCCGTTGCGGCTGATGGCCGTGCACGCGCACCCGGATGACGAATCGAGCAAGGGTGCGGCCACGATGGCCCGCTACGTCCGGGAAGGCGTGGAGGTCATGGTGGCCACGCTGACCGGCGGTGAGCGCGGGGACATCCTGAATAAGGCCATGGAGCGGCCGGAGGTGCGGGAAAACCTGCCCCGTATCCGGCGTGAGGAGATGGCCCGGGCCCGCGAGATCCTCGGGGTCAGCCAGGAATTCCTCGGCTTCGTCGATTCCGGGCTGCCCGAGGGTGACCCGCTGCCGCCGCTGCCGGAAGGCTGTTTCGCGCTGCAGTCTCTCGAGGTGGCCGCTGAGCCGCTGGTGCGCGCGGTCCGCGAATTCCGGCCGCACGTGATCCTGACTTACGACGAAGAGGGCGGCTATCCGCACCCGGATCACATCAAGACCCACGAGGTCGCGGTGGAGGCGTTCGAGGCCGCCGCGGACCCGGACCGTTACCCCGGGACCGGGGACCCGTGGCAGCCGCTCAAGCTGTACTACTTCGCCACGTTCCACCGGGACCGGATCACCGCGCTGCACGAGGAGCTGCTGGAGCGAGGGCTGGAGTCGCCGTACACCGAGTGGTTCGAGCGCTGGGAGGAGCGGGCGGCGGACCGCAAGCCGGTGGAGATCACCACCCGGGTCCAGTGCGGGGAGTTCTTCCCCATCCGGGATCAGGCGCTGCTGGCCCACGCCACCCAGATCGACCCGGAGAGCTCGTGGTTCGCCTGCCCGGTGGAGGTGCAGCGCGTGGCCTGGCCGACCGAGGACTACCATCTAGCCAGGTCGGTAGTGGACACGGAATTCCCCGAGGACGACCTGTTCGCGGGGGTGCGGGAGAGGGTGAGCCAGTGAGCGTCCTGGCCTCGTCGAGCACGGCCAGCCAGGTCTACCCCGGGCTGATCGGGTTCCTCGTGGTCGCGGGCATGGGCCTGGCCCTGTATTTCTTGTTCCGGTCGATGAACAAGCAACTGCACAAGATCGCGCCGGGCCAGCCGTCCAGTGCCCCGCCCGGTACGGGCCGGCCGCCGCGGCCCGGTCTCGCGGCCTATCGCGCCATGCAGGCCGACCGGGCCCGTGCGGCCAGCGATCCTGGTGCCGCTGATCCGCCGGATAACAGCAAGACGTAGGTGGGGTGCGCCAGCGCCAGCACCGGGCCGTAGTCCGGTGCGTCAGTTACTGAGCACCAGCCCGTAGGCCGGCAGGGTAAATCCGGGCACGGGGGAATAGTCCCGCTCGGGCAGCCGGCGGAACCCGGCCTCGGCATAGAGGTGCTGCGCGGTGAGCATGGTCGTCTGGGTGCACAGCACCAGGTGCCGCACGCCGCTGGCCCGGGCCCGGTCGATGACCGCCTGGAGCAGGGCCCGGCCCGCGCCGCGCCCGCGCGCTTCCGGCGCCACCGCCAGCGCCCTGACCTCGGCCTCGTCTGAGCCCCGGACCACATGCCCGGCGTCCGGCCACAGCTGCAGCATGACGGTGCCCAGGATCCGCCCGGTGGGTTCGTCGACCGCGGCCAGGATCTGGCCGCTGCCGTCATGACCCAGGGAGCGGAGCGTCTCGCCGTAGTGCGAGGCGTCGGAGAGGAACCCGCCCGACTCGTAGGCCGCCACCCGCAGATCGCCGATCTCGGCCAGTTCGGCGGGCCGGGCGTCACGAACGATCAGTCCCGGGGAGGCCGGGCCGGGCCGCGGCGTCGATCCTGTGCTACGCGTCTTCGACACCGGAGCACTCTACCTAGGCCGCGGTAGCTAAACCACGGGGCGGGTGAGCAGCCCGGCCAGGGCCTGCTTGATCGGCGGCCGGGAGCCGAACACCAGCAGGAACAGGGCCTCCCGGGCCAGCCGCTGCGCGTCCTGATCGGCCAGGATCGCCGTGGAGCCCTGGCTGACCACCAGCGCCGCCGTGGCCCGCAGGGCCAGCTCGCAGGCGGCCGCGCGGGCCGCGGGCATGCTGGCCGGATCGGCGGCGTCCAGTGCCGTCCGGCAGCGGGACAGTTGCTCGTCGAGCGGGCCGGGGCCGATCAGCTCACTGCACCGCGCGGCCAGGCCGAGGGCCAGTGAGCCGTTTGAGCGCAGGCCGGCCGCGTCCAGGCTGGGCCACTGGGCCAGGGGCAGGGTGGCGGTCACCCGCCCGGCCGGGACGGGATGGCCGGTGAAGCTGAGTTCCACGGTAGAACTGGCCATGACCGCCACCATGTCGAGCGGCTCCGCACTAAGGGTCGGGGTAGCGCGCCCCGGTCCGCCCCCGGCGTCCAGCACGGCCCACACGATCGTGTCGTCCTCGCGGCGGGCGGCGACGTACAGGGTGTCGATGTAGCTCCAGCCGGTGACCCACGGCGAGGTCCCGTCGAGCACGTACCCGCCCTCGGCCGGCCGGGCGCGCAGCCGGGGCGGCCCCGGCAGCAGGCCGGCCAGGGCCACGCCGGCCCGCCGCTCGCCCCGGCACAACGGCCCGAGCATCGCCTGCCGCAGCGCGGTGTTGGCGGTCCCGGCGACCGCGCGCACCACGCTGTGGTGCTGCATCCACACGAACGTGGTGGACAGGCACGCCCCGGCCAGGATCTCGATGATCTGGCAGGCCGCCGCGAACGGCACGTCCAGGCCGCCTGCCTCACGCGGCCCGGCCAGCCCGTAGAAGCCCTCGGCGGCGAGCAGGTCCAGATGCTCCGGCGGCACCCGCTGGCTGGCCTCCACCCGCATCGCGGCCGGGGCGAGCACCTCGGTGGCCAGCTCACGGGCCCGTTGTATCCAGTGCGCGGTTCCTGTCCTCGGCATGACGCCAGCGTGTCACGGCTGTCCGCGGTGGTTGCTACCGTCGGTCGGGAGAAGGCGTGGCCTGGTCGGGCCGGCGAGGAGTGGCGGGCATGCTGGTCATCCACGGCATCTGGGCGCGGGATGCGCTCTGCCTGTGGGCGGAGGACTCCGCGCTGCCGGCCAGCCTGGAGGCTCCGGCCGGCGGCCGGTCTTCGCGGGCGCCCCGGCCGCACCCGTTCGCGGCCGATCCGGGCGTCCTGGGCGACGCGCTCGGCCTGCTCGGCGAAGGTCCCCGGGACCTGGCCAGCAAGGCGGCCGCGGACGAACTGTCCCTCTGGCTGCCGTCGGCGGGCCCGGGTCCCGGGTGTGCCCCGGAGCTGATCCGGCCGGCCGATCTGGATGGGGACGAGCGCGCGGACAAGCGCGGCGCGGGCCGCGGGCGCCGCGCCGCGCTCGGCTGCTGGCGGGTCCCCGTGCTGGCGTTCGATCCCGCCGCCGCGCTCACCCTCCTGGCCGCCCTGGATCCGGTGGATAGCCCGCCGGCCGAGGCCGCGCCCCCCGACCTGATCGCCGGGGGCTCGGCCGTCTACTGGGCGGCCGTGGCCCGCTTCGCAGCCGACCTGTGCGCCCGCGGCCGGATCCTGCCCGTGCTCGGGCGGGCTGGCGACGGCGCTGCCGGTCCGGGGTCTGCTGCAGATCCGGGATCTGCTGCCGGCCCGGGGCTGCTGGCGGTCTGGGATCTGCTGCCGGCCCGGGGCTGCTGCCTCCAGCCCGGTCGGCCAGTGCTGGGTCGCGGCCTGGCGCCCGGTGCTGACCGGCCCGGACGCGCCGCGGGCCGCCGAGCTGGCCGGGGCGATGCCGCCGGTGTGCCGCGCGGGCGAGCCCGGCGGCCAGCCGCCGGGGCCGTTGCTGACCGCGGCGCTGGACGCGCTGGCCGACGCGGCCGCGCGGGCCCGGCTGGACGCGTCCGCAGCCGGTCCCCGGGGCTCGGCGGCCCAGCACGGGGCTGCCGAGGAAGAGACCGCCCGGCACGAGACCGCCCGGCACGAGGCCGCGCCGGCACGCGGCCGCGCAGCAGCGGTGGGGCCTGCTCCCGCCGCGCCGGGGCGCCGGCCTGCCCGCGTCCCGGTCGCCGAGCGCTGGGCGGCCGCGCTGACCGGCCCCGATGCCGAGGTCGAGGTGGCCAGCGCGGAGGACGAGGCGGAAGCGACCGAGCTGGCCGCCGCCCTGGACGCCTGGCGCGCGGCCGCCCAGGCCCCGGCGGGCCCCGTGCGCACCTGCTTCCGGCTCGTGGAGCCCGTGCCGGCCAGACCCCGTGCCACAAGACCCCGTGCCACAAGACCCAGTGCTGCAAGACCCGTACACAAGACCCCGTGCCGCAGGACCCTGAGCCACCCGAAGACGGCCAGCCCTCCGAACCCCCCGACGACACCTGGCACGTCGAGTTCACCCTCCAGTCGGCCGAGGATCCCAGCCTGATGCTGGACGCGGCGGACGTGTGGGCGGGCACCGGCGGCTGGGCCCCGGGCGGGATGGCCCGCCCGGACGAGGAACTGCTGCTCGGGCTGGGCTCGGCGGCGCGGCTGTTCGGTGAGCTGGAGGACGCGTTGCGGGAGCCGGCGCCCGCGGGGGTCGCACTGGACACCGCGGGGGCGTTCCGCTTCCTGAAGGAGACCGGCCCGCTGCTGGCCGGCGCGGGGTTCGGCGTGCTGCTGCCGGACTGGGCCCGCAAAGCCCGGCTGGGCCTCAAGCTCACCTCCCGGTCCCAGGGCACCACCTCCTCCGCCTCGGCCAGTGCGCCCAACGGGAGCGGCTTCGGCCTGAACGACCTGGTCGAGTTCCGCTACGACCTGGCCGTCGGGGACACCACGCTCGATGCCGAGGAGCTCGCCGAGCTGGCCCAGCTGAAGATCCCCCTGGTCCGGGTCCGGGGTCAGTGGGTAGAGCTGGACGAAGGCAACCTCCGCGCCGCGCTGAAGTTCATGGAGCGTGGCCGCGAGGGCGTGATGCGGGCCGGTGACGTCCTGGTGGCCGGGCTCCGCGGCCCGGAGGAAGATCTCGAGGTCACCGCGGTCGCGGCGGACGGGTGGCTGGGCGACCTGCTTTCCGGGGCCGGCGACCGCTCGCTGACCCCGGTGATGGCCCCGGCCTCGTTCCGCGGCGACCTGCGCCCCTACCAGGAGCGCGGCCTGGCCTGGCTGTCCTTCCTCAGCGACCTGGGCCTGGGCGGCATCCTGGCCGACGACATGGGGCTGGGCAAGAGCGTGCAGACGCTGGCGTTGCTGGACCACGAGCGGGCGGCGCAGGCGGTACCGGGGGCACCGCCACGCACCGGCCCGACGCTGCTGGTCTGCCCCATGTCCCTGGTGGGGAACTGGCAGCGGGAAGCGGAGCGGTTCACCCCGGACCTGGCCGTGCACGTGCATCACGGCTCGGACCGGCTGTCTGGCGCCGACCTGCAGGCCGCGCTGACCGGGGCGGACCTGGTCATCACCACCTACGCGCTGGCCGCCCGGGACCGCGAGGCGCTGGCCGCGCTGCCCTGGCACCGGGTGGTCTGCGACGAGGCGCAGAACATCAAGAACGCGGGCACCCGGCAGGCCCGCGCGGTGCGTGGCCTGCCCGCCCGGTCCCGGCTCGCGCTGACCGGCACCCCGGTCGAGAACCACCTGGGCGAGCTGTGGTCGATCATGGAATTCACCAGCCCCGGGCTGCTCGGCCCGGCCGAGAAGTTCCGGGAGAATTTCGCGGTCCCGGTGCAGCGGCACGGCGACGAGGAGGCCGCGGCCCGGCTGAAGCGGCTGACCGGCCCGTTCATCCTGCGCCGGGTCAAGACCGACCGGTCCATCATCTCCGACCTGCCCGACAAGATCGAGATGAAGATCTGGTGCACGCTCACCCCCGAGCAGGCCTCGCTTTATCAGGCCACGGTGACCGACATGCTGGCCCGGATCGACGCCGCCGAGGCGGACATCGAGCGCCGCGGCCTGGTGCTCGCCACCATGGCCAAGCTCAAGCAGGTCTGCAACCATCCGGCCCACCTGCTCGGTGACGGTTCCCGGCTGCCCGGCCGGTCCGGCAAGCTGGCCCGGCTGGAAGAGATCTGCGAGGAGATCATCGCGGCCGGGGACAAGGCGCTCTGCTTCACCCAGTACGCCGAGTTCGGCCGGGTGCTGCAGCCCTACCTGGCCGCCCGGCTCGGCTGCCCGGTGCTCTACCTGCACGGCGGGACGGCCAAGAACACCAGGGACGCCCTGGTCGCCGAGTTCCAGAACGCGGCGGAACCGGCCGTCTTCCTGCTCTCGCTGAAGGCCGGCGGGACCGGGCTCAACCTCACCGCGGCCAGCCACGTCATCCACTTCGACCGCTGGTGGAACCCGGCGGTCGAAGATCAGGCCACCGACCGCGCCTTCCGCATCGGGCAGCGCAAGGACGTGCAGGTCCGCAAGTTCGTCTGCGTAGGCACGCTGGAGGAGCGGATCGACGCCATGATCGAGGAGAAGAAGGCGCTCGCCGAGCGGATCGTGGGCACGGGTGAGGGCTGGCTCACCGAGCTGTCCACCGCGGACCTGGGCCAGGTCCTCGCCCTGTCACCCGAGGCGGTAGCCGAGTAGTGAGCACTGAGGCGGTAGCCGAATGAGCAGAGACACCTCCTGGTGGCACGAGGCGTCCGCACCGCGCCGGGTCGAGAACGGCATCAAGGCCCGCAGCAAACGGGGCGCGATCGGCGAGCAGTGGTGGTCCCGCCGGTTCGTGTCGGTGCTGGAGTCGTTCGGGATGAGTGGCCGGCTGGCCCGCGGCCGGAACTACGCCCGGCGCGGCCAGGTCATGGAGTTCGAGCTGACCACCGGCAAGGTCCGGGCCCGGGTGCAGGGCTCCCGGCCCGCTCCCTACCAGGTCCGGATCGGGGTCCTGCCGCTGACCACGGCGCAGTGGCGCTCGGTCACCGCGGCGCTCGGCGCGCAGGCGCTGTTCCGGGCCAAGCTGCTGGCCGGGGAGATGCCGCACGAGATCGAAGAGGTGTTCGCGGCGTGCGGCACCCCGCTCTTCCCCCGGTCCGCGCGCGACCTGGAGATGTCCTGCTCCTGCCCGGACTGGGGCGTGCCGTGCAAGCACCTGGCCGCGGTCTGCTACGTACTGGCCGAGAAGTTCGACGACGACCCGTTCGCGATGCTGGCCTGGCGCGGCCGTGGCCGGGAGGAACTGCTCGGCGCGCTGCGGCGCCAGTCGGCCGCGCCCGGCCCCGGTCCCGGCGGGATGACGGGCCCGGCCGGGTTTTCGTTGGAGAAAGTAAATGCGCCGCCGCTGGCCGAGTCGCTGGACCGGTTCTGGTCGCCGGGGTTGTCCCGGGCCCGGTTGCGCGCGGCCCAGGCCGTCCCGGCTACCGCTCCGGACCTGGTGCTCCGCTCGTTCGAGCCGCCCGGGGTCGGAGTCCGCGGGCAGGATCTGACCGCCCTGCTCACCCCCGCGTACCTGCGGCTGGCCGGGCCGGAGGAGCTGCCGGGCGAGGGGCAGGACGTCCCGGGTCCCGGATAGGCCACAGGATTCGTGTACACGAATGTGTCTGGCGCGCCACAATGGGTTGATCGGCAAGCGTTTGCGGGGAGGGTGCCAGATGAACCGGAAGCCGATCATGCCCGGAGTAGCGGCATGACGGACGAGGCACGGCCGCAGCAGGTTCCGGCGGCGGAGGTGCCTGCGGATGTCCTGCTGGTGGACGTCCGGGAGCCGGACGAGTGGACCGCCGGGCACGCGCCCGGGGCGGTGCACATCCCGCTGGGCCAGCTCGGGGCCCGTTACACGGAGATTCCGCAGGACGGCCGGGTGTACGTGATCTGCCGGGCCGGCAGCCGCTCCAACCAGGCCGCGCTCGCGCTGGCCGGAGCGGGCTGGGACGTGGTGAACGTGAGTGACGGGATGACCGGCTGGGCCGCCGCGGGGCGCCCGATGACGAACGAGTCGGGGACCACGCCCTACGTGGCGTGACCGGGGGAGAACACCGGCAGTACCGGGACCCCGCCGGACACCGTGCCCAGGTTGGCCAGGGCTACGCTGCCCAGCCCGCCCGGGGTGGTGCCGTCCGCCAGGACGGCGACGGCCAGCGTGTTCTCACCCTGCGGCCGGAGCAGGCCGGCCGGCAGCACGAAGGTGGACTGCGGGCCGACGTTGCTGATGTACTGCCCGGCGTTCCAGCCGTTGAGGAAGATCTGCGCCCGGTAGGACCGGGGTGCGGCGTCGGTGATGGTCAGGCCGAGCGAGGCGTCCGCACCGGGCGGCACGGACAGCCGGAACGCCGTCCGGTACCAGGAGACACCCGGCCGCGGGTCGGCGTTCGGCAGCGTGACGTCCGCCCAGCCCCGGTCATCGAACCCCGGCAGGTACCAGCCGGAGCGCTCGCCGTAGAGGCCGCCGTTGTTGAGCGGGCCGCGGACCCGGTCGGCCGGGGCCTCACCACCCAGCGTGCCCTGGATGCGCCAGGTAACGTCGGGGGCCGCGCCGGAGAAAGTGACCGCGGTCAGGCCGAGGGCCTGCTTGAAGGCGTTGTTGGCGCCGCCGTCCTCCTGATGTGACATGGGCCGGACCAGCACGGCCAGCACATGCGGGCCATCGTCCTGCCCGGCCGCCGGGATCGGCAGCGGCACCGCCGCCGACCAGCCCTGCGTGGTGGACTGGCTGGACGTCGGGGTCGGCATCTGCCCGGAGCCCAGGAACTGCCCGTCCAGCCAGGCCAGGACCATGCCGACCTGGCCGGTCTGGTAGTTCAGGGTCACCGAGGTGGCGCCGGGCGCGGCGGACCAGGAGCCGCGGTACCACACGTCGCCGTAGTGGAAGCCGTAGTCGTCCATGAACAGCACCGGCTGCCCGGCGGGTACCGGGGTGGCGCTGGCCGAGGTGGTCTTGCTGGCCACGATCCACCCGCTGTCGTCGAAGCCGGGCCCGGCTTCCGGGTTCTCGGTGGCGTATTTCCAGCTGGTCAGCGCGGGCAGCGGAACGGCAGGCGGGCCGCTGAGCGGGGCGCGGCTGGCCAGGCTGCCGGAGGCGGTCCGGGTCACCGGGACCGGGCGGCCGTTCCACCACACCGCGGCGACCGGCCGGGGCGCCCAGACCTCCAGTGGCGTGGCCGCGCTGGTGTCTCCGGTGAGCGCCAGCACTGCCCCCCGTACCGTCGCGGTGCGGACCAGCGCGGGGCCGCTGGCCAGCACCGGGCCCGCGGTGGTGTCGGTCCGCCAGATCACCGCGGCCGCCGTGTCGTCGGCAGCCAGCAGGAGCAGCGGCCGGCCGCCGGCCGGGGTGACCAGGATCCGGGTCAGCCCCTGGTGGGCGTAGTTGAGCCGCAGATCCCCGGTACTGGCGTCCCAGGAACTGGTCACGCCCGGGCCGGCTGGCCCGGACCCGGCCAGGACGCTCACCGCTGGCCCGGCCGCGGCGGCCGGGTAGCGGAGCACCGTCTCGCCGTCGTCGCCGGGCCGGCTGGCCAGCACCGCGACGTCCTGGCGGCCGGCCGGGGCGTGCGTCATCAGGTGCGAGGTGGAGTACACCAGATGGGCGGAGTCCATCTGGTAGTCCGCGACGATCACCTTCAGGTCCTTGCCGTCCAGTTGCAGCGCGCCGGACTGCGGCACGGTGTAGGAGCCGCCCGCCGCGCTGACCGGCAGGGTGGTGGTCAGGTCCGCGGTGTGGTCGTTGCGGACGAAGTAGAACTGGGTGCCGGTGTCCGGGTTGGCCAGGTGATAGGTCACCAGCAGCGAATTCGACGCGGTGACCGGGCTGGCCTTGTCGATCTTGTTGATGTCGGGCACGGACCGCAGGAAGTAGCCCATCTCCTTCATCGCCGGGATCTTGGCGGTGAGCTGGCGCGCCTCACTGATGGCCGCACCGTAGTCGTAGGAGGTGTACACCACGGAGGCGGGCAGCCAGCCCCAGGACGTCCCGCCGAACGTCATGTACACGTTCTGCAGCTTGATCCCGTTGGCCACGTTGGTCAGGTAGAACTGCCGCTCGTAGGCGGGCCCATCGAAGACCCGCTCGAAGCTGTAGCCCTGGCCCTGCCAGGGGGCGCCGCCCCACGGGTCGAAGAATCCGCCGCCGAACTCGGCCTCGAATCCCGGCGTGGCCGGGCTGGCGCTGGCGCCGCCCTTGGCCCCGCCCGGGCCGTAGTAACCCCAGTCCGGCGGGGCGCCGCTGGCCGACGGGTAGCCGTCGAACGCGTACAGGTAGTTGCTGTCCGGGGCCGGGAAGCTGCCCGGCACCCAGTCGCCGTTGCGGCCCTTGTCATTGTGGTAGATCGGCACGGTGATGCCGTCCGCGCGGACCTTCGCGTACAGGTGGGCCATGTAGTTGATGCCGGTCGCGCTGGTCACGAAGGACGCGTACTCGTTCTCGATCTGGTAGAGCAGCACGGTCCCGCCGCCGTCGGTGAGCTGGTGGCGGGCCAGGATCGCGTCGATGGCGGTGAGCCACTCGTCGGCGTAGCCCAGGTAGACCGGGTCATCGGTGCGGGCCACCGCGGCGGTGCGGGTCAGCCAGCCCGGGAAGCCCCCCGCGTTCACTTCGCCGTTGATGTACGGGCCGGGCCGGGCCAGCACGTAGAGGCCGGTGTCCGCGGCCATCCGCAGCACCAGGTCCATGTCGCGGACCCCGGTGAAGTCGTACACGCCGGGCGCGGGGGAGTGGTAGCTCCAGTTGAAGTACATGCAGACGGCGTTGTAGCCGGCCGCCTTCATCTTCTGCAGGATGTCCAGCCACAGCGAGGGACTGGGCAGCCGGAAGGGATGGAACTCCCCCGACCAGGCGAACAGCCGGGTGCCGTTGACCAGCAGCGAGTAGGGGTCGAAGGTGATCTGGTGCGCGCCGCCGGCGGCCGGCCCGGCGGCGGTGAGTGCGGCCGCCGCGGCCGGCGGCGGCCCGGCGGCCGGGCTGACCGCGGCACCCGCTAGGGCGGGCCGCGCGGCCAGCCCCGCCGCGGCGAGCGCGGTCCCGGTGAGTAACGCGCGCCGGGAGAGCGGCGGGATGCTGGGGCGGGGAGCCGGGCCAGCGGGGTGAGCCGGGCCAGCGGGGCCAGCGGGGTGAGCCGGATCCGGTTTTCTGGTCATGGTCGCATCGCCCGCCTCGCCGGTCAGGGGAAGGTCTGACGTATCACTGGTAGCACTTTTGTTCTATGGTGTCCAGACTTGTTTCATCGTGTCGGATCTGGGCGGGATACCCGAACGGGAACCAGCCGGTCAGGCGGTGCTGAGCCGCCGCACTTCCTCGTCCGTGAGCACGAGGTCGGCCGCCTGGGCCGAGTCGGTGATGGATTCCGGCCGGCGGGCGCCCGGGATGGGGATGACCACCGGCGCGAGGGCCAGCATCCAGGCCAGGGTGACCCGCTGCGGCGAGACGCCATGAGCGTCGGCGACCTCCTGGAACGCAGAGTGCCGGGCGCCGAGGTCACCAGCCCGGTCGCTGCCGCCGAGCGGGCTCCAGGGCAGGAACGCGATGCCGAGGCGGGCGCAGTAGCGCAGTTCGTCTTCGCTGGACCGGAAGGCCGGCGAGAACTCGTTCTGGACGCTGGCCAGGTTGCCCTCGCCCAGAATCCGCCGGGCGGTGTCGATCTGCCCGACCGTCGCGTTGGAGATGCCGGCCAGCCGGATCTTGCCCGCGTCGAGCAGGTCCTTGAGGGCCCCGATCGACTCCTCGTACGGGACCGCGGGGTCGGGGCGGTGGAACTGGTAGAGGCCGATGACGTCCACGCCCAGGGCCTTCAGCGACGCCTCCGCGGCCTCGCGCAGGTGCGCCGGGGAGCCGTCCACGGTCCACGAGCCGTCGCCGGGCCGGACATGGCCGCCCTTGGTCGCGACCAGCACGCCGCTGGTGTCGCCGCCGTAGGTGGCCAGGGCCCGGGCGATGAGCCGTTCGTTGTGGCCGGCCTCGCCGGGCAAGAGGTGGTAGGCGTCGGCCGTGTCGATCAGCGTGACCCCCGCGTCCAGGGCGGCGTGGATGGTGGCGATCGAGCGCTGTTCCTCGGGCCGGTCCTCGATCGACATGGGCATGCCGCCCAGGCCGATCGCGCTGACCGCGAGACCGCCAATGGACCTGCTGCGCATGAGTACTCCAGGGTGTGGGCTGTCTGGTTTCCGTTTACCGCAACTGCCCGCGCCCGGCCGGGACATCCCGCGGTGAGGATAAAAACCGGTCAACCCGGTGATCGCCCGGAGCGGTCAGGGACGAGTTCGGCCACGAACGCCCGGGCCGCCGCGGAGGACCGCCGGGCGGTGGGGGTGGCCACCGAGACCCGCCAGAGCAGGGCCGGGCCGTCCAGGCTGATCACCGCCAGCCCGGTGAGATCGGCCGCCGACGCCGGGATGAACGCGACACCCAGGCCGTTGCGGACCAGGGCCGCGGCCGAGGTGAACTCGGCCACCTCGAAGGGCACCCGCCGGTCCAGCCCCGCCCCGGCGAACGCGCGGTCGGCCAGCGTCCGGTTCCCCCATCCGGGCGGGAAGTCCACGAAGTCCTCATCAGCCAGCCGGGCGAGGCTCACCCCGCGCTGCCCGGCCAGCGGATGGCGGGCCGCGGCGATCAGGACCAGCGGCTCCTCGCTCAGCGGCTGCAGGCGCAGGCCGGCCGGAGCCTGACCGGGCAGGGCCAGGAGAGCCAAATCAAGTTCGCCACTGATTACGAGGGCGGCCAGCCCCGCCGACCCCGCGGGAGCCTGCCGCAGGTGGACCGACACCCCCGGGTGAGTGGCGTGGAACTGGCCGAGCCGCGCCGCGAGGTCGAACGAGCCGGTGGACAGCATCGTGCCCACGGTGAGCGTGCCGCGCAGGCCCGCCCGGGCCTGCGCCACCGCGTCCCGGGCGGCCTGGGCCGCGGCCAGCGTGGCCCGCGCTTCGGGCAGCAGGGCCAGGCCCGCGTCGGTCAGCGCCACGCGGTGCCGGTCCCGGTCGAACAGCGTCGCCCCGAGTTCGCGCTCCAGACTCTGGATGGCGCTGGATACCCCGGATTGGACGACGTGCAGCCGGCGCGAAGCCCGGGTGAAGGACAGTTCCTCGGCGACCACCACGAATTTTCTCAGGCTCTCCAGCGACGGCAGCTGGCCTGGGTCTTCCCGGGATCCGGGCCGCGCTGACGTCATGCGTGCCTCACCGGTGCATCATCTCCCGGGGAGATTTTGCTTAGCAAGACTTGTCATTGCCGTAGATCAATGATCGGGGCTGCGGCCGGTGTTATCGGAGGCGAAGTCACTTTCTGCGAAGGAGCCGCTGATGCCAGCGCCCACGCCCCTCGCCAGCCGGCGCCGGGGGATCTCTGCCGGGACGTCCGGTGCGATCTCCCGGGAAGATGGCCGGGCCTACCGGCGCGGGTTCTGGCTGGTCGGTTTCGTGTTCCTGGTGACTATGGCCTTCTCGGCCGTGCCCGCCCCGCTGTACGTGCTCTACGCGGCCCAGGACCACTTCGGCCCGCTGATGATCACGGTCATCTTCGCGGCCTACGCCGTGGGCGTGATCGCCAGCCTGTTCCTGGCCGGGCACCTGTCGGACTGGCTGGGGCGCCGGCGGATGGCCGTGATCGCGGTGACGGTCAACGTGGCCTCCGGGGTGATCTTCCTGCTCTGGCCCTCGGTGCCCGGGCTGCTCATCGCCCGCGTGGTGTCCGGGGTCAGCGTGGGCATGCTGACCGCCACGGCCACCGCGTACCTGAGCGAGCTGGACGCATCCGGCCGCGGTGGCCTGTCCCGGCGCCGCGCGGAGATCATCGCGACCGCCGCGAACCTGGGCGGGATCGGGCTCGGCCCGCTGATATCCGGATTCCTGGCCCAGTACGCGGCGGACCCGCTGGTGGTGCCGTACCTCGTGGTCGAGGCGCTGATGCTGGCCGGCCTGCTCGGGCTGGCGCTCGTGCCCGAGACCGTGACGCGTCCGGCGACCCGCCCCCGGTACCGGCCGCAGCGCGTCTCGGTGCCCGCGCAGCACCGCCCGGCGTTCTACGCGGCCAGCGCGGCGGCCGCGGCTGAGTTCGCGCTGTTCGGCCTGTTCACGTCGCTGGCCCCGGGCTTCATCGGCGGCACGCTGCACGACCCGTCGCACGCGCTGGCGGGCGCGGCCACGTTCGCGGTATTCGGCGCGGCGGCCCTGGCCCAGATGGTGGTGAGCCGCGCTCCGCTGCACCGCCAGCTCGCCCTGGGCCTGGCGGCCCTCGCCGCGGGCCTGGCTCTGGTCACCGCGGCGTTCTGGCTGGCGAGCCTGGCCCTGCTGCTGGCCGGCGGGGTGCTGGCGGGCGGCGGCGCGGGCGCCGCGTTCAAGGGCAGCGTGACCACGGTGCTGGGCATCGCCCGGCCCGAGGCCCGCGGCGAGGCGCTGGCCGGGTTGTTCCTGGCTGCGTACGTCGGCCTGGCCGTTCCGGTCATCGCGCTGGGCGTGGCCACCCAGCTGTGGTCTGCGCGGGTGGCGGTCCTGGGCTTCGCGGTGCTGCTGGTGACGGTCGTCGCCCTAGTCAGCCGGAGGCTGCTGAGCCGGTAGCGCTCGCCTGGGCTGCTAAGCCGGTAACGCTCAGCCGGAGGCTACTGGGGCGTGACGGGGGGCCTCCGGGGGTGACTCCGGAGCTTCAGTAGGGTGGAAAGACCACCCAGCTTCCCTTCCCTGACCCCCCGACCCGACTTCCCACTTTCCGGAGAGGATCAATGGACTACGTCAACCTCGGCGCGACGGGTCTGCAGGTTTCCCGCATCTGCCTCGGCATGATGAGCTACGGCAACAACTCCGAGCGCCAGTGGGTGCTGGACGAGGACGCCGCGGAGCCGATCGTGCGGGCCGCGGCGGACGGCGGAATCAACTTCTACGACACCGCAGATGTCTACTCCGCGGGGGCCAGTGAGACGGCTACCGGCCGGCTCCTCGGCAAGATGTTCAGCCGCGAGGAGGTCGTGGTCGCCACCAAGGTCCACGGCGAGACGATGCCCGGCCCGAACGGCCGCGGGCTGTCCCGCAAGCACATCATGGCCTCCATCGACGCGTCGCTCGAGCGTCTGGACATGGACTACGTGGACCTGTACCAGATCCACCGCTGGGATAACACCACGCCGATCGAGGAGACGATGGAGGCGCTGCACGACGTGGTCCGGGCCGGCAAGGCCCGCTACATCGGCGCGAGCAGCATGTTCGCCTGGCAGTTCGCCAAGGCGCAGTACACCGCCTCGGAACACGGCTGGACCCGGTTCGTGTCCATGCAGAACCACTACAACCTGGTCTACCGGGAAGAGGAGCGGGAGATGATCCCGCAGTGCCTCGACCAGGGCGTCGGGGTCATCCCGTGGAGTCCGCTGGCCCGCGGGTTCCTGACCGGAACCCGGACCCGGGACGGCGGCAAGCACACCGTGCGGGCCAACTCCGACGCGTTCGGGGACATCCTCTACACCCAGCCGGCCGACTTCGACGTCGCCGACCGGGTGAACGAGGTCGCCGCGGCCCGGGGCGTGTCCGCCGCGCAGGTGGCGCTGGCCTGGCTGCTGCACCGTCCGGGGGTGACCGCGCCCATCGTGGGAGCCACCAAGGTCAGCCATCTGCAGGACGCGCTGGCCGCCGAGCAGCTCGGGCTCACCCCCGAGGAGATGGCCCGGCTGGAGGAGCCGTACCTGCCGCATCCCACCCTCGGCCACGGCTGACACCCCCAGCCGGGCAACCCTCCAGGCACCACCGTCGGATCGCCGGTTCGCCCGCGACTGGCTCCCACGCTTCTTCGGTTGGCTGGGTCAGGCTGGCTCGGCCAGGGGCTTGACGGTCAGCTGATAGTCCTCCTGGATGAGTTCGCCGCCGTCAAGGAGGAGGAAGACGCGGGCGGCCCAGGCGATCTCGCCTCCCGGGGCCGTCAGCTGGATGGTGAGGGTGATGATGTCGTCGTGGCGGCTCACGTCGCTGGCGGCGGTGACGGCGTACCGGCCGCTGCCCACGAACTCCTGGTAGGCAGCGGTGATCCGGCCGGCGAGTTCCTCGTGCCCCCGGAACTGGGTACCTTCCACGAACTCGGCGCCATCGGGGGCCCACAGGCCGGCGATGGCGGCGCGGCGCGATTCAGGGTCGGGTTCGCTCCACACGGCCAGGTAGCGCTGGGCGATCTGGGCGGTGCCCTGCTGGGCAGTCTGGGTCATGGTCTTTCGTCCTCTCCGCGGCCCGTTCGGCCGACGTCATGATGCTCACCGGTGCCGCTGCGGGAGGATCAAGCCGGATCGCGAGGGAAGACTCTCCCCCTACGGGAGACCTCATAATGGGCGGCGTGCCGGGCTACCTATCCATTGGCGACTTCTCGCGCGCCACCCACATGACCGTCAGGACGCTGCGTCACTATCACCAGATCGGCTTGCTCGAACCGGCCGAGGTCAACCCGGACACCGGTTACCGGCGTTACGCCACCGACCAGATCCCGGCCGCCCAGGTCATTCGCCGTTTCCGGGACCTGGACATGCCGTTGGAGGAGATACAGGCCGTGCTGTCCGCACCCGACCTGCGCACCCGCAACCAGCGGATCACCGCCCATCTGGTCCGTCTGGAAGAAGAACTCGGCCGGGTCCAGTCCGCCACCGGCTCCTTGCGCGACCTGCTGGCGGCACCAGCACCTGACGACATCTCCGCCCGCATCGAGTTGCGCAGCGTGCCTGCGGTCGAGGCGGCCGCGATCGTCAACGTAGTTGACGCTGAAGAGTCGGTGGCCTGGCTCCAGGGCGCGCTCGGCGAACTCCACGCCACCCTGGCTGCCCGCAACGCGCCCGGCGGCGGGCCCGCGGGCGGCATCTACTCCGACGAGGTGTTCACCCAGCACTGCGGGCAGGCGACCATTTTCGTTCCTTGTGCCGGGCCTCTGCGGCCGACGGGGCGCGTCTCCTCCACGCTGATCCCGGCCGCCGAACTAGCGGTCATCGAGCACCGCGGGCCACCGGCCGACGTCGATCGCGCGTACGGTGTCCTGGCCGCATACGTGGCCCGCCACGCCCTCGCGGTGGCGGGGCCGATCCGGGAGTACTACCTCGTCGGCCAGCACGACACGCCCGACACCGCCCAATGGCGGACCGAGATCGGCTGGCCCATCTTCCAGACCAGCAGCGCCTGATCTCCCCGTGCTTACGATCAGCGGCATCAGCCGAAGGTGAACACGTATACCTGCACTCCCGGGCCGGGGAAGACGATCTCGAAGGTGCGGTCGGTGATCGGACCGCCCTGCCGGATGAGCTGGTAGAGCCGCGGCTGCACCACCGTCCCCTGACCCTGATCGTCAACGTCGGTTCCGCGGTCCGCGCCCGGTGGCTGCCCGTCGATGAGCACGCGGAACGGCACGGTAGTTCCTGGCTCTGCTGGTCGCAGGACAAGATTGAGATCGCGCGCGTGGAAACGGCAGACGATCCGCCCGTCGGGCGCGTTCAGCGTGGCCTGTTCTTCCACCGTCCAGTCCCCGGACAGGGCCCAGTGGTTGAATCCCAGCTGCGCGGGGGCGGTGTAACTGTGTGGCTGGCCCGGCCGGACGCCGCCGGGGGAGGCGAAGTTCTCGGTGCGGTCATAGCCGGTGTAGTTTTCCGGCGATCTCAGGGTGGCCCAGTCGGCGGGTGCTTCGACACCGCTGGGCCTCGACCGATACCAGTTCCTGGCCGATGTCGCCGGCCCCGGCCTCGGCCAGCAGTTGCTGGATGACCATTTCTGACTGCTCGTATTCGCCTTCGCCGAAGTGGTGATGGCGGATATGTCCTCCGGCGTCGGCGAAGTAGAGAGCGGGCCAGTAGTGGTTGGCGAAGGCACGCCATACCGCGTAGTCGCTATCGAGCGCGACCGGGTAGGCGATCCCCAGGTCCTGCACGGCCTGGCGGACGTTGTCGGGGTGGTGCTCGAACGAGAACTCGGGCGTGTGCACGCCGATCACGACCAGCCCGTGGTCGGCGTATTTCGCGGCCCAGGCGCGGACATAGGGGAGCTGGCGTAGCCAGTTGACGCAGGTATAGGTCCAGAAGTCAGCCAGCACGACTTTCCCGCGCAGGCCTGCTGGGGTCAGCGGCGGCGAATTGAGCCACCCGGTCGCGCCCTCGAACCCGGGCAGCTCGCCCTCGACGGGCAGCCGGACCGAGGCCGTGTGCAGTCCGGCGGGCGTGCGCCAGCGTGCGTTCATGACGATCCTTCCTGGGCTGGATGCCCGGCCCGGACGCTCCCGGCCGGTAACGCCAGGTCTCTGGCGGACGGCGCGCAGCCGCGGCGCGCCGTCCGCCCTCGGCCCGGCTAGCGGAGTGACCGGAAAGAGTCCCGCATTTCGGCGGCGAACAGGTCCGGCTGTTCCCAGGCCGCGAAGTGGCCGCCCCGGTCGAGCTTGTTGTAGTGGATGAGGTTCTTGGGATACGCGCGCTCGGCCCAGCTGCGGGGGGCCTGGTAGAGCTCGTCGGGGAAGACGCTGATGGCGAACGGGATGGTGATGGGCTTGGCGTCGAAGAAGTCCGCCTTGTTCTCCCAGTACAGGCGGGCGGCGGAGATCCCGGTGTTGGCCAGCCAGTAGAGCGTGATGTTGTCGAGGAGGTCGTCGCGGGTCAGCGGGCTGTCCAGGTGCCCGGCCAGGACTTGTTCGACGAGTCCGGGCTGGCCGGTGCCGTCGCCGTGGTCGAGCATGAACGCGGCCAGGTCGGCGGGTGAGTCCGCCAGCCCGTACAGGGTTTGCGGGCGGGTGGTCATGATCTGTGCGTAGGCCACGTGCTTGGCGTAGAAGGTGGCCAGCTGCTGGTAGGCGCGGAGTTCCTCGCCGGACAGGCCGGATGGCGGCGGGTCGCCCCGCTGGACCCCCTTGTTGATCTCGGCGGGAGCGGTGCCGGGCATGTTGGAGTGAATGCCGGCCAGTTCTGGTGCGGCCTGGATGCCCATGTCCTGGGTGACGGCCGCGCCCCAGTCGCCGCCCTGCGCGACGAACCGGGTGTAGCCGAGGCGTTTCATCAGCACCACCCAGGCGCGGGCGACGCGGGCCGGATCCCAGCCGGTGGCAGTCGGCTTGGCGGAGAACCCGTGGCCCGGCAGCGACGGAATCACCAGGTGGAACGCGTCCGCCGCGCTGCCGCCGTGCGCGGTGGGATTGGTGAGCGGCTCGATGATTTTCAGTTGCTCAATGATCGAGCCCGGCCACCCGTGCGTGACGATCAGCGGCAGTGCGTCCTGGTGCGGGGAGCGGACGTGAATGAAATGAATGTCCAGCCCGTCGATCGCGGTGATGAACTGCGGCAGGGCGTTCAGTTTCGTCTCGCACGCGCGCCAGTCGTAATCGCTCCCCCAGTAGCGCGCGAGGTCCTGCATCAGCGCGAGCCGCACGCCTTGTGAGTCGTCGGTGACCGTCTCGCGCTCGGGCCACCTGGTCGCGTTGACGCGTCTGCGCAATTCGGTCAGTTCCGCTTCCGGAAAGTCGACATGGAACGGCCGGACGGTGTTGTCTTCGGCGGGCATCTTCGTCTCCTGAGCTCTGTGATCCTGGGCGGCTGAGATCGACGTTCGCTGGGCTGGACCCGCCTCCGCGGTGGCGCTCGGGAGGCCGCCCGCGGCGTGATCTTCACCGGTCAGTAGCCGTCAACGTTAACGATGGCCTGGGCAAAAGCCTGCGGAGCCTCTTGCGGCAGATTGTGCCCGACGCCGCCCGAGATGGTCCGATGCGCGTACTTGCCCGCGAACTTTGCCCGATAGGCGCCCGGCTCTGGGTGGGGCGCACCATTCGCATCACCTTCGAGGGTGATTGTTGGCACGGTGATGACGGGGGCGCCGGCGAGCTGCTTTTCCAGATCGTCGTATTGCGCCTCGCCCTCCGCCACTCCGAGTCGCCATCGGTAGTTGTGGATCACAATGCTGACATGATCTGGGTTTTCAAAGGACGCGGCGCTTCGGTCGAACGTCGCGTCATCGAAGTTCCACTGGGGCGAGGCGGTCTGCCAGATGAGGTTGGCAAACTCGCGCCGGTATTGGTCATCGCCGGCCTGGCCGCGTTCGGTGGCGAAATAAAACTGATACCACCACGCGAGTTCGGCCCGCGGCAGCAAGGGTGCCTGGCCGGCCGCCGGGCTGCCGATCAGGTAGCCGCTGACCGACACCATGGCCTTGCACCGCGCAGGCCACAGGGCGGCGGCGACGTTGGCCGTCCGGGCTCCCCAGTCGAAACCAGCGATGATCGCATCAGCGATGCCAAGAGCATCCATGAGCGCGATGGCGTCGACCCCGAGGACTGACTGCTGGCCATTTCGGAATGTCGCATCGGACAGGAAGCGGGTCGTGCCATAGCCCCGCAGGTAGGGGACGATCACCCGGTACCCTGCCGATGCCAGCAACGGCGCGACCCCGGCATAGCTGTGAATGTCGTAGGGCCACCCATGCAGAAGAAGGACCACCCGGCCATCAGCCGGGCCGACTTCGGCGTATCCAACCCTCAGCAGGCCAGCATCGATCTGCTTCAGCGCGCCGAACGGCGTGCCGCTCGCCGGGTTGACCTGGGGCTGCTCGGACATCAGGCTCGACCCCCGGGTTGCCTGAGATTGGTGATACCAGCGTTGCATACCGGGCGGCGCGTCACCAGCCCTGAAGTCACGGGTCAGGGCCCCCTGTCCGGTGCCTGGCCAGTTCTTCTTCGGCGTGGTTGCTGATGATCTGCGTGCCGGCCCAGGTGGCCTGCGGCAGGGTCCGCGAGATGACGATCTTGGGGGTGGTGTTCATCGCCTTCGCGACGTCCGGGTCGGACTCATGGCCGGCCAGCGCTGATGATCATGAACGAGAACATCTTCCGCACGGGTCCTCCAGCTTGGTCGCTTCGTGGCTCCTCTACCCGGCCTCGCTGGTGAAGCTGCGAGCCTCGTCCAGATCCCGGAAAGCCCGCATCGCGACGATCTGGCCCTGGCGCATCGTGAGCACCAGGTAATTTCGGTCGTGGCCCGGCCAGGCGCGGTGCTGGTCAGCGCCCGGGGTATGGACGGCGACCATCACCTTGTCTCCGCAGGAGACGACCTCCTAGCTCCGAGTTCACGCCCCGGTCAGCCTCCGCCCAGCGCCCAGGCCAGCTGGTCCCGGCCGTGGCAGACCTGCGGCTGCGGGTTTTCGAAGCTGGGATCGAGATAGGTCCACTCCAGGTCAGGATGGACCAGGTTAGCAGCCTGGTCATATCACCCTGGCCGTAGGCCTCGTAAGCGCTGCGCACCAGCGCCTCATTCTCCTCAGACATGCCCCTCCTCCTGGCCGTCAGTGAGATTCCGGGCCTCGAAGGGGGCCGAAGGCCCCCGACGCCAGGCGGTGCGCGCGCCGCAGCCGGGTCACGATCAGCGCGGCGAGGAGACAGCAGCCGATGACCAGGCCGCGGGCACGAAACACCGGCGGCCCAGACCCGGGGACCCGAAGCTCAGGCTCAACCGAACGGACGCACCCAGCCAGTATCCATCCCAGCGCGGTGAGTGGAAAGTCGTCCCCGCCTCACTACACGGGCAGGTCGAGGAGCCACTGCACGGAGAACGACGTGTTGACCGCGCCGCCGAGGGCGTCGTAGCAGGTGATAAGTGCGGACGGGTTCGACCCCTGGGAGTAGCTGAACGGAGTGCACCGGGCGTAGGTGCTGCCGAACGTGGTGACTTGCACGTCGCCGCCGACGACCGGGGCGTTCGGCCCGCCCGAGCCCTTGAAGTGCACGCGGTACTGACCTCTGCTCAGCCGGTCCACCCTCACCCGGGCGCCCGGGTTGCTGTCGTACTGAGGACTGGGGGAGTAGGTCTTCGTCTTCGGCTGCGACGCCCTTGCGCTCGCGGTGGTCAGCCCGGACAGACCGAGGATGTTGTTGTTCCGCGCGTAGACCAGTAGAAACGCCCGGTTCTCCAGGTGCCCGCCGGGGCCGAAGCAGTCCACGTGCACGGTCGTGGCGGTACTGCCGCCGTTCCAGGACGCCGCCTGGCAGTTGCCGTCACCGAAGCCGTACGGCGAGACTTTCACCGTGCCGGTGTTGGTGGTCTTGGCCCGGCCGTTGAACGTCACTTCGTACCGGCCTTTGCCCAGGTGCTTCACGGTGCTGGCCTTGTGCGCGGAGTTGAACAGGTATTTGCCGGAGAGCTTGTAGGACTTGTTCTTGTTCGAGACCCAGGCGTAGTCGAGCAGTCCGTGCTTGATGGTGCCGGCCCGGGTCGCGGTCAGGTCGAAGTAGGTGTCGGTGAGCGAGCCCAGCAGGTAGCAGTCCACGTTGACGATCGCGGTGCCGCCGGTGCCGGTGGAAAAGCCGGTGATCGTGCAGTTGTGCGCGGTCTGCACGGGTGTGACCTCGAAGTTGCCGCCCTTGTCGGTCAGGTTAGACAGACCAGGGAACTCAACCACGTACTGGCCGTCGGACACCTCGGTGACCGACGGCGTCCCGCCCGTGGAGTCAAACACCCGGCCGCCCGGCTCGGTGTCGATGTACCCGGACTCCGCGGCCACCGTCCCGCCGGCGCGGCCGTTCGCGTCGTGCCAGCCGCTCGCGTCGTGCCAGGCCGGCGGCCACCGCGGTGCCCGCCGCAAGCAGGGTCACTGCGGCCAGGCTTGCCGCCGCCATCCTCAGTCTCATGTGTCCCCCTCGGCGCCCGCCAGCGATCGGGCTTTGGCCTCCGTCCAGAAGGCGTTCCATCCCGTTCCATCGCGGCACACGATCCGCCCGCAGGCCCCGCGCAGTCGGCCGCCCACGGCCGCGGAGGGCGATGCCCGACAGGAGGCTCGCGCTCGCAGCCGTTGGCGCAGCGATGGCTAGGTGTCCCGGACGGGCTGATAGGTGAGGAGGGCGAGGCTTTCACCGATGGCGCGAATGCCGACCCGGCGCAGGGGCTTCTTGTCGCTGGTCTCGCGGTAGAGGCGCGCACCGGTCCCGAGAACGAACGGGTGGGTCATCAGCCGCAGTTCGTCGATCAGGTCGTGCTCCATCAGCGTCTGCACGAGCGGGCCGCTGGCGTAGACGAGGATGTCCCCGTCCACGTTCTGCTTCAACTTCGAGACCTCCTCGATGACGTCGCCCTTCAGGACGGTGGAGTTGGTCCATTCGGTGGGGTCTACGAGCGTCGAGGACACGATGAATTTGGGGATGCTGCGCAACCTGTCCGCCCACTCGCCAGGCCGGGCAGCCCACCGCTCGGCGAACCATGCGTAGGTACCTCGACCGATCAGCCAGGCCGAGGTATCCAGCGCTTCCTGGAACTCGACCTTGGCCCACTCCTCGCGGTCCTTATCTGACATCTGGGCGAACCAGCCGCCAAACTTAAACCCCTCATCACCGGTCGGGTCCTGAATGACTCCGTCGAGCGAGACGTTCTCGCTGATGATGATGCTTCCCATTTCGGTTCCCTATCTGTTGGTGTGGTCAGCAACCGCTGAGGTAGACACCGCGCGATCGGGAAACTGGGCGCCAGACTCACAGGTAGCCAGATTCAGGGCAGAAGGAGACGGAGGCATGCCCGCAAACCCCCTTGGCCTCGCCCTGCGCAACCGGCGCGCCGGCCACCACACCCTCGTCTGGGCCCGGCCCGACCTGCAGGCCCCGGAGAACTTCACCCTGACCAGCCCCGCCTTCGACCACGGGGCACCCATTCCGGAAAGGCACCGCGGCAGGCTGCGCGGCGCGAACATCTCGCCCGCCCTCAACTGGACGCAGCCGCCGGACGGCACCGTCGAGCTCGTGCTCATCGTGCAAGACCCCGATGTCCCGTTCGGGAAGCCAGCCACCCACGCCCTCGCAGTGGGCATCGACCCCTCTCTGAACGGCGTCCCCGAGAACGCCCTGACCAACCCCAGCCCCATCCCGGGGATCCGGCACGGGAAAGGCACGCTCGGGCGGCGCGGCTGGGCCGGGCCCATGCCGCCCCGGTCACACGGGCCCCACGCCTACGTCTTTCAGCTCTTCGCTGTCGACCAGGCCCCTGGCCTGCCAGCCAGCTTCACCCTCCATGACGTGATCGCCGCCATCAAAGGCCACGCCATCGGCCGCGCCCGGCTGGACGGAACATACGAAATCCGCTAGCACCCAGAACAACGTGGCCCAGCGGGGGCAGTCACAACGGTCTGTCCTGCTGCCGGTGGTGACGGTCCCGTGGGCTGGGCCGACGGCTACCCTGGCCAGCATGACGGGTATCCAGCCGGAACTGTGGATCGATCGCGCTGCTGCCGCTGTCGAGTTCTATGAGGCCGCCTTCGGCGCCAGAACCCTTCATCGCATCGGGGAGGGAGACGAGATCGTCGCGCAGCTGGCGATCGGCGACGCGGCGTTCTGGGTTTCCTCTGGCGGGCCGGACGGACCGCGGTTCAGCCCGAAGGCAATCGGCGGTGCGACGGGCCGCACCCTGCTGGTGGTCGACGATCCAGACGCGGTGTTCGAGCAGGCGGTCGCCGCCGGTGCCACGCCAGCGGGCGACGTGGCCGACGAGCACGGCTGGCGCCTGGGCCGGATCTTCGATCCGTTCGGTCATGAGTGGGAGATCGGCAGGCCACTCGGGTCCTGGCCGACAGCCTGACCCGGAGCTCAGGAAGCGCAGCTGGATCACACGGGCTAGATGCCCGCGAAGCGTTCCCGCGGCGCGCGAAGTGGAGCCGCCCGGCGCCTGATGTCCGCAGGACTCCTGGTCAGCCCGCATTAACCGCGAGGACCAGGGGCAACACCCGGGGCGCGCCAGCCTCGCGGAGCAGCCGGGCCGCGACCGTCATCGTCCAGCCGCTGTCGATGCGGTCGTCGATGACCAGCACCGGGCCACCGAGAGAGGCGACCGCCCCGGCCAGCGGGGCGGGCAGGCGCAGTTCGCGCCAGACCGCCTGCAGCCGCTGCGGGCTGTTGAATTGCTGGGCGCCGGAGGCCCCCACCCGGGGCCCGGAGCCGGCATAACTCAGCGAGCCCAGCAGGGGCAGCCGGCCGATCTCAGCGATCCGCTCGCCCAGGCTGGTGATGAGCTGGGGCCGGCTGTGGCTGGGCAGTGTGACCACGCCGGCCGGGCGCTCCTCCCAGTCCCACGCGGCCAGTACCTGGACCAGCGCGGCGACGAGGTCTGGCGGCACAGAGCCGTCCGGCACCGGGCCGTCGGGCCAGCGCTCGGCGCTGCGTCGGCCCCGGCTCCAGGAGGGCGCGGAGCCGCGGGCCCCAGCCGAGGCCGGTAAGCCGGCCCAGCGCCCGGCCCGTGTCCGCCGACAACTCCGCCGGGATCTTGCCCGCCACGTCCACGCCGAGCCGTTTCATGCCGGGCGGCCACATCCGGCGCGGGCTGATGTCGATACCGGGACGAAGCAGCCGGGCCCGGGCCAGCTCGGCCCCTTCCGCCGACACCTCCGCGGACCATGGGCGCCCGGTGCAGTTGTCACACCGGCCGCATGGCTCCGCGTCGGGGTCGTCCAGTTGATGGCGCAGGTACTCCATCCGGCACCCCGGGGTGCGCAGGTAGCTGAGCATGGCCTGCTGCTCCCGGTGCCGTTCCGCCGCCACCGTGGCGTAGCGCTCGGCGTCGTACTCCCACGGCTGCCCGGTGGCGACCCAGCCGCCGCTGACCTTCCGGACCGCGCCGTCCACGTCCAGAACCTTGAGCATCATCTCCAGCCGGGCCCGGCTCAGGTTGACCTGGGTCTCCAGCGCGCCGGATGATAGCGGTCCGGCCGCCGCGTCCAGCGCGCCGAGCGTCATCCTGACCAGCGGCTCAGGCGGGAACGCCAGCGAGGCGAAATAGGCCCAGATGTCCCGGTCCTCTGGTCCGGGCAGCAGGACCACGTCGGCCCGCGGCACAGCCCGCCCCGCGCGGCCAATCTGCTGGTAGTAGGCGACCGGCGACTGCGGGGCGCCCAGGTGCACCACGAAGCCCAGGTCGGGCTTGTCGAAACCCATGCCCAGGGCGCTGGTAGCCACGAGCGCCTTGAGCTCGCCGTCGAGCAGGGCGCGCTCAGCGGCCAGCCGCTGCTCCTGCTCGTCGCGCCCGGTGTAGGGCAGGACGTTGTGGCCCCGGTCGCGCAGGAAGGCCGCGGTCTCGTGGGCGGCGGCCACGGTGAGGGTGTAGATGATGCCCGATCCTGGCAGCTCGTCGAGGTGCTCGGCCAGCCAGCCGAGCCGCTGCTGTGCCGCGGGCAGCTGCACCACGCCCAGGCACAGGCTTTCCCGGTCCAGCGCGCCGCGCAGCACCAGCGCCTCGCCATCGGCCCCGCTGGCCAGCTGCTCGGCCACGTCCCGGGTGACCCGCGCGTTGGCCGTCGCCGTGGTGGCGAGCACCGGCACCCCGGGGGGCAGGTTCTCCAGCACGGTGCGGAGCCGCCGGTAATCAGGCCGGAAGTCATGCCCCCAGTCGGAAATGCAGTGCGCCTCGTCTACGACCAGCATGCCCGCGGTCGCGGCGAGCTTGGGCAGGACGAGGTCGCGGAAGCCGGGGTTGTTCAGCCGCTCCGGGCTGACCAGCAGCAGATCGACGGAGCCGGCCGCGATCTCCGCGTAGATCTCGTCCCAGTCCGCCATGTTGGCCGAGTTCACGGTCCGGGCCTGCAGCCCGGCCCGGGCCGCCGCCTCGATCTGGTTCCGCATCAGGGCGAGCAGCGGCGAGATGATGATGGTCGGCCCCATGTCCCGGGCCCGCAGCAGCGCGGTCGTGACGAAGTACACGGCCGACTTGCCCCAGCCGGTGCGCTGCACCACCAGGGCCCGGCGCCGGTCGCGGGCGAGGGCCTGGATCGCGGTCCACTGGTCCTCGCGCAGCCGCGCGGACGGCCCGGCGAGCGCCCGCAAACAGCGCTCCGCCTCCTCGCGGAGAGCGTGCTCCGCCTCGTCGCGCAGTGCTTCCGCACCCTGGCCGGCCTCGGATGTCATGGCTCCTTGGTATCAGGCCGGGCTGACAGCTGTGCCCCAGGCGGGCGCCCCTTCAGGTCGTCACGCGCGCATCGGACCGCCACTTCACGGCTGCATCGTCGCCCATGTGGGATACTCGGCCGAAGACATCGCAGGTGCGGGAAGGCCCGTTCGAGCGGGGTTTGCTGAGCGGGACCCGGGCAGTGGCGCAGAGGTCAGGCGGGTTCGGAGGACGGCTGTGGCGCTGACGGATGAGGCCATCGAGAAGATCAAGGCCATGATCCTTTCCGGCACCCTGCGCGCCGGGGACCGGCTGCCCCGGGAAGCCGATCTGGCCGCCGAACTCGGCCTGTCGCGCAGTTCGCTGCGCGAGGCGGTCAAGGCCCTGTCGCTGGTGAACATCCTGGACGTGCGGCGCGGCGACGGCACGTATGTGACCAGCCTGCAGCCCCCGCTGCTGCTCGAGGCGCTCAGCTTCATCGTGGATTTCCACCGTGACGGGACCGTCCTCGAATTTCTCGAAGTCCGGCGGATCCTGGAGCCGGAGGCCGCCGCGATGGCGGCCGAGCGGATCTCGCACGCTGAGGTCGCCGGGCTGCGTGAGCTGCTGGACAGCCTGGGCCCGGACCCGGAGATCGAGGACCTGGTCGCTAACGACCTGGAGTTCCATCGCCGGATCTCGGCGTCCTCGGGCAACAGCGTGCTGTGCTCGCTGCTGGAGTCGCTGTCCGGGCCGACGTCGCGCGCGCGGGTCTGGCGCGGCCTGACCCAGGCCGGAGCTACCCAGCGGACACTCGCCGAGCACCGGGCCATCCTGGACGCCCTGGAGTCCAGGGATCCGGCGGTGGCCCGGTCCTGGTCCACGGTGCACATCGCCAGCGTCCAGCACTGGCTCGCCTCGGTGCTCTAACCGGGGGGCTGGAGCCGATAGATCGCCTGGGCGTTCCCGGCCAGGACCGCCGCTACGTCTGCGGCGCCGAGCCGGGCGGACAGCAGCGAGACGGCCAGGTCGACCACCTCCCCATAGGTGGCGGCCAGGGTACAGACCGGCCAGTCCGAGCCGACCATGAGACGGTGCGGCCCGAAGGAATCGATCAGATGGCTGGCGTAGGGACCGATCTGCGCCGCTGACCAGCGCGGTCCCGCCTCGGTGACCAGACCGGACAGCTTGCCGGCGACGTTGGGGCAGGCCGCGAGCTCAGCCACCAGGCTGGCCCAGGGCTCATACTGGCCGCGGGCGATGCCCGGCTTCCCGCCGTGATCCAGCACGAAGCTGACCCCGGGCAGGTCGCGGGCCACGCGGATCGCCGCGGGCAGCTGCGCCGGGCGGACCAGCAGGTCATAGACCAGCCCCGCGTCGCCCAGTGCGCGCAGTCCGCGGCGCACCTCCGTCCGGTCCAGCCAGTCCGGATCCGGCTCGTCCTGGACCAGGTGGCGGAGGCCGGCCAGCCGGTCCCCACCGGGAAGCTGGCGGAGCCGGGCGATCTGATCCGCCGCGTCCGGCGCGGTCAGGTCGGCCCAGCCGACCACGCCCGCGACCAGCGTCCCGGACGCGGCCACGGCCAGGAACTCCCCGGTCTCCGCCAGGCTGGGCAGCACCTGCACCAGGACGCTGGCGGTCACCCCGTGCGCCCGGGCGAGCGGCGCGAAGTCATCGAGGCCGAAGGGGCGGCACAGGGACGGCAGCGCGTCGAGCCAGGCGTGCCGCCGGGCGCCCGGGTCCCACAGGTGGTGATGCGCGTCGATGATCATCCGGCGATCCGGTCCACGGGCGGCCCTCCCCTGGCAGCCGGGGCGGGCCCAGTGAAAAGCCTGCGAAGATTAATCGGTCCTCCCGACTTCCCCGGGCCTGCTTCCCCCGGGGGGCCGGCGACAAAAAGGCACCGTTGGTCATGGGCCAGGAAAATAGATCGGATGTATCGAGCCTGTCAACGCCCCCAGGGGCCGTGGCCGGACGATATCTAACTAGTCATCCGATCTCTAGCGAGATGCCCGCCTGTGGCGCTGCACGTTGCCGGGCACGAGCGGTGGCGCGGCCGCCGGCCAGAGCGAGAGCCGGCCGCCCCGGCAAACAGCTCATCACACCGCAGTGCTCCTCCAGCAGGCCAGGCGGCACTTTACTTCGCTATGCTGCACGTACCGGACCTGACGGCAGCACCCCGCCCTGCAGTCGAGCGCACGTCCCGGTGACGTGCGCCAAAGGCATAGTTCCTGTGGCCCGAGGAGGTCGCTGATGATCGCTGCCGGGTTAGTGCGAGTTGTTGCGCGCGGGCCACTGTGGTCACTGGCTATGCGGCCGCGCGCTCTGGGAGCGTTGGCGATCGCCGGGGTGGCGGCTGCCCCCCTCTTCCTGACGGCCCCCGCCCTGGCGGGAACCGCAGGGAACGCGGACGCCCGGGCCGGTGCCCGGGTGGTGACTTCGTGCGGGGCCGGCGTCTCTGCGGTCAACGTCCGGCTGCCGGCCGGCTTCAACCCGCTGACCGCGACCTGCGGCCCAGTTGGCCGCGAACGATCTGCCGCTCCGGCCCACCGGCCGGGCCCAGCTGGCCGCGTGGCGGAAATTCGTCACCGGGGGAGTGCAGGCGGCCCGCGAGCACGTGTGTGTTCGCCGCGGTGACCCCGTCTAGTGCGCCGCGATCGATCGTCGGTGACGTGCGCCCGGACAAGGCTCAGTCGATCGTGGGGGACGGGGCCGCGCAGTCGCCTCAGTCGATCGTGGGGGATGCGCAGCCCGGCCAGTCGCCTCAGTCGATCGTGGGAGATGCGCAGTCGGCGCAGTCGCCTCAGTCGATCGTGGGCGACACCAGCCCCGCTCTGGGCACCCTGACGCCGCCGGCCACCGCGCCGCGGCCCAGCCCGGGAGGCAACCGGGCCACCGCTGCCACCCGGACTGTGGTCTACGGCACCTGGCGGGTTACCCGGCCGAAGAATGACCCGACCGCCTCCGTATCGTCGTGGGCCGGCCTCGGGCTCGGGCGGGCCGGGAGTCCGCTCGTCCAGGCGGGCTCGTCCGCGGGCGGCTATTTCGGTCCCTACCTGTGGTGGCGGGTCGCCCCGCAGCGGCCGAACGAGCAGCGGATCAGCCTGGACACCGCGGCGGGTGACACGATCTACGTGCGCGTCCAGCTGCAGCGCGGCCGGGCCACGGTCACCATCAGGGACGAATCCACCGGCGCGGGCGGCACGTACGTCCTGCGGTACCGCGGTCTGGACGGCTGACCAGGACGGCGCCCGCCGCTTCCGGCGCCGACGGCCCTGAGAGCATGGCCGGATGGACGGCAGTGACCCGCGCCGGGCGGACGGCGTAATCAGGCGGCTGAAGGCCTGCCTCAACGGAAGGCGCAGCCAGGCCGACAATCCCGCGGTGCCGGTCACCCCGGCGGAACTGGCCCGGGAGGCCGCGGCCGCGGTCGCCGCCGGGGCCGAGGCCATCCACCTGCACGCGCGCGGCCCGGACGGTGCCGAGTCGGTGCGGGCCGCGGACGTCGGCGCGGCGGTGGCCGCGGTGCGCGCGGCCTGCCCGGGCACCCCGGTGGGGGTGTCCACCGGGCTGTGGATCACCGGCGGGGACGCGGCGGCCCGGCACGCCGCCGTCGCGGGCTGGGCCGGCCTGGACGCCGCCGCGCGGCCCGACTTCGCTTCCGTGAACGTCAGCGAGGAAGGCTGGGCCGGCGTGGCCCGGGTACTCGGCGCGGCCGCGATCGCCGTCGAGGCCGGGGTGTGGTCGGCCGCGGACGTGCCGGTACTGGCGGCGGCCGGGCTACCCCAGCCGCCGTTGCGGATCCTGGTCGAGATCATGGGCGAGCCGGCGCTCGCGGCTCCCCGGGCCGCCGAGGCCATCCTGCGCGCCCTCGACGCCTCCGCGGTGCGCGGGCTCCCGCGCCTGCTGCATGGCGAGGGAGAGAGCTGCTGGCCCCTGGTGACCCAGGCGGCCCGGGAGGGACTGCCCACCCGGATCGGCCTGGAGGACACCCTGGCCGGCCCGGACGGCGGGCTGGCCAGCGGCAACGCCGAACTGGTCCGCTGCGCGCTGGAGATGCTGGACGCCACCCGAGCGTTAGCGGGCCGCCAGGATCAGCTTCTGCAGGGCGGTCCCGGGCTGCACCAGGGTCTCGATGCTGACCGTGGTGCCGTTCAGCTTCACCGTCGGGGTGGAGTCGATGCCGCCCTTGATGACCTGCTCGCTGAACGGGACGGCCTGCGGGGCGTAAGTCTGGGCCGAGACACAGTGCGTGAACGACGCGCTGGTCAGCCCGATCTTGCGGCCCAGCGCGAGGAGCAGGCTGACCGGGAACCCGTTCTGGGCCCGTTCGCCGGGCTGGTTGGAGTAGAGCAGGTTGTGGTACTTCATCCACGACCCGGCGGGCACGCACTGCGCCGCCGCCCAGGCCCGCACCGAGTTGTCCTGGGCTGGCTGTTCGCCCAGGAAGATCGTGAACGGGTGGTAGATGACCCGCACCTTGCCCTGGCGGGCCAGTTTCTGCACCGTCGCGCCGTTGGCTTTCTCGAACTCGTCGCAGATCGGGCACTGGAAGTCCTCATAGACGTCCAGCACCGGCGTCTTCACCCCGGGCTGGGCGCTGGTCACGCTGTGATCCGGGTTCTTGGTGACCGGTGCGAACGGGCCGTTGTAGTAGGCGTCCTGCACCGTGGCGGTGCTCGTACCCGTGCTCTGGCCGGGCCGGACCACCACGATGACGATGACCGCGATCACGATCGCGCCCAGCGCGCTGCCCACCACGATGAGCACCCGGTTGCGCTGGCGGCGGCGGGCCGTGCGCTCCCGCTCCAGCCGGATCCGCTCCCGGGCCGCGGCCCGCCCGGACTTGCTCATGTCGCTCAGGGCTCCTGGGCGTACTGGTCTTTGCTGCGCTCATCCTTGCTGCACTGGGGACACAGGCCGAACAGCTCGATGGTGTGGTCCACCGCGGTGAAGCCGGCCTCGGCGGCGACCTGCTCGGCCCAGCGCTCCACGGCCCGGCCCTCCACCTCGACGCTGGTCCCGCAGTTACGGCAGATGAGGTGATGGTGGTGGGCGTTGCTCTCGCACCGCCGGTACAGCGTCTCGCCGTGCGCGTCGCGGATCGTGTTGACCTGGCCGTCCTCGCTCAGCACCTGCAGGTGCCGGTAGACGGTGGTCAGGCCGATGTGCTCGCCGCGCTGGCGCAGTTCCGCGTGGATCTGCTGGGCGCTGCAGAACCCGGGCAGCCCGCCCAGAACCGCTGACAGTGCCTCGGCCTGCCGGGTCCCGCGCACCCGGGTGCCCCCGGACGGACGCTTAGCAGGCACCGGCGTCATCACACCCGCACATTAGCAGCCGTGACCCGCTGCTCCCCAGCTCCGCGCCAGGTCCGCGGCCCGGCCGGGCGCCGCCCGCGCAGCGCGGCCCAGCCCCGCCCGGCGGCGTAGCAGACCGCCCCCAGCGCGCCCACGAAGAAGCCAACCGGCCAGTTCGTCTGGTAGGCGGCGGCGATCGAGACCCAGACCACCACGACCGCGATGACGGCGGACAGCGCCAGGGCGGGCAGCGGCTTGCTGGTCACCGAGCGGGCCGCGGCGGGCGGGCCGATCATCAGGCTGAAGATCAGCAGCGCCCCCACGACCGGCAGGGTCATGCTGGTGGCCAGCGCCACCACCACGAGGAACAGGGTCTCCACCCGGGCCGGCCGGATGCCCCGCGCCTCGGCCAGTTCCGGCATCACCGAGGAGAGCAGGAGCGGCCGGTACAGCGCGATGATGGCCGCGACGCAGACCGCGGCGAGGATCGCGATCGGTGCGACCTCGGTGCTGCTCACCCCGAGCACCTCGCCGAACAGCAGGGCGTAGATCTCCGGCGCGTACTCCGTGCTGAAGCTCAGGAACAGCGCGCCCAGGCCGAGCAGGACCACCAGGGCCAGGGCCGTGGCCACGTCCCGCCGCCCGTGGCGGCTGAGCCAGCCGATCCCGAGCGCGCCGAGCAGGGCCGCCACGGCCAGCCCCACGAGCGTGCTGATCCCGAGCAGGGCGGCCCCGGCCGCGCCCGCGAACGCCCCCTGCGGGACCGCGTCCGCCACGAACGCCGCGCCGCGCAGCACGATGAAGAACCCGACGGTGCCCGCCACGACCGCGACGATGGTGCCGACCAGCCAGGCGTTGGTCATGAATCCGGAGAACATCGGCTCAGGCCCGCCTAGACCCGGCTGGTGATCCCCTGCACCGCCACATAGCCCAGGAAGATCAGCGTGACCACGAAGAAGCTGACCGGCCAGCCGTGCCGGGCCGGCGGCCAGTAGAAGCTGTCGTAGGCCAGCAGCACCCCCAGCCAGGTGGCGGCCAGGCCGGCCAGCGCGCCCCAGGCCATGGCCAGTCCGGGGCGGCTGGTCAGCCGGAGCCCGATCGCGGCGGGCCCGATCAGCAGCGCCGTGGACAAGATGGTGCCGATCGTCATGGCGGACAGGGCGACGGCGATGGCGATCGCGACCAGGACCAGGAGGCCGACCAGCCGGACGCTGATCCCGCGGACAGTGGCCAGGTCCGCGGCGACCGAGCTGAGCAGCAACGGCCGGTACAAGATGGCCACAATGCCCACGGCCGCCACACTGAACAGCGCGATGACCGGCAGCAGCGAGCTGCTGATGGTGAACATGGAGCCGAACAGGATCGTGATCGTGGCCCCGGACACGTTGCTGTGCGTGGTGTCCCAGTAGAGAAACAGCGCGGCCAGGCCGAGGCCCGCTCCCCGGACGATCCCGGTGGCCAGGTCCCGGCCGCGGGGCCGCTGGACGCCGATCATGTCCATCACCCCGGCGGCCAGCACGCCCACCCCGACGAAGCCCCACAGCGGGCTGACCCCGACCAGGAAGGACGCGGAGCCGCCGGTGACGCTGATGTCGGCCAGGGCGTGGCCCGCGTAGGACTGGCCGCGGATCACCGCGAACGAGCCCACGATCCCGGACACCAGCGCGACGACCCCGCCCGCGGCCAGGGCCACGTGCACCGGGGCGCTGGAGAAGAAACCCGGTTCGAAAATCGTGTGCAGCAGGCTGGGCACGGACTGATCACGCGCCCTCGTGAATGACCGGTTCCGGTTCCGGCTCCGGGACATCGAGCCCTACCCCGCGCGCGGCCGCGACCACCAGGATCCGTCCATGCACCCTGATTACGTCCACGTGCTGGCCATACAGCTCGCTGAGGACCTCAGGGCGTACCACCTCAGCGGTCGTCCCGCTGGCCGCGCGGCCCGCCGCCATGTACACGAGCCGGTCCATGACCGGCAGCAGCGGGTTCATGTCGTGGGCCGAGATGAGCACCGCGATCTGCTGCTCGCGGGCGACCCGGCTGAGCAGTTCGACCACCTCCTGCTCGCTGGCGATATCCAGGTTGGCCAGCGGTTCGTCGAGCAGGAGCAGCCGGGGGCGGCTGATCAGTGCGTGCGCGATCAGCACCCGCTGCTGCTCGCCGCCGGACAGCAGGCCCACCCTGGTGTCGCCGAACCGGTCCGCGCCCACGGCGCGCAGCATCTCGTCGACCTGCTGCCGGCGCCGGGCCGACGGCAGCGGGAGGCCCAGCCGCTGCCCGTCCAGTCCCAGGCCGACCAGATCGCGGGCGCGCAGCGGCATGTCCGGGTCGAGCAGGATCTTCTGCGGAACGTAGCCGATCAGCGAGCCGCGCCGGGTGCGCGGCTGGCCCGCGACCCGCACCGTCCCGGCCGAGGGCGCCTGCAGGCCGAGGATGACCCGCAGCAGGGTGGTCTTGCCCGCGCCGTTCGAGCCGATCAGGGCGGTGAACTCGCCCGGGCGGAGGGCGAAGCTGACGTCGTCGAGGATCTTCCGGCCCGAGAGCCACAGGCTGACGCCCTGCACATCCAGCAGTTCGCCGGTGTTCCCCTGGGCGGCGCGCAGTTCTCCCGCCGGCCGTTCTCCCGCTGGCCGTTCTCCTGCTGAGCGTTTTCCCGCCGGGCGCGCCATCACTTCAGCTTCTCGGTGGAGGTCTTGTTCTGCACGGCCCGCTCAAGCGCGGTCGTCTCGGCCAGCATCCAGGACTGGTAGTCGTAGCCCGGTTCCGGCATGGTCTCGTACACGCCGACCACGGGGATCCCGTCGTGGTGCGCCGCGGCCAGGAACGAGGCGGTCAGCGAGTCGGTCACCTGCTGGTTGTACAGGAACACCTTGACCTTGTGCCCGGAGAATAGGCCCTCGGTGAGGGACACGTACTGCGGGGCCGGGTCCACGCCGTTCATGATGTCGGCCTGGAACGCGAACGGGGTGAGGTTCCGGGTGCCCGCGGCCTGCAGCAGGTAGTCGCCGACCGGCTCGGTGGTGGCCACCGGCGTCCCCGGGTAGCGCGCCTTGAACTGTGCGATGGCGTGATACCAGGGCTGCAGGGACGCCTCGAAGGCGGCCGCCTTGGCCGCGAAGTACGCCTTGTGGGCCGGCTGGAGGGCCGAGAGGTCCGCGGCCACGGCCTTGGCGACGGCCGGCATGGTGGACGGCTTGTACCACAGGTGCGGGTTGGGCGTGCTGTCCGGCAGGCCGAGCAGATGCTGCACGTCGATGACCTTGCGGCTGCTGTTCGGGGCCGCGGCCTCGATCTTGTTCATGTAGGTGTCGTAGCCCAGCCCGTTCTGCACGACCAGGCCCGCGCTGGCGATCAGATTGGCCACGCTCGCGCTGGCCTCGAACGTGTGCGGGTCGGTGTTGGGGTTGCTCTCGATGGCGCTGACGTGCACGTACTTGCCGCCGACCTGGCCGATGACGTTTGCGTACTCGTTCTCGGCGCCGACCGCGGTGATGGTGGCGCTCGAGTTGGCCGCCGGGGTTGTCCCGGACCCGGACGAGCAGGCGGTCAGGGCCGCCACGGCGATGGTGAGCGCCGCAGCCGAGGCCACCCGGGCATGAAGCATGTTGAAAATGATAACCGTTATGAGTACCGGTCGCAACGCGAACGGACATGGCCCAGGATGGGGGGATGGCCAGCCGACTGAAGAACGCGACCAGCCCGTACCTGCTGCAGCACGCGGACAACCCGGTGGACTGGTGGCCCTGGTCAGACGAGGCCTTCGCCGCTGCCCGGGACCGCGACGTGCCAGTCCTGCTGTCGGTGGGGTACTCCGCGTGCCACTGGTGTCACGTGATGGCGCACGAGTCGTTCGAGGATCCGCAGACCGCCGCGCTGATGAACGAGAACCTGGTCGCGATCAAGGTTGACCGGGAGGAACGCCCGGATGTGGACTCGGTGTACATGACCGCGACCCAGGCCATGACCGGCCAGGGCGGCTGGCCGATGACCGTGTTCATGACCCCGGACCGGGATCCCTTCTTCTGCGGAACCTATTTCCCCCGGGAGCCTTTCCAGCGCCTGGTGCTCGGGGTGGCCAAGGCCTGGCGGGAGGACCGGGACAACGTGATCAGCCAGGCCCGGGAGATCTCCGCCGCGCTGGCCGAGCGGGCCGCGCCGCCCCGGGGGGAGGTCCTGGACCTGGCCGGTGACCTTCCGGGGGCCGCCGAGGCGGTGCTCGCCCAGACCTGCGACCAGGCGGTCGCCACCCTGGCGGAGAGCTACGACGCGGCCGCCGGCGGATTCGGCGGCGCGCCCAAGTTCCCGCCGTCGATGGTGCTCGAATTCCTGCTCCGGAACTCCGAGAGCGCGCGGCAGCGCAACGGCGAGCCCGCCGCGACGGCGTTGGGGATGGTCACCGGGACTGCGGAGGGGATGGCCCGCGGGGGCATGTATGACCAGCTCGCGGGGGGATTCGCCCGGTATTCCGTGGACGCCGGCTGGGTGGTGCCGCACTTCGAGAAGATGCTTTACGACAACGCCCTGCTGGCCCGGGTGTACGCGCACCTGTGGCGGCGCACCGGGTCGGAACTGGGCCGCCGGGTGGCCCGGGAGACCTGCGCCTGGATGCTCGCCGAGCTCGGGACCGCCGACGGCGGCCTGGCCTCGGCCCTGGACGCGGACAGCGACGGTGCGGAAGGCCTGTTCTATACCTGGACGCCGGACGAGCTGACCGGGGTGCTCGGGGCGGCGGACGCGCAGTACGCCGCGGCCGAGTTCGGGGTGACGGCCGCCGGGACCTTCGAGCACGGCCGGTCGGTGTTGCAGCGGCGGGCCGATCCCGCCGACCCCGCGCGGTTCGAGCGGATCCGGGCCGCCTTGCTGGCCGCGCGCGGCCAGCGGATCCGGCCGGGGCGCGACGACAAAGTAGTCGCGGCGTGGAACGGGCTGGCCATCGCGGCGCTGGCCGAGACCGGGCTGCTGCTCGGCGAGCCCGCCTTCACCGACGGGGCCCGGCGGGCGGCGGAGTTGCTGGCCCGGGTGCACTTCTCGGCTGGGCGGCTGGCCCGGACCTCGCGGGACGGCGTGGCGTCCGGCAGCGCCGGGGTGCTCGAGGACTACGCGTGCGTGGCCGAGGGGCTGCTGACCCTGTCCGGGGTGACCGGCGAGGCGCGCTGGCTGTCCCTGGCCGGGGAGTTGCTGGACACCGCACTGGAGCGGTTCGGCGACGGGACCGGCGGCTTCTACGACACCGCCGACGACGGGGAGGCGCTGGTCTACCGGCCCGCGGATCCTGCGGACGGCCCCACCCCGTCGGGGGCCTTCGCCGTGGCCGGCGCCCTGCTCAGTTACTCCGCGCTCACCGGGTCGATGCGCCACCGGGAGGCCGCGGCAGCCGGGCTGGGGCTGCTCCGGCCGATCGCGGCGCGGTTCCCGCGGGCCGCCGGGTCGGGCCTGGCGGTCGCCGAGGCGCTGGTCTCCGGGCCCGCCGAGATCGCGGTCGTCGGCCCGGCGGACGACCCGCGCACGGCCGGGCTGCACGTTACGGCGCTGCGCGCCGCGCCGCCGGGTGCGGTCATCGCCCTCGGGGACGGCCGCCGTGAGGGCGAACCAGACCATGAGATACCGCTGCTCACCGGGCGCGGCCTGGTCGGCGGGGCCCCGGCCGCCTACGTCTGCCGCGGCTTCGCCTGCCTCGCGCCGGTCACCGACCCGGAGGCGCTGCGGGCCGCGCTGTCCGGTGCGGCGCCCGCGGGCTGAGGCTTAGCGTGCACCGGCTGAGGCGCTGGAGGCTTAGCGCGCACTGGGCTGAGGCTTAGCGGTCGCTGGGTGAGGTCTCCAAGCCTGCTGCATGAGCGTTGTGTAAATGGCACCGTAATTTTCCCGGATCGTGATCTGGCCAACCCCTCCGCTGGCCTGGGCGTCCGCTCGCCCCGGCCGGCCGGGCGGAGCAAGCCGGGCGGCGGGGGCCCTGGTATGCGGGCCGACGCCGGGGTATACCGGACCTCGTGACTCCGGCTCGGGCGATGGCACGGCGCGGTGCGCCACGACGGCGTGCCGTGCTGCTCCGTGCGGGCGCACGCCGCTACGGCGTCGTGCTGCTGGCGGGGGTGGCCCTGGCGGGTACCGCGGCGGCCGCGCGAGTACCGGTGCCCGTGGGTGGACCCCAGCAGGCGGCGAGCCCGGCGGCCACGGCCGCCGCCCACTCTCACGCCACGCACCGCAAGCTGCTCCGAGCCGATGTGATGGTCGTGGCCCAGAAGGCGTTGCCGGCCAAGGTCGTGGCCCGGGTGGCCCGGCTCCGCGGCGTCCAGGCGGCCCGGGCGGTCGACGCGGCGCGGGTCCGGGTGAACGGGACGTTCGCGGCGGTCCTGGGGGTGGACCCGGACACGTTCCGCGCCTTCGCCGCAGGACCGACCGCCTCGGCCAGCCCGCTGTGGCGGAACGTGGCCAACGGCGCGATCGCCGTCTCCTACACCATGGGCCAGCAGGACCGGCTGCCGCGGGGCGGGACGGTCCAGGTGACCGGGCGGACCACGCAAACGCTGCGTGTCGCGGGGTTCGGCACGGTCGGGATCGGCGGGGTGGACGCGGTGATCTCCCAGACCGAGGCCCGCGCGCTCGGTTTCCCGGCCGGCAATGCGATCGTGGTGAGTGCCCCGCACAAGCGGGTCGCCGCGCTGGTCCGCCAGATCAAGACCCGGATGCCACGGGGAGCCGTGGTCGAGCCGCTGGTCACGACGTCGGCTCAAGGTACCCCGGCCGCGGCCGGGCTGGCCGGCTCGTCGCTCGCCGGAACCGCGGCCAGCGCCACGGCCAACGGGCGGGCGGCGCTCAGCATGGCCCGAGCTCGTCGCGATGCTCAAGGCCGCGGCCAGCCGGGTGGGCTACCCGTACGTGTGGGGTGGCTCCGGGCCGACCACGTTCGACTGCTCCGGGCTGGTGCAATGGTCGTTCGCCCGGGCCGGGGTGGTCATGCCGCGGGTCGCCGCGGACCAGGCCCGGACCGGGCCCGCGATCCCGTTCAGCCGGGCCCAGGCGGGTGACCTGCTGTTCTACCGCACCGATCCCACCGCGCCGGACTACATCTCCCACGTGGCCATCTACCTGGGCAGGGGCCTGATGATCCAGGCGCCCCATTCGGGGGCGAACGTGCAGATCGTCCCGGTGGCGCTGGGCAGCGAGTTCGCGGGCGTGGTACGTGTCTCCCCGGCCATCGCCGCCCAGGTGGCCGCCGCCCCGCTGGGCTGACCAGCCGGATCCCCGTGCGTGAATGCGTCCCTGCTTTGGTGCGCCCGGTGCTTGCCCGCGCTCCCGCTGCGTGATTACATCATTACATGAGTACTGGGAAACACGGCGAAGACGCCGTGCCGGGCGAGGAGGTCCGGGGCTGGTTCGCGGGCCGGCTTCCCGCGGGCTGGTTCACCGCGGCGCCCGAGGTCCTGGTGGACCGCGAAGAGATCACCGTGGTTGGCCCCCTGGGCGGCCTGGGCCTGGCCGCAGACGCCTCACCGGCCACGCAGGCGGCCGCGGTGGACGGGCGGGCCCGCCGGTTCCGTGAGGAAACCCGGGACAACCGGATCGAGATCGCCCGTGAGGCCGAGGTCAAGTTCGGCCGCAAGGTGTCCTGGGGCGTCATCTGCGGGGACCGGAGGGTGATGTTCACCACATTGACGGTCCCGGTGATGACGCGCCTGCGGCAATCCGAGCGCCGGGTGCTCGACACGCTGGTGGACGCGGGGGTGGCCCGCAGTCGCAGCGACGCCCTGGCCTGGTGCGTGCGCCTGGTCGGCGAGCACGAGGAATCCTGGCTCGGGCAGTTGCGTGACGCCCTGCGGCGGGTCGAGGCGGTCCGGGCCGAGGGACCCCAGACCTGACCATGCCCCCGGCTACCGCGCTGGTGGTGGCGGTCTCATGAGCCAAGAGGCAGGCTCACTTTGGTGAACAAAGCGTAACGAGTTGTCGTAATATCGCTACTTTCTGTTTAGATAGCTCCAGGGCCGGATGGGTCCGCGGGGGCCTTGGTCATGTCACGAGTCCGCTCCAGTGGTGACATCCTTGGTACGGGCAGGCCATGCCCATCGGCCGGTGGCTAGCGGCGGGAGTAGGTTCGCATGGGGCTGCGCGAGGTTCGGGTAGGGCTCCGCGATCTCGCGTACCGCGCCTACGAGCGCAGGCTGGAAGCGTCCCTGGCCGGGCATCCCGTCCCACGCCACGTGGGCGTGATCCTGGACGGCAACCGGCGCTGGGCGCGGCTGGCGGGCTTCACCGACGTCAGCAACGGCCACCAGAAGGGCGCCGACCATATCTTCGAGCTGCTCGGCTGGTGCAGTCAGGCCCGGGTCGAGGTGGTCACCCTGTGGCTGCTGGCCACGGATAACCTGTCCCGGCCCGCGGCCGAGCTGGACCCGCTGCTGAAGATCATCGAGAGCACGGTCCGCGCGCTGGCCGACGAAGGCTGGCATGTGAAGCCGGTCGGCGCGCTCGACCTGCTGCCCGCCGAGACCGCCCAGGTGCTCAAGGACGCGAGTGAGGCCACCGCGGGCCGTCCCGGGCTGCTGGTCAACGTGGCCATCGGGTACGGCGGGCGGCGTGAGATCGCCGACGCGGTCCGCTCCCTGCTGCAAGACCATGCGGCCCAGGGCACCACGATCGAGGAACTGGCTGAGGTCCTCGACGTGGAGCACATTGCCGAGCACCTCTACACCGCGGGGCAGCCCGATCCTGACCTGGTCATCCGGACCTCCGGGGAGCAGCGGCTGAGCGGATTCCTGCTCTGGCAGAGCGCGCACTCGGAGTTTTACTTCTGTGACGCCTACTGGCCGGACTTCCGGCGGGTTGACTTCCTCCGCGCGCTGCGCTCATATTCGGCCCGCCAGCGCAGGTTCGGATCCTAAACCGGTCCTGAACCTCTTCCGGCGTGGTGTGCGACACCTCGTCTGGGTCTTCCGGGGATGCCGCGGCGCAGGTACCTTTCAATCAGGTGGACGGTGCCTAGCCGTCCCCCCGGGAAGGCCCTCGACATCCTCGAGCTTCGTGTCCTGGCACGCAGGCGAGACGAGCGAAGGGCCGGGATCTGGCCCTTTGAAGGGCCGTCCCGGTCCTGGAGACACATCTGTGTCCGAGCGCGGCGCCGCTTCAGGCGCCCAGGGGAGAACGAGTGGCTAGTTCTTCTGCCCGCCGCGAGCAGCGGCCCAGCAATGCCAGTACTGACACGGACGGTGGGGCTCCGGGCTTGTCCGGAAGCCGCCGGTTCAGCTACGTGCTGGACACCAGCGTCCTGCTCGCCGACCCGGCTGCGATCAGCCGGTTCGCCGAGCACCGCGTGATCATCCCCATCGTCGTCATCACCGAGCTGGAGGCCAAGCGTCATCATCCCGAACTGGGCTATTTCGCCCGTCAGGCCCTCCGGCATCTGGATGACCTGCGGATCGAGTTCGGCCGGCTGGATGCCGACCTGCCGATCGGTGACGAAGGCGGGACGGTCCGGGTCGAGCTGAACCATTCGGATCCCACGGTGCTTCCGCCGGGGTTCCGGCTCGGCGACAACGACACGCGGATCCTGTCAGTCGGGCGCAGTCTGGCGGCCGAGGGCGAAGACGTGGTCCTGGTCAGCAAGGATCTGCCGCTGCGGGTCAAGGCGGCGTCTATCGGGCTGACCGCCCAGGAGTACCGGGCCGAGCTGCCGGCCGACTCGGGCTGGACCGGCATGACCGAGCTCGCCGTGAGCGGGGACGACATCCAGGAGCTGTACGACACCGGCAAGCTGGACTGCGAGCAGGCCCGGGACCTCCCGTGCCACACCGGGCTGGTCCTGGCCGCGGCCGGGTGCAGTGCGCTCGGCCGGGTACTGCCGGACAAGTCCGTCCGGCTGGTCCGCGGCGACCGGGAGGCGTTCGGCCTGCACGGCCGCAGCGCCGAGCAGCGGGTCGCGCTCGACCTGCTGCTGGACCCGGACGTCGGGATCGTCTCGCTCGGCGGGCGGGCCGGCACGGGCAAGTCCGCGCTCGCCCTCTGCGCGGGGCTGGAAGCCGCGATGGAACGGCGCCAGCACCGGAAGGTGGTGGTCTTCCGGCCGCTGTACGCGGTGGGCGGCCAGGAGCTCGGCTACCTGCCGGGCTCGGAAGCCGACAAGATGAACCCGTGGGCCCAGGCGGTATACGACACGCTGTCCGCGGTTACCTCGCAGGATGTGATCGACGAGGTGCTGGCCCGCGACATGTTCGAGGTGCTGCCGCTGACCCATATCCGGGGCCGTTCGCTGCACGACTCGTTCGTCATCGTCGATGAGGCCCAGTCCCTCGAGCAGAGCGTCCTGCTGACCGTCCTGTCCCGGATCGGTTCGGGGTCCCGGGTCGTGCTGACCCACGACATCGCGCAGCGCGACAACCTGCGGGTGGGGCGGCACGACGGCGTGGTCGCGGTCATCGAGAAGCTGAAGGGGCATCCGCTGTTCGCGCACGTGACCCTGGTCAGGTCGGAACGCTCCCCGATCGCGGCACTCGTCACCGAGATGCTGGAGGACTCGGGTTTGTAGATGCCCCGGGTAGCGGGAGGCCCCGGGAAGTCGGCAGACTACTCTCACATGGTTTTCGACTTGTCGGAGCTTCTCGCTGCCCGGCACGGTGAGGGCTACGCCCTCGCCAGCCAGCACCTGAACCCCCAGCTCCCCCGGATGCTGCACGCCATCGGCTTCGACCGCGTGTACGAGCGCGCGGAAGGTGCCTACCTCTACGACTCCGATGGCATCGCTACGCCGACTTCCTGGCCGGGCTTCGGGGTCTTCGGCGTCGGCCACAACCACCCCGTGGTCCGCAAGGCGCTGCACGACATGCTCGACGCCGCAGCTCGCCGATCATGGTCCAGTTCGACACCCCGCTGCTGCCCGGCCTGCTCGGCGAGCGGCTGCTGGCCAAGGCCCCCGGCCTGGACCGGGTGTACTTCTGCAACAGCGGCACCGAGGCGGTGGAAGCGGCGCTGAAGTTCGCCCGGTACGCGACCGGGCGGCAGCGGATCATCTACTGCGACCACGCCTACCACGGGCTCACGATCGGCTCGCTGTCCGCCAACGGGTCAGCCGAGTTCCGCAAGGGCTTCGGCCCGCTGCTGCCGGACACGATGATCCCGTTCGGCGACCTGGAGGCCCTCGAAGCCGAGCTGCGCCGCGGCGACGTGGCCGGGTTCCTCATCGAGCCGGTGCAGGGCAAGGGCGTCGCGGTGGTCCCGCCGGGCTTCCTGGCCGCGGCCCGGGCCCTGCTGCACGAGCACGGTGCCCTGCTGATCTGTGACGAGGTGCAGTCCGGAATCGGGCGGACCGGCCGGTTCTTCGCCTATCAGCACGACGACGTCGAGCCGGACATCGTGACCGTGGCCAAGGCGCTGTCCGGCGGGATTCGTCCCGGTCGGCGCCACGCTGGCCAAGGGCTGGATCTTCGACAAGGTCTACTCGTCGATCGACCGGGTCCTGGTGCATGACTCCACGTTCGGCTCCAACGCGGCGGCGATGACGGCGGGCCTGGCCTCGCTGGCGGTCATCGACGACGAGAAGCTGGTGGAGAACGCCGAGCAGACCGGCGCCCTGCTGCGGGAAGCGCTGCAGCTGCTGGTGGACAAGTACGAGCTGCTGGCCGAGGTCCGCGGGCGCGGGCTGATGATCGGCCTGGAGTTCGGCCTGCCGAAGGCCATGCGGTCCCGGGCGGCGTGGAACATGCTCCAGGCCGCCCGGCACGGCCTGTTCGCGCAGACCGTGGTGGTCGCGCTGTTCCAGCGGCACCGCATCCTCACCCAGGTCGCGGCGGACTTCACCGAGGTGATCAAGCTGCTGCCGCCGCTGACGATCGGGGAAGCCGAAGTCGACCTGTTCCGGGACGCGTTCGTGGAAGTCATGGACGACGCCAGCCGGGGCAGCGGGCTGATCTGGGATTTCGGCCAGACCCTCGTCAAGCAGGCGGTCAGCGCGCGTCGTCACTGAGCTCGTCGCTGAGCTCGTCGTCGCCGAGCTCGTTGTCGCTGAGCAGGGCCTGGGCGATGCTGAGATCCACTGGATAGGTGATCTTGATGTTGCGCTCAGTACCGGGCACCACGGCCACCGGCACGTCCGGCAGATACCGCATGACCACCCCGCAGTCGTCGGTGGCGGCGAGGTCCGCGAACGCGGGGTCGGCCACCGCCAGCTCGTGTGCCTGGCGGATCACCGACAGCCGGAAGCCCTGCGGGGTCTGGCAGCGCCGCAGCGTGTCGCGGTGCGGCATCCCGGTCATCAGGCCGTCTTCGACCACCACGATCGTGTCGGAGGTGGGCACCGCCACCCCCACCGCCTGGTACGTATCCAGCGCGCGCACGCAGCCGGCGATGGTGGCCTGGTCGAGCAGCGGCCGGGCGGCGTCGTGGAACAGCACGTTGCCCTCGGCCGGCCCCAGCGCCGCGATCGCCCGCCGGGTCGACTCCGGCCGCGTCTTCCCGCCCTCGATGATCCCGCTCACCTTGCGGTACCCGCCCAGGGCCAGCAGCTCGCGAGCGTGGGCGGCATGCCCGGGGGCCATCACCACCAAGGTGGCGTCCACCCCGGGAGCCTGCTCGAACGCGGCCACCGAGTGCTCCAGCAGGGCCCGTCCGGCCAGCGGGAGGAGCTGTTTGGGGAGCGCGGCGCCGAAGCGCACCCCCGAGCCGGCCGCCAGCACCACAGCCACCGTTCGCATGAGCGGACTCTACCTGGACCCTCCGGCGGCGAGCGGGGGATGGTATGCCCGGCCATCTCCGGGTAGGACAGGCAGGGATTACTCATCCGAACCTAACCAGTGGCTGGTCAGCTGCTCCTGAGACGCGCGCGCACGGGAGAGGGACATGACGGTAACCACGGCCGTGGTGGTGCTGCCCCGGCGCGTGGCCGTCTGGGCCAGCCGCCGGGCCCTGGCCCGCAACTCCCTGACCGGCATCGAGCTGGCCTGCGCCCTGTGCGCGGCCGTCTGGTTCAGCGCCGGCACTCCGCTCACCGCCCTGGCCGGAGGCGCGGCGCTGGGCGGCGGCTACCTGGCCCGGCGGGTGGGCGGCCAGCTCACCGTGGGGGCGTTCGACGGCTGGCTGGCCGGCGCCTGTGCCCTGGCGGGCGAGCTGGCGGTCTACGCCGGGCTGGCGGCGGGCGCGGCCCCGGGACAGGCCCGGGTCTGGGCCCTGGCCACCGCGGCCGCGCTGCTGCTCGGGATGCGGAAGGTGGCCCGGCTGTGCCGTCCGGCCCGCTCTCCGGCCAGGCCGCCGGCGTCGCCGGACCACGAGGCGCTGGCGGCGGAGGGCACGTGTCCGTGCCCTGGCCGTCCTGGCCGGCCGCCTGCTGGGGCTGCCCGCGGGGGAGCGGGCGGTGGTGATCACGGTGACTGCGGCCCTCTACGGCACCCGCATGTCCCTGCTCGTCCTGACCTGCTGGGGGGCGGTGGCGCTGGCCTGGGCGATCGCGGGCCCGCGCCCGGAAGCCGCCGCGCAGCCGGGAACCGCCCCGGAGCCTGGAAGCCCGGTGCGCCGCACCCCGGGCCCGGTCCGCCGGACCGACATCGCGGCCGCGCGCGACGACGGTCCGCTGGCCCGGTTCGCGGGCGCGCTCGTGCGCGGCCAGCTGGTACCGCTGCCCCCGGCGGTGGCCGGGCTGACCGCGACCGTCCTGCTCGCCACGCTCGGCCTGCGTGACCTGGCCGGCCTGGTCTTGCTGACCCCGGTGGCCGCGATGCTGCTCGCCGCCCCGGGCTCCGCGCATCCGCACGACGGCCCGCTCGACTGGCTCACCCCCCTGGTCATCCAGGCCGGCCAGTACGTCTACCTGGCCGCCCTGGGTTTCGCCAAAGGCGTTCCCGGCCCGTTGATCTTCGCGGTCACCGCACTCGTCGCCCTCCGCCAGCTGGACGTCGCCTACCGGGCCCGCTATCCGATGCCCCCGGGCAACCCGCGCGGCGGGATCGGCTGGGAAGGCCGGATGCTGGTGGCCGGGGTGGGCGCCATGCTCGGCGTGGCCACCTTCTGCTATCTGGCCCTGGCCGTGTACCTGATCTGGCTCCTGTCCTCGGGCAGCCTGGCCAGCTGGCTGGCGGCCCGGGTCCGCCGGACCGGTGTCCGGCGGCCTAGTCTGGGCAGCAGTGCTCCGGGGTGCCGCCATAGTGCCGAAGGTGCGGAAGGCTAGGATCACCCCGTGGAGGGTGTATCTCGATGCTCCAGCTCAGACAAGCGCCGCTGCTCAGCGGCGGGCCGGGCCAGGGATGGCGGTCACCGGTAACCATCCCTCGCCTCTGGCTGGCCGCGATCTTCGCTGCCTGCGCGCTTTTTGCTGCGGGCATGGGCGTATTCAGCACCGATTCCCTGCACCGGCTGTGGGGGCTGTTCGCGGCCGTGGCCTATGTGCTGGCCGCGGGGGTCGTCCTGGCCTGGAAATCGTCGCGGTCGGTGGATCTGGCCCTGCTGCTGGGGATCGGCGGCGCGCTGATCGCGCCGCTCACCCTGCTGGCCGAGCAGGGCCGGTGGCAGCCCGAGGTAGCCGTGATCGCCCGGGGGGCCCGGCTGCTGCTCCAGCACGGCTCTCCCTACGAGAGCCAGGCCGTGATCACCGCTTCGCACGATCCCAACATCTACAACCCGTACCTGCCGGTGATGGCGATCTTCGGCCTGCCGCGCGCGCTGTTCGGCCCGGGAATCATCACCGATCCGCGGGTCTGGTTCACGGTGGGCTTCGTGGCGGTGTTCGCGGCCGCACTGGCGGCGGCGGGAGCCCGGGACGTGCTGCGCTGGACCCTCCTGGTCACCGCGACCCCGGTGATCGCGTTCTCGCTGACCGTGGGCGGAACCGACGTCCCGGTGCTGGCGCTGCTCTGCCTCGGCCTGGCGCTGCTCTGGCGCCGCCCGCAGCCCGTGCTGGCCGGGCTGGTGCTCGGCGTCGCCGCGGCCACCAAGGCGACCGCGTGGCCCGCGCTGATCGTCGCCGCGACCATGCTCACGGTGCGGGACGGCCGGCGCGCGGCGCTCCGGTTCCTGCTGGCCGCGATCACCGCGGCGGCCGTCATCATCGCGCCGGTCGCGGCGGTCTGGCCCCACGCGCTGGTGGAGAACACGATTCTTTTCCCGCTCGGGCTGGCCAAGGTCAAGTCCCAGGCGGTCAGCCCGTTGCCCGGGCACGTGCTGGCGGACACCGGACCGGCCGGCCACACGATCGCGGTGGCCCTGCTCTGCCTGGCCGGCCTGGGGGTGCTGGTTTCGCTGGTGGTCCGCCCGCCGCGGAACGTTCCGTCCGCGACCTGGCGGCTCATCATCGGCCTGGTGCTCATGTTCGTGCTGGCCCCGGCCACCAGGTTCGGTTATTTCATGTACCCGCTGGGCCTGTGGACCTGGCTGGTCGTGTCCCAGCTGGGCGCTCGGCGCCTGCTGCCCTCGGGCCGTCCTGATCAGGACGCCCCAGGGGGGCGGCCTCCGTCCGGCGGCGTGGCCCAGCCCAGCGCCGCCTAGCGCGGCTCCAGCTCGGGCCGCTCCGTCGAGCGCCGTCGGGCTAGTGCGCCGGTGTTCCCGCGAGGCGCGACCGGCCCGGGACAGCCCGTCGCCCCGGGCAGCCTGTCGCCGGGGCAGCCTGTCAGCCGGCCCCAACGTCGCGGGCGATGCCCCCCGCCTCATCCCCCCGGCAGTGGGTTGTCCGGGCCGGCGAACGCCGCCGAGTCCTTGCAGATGTTGGCGTTCGCGGTGATTCCGCCGTAGCTCTTGGCCAGGTTGCTGAGCGTCTTGGCCGACGACTTGGCCGCGCTCTTGCCCGTGCTCAGGCCGTGGTAGTTCGATCCGAGGATGAGGTTGATGGACCCGGTACCCAGCGCGGTGTCCTTCTGCGTGACGACCGGACCGAGCGCGGCCTTGAGGGTGTTGACCTCAGGAAGCTGGGCCGCGGACGAGTACTGGATCGTGGTGCTCGTGTAGCTGTAGTTGGCCGCCGGGCCGGTGCCGGTCACGGTAAAGCCCTTGGCGGTCAGCGCGGTGGCAGCCGAGCCCGCCACTCCGTTCAGACCGGAACCGTTCAGCACCTGGACGCTGACCTTGGCCGGGCTGACCGTCGGCCCCGCGCTGGCGGCCGCCGCGGTCTTGGCCTTGCTGGTGCCCTTGGCCTTGGCCGAAGTGGGCAGGTCGCGGTCGGCCTCGATGGCCCGGAACATCCGGTCCGACTGCGGCTGCTCCCAGGACAGTTCGGCGGCGGGATCCCCGGCATAGGGCACCACGGGCACGGTGACCAGTTGCACGGAACTCGAGCTCAGGCTCTTCATGCTGTTCGCGATGCGGAGCATGGTGGACAGGTCCAGGCCGCTGTCGGTGGTCAGGGACTTCGCCACGTCGCGGACCACGTTGAAGATCCGGCTGGGCTGGCTCAGCAGATTGGTCGACTTCAGCTTCTGCATGACCGCGGCCAGGAAGTACTGCTGGCGCTGGATGCGCTGGGTATCCGAGCCTTCGCCGATGTTCTCCCGGAGCCGGACGAACGCGAGTGCCTGCGCGCCGTTGACCACCCGCTTGCCCGCCGCGAGGTGCAGCCGCGCCTGGGGGTTGTTGATCGCGAATGGCAGGCAGACCGGCACGCCGCCGACGTCGTTGACGATCGACTGGAAGCCGGCGAAGTTCACTTCCACGAAGTGCTGGATGCGGATGCCGGTTTCCTGCTCAAGGGTCTTCCACAGGCACGGTGCGCCGCCCGCGGAGAAGGTGGCGTTGAGCCGCTCGACCTCCCCGGGCTGCGCGCTCTGGCCCGGATGGCCCTGCTGGTCGTTGGCACAGGCCAGGACGGGGACCATCGAATCGCGCGGGAAGCTCACGATGTCCGCGCGGGTATGCCCCGGGGCGATGTGCAACAGCATGGAGGTGTCGGAGCGTGCCCCCAGGACATCGGACCCGAACCTGCGGCCCAGACCCTGGCGCGAGTCTGAGCCGATGATCAGGATGTTCAGGCCCGCGGTGTACGGCGGCCGCTTGCCCAGCATCGCCGCGGTGACGTCCTCCCGGTGGATGCTGTCCACCACCCCGCGGTATTTCGCGTAGGCCGCCAGCGACGTGGCCACCACCGCGAACATCGCGACGATGGCCGCCGCGCCCAGCAGCGCCCGCCGGCTGGGCCGCCGCCTGCGCGGCCCTCCGCCGGCCTGCGCGCCGCCGCCGCCACCGCCGCGTCCCGCGCGCGGATCCGGGACCTCTGCCGGCTCAGGTCCGTACAGGGCCAGCTGCCAGTCGGTGTCCCCGTGGGAGTCCGATCCTGTCGGCCGCGGCGGCCCGGGCGCATACCCGGACACTGAGATACCGCCCCCGGGCTCGTCCATGTCGTCGTAGCGGGTCATCGCTCCTCGTGGCGTGGGGGCCGCGGCTTGCGCGGGGGTGCGGGGTATGCCATCCATTGTTCACCGAACCGCTACCGCATGTGGCGTCAATGGGATGAATCGGTCACCGTGGCTTCCTCGGCAATGTCGGTGTCCCCGCCTAGAGTGGAACTCGTGCATCCCGGAGCCCGTCAGGTCGGCCCAGCGGCCGAGAGCCGCGAGCCTGCCGCCACGGTGAGGCTGGGACGCCGGGTGCCCGGGGCCTGGTGGTGGTTCAACCAGGTCACACTGCTGCCGGTGCTGCTGGCCATGGCCTGGCTGATCCCTGGCACGGCCCTGCTGATGGCGGGGCGGCTGCGCCCCGCCCCGCTGGTGCTGATCTCGGCGCCGCTGGCCGTCATCCTGATCGCCGCCGTCGGGCGGCGGGAGCCCGGGCAGCGGCTGATCACGGCGCCCGGCGCAGGCCAGCCCGGCCGGGCGGCCGCGGCCTGGACCGGCTGGTGGGGCCTCGCGGGCACGATCGTGGTGGCAGCCGGCTTCGGGGCCTGGCAGATCCGGCTCAATTCGCCGCAGGTCATCGTGACGCGGCAGCCCGGCGCACTCTTCCAGGTGGCGTACTGGATCGCGGGGCATGGCTCGCTGCCCATCCCGGAATCGCTGCGTGATTTCGGCGGGGCGCACCCAGGCCTCACGTTCGCCAGCACCGGCCTGGCCGCGGGCCACGGCGGCCTGGTCCCGCAGTTCGCATCCGGGCTGGCGATCGTCACGGCCGGTGGCTGGTGGATCCACGGCATGACCACTGCCGCGCTGGTCAGCCCGGTGCTCGGAGCGCTCGCGGTGCTCACCTTCGGTGGTCTTGCGGGCCGGCTGACCGGCCCGCAGTGGGCCCCACCAGCGGCCGTGGTGCTAGCCGTCACGCTGCCCGAGCAGTACACGAGCCGGTCGGCGTTCGCCGAGCCCCTGGCGCAGCTGCTGCTACTCGGCGGGCTGTGCCTGGTGGCCGACTCGCTCACCATCCGGGCCGGGCGGGCGTGGCTGCCCAGCTACCCGGAATGGCTGCGCTGGCCGGGATGGCTGTCCCCGGGCCGGGCTGCGGCCGCACTCGGGGGCCTGGCTCTCGGGCTGGCCGCGCTCGCCTCCCTGAGCGTGCTTCCCGACCTGATACCCGTCATCCCGTTCGTCGGCCTGCTGGCCGCGGCCGGGCGTCCGCAGGCGCTTCCGCTGGGGCTCGGCGTGCTGGCCGGGGCGGGGTACGCCATCGCGGCCACCTGGCTCACAGCCCCGGCCGCGCTCGCCGCCCCGGGCTTCCCCGTCCGCCAGGCCAGCCTGATCGCGACGGCGGTCGCGGTGGCGACCGTGGCCGCCGTGGCGGTGGCGGCCTGGCCGCGTGCCCGGGCCTGGGTCGGCCGGCTGATCCCGCGCTTGCTGCGCTGGCGGCTGCCCGAGGTGGCCGCGGCGCTGGTGCCGGCGGCACTGCTCGCCTTCCTGATCCGGCCGTCCCTGCAGACCGCGCACTGGAACCCGGGCCCGGGCACCACCGGATACATCGGCGCGCTGCAGAAATTGCTCGGCCTCCCGGTCCAGCCCACCCGCTCCTACGCGGAGGACAGCCTGTACTGGGTCATCTGGTACATCGGGATCCCGGCGCTGCTCCTCGCCGGTTTCGGGATGGCCCTGCTGGTCCGCCGCTGCGTGCGCGCGCTCCTCCGCTGGGCCGACGCGGACGGTGCCGCCCGGGCCTGGGGACTGCCGCTCTTGATCTTCGCCTGGACCGCGGTGATCGTGCTCTGGAACCCGAACACCGCCCCGGATCAGCCGTGGGCGAGCCGGGTCCTGGTGCCGCTGGTGCTGCCTGGCTTCATCGTGGGCGCGGTCTGGGTCGCGGCATGGCTGGATCGCCGGGCGAGGGAGCGCGGTGCCGGGCTGACGGCAGTGTCCCTGGCGGCGGCGTGCTTCGTGCTGGCCATGGTGGTGCCGACCGCCGTGACCACGTTCGGGATCACCCTCAGCCAGAGCGGATCCGGGCATTCAGGACCCGCGGCCACCGGGCTCGGCGTGACCCGGACCGGCGCGGGTCAGACGGCCGCCGTCCAGGAACTGTGCGGCGCGATGAGCGCGCGGATGTCGGTGGTGATCCTTGACCGGGTGGCCGCGGGCGAGTTCGCCCAGGTGATCCGGGGGATGTGCGGTGTCCCGGTCGGGGTGCTGGCCGGGGCCCCGGAAGCTCAAGTCCAGGCGGTGATCCGGGGCATCGCGGGCGCGGGCCGGGAGCCTGTCCTGCTGGCCACCCGGCTGCCCGAGCTCACCGCCTACGGGGCGACCCCGCGCCGGGCCGTGCACCTGGTCACCACGCAGGACGCGCATGACCTGACCCAGCCACCGGCGGCCCCGTGGCCGATCACCTACCAGTTGTGGATGTCGGCGCAGAACTCCACGGTACCTGGCGCGTAGGCGGCCCGCCGCCCGGCGGATGCCGGACTCAGCAGTCACCTCGGGCATAGCGCCCTCACCTCCTGACCGAACGCATGTTCGAATCGAATGCGACTTCACATCAGCATCGCACATGTGTTCTAATAGCCGCCAGGCCTCAGCCAGACCGGGCTAGGGCTGCCACGGGGGCAGCTGAGAGTCCGGCGCAGTCGCGTCCGCTGCCAGCAGCCGCGGCCGTGCCGTCGCTCTCAGCTACCCGACGATCACTGACCTGATGGGCGGATCCGGGCCGGTCACCAGCACCCGGGACTGGCCCGGTATGGCCGCACGCTAGAGGTGAAACAGTGACGACACACTTCGAAGACATAATCCGCCAGAACAGCCAGCGGCTCGCCGACCTGAAGAAAACCACTGAGGACCTGCAAAGGGAATTGTCCGAAGCGCGGGTGTCGCTGGAACGCCAGCGCACCGGGCCTGCTCATGGCCATGATCTCATGCAGGAGCAGCTTCCCGACCTATACCTCGGACCGCCCGAGGAATCGCTTACCGGGCCTGACGTCAACCCCATTCCGGGGCATTATCCGGCAGATAGCCACGTCTACTACTCGGCGGATGAGCCACCTTTCGTGGGAGAAGGGCCGCGCTATGACGCCGGGGGTCAAGAAGAATCCGCGAATGCGCCCGATCCGACCGTGGGAATCGTCAATCACGGGCGGCAGAGTGCCTACCGGCGGGGCCTCTCCCGCCGCAGCACGCTGGCGATAACGGGAGCCGCGGTCGTCCTGGCCACGGTGCTGGCCGTCATCATCAACAGTGGCGGAGCGTCATGGCCGGCCAGTGTGGCCACCGTGCAGGCGGAGATCACCAAGGCCTGCCAGAACCCTGACGTCGTCTCGGAACCGGGTCAGGTCAACTTCGCCTGCGCGAAGGCGACGCGACAGATCCTCTGGGTCTTCGCGCTGCTGACCAGTGACAACAACCCCAGATTCGCGGACACCAAGACGGGCCGGCAAGGCCTGGAGCCCATCACCCCGGCCCAGGGCGGCCAGGTCGCCGCCTCGCTGAACCTGCACCATCCCTACGACCCTGCCGACCCCATCGACAGCATCGCGGTGGCCGCCCGCGCCATCAACGACATCATCGGCGGGGCGACCCTGACCGGAACTGACGGCAATCCGGTTGTCCAGTCCGGGCTGGAAGGCAATTCCCGGAACTGCCTGCGCTATACCGGCTCCGGCCTGGTGACGTCCCGCCAGGGTTTCCCGGATGTGTGCACGGCCCGGATCACCAGCACCGATGGTCAGGCGGCCCTGGTTGCCGACGTTTACCGGAAATGGATCGTCGGTGCATCCTCTGGTGCCGCCCATGACGCCGCGGTGCTGTTCACCAATGCCGCAAATCCGGGTGATCCCCAGGTGCAGGCCATTCTCAGGCAGCTGGGCCACGAGACGCTGGCCGCCTGACGTGGCCGCGTACGAGGGGACACGGTCCCCATTAACTGCCACCGGATTAGGGACCACTCCAGGCACATCACCCGCGCAAACCGCGGGAACGAACAATCCGCAGGAAAGAGGTGAACTCGTTGCCTTCGGCCGGCCGACCGCGGTGGCAGCAGATGACGGCGCTGGTCAGTCTCAGCGCGGGCGGGGCCATCACGGGGTTCTCCTTTGTGCCGAAGGCGGCCGCCGATATCAGCTCGCCGACCAGCATGCCGCTGAACCTGGTCGCCCTCCAGCAGTCGGCCCATTCGGCCCGGACGGCGCCCGCCAGCGACGCGATGCTCCGCAAGGCCATCGTCAACGTCGCCGACTACTACCTGCGCATGGCCCAGACCAAGACCCCGGCCGAGATGGAGGCGATCATCTGGCAGCACGACAGCATCGACGGGGCTGACCATGGCCAATCGTGCGCGGCCTTTGCCAGTCTCACGCTCGAACTGGCGGCCCAGGTGGTGGGTCAGCAGAGCTGGGTATCGGGCGGGGGCTCCTATCCGTGGCCCCTGCATTCCTGGGCGGACGTCCGGGTCGAGCCCAACCCGGATTCGCTGGGCATCATCTCGATCCAGCAGGACGCGGAGGCCCAGCACCGCTGGCACCCGCTCGGGGACGGCTACCGGCCGCTCCCGGGGGACTGGGTGCTGTTCGACGGCCACGTCGAGGTGATCACCGAGGACAGTGGCGGGACTCTGCGCACGGTGGGCGGTGATTCGCTGCCCAATTTCTCGGTCAACGCGCACGAGTATCGCGCGCCGCTGTCGGGGGCGGGCGTGGTGGGGTTCGTCAACAACGGTTCGCTGCCTGCGGCACCGGGCGCCGCGCACCAGGGCGGATCCACTTCGGACGGCCAGGGCAGCGCGTCGTCCGGACCTGCGGTTCCCGCGGCGGCTGCGGCCAGCGGGACTGCGGGCGGGCTGGCCGCCATCCCCGGGACCGAGACGGCGGCGGCGCAGAATGCGGGGGCCGCAGGGGGCAGGCGAACCCCGAGGCAGGGAGCCGCGGCGCGGGAGGCGGCCGGGCCGGGAGCCGCGAGGCGGGGAGCCACGGGGCAGGGAGCCACGGGGCAGGGAGCACGAGGTCTGCCCGCCGGTCGCCCGGTGACGCGGCCATCCCCGGCCTGGCCGTACCGGCGCCGAGGTCCGGCGCGGCGACCGAGAAGGCAGCGACCAAGAAGGGCAGCAACCGAGAAGGACAGCGGACCGGAGGCGCAGCAGGCGGGAAGGCTGACGGGCCGGACCTCCGTACCGCGGGCAGCGGCAGCTCGCGGAGATGCGGCCATCCCGGGGCTGGACGTGTCCGCGGATCTGACCCCCGGGCACCAGGGCGTCCCGTACCGCAGGCACCATCCCTCGCCGGTGCGCAAGCCGGTGTCCGAGACGCGGGCCCAGCAGGCGTTCATCAGCGAAGTCGCGCCCGGCGCGCTGGAGGCCCAGGACCGCTACGGGGTCCCCGCCGCGGTCACGATCGCCCAGGCCATTGACGAGTCGGGGTGGGGGCAAAGCCAACTGGCCGCCCAGGACCACAACCTGTTCGGCATCAAGGGCACCGGCCCGGCGGGCAGCGTGCCGATGCCCACCCAGGAGTACGTGAACGGGCAGCCCGTGAGTACCTCGGCGTCCTTCCGCGTCTACCACAACGCCGCCGAGAGCATCGACGACCACGGCAGGCTGCTGGCCCGCAGCGGCTACTACGGGCAGGCCATGGCGGAGCGCGAGCATCCGGACAAGTTCGCGGCCGCGCTGACCGGGGTCTACGCCACGGACCCCAACTACGGGGCGAATCTCATCAGCCTCATGCGGCGTTACGACCTGTACCGCTACAACGCCACTCACGCCGGGCCCCGGCCGGACCGCAGCCCGGCCGGGACGCAGCCGGGCAGCGCGGCCATTCCCGGGGTGACGCGGCACCGTCACGCCACCTGCCCAGCCGGGCGGGTCAGCGAGTCCGCCCGCCGCGACCCCGCAGCCGACGCGGACCGCCAAGCCCCAGCCGACCCGGACGGCGAGCCCGGAGCCGACCCGGACGGCGAGCCCGGAGCCGACCCGGACGGCCAGCCCGGCAGCCGACCCGGACGGCGAGCCCGGAGCCGACCCGGACCGCCGAGCCCGGGCCGACCCGCACGGCGAGCCCGAACCCCACCCGGACCGAGACCCGGAGCCGACCGGAACGGCCAGCCCGGCACCGGCGCGGACGCCTGCTCCCGAGCCGAGCACCACGGGCAGCGCGCAGCCGCCCGCGACCGGTCAGCCTCAGCCGAGCGCGCCGCGCAGCAGCGAGCCCGGCGGGTCGTCCACCGCGCAGCCGTCGGCCAGCCCGCGCCGCGCGGCTACGCGCAGCGCCGCAGCCTCCGCCGGCGAAGAACCGCCGCGCCACCCGGGCAGCCACCTCGCCGCCAGCGGTTTCGCCATCCCCGGCCGCTCCATCTGCCTCGTCCGCCCAAGCCGACATCCCGGGTGTCACCACGCAGGCCGAGTCCGAACGCCCGATGACTTCCGCGGTCAGCTTCGGGCCAGCGGCTCGCTTCGTGCCCGTGAAGCGGTCCGCCTCGGCGCGGCCCCGGTCTGCTCCGGCGGCCCGGCGGGCCAGCGCAGGCCGTCCGGGCGCCGGACCAGTTCGCGCCACCCTGGTCAGCACGCATCGCTACCAGCCGCACATGCCCCGGTCGGTGCTCAACTCCTTCGTGCAAACGGCCAAGGGGCCGCTGCTGGGCGAGGAGACCCTGTACCGCGACGTGGCCAGTTTCCGCGGGATCAGCTGGCAGCTGCTGGCCGCCTGCGACTGGATGCAGTGTGACGCGCGGCCCCGCCGCTCCCCGGTGTACGGCGAAAGACTCGGCAGCCTCAACGCTGACGGCACCGTGTACACCTCCAAGTCCGCGGCCCTGGCGCGCTGTGCTGACGACCTGATCCGGCTGTCCCGCACCGTGTACGGGATCGACCTGACCGGCCGGGGCGACCTGTCGGTGCGCGATCTGGCCAACGCCTTCGCGGCCTTCCGGTGGGGCGCGCCTGCTCAAGTCCCATGACTGCTCGGCCATGGAGTTCCCGTACTCGGTCGCGGGCCTTACCGAGCACCACCTGGGCATGCGCTGGCCCAGGATCGCCGCCCCCGGGACCGGCGACCGCCCGGGCAGCCGGTACCGGCGGCCGTTCGGGGCCGTGCCGATCGTGCTCGGACTCGACTACCCGGCGACCGTGTAGCGATCGGCCGCCGTCATGCCCAGACTCATCGCACCCTCGGAAGGAAGGTGGACCGCGTGGTTCGCATCGTGCTGGCCCTGCTGAGCCTGCTCACCGCGCACAGGACGGCCCGGGCCGGCCAGGGCGCACCGCCCCAGCCTGGCCCGGGGGCGGCGGGCCCTACCCGGCCGGACGTTTCGGCGCGGGACACACGACGGCCGTGCTGGCCGGACCAGGGGGCCCGGCGGCTCCCACCGCGCCGCCGGTCGTCCCGCCGGCCGGACGCGCCGCAGGGCGCTCCGGCTGGCCCGCCTGGATGGCCGCCGGCCCCGAGCCTGGCCCACGCCGGCGGCGGATGCGCACCCGGATCATCTGGGTCACGATCCTGGTCCTGGCCGGGCTCATCTTCCGCAAGGCGATCGCGTCCGTGGTCCTGGCCGCGCTCTCGGCCGCCCTGCACCTGGTGGGCCTCAACGTGCACCTGCCGAGCGTGCGGTTCGCCTGGCCGTGGCAGGTCGTCACGGCGGGGACCACGACCAATACCGATCTCGGGCCCTGGGTGCTGCAGAAGATCGAGGGCATTTCCCAGCCCGCCCTCGGCCAGGCGAACTTTGACTTCTACTTCACCCGCAAGGTGTCCAAGAACATCGGCCCGTGGCCCTGCTGGTACGCCAGCACCTTCTACGCCGTCGGGCATGCTTCCGCCACCGTGGACCTGAACCCCGGCCCGGCGTGGTGGGCACCGGCGGCGGGACACTACCGGCTGCGGGTGCTGAGCCGTCCAGCGGGAGGCAAGCCCGGCCACGTGACGGTCATGATGGTCCTGCCCCGGCCCCGCCTGCCCCAGACGGTCCACGACATCACGATCGACAACCTTCCGTCCCACCCCATCGACACCCAGCACAGCTGGACCTACCCGGGGTTTGGCTGCGGCGTGGTGCTGCGGCCCCAGTTCGCGCCGTCCGTGCTGTACCCGCAGGCCCAGCGGATCGCCTTCTACAAGGCCACCCACGCCGCCGCAGGTAACCGGCCCGCTGATCGGCAGCGCCGAGAACGAGGCCACGCCAGACCATCCGCGGCAGCTTCATCCAGCCGACGCTGAACGCCCTCGGCTACACGCTGGACCAGTTCACGCTGCGCTGGGCGGCCGCGGCGCCCGCCCCGGCGGCAGCGGCCTCCGCAGGTCAGTAGTTACTGCACGCAGTAAGTACTCTGCACCGGGTCAGTCGGCGCGCGGCGGGTCCGGGTAGGTGCGGGTCTGGGTCGAGGCCGGCTGGCGGTTGACCGTGACGCGCTGGGCATCGATGGTCACGAGACGCCGGCCATCGCGCCGGTACGCTGGCCGGGTGAAGGGCCTGGATAGCACGCACTGGCGGGTATCGCGGGCCGGGCGGAGAGCGGAGCTGGCCGGGATCCTGGCCGCCGGGATCGGGCTGATCGCGGGAGGATGCGGGAGCCCGGGGAGCACTCACGCCGCCGCACCGGCCGGCCAGCAGCGTCCGGCTACCGTCATGCCCGCGACGGCCGCCCGGCCGCCCGCCCCGGCCACGCCCAGCCGCGCGCCGGGCGCCAGGCCGGCCGCCGGGCAGCCGACCGTGATCCCGGCACCGCCCCCACCCGGCCGATTGACCCAGACCCGCGCGCTGCCCAGCGCGCACACACAGGTTTTCCGCGCGGAGATGACCGATCTGTGGGCGGCCGTGGTCGCTGGCCGCGCCAGCCTGGCCGCCCAATCGTTTTTCCCGCTGGCGGCCTACACCCAGGTCAAGGCCATCGCCGACCCGTCGGCGGACTGGCACTCCCGGCTCTTCGGGGACTTCCGGCTCGACGTGGCCGCCGCGCACCACTTCCTCGGCCGCGGCGCCCGGCACGACACCCTGATCCGGGTCATCGTGCCCGAGGCCGAGGCAGCCTGGATCAACCCCGGGGCCTGCTACAACGCCGTGGGCTACTGGCACGTGGGCGGCGCGCGGCTGGTGTACCGGCACCGCGGCCAGCAGCGCTCGATCGGGATCGCGTCCCTCATCTCCTGGCGCGGCCGCTGGTACGTGGTGCACTTCGGCGCGGTCCTGCGGGCCGGGGCTGAGGGCGTCGTGGATGCGCCCGCGACCGGGCCGGGCGTCCCCGGCCCCGCCGGCGGCTGCTGACCGGCCTGCAAGAATCCATCATCACGCGGAATCTTCTCGGGTTGTTGCGTGGGATGCCTGCCAAGCTCGACACAGTCCATACACGTTCATCGTTCGAGAACTCCTCTTCGACCGTGACACCTGCGGAACACAGGCACCAGCAGTTAGCAATGGTCTTTCGTTCTCTCGTACGATTGACATGGGTGAGGGTCGACAGTATCGAATATGTGTTCTACACTGATGCAGTGCTCGCATCCAGGGTTAGGGCTTTCGTGAGCAGGCTCCGCAGCCGAAACCGCCATAAGGTTCCAAGGCGTGTGGTCACCCCGATGCGGGGGCGGTTGGGGTGCTGGTCCTTGCCTCTGCTGGACGGCCTCAACCTCTTGCCCTGCGAGCCGCCCCAGCGCTCGGGTCAAGGGAATCTGAGCCGGGCAATCGGCGGTGAAGCCTAAGGCTGCCTATCAAGACGGAACCGGGTCACAGACCTCTCGCTGCGGCGCGGCGAAGGCGTGGAGCGGGCCCGGCGAGATCCTTGAGCCCATGGGTTCGCCCGGACTGGCAAGCGACGTGGAGTCAGCCATCTCGCCTCTCTCTGATGGCGTATCGGCGTTCATAGCTCGGGGCTCAGCAGCTCCGCGCTAAGGCCTGGCTCCTGCAGCATTCTTATGCAGGTGTGGCCGTCCTTCTGGAGTCCGAGTTGAATCTGCGAGCATACTTGCTGCAGTGGAAGCTGACTGCGCACCCGCTTCAGGCTCACGATAAGATCCCACTGCTCATAGTCGCGACGTAGTCACACAGGCGTTCTCCTTTGAGGCCATAGGGCCTGGGCTGCGGTCGGCGGGATCTCTGGCTTCGCTAGCAAGCTCATGATACCGGCGGCATTATCACAAGAGAGGCTTATCATGAGCGACGTCAAGAAGAATCTGTAGAGGCGTTCCGTTCTGCTCTCTCTGACGTGGTTCTCGATAGGACGACTTCGGTCGGATCGCCAGAGCCGTCTGGCCCGTTGTTCTGGCAAGGCTTCAGAGCTCCTGATCTCCAAGGCAGCGAAGTCGAGGTTTTTGTCAAAGCTATTCAGACCTGGCGAGACCGGCCGATGCATGGCGCTCGGCCAGAGGTCATCCGTCCTCCTTCCAGAGAAGCTTATCCAGTAACTCCCGTATCTGCCCACAAAACTTGGTAACCTGATACGGCCACAAGGATGAGCTCAGGCATGCGGTGGCGACGTGCGTAGCTTCGGCTCCGGCAGCGCGGGAAGGTTTCCCCGGCGAGTTCAGATACAGCACGATCAGTTTCGCACTCGACTAGACATGTACTGCACGATGGTCTTCGTGAGCCTGTTCTCGCTGTCATAAGCCCTGTGCCTTGATTGGCCGTGTCGGTTATCGCAATGCAGTTACGATGGCAGCTTCATCATGATGGCCGGAGCAAGCTATCTGCAGCGATCACTAGCGCTGGAGGCTATGCACGGCGCTCAGCACGATGGATACCGTCGCCCATTCCCCTGATGAAGGCTGATCGGTGCTTACTTCTTCAGGACATTTTCTGCCGTGGCACTCCGGCAGCTTCGGACCACTCAGGCGATGGCATTTGTTGCATTCGTACAGGTGCATCTTCGGCTTCGAGTGCCAGGCACCCTGTCGTCGGTCACGACTAGATCGTTCTCCAGGATGATCGTGACGTCAAGGCGTCACTGCCTGGCGGCAGGTATCCCTCCGCGTCGCCCGTAGTCCACGTCAACTGTGCTAGGCCCCGAGCTAGCACCATCTCCTCAGGCCTCCGTGATAACACGCCTCTGGTGACGGCCGACCGGAATTGTCGCTATGTCCGAATAAGACACAAATCACGTATGGATAGAGAGACAATGCCAGAAGGTGCCAACGGGTCCTGGCGGCCCTGATCTGGCCCGGGAGTTTCACGCTGCGGTCCTGGGAGCTCGACCAAGCGCTTCCCAATCGTTTCGCCGCAGAGTTCGAAGGGGTTCAAGTCGTCGCGGTGGCCGGACTGCTCCGCGACGGCTTCGCTAGAGATGCCTCGTTCCTGATCTGTGCACGGCCGGTGGGGTTTTGACTTTCGTTGCGGCAAAATCCTGACTTCGGCGGACGATTCCATCTGCTGGCGACCCAGGCCAACGGGCAGTCTGCGTTCGCCGCCCGAGAGCATGGGGCCGATGGGGACCCGGCTGGCATGCACATCCTGAGGGTCACCCGCCCGGATTGTGCGGCTGATGATCAGCGTGGCCCGGGCGGCGACTCCGGTGGCTCCCGCTGGTCTATCTGTGTAGCCGTCCCCGACGGCGGTCACCGATTACGGAGGGGTGCTCATGACTATCGACATCACAGGCCGGACCGCGCTCGTCACCGGGGCCAGCCGGGGCTTCGGCCGGGCCATCGCCGTCGCGCTGGGTGCGGCGGGCGCACGCGTCGTCGGCGTGGCCCGGGACCCGGCCCCGCTGGAAGACCTGCGGACCGAGCTCGGCGGCTCGTTCACCCCGGTGGCCGCGGACGCCGCGGACCCGGTCGTAGCCGGGCAGCTCATCGACGCCTACCGGCCGGACCTGCTGGTGCTCAACGCGGGCGCCGCCCCGCTGGCCCGGCCGATCCAGCGGCACACCTGGCAGACGTTCAGCCGGAACTGGGACGTCGACGTCCAGCACGTCTTCGGCTGGACCCGTGAAGCGCTGCTGGCGCCGCTGGAGCCGGGCAGCCTCGTCATCGCGCTGTCCAGCGGGGCGGCGGTGCGCGGGTCGCCGCTGAGCGGCGGGTACGCCGGGGCCAAGGCCACCATCCGGTTCATCACCAGCTACGCCGCGGCCGAATCCGAGCGGGACGGTCTCGACATCAGGTTCGTGTCGTTGCTGCCGCAGCTGACCCCGGTCACCGGGCTGGGGGCCGCGGCGGTGGCCGGGTACGCGGCCCGGGACGGGATCGAGGTCAGCGCGTTCCTGGACCGGGCCGGGCCGGCTCTGACCACGGAGCAGGCGGGCCAGGCGGTCGCCGACCTCGCCGCGGGCCGGGTCAAGGGTCACGGCGCGTACCTGCTCACCGCGGGAGGCCTCAGCCCGGCCCCGTGAGGCGGTATGGCCGGCCCGCGTGATGGCCAGCTCCCTGCTCGACCTCGTTCCTCAGCTCCCCGGCACGGGCAGCCGGCCGGATACCGTCGTGCCCTGTCCGGGCCGGGAGCGGAGCTGCAGGGTCCCGCCCAGGGCGGCTAGCCGGTCGGCCATGCCTTGCAGGCCGGTGCCGTCCCGGGCGGCCGCGGTATCGAATCCGGTTCCGTCGTCAGTGATGGTGAACTGCAGGCTTCCCCCGGAGCAGGAGAGGCAGACGTCCGCCCGGGAGGCGTCGGCGTACTTGGCGATGTTCTGCAGGGCCTCGAGCGCGCAGAAGTACACGGTCGCCTCGACGTCCTGCGGGTAGCGCTGAATGCCGTCGGCCTCAATCGTGACCGGCACCGCGGCCTTGCGCGCCTGGGCCTGCAGGGCGAGGACGAGGCCCTGGTCGGCGAGCAGCGGCGGGTAGATGCCCCGGGCCAGAGCCCGCAGGTCATCGAGCGCGGCCCGGGCTGATTTCTGCAGCTCGGGCGTGAGCTGCCGGACCGAGGCGGCGTCCTCGGCCGACTCTTCCAGCAGGCCAAGCTGGATGGAGAGCGCGACGAGCTGCTGTTGCGCCCCGTCGTGCAGGTTGCGCTCGATCTTGCGCCGCTCCTCGTCCTGCGCCTTCACCAGCCGCCGCCGCGAGGCCCTGCAGTTCCTCGATCGTGGCCTGCAGCTCCGCGGTGAGCCGGCCGTTGCGGAAGACCAGCCCGGCCTGGGAGGCCAGATGCTGCAAGAGCTTGTCCTCGGCCTGGGTCAGCGGCTTCGTTCCGCGGCTTGTGCAGGGCCAGCGCGCCCAGCAGTTCATCCCCGTGCCGCACGGCCACCGCCCGGGACGCGGCCTCGAAGGCGGGCAGCTGCGCCGCCGTCGGCCAGCGGGAGCGCGGCCCCGGGCGGAGGACCCGTCGGGCCAGATCGTCACCGGCCGCAGCTCGGGCCCGACCCGGATCCAGGCCTCGGCCCGGATGGCCCCGGTGGCGCTGGCCAGGACGGTCACCATCTTCGCGACGGCCTTGTCGTAGTCCAGCTGGCCGGCCATGTCATCGGCGAAGTCGGACAGCACCTGGTAGGGCGTGGCCCGCTCCCCGTACACCAGCCGGTTGGCGACCCGGCGGGCCCGCTGCCGGGCGGGCTGGAACAGCAGGGCGACCGCGACGGCCGCGGCGATCGTCAGTAGCGGGCTGCCCTGCTGCCCGGCGAGCGTCCCGATGCCCAGCACGATCCCGGCGTACACGGCGGTCAGCCCGGCCGAGACCAGGCCGTAGACGACGGCCCGGTTGATGATGACGTCGATCTCGTACAGCCGGTACTTCAGGATCCCGATCGTGATCGCGGCCGGGAAGCCGAGCAGGCCGATGAAAGCGGACGCGGCATAGGCGGCGCCGGTGATGGGCGGCTGCTTGCCGTGGTCGGCCGCGATGCCTGCGATCGCCACCAGCTGGACGAGGGCAAAGGCGGCGCCCGGCCAGCGCCACCCAGTTGATCTGGCGGCGCAGCTCCCCGCCGCCCGCCCGGTAGCGCAGCACGAGCGACAGCGCTCCCGCCGCGAGGAACAGCAGGGACAGCAGGGTCAGGGAATTGAAATTGTCAATCGGAGTCCCGGCCAGCGCACGCCCGACGGCCGGAACGCCGAACGGATTCTGGTACGTGAGCGAGTACACCGCCCGGGGCCGGCAGGGCCACCGGCGGGGGACCAGGATGAAGACGATCATCAGCAGCCCGGTGGCCAGGAAGTTCAGCACCACGACCGGGCGCCAGCGCCGCGACCGCAAGGTCCCGGTCGGGAAGAGGAGGAACGCGCAGGCCAGCACGGCCACGACGGGGAAGAAGAGCCACTCGGCGACCGCGCCGACCTGCTGGGGCGCGGGCACCGCGCCGGGATGCGTGGTGATCCCCAGCACGGCGTAGGCGGAAAAAAGGCCCATCAGCCCGAGACTGATTCCCGCGGTCAGCAGCAGCCAGCCAATCGGGTTGCGGACCCGGCGGACGATCAGCGCTCCGAGGGTGGCGTACGCCACCGTCGAGACCGAGGACCCTAGCTGGGAGATGGCGTCGTTCGCCTTGAAGTCACCCCAGGTGACTCCGGTCAGGACGGCCCTCGGCGATGGCGATCAGGACCGACCCGGCCCACAAGCCGTTGATGAGGCGCGTACCTGAGCGGCCAGGCACGCTGGCCACCTCCGGCCTTCGCGTGCCCGCCGCCTGGCTATCCGTGCTCGCCGTCATGAGTTCCTCCCGTCATGAGTGCTGACGGCGGGCCGCTAGATACAAGAACGCGGCGATGCCCAGGATGGCCAGCCCGTCCAGGGCGTGCAGGCCGCCGAACCAGACGGTGTTGTCGGCCAGGCTGGCCAGCAGGCTCTGGACCAGCACGGCCAGCAGGAACAGCAGCGCCGACGCGATGACCGCGCGGACGCCCGGCCGGGCGATCAGCGCCAGGACCAGGATGAAGAGCGCCACCCCGCCCATCGCGAATCCCACCGTCGCGATGCGGGGCGAACGCGGTTTCGCCGGAGACACCCAGATTGTCGATCCTGAACGCGCCCAGGCCGGCCAGGAAGATCTGGACCGCACCGAGCACCAGGAAGGCCAGCAGCAGCCAGCGGTACCCCGCCTGGGCCGCGCGCCGCAGGCCGGTCTCAGTGGTCTGCGGGCTCTGAGTCCCGGTGGAAGAGGCCATCAGATTCTCCTCAGGAAATTGCGGTCGGGTCAGTCCCGGGCGGCCAGCTGGGGTGATCCAGGGCCGGGGGCCGGTGACGCCGGTGCGGGCGGGCGCATCAGGGCCGTGATGCCGAGCGCGATGAACGCCAGGAACTGGGGGAAAGGCAGAGCGCCGCGGAATACGGCGAACTGGCCGAACAGGATGGCCGCCGCGATCAGCAGGACCACGCCGGTCCAGGGCGGAAGTCTGCGGGTCGCGATGATCGGCACCCCGAAGCACACCAGCGCGGCCGGCGCCAGCAATGCGAAGAAGGCCGTGCCCAGGCCCTCCGCCCAGTGCCCGGCCCCCAGGTACCAGGCGGGCAGCCTGGCGGCGCCCAGGAGGGTGCTGGTGACCGACAGGTCCCAGATCGTGGACGCGAGGGCCAGTCCGCCCCCGACCAGGTAGAGCGACCGGCCCACCCGGGCCGTGTCCGTATCCAGGGACCGGGCGAGGAGTTCGACGGCTGCGATGCCGGCCACCACCGACAGCGCGATCAGCCAGGTCGAGAGGAACCACGCGGTGCGGTGCGCCGAGGCCGTGCGGAGCGCCTCGGGTACCGATTCGCCCCAGGTGGACAGCAGGGGCGGGTTGAGGACGCCGGCCACGAAGCACAGGCCGGACAGGATGAACAGGACGCCCATGGCCCGATCGCGCATTCAGAACACCTCACCTGGTCCGGGCCGGTCTGAGGTGAACTCGGCTGGCGGTCGGCCAAACGCCGGGCCCGGCCTGCTGGCGTCCGGTCCGGTGATCGCCCGGCTGATGCGTTCGAACGGAAGCGCCGCACGGCGGCACGTTTGCTCCACGGAGGCGGGAGACCCGGCCGCGAACAGGCAGAATGCGACTTCGTCGTCGGGCATGAAGAGCGTCAGGAGGAGGCTCACGGCGGTGCCTTCCCTCGACACCTCGGCCGCGGAACGGCCGAGCTGGCGCTCGGTTTCCTCGAGCAGCGCCGCACTGAGAGCCGGCTGGTACCACTCGACGAGATACCGGCACGGGCTGCGCGGAGAGCCTTCTGGCATGGGCCGACGGTAGATCCGCGGCCCCGCCGGGGGAATCGGGTGTTTCCCTACGTGTCCCGTTCAGCCATCCGCTGGCCCAGCTCGGCCCGGGAGTGGATGCCCAGCTTGTGGTAGACGCGGGCGAGGTTGGCCTCGACGGTCTTCGGGCTGATGAACAAGGCCCCGGCGACATCGCGATTGGTCAGGCCGCTGGCGGCCAGCTCGGCCACCCGCCGTTCCGAGGGCGTCAGCCGGCTGCTCGCGGCCGGGGTGCTGCCGCTGACCCGTTCCAGTTCGGCCCGGGCCCGGTCGGCCCACAGCGGCGTGCCGAGTTCGTCGAAGACCCGGGCCGCCTCCTGCAGCGCGACTGCGGCAGCTCGTTTCTGGCGCCGGCGGCGCTGGATCTGGCCGAGGACGAGCAGGGTCCGCGCCCGCTCGAACGGCATCGGCAGCCGCCGGTGCTCGTCGAGGGCATGCTCAGCTGTCTTGGCCGCCGCATCCAGGTCGCCGGCGGCGGCGAGCAGGAGGCTCCGGCAGCGCGCGCCGAGCGCCAGCGCCCAGGCCCGGTCCAGCCGCCGGCCGTTGCTCTCCAGCTGATCCAGCAGGGTGGCCGCCTCGTCCAGCTGGCCCACCCCGATCAGCGCTTCCACGGCGTCGGGGGCGAACGGCGCGGCGGTGGGCTCGCCGTATCCCATAGCGGCTGCGGCCGAAGCGAGCGGGCCCAGCGTCGCGGCCGCCGCCGGGTAGTCAGCCAGGGACACTTCCAGGAACCCGAGCGTCACCGCCGGCCACACGGTGACGGCCAGGCAGCTTCCCCGCTGGAAGATGGCCAGCGCTTCGAGGGCGGCCCGGCGCGTCTCGTCCGGCTGGCCCGCGTAGGCGGCCACGTTGGCCTGCGTGGCCAGCGCGATGGCCCGCGGAATGTCCGTCCCCAGCTGCAGGGCCCGTTCCATGGTGTCCTCGGCGATCAGGTGTGCGTCAGCGAGGTTCCCGCGCCAGCACTCGACGATCACGGCGTGGAAGGCGGCGAACATCAGGTCGCTTTCCTCGCCCCGGTCCAGGCAGCGCCGGCGAATGGACTGCAGGCCTTCCCGGGCCTCGTCGAGCCGCCCCGTCCAGGCCAGCAGCAGGCTGCTGATCAGGGTCGGGCGGAGCATGACCGGGGTAGGAACGTCCGGATCCTCGAGGTCGAGGGCACGTTCCAGCCGGTTCTCGTCGAGTCCCTGGCCGCTGAGAAAGCGGATCATGACCGAAGCGGCGAGCGCCTTGGCCAGCAGGTCGGGATCACCGAGTCGCTCGGCGTTGGCCATGGTCTCGCTGGTCAATTGCAGGGCGTCCGGGATGCGGCCCAGGTTGACCAGCACGAACATCAGCTGGTTCAGGATCTGTACGCGTAGCCGCAGGTCCGGCCCGACCTCGGCGAGGGCCTGCTCCAGGTAGCCCGCCGACTCCCGGTAACTGTCATCATGCAGGCGCACCACGGCCAGCAGCCGCAGTGCCCCGGCCCGGCCCGGGCCCGCGGGGATCCTGGCGACGGTTTCCTCCAGCAGCGCGCGGGCCCGCGCCGGGTCGCCGGCGTCGAAGTGGTCCTGGGCCAGCGCGATCCGGCGCTCGGGTGTGCTCGCGCCCAGCTTGATCGCCAGCTCGAGGAGTTCCGCGGCGGCCGCGGGCGCACCCCGCGCCCGGGCGCGGACCGCACCCTGGTCCAGGGCCGCCGCGGATGCCGCATCGAGGCTGGTCGCGGCCTGGGCGATATGCCGGGCCCGCTCCTCGGGATCGGCGGTCAGCTCGGCGAGCCTGCGATGCATGCCGCGGCGCCGGGCCGGCGACGCGGCCGTGTACACGCCGGTGGCCAGCAGCGGATGAGTGAACCGGACCCGGTGGCCGTCCAGGGTGATCAGGCCATAGTCCTCGGCCGCCTCGAGCAGGCGCTCGGCCTCGGCCGGCCCGGTGTCCAGGGCGAGCTGGACTAGTTCGACCGTAGGCTCGCCCAGCGCGGCCGCCGCGAGCAGTGCCGGCTGAACATCCGGGCGGATTCCGTCGATCCGCGTCCGGACCAGCTGAGCCAGCGTCTGCGGCAACGGGGCGGCCAGATCCGCTTCGCCTCCCCGTCGCGTACCCCAGGCGAGTTCGAGCGCGTAGAACGGGTTGCCGCCCGAGATCTGCTGGATCCGCATCAGCGCGGGCCGGGGGAACGACGAGCCCGTCCGGGTGCGGAGCACCTGGTGCAGGGCCCCCAGGCTCAGCGGTCCCACCCGCACCCGGTGGATACGGCCCGGGTCTGACTGCAGGAGGGGCAGCTCCTGGTCGCTGTCGCCGGGACTCCGCAACGCGGCGAGGACCGCCACCGGTGAGCTCAGCCGCCGGAGCGCGAAGTCGGCGACCTGGGCGGTCGAGCTATCCATCCACTGGAGATCGTCGATCGCGAGCAGGACCGGCGTGTCGTCCGCGAGCCGTTCCAGGACCGACAGCAGTGCTGCTCCGGTGGCCCGGTAGTCCGTGACCGCGGGCTCTGCAGGCCCCCGGAGCAAAACGAAGTCGATCGCGCGCCGTTGCGGGTCCGGCAGGAAATCCAGCAGGTCGTCGTCGATGTCGGCCAGCAGATCGGCCAGCGACGCATAGGACAACTGCGCTTCGGCCGCCGACGGGCGGCACGACAGGACACGAAAGCCACGCTGGCGTGCCTGCTCGATGCCCGCAAGCCACAGGGTGGTCTTCCCGATTCCCGGCTCGCCCTGGAGCACGACGACAGGCGGCTGGTCAGCCGGTGAGTCGAGGATGCGCGCGATCGTCTGGAGGTCGGCATCACGGCCGACCAATTCCCCCATGCGGAAAGACTCCCACTCTCGCCGGGCCGCGTAAAGATTGGGTAAGGAACGGGCATTGTGGATGCTCGGATCGATTGCACCGCAGACCGGAGGCGTCGCTGCCCGGCCTTTTCCCGGCTCCTTCCCGGCCCCGCCTGGCGGCCTCTTCCTGGCTGATCTGCTCTTAGGCTGGGCGGATGCTGACCCGGGACGAGGTTCACCCGGCCCGGCGGGCCTGGGTGCCCCTCGTGCTGGCCGGCTTGCTGCTCGCCATGCTGGCCGGGTGTGCGGGCACCGCCGGGGCCCCGTCCTCGCCAGGCTCCGGCCCCCGGGCGGTCACACCACCGGCGCCCCGGCCACGGCGCGCTCCGCGGCGGCCAGTCCCGCCGCCCCGTCCCGGTCGTGCGCGGACCAGGTACTGGCCCGGATGACGCTGCCCCAGCGGGTCGGGCAGCTGTTCGTCGTGGGGCTGGCCGGCAGCGTGCTGGATTCCGCCACGGCGAGCGCGATCCGGGCGTACCACTTCGGCTCGGTCAGCTTCATCGCCACCGACACCGCCGGCGTCGCGGGCGTTGGCGCCGTCAGCCGGGCCGTGCAGTCGCTGACCTCGCCCCAGGTGACCGGCGGGGTCCGGTTCTTCGTGGCCGCCAACCAGGAAGGCGGCGAGGTCCAGGCGCTGCAGGGCCCGGGGTTCGCCACCATGCCGAGCGCCGTCGCGCAGGGAATGCTGCCCCCCGCCCAATTGCAGCGCCTGGCGCGGACCTGGGGTCAGGAGCTCCGGGCCGCGGGGGTCAACCTCAACTTCGCCCCGGTCATGGACGTGGTACCGGCCGCGGACACCACCCAGAACGCGCCGATCGGGCAGCTGATGCGGGAGTTCGGCCACACCCCGGCCGTGGTGGCCCGCCACGGCGTCGCGTTCATCCGCGGCATGACCCAGGCGGGCGAGGCGACCACCGCCAAGCACTTCCCCGGGCTCGGCCGGGTCCGCGGCAACACCGACTTCAGCGCCGACGTGGTCAACACGGTCACCACCCCCGACGACCCCTACCTGCGGACCTTCCAGGCGGCCATCGGCGCGGGCGTGCCGCTGGTGATGGTGGCGCTGGCCACCTACACCCGGATCGACCCGCATCATCTGGCCGTCTTCTCCCCGGTCGTGATGCGCACCATGCTGCGCGACCGGATGCACTTCGGTGGCGTGATCATCTCCGATGACCTGGGCGCGGCCCAGGCGGTGGCCAGCGTGCCGCCGGGCGCCCGGGCCGTCCAGTTCATCGCGGCCGGCGGTGACCTGGTGACCGCCAAGTACGTGGCCCCGGCGGAGGCCATGGCCCAGGCCGTACTGGCCCGGGCCCGCGCCTCGCGGCCCTTCCGCGACGAGGTCGACGCGGCGGCCGGGCACGTGCTCGCGGCCAAGCAGAGGTTCGGCCTGCTGCCCTGCTGAGCCAGCAGTCCGGTCAGCGTGGGTGGGCGGTCAGGATGCTCTGGCCGCCGGGCAGCGGGGTGACCTGGACGAGCTGCCAGCCAGCCGAGTCGAGCAACTGGCCGAACTGGTCGCGGCGGCGCTCACCGCCACCGCTCATCACGAGCACGTGCAGGCTCAGCACCTCGGGCGTGAGCGGGCCGGGCTCATCGGCCAGCACGGCCTCCACGATCAGCAGCCGGGCGTCCGCCGGGGCCGCCCGGCGGCAGGCCGCCAGGATGCGGCGCGCGGCGTCGTCGTCCCAGTCGTGCAGGATGTGGCAGAGCACGTAGACGTCGGCACCGGCCGGGACGCTGGTCATGAAATCACCGGCGACGAACTCGATGCGCCCGGCCGCCGGGGCGATGCGGACCACCTCGGGCAGGTCGAGCACCACGCCCTGCGCCTGCGGCGCGGCGGCGAGCAGGGCCCGCAGCAGCGTGCCGTGCCCGCCGCCCACGTCCACGATGCGGCGGCACTCGCGGACGTCCGCCGCCTCCGCGACCTGCCCGGCGATCATCGCGGATACCCCGCTCATCGCGCCTGCGAACGCGGCGCCCTCGTCCGGGTGATCGCGGTAGTAGTCCCAGATGGGCTCGCCCAGAGCCGCCTCGGCGACCGGTTCTCCGCGGAGCGCCTCGGTCAGCAGTTCCAGCGGGCGCAGCTGCCCTGGGGCAGACAGCATCACCGCGAAGTCCCGCAGCGACCCGGGTCCGGCGCGCAGGCAGGTACCGGCCTCGGTGGTCGTGAACAGTCCCGCCGGGGTTCGTTCCACCAGCCCCAGCACCGTGGCCGCGCGCAGCAGCCGGTCCAGCAGTTCCGGTTCGGTGCCGGTGACCGCGGCCAGGTCGGCGAGGCCACGCGGGCCGGCCGCGAGGTGCTCGGCGATGTCCAGCCGGGCCAGCGCACCCAGGATGTGCGTGGACATCGCGCCGTGCGCTAACTCCAGGATGAGGGCCGCGGGTGGACGCATGTGGTGAACCGTAGCGGGTCCGGCGAGCGGGAGTCAGCTACCCGTTCGGGTAGAAGTCCGCAGGATCTGGTCGGCCAGTGCCGCGGGGTAGGACAGGGCGGCCAGGTGGCCACCGGGGACCACGTCGACCTCGAGCCCGAGGCGGTCCTTGGCCACGCGGCGCTGGAACTCCAGCGGGAACAAGCGGTCGTCCCGACCGGAGATCACCCGGGTGGGGACGTCCGGCCACCGGTCGATGGCGCAGGGCTGGCCGAACGCGATGTCGGCCTCAGGGCCGCCCGAGGCCTCGCCCGAGGCGAGCACCTCGGCGGGCAGGTCGTGCAGGAAGTAAGTCTCCAGATCGATCTCGGCGGGGTAGCCACCATCCCGGGCGGCGGCGATCAGCGCCTCTTGCGAGCCGGTGTTGCCCCACCACTCACCGGGTGTCTCGCCCGGCCGCGGGATCATCGCGTTGACCAGGATCAGCAGGCGGACGGGCCCGCGGGCGCACACCATCGGCGCGGTGAACGCGCCCATCGACTGGGCCACCAGCACCACGTCCTCCCGGTCCGCCATGGCCGCGAGGACCAGATCGGTATATTCGGGCAGCCCCGCCGACTCGTCGGCGCCCGGCAGGTTGACGGCGATCGCGTCGTGGCCGCCGGCCTCCAGCAGAGGGGTCACCCGGTACCAGAACGACGCGGTCCCTCCGGCCCCGGGAATCAGCACGAACGTGCTCACCAGCGGCTCCTTGCTCTCGGCCGGGCGGGTTCCCCGGCGGCTGCGCTCTTCGTGTCTGCCGGTAGGACGAGCCGGGGCGCGGGAACTCACCGGCCGGACGCTACCCGGCCATGAAGCGGTCCGGCCGGAACGGCGCGAGTTCGGGCTCAGCCGCGCCGCCCAGGACCTCGGCGGTGATGAGCTCGGCCAGGTGCGCGCCGAGGGTGACGCCGCTGTGGGTCACCGCCGCGTACACCCCGCTCGCCCCGGGCAGCCAGCCCACGATGGACCGGCCGTCCGCGGGCATCGGGCGCACGCACACCCGGTACCCCGTGACGGAGGCGTCGTCGAGCCCGTCCACCACGCCCCGGGCCCGGCTCAGCAGCTCCAAAGCCCAGCGCCGCAGATCCGGCTCGGGCGTGTGCAGGTCCACGGCCGCGTCGGGCGCTTCCAGGTGCACCAGCCCCCCGGTGTGCGGCCGCAGGTCCACCAGGGGCGTGTGCATGATCCGGACCGGTCCCGGGGCGGCCACCGGGCCCGCCTGGACCACCAGCCCCGGCGCGGTGGCGCCCGGTTCCGCCCAGGGGACCAGCGGGACCGGGCAGAGCGCACCGGCCAGCGCCGCGAGCTGGGGGACCTGCGTACCCGCGCAGCACACCACCACGTCCGCGCAGATCTCCTGGCCGTCGGCGGTCCGTACCAGCCGGACCCGGCGGCCGGCCTCCGCGGCGGTCCCGAAGCCGGTCACCCGGCCCGGTTCGCCGGTCATGACCCTGACCCCCTGCTGGACGGCGCGCTCAGCCAGATGACTGACCATCGCCGTGGTAAGCAGGTACCCCTCACCGGGAAACCACGCGATGGCGGGCGCCGGAAACGGCAGCCGCAGCGACGGCTCGAGCGTGCGCCGCCTCAGCCGGGTCGATCAGGCGCGCCGGATACCCCCATTGGGTGAGCCTGCCCACCCGGGCGGTGAGTTCCGCGCGGTGCGCCGGGCTGGCGGCCCACTCCAGGTTCCCGGCAGGCCGGTACCACGCGGCGCCGTCCAGCCGGGCGGCCAGCCGGTCCCAGGCCCGCAGGCCGGCCTCATTGAGGTCGTGATAAGCGCGGGGCGCTTTGTCGTTGGAGTTCAGCCAGGCGAAACTCGACCGGGTCGCGGCCTGGCCGGGCTCGTCCCGCTCCAGCAGCGTCACCTCGGCCCCCGCCTCGGCCAGCCGGACGGCCAGGCATACGCCGAGCACCCCAGCGCCGATCACCGCACACCGGCGCGGCCGCGCCCCGCTCTCCCCAGTCATCCACCATCCCCCTCCGCCTAGGACTCCACGGGATCACTGACCGGGGGAGTCGTGCAACCGCTGCCTGGGGGATGGCCAGGCGGGATCAGTCGGCGCGGAGGGCGCATCGCGGGCGGTGAGTTGCGGGCTGGCCGGCCGTCTATGAGGACAGGACACCGTGACCCGCGAGTGCGGATAACCGAGGAGACGACGATGCGACTGACCATGCACACCTTCCTGACCCTCGACGGCGTGATGCAGGCGCCGGGCGGCCCGAACGAAGATTCGGACCCGGGCTTCGTGCACGGCGGATGGTCTGCCCCCTACGATGACCAGGATTTCGGCGCGGCCATGACGGGCTGGTTCGACCAGGTGGACGCGTTCTTGCTCGGCCGCAAGACCTACGAGATCTTCGCGAGCTACTGGCCGAAGGTCACCGACCCCGGTAACCCCATCGCGAGCAAGCTCAACGCGCTGCCGAAATACGTGGCCTCGACCACTCTCGAGGAGGTCGGCTGGCCCAACTCGTCGCTCCTCGGCGGGGACGTGGCCGCGGAGGTAGCCAAGCTCAAGGAACGGCCCGGCGGTGAGCTGCAGGTCCACGGCAGCGGCCTGCTGGCTCAGACCCTCATCGACCACGACCTGGTGGACGAATACCGCCTGCTGACCTTTCCCGTTCATCTCGGCTCGGGGAAGAAGCTGTTCCGCGACGGCGCCCGCCCGGCCGCGCTGCGGCTCACCGGCACCTCGAGCACGAGTACCGGCGTCATCATCGCGACTTACGAGCCTGATGGGCCGGCCCGGTACGGCTCGTTCGCCTGATCGCCGGTTCCCAGGGTGTCGGGCAGGCGGTAGAACTCGTCCAGCGCCTGCCGGGCCGGCTCGTTGTCGGCGACCGCAGCGTCCCACCGGATCCCCCCGGCGTCGGCGGTCACGGTGAAGTCGAAGAAGCCGCAGCACGCCTTCTCCCGGCGGGCCAGGTCACGGACCCAGTCCTCGACGCCTGGCTCCGCGCGGAAGCAGAACCGGATGCCGGCGCCGGTCCGGCTGCGGCCGGTCAGGTGCTCCTGGAACAGGCGCCGGTACTCGGCCATCCGCTCCGCGAAGGCACCAGGGGTACCGGTCAGCGTGCACGCGACGGGCAGTAGCAGCGGGGGATGCTCGGGTGAGTCCACGGTGGCTCCCGGGGAAGGTACGAGGCCGCGTCCGGCGCGGCGGGATATCACATGTATACCGAGGCAGCCGTGGCGCGGATCAGGCTCACCCGCAGGCTGCAGAGCCTGGGGCTGACGCTGGACGAGATCATTGGCGCGTTGCACGCCCAGGATGCAGGCCACGCCTCCTGCGCCTCGGAACGCTGGCGGCTGCGTGAGGCGCTGGGCCGCATCGAGTCCACGATCGCGGACCTGGCCCGGGTTCAGGGTGAGATCCGCGACGCGCTCGCCGCCTGCGAGGCCGGCGCCTGTGGCGTGCTGGCTGGCTAGGCTGGCGTCATGACCACGGGGAGGCCCCGCCGGGCGCTGGCCGTGACAGTCGCGTCTGGAGCAGCGGCGTTACTGGCCTCATGCACCACGGTGCCGGCGCCAGCCAGACCTCCTGCGCCCGCCCAGCCGGCGAGTGTCCCGGCCGCGACGTCCGCCGCCCCGGCCCCGTTTCCTTCCTCCGTCCCCGCGGGATCGCTGAAGGTGCCCGGGTGCAGCGTGGCCGTGGCCCCGGCCCGCGCGCTCACCGGCGTCCGGCCGGTGATGACGTCCGTGCCGCCGGCACCGTTTGGGGTGATCACCTCGCCGGACGGACGGTGGGTCTTCGTCAGCGACAGCCACGGGGTCACCGTGCTCCGGGCGGGTGCGGCCTCGCCGGTGGTGCTGGAATCCGTATCGTTGCCCGGCCGCCAGCAGGGCCTCGGTGAGGCGCTGACCCCCGACGGGCGCTACCTGCTGGTGGCGGCGACGAGTGAAACCGCCGTGCTCAGCGTGGCCCGGCTCGAGTCCGGCTCCGCCCAAGCGGTCGTGGGAAGCCTGCCCGCACCCGGCGGGGCCATTGAGGTGGCCACCTCAGCCGGCGGGCATTACGTGTTCACCTCGCTGGAAGGTACCGGCGCCGTTCAGGTCTCGGACCTGGCCCGGGCCCTGTCGGCGGGTTTCCGGGCCACGGGAGTCACCGTCGGACGGGTACCGGCCGCGTTCGCGCCCGTGGGTGAGGCGATCTCGGCGGACGGTCGCTGGCTGTACGTGACCAGCGAAGTCAGGGGCCCAGCCGGTGGCCTCCGCGGCCCCGCGACCAACCGGCGCTGCCCGGGGGACCCGGATTCGCTGCCCGGAGTCGTCCGGCTCATCGATATCGCTAAGGCGGAACAGGATCCGGCTGCTGCGGTGCGGGCCACCATCGGCGCGGGTGCCAGCCCGGTCCGGGTGGTGCTCTCCCCGGGCGGCCAGGTGGCCTGGGTGACCGCCCGGGGCAGCGACGCGCTGCTCGGCTTCGCCACGTCCCGGCTCACCCCGGCCAGGCCCGCTCTGGTTGCGGATGTCCCGGTGGGCTCGGCACCGGTCGGCGTGGTCCTGGTCGACGGCGGACGGCTGGCGGTGGTCGCCGACTCCAACCGTTTCGCGGGCCGGGGCGCCCAATGGCTGAGCGTGGTCAGCATCCAGGATGCGCTGCACGGCCAGGCCTTGGTGGGGCAGATCCGTGCCGGGAGCTTCCCGCGGCAGTTCGCGTTGTCCCCGGACGGACAGACGCTCTACGTCACGAACTTCGCCAGCAGCCAGCTGGAGACCATCCGGGTGGCCGGCCTCGTCAGTGCGGCAAAACCCCGGTGCGGCAAAACCCCGGGCGGCGAAGCGCTAGCAACGCGGGTCCCGGCCAGCAGGCTCCGCACGGCGGCCACCCCGGCTACGGCCTGATGCGGGTCGGGCGACTGCGGGATCAGGTTGAACTCGGTGCAGCCCGCCGCCACGTACGGGGCGAGGAACCCGGCCACGTCGTCGGCGGTGCCGTAGGGGCAGTAGCGCTCGAACCGCTCGAACGGGAGCTGGTAGAAAGCCTCCATGGCCGGGGCCAGGCAGGCCCGGGCCGCCTCCCTGGAGTCCGCGAGCCCGCACCAGACCTGCATCGCATGCCGGCCCGGCGCGCTGGGCCGCCCGGCGCGGGCGGCCTCCTCGGCTGTCATCTCGACGGCGGCCGCGAAGCGCCGGGGTGAGTTCCAGATGCCCAGCCAGCCATCGCCGTACCGGCCCGCGCGCCTGATCGCGGCGTCCGAGCGGCCGCCGACGATGAGCGGGATCCCCGGCGCCGGGGGAGCGATGAGCGCCTCGTCCAGATCGAAGAACCGCCCGTGGAAGGTGACCGCCTGGCCGGACAGGAGCGAGCGCAGCACGGTCAGGCATTCGTCCATCCGCGCGCCCCGGCTGGCCGGGTCAACCCCGCAGATCGCCACCTCGTGGCGGTCCTCGCCGCCGATGCCCACCCCGAAGGTCAGCCGCCCGGGCGCGAGCCGCTCGATGTCCGCGAGCTGCCGGGCCACCAGGACGGGATGGCGCAGCGGCAGCAGGTACAGGCCGCACGAGATCCGCAACGAGGGGTGCAGCGCGGCCAGCGCCGTGGCCTGCAGCAGCCCGTCGAAGCCCAGGCCCGCGACGAAGCTCACATGGTCGGCGCAGCAGACATGATCGATCCCCGCCGCCGCGATCTGGTCCAGGAACGCCCTGGCTGTGGCCGGATCCCAGTCCAGCAGATCGGGAGGCGGGAACATGCCGACCCGCGGGAAGGCGGCGCTCATGACCGGCGCCGCCGGGGGCCCGGAATGAGCGCGGGCACGCTGGCCAGGTAGGAGGCGTACGCCGGGCCGAGGGAACGCACCAGGTCGCGTTCCTCGAACCAGATGCCGGCCAGGATGTAACCGGTGGCCGCCGCGGCGAACAGCAGGTGGCCCGCGGTCATGACCGGGGCGGCCCAGAAAACGATCACGAACCCGGCCATCAGCGGGTGACGGATCCGCCGGTACAGGCCGCGCTCAGTGAACGCCGGTGGCGTGTAGCCGGTCCCGCGCGCATGGAGCCAGGCCTGCCGCAGCCCGAACAGATCAAAGTGGCTGATCATGAACGTCGAGCCGAGGGCCACCGCCCAGCCGGCCAGTTGTACCGCGAGGAGCACGGCGGCGGCCGGCCCGGACAGCGCCCAGATCACCCCGCCGAACGGCCGCCAGGCCCAGAACAGCAGGGCGAGCGCCAGCGTCGCGGCCAGGACGAACGTCGCCCGCTCCGCCGGCCCGGGCACCACGCGCGTCAGCCAGCGTTTGAACCACGAACGGGCCATGACCGTGTGCTGCACGGCGAACAAGGCCAGCAAGCCCAGGTCGATGGCCACCGCGAGCGGCCAGCCGGAACGAACCCCGTCGTCGATGTCCTTGGGCACGGCGAAACCGGCGAAGAAGCCGACCGCGTAGATCAGCACGACGAGGAAGAGTCCATATACCGCGGCCGCGTAGCCGAGGATGAGCACCGCGCGGCCCTGTCTCGCGGCCGGGCGCTGGGACGTGCCCGGGGGGCGGATCGCCTTCGTTGCCTCTGACATGCCTTGACGCTAGGCCGGCCGCCGCTGGGTCGCTATCGGGTGAACTACGGTGATCTGCGGGCCCGTCCCGGGCCGGAGACGCCGGCGCGGCCGCGCAGCGGGCGAACTACCTAGGAGCGGAGCCGGTGCTCGGTCACCCAGGCCGCGATCTGGGCCCGGGAGCGCACCTGCAGCTTGCGCCGGATGTTCTCGACGTGGGTCTCGGCCGTGCGCGGCGCGACCGACAGGCGGGTGGCGATGGACGCGTTGGTCAGCCCCTCGGCGACCAGCGCTGCGACCTCGATCTCGCGGGCGGTGAGCGGGGGCCCGGCGGTGGCCGGCTCGCCCAGGAAACCGAGCGTCGCGTCCAGCACCGCGGCCCACTCGCCGTGGTAGTAGAGATGACTCGAGCCCGGCAGCGGGATCAGCGCCGCGTCCGGGATGAGAGTCGCGGTCTCCCGGCCCAGCTCGAAGCGGGTGGCCGGGTCCGCTTCACGGTGCAGCACCGCAGTACGCGCCCGGATAGCCGGCAGCAACGCCCGGACGTCGGTGCCGTAGTAGATCTCCAGGAGCCGGCTGGCCACCGCCGCCGAGGCGCTGGCCCGGGACAGCCGGGCCAGGGCCTCGATCTCCGCCGCGTCCGGGTCCGGGATGAAGATGCCGGTCAGCACCTTTGATCCCAGGCCCCAGTGGGCCCTCATCAGGGCCACGATCGAGTCCCTGACCTCGGCTGGCGCCAGGTCCCGGCCGGCGGCGCACATCCCGTACACCACGAGCGCGTCAACTCGTTCCGGGTACCGGGCGGCGATCGCGGCGGCGAGCTGGCCGCCCTGGGACGCACCAAACAGGCTGAAACGGCTGGCGCCGGCCGCGTCGGCCACCGCCAGGGCCGCCGTGATCTGCGCGTCGAAGGACAGATCGACCCCGTCCCGGTCGGACAGCCCGCAGCCGGGCTTGTCGTAGCGGATCACGGTGAACCGGTCAGCCAGGCTGGTCACGAAGGGACCGAAAGAGAAGAGCTCCAGCTGCCCGCGGAGGTGGGTCACCCAGCCTGAGTCGCACAACAGGGCCGGGCCGGAGCCCGACGTCGAGTAGGCGATGCGGCCCGCCGGGGTCCTGGTGTACCTGATCGTCGGCCTCACCCGACCAGGCTGGCAGCCTGGGCAGCCCGGGTAAAGGGAGGCGCGCTTTCCGCGATCACGGCACTCTTCCGCGGGACGGCCGGGCTTCCGCTCTGCCGCTAAACTGCATACAGTTTGTCCGGAGAGGGATCGCACACCGGGAGGGCAGAGCACGTGAATCAGCAGGAGCACGAGGAGATCGCCGAGCTGTTGCTGGAGGTGTATGCGAGCCACGAGCCGGTCGAGCCGCTGACCGCGAAGTTCGCCGGTCTCACCGTCGCGGACGCCTACGAGATCCAGTTGCTCCAGGTTCGCCGCTGGCTCGACGGGGGAGCCCGGATCAAGGGGCACAAGGTCGGCCTGACCTCGGCCGCGATGCAGCGCCAGCTGGGCGTGGACCAGCCGGACTACGGCCATCTGCTGGACCGGATGTTCTGGCTGGAGTATGAGCCGATCCCCATCTCCCGCTTCCTGCAGCCCCGGGTCGAGCCGGAGATGGCGTTCGTCCTGGGCCGCCCGCTGCGCGGCCCCGGGGTCACGGTGGCCGAGGCGATCGCCGCGGTGGACTTCGTGCTGCCCGCCCTGGAACTGATCGACTCGCGGATCCGGGACTGGAAGATCGGGCTGGCCGACACCATCGCGGACAACGCCTCGTCCGGGGGCGTCGTGCTGGGCGGCAGCCCGGTCCCGCTGGCCGCGGCCGACCTGCGGCTGGCGGGCTGCACCCTGCACAAGAACGGTGAGCTGGCCGGGACCGGCGCGGGCGGCGCGGTGCTCGGCTCGCCGCTCACCTCCCTGGTGTGGCTGGCCAACACGGTCGGGGCCCGGGGCGTGGTGCTCGAGGCCGGCCAGGTGATCCTGCCCGGGTCGGTGACCGCCGCGATCCCCGTCGGAGCGGGGGACACGGTGACCGCGACGTTCGCGGGTCTGGGCAGCGTGACCGCACGGTTCGGTCCCGGCGAGGAGACGGAGCAATGATGACCAAGGCGACGGCCGCGATCGTGGGGCCGGGCAACATCGGCACGGACCTGCTGGCCAAGCTGCAGCGCAGCGAGCAGGTCGAGGTGGCCTACATGGTCGGGGTGGACCCGGCCTCCGAGGGCCTGGAGCGGGCGCGGCGGGCCGGGGTGCAGGCGTCCGCGGGGGGCGTGGACTGGCTGCTGGACCGGCCTGAGCGGCCGGACCTGGTGTTCGAGTCCACCTCGGCGCGGGCCCACCTGGCCAATGCGCCGCGGTACGCCGAGGCGGGCATCCAGGTGGTGGACCTGACCCCGGCCGCGGTCGGGCCGATGGTGTGCCCGCCGGTCAACCTGAGCGAGTATCTGGCCGCGCCCAACGTCAACATGATCACCTGTGGCGGGCAGGCCACCATTCCCGTCGTCCGCGCGGTGTCGGCGGTAACGCCGGTGCCGTATGCGGAGATCGTGGCCTCTATCGCGTCGCGCTCCGCCGGGCCGGGAACCCGGGCCAACATCGACGAGTTCACCGTGACCACGGCGCGGGCCATCGAGTCGATCGGCGGCGCGGAGCGCGGCAAGGCGGTCATCATCCTGAACCCGGTCGACCCGCCGATGATCATGCGGGACACCGTGTTCTGCGCGATCAGCCCGGACGCCGACCACGACGCGATCTCGGACTCGGTGCTGGCCATGGTGGCCGAGGTGGCCCGGTACGTGCCGGGCTACACGCTGCGCGCCGACCCGCAGTTCGACCCGCCCGTCCCGGAATGGGGCGGGCTGGCGCGGGTCGCGGTGTTCCTGGAGGTCCGCGGCAACGGTGACTACCTGCCCCCGTGGGCCGGCAACCTGGACATCATGACCGCCGCCGCCGCGCGGGTCGGGGACCTGCTCGCCGCGTCCCGGACGGGGGTGACGGCATGACCCGCGACCTGCGCATCACCGACTCCACCCTGCGGGACGGCTCGCACGCGATGGCCCACCGCTTCACCGAGGCCCAGGTCCGCCAGGTGGTCGCGGCGCTGGACGCGGCCGGGGTGGAGGTCATCGAGGTCTCGCACGGCGACGGGCTGGGCGGCTCGTCGTTTAACTACGGCTTCTCGGCGGTGGACGATATCCGGCTGGTCCGCGCGGCAGCCGAGGAAGCGGTGGCGGCGAAGATCGCGGTCCTGCTGCTGCCGGGGCTGGGCACGGTGGAGGACCTGAAGGACGCCCGTGAGGCCGGGGCGTCGGTGGCCCGGATCGCGACCCACTGCACCGAGGCCGACGTGTCGGTCCAGCACTTCGCGGCCGCACGGGACCTGGGCATGGAGACCGTGGGTTTCCTCATGCTCGCCCACCGGCTCGATCCCGCCGCGCTGGCCGCGCAGGCCCGGATCATGGCCGACGCAGGCGCGGAGTGCGTGTACGTGGTCGATTCCGCGGGGGCGTTGGTGCTGGGTGACGCGCAGGAGCGGGTGCGGGCCCTGATCGGGGAACTCGGCGCCGATGCGCAGGTGGGCTTCCACGGGCACCAGAACCTGTCCCTCGGGGTGGCCAACTCCGTGCTCGCCTACCAGGAGGGCGCGACCCAGATCGACGGGGCGCTGTGTGCCCTCGGTGCGGGGGCCGGCAACTCACCGACCGAAGTGCTGGCGGCCACGTTCGACCGGCTGGGCATCCGCACCGGGGTGGACGTGCTGGGCGTGCTGGCCGCGGCCGAGGAAGTCGTCCGGCCGTTCATCCCCCGGCTGCCGTGGATGGACCGTTCCTCGGTGGTGCAGGGCTACGCCGGGGTCTACTCCTCGTTCCTGCTGCACGCCCAGCGCGCCGCGCAGCGGTATGGCGTGCCCGCGCACGTGATCCTGCAGCGGGTCGGTGAGGCCGGGTACGTAGGCGGCCAGGAAGACATGATCATCGACGTGGCACTCCAGCTCCAGCAGGAGCGCGAGACGGCAGGAGCGGCAGGATGACGGACTGGACGGTGGACTCGGCGGCCACCGCGCTGCTGGACGCCGAGGACGCCCGGGCGGACCGGGAGCCGCTCACCGACGACTGGCCCGGCCTGGACCTGGCTACCGGGTACGCGGTGCAGGACGAGACGCTGCGCCGCAGGCTGGGCCGCGGCGAGCGGCTGGCCGGCCTCAAGCTGGGGCTGACCAGCCGGGCCAAGCAGCAGCGGATGGGCATCGCCACGCCGCTGACCGCGTGGCTGACCGACGCCATGGTGCTGCCGGCCGGGGCGGCCGTGCCCCGGGACCGGCTGATCCACCCGCGGGCCGAGCCGGAGATCGTGTTCGTGATGCGGGACCGGCTGGCCGGGCCCGGCGTCACCGCGGCCACGGCGCTGGCCGCGGTGGGCTCGGTGCACGGTGGCGTGGAGATCATCGACAGCCGGTACCGCGACTTCCGGTTCACGCTGGCCGACGTGGTGGCCGACAACGCCTCGGCGGGGTGCTACGTGACCGGGCCGGTCGGCGTGCCGCCCGCAGGCCTGGACCTGACCCTGGAGGCATGCCTCCTCGAAGTGAACGGGCAGGTGGTGGACTCAGCCGCGGGAGCGGCCGTGCAGGGTCATCCCGCCGAGGCGCTGGCCCTGGCCGCCAACGACCTGGGCCGGCGGGGGCTGGCCATCGAGCCCGGCTGGATCGTGCTCACTGGCGGCATGACCGACGCGGTCCCGGTGCCCGCGGGCACCTCGGTCGCCGTCCACTTCACCCACCTGGGCTCGATCTTCCTCCCCTGACTTCCCGCCCTGAGCCCGGCCAGCCCCGCCAGCCACTCAGGGCTTAGGGGTTTCTGCGTGATCATGGGATTACTGGGGCTGGAGCGCCCAGTAATCCCATGATCACGAACTAGGGGCGGGTGCTCAGGGGGCTGAGGGGGCTGGTGTTGCTGAGGGGGCGATCGCCCGGGCGGGGGTGATGTTGGCGTTGATGCGGAACAGGTTCTCCGGGTCGTACTGGGCCTTGACCCGGCCCAGCCGGGCGTACTTGTCCGCGCCGAACGCCTCGACCACCCGGTCCATCTCGTCGAAATTGAGCATGTTGACGTAGACGCCGCGGCCGGTCCACGGCTTGAGGCCGGTGACCGCGCTGCGGGTCATCTCGATGTACTCGCCGTCGCGGGCCGGGTCGTCCCAGCGCATCGCGAAGTTCAGCCAGAGCAGGTAGCCGCGGTTGGAGAAGGCGGTGGCGTCCTCGGCCACGTCGCCGATGGCCCCGCCCAGGCCGATGATCTCGACCTCGCCCTCCATCGGCATGTCCTTCCAGAAGTCCACCAGCTTGTCGATCGCCTCATCCGCCAGCTCGGCGACGTGCGCCTCCTTGGTGTAGTAGCGGTGGCCGTCCTCGAACTCCTTGTCGATCAGGTGCTGCACCCCCGCGGCGAAGGGCAGCACGGTCGAGGCCTTCAGGATCGGCTCGCCCACGTCGCACAGGCGCCTCGATCATCTCGGCGCCGGCCGGATCCTCCGCGTCGTCCAGCCACATCGAGAAGAGCATCACCACCCGCCGGCCCACGATCTCCGGCGGGACGAACGGCAGGGCGGGCATGTCGTGCATGAGCGCCGCATGCCAGCCGACGTGACGCG
>CAWINS010000019.1:0-85497 GCA_963837335.1 uncultured Actinomycetes bacterium | reverse complement strand
CGGCCAAGTCAGCGGATTCCACCGCACGATCCTGTGGCAGCCAGAACGACCGCGCTGCGCAGGCCCACGGATGAGCCGGGAACTCTACTCATCCAGCCAGGCGACGCCGACCGCCAGTTGCAGCGTGATCTGGCTGAGCACGGATGCTGTGTCCATGGTCCTGCCGAGTGGGACAACGCCGCTGGAAGTAGCGCCATCTTCGCGGACCGCCCAGTCCCGGAAGACCCCGGGCCGCCACCAGCGGGGAGGCCGCAGCGACGCCTTGAGCACCCCGGCAGGCCTGTCAATGCTGACCGACCCCGTGGCCAGCAGCAGTTCGCTCTTCTCGCGAAGCATCCCGGCCTCGGCATCGAGTACCTCGCCGACCTTGCGATCGAAGGCGTCAGGTTCATCACCCTGGTCACCTGCGTCGTCGCGCACGACACCTATCATCGCAGCGTCACCTCCCCCGCGCTTTCACGGGCTCCCTCTCCCGAACCACACGTGCTGTGCCGCAAGCACCTGCGAACTCCGGCAGTGGCGATGAGCCGACCTCGCGCTGCGCTTACAGCGGCAGACGGCTAGCCGACCTGGCAGTAAGGGCCCGGAATCTGTCGTCCCGCGGGTTTGGGAGAGTCAGGCAGTAGATCCGGCATGGCCACCAGCCGGAAGATCAACTATGAGACGGATACCCCGCAGATGCCATTGTTGCTCGGAGAGCAGAGCGATGGCCTGGCATGATTTGTGTTCGGGCAGCGTGACCCTACAGGGACAGTTCCCGGCGCAGGCAAATCCAGCGGTAGCCGTAGCCGCCGACCGTGAGCTTAGCCAGGTCGATGTCGCCGTAGTCACGATCGGCGAGCATCTCGGTGGGCGATTTGGCAATGTCGTTGACGCTGCTGACATCGACAGTGGCGTCGTGGTCGCCGAGGTTGTGCAGGAACAGCATGGTGCCGGTCGCGTCGTCGGCGCGGTGCACGAGCAGGCCGGGCGGGCTGGGCACGTTGACGTGGGTACAGGTGCCGGTGTTAATCTCCGGGCACTCGCGCAGCGTGCGCATCATCCGTTCGAACCAGGACAGCAGTGAATCGGGGTCGTTACGCTGCGCCCTCACATTAACCTTCTCGTAGCCGAACGCGCCATCGGCGATCACCGGCTGGACCAGTCGGTCGGCTGCGGCAGCGGAGAAGCCGGCGTTGGGCAGCGGTGACCACTGCATCGGCGTACGAATCGACTCCCGGTCCGGCAGCGACAGGTCGTCACCCATGCCGATCTCTTCGCCGTAGCGGATGACTGGTGTTCCGCGCAGGGTGAACTGAAGCGAGTAGGCCAGCCGGATACGGCGCTGGTCGCCGCCTAGCATGGGCGCGAGCCGGCGGCGGATCCCTCGTCCGTACAGGCGCATGTCCTCTTGCGGGCCGAATGCGGCGAACACTTCCTGCCGCTGGTCGGCGGTGAGCCGGGATAGGTCGACCTCATCGTGGTTGCGCAGGAACGTGGCCCACTGTGACCAGTCGGGCAGGGCCGGGGTATCGCGCAGCGCATCGATGACCGGCTCCGGGTCCTGGCGGGCGAGCGCCAGCATGATCTGGGCGTTCAGCAGGAAGTCGAACAGCATATGCAGCCGGTTCGCCGAGCCGCCGCTGTCGCCGAAGTACTTGGTGAGCTGGTCGGGGTCGACGTTCGCCTCGGCTAGCAGCAGCGCGTCCTGACGCTGCCACTGCGCAGACTGGCGGAGGTCGGTAAGAAACCGGAAGTCCTTGCCATCGCTGCTGCTGTCCGGAGTGGTGTACTCGATGAGGAACGGCACCGCGTCCATCCGGAACCCGGCCACCCCCAGCCGGAGCCAGAATGACGCGATCTTCTTGATCTCCTCGCGGACCCGGGGGTTGCTGATGTTGAGATCCGGCTGGAAACGGTAGAAACGGTGGAAGTACCAGGCGCCCGCGGTCTCGTTATACGTCCAGGTCTCATCCTGCTCGCCGGGGAAGACCATGCCCTGGTGCCGGTCGGGCGGTTCTTGTTCTGACCAGACGTACCAGTCCCGGTACGGTGAGTCGGGCGACGAGCACGCTGACTGGAACCAGGGGTGCTCGTCTGAGGTGTGGTTGACCACCAAGTCGATGATGACCCGGATGCCCCGGCTGTCGGCCGCCTGCAAGAACTCCGCGAAGTCACCCAGCGTGCCCAGCCGGGGATGCACGTTGTAATAGTCGCTGACCTCGTAGCCGCCGTCCCGGCCCGGTGAGGGATGGATGGGATTCAGCCACAGGCAGTCGACGCCGAGCCGGGCCAGGTAGTCCAGTCGACGGGTGAGCCCGGCGAAATCACCGACACCGTCACCGTTGGAGTCCTGGAACGTCTCGACGTCCAGGCAGTAGATGATTGCCTTCTCATACCAGCGCTCGGCCATGGGGCTTCACTCTCCCCGTCACAGCCGCGGTAAAACGCTTTCCCGGGCTTGTTCGCGTGTCGTCGCGAGCCGCTTTCCCATCGGCTTGTACAAGGTGCGGCGCCTGCCAGCTCGGCCGCCCCACTGGGATAAGACCAGACGACCAGCTACAGCGGAGGTGGCCGCCGGAGCGCCCCACCAGGCGGACAACCGCGCTTGTCGATCATGTACATAGCGCGCGTCCGAGGCGGGATTTGACCCCGCACGACCTGCTGGTCACAGCAACCTCAATGCCGCGCGTCTGCCGTTCCGCCTCCCGGACCTGGAGCCCTCCGTCCTCATCTTGGGTTCCTCGCCACCTGCGAGCGGGTCTGTCGCCAGCCGGTAGCTGATGCCGCTGCGCGGACGACCGCGGCCGGTACTGCCCGGCTATTCGCTGCATAGCGGACCTAGTACGGCGCATGGCCAGACAGGCTCGGCTGCCCGGCGATACGGCGTGGCCACGCACTCGCGCGCGGACCCTGCCTGCCCCCAGACTCGCTGACCCGCAGCACGGCTAACCACGCGGATCGCGGCGGAAGAGTGCGTCAGGGCGTTCGCCGTATTGCCTATCGGGCGGAGTGTCGGTGCCCGTGGTTACTCTTGGCGGATGGACACGCGGGAGGCAGCTCAGCGGTGGGCAGAGGTGTGGGAGCGCGGCTGGCGCGAGCATGACGTGGCCGCCATTACGGCGCTGTATGCCGAGGACGCGTTCTGGCAGCAGCATCCGTTCCGTGAGCCGGAGCCGGGCTACTTGGCCCGGGTGTTCGCGGAGGAGGAATCGGCCCAGTGCCAGTTCGGCACGCCGATCGTCGACGGGGACCAGGCTGCCGTGCCCTGGAGTGCGCAGACGAGGCTGAAGGATGGCGGCACCGAGAATCTGGCCGGAGTGTCAGTGCTGCGCTTCAGGGCAGACGGGCTTGTGGCAGAAGAGCGCGACTTCACCCAAGGCTGATACACGCGCCTCGTCGCGGGATCACCCTGCGGGCACTCCCCTTTTCGGCATGTGGGATCGTTCTTCACCGAGGCCTGCGTGGTGCTGGCACATGATTCCGTGTGACAACGCCAAGGCATCAGGCACACGGACGGTACGGTGCTTGGTCCAGTCAGCGCACGGCCTGCGGTGCTGACGCCCGCAGCCTGACCGAACATGCCAGACGGTGGTGGACAGCCAGATCGGGTGCCGAGCCGTGTTGAACCCTGCCACGCTGTGCGCATAACCCAGAGGTCGCAGGCTTAAATCCTCCCCCGCTACAAGACCAGGCCAGAGGCCCTTCTGGGAAACGAGGAGGGCCTCTGACCGCATCGTTTGCAAACGGACTTGTGCACGGCCTCCGCGGTCCTCGCCCAGCGGGTGCCGCCTGTCCGAGCGTTCCATGCCTGGCGGGGTACGCACGACCCGTGCGCTCAGCTGTGGCCCGCCTACTCCGGAGCGGCTGCGGCTCGCTTCGCGGCGGTTACCTCCGTTCGCTTCGACACACCGAGCTTGGCCAGTACCGACGAGACGTGGTGGTCGACTGTCTTTGGTGAGATCACCAGCTTGGTGGCAATGCTGGCGTTGGTGCGTCCCTCGCAGAGCAATTCGAGCACTTCCTGCTCTCGTTGGGTCAGGCCGAGTGGATTCTCGCGTGTCGCGGCTCGCTGCCCGGCCGGAACGGATCGAATGCCAAGCGAGCGCATCTTCTGGCGAATGATCCGTGCCGTCGCGACGGCCCCGAGCGCGTCGCAGATGTCGAGTGCTCGTCGCAGCGCTAGCTCGTCAGGCGCATCGAGGAGCGCGAGCGCCGCGTCGTAGGGACAGCCCAGCGCATCGAACAGTTCGGCTGCCCCGCGGTGGTTCCCGGCGAGCTGCAGCCGGTAGGCCTCGGCCAGTTCGCGCTGACTCGTGCGGGGCGATCCGGTGCGTAGCAGCCACACCGCGATCTCGCCGTTGAGCCAGGGATCGGTGAGGTTAGCGCACGCGTCGTCCGCGAGTTCGGCTTCCTGCCGCGCCCCGGTCAGGTCGCTCTCGAGCCAGCGGGCCTCGGCCCGGGCCAATCGGACGGCGGCGATGTACATCTGCCCGGTCGATCCGTCCGCGGCGGTCATCGCGGCATCCAGGTGTGGCCACACATCTCCTTTGTCGCGGCGCGCCGCGATAAGGGCCAGGCTGGTCATCGGGATCATGCGATTCACGGGCGAGGCGACGGAGGCAATGACCGCCTCGGCGATTCCCGCCGACTCGTCCCAGCGCCCGAGCCGCTCCAGGGTCGTCGTCCGCACGCCGCGCAAGCAGGTGTAGTAGGTGCCGAGATCGTGGTCCTCGCAAAAGGCGACGCCGTCGTGGAAGTAAGGGTCGGCCTTGGCGTAGTCCCGGTTGGCGCAATGCAGCTCGTGCAGGTTCGTGTACGCGAAGCCGGCTTCGTACTCGATTCCGTTCTCGAGCGCGATCGCCAGCGCGTGGCGCAGCATCGGCTCCCACTCGCCACCCGCGAGCCACAGGGCCTGCGCTTCCGTCGTCGCCGCTCGGCTCTGTACCGCAGGCACGCCGAATCTGACCGCGAGTTCCTGGGCGTGCTGGGCGAGCGGGACGACGATGTCCAGACGCCCGGGCTCATTCTGAAGCGCGGCGAAGGTGCCGTAGGCCGCCGCGAGTTCCGGCGTGGGGCCGAGCGGTTCCAGGATGGCGACGGCGGCCTCGGCGGCGGCGAGGATCTCGTCGCCGCGGCACAGCCGCCACAACGCCGAAGACATCCGCCGGAGCGTGTCGCCTTCGCCGAGGGGGTCTCCGGCCGCCCGCCAGTTCTCCAGCGCCCGCGTGTACGCGGTCTCGGCCTCGGGCCAGCGATCGATCATTGACAGCTCCGTCGCGAGCTCGATCCAGCGGGCCGCGATGCTGGCCGGCGCCTCGCCGTCCGCGAAACGCAGCGCGCGTTCGAACTGCCCGGCAGCTTCGCGATGGGATGCCAGCGTGCGGGCGCGGCGACCTGCCGACGCAGCATGCTCCAAGGCAGCCGGGCCGTCGCCGGCCTCTTCGGCGTGAAAGGCCAGCCGAGCGTCGTCGTCACAGCCGAGATTGCGCAGCCCCTGCAGTATCCGAGCATGGATTTCGGCGCGTCGGGTCGACAAGACCGCCTGCTCGATCGCCTGACGCGCGATCTCGTGCCGGAAACGCAGAACCGGATGATCGACCACCAGTCCAGACGAGATGACCTCGGCCAGCGCGGGCCCGGCGACGACGTAGTGCAGCAGCCGCTCGTCGACGGTGCCGCCGATCAGGGCTGCGGCCTCGAGGGTCTCCCGTGCTTTCGGTCCGAGGCGGGCGGCGCGCGCCAGAACCACATCGCGAGCCGAGCCCGGTACCTCGCCCAGGCCCGCCTCCAGTACCTCGCGGACGTAGAACGGGTTGCCGCCGGTGACGTTGTACAGCTCTCCTGGGTCGACCCCGCGGCCGGCCGAGAGCATCCGCACGGCTTGGGCACTGAGGGGAGCGAGCGGAAGGCGCCTCGCGCAGCGCTGGACGGCCAGATGGCCGAGAGCAATGCGCAGCGGATGGGTACCGGCCAGCTCGTCGTTGCGGTAGCTCACGATCAGCAGCACTGCGATCTCGCGGATCCGTCGCGCGAGAAAGCCCAGCAGATCGAGGGTGGCCTCATCCGCCCAATGCACGTCCTCGATGACGACGACCGGCAGCGGCCCCGGCTCGCACAGCTCGGTTAGGAGCGCGTCGAAGAGTTGCTCCCGGGACGCGTCTGCCCGGCACAGCGACTGCAGGCGGCCGTGTACTTGCTGTGCGATGTCGAAGAGCGGACCGAGCGGCCGGGGCGTGAACATGCCATCGCAGGCACCCGACAGAAGGCGTGCGTCGGGCAAGTCCTGCGTGAACTGCTCCAGCAGGGTCGACTTACCCACACCCGCCTCGCCTTCGAGCAGGACGAGCCGGCCTTCGCCGCTACGCGCCTGTGCCGCAATCTCGGCCAGTGCATCCAGCGTCGTCTTCCGCTCGAGCAGTGCCACTCGGCCGGTGCGCTGTTGCGATGCGTGCGACTTGACCAGCGAGAGCGTGGTGTCGGGCATGTGGCCTCCTCAGTCCCTGCGGCTCCGACGCTACGGTCGGCTCACCTCGGACTCCATAGGGAGTACCTCCCCATATTTCTGGTGAGCTGCGGTTTTCCGATGCGCCACCGGGCCCATGACTGCCGCGGAATCGGCTACCTCTTGATCGTCTTCGGCTTCGGGCCGGTGACCTGGGCGCGGCCCGCCCGGGTATAGCCCGCCGGGATTACCGGGCGCAGTTTCGCCAGGTTCCCGGCCGTCGGCGGGAGGAAGGTGTACACCGTGACGTTCCGCTGTCCATTGGACAAGCGCAGGTACTGCTGCATCGGCAGGTAGGTCGTGGCGTCCACCCACAACCGCGCCACTGTCACATGCGGCGGGGCTTCGTTGTTGGGCGGCACGCTGATCGCCAGCTCAACGGCGTTGTGTCCGTGCAGCTCGGTCGGCCCGACCACCTTGAACCGGCCGTTAGCGATCTCGGCGCGGATACCGGCCGCGTCGAGGGTAAACCCGAGGATCAACTTCGAATGCCACTCACCCCAGAGGTGCCTGAAGTGATTGACGTCCATGACCGTCCCGGAAAGCTGCAGCCCGCCCTGGTCGAGATTGGAGGTGTAGCTGGCGGCGCCGTCCTTCCCGGAGGGCATTGTGAAGGAGTACTCCCCATCCTTGAATATGCCCCCGCCCGACCCTAGGCCGAGGATTCGGACATGTACCTTCTGGCCAGGCCGGGGATACGCCGGTGACTGCCATGTCCCCCCGCCCGGCGCCGGTCCGCCATGCGCGTACAGGATGTCGCCGCTGGCGGTGTCGATCGCCGCGAGCAGGCGGGCTCGCAGCGCGGGCGCCGAGATGGGGGTGGCCTTGGTGGCCGGTCCATGAGCCACCGCCGCGATCACCGCGACCAGACCTACGACGAGGGCCGCGCCGGTCGTGATGCCTGCTGCTAGCCGCCGGTTCCCCCGGCGGGGGTGGTAATCGCGCTGCAGCAGCCGCTGGCGGGCCTGGTCCGGATTCCCGAAATCGGCAGCAGCCCTGGCGAGGGTATGACGCAGCTGACGCTCAAGTTCGTCGGTAGGCATCAGGTAGTTCCTTTCATGATGGCCGGGTGGTGGGTCCGGTGGAAGGCAGCGCGCTACCAGTGAGCGCCTGAGCCAGCCGGGCTGCGGCGCGGGATGCGGTACTGGTGACCGTCGCGGCCGAGCAGCCGAGGACATCCGCGACCTCGGCGACGGGCAGGTCCTCCCAGTAGCGCAGCACCAGCACGGCACGCTGCCGCGCAGGCAGCTGAGCCAGCGCCCAGCGGAATTCCGCGAGGTCATCAACCTCCCGAAGCGCCCGCGTCGAGCTCTCGTCGGCGGCGTCGAGGCCGGCGTCCTGCGGCCCCAGTTCCGCCTGCTGCCGGGCACGGCGGCCGGCATCATCCAGCACGAGATTGATCAAGATACGGCGGGCGTAAGCGGCCGGATGATCCATCGACCGCACCCGGTTCCACCGCCGGGCCACCCGCAAGAACGTCTCCTGGACCAGGTCCTCGGCGTCCTTGACGTCCCCCGTCATCAGGTAGCCGGTGCGCAACAGCGAGTCTGACGCCTCGGCGGCGAAGCCCTCGAACTGGCGCTTGGATGCCGCGTCGCTGACCCAGTCCATGCGCACCTCCTCAAGCCCGGCCCTCGCGCTCATCTGTATAAACCCGCCAGTCCGGCCCGAGACTGAGTGCAGACGGCGGGAATTTTCGTTATCGCGGAAGGCCCGCCGCTTGGGGTCGCAGTCAGGGCAGACCGCATCCGCCTCTCCAACGCTGGTCAGGCCGGGGCGGCCGGTCTGATCGAGGCGTCAGGGAGATACAGAAATCCGCCGCCTGGGCCGGCTGGGCCGGACCGGCCGGCGCCGGCAGCGGGCAGCGCTGATGGCTACGTAACGGAACTGGTGAGCACGGCGTTTCTCAGGCGTCCCTGGTCATCATTCGCCATGCGCCCAGGATCGTCGAGCCCGCCAGCCAGGCGATGATGACGCAGACAGCCTGGGTGGCCGACTCGGACAGCGATTGCGCGGCGCCAGGCCCCCCGACGCCTCCGGTTACCCCCGGCAACGCTGATGCCCCCGGCAGCCCGGATGGTTCCAGGTGCGCCATGGCCAGCCCGACGACCGAGCGCTGCAGATCCTGCAGGTGAGGGAGGACGAGCCCGGAAAGGATGGGCGTCAGGATGAACTGGAGCACGATGAGCAAGATCACCGGGCCGGTTCTTTGCCCCATCAGGGACGCGAGCCCGAGTCCGAGTACGAATTCGACGGTCACTAGAAGCTCGATCCACAGCCCGGCCTGGATCATGAGGGAGACCGGCGGACGGCGGAGAGTGCTGGCGTAGCCGCGGTAGTCCTGGCTGGCGATCTTGACGGCCAGAGCTTCCAGGTTGGCCGGAGCGGGCTGGGCGGGGCTGATTGCTGACTTCGACCAGCGGGGCGGACCGGCGCACGCGACGTTCCCGGGAATGTGCCCGTTGTAGGGGAGCAAGCAGATGACCGGGTCGGCGTGGCTCGCGGCCCAGCTTTCGAAGCCAGCGCGTGACAGGCCAGGAGGGATGTTCGCGTTTGAGTCATCGATGAAGGTCGGTGCGGCGAGGACGGATACAGCGCAGACGAGCGTGTAGCCGATCGCGAGCAGCGGCACGAGGATCGCCAGTCCGGCGGGGATCCGGGCCAGATAGAGCGCCAGCCGGGACCGGCCGGTCACCACCAGGTGCCGGAACATGCCTTCGGTGAGGTCGCGCGATCCCGCGGTGCAGCCCACCATGATGGCGGTGATGAAGCCGAAGGTGGGCAAGAAACCGGCTGCGAGGACCAAGAAGATCAGCTGGCCGCCGGCGGGCGGGTTGGTGCGCGGCGCGAACGCGTGCAGCAGCAGCCGGATGAGGAGGAACAACGCCGGGAGCCCGATGTTCACTATCACGACGGCGATCATGAGGCCGCGCCGCCGCCGCAACTCCATGATTCTGGTGGCGATCATGCCGATGGTGGGAATCGGGGAACTCCGGCGGTCGCGGGAGTGCCGGGCGGGTGCCGCCTGCACCGGCTGGCCAGGCGCCGACGCGCCGGCGGCTGGCACGGTTGTCATTCCGGGTCCTCCAGCCTGCTTGTGACCTGCAGGAACCACGATTCGAGTGAAGTCTGGACCGGCTGGAGCCGGTAGACGGAGATTCCGTCTGCGGCGAGAATCCGGCTGATCTCGGCGATGACCTGGCGTCCGGTCCCCCCTGGCAGCGTGATCTCCAGGCCCAGCGCCGTCGCCGTGGCCTGGATGCTGGCACCCAGGGGGGTGCCCGCGAGCAGGGCACGGGCCCGGCCGGGTTCAGAGCATTCGACAACGAGCACTACCGGCATCCCCGCCAGCAATTCAGAGATCGGTCCCTGCCGGATGACGCTGCCGCGGTCGACGATCGCGACAGCGTCGCAGGTCCGCTCGACCTCGTCGAGGAGGTGAGAGGACAGCATGACCGTGCGGCCCTCAGCCACCAGCGACAAGATCATGCCGCGGATCTCGGCTATCCCGGCGGGGTCGAGTCCGTTCATCGGCTCGTCCAGGATGAGCAACTGCGGGTCGCCGAGCAGGCAGGCGGCGATGCCCAGGCGCTGCCGCATGCCCATCGAGTAGCCCGAAACCCGGTCGTCGGCGCGGTGGGCCAGGCCGACTCGCTCCAGGGCCGGCCCGACACGGTCCCGCGCGGCCGGTTCGCGGGCTGCGGCCAGAAGCCGCAGGTTCTGCCTGCCGGTCAGATGGCCGTGGAACCGGGGCTCGTTGACGATGGCGCCGGTACGAGCGAGCGCCGCGTCGCGGTGCCTCGGAACCGGGTATCCGAGCAGGGACATCGTGCCGGCATCGGCGTGCGTCAATCCCAGCAGCAGCCGGATGAGCGTGGTCTTGCCGGCGCCGTTGGGGCCGAGGTAACCGAATGCGGATCCCCTGGGGACCAGCAGCTCGACGCCGTTCACGGCAGTGTTCGCCCCGAAGCGCTTGGTGAGCCCGTGGGTCTCCACGGCCCAGCGGCTCTCGCGGTGGGGAGCAAGCATCACGGGTCCTTGGCGTCGCCGGGCAGGGGTGCAAGTGTGCGATACGGGAGGGCGGCATGTCTTCGGCGCACGGTTGCAGATCGCCGGCCCGCTGCGCTGTAACCCAGGGTGGAGGGCGTCTCCAACCTGCGTTGGACCAGGCTGCGCAACCTCGAACTGGTGCCGTCCGGGTCACGCGCCCGTAGTGTTCGTCTGGTGAGCACGGATACCGCGGGCAGCCCGGCCCTCGCCACGCTGCGCAGGGCGCGGGCGCAGCAGGAGGCAGTCATCCGGTGGTTGCGCCGGCTCGTTCCGCCCGTGTTTGTCGTGGTGGTGGCGGTCACGTTCACCCCGGGCCGGAACTCGGGGATGGCGATCCGCGACATGGCTGCAGTTCTCGCGGTCGGCGCGATCGCGCTCGGCGCCCTGGGCGCGCTGACCGCCCGCCATCGACGCGCGGCGGTCCGCATCGTCTTCGCCGTGGTGCTGGTGGCCAGTTCGGCACTGCTGATGGGACTGCAGCCCGACGGACCGGGCCTGGCCGGGCTCTTGGCGGGCCTGGTGCTGCTCGTCCCTCGGGTGCCGGATCGGTTCCCGGTCTCATTGTCTGTCGTCGCCATCACATGCCTGGCAGCGGTCGCGGTGGCCGTTAGCCATGACTCGCCGACCTTGGCGCTGCTCAGCGCCATCGCGATCATCGGCTTCCCCGGCATGACCTTGCTGGCCAGACGGCTCGGGCAGGCCAACGACCAGGCCGAACAGCTCCTGATCGAACTGGAGGGCTCGCGGGCCGCGCAGGCCCAGGCGGCTGGACTGGCCGAACGCCAGCGGCTCGCCAGGGAGATGCACGACGTGCTCGCCCATTCCCTGTCCGGGCTCATGCTCCAGCTGGAAGGCGCCCGGATGCTCGCGGCCGAAGACCCCAGCGATCCCCGGCTGCCTGGGACTCTCGAGCGTGCCCACCACCTGGGCAAATCCGGCCTCGAAGAGGCCCGCCGGGCGATCGGGATGCTGCGCGACGACGAACTGCCAGGACCCGAGCGCCTGGCCGGCCTGGCCGCGCAGTTCCACGAGGTCACTGGAATCCCGTGCCAGTTCACGATATCCGGGCAGGCATACGAACTCCCGTCGCAGGCCCGGCTCGCGGTGTACCGGGTAGCGCAAGAAGCCCTCACGAACATCACCAAACACGCCTGCCCGGACCGGGTCGAGATGCACCTCGGGTATGAGCCTCGCCACACCTGCCTGACGGTCGAGAACTTCGCGATGGGCACGGAACCGCCGCGAGCGGACGGCGACGGTCCCGGCTACGGCCTGACCGGGATGCGCGAGCGGGCCGAACTGCTCGGCGGCGAACTCACCACAGCCATGACGTGCGATGGCTTCCGCGTGGAGTTGCGGGTGCCGGCGTGAGCAAGCCGATACGTGTTCTCATCGCTGACGACCAGCGAGTGGTCCGTGAAGGCCTGGCGATGGTGCTCGGCCTGCTGCCCGATGTCGAAGTGGTGGGGTCCGCCGGTGACGGTGACGAGGCCGTCGCCCTGGCCGCTGACCTGCGCCCAGACATCGTTCTGATGGACCTGCGGATGCCCCGCCGTGATGGCGTCGAGGCCACCCGCCTGCTACGTGACCGCGTGCCGCAGACCAGGGTCGTCGTGCTCACCACCTACGCGGATGACCGATCCGTGATAGACGCCCTGCAGGCCGGCGCGCGCGGCTACCTGACCAAAGACGCGGGCGGGGCAGAGATCAGCCAAGCCCTCAGACAAGTCCTCGATAATCATGCAGTCATCGACCCCGCCGTCCAGCATCACGTGGTTGACGCCATCGCCACCGGATCGCCGGCCCAGGATCCGCGGCCTCGCTCACCTCTTCCCGCGGGTCTCACTCCCCGGGAAGCCGAGGTACTGTCACTGATCGCCGCCGGCATGTCGAACCACGAAATCGCCGAACAGCTCGTCGTCAGCGAAGGCACCGTCAAGAGCCACATCAACCACCTGCTCGCCAAGATCGCTGCACGCGACCGTGCCCAAGCAGTCACCTTCGCCTATCAGTGCGGACTTGCCCCGCCCCGGGAACAGCCCCGCTGAAAGTCCCCATCACCCGCGCAGCCTGCGCTGGCCCCCCGGGGCGTGCACTCCGCGTTTCCGGTCCCGGCCGCCCGGAATTCCGGCCGGTGGGCAAGCACAAAGCCCAGCCGTAGGCTAGGGCAGCACAGCCTTCGCCTGGCTGCGCAGACCGGTGAAAGTAAGGATGCAGGGATTGGATATGTCTCATCCTGGCGGTCCGCACCCCGGACGCCCCTGGCTTGGCCGTTCAATCTGGATTCCCCGTTACGGTCTGGATTGGGGCGGCAGAATGGCTCGGAGCGCTTCGGATGCAACCGGCCCGGTGGAGTCAGTGAGCGCGGTGCTTGCTGGCCTGCGTCATGCCCGGGCCGATGATAGAGGCGGGAGCTGTGATGGAGCCTCTGGCAGCGGATGACCCGCAGCAGGTCGGTGGGTATCGGCTGCGAGCCCGGCTTGGGGCGGGCGGGATGGGCCAGGTCTACCTGGGTTTCTCCCCGGCGGGCCGGGCGGTGGCAGTGAAGGTCGTCCATCGGCAATTCGCCCGCGACCCGCAGTTCGTGCGGCGGTTCGCGCGCGAGGTAGAGGCAGCCGGGGCAGTCAGCGGTGCGTACACCGCACCGGTCGTGGCGGCGGGTCCCGGCGATGATCCCCCCTGGCTGGCCACAGTCTTCGTGCCCGGCCCGTCGCTGGCCGAAGTCGTCGCCCGGGCGGGGCCCCTGCCGGAGCCGGCCGTGTGGAGACTGGCCGGAGGCCTGATCGAAGCGCTGCAGGCTGTGCATGCCGGCGGCCTGGTGCACCGGGACCTGAAGCCAGCCAACGTGCTCCTGGCCACCGATGGGCCGCGGCTGATCGACTTCGGGATCTCCCGGGCGCTCGAAGGCTCCGCAATGAGCGTGACCACCTTAATCGTGGGGACACCGGCGTACATGTCGCCTGAGCAGGCCGAAGGGCTCCGAGTCGGGCCGGCCAGCGACGTATTCTCCCTCGGCAGCGTGATCGCGTTCGCCGCGACGGGGGCCGCGCCATTCGGGGCCGGGCCGAGCAGCCCGATCGTCGTGGCCTACCGGGTGGTCAACGCCGAGCCTGACCTCAGCCACGTCCCGGCCTCGCTGACGAACCTGGTAGCCACCTGCCTCGCCAAGGACCCCGCCGACCGCCCGAAGCTGGCCCAGCTGATGGATGCCATCAAGGACGGATCGGCGCCTTACCAGGCCGGCTGGCCGGGGAGTTACTGGCCAGAGCCAGTAGCCGGGATGATCAGCTCCCGTCAGGAAAGCTTCCACCCGCCATCCCGGGGCGAGATGCTGCTCGCGAGCGTGCAGTTGTGGGCGCGGCGCCGCCTGCACCTTCGCTGGCCCGCTCAGGCCCGGTGGCGGGTGCTCACTGTGGCCGCCGTGGCCGCGGTGCTGCTCGGCGCGGGCGCGATCAGCATCGCGCTGCTCCGCAGCAGCCCCGCGCCGGATGGGGCCGGCCCGGCGCCCACCCCGGCGCATACTCCGGCCTCCATCCGGGCGGCCACAGCGGCCCGCACGGCCGCGGCCCGCTGGATCTTCGCGCAGGTTTCCACGGACAAGATCGTGTCCTGCGACCCGCAGATGTGCGCGGTGCTGGAGGCCAACGGGATCCCGGCCGGCCGCCTGCAACCGCTGGGCGGGAGCAACACTGACCCGCTGGGCACCGACCTGATCGTGTCTACCGCGGCCGTGCGCAGCGAATTCGGCGCCCGGCTGGACGGCGTGTACGCGCCGGTTGTGCTGGCCAGCTTCGGGACGGGCAGCGCGCGGACCGCAGTCCGGGTGGTAGCGACCTACGGGGCCGCCGCCTATATGCGCAACCTGCGGAAGGACGTGGCGGACCGGGCCTCCGCGGGCCGCGCCCTGCTGCAGAACCCCCACTTCCATGCTTCCGGCCCGGCCCGCCGCGACCTGGCCGCCGGCCGGGTCGATTCCCGCCTGCTCTCCGCGTTCGCCGCGCTGGCCACCATGTACCGGGTCCAGGTGGTCGATTTCTCCGGACTCGCCCCCGGGGCAAGCTGGGGCATGCCGCTCCGGGCCGCGGACATCGCTCCGGCCGGGCCGGCGATCCGGCACCAAGCCCAACACGGTGGCCTCGCTGGCCCATTTCCTGCGGAACCAGTGGGGCTCGTTCCGGCCCGAGAGCATCACCATCGTCCGGCCGGCCAGCGGCCGGCCGGTAGTGCGCGTCGAGTACGGCGCGCCCAGCCCGCTCGGGCTGGGCGCGTAGGCCTGACCGAACCAGAGCAGACATCAGCCACGCATCATCAACACAGGGTCTCGGTGACCAGGAGGATGTCACGCCAGGTGACGGGTACGGCCGCTCCGGCACCCCCTGGCGCTGGCGTAATGCGAACGGCGCGCCGCCTGAGGCATCACACGTCGTCCCCGGGCGGACCCACCAGGACGACATGGTTCGCCAGCCCAGCAGGCGGCCACCGAGCAAACAGGCCCCGGGCCCAGGTCAGGATGAAGGGTGATGAAGGGTAAGGAAGCAATGACCCGCGCTCGGTCCGCGCAGAGATGCGTGACCATCCAGCAGCCATCCACCCAGGAAGGCGGACAATACCCGTGGAGAACGCCGTGAATGCATCCAGTGCCGAGAGTGGCGGCCGGATCGTGGTCGCCGGGGCGGGCTACGCCGGGTTGCACGTCGCCTTGCGCCTGTCGGCCAAGCGGCGCAACAACCCGATGGAGCTGACCCTGGTTGACCGGCACGACTACCACCAGGTGATCACCGAGCTGCCCCGGGTCGCGGGCGGCACCCGCGCCGCCGACGCGGTGCGTATCCCGCTCCAGGACGTGCTGTCCGAGCGGGTCCGCTTCATCCAGACCGAGATCAGTGGTTTCGACCTGCCCGGCCGGCGGCTGCTCACCGGGGCTGGGCCGGTCGGCTGGACGCGGCTGGTGCTGGCGCTGGGCAGCCGGCCCAACGACTTCGCGATCCCCGGCCTGGAACAACGCACGCTGTCGCTGTACTCAGCCAGCGACGCCGAGCGGGTGTGGGCGGCGGCCAGTAAGGCACTCGACGCTGCTGCTGCCGCCGCCGACCCCGAGGAGCAGCGCCGCCTGGCGACCGTGGTGGTCGGCGGCGGCGGCGCCACCGGGGTGGAGCTGGCCGGCGAGCTGGCCGAGATGCTGCCCGAAGTGGCCAGCCGCCACGGACTGGCGCCCGGCCGGCCCGCGGTGGTGCTTGTCGAGGCGGGTCCCACCATACTGGCCGGCTCCTCAACGCCGCTGATCGACAAGGCGACCAGGATCCTCTCTGACCTGGGCGTCCAGGTCCGCACCAACGCGGCGATCGCCGCCGCGACCAAGGAGGGCTTCCGGCTCAAGGACGGCCAGCTGGTGCAGGGCGGTGTGTTCGTCTGGGCGGGAGGGGTGAAAGCACCCGGGCTGGTGGCCGATTCGGGGTTGCCGGCCGGCCACAACGGCCGCGTCAAGGTCGACCAGTACCTGCGCGTGCTGGACCACCCGGAGATCTACGTCGCCGGCGACCTTGCCTCGGTGGTGGATTCGCGCACCGGGCACGTGCTGCCCCCGCTGGCGCAGGTTGCGCTGGAGGAGGGCGAGACGGTGGCCCGCAACCTGGAGGCCGATCTGGCGGGCCGCCGCTGGAGGCGTTCACCTTCCACGACAAAGGTTTCGTCGTCTCGGTCGGGACCCACCGCGGGGTGGCCGACATCGCCAGCATCACCAGCGGCGGGCGGCTGGCCCACCTGCTCAAAGACGCCATCGAGTGGGAGTACCGCCAGTCCGTCAGCCACCTGCGCGGCTGGGACCCGGTAGCCCGGTAACCGCGGCCCGCTGAAAAGCGGCGAAAGCCGCTGCCGACTACCGGGCGCCGCCGCCGCACGACCGGACTCAGCCGTTCAATCCTCGGACCTGCGTGCTCGGCCGCTATCATTCGTTCCGTCACGAGCGCCAGCGCTAAGCCCCGGCTTGCTGGCCGGCAACCCTCCCCCCGCGATGGGTGCCCCGGGTGATGACCAGGCCGCGCCAGGCGTGCGCGGCAAGCGCGGGCCCGGGCCTCGGGTCCCCGAGCTACCCGGAGAAGCAGCATGATCACTCATCCCGTCCCCGGTCAGACCCTCCGCTCGCGGGCGCCTGGCGCTCCGGCGCGCGAGGCGCACCCGATCCAGCCGCTCGCGGCCCTGGTCGGCGCGTCGCAGCAAGTTCCCGTGGTCCAGGGTGGCCAGGTACGGTACGCCAACCTCGACTACGCGGCCAGCGCGCCGGCCCTGGAGAGTGTGGCGGCCCGGGTCAACGAGGTCCTGCCGCTGTACGCCAGCGTGCACCGGGGAGCCGGGTACGCCTCGCTCGTCTGTACCGCGGCCTACGAGTCCGCCCGGGCCGAGATCGCCTCTTTCATCGGGGCCCGCCGCACTGACGTCGTGATTTTCACCCGGAACACGACGGACGCGCTGAACCTGCTGGCGTCCGCGGCGCCAGGCCCGGTCGTCTACCTCGATGTCGAGCACCACGCCAACCTCCTGCCGTGGCAGGCCCGGGGCGGCCGGGTCGTGACCGCCCAGCCGACCCTCGCCGCCACCCTGAGCGCGATCGGCGCCGAACTCGCCCGCCAGCCGGCTGCCCTGCTCGCCGTCACGGGAGCATCCAACGTCACCGGCGAATGCCTGCCGCTACCGGACCTCGCCGCCCTGGCGCACCGGCACGGGGCCAGGCTGGCCGTGGACGGAGCCCAGCTCGTCCCGCACCGGGCGGTCGACATGAGCTCCACCGGGGTTGACTACCTCGCCCTTTCCGGCCACAAGGCCTACGCGCCTTTCGGCGCGGGGGTGCTGGCCGGCCCTCGTGACTGGCTGGACGCCGCACCCCCGCATCTGGCCGGAGGCGGCGCGGTCCGTGAGGTAACTCCGACCACGGTCACCTGGGCCGATTCACCGGCCCGGCACGAAGGCGGCACTCCCAACCTGATTGGCGCGGTCGCCCTGGCGGAGGCCTGCCGGGTGCTGTCATCGCTGGGCCCGGGGGCCGCCGCCCATGAGGAGGCGCTCACCGGCCGGCTGCGCGGCGGGCTCGCCGCGCTGGGCGCTACCGTGCACACCCTCTGGCCCGATGCGCTCGACTCGGTCGGCATCGTGAGCTTCTCGCTGCCGGGCGTGGACGCCGCACTGCTCGCCACCTACCTGTCCGCCGAGCACGGCATCGGCGTCCGGGACGGCCGGTTCTGCGCCCACCCCCTCTTCGCGAGGCTCGGGATCGACCGCGCCGTACGGGCCAGTCTCGGCCTCGGCAGCAGCAGCGAGGACGTCGACCGGCTGGTCAGCGCGGTGGAAGCCTTCGTGGTCCGGGGTCCGTCGTGGAGCTATCAGCAGTCCGGTGGTGGCTGGCTGCCGGTTCCGGACTCCCGGCCCATGCCGGAGGCACTGCCGGGATCAGCATGCACCGAAGCATGACGATGGACAGGAACCGGCCTCCTGGCTTTAGTTCATCCCGAGCCGCTTCTCTTCGTTCGTGCCCGGCCCGGGCCCGGCGATGTCACATCCGGGCGATCACGCGATGGTGAGTACCGGGTAGGGCGATTGATGCAGCAGCTGGACTGGGACCGAGCCGATAATCTGGTGCGCGGCATGATGCGACCGGCCGGTCACGATGACAGGTGTGCTGGCGGGCTCCGCGGCGTCCTGGATGCTGGCCGCGGACAGGATCGCGTCGGCTGGTGATCCCCGGCGGCGTTCGAACGTGTACGGCACGCCAGCCGCGGCGGCGATCTCCGCAGCGGCCGCAGCCACGCTGGCGGCCTTCTCATCGCGATCGTCTTCCATCTCGCTGTGGGCGAACCCGGACAGGTCGCTGTCGATGAGCACATGGTCGGCATAGACGACGTGCAGAATGCCGGAGCGGGCCCGGAGGAGGTCCGCGCCCCAGATGAGCGCCCGCCGGGCGGGCTCGGAGTTGTCGAAGCCGACGACCAGCGTGACGGGCAGGGCGGGCAGGGCGGGCTGGGCGGGGCCGGCATCTGGAGAGCCCGGGACGAAAGTGCGGTCAGGCAGCGCGGGTCCAGGACCGGCCAGGACAACGGGCGGCACGACGGGCCCGGTCCGTGCCGGGACGCGGCGCCGCAGGGCCGTGACCCCGATCAGGCCGGCCAGGCCCGCCAGCGCCCAGGCGGTCAGGACCCGCAGGTGCAGGGCGGTGGCATGCCCGCCGAAGTAGACCACGTTGCGGACGACGCTGGCCGCGACCCCTAGCGGCAGGACGGGATCGAGAACACGCAGGAAGCCCGGGCCGAAGCTGGCCAGGTTGGCCGGTCCGCCACTGACCGGGATCCCGAACACGATGAACACCAGCACGGCCACCGTGACCAGCGGGGGCCAGATCCGGGCCAGTACCGCGGTAGGGGCGGCTACGGCCAGGGAGAACAGCGCGACAACGCCGGCGATCGCGGCGTAGTTGCCCAGCCCGGCGATGCCGTCCGCGACCCCCGCCGACACCACGCCGATGACGGCGGCCACGGCCACCGGCGCGGCGACAGCCAGCCCAGGCCGGGCCCGGCGGAAGGCCAGCGCCGACCCCGAACCCGCGGCCAGGCTCGGGATCAGCACGGCCAGGACGACAAAGAACGACGACAGCGCCTCCGTGTCACCGGGCAGCGGCGGCACCACGTCCGCCACCACCAGGTGACGTTGCGACCGGGCCGCCACGGCCCCGAAGGCCTGGGTCAGGACCTGGGCCGGACCGGTGCCCCCGCCCTGGGCGATGAGCAGCCGCAGGTGAGGACCGGACGCGACCAGCGCGCCGTTGACTACACGCTGCGCGATCCCGGTCCGCGCGCCGGTCTCGCTGGGGTAGACGTGCCAGCCGAAAGCTCCCGGGGCGGCGCCGTCCAAAGCATGCTCGACCCGGCTGGTTACCGCGGCCGGGCCCACGATTCCGACCGGGAGGTCATGCGGTCTTGGCGCGTGAAAGGCGCTGAGGGTCAGCGCGACGAAGATCGCGGCGAAGGCCGCGCTGGCCAGGATGAAGCCCGCGAGCGCCCGGTACCGGGCGCGATGCCTGCGGGCTTGATCTGGGCGCCTTGCCGCCACCTGCGTCCTCCCTGGAAATGCCAACGAGCGTTGACACAACACTATGTACAGCCCCAGTCCGTGTCAACAAGTGTTTGCCAACATACGTTGGCCAGCGATAGGCTGGGACACCGTGATGGACAGCAGCCGTGCGGCGACAACGGCCGCAAGTGGGGACGGCCCGGCGCTCGGGACCGGCGGGCCACGATCCGAGGGCACCCGCCGGGCCATCCTCGGTGCTGCCCGGGCGACGTTCGCCGCACGAGGATACGAACAGACCACCATCCGCGCTGTCGCCGCGCGAGCCGGCGTTGACGCCTCCATGGTCATGCGCTACTTCCGGTCCAAGGCGGGGTTGTTCACGGCGGCCGTCACCATGGACCTGCGGGTCCCCGACCTGCGCTCGGTGCCGGCCAGCCGCCGGGGTGAGCTGCTCGTGCGCTCCTTCGTCAGCCGCTGGGAGGACCCCCTGCACAATGACGAGCTCATCGCCCTGCTCCGGACCGCAGTCACCAGCCAGACCGTCGCCGAACGACTTCAGGCCGTACTCGGCCAGCTGATCACCGAGCCGATTGCCGCCTTGGCCGATGAGCGGGCGGCCGAGCGCGGCACGCTCATCGCAGCGCAACTGCTCGGCCTGGCCCTGTGCCGGTACATCCTGTGCTTCGAGCCGCTGGCCTCGCTGCCGGCTGATGACGTGGTGGCCGCCGTCGCCCCGTCGGTGCAGCGTTACCTGACCCGGCCCGCCACATCGCCGTCGGCCAGACGACGCTGACTGCCCAGCACCGGGCCCAGACCTGCCACTACCAGCGGGTCACGGATGTACCGCCGGGGCGGCGCACACCATGCCGTTACTGAAGCCGGCCGGGCCGATGCCGAGCGCGAGGTTGAAGCGGCCGCGCATGTTTTCCAGGGCGATGTGGTGGGTCAGCTCCACGATCTGGCCGTCGTCGAGGTGCTGGCGGAGCTGGCCGGATAGTTCCTCGGGGACCCGGGCCGGGGTGCGGGTCATGCCGACGGCGTAGTCGAGGACGAGCTTGTCCAGCTCCGAGAACAGCGGGCTGGTCTGATAGCTGGGAAGGGCCAGGATCTCCTCGTCGGTCAGGCCCCAGCGGCGCGAGATCGCAGAGCCCATGTCGATGCAGTACCCGCACTGAGTGAGGGTGGCCGCCTTCAGCTCGGCGAGGGCGTGCAGCCGCTTGTCCAGGCGGTGCAGCTTGGCGGTCGCCTGCTCGAGCTGGGCGTAGCCCCTGAAGAGCACCGGGACATGCGCGTACATCTGGACGGGCTCGATCATCCGCTCCGTCTTCCGCCCGGTGAGCTTGCCGATACTCCGCCGGGTGAAGTAGTAGGCGATCTTCACCCGCAGCCCGGCCTGGGCGGACGAGACCGGTTTGATGCGGCTCATCTGGCTCCTCCTGCCGCTGGTGATCTCTTAGGGCTGGTTACGTTCCGCCGGCCCGGCTGGCTCGCCGGGCGTCCATGGATGGAGCCGGGGAATCCAGGCCCGCACGGCGCGCCGGTAATCCTGGTACTCCGCCCCGAATTTGCGGGCCAGGGTGGGTTCTTCATAGAAGCGCGCCGCTGCTGCGCCGACACACCAGGCCACGAGCGTGTACTCCACCAGGCCCGGCGACGCGAACAGCAGCACCTCGCCGATCAGGACGGCCAGGAAGCCGGCGTAGATGGGGTTGCGCACGTAACGGTAGAACCCGCTCACCACCAGGCGCGGCGGTGATGCCACCGGCACGGGGGTGCCGTCAGCCTTGGTGAAGTCGACAAACGAGGCCACGATCGGGACGAGGCCCGCGCAGATGAGCAGCCCGCCCGCCGCCTGCGCGAGCGCCCAGTAGGGCAGCGGCCGGTGGAAGTGCCAGTCGTTCAGGAGGTACGGAAGCAGGCCGCCGAAGGTTACCCCGAGCGTCACGCCCCACGCCACGGAGACCGCCACCGCTATCGACCTGCGCATTACCATTCCCGGGATTCCTCTCATAGCACTCTCAGATCGAGAGTAGCACTCTCAATTTGGCAGCGGTACTATCACTTTCATGGCTGCTGATGTCAAGGGACGATCCGCCGGCGGCCGGGGTGGCCAGGCCCGGACCCGCCTGGCCCGCGCCGCGGTCGTCCAGGCCGCCCGGACCCTGTTCCCCGACCGCGGCTACGCCGCAACGACCATCGAGGCCCTCAGCGACCTGGCCGATGTCCCGCCCGCGACGGTGTACCGGCTGTTCTCCTCGAAACTCGGCATCCTCAAGGCCCTGCTCGACGTCTCGATCGCCGGTGACGACGAGGCGGTGCCCCTGCAGGCGCGGGCCGGCGCCCGGGCGCTCTTGGCCGACGCGGATCCCGGGAGGCAGCTGGCGGGGTTCGCCACCATCTGCCGCGAGATCAATTCACGGTCGGCAACCGTCTACCGGATCCTGGTGAGCGCCGCCGGCTCCGACCCCGAGGCGGCGGCGCTGCTCGACGAGTACACCCAGAAACGGCAGGAGGGCCAAGGGCAGATCGCCCGGTCCCTGGCCCGCGCGGGCGGGCTACGGCCGAACCTGAACGAGCGCGACGCCGCGGACATCATCCACGCGCTCATGTCCCCCGAGGTCTACCGGCTGCTCGTCTGCGACCGGGGCTGGCCCCCCGGCCGGTACGGGCAATGGCTGGCGGGCACCCTCATCAGCCAGCTGCTTCCCCCGCCGGCGACTGGGGGCGGGCACCCTGGGTCCTCGCCCGGCCCCGGGCGGGAGTGGCGGCCGGATTAGCGGCACACGAAGGCGGCCAGGTCACCGTAGGTAATGAAGGCGCCCTCACGGTCGATCACGGCCTGCACGTCCCGACGCACGTCCTCGACGACCTCGGGCCAGGGGCGGGCGACCTCATCCTGGTAATGGCTGGCCAGGCTGGCCACGTAGTCCGCGGCCACCGCGGCATCACCGATCACCACCGGCGGTTCGCTGGCCGGGCGCACGCAGGTAACGGAATCAAACGCCACCTCCAGCTGGGCTGCCGCGTTCTCGGCGGTGAACACGCGGGTGGCCGGGTACATGCGCCAGCCGGGTGCCGCGGTCCGGACGGCCTGCTCGACCAGCGCGCGCAGCGAGCGGATGTGCCGCGCGCCGTTGGTCACCGTGATGCACACGCCTCCGGGCGCCAGGACGCGGCGCAGTTCCTGGAGGGCTGCTTCCCGGCCGGGCACGTGGTAGAGCATGTGGACCGCCAGCACGACGTCAAAGGCGCCGTCCCGCGCTGGCAACGCGGCGACATCGGCATTGAGCAGCGCCGGGCAGGCAGCCGCCCGCAGCATCCCCATCGACAGATCGCACCCGGCCGCGTGCACTGGCTGCCTGGCCAGCGCGCGCAGGTACTCACCGTTGCCGCAGCCGGCATCCAGCACCCGCAGCCCCGGCGCGAGCCGGGCCAGATCCAGAACCCAGGCCGCGACGTCGAAGTACGGATCCTGATACCGCCACAGCCGCTGGCGGGCCCGCAGGTTCCGGTCATCGGCGTACTGGCCCGGCGGATTCAATGCCATAACCACACCATGCCCGACGCGATACGCCGCGCTGGCCAGGAACCAGCGGTTCCAGATCATCCGGCGGCCGCCGCTGAGCAGGGCCCCGATGACCAGCGCGATGGCGAAGAAGCTCCGCCGACCACCACCGTGGCCCCTGCCGCGAGCGCGGGCCACACCCGCAGCCCCGGCAGCGACACGCCGAACAGCTTGAGAGACACCCAGGCAAACAGGGGCGCGAGCACCGGCTGATCAACGTAGCTGGCCTGCAGGTGCCGGGCGCCGTCCAGGAAGTACAGCTCGTCGCGGTCAAAGCCATACCGCGCCGACAATGCCATCAGCACGGCGAAGACGATCCCGCCAATCCAGATCACCCGCTGGTCGAACGGGCTGGCGAGCGGCACCGGGGCAGCGGCCCCTGTCCCGCCCGCGCGCCGGAATCAGGCACCGGACCGTAACGCGGGATAGCGGGTAACGGCCACCGGGAGCACAAACCGCATGGGGCCGATCGTAACGCGCAACGAGCCGGGCATCGTCTCACGCCCGTGGGCGCATGCACCGCATAGAAGGCGCATGGATCATCCGGTTTCGTGCATGAAGGGTGTTAGGGCCGGAAGCGCTCCTGACTGCGCGGCGTTCCAGCAGACGTGGCCGCCCGCAGAGAGCAGCCCTTAAGAAAGAGCAAGGAAATGTCTGGAATCGTGGTTAGCCTTGATCGCTCAGCTGACTCGCAGCACGCACTCGAATGGGCCGTGACGCACGCGACGCTTGAGCACACTCCGCTGACGGTGCTGGCCGTCCACCAGGTCGCGGCGAGCCCCTGGACTGGCAATCCGATCATCTATCCCGCGGACCGGCCCGAAGCAGAAAAGACCGTGGACGCCGTCAAGGAGGCAGTAACCAAGACGATGAGCAAGCTCGGCGAGGACCGGCCCAGTTCGGTCACGGTGCGCGGGTTCATCGGCCAGCCGGCTGACGCCCTCATCGAGGCCTCGCATGACGCGGACATGGTCGTCGTCGAAGAGCGCAGCGGCATCGCCCGGATGCTGACCCGCTCGCTGAGTGCCCAGGTCACGCACCACGCGGCCTGCCCGGTGGTCGTCATCTCAGACCAGAAGTAGCCGCCCGGGCAGAATCAGATCCTGTCTCGGGCGCGACCCGGTTAGCGCAGCACCAGCGTTATCTCCCGTGGGACCGGCAGGGTTCCCGCCTGCCAGTCCAGGTCACCCGCCAGCCGCGCACGGGGAAACGTCCCGAAGAACGCCTCGAGCGCGGCAGCGAGCCAGAGGCGGCTGAGCGCGGCCCCGGGGCAGAAGTGCGGGCCCGCTCCGAACGGGATGCTGGATGAGGCCGGGCCATCGTGCGCCGCGGCGATGAGGGACGGCAGCACGGTTGTGCCCTTGGGGATCGGCCGTCCGCCGAGCCACGTGTCGGCCAGGGCGATGCGCGGGAGCGCCACGGGAAACATCGTGCGGGTGCTCAGCAGTTCGTCCGCGACGGACGCCCAGGTGCGCTCCCCCCGCGTGCAGGAGGCGATGACGTGCGGCTGCCGGGCGAGTTCGGCGATGGCGACGGCGATGACCGGGAGCATCGCGCCGAACCCGTTGGAGACGGTGCCGGTGACGTGCGCGATCTGGGCGGCCGTGTGCCCGTCCAGCGCTCCGGCGAGCTGGGTGGTTAATCCCCCGCTGGGCCGGGCCGCGGCGCGGGTGTAGTAGCTGTACAGATCAGCCCACGCCGCGGCCACGTCGTCGACGGCGCCCGGGCCGGGGACGACGGCGAACGCGATCCGGGAGGCGTCGAGGATCCGGTCCCAGTCGGCTAGTGGTGTCCCCATGGCCGCGCTGATCGCGGTGGCGGTGAACGGCTCGGCGAACCCGGTGAGGGCGTCCGCGGTGGCGCGGCCGTGCAGTGTGTCGGCGAGGTTGCGGGCGAGGGCCCGGACCAGCGGGCGGGTCGCTTCCGCAGCGCGGCGGGTGAACAGCCCGGCGATCCGCTGCCGGTACGAGCGCAGCCGCGGCGGGTTCATGTTCAGCAGGCCGCCGTCCGGGGATTGCATTTCCGCTCCGGTGAGCGGGCAGCGGAGCAGCCCGCCGGTCCCGGTGACGGCGGCCATGCCGAAATTCCTGGTGCTGGTGAGGGCGCGGAGCACGTCGGAGCGCCGCCGCAGGATAAGCATCGGCGGGCCGCCGGCGGGACGGAAGGCAAAGTCGTGGCCGCCGGCGCGAAGAATGGGCGGCGGCCCGCCGTCAGGCTGGGAATCGAAACGCAGGACGGGCGGGTGGCCGGTGGTGGTGGCGGTCACGGTGACTCCTTCGGGCTGCCCGGGCAGGGACAGTCCCCGCCCGCCTCCAGCTTCGGAGGCCGCTCCGCACGGTTTCATTGCATTTCGCTTGCAGGCCCGGATAGCCGGGCCTGGCCGGCCCGGATACCCAGGTCCACCGGGTATCCCGGCCGCAGCACCGCCCGCGGTCACACAGGCAGCCATGGGATGCTCAGGCTGTGCGACGCCCCCACCGGATGCCGGCGAAGGAGTCGATCCTCTCCGCCGCATCCCTGTGCCTCGTCGCCGTGCTGTCGGGATGTGCCGCCGTGCTGTCCGGATGCTCTGCGGGGTCACCGGCGGCCGGGTCTCCCGCGGCCACCGCGCGTCCCTCCCCCGATGCCCCGTTTGCCTTCAGCGTCGCGGGGGTCCACCCGGTGCCGGCCAATGGAAGCCAGGACACGCACGCGCAGACGCCGGAGGCAGCGTGCGACAGCGCGACGTTCGCGGCCGACGAGGCTGTGGGCGTCAGGGTGGCCAACGGGTTCACCCTGGCCCGCTTCCCCGTGTCGGCTGACCTCCTGACCCACTTCCTGACCGGGAAGGGCACGGAGGTCGACTACCGGGCGGGATCGCCGATCTCCAGGAAGGCGCGGGCCAGCAGCGCTTTCCGGGCGGTGGACAGCGAAGTCCAGGCCGCGGTCCTCAGCCAGCTGAAGGCGGGCCGGACTCACCTCCGGCTCTCCCCCGCGACGCTGCCGACGGTGGCATTCGAGTCCAAGACCAGCGACCTGTACTGGGGATTTCGCGGCACTCAGGGCCTGACCGTGACCGGAAGCGGCCGCCGCGAGAATGGGCGATACGTCGGCACACTCTCGTACGTCATCCAGGACAGCTACGGATTTCCGGCCGGCGACACGCTCGCGGGCTTCGGGCCGCCGATGAGGTACCTGCAGACCGTATGCGGGGCGCCGCAGCATCCGGGCGGAGCCCGCTGGTTCCCCGACACCATCACGGTAACCGTGCCATTCAACCGTCCGGCCTGACCGCTCACCGTCCGGCCTGACCGCCACCGTCCGGCCTGACCGCCACCGTCCGGGCCGCCCGACCACCGCGCGCGGTTGCCCTATATTTATCTGCAAGTTAAGATACTTAGCATGCAGATAGATCCGCCTGACCGGATCGACGGTGCCCGCGCCCAGTGGGCGGACGAGGAACCCGGGCTGGACACCTCACCGATGGAGGTCATCGGGCGCATTCTCCGCGCCGCGCACCTCGCCGACGCCCAGATCCGGCGGGTCCTGCGGCAGGAGAGCCTGGACCGCAGTGGCTTCGACGTGCTGGCCACGCTGCGGCGAACCGGGCCGCCCTACCAGCTCACCCCGACGGCGCTTTATCAGGAGCTGGTCCTGACCTCCGGCGCGATGACGCACCGGGTGGATGCGCTGGCCCGGGCGGGGCTGGTGGAACGCATCTCTGGCCGCACAGACCGCCGCAGCAACCTCGTCGGCCTCACCGCACGGGGCAAGTCGGTCGCGGATCGCGCCATGGCCGCGCACATGCAATGCGAGGCGACGATGATCGCGTCCTTGCCCGATGAGGACCGGCGGGCGCTCGCAGCGCTCCTGAAGAAGCTGCTGAGAGGAATCGAGGAAGAGGCATGAACGAGAACGACACGGTCGTGGTCATCGGCGGCAGTTCCGGACTCGGGCTGGCAGTAGCCCGCCGCTGCCTGGCCGAGGGAGCCCTGGTAGTGATCGCCGGAAGGTCCCAGCAGCGGCTTGACGCGGCGAGCAAAGACCTCGGCCACCCGGGCCGGCGCACGGCCGTCCCGGCCGACATTGCCGACCGGGCCCAGCTCACCCGCGTGTTTGACCGCGCCGGGACACTCGCCCATCTTGTCGTGACCGCGGCGGACCTTCCCTACGGCGCCGCCGTCACGCTGACCGAGGACAGCGTGATGCGGGCCCTGCGGTCCAAGATCCTCGGGCCGCTGTTCGCAGCGCAACTGGCCGCACCGCGCATGACGGCCCCTGGGAGCATCACGTTCACCTCCGGCATCGCCGCCTACCGGCCCGCTCCTGGCGGGATGCTGGCCGCAACGGTCAACGGCGCGCTGGAGTCCATGGTCCGGGCCCTGGCGCTGGAACTCGGCCCGATCCGCGTCAACGCCGTGTCCCCCGGCTGGGTGGACACGCCCGTCTGGAACCAGCTGGCGTCACCGGAGGTGAAGCAGGCCAGGCTGGCCGACCTGGCCGCCCGGCTGCCCGGGCGGAGAATCGGGCAGCCGGAAGACATCGCCAACGCCGTCAGCTACCTGATCAGCGACGGCCTCGTCACCGGGACCGTGCTGCATGCCGAGGGCGCGCAACTGCTGGTATGACCACGCCAGCCGGCGACCACGAACCAGCCAGAACCCGGCCCGCTAAGAGCGGAGAAGATTGACCATACGATCCGGTCGCCTGGGTACTCAGCTCGGCTGGGGCACGATGCGGATGTAGGGCCGGGGCGCCTTCCATCCCTCGGGGTAGATCGTCTTCGCCTCGTCATCGGAAACGGAGCCGGCGATGATCACGTCCTCGCCCGACTTCCAGTTGACCGGCGTGGCGACCCGGTGCTTGGCCGTCAGCTGGAGCGAGTCGATAACCCGGAGAACCTCGTCGAAGTTGCGGCCGGTCGTCATCGGGTAGATGAGGATCAGCTTCACCTTCTTGTCCGGGCCGACGACAAACACGTTGCGAACCGTCTGGTTATCGGCTGGCGTCCGGTTCGCCGGGTCGCCCGTGGTGCTGGCCGGCAGCATCCCGTACAGCTTCGAGACGTTGAAGTCGCCGTCGCCGATGATGGGATAGTTGGGCGCGGTTCCCTGGGTCTCCTGGATATCGTTCGCCCACTGCTCATGCTTCCCGGTCGGGTTGACCGAGAGCCCGATGATCTTTACGTTCCGCTTGTCGAACTCGGGCTTGATCTTGGCCATGTAGCCGAGTTCGGTCGTGCAGACCGGGGTGAAGTCCTTCGGGTGAGAGAACAGGACCGCCCACGAGTCACCGATCCACTCGTGGAAGTTGATCGGCCCCTCAGTCGTGTCGGCGGTGAAGTCTGGGGCGATGTCCCCAAGCGCGAGAGCCATGTTTCTCCTTCGAGTTCTGTTTTGCGGATTCCGCTACCTCAGCCACTTTTGCCTGTTCCGAGGCTGGGTTTAGCACATATGAAGCACACTTCGCTCAGGTTCCGGCAGGCACAGCCGGTCCCGGGCGACTCCGGCTGGACCGGGCAGGTACGGATCCCGGCACGCTCCCACGACCCACCCCCCGTACCTTGCCGCCCTGACGGCGGCGCCGGGCCCGTTCATCATCGTGCCAGTTGCTCCGGGACCGCAATCGGGCGCGGGCCCGGGTCCTGCCGGATCCGTTCCAGGAACAGTACGACGACGGCGGCCGCCGTCCGGTGCGTCTGGTCGTTGAGCACGTCGTGCCGGCCGGCTGTGATGCGGATCAGTTCAGCCGAGGGAGCCGCGGCGTACCGGTCGCGAACCCGCCCCAGCGGGCTGATTGGGTCATCACCGCCGTGGATGCCGAGAATGGGCAGGCCCAGCCCGTCCAGATCCGCACGCTCCAGCCAGTCGGCCGGAATGGGCTCATACAGCGCACCCCGGCGCACGGCCGAGGCGGTCAGCCACCCGCGATGGGTTGGGCAGAAGGTCCTGGCGTCTAGCTCCTCTTCCCAGGAGGCCGCCGGGCCAGCCTGCGGTGTGGCGGGCAGGCCGGCCAGGAGCAGTGCGTCCACGGCCGCGCCCAGGCCTGATCTGGCCAGCATGATCGCGAACAGGGCGCCCGTGTCTGATCCGGCCAGTACCCGCGGGGCAGGCAGGCTGGAGTCGGCCAGGAGGCCGGAGACCTGCGCCCGGGCCAGTTCGGCGTCCACCACGGATCAGCCACGGCCCGGACCCGGTAGGCGTCAGCGGCCAGCCGCCGCCCGAAGCGCTCGTAGACCGTGGGCAGCTCTCCCCGGCCAGGAATCACGATCACCGTGCCCCGCGGAATCAGGCCGTCGGGCTCATTCCAGCCGATTACTGGCACATCCTGGTCGGCCAGGGTCATCGGGGACTCCTTGACGTAGCTTCAGATAGTCAGCAGGCTGGCCGGCGGCCGGCTGAGCGGGCCGCCGGCCAGCCGGCGGCGGGTTCGCCGGGTCACCGCCAGGCTCGATTTCCTTTCTTAGTGATCAAATTAGTAGGTATCTACGGAAGTGTCCAACCCAGGGCCAGCGGGGCCGGCTGGCGCGGCCGGGACGGTGACGGGGGCCGGCATGCGGCAGTATCAGCTACATGACCGAACTCACCGATGTTTCCAGCGCATTCGGGTACGGCGACTCGATCCTGGTCGGCGAGCGGGTCCGGCTGCGCGGCGTGCGGGACGACGACCTGCCGGTGCTCGCGAAGTGGGAGATGGACCCCGGGCGCATGGCCACGCTGTCGAACTGGGTGGCGCCGCCGTCGGAAGCTGCGGCGAAGGAGCGCATCGCGCGGTGGAGCGCGAACGACAAGGACAACCTCGGCTTCGCCATCGAGACGCTCGATGATCCGCCGGTGCTGGTCGGCCACGTTGGGCTGTGGGGCACGCGCCCCAAGGACCGGTGTGCGACGCTCGGGATCGCCCTCGGCCGGGAGTACGTCAGCCGCGGCTACGGCACGGACGCGATGCGCGTGATCGTCAGTTACGGATTCCGCGAGATGGGCCTGCACCGCATCCAGCTCGGCGTGGCCCCGTTCAATCCCGCCGGGATCCGCGCCTATGAGAAGGCCGGGTTCGTCGAGGAGGGCCGCCTTCGCGAGTCCGTGCTGCACGACGGGCGCTGGTATGACGAGGTGCTGATGTCCATCCTCGACCACGAGTGGGCCGCCCGCCGATCTGCTGGCTGATGCGCGAGCCGGCCCGGGGCCGCGGAGCAATCCTGTGAGTACTTCTGTGGGTCGGCACGTGTGGTGCCTGCCGCTGTCTCTGGCGACGGTGGAACCAGCCGGATGACACAGGAGGGCACACACGATGGCTGGAACCCAGATCTGGAGGACCTCCCGGATAGCTGCGGCCGGTGGCCGGGCCTCGGCGGAGAGCGGCAGGGTGAGCCGTAGCCACCGGGCGGGACTTCGGCTATGGACCTTGCTGAACGCTCAGGCGCTGCTCAACGGCACGGCTGGAACTCCGGACGGCACCGCCCTTATCGAGGACGACCGCAGGCGCATGGCCGCGCGGCGAGCGAACTGACGTTTCTCAGCGGTCCTGGCCGTCCAGCGTATCCTGCACGCGCCGGGCATCGGGAGCCCCGATGTTCTGGTAAATCTCCAGAGCGTGCCGGAGGTGCGCGGCGGCTTCGGCAGAGTCCTGGTGGAGCAGGCTACGGCCGATTCCTTCCAGCGCGCGTGCTTCCTCAAGAGGCGCGCCAAGCTCGCGCGCGATGGCGAGCGCCTGACTGTGGTGGCTGCGGGCTTCCTGGGGTGCTGAGGTCTGGAACGAGAGCTCGCCGAGGCTGTTCAGCGCCATGACCAGGTCGTGCCGCGAACCGAGGTCTCGGAACAACTCGATGGCCTCGGCCACGTGAGCGGCGGCGGCCGGGTAGTCGCCGGTCAGCAGTTGCACCAGGCCGAGCTCGTCGAGGGCCCGGGCCTGGCCGAGCCGGTCGCCGAGGTGGCGGAACATGTCCAGGGCCTGGCCTTGGTCAGCGGCGGCGGCCGCGTAATCCCCGGTCAGCCGTCGGACCCAGCCCAGCACCGACAGTGCGTCGGCCTCGTCGAACTGAGACCCAACGCGTCGGAACAGAGGCAGCGCCTGCTGGAGGCTGGCCGTGGCAGCCGGGTAGTCGCCGGTCAGCAGCTGCACCATGCCCAGGTCGGTGAGGGAGACGGCCTCTGCGAGCTGATCACCCGCGTCGCGGGCCAGGGCCAGCGCCTGCCGGTGGCAGGCGGCGGCAGCCGGGTAGTCAGCGATGTTCGCTAGGACCAGGCCCAGGTGGTTGCGGGCGTAGGCCTGGCCGGGAAGATCACCTAGGTCGCCGAACAACTCGATAGCCTCGGCCAGGCTGGCGGTGGCGGCCGGGTAGTCGCCGGTCAGCTGCTGCAGGAGACCAAGCTCGTCGAGCGTGCCGGCCTGGCCGGGCCGGTCCCCGGCCTGGCGTGCCGCCGAGAGAGCCGTCCGGTATTGACGAGCGGCCTGATCCCAATGACCGCGGGCGCGCAGGAACCCGCCCATCGCCGTGGCGATCGTGATGGCGTGCCAGGGCATCGCCTCGAGGGCGGCGTAGTTAACGACCGCGTCCAGGTTAGGGCGCTCGGATTCCAGCCAGGCCGCCGCCTGCTGGGAGCCGGCCATCGGGGGGGCGCTGGCTGGCGGGAGGCCCGGCGGCGGGCGGCGGCCGGCCGTGGTCCAGGTGGCGATGTGCTGGCCGGCGGCGGCGGCGACGTGCGCGTAATAGTTCACCAGCCGAGCCACGGCGGCACGTGAATCCGCGGCGTCGTCGCCGGCGGCCAGCGCGCGGGCGTATTCGCGGAGCAGGTCGTGCAGGAGGTAACGGCCGGGCCCGGGCTCGGTGATCAGGTGATGGTCGTACAGATCATCGAGCAGGCCGCGGGCGCTCTCCAGGCTGGTGTTGTCGAGGGCGGCTGCGGCGTAGGCATCTAGGTCCGGGCCCGGGGCCAGGCCAAGCCGACGGAAAAGCCGCTGCTGGACCGCGGTGAGATCGGCGTAGGACAGGTCGAACGCGGCAGCGACCGACAGGTTCTCCGCGCGCATGACGGTCAGCCGGTCGCGGGCCGAGGCCAGGTCAGCGGCCAGCTCCGCACCGGTTCGGGCCGGATGGTGCCGCAACTGCCGGGCGAGCATCCCGATCGCCAGCGGCAGATACCCGCACAGCTGGGTTATCTCCCCGGCCGGGCCCCGCCCGGACCGCAGGTCCGCACGGCCAGCCAGCCGGGCCAGCAGCACCGCCGCCTCGTCCGGGGACAGGGTGCCGAGGCTGATCACCGCGGCGTCCTCCAGGGCGATCAGCCGCCGGCGGCTGGTGATCAGTACCAGGCTGCCGGCGGTGCCGGGCAGGAGCGGCCGGACCTGCTCATGCCCGGCCGCGTCGTCCAGCAGCAGCAGGATCTTCTTGCCCGCGACATAGTCACGCCACCGGCCTGCTCGCGCCTCCAGGCCGGGAGGGATGTGCTGCTCGGCGAGGCCAGCCGTCAGCAGCAAGCTGGCCAACGCGTCAGCTGGGCCAACCGGCCGCTGGCCGGGAGTGTGGGCGTGCAGGGGAAGGAAGAACTGCCCGTCCGGGAAGCTCCCGGCCAGCCGGTGCGCGGCGTGCACCACGAAGGTCGTCTTGCCAATCCCCGCCATCCCGTCAATCACGCAGATTCCCGGCGGCCCGCCGTCCGCGGCCATGCCGGCGAGCATTCCCAGCAGCCGCGCCAACTCAGGGTCGCGGCCGGTGAAGCTGCTCACATCCCTCGGCAGACTCCGGGTCGCTGCCGCCGCTGACCGTCCCCGCACTCCGTCAGGCCTGGCCGCCAGCACATCTGCCGCCGGTCCCCGCCCGCGCGCCGCCGCGACGAACAGCACCCGCACCTCGCCCGCCAGGTTCAGCGCATCAGCCAGCAGCAGGGCGGTGTCCTTGCGGGCAGTGCGGTTGACCCCCCGCTCCAGGTCACTGACCGACCGAGGGCTCAGGCCTGCTGCCTCGGCCAGCTCTTCCTGCGTCAGCCGGGCTTCAGTCCGGAACTGCCGCAACAGCCCGGCGAAACTCAGCGCAGGCTCCGGCACAGCTTCCATCCTCCCTCACCAGGCTGCCCTGGCCAGCCTCGACACGGAATGACCAGCGAGGCAGGCGGGCCGGTGCCGAGCTCACCCCGCTGCCCTGACGCGCAGGCCCGCGCACCCCCGGGATGGCCCGGCGCTACCAGGCAAATCTAGGGAACCCCGCCCAGAATATGGGGGCTCGCTCCCGATTCCCGCTGAGTAGCGCCCTGCTTACGGTCGCATCGATCGATTCTGCGATCGGGGGGCATCATGATCTTCCGCAAGGCCGTCCCATCACCAGGGCCGTGGCTGCGCCGTCCGGCCGCCGCGCTGGTCGTGGCCGCCGGGTTGTGGGGGCTGGCGGTCAGCGGGACGAAATATGCGCTGGGCGGCTTCGATCCCGTGACCCTGCTCAGCATCGAACTCCTGGCCGGCGCGGGCGTGCTGTGGGTCGCCCTGCTGGTGCGCGGCTACCGTCCGCCGAAGTCGTGGTGGCTTCCTGCGGTGCTGGGGCTGCTCGAGCCGGCCCTGGCGTATCTGGGTGACACGTTCGGCCTTTCCCTGACCAGCGCGGTGCACGGGGCGGTGATCGGCGGCCTCGAATCCGGGCTGGTGATCCTGCTGGCCGCCGTGCTGCTCCGGGAGGCCGTCACCCGGCCAGCCATCCTCGCGATCGTGGTCGCCCTGGGCGGACTGGCTGTGCTCGCCGGCGTGGGGACAGGCGCGGGCGGCGGCACGGCGGCCGGAGACCTTCTGGTGGCCGGGGGGGTGCTGAGCGCGAGCCTCTACACGATTGTGGCCAAGCGTTTCGATGATGGCTCCGATGCCCTCTCGCTGACGGCCTGGCAGTTCACGGTGGCCGCGTCCGTGTCGCTGCTGGTGACCACCGCGCGCTGGGCCGGTGGCTCCGGGAGCGTGCCGGCCGCCCCCGGTTCTGGCTGGCCGCCGTGCTCGTGGGGGCCGCCGGATTCGGGCTCAGTTTCCTGCTGTTCAACACGGTGATCGTTCAGGTCGACGCCGGGCGGGCGGCCGTGGTCCTCAACCTCATCCCCGTGTTCGGTGTCGCCAGCGCGGTGATCTTCCTCGGCGAGGGGCTGACCGCCCGCGATGTCCTCGGGGCCGTCCTCATCGGCTCATCGGTGATCTACTTCGCGATCACCGATCATCGTGCGGCCACGACCCAGCACGCCACCGGCCCGGGTGATGATGCTGAACAGGCCACTGAGGTCCGAGGCGTGCTCGCCGGTCACTGAGCTGGCCAGATGGCCTGAGCAGGCCGGTGAACGCGGAGGCGGGGTCTGCGGGCCGCACCCGGGGCGCCGGCGCTACGTACCGCGCGGGCGAAGTTGGCGATGATGCCGTCGCCGTGCGGGGTGAGGATCGATTCGGGATGGAACTGCAGGCCCTCGGCCGGATGCTCGGTGTGGCGCAGCCCCATGGGGATTGCGCCGGGGCCGCGGGCGGTGATCAGCAGGCCGGGCGGCAAGGAGCGCTCGTCGACGATCAGGGAGTGGTAGCGCGCGGCCGGGAAACGAGGGGCAGGCCGGCCAGGAGGCCGCCGCCGTCGTGGGTGATCAGTGCCGCCTGGCCGTGGACGGGCTGGGGCGCCGCGGCGATCCGGGCGCCGTAGGCGGCCGCGATGGCCTGGTGGCCGAGGCAGATGCCGAGCAGCGGGGTCATAGCCGCGCAGGCCCGGACGACGTTGACGCTGACGCCGGCGTCGGCGGGGATCCCGGGGCCGGGTGAGATGACGATCCCGTCCGGGCCGGCCTCGGCGATGTCACGCGCGCAGACCTCGTCGTTGCGGACCACCTCGACCAGGCAGCCGTGGCTCAGCAGCAGATGGGCCAGGTTGTAGGTGAACGAGTCGTAGTTGTCGATCAGGACGATCGCGGGATGAGACCGCTCACGACCGGGCCGGGCTGGCGCTGGCCTGCGCTGGGGCACGGGTGCGCGGACGCTGGACCGCGAAGGAGGGCTGGCCAGCGGACGGGCACCGGACGGTCGCTGGGCCAGCGCGGCCTGCAGGCGCCCGGTGACCGGCCCTGCCGCCCAGGCCGCATTGGTGCCGGCCAGGGACCGGACCGCAACGATGCCCTGGACCGAATTGGTGACGAACACCTCGCTGGCCGCCAGCAGCCGGGGCACGCTGACCCGCGTTTCCCTGACCGGGAGGCCCGCACATTCCGCGAGCCGCAGCACCGCTGCCCTGGTCACCCCGGGCAGCAGCCTGCCGTCCACGGGCGGGCTGTGCAGGACGCCGCCGATCACCGCGAAGACGTTGGCCCGGTCGGTCTCCAGGACCTCCCCATTCTCGTCCTGGATCAGGAGTCTGCTCATCGGGCCCGAGACCGGCCGCCGCCATCGGGACCAGCCGGGCCGGCCAGGCGGGCGAGCAGGCGGCGGTCCCGCCACTTGTGCCCGCCGAGGCCACCAGGGATGGTGACCGGGTGCAGGGCCACCGTCTCCGGGGCGGGCCCCGCCGGGATCACCTCGACGCTGACCTGAAGCGGGCCGCCGACCGGCCGGGCCGTGATCCGGAGCCGGCCGGTCGGCCTCCTGGCCAGACAGGCGCCCAGGTCGCCGGGCAGGCTGGCCGGCAGATGCTTGCCGAACAGCTGCCGCGTGCTGGCGTCCAGGCGCGCGAGGTGCTTGTCCAGGTCATGGCCGTGCCCGTCAGTGACGCGCAGCGAGGTGAACGCGCCGAGCGCGGGCCGCGGCCGCAGCGAGGGCGGGACAGCCACCCGGCCGGAGGCCGGGCTGCCCGCTTCCTCGCGGAGCGTGGCGTCCAGCGCCTCGATCAGCGGGGTGGCTTTCAGCAGGCACTCGCGGTATTCACTGGCATCGTCTGAGCGGGCGGTGATCCCGCCGCCGCTGCCCAGCCACACCCGGTCGCCAGCGAACTCGAAGGTGCGGATCGCGACGTTCAGCTCCAGGCCGGCGACGGGGCTGCGGTAGCCGACCGCCCCGGTGTAGACCTCGCGTGGCGTCGCCTCGAGCTCGTGGATGATCTCCAGGGCCCGGACCTTCGGGGCGCCGGTGACCGACCCGGGCGGGAACGCCGCGGCGATCAGCTGTCCATCACCAGCGCCGGGCCGCAACGTGCCGCGCAGGTCCGAGACCAGATGCCACACGCCCGGGTGGGGTTCCGCGCGCAGCAGCGCGGGGACCCGCACGCTGCCCGGTAGGCAGACCCGGCTGAGATCGTTGCGCATCAGGTCGACGATCATCACGTTCTCCGCCCGGTCCTTGGCGGAACGCTCCAGCCGCGCACGCTCCCGCCGCGCGGCCAGCTCGTCCGCGGGCCGGGACCGGGTGCCCTTGATCGGCTGCGACCACACCGCGGTGCCGGTGCGGCGCAGGAACAGCTCGGGCGACAGGCTGGCCACGGCGCCGCCCGGGGTCCGCAGGAACGCGGCATACGGCGGGTTCAGCCGGGTGACCGCGCGGCAGAACGCGTCCAGCGGATCGCCGGCGAATTCGGCCTCCAGCCGCAGGCAGATGTTGGCCTGGAAAATGTCGCCGCGACGGATGCGGCTGATCGTCTGGCGGACCGCCGAGCGGTGCTCGTCCGCCGACGGGGTCAGCCGGAAGCCGCCGCACGAATAGGCGCGCGGCTGACGGCCGGCCGCCTGCCCGCGCCGCGACAGCTCACGAAACCGCTTCTCGAGCGCGTCACCGCGGGCCGGCGTCCATAGCATCTCGAACGCCCACCGGCCGGTGTCACGATCCCGCCGCAGCACATGGTCGTAGTAACCGAAAAACGACCTGGGGAGCTGGCGGGGCGCAGCAGCAGGGCGGCTCCCAGCCCGATGCCCAGCCATTCGTGGATGCCGATCCCGGTGAAGCTGTAACTGTAGGCCAGCGTGAAGCCGACCAGCAGGATCGCGTCGAACCAGAAGTCCAGGCGGGTCCGCGCCGCGATCCTGCGGCGGCGGCCGGCCGCCGGGCCGCGGCCGTCAGAGTGGCCGCGGGTGGCAGGGGCCTCACGATCCGCCGAGGTCACCGGGCGACCGTTCATGGTAGCCAGCCTGCTCTGCGCCGGGATGGCGCGCCATGGACCAGGACCCACACCCGTGGTGGGGCTGCACCCACTTAGCCTTGCCGGCCACCGGCACCTCACCAGGGTCCAACCGGATCATATGACGTTCTTACTCTACTGCTATGAGTGCTATAGTTCTGCCTAGTCTGTCTAGACTTTAGGGAGGGGTTCATGTCGTGGCAGGTTCAGGACGCCAAGCAGCGCTTCAGCGAACTCCTCCGCTCCGCGCACGCCGAGGGACCGCAGATCATCACGCGTCATGGCCAGGAGGTGGCCGTGGTTATCGATATCGCCGACTACTGGCATCTCAAGGGTGACGTCACGGATTTCAAGGACTACCTGCGAGGAGGGGCCGACTTTGACGAACTTGAGCTCAGCCGGGCCGCCGAGGGCCCGCGGGATACCGGCTGGGTGAACGACACATGACTTACCTGCTCGACACCGACGTGGTCGCCGAACTCCGCAAACCGGACCCTGATCCGCACGTGCTGGCCTGGTACAGCACGGTCACCTCGGCCGAGATCTTCATCAGCGCGCTCACCATTGGCGAGATCCGGCTGGGCATCGAACGGCTGCGCCGCAAGGACACCGCCCCGGCCGACCTCCTGGAGCAGTGGATCCGCGGCCTGCACGCCGGTTATGGAGATCACATCATCGATGTGGACGCCGCGGCCGCCGAGGAATGGGGCCGGCTCAGCGTGCCCGACCCGCTTCCGGTCATCGACGGGCTGCTCGCCGCCTCAGCCAAGATCCGTGGCTGGACCCTGGTCACCCGGAACACCGCCCACGTGGTCCGCAGCGGTGTGGCGCTGCTCAACCCCTTCGAACCCGCTGCCCGCTAGGTCGCCCGGGATCAGTCGGCGAACAGGTGACGGAAATAGGAGTCCGGCTCGGTCAGGAAGCGGCGCCAGGCGCTGACGAGGTACAGGTCTTCCCACCGGGAAGTGCGGATGCCCCAGTCCCCGAGTTCCAGGATGGCCGCGCCAGGGACCGCGGCGACGATGGGCGAGTGGGTCGCCACGATGGCCTGGGACCCTTCCCGGGCCAGATCGTGCAGGAGAGCGGCCAGCCCGAGGGACGCCGTGAAGGACAACGGCGCATCAGGCTCGTCCATCAGGTAGAAGCCCGGCTGGTTCACCCGGGTGCGCAGCAGCTCCAGGAAACCCTCGCCGTGGCTCAGCTGATGAAATCGCTCCGGGCGCCGGGGGCCGGGATGGTCCTCCAGGTAGGTGTACAGGCTGTGCGTGGTGTCGGCGCGCAGGAAGTAGGACCAGCGGGGCCGGCCGGGGCCGCGCTCGACGATCAGGGCCGGGCCCGCCCCCAGGGGCTGGGTGTCCCGGGTCTGGAACAGCTCGGCCTGGGCGGAGCCGCCCGCGGGGTTCAGCCCGTACGCCCGGGCCAGCATCTCCACGATGGTGGACTTCCCGGAGCCGTTCTCGCCGACCAGCACGGTCAGGCCCGCGGGGAACTCCAGCCCCTCGCACAGCAAGTGCTCCACCGCCGGCACCGTCGCGGGCCACTTCGTGGTGTCGACGGGCTGGGCCGGATCGTGGCGGACCAGGCGGACCGCGCGGCCATCCCCGGCCCATCCCTGGTTACGGCCGCTGTTCACCCGCCCATCATGGCGCGCCCCGCGGACAACCCGCCGCGGGCGATGAGTCCGGGGCCCGGCAGCCGTCCTTAACCCGGGGTAAACAGGGAACGAAGGAGATTCTGCGATGAGCCAGCCAGTGCGGATCGAGCTGCGTGCGGCCCAGCCGTACGCCGGAATCGCGGTGCGGGTCAGCATGGACGGCATTTCGGGCGCGGTGGATGAGGCCTTTCCCGAACTGTTCGGGTGGCTGGCCGCGCAGGACATCTCCGTGGCGGCCCCGCCGTTCATCCGCTACCTCGTCATCGACATGGCGGCGGAACTCCAGATCGAACTCGCCGTCCCGGTCGCCGCCGGCATCAGCGGCGCTGGGCGCATCCAGCCCGGGGTCCTGCCCGCCGGCCGGTATGTGACTCTGCGGCACACCGGCCCCTACGACGGCCTCGTGGCCAGCAACGCCGCCCTGCAGCAGTGGGCCCAGCAAGAAGGCATCACGTTCGACACCTGGGACACCCCGCAGGGCACGGCGTGGCGCGCCCGCGCCGAGCATTACCTCACCAACCCCGCCGCCGAGCCCGACCCCGCGAAGTGGGAAGTAGACGTCGCCTACCTCGCCCTCGACGCCTGAACCCGGCCGCCGTCCTGGCTGCAGCCTCAGGGCAGCAGCAGTTCCGTGCGGTATCGCGGGGCCAGGGCCTGGGACTTCGCGATGAACGCCGCCTGAGCCGCCGGATCAAGCCCGGGCGGCGGCTCGGTCCGGGTGGCGACCGGCTGCCCGACCTCGAGGAAGAACTGCTCCTGCCCGGACGGCGAGCACAGGCACAGCAGCCGCGCGGGCCGGCCGGAGGCGTTGGTGAAGGCGTGCGGGGCGTTGGCCGGCACGTTCACGGTCTCGCCGGCCCGGGCGACCATGCGTTCGCCGCGGAAGGTGAGCTCCACCTCGCCGTCGAGGACGGTGAACATTTCCTCGAAGTCGTGGCGGTGCGGAGGGGGCCCGCCGCCGGGAGGAACGTGCATGTCGATGAGGGTGTACCGGCCAGCGGTCTGGTCGCCGGTCAGCAGGATCGTGTAGGTGTCGCCCACCAGGCCCAGGTGCGTGAGCGCCTGATCCCCGTCCGGGCGGGCCACGGCCAGCGTCCGGCGCGGGTCGTCCGGCGGGATGGCGGGCTGCGGTGCGGTATCCGGGCTGTCGGTCATCGCGTTGCTCCTGGTTCCTGGCGGGTCGAGGAGGACGGGCCGGTAGCAGATGTCCCCGATAATCGCATCCATGACGCCTCTCGACGTGACCAAGCCAAACACCGCGCGCATGTACGACTACTGGCTCGGCGGCAAGGACAACTTCGAGGCCGACCGGGAAGCGGCCGAGGCGATCCGGCAGCAGCGGCCAAACATCGCCGAGCAGGCGCTGGACAACAAGAAGTTCCAGACCCGGGCCATCACGCTACGTGGCCGGGCAGGGGGTGCGGCAGTTCCTGGACATCGGCTCGGGGCTGCCCACCTCCCCGGTCCGGGCGGAAGGCTGCGGCGCCCCTGTGGCTGGCCACGCACGAGGCGGCCCGGGCCGTCATCCCGGACGCGATGGTGGGTTACGTCAACTACGACCCGGTGGCGGTGGCCCATTCGCAGGCGCTGCTGGCCTCGGGCAGCCGCCAGGTGGTGGCGGTCGCCGGGGACATGGGCGACCCGGAGGCGATCCTCTCCCACCCGGGCATCCGCCAGGCCGGATTGCGGCTGGACGTCCCCGCCTGCGTCATCCTGTGCTGCGTGCTGCACTTCCTGGACGCCGAGACGGCCCGCGGCGTGGTGGCCAGATTCGCCCGGGCCCTGGCCCCCGGTTCCTACCTGATCATCTCCATCGGGTGGGCTCAGGGGCAGGATGGCCACGACTTCGCCAGCACCTATAACGCCCAGGATGGGTCCCGGATCTACGCCCATTCCCGGGACGACATCACGGCCATGTTCGACGGCACGGACCTGGTGGCACCGGGGATCGTGGACTGCGCGACCTGGCGGGCGGACCCGGCTCCCGCCGGGACGGCCGACCAGACCTCGATGATCCTGGGCGCCGTGGCCCGCCGCCCCTGAACCGGTTAGCTGGCGCTCGCCCGGCCGTCTTATTCAGGAGACCCCGCCCCGGGAGTCTTACCGGAGACTCCGACCCCAGGAAGAGGTAGCGCGATGACGACGCCAGTGACCACCCTGGACCAGCGATTCAGCGATCCGGCCGCGACCGCGATCAGCTGGGACGAGACCAGCAAGGCCCTCGAGAGCGCCGAGCTGTTCTGGATCTCCACGGTCCGGGCCGACGGCCGCCCGCACGTCACGCCGCTCGTGGCCGTCTGGGCCGACAGCGTCCTGTACTTCTGCACCGGCGAGGCCGAGCAGAAGGCCATCAACCTGAACGCTAACCCGCACGTGGTCCTGACCACCGGATGCAACGGCTGGGAGGCAGGACTCGACGTCATGGTCGAGGGAGATGCCGTCCGGGTCACCGATGACGCGACGCTCAGCCGCCTGGCGGAGGCCTGGACGGCCAAGTGGGACGGCCAGTGGCACTTCGAGGTCGGGGACGGCTCCTTCCGCAACCCCGGCAGCGAGGGGCCGGTCCTGGTGTTCGCGGTCGCCCCGGCCAAGGTGCTGGCCTTCACCAAGGGCACGTTCAGCCACACGCGGCATCTGTTCTGAGACCCGGTACCCAGACCCGGTTCTGAGGCCGGGTTCCGGGAACCGGTGCTGAGATTCCCGCCCGGCATGGCACCCTCCCCTTGGTGCATCTCCTGTTAAGGGGGATGCTGTTGGTACGCCGGATGTGGAGGGAGTACCGGAGATGATCCGTTACCGTGGCGCGGTCGCCGGAGCGGCGAGCCTGGCCCTGATCCTGGGGGCCGTCACGGCCGCCGACGCCGCCCCCACCCTCGCGGCGACCCGGGCCGGCGGCGGCTGCACCGCCGGCGCCCACACCCTGGCCCCGCCCGGCTCCCGGCTGTACCCGGAGACCGGCAACGGCGGCTACACCAGCGTGCACACCTCGGTAAGCCTGGTCTACGACGCCGCCAGCAACCGCTTCCTGCCCGGCAACCACGTCACGCTGACCGACCGGGCCACCCAGTGCCTGACCAGCTTCAGCCTGGACTTCGAGCGCCGGTCGGTGAACAAGACGGACGGCCCGGACATGACCGTCACCTCGGTCCGGGTGAACGGCCGGCCCGCGTCGTTCACGTTCGTCCAGCCGACCTACCCCGGCGACCCGCACGGGCAGAACGACCCTGACCCGCGCGCGCACCAGGCCTCCGAGCTCAACCCGGTCGGCGGGCCGGCGCACAACCCGCTCCCGCCGGCCTGCACTCCCGAGCTGACCTCCACCAACCCGGCCACGAAGTACTCCCGGAACGGCACCCCGTGCCCGGCCAACAAGCTGGTCATCACCCCGTCCGCGCCGATCCGCGACGGCGCCGCGTTCCGGGTGACCGTGGCCTACACCGGGCGGCCCGGCGTGCACAACGACGGGGACGGCACCACCGAGGGATGGTTCCGGTCCAACCAGCCCCAGGGTGACGGCGGCTTCGTGACCACCGAGCCGGTCGGCACCGAGGACTGGATGCCGCTCAACGACTACCCGACCGCCAAGCCCACCTACGACTTCTACGACACCGTCGCCGCGGGCAAGACCGTTCTGGCCAACGGCATCCTGGAGGGAACCCGGCGGCACCCCGCGAACGCCCAGTTCCCGCACGGCTCGGTGACCTGGCACTGGCACTCGGCCGCCCCGGTCGCCAGCTACCTGGTCGAGGACAGCATCGGCAGCTTCGACCTGACCAAGCGCACCGTCCGCGGAATGACGTTCTACCAGGCCCAGGCCAGCTCGCTGAGCGCGGCGCGGAAGGCGAAGAACCGCGTGATCATGAACATGCAGCCGGACATCACCCGGTTCGAGAGCATGTTCAGCGGGCCGTTCCCGTTTACCTCGGACGGGGTGGTCGTCGGCCGGCCGTCCGCCTCCTTCGAGGAGGAGATGCAGACGATGATCACCTTCGCGGGCGGGGAGATCGACACCGACACCCTCTACCACGAGAACATGCACCAGTGGTGGGGAGACCACGTCACCGAGCACGGCTACACCATGACGTTCTACAAGGAAGGGCTGGCCACCCTGGCCGAGTTCCTGTTCGCGGCGCGGAAGGCGCAGGGCAACGCAGGCGGCCCGGGCACCGCGGCCGGCCGGCGCGCCTTCCAGCGCAGCCTGGACGCCACGTTCGCCAGCATCTACGCGAGCAAGGACGGCTTCTGGGGGGTGGCACCGTCCAACCCGACGGCGTGGGGACTGTTCAGCGGCTCCTCCACCTACGATCGCCCGGGCATCGCCTACATCGCGCTGCGGCAGATCCTCGGGCACGCGAACTTCACCCGGGCGCTGGAGCAGATCCAGCGTCAGTACGGCGGGGCCTCGATCACCGAGGCCCAGCTGGAGGCGGGCTTCGGCCGGTGGCTGCCGACCCGGAGCACCGCCTGCCGTCAGCGGCTGGGCCAGTTCTTCACCCAGTGGTTCGACACCACGTACCCGCCCGGCGGCGGGGCCGCCCGGCCGCACATCACCGGCCCCGGGCTGGCTGGCCCCGGCTTTTACACCGGCGGCTGCACGCGCCCGTAGGCACCCCACGGCGCCCGCCGGGACAGCCTGCGGCGATTCATCTCGGAACGGTCTTGGATACCCCTTGACCTACCCTTTTCCTGAAGTTACGTTACGGGATGAATTAAGGCTTGTATCAAGCCCTGACAACGGTCGGCGCTGGATCCGTGTCCTTCGACCGGGCCTTTCAGCAACGGCTGCTCAGCGGCCCCCCGCAATGGCTCTTCACAGGCAGGAGTAGCCCATGAGCCCAACGAACGTGCTCCGGTGGTCGGCATGGCGGCGGATCGTGATCCTCGGGACGGTGATGACGCTGGCGGCCGCCTTAGCGCTCGTCGCGGGGCCGCCCGGCCGGGCCGCCGCCGCGTCGACCCTGCTCTCCCAGGGTCAGCCCGCCACCGCCTCGTCCACGGAGAGCGCCGCCTACCCGGCGTCGGACGCCGTGGACGGCAACACCGGCACCCGCTGGTCCAGCGCCTTCTCTGACCCGCAGTGGCTGCAGGTCGATCTGGGCGCGACCGCCTCGATCACCTCGGTCACCCTGCAGTGGGAAGCGGCGTACGCCACGGCGTTCCAGATCCAGACCTCGTCCGATGGCACGAACTGGACCACGATCTACTCCACGACCACCGGAACCGGCGGCACGCAGACCCTCAACGTGACCGGCACCGGCCGGTACGTCCGCATGTACGGCACGGCGCGCGCCACCCAGTACGGCTACTCGCTGTGGGAATTCCAGGTCTACGGCAGCCTGAGCAGCGGCAGCACCTGCGGCACCACGGACGCCGCCCTCAACCAGCCCGCCACCGCCTCCTCGACCGAGAACGCCGGCACGCCCGCGGCGGACGCGGTCGACGGCAACACCGGCACCCGCTGGTCCAGCGCGTTCAGCGATCCCCAGTGGCTGCAGGTGGACCTCGGGTCCAGCAAGACGATCTGCGGGGTCACGCTGAACTGGGAGACCGCCTACGGGAAGGCGTTCCAGATCCAGACGTCACCCGACGGCACCAACTGGACCACGATCTACTCCACGACCACCGGAACCGGTGGCGTCCAGGCCCTGACCGTCTCGGGCACCGGCCGGTACGTCCGCATGTACGGCACGGCCCGCGGCACCCAGTACGGCTACTCGCTGTGGGAATTCGACGTCTACACCACGAGCGGCGGCGGCGGCACCGGGAACACCGTGACGGTGACCAACCCCGGCAGCCAGAGTTCCACCGTCGGCACCGCGGTCAGCCTGCAGGTCCACGCGACCGACTCCGGGTCAGGCCAGACGCTGACCTACAGCGCCAGCGGGCTTCCCGCCGGGCTGTCCATCAACTCCTCCTCCGGCCTCATCTCGGGCACGCCGACGACGGCGGCCACCACGAGCGCCACCGTGACCGCCACCGACACCACCGGGGCGGCCGGGACCGCCACCTTCAGCTGGACCGTGGCCACCGGCGGCAGCGGCGTGTGCCCGGCCCAGTCGAACACCCCGAACTTCGGCCCGAACGTGGACATCTTCGATCCCAGCATGTCCGCCACGTCCATCCAGTCCACGCTGGACTCGGTGTTCAACACGCAGAAGCTCAACCAGTTCGGGACGCAGCGCTACGCCCTGCTGTTCAAGCCGGGTACCTACAGCGCCGAAGCCAACATCGGCTACTACACGTCGATCCAGGGCCTCGGCCAGAACCCCGACGACGTCACCATCAACGGCGACGTCACGGTGGACTCGTTCGACGGCACCGGCAACGCCACGCAGAACTTCTGGCGGTCGGCGGAGAACATGGCCATCAACCCGTCCGCCGGGTCGGACCGCTGGGCCGTGGCCCAGGCGGGCCCCTTCCGCCGGATGGACATCCACGGCGGCCTGGAGCTCTACCCAGCCAGTTACGGCTACGCCAGCGGCGGCTACATCGCCGACACCAAGGTGTCCGGCCAGGTCTCCTCGGTGTCCCAGCAGCAGTGGTACTCCCGGGACAGCAACTTCGGCAGCTGGTCCGGCTCGGTCTGGAACATGGTGTTCTCGGGCGTGAACGGCGCCCCCGCGCAGAGCTTCCCGACCCCGCCGATGACCACCCTGGGCACCACCCCGGTCTCCCGGGACGTGCCGTACCTGTACATCGACTCGAGCGGTAACTACCACGTGTTCGAGCCGTCACTGCGGACCAACGCGTCCGGGCCCAGCTGGGCCAACGGCCCGACGCCGGGCACCTCGGTGCCGATGAGCCAGTTCTTCGTCGCCGACCCGTCGATGAGCGCGGCCACCATCAACACGGCGCTGTCTGAAGGCTGCAACCTGCTCTTCACCCCGGGCGTCTACAACCTGAACCAGACGCTCAACGTCACCCACGCCAACACGACGATTCTCGGCCTCGGCTTCCCCACGCTGATCCCGCAGAACGGCGTGAACACCATGCAGGTCGCGGACGTCAACGGCGTCCGGATCGATGGCCTGCTGTTCGACGCGGGCACGACCAACTCAGCGGCGCTGCTGACCGTCGGCACGGCCGGCTCGTCGGTGAGCCACGCCAGCAACCCCATCTCCGTCCAGGACACGTTCTTCCGGATCGGCGGGGACATCGCGGGCCAGGCCACGGCCAGCCTGGTCGTGAACGCCAACGACACCATCGTGGATGACATCTGGGCCTGGCGCGCCGACCACGGCAACTCGGGCACGGTCGGCTGGACGACCAATACCGCGGCCAACGGAATGGTGGTCAACGGCAACAACGTCGAGGCGACCGGCCTGTTCGTCGAGCACTACCAGAAGACCGAGGTGGCCTGGAATGGCCAGAACGGAAAGGTGATCTTCTTCCAGAATGAGATGCCCTACGACCCACCGAACCAGGCGGCCTGGATGAACGGCAGCTCGAACGGTTATCCCGCGATCGCCGTGGCCAGCAACGTCACCTCGTTCGGCGGCTGGGGCCTGGGCAGCTACTGCTACTTCAACGTCAATCCGGCGGTCAACTCGGCCATGGCCTTCCAGTCGCCTACCGGCTCCGGGATCGCCTGGCATGACCTGCTCACGGTCTCCCTCGGCAACGTGGGCACGATCAGCCACGTGATCAATACAACCGGGGCCGTCACCCCGACCAACACCACGCCGAGCACCGTGACCAGCTTCCCCTAACCATCCCTCCCCCATGCGCCGCCGGCCGGTCCCGTCCCCTCCCGGGGCCGGCCGGCGGCCGCCATTTCCGGGCTCGCTTCCGCTCTTGACGCTCATCCACGCCGGGACTACTCTCCCGAATCAAATAGGAAACTTTCCTATTTGATTCGGGAGTTGTGGGCCGCCGCGCCCGGCGCGGCACGAGGCAGAAGGATCCGCGCATGAGACGACGCTTCCCCCTCCGGGCGGTCCTGACCGCCGCCGCCACGGCCCTGGTCACGGCGGCCAGCCTGGGCGCCACCGCCACGTCGGCCAGGGCCAGCACCAGCCCGGGCAGCCGTCCCCTGCCCGCGCACGTGTTCTCCCCGTACTTCGAGACCTACGACACCACCGACGGCGGCCTGGCCGCCCTGTCCCAGGCGTCCGGGGCCCGGTACCTGGCCCTGGCCTTTCTCCAGACCGCGTCACCCGGCTCGTGCACGGCGTACTGGAACGGCGACGCGACGCAGCCCATCTCCGCCTCGTCCTTCGGCGCGGACATCGCCGCCATCCAGGCCCGGGGCGGCAACGTCATCCCGTCGTTCGGCGGCTATTCGGCGGACACCACCGGCACCGAACTGGCCGACAGCTGCACCAGCGTCCCCGGGATCGCCCGGGTCTTCGAGCAGCTGATCACCACCTACCACGTGCCCCGGATCGACCTGGACGTCGAAGCGGACTCGCTCACCAACACCGCGGGCATCAACCGCCGCAACGAGGCGATCGCGCAGACCGAGGCCTGGGCCGCGGCGCACCACCGCAGCATCCAGTTCTCCTACACCCTGCCCACGTTCGCGACCGGGCTGACCCCCGCGGGGCTGGCCGTCCTGCAGAACGCGGTCGCCGACGGCGCCCGGGTCAGCGTGGTCAACATCATGACCTTCGACTATTACTACGGCACCGCCCAGCAGATGGCGACCGACACCGAGACGGCCGGGGCGGGCCTGGTCAGCCAGCTCCAGACGCTGTACCCGGGCGCCAGCCCGGCCCGGCTGTGGCACATGGTCGGCGTCACCGAGATGCCGGGCATCGACGACTTCGGCCCGGACGAGACGTTCACCCAGGCCGACGCGGTCACCGTGGCGCACTGGGCGCGCAGCCACGGGCTCGCCGAGCTGTCCTTCTGGGCGCTGCAGCGCGACAACGGCGGCTGCCCGGGCACCAAGGGCGCGGGCAACTGCTCCGGCCTGACCCAGCCGGCCTGGTACTTCAGCCACACGTTCGAGCCCTTCACCCGCTGGTAGCCGGGCCTCCGCCGCCCGTCCCCGGTGCCGCAGCATGGTGGCAGCATGGGGACCAGCCCCGCTGACTCACGGCGGACGGGCGGACGGAGGACCTGGGTGCCAGCGGACTACGCGAAGATCCGCGACGAGAACATCGCCCGTTACGGCTGGGACACCGCCGTGCTGGATCTTCTCGGGCACCTGTACAGCGAGCGGACCCACTTCATCTTCGAGCTGATCCAGAACGCCGAGGATGCGGGCGCGACCGCGCTGTCTTTCGAGCTGTTCGGTGACCGGCTGGAGGTCCGGCACGACGGCCGGCCGTTCACCGAGGCCGACGTGCGGGGCGTCTGCGGCGTCGCCCAGAGCGGGAAGTCCGGGGACCTCACGAAGATCGGCCAGTTCGGCATCGGCTTCAAGTCGGTGTACGCGTACACCACGACCCCGCGGGTGCACAGTGGCGCCGAGCACTTCCGGATCGACCACTACGTCCGGCCGTCCCCGGCGGAGCCGATGGAGAACCCAGCGGAGCCGGCCGGGAACCCGGCGAAGGACTCCCCGGACACCGTGTTCATCTTCCCGTTCGACCACGACACCGTGCCCGCGGCCACCGCCGTCGGGGAAATCTCGGCCGCCCTGAACCGGATCGAGCCCGCGACCCTGCTGTTCCTGCGGAACATCACCCGGCTGCGGGCCCACGGCGTCCAGATCACCGACACGGTCATCGAGCGGCGGACGCAGCCGCTTGCCCCCGCGTCTGCGGCCCTGGCGGGCCGGCACATCACGCTCACCCGCGGCCGCGGCCCCGGCCAGGACCGGCGGGCCAGCCGCGCCGAGGACTGGTTCGTCTGGGACCGCCCGCTGGATGACCTCGGGCACGCCGGCCAGCGGGTCGAACTCGCGTTCCGGGCCGACACCGCGCACGGCACCCCCCGGCTCGTCCCCCGGGACGGCTCCCCGCTGGTGGTGTTCTTCCCGACCCAGAAGGAGACCTTCCTCGGCTTCCTGATCCAGGGCCCGTACCGGACCACCCCCGCCCGCGACAACGTCCCCGGCGACGACCCCGCCAACCAGGCCCTGGTGGACGCGACCGCCGCCCTGCTCGTAGGCGTGCTCCGGGAACTTCGCACCAGCGGGCTGCTCACGGTCGAGGTCGTGGCGGCGCTGCCCCTGGACCCGGCGCGGTTCGCGCCGGGCTCGATGCTGCGCCCGCTCTTCGACGCGGTGCGCACGGCCCTGACCGAGGAAGATCTCATCCCCGCCGCCGGCGGCGGCTACGCCGCGGCGCGGAACCTGAAGCTGGCCAGGCCGGCGGAGCTGGGCGAACTGCTGAGCCCCCGCCAGCTCGGGGCGCTGTTCCAGACGGATCACCCGCTCGCCTTCGCCCAGCTTGGCCGCAACGAAAACCAGTTGCCCGCACTGACCCGCTACCTGCGCGAGGAGATCGGCGTCGGGGAGGTCACCCCCGCCGACCTGCTCGCCCGGGCCACGAGCGGGTTCCTCGAGGCGCAGCCCGACGAGTGGATCACGCGTTTTTACGGGTTCCTGTACTCCGATCCGGACCTGTGGCGGGAGCCGAGGGTCCCCGGGGAGCCGGACGCCCCGGCCCGCACCCGGCCGATCATCCGGCTCGAGGACGGCCGCCAGGTCGCGCCCTTCGACCCGGCCGGCCGCCCCGCGGCCTACCTGCCCGCTGACTACCAACCGGGGCCGGCCGGGACCGGCTTTCCCACCGTGCGGCGCGCGGTGGCGGACGATCCGGTGGCCCGGGCGTTCCTGGAGGCGCTGAAGTTCACCGAGCCGGACATCGTGACCGAGGTGCTGGAGATCATCCTGCCCCGGTACGCCCGGGCCGGGGCGGACAGCGGGGTGGACGCAGACGGCCCGCTGGCCGTGGCGGCCCTCGACCCGGCCCAGCACGCCGCGGACCTCGAATGCATCATGCGCGCCCTGGACGAGGCGGACGCGGCCCGGCACCAGCGGCTCCTGGAGCAGTTGCAGCAGACCGCGTTCCTCATCGCGGAGAACGCCGCGACCGGCGAGCAGCGGCTGCTGCCGCCCCCGGCGCTCTACCAGCGCAGCCGGGACCTGGAGACCTACCTGGACGGGAACCCGGACGCCTGGTTCGCCGCGGACACGTACGGGCCATGGCTGGCCCAGCTGCGCGGCATGGGGGTCCGCGATCAGGTCGAGGTGGCGGCCCGGGCGCCGGGGCCGCTCGGGCACGTCCTGCTCGTCGCCGGGTTCGCCCATCACGAGCGGGGCCTGGACGGCTTCGATCCGGAGGCCCGGATCGACGGGCTGGAGTTCGCGCTGCAGCACCCCGGGCACGCCCGCGCCGAGTACGTGTGGAACGTCCTGCTGGCGCCGAACCGGCGACTGGTCGGCGGGGTGGTCGAGAAGTCCGTCCGCGAGCAGTTCGCCGACTCGACCCGGGAGAACGTCCAGTCGTCGATCGGGCTGGCCGCGGCGGCCGGGGCCTGGCTCCCCGGCCCGGACGGGAACTTTCACCAGCCCGCCGACCTGTCGCTCGACGACCTGCCGCCGACGTTCGCCCGGGATGAAGGGCTGGCCCAGGCGCTGGGTATGAGCCAGCCGGTGGTGTCGCAGGCCAGCCGCAGGCTCGGCATCCCGGTCGAGGTCCTGTGGGGGCTGAGCGCGCACCCGGACCTGATCGCGGGGATCGAGCGTGAGCTTAAGCTCCGGTCCGCCGGGCGCAATCCCCTGGACGGCGGTCCTCCCCCGGCCCAACTGTAGGACCGCCCCGCGGCCTCAGCGCAGCACCTCGACCAGCAGCACCCAGGCGTTGATGGCGGCGATGACGATGGCGAGCACGAACGCGACGGGCAGCCAGTACAGGCCGCCGCCGTGGCCAGTGGCCAGGGTCACCCCGGCCAGCAGCAAGGTCACGGTCAGGCCGGCGGCGGTGACCAGCCGCAGCACCAGCGGGAGGCCGATGGCCGCCTGCTGGCGGCTGGCCAGCAGCGCCCGGACCGGTGAGGTAGCGCTGCCCAGCCCGGTCAGCAGGATGAACGCGGCCAGCGCCCCGCGCGGGATGCCCGGGGTCAGCCCGACCAGGCTGATGACCAGCACGATCAGCAAGGCGGCCAGCGCCTCGACGGCCCGGCCGGTCAGGAAGTTCTGGCCTTCGCGCTTCCCGGTGTTCAGCACGGTCCTGATGTTGACGCTGAGCCCGACGAAGATCAGCCCGCTGAGCGCCGCGGTGGCCACGGCCGCGGCGAGGAAGAAGGCACCCCAGGCTCCGGGGCTGTACCCGTCGATCATGGGCTCAGGGTATTGCGTGCGGTCGCGGGCTAGGTGAAGTTTGTTCCCATGCCAACACCAACTGAGAGATTCCTGGTCACCGGCGCCGCGGGCTGCATCGGCGCGTGGGCCGTGCGGCTGCTGCTCGACGAGGGTGTGCCGGTCGTGGCCACCGACCTGAGCCCGGACCTGCGCCGTTTCCGGCTCATCTCCCAGGGACAGACCGACGACGGGCTCGAATTCGCCGAACTCGACGTGACCAGCGCCCGCGACGTGGCCGCCCTGGTGGCCGACCGCGGCATCACCCACGTGGTTCACCTGGCCGGCCTGCAGCTCCCGTTCTGTGCCGCGGACCCGCCGCTGGGGGCCATGGTCAATGTGGTCGGCACGGTCAACGTGTTCGACGCGATCCGGGCGGCCGGGGGCCAGATCGGACTGGCCCTGGCGAGCTCGGCCGCGGTGTTCGGGAGGCCCTCCGCCCACCCCGCCGGGGTGGTCGCGGACAACTCGCCGCTGCTCCCGGAGTCCTTCTACGGCGTCTACAAGGCCGCCAACGAGGGAACGGCCAAGGTCTATGCCACCGACCACGGGATCGGGTCGATCTGCCTCCGCCCGTTCATCGTCTACGGTCTCGGCCGGGACCAGGGAATGACCTCCGATCCGACCAAGGCCATGCTGGCGGCGGCCGCAGGTGTCCCGTTCCGGATCAAATTCAGCGGCAGCATGCTGCTCACCTACGCGCCTGACTGTGCCCGGGCCTTCATAGCGTCGGCCCGGGCGGCCGCGGGCTCGGGTGAGGCGGTCAGCCTCAACGTGCCAGGCCGCCGGACCGGCGTCCCCGCGCTGGTCGACCTCATCGACGACGTCCTTCCGGGCGCCCGGGACCTGATCACCTGGGACCGCAACCTTCTCCCGGTGCCCTCGCTGCTCGCCGGGACGGCGCTGTCCGACGCGGTCGGCGACGTCCCCAACATCCCGCTGGCCCAGGGGGTGCGCGAGACGGTCAAGGGCTTCCAGGATGCGCTGGCCGCCGGTCTCCTCTCCCCGGACCAGGCGTGATCAGACCCGTGTCGTATTCTGCGGAAGGCTATGAGGCCAGCCGGTATGAGGCCGGACGGCGAGCAAGGGAGACCTGCGGGTGAAATTGGCGGCACTGTACACCGAAGGCTCCGGCGTTCCTTCGCTCCACGTCGCGGCGGGAGACGGGTTCGCCGCGGTCGACGAGCTCGCCGCCGCGGGCGGCGCCCCTGACCTCGGCGGCCTGCACGACGTGGGTGAGCTGTACGCCCGCGGACCGGCCGCCGTCGGCCGGCTGCGCGAGCTGGCGTCCGGCGCCCAGCCCCGCGTCGGCCAGGCCGGTGCCCGCTACGCGCCGCCGGTGCTGCGGCCCGGCAAGATCGTCTGCGTCGGGCTCAACTACGCCGACCACATCGCGGAGAGCCGGGCCAAACCCCCGGAGCGGATCGTGCTGTTCGCCAAGTTCTCCTCATGCCTGATCGCGCACGGCGAGCCAATCATCCGCCCGGCCATCACCTCGGAACTCGATTACGAGGGAGAGCTGGCCGTCATCATCGGGCGGCGGGCCACGGACGTCGCCGTGGGGGACGCGCTCGGCTACGTCGGCGGCTACACGATCATCAACGATGTTTCCGCGCGGGATCTGCAGGGCGCCGAACCGCAGTGGATCCGGGGCAAGGCGCTGGACACGTTCGCCCCGCTCGGCCCGGTCGTCCTCGACGCGGCCGCCGCGCCGCCCGTCGGCGAGATGACCCTGCGCACCCTGGTCAACGGTGAGGTCCGGCAGGACGCCAGCTGCTCCCAGATGATCACCGGCGTGCCCGAGCTGATCGCCTACATCTCCCGGGGCATCACCCTGGAGCCCGGCGACATCATCGCGACCGGAACGCCGTCCGGGGTGGCGCTGGGCATGAAGCCCCCGGTCTACCTGGAGCCGGGCGACAAGGTGAGCATCGAGATCTCCGGGATCGGCGAGCTGGCCAACCCCGTCACCGCCTGACCTCGAACAGGTGCGGCGGCGGGATGGGCGGGGGTGCCGCCTGCGCGTCGGAGACCGGCTTGATCCCGGCCGCGAAGCGGTCCAGGTCCGCGCCCCCGACGACGCGGCCGGGGAACGGGTCACCGGCGGTCCGCCGGGCCAGCCCGCCCACCGGAAGCTCCGCATCCGAGGCGGCCAGCACCAGGTTGCCGAACCGGCGGCCGCGCAGCACCGCCGGGTCCGCGATCAGGCACGCGTGCCGGAAAACGGCCCGCACGGTCGCGACCCGGGCCCGGGCGTGAGTGAGGGGCGGACCGTCGCCCAGGTTCGCGGCGAAGATCCCGGCCGGCCCGAGCGCGGCGGCCGCCGCCGCCGCGAACTCCACCGTGGTCGCATGGGCCGGGGTCCGGGCTCCAGCGAACAGGTCGGCGATCACCAGGTCAAACGACCCGGTCCGGACCTCCTCCAGGACCGCGCGGGCGTCGCCGACCCGGACCCGGATCCGGGCCGCACCGGGCCGCCCGGCGCCAGGCCTCCCAGCACTGGCCCGCCCCGCCGCTGTCCGGCGGCCCGGCTGGTCCAGGGGCAGCAGCCGCCGGACCAGATCGACCAGGGCCGCGTCTGAGTCCACGGCCAGCTGCCGGGATCCGGGACGGGTCGCCGCCACGTACCGGGCCAGGGTGAGTCCCCCGCCGCCCAGGTGCAGGACCCGCAGTGGCTCCCCGGCGGGCGCGGCCAGGTCGGCCAGGTGCCCGAGCCGCCGTATGTACTCGAACTCCAGGTACTCCGGGTCGTCCAGGTCAACGTGGGACTGCGGGATGCCATCCACCCGCAGGGTCCAGGCCCGCGGCCGGTCAGCGTCGGCCACGAGCTCGGCGACGCCCGACGCGACATCTGCCTGGACGGCCTGCCCGGTCCTGGCCTGCTGCCGGTGGGGCATATCCCCAGTATCGCCCCACTTGAGCGCAAACCGCGCTGCGCGCCAGGCGCCCGGATCCCGCCCACCAGCCCGGCCCGGCCGGAGTTGCGGTACGCGCAGCAACCACTCCGGCGGTGACCCGCGAAAACCCTGCGTGACCCCGCCCGTATCGTGGATGGTGTCGCGTGCCTGATGTTGCCGCCGACCCACGGGAGCGTTCGTGACCGAAGCCCACGCTGATCTGTCCGGCCAGGACGAGAGCCAGCGCCGCCAGCCGGCCCCCGGCCAGGGTGAGCCGGACCAGCGCGGAAACAAGTGGTGGACCCTGGTCGCGGTGTGCCTCGGCACCTTCATGCTGCTGCTGGACATCACGATCGTGAACGTGGCACTGCCGGACATCCAGCGGGCCCTGCACTCGAGCTTCGCCGACCTGCAGTGGGTGGTGGACGCCTACGCCCTGACCCTGGCCGCGTTCCTGCTCACTGCGGGCAGCCTGGCCGACATGTTCGGCCGCCGCCTGATGTACCTGATCGGCCTGACGATCTTCACCGTCGCCTCGGTGCTGTGCGGGTTCGCGGTCAGCACGCTGATGCTCCAGCTCTCCCGCGGGCTGCAGGGCGTGGGCGGGGCGATCATGTTCGCGGTCTCGCTCGCCCTGCTCGCGGACGCGTTCCGCGGCCGGGACCGCGGCACGGCGTTCGGGGTCTGGGGCGCGGTGACCGGCCTGGCCGTGGCGATCGGCCCGCTGCTCGGCGGCCTGCTGACCTCCGGCCTGTCCTGGCGGTGGATCTTCTTCGTGAACGCGCCGATCGGCGTGATCGCCGTCGTCATCTCGGTGCTGAAAGTCTCGGAGTCCCGCTCGCCGCATGCCACCCGCCCGGACTGGGCGGGCTTCGTGGTGTTCACGGCCGCGCTGGCGTTGCTGGTCTACGGGCTGATCGAGTCCAACCAGCGGTCGTTCACCGATGGCCTGGTACTGGGCTGCCTGGTGGCCTCGGCCGTGCTGCTGGTGGTCTTCGTCTTCGTCGAGCGGCAGATCGCGCACCCGATGTTCGACCTGAGCCTGTTCCGGCTGCCCACGTTCACCGGCGGCAGCGTGGCGGCGTTCGGCCTGAGCGCCTCGATCTTCGCGATGCTGCTGTACATCGTGCTGTACCTGCAGGACATCCTGGGCTATTCGCCGCTGGGCACCGGGGTGCGGGTCATGTTCCTGTCCGGGGCCATCCTGGTGAGCGCCACGGTGGCCGGACGGCTGACGTCCAAGGTGCCGATCCGGCTGCTCATCGGGCCGGGGCTGATCCTGGTCGGGGTGGGGCTGCTGCTGATGCGCGGGCTCAACGCGCAGTCAGGCTGGACCCACCTGATCCCCGGGATGATCGTGGGCGGGCTCGGCGTCGGCCTGGTCAACCCGCCGCTGGCCTCCACCGCGGTGGGCGTGGTGCCGCCGGATCAGGCAGGCATGGCCTCCGGCATCAACTCCACGTTCCGCCAGGTCGGGATCGCCACCGGCATCGCCCTGCTGGGCACCCTGTTCTCCAACAAGGTGGCCAGTGAGGTCCGGGCGGCCATCGCGGCGGTGCCCGGCCTGTCCCATCAGGGCCCGAGGATCGCTACCGCCGTGCAGTCCGGCGAGATCGGCAACGTGATCGGCAGGCTCCCCGCGCCGCTGCGGCCGAAGGTGGGCGAGATCACCAGGGCGGCCTTCACCACTGGCCTGAACCACATCCTGCTGGTCGCGGCGATCATCGCGCTGGTGTCGGCCGTGGTCTCGCTGGTGACCATCCGGACCCGGGACTTCGCCCAGCAGCGCTGACTCGCGGCCGCTTCCCTGGCGCTGAACCCGGCGCACCGCGAAGGCCGCCGCGTCCGGCGTGAACCGGCCGCCGCTGCCGCGCAATAGAAGAAGCGACGGTCCGGAAAGCTGGCCCGCGGGAGCAGCGGCTCCCAGGCGAACCCGGAGTTCCCGGAACATCAGCGGGAACCTCACCGACGAGAACCCGGCCGCCCTGGAGTCAACATGATCAAGGTCCGTCTGGGTGCCCACCCGGGAATGGCAACCCGCCGCCGGCGGTGGGCCGCGACCGCGGGAGTGGCCGTAGTAGGCACGCTCCTCACCGCATGCGGGCCTGCGCACCTGGCGGCCCTGGCCCGCTCGACCGCGTCCGCTGAGCGCGCCCGCCAGCGGGACGGCTGACTGCGATTCGGTGACGACCTGTTATACCCCGCACCAGCTTCAGGTGGCCTACGGCATCCGGCCGTTGCTCGCCCGCGGGATCAATGGCCGCGGCGAGACCGTGGTCCTGCCTGAGCTCGCCGAGCCTCATCTGGCCCCGCCCGCGGTCAGCGACCTCCGTCAGGACCTGGCCCAGTTCGACCAGCGGTTCGGCCTGCCCGCTGCGCGGCTGCGGGTCGTGACCAGACTGGCCGGCGCGGCCGCGCCCTGGCTGGCCAACGGGGAGGAGGTACTCGACGTGGAGATGGCGCACGTGGTCGCGCCGGACGCCACGCTCGCGGTGGTCCTGGTCAAGACGACCGCCCTGAACAGCACCGCGAGAGCGGTGACGGCCGCCGTGGCCGCGCTGCGGATCGGCCTTACCCGGGGTGGCGTCATCTCGATCAGCGCGGCCGGCCAGGCCGGCGGGGAACATTGCGACACCCCGGCGCAGGTGGCCCGGCTGCACGCGGCGCTCCGGGCGGCGGCCAGCCATCACGTGACCGTGGTCGCCGCGTCCGGCGACGTCGGCGTGGTGGGCGAGCCGTGCTCGTTGATCAAGGCATTGACTGGAGGCACGTTCCCCCCGGTCAAGGAGGCCAACCTGCCCGCCTCGGACCCGCTGGTCCTCGCCGCTGGTGGCACGTCCCTGACCGCCAGTCACAAGACCGGCGCGTATATCAGCGAGACCGGGTGGGGCCTCCCGTTCGGAGACCCGGGATCGGCCTTCCAGGCCTCAGGCGGCGGATTCAGCCGCGTGTTCGCGCGCCCCGGCTACCAGGACGGCGTGCCTGGTATCGGCCGCGCCCGCGGGCTACCTGACGTCTCTGCCGACGCCAGTGGCCACACCGGCATGGCGCTGGTCATCAGCGAGGGCGGCGGCAAGATCGATATCCGCAACAGCGGTGGCACCAGTGCCAGCGCCCCGATCTGGGCCGGATTGATCGCCCTGGCCGACCAGTACGCCGGCCGTCACCTGGGCTTCGTCAACCCCGCCATCTACCGGATCGCCCGCGGCCGGCAGAGCCACCAGGCCTTCCACGATGTCATGACGGGAAACAACACCGCGAAGTTCCCGCCGAAGACATTCCACGGCTACCGGGCCGCGCCCGGCTGGGATCCGGTCACCGGCTGGGGCAGCCCCGACGCACGCGTCCTCATCCCCCTGCTCGCCCGGCACGGCTGACCCGGCCAGGCACCGCGTCGCCCGGACCAGCCCCGGCGCTAGCGGCCGGGTTCCCCGACCAGATGGAACTCCACCCGGTACAGCAGCGTCTCGCCGGTGACCGGTCCCGCGTGCGCCGCGCGCCTGCGCAGCGACTCCAGGTCCGGCTCCCCGGAGCGGCGAAGGTCGGCCGGGGTGATGGAGGCGAACGGCACCAGCTCCACCGAGTTCGACCTCGATGCGGGCCGGGCCGACCGGGTACCGGCCGCCGGCCTTCACTTTCGGCCGCCGCCACAGGCGGAAGGACACGGTAATGTCGCCCGTGATCACATCATCCCGCAGGTCCCGGCTGAACTGCATGGGCCGAGAGTACGACGCGCCGGCCCGCCGCCTTCCTGCGGGCCCATCGCCCGGACTGACTGAGGCCGGGCCGACCCCTATCCTGGGCTCAGGGGCAGCGGATCGGGGGCGGAAGAGGGCCATGGAAGATCGTCCGGACATGCGGGCTTCGGACGCGGAGCGCCAGGACGTCGTGGAGCGACTGCGCGCCGCGCTGGACGATGGCCGGCTGAAGATGGACGAGTACGTCGAGCGGATGGGCCTGGCCTACGATGCGGTGACTCACGGCGACCTGGTCCCGCTCTGCCGGGACCTGCCCGAGACCCCGGCCCCGGCGCCGACCCGGCCGGCCGCGCCGGCTCCGCCCCGGTCCCGGCGCCGGCGGATCACCGCGGCGCTGTTCGCCCGCCAGCCCGCGGCGCTCAAGGTGCTGTGGACGATCTGGCTGGTGGCGGTGTCGGTCAACGTGGTGGTCTGGGTCCTGGTCAGCGCCACCACCGCCCACCTGCAGTATCCCTGGCCGCTGTGGGTGGCCGGCCCGTACGGCGCGGCGCTGCTCGCCATCTCCGTCGCCGCCGCCCAGTTCCGCCGGGGCCGCGGGCCAGACGGTCCCCCGTCCCTGCCCCCCGGCCAGTCCTGATCCCGCCCAGCGCGCGCGGCATTCCCATGATCGCGGTGGGTTGCGCCCCGCCGGCGGGGCACAACCCACCACGCTAAGGTCGGCGGGCGGGGAGTTGCCCGGGCAGCCCGAACGCCGCGAACAGCCGCGGCTCGATGAAGGAGACGATCCGCGCGATGCCGGTGCCGGTGCAGGTGAGCACCTGCACCGCGTGGGCCCGGTACACGCCCTCGGCACCGCGCTGGTAGACCGCGAAGGCCGGCTGGCCGTTGGCGTGGGCCGGGACCACCCGGAAACCGCCGGGCTCACGGAGAACATGCGCCGCCAGAAAGCGGCTGATCTGCGCCTGGCCGGCGAACCAGGACGGCAACGGCGGCATCTCGATCACGGCATCGGCGCGCAACAGCCGCATGAGCGCGGCTAGGTCGGCGTTCTCCAGCGCCGCCGCGTACTGGTCGAGCAGTTCCCGCTGGCCGGCGTCGGCGGGTTCGCGGATCTCGTCCGGTACCGGGGCCGCGTGCCGCAGGCCCTCCCGGGCGCGCTGCAGCAGACTGTTCACCGCCGGGGTCGAGAGCCCGAGTAGCTCGGCGACCTCAGCCGCCCGCCACATCAGGACGTCCCGCAAGATCAGCACGGCCCGCTGGCGGCCAGGCAGGTACTGCAGGGCGGCGATGAGGGCCAGCCGCATGCTGTGCCGCGCCGTCACAATCGCGGCCGGATCCGCGGATCCGGCCCCGACTGAGACCGCACCGAGCAGCGTGTCGGGGAAGGGCTCGAGCCACGGAACCTCGGGCCGGGCCGCATCCAGCGGCCCGTCCGGGTCGCTGGACGGGCCGCCCAGGCCGGCCGGCAATGGCCGGCGGCTGCGGTTCTCCAGCGCCCGCAGGCAGGTGTTCGTAGCGATCCGGTAGAGCCAGGTCCGCAGCGACGCCCGGCCCTGGAACTCGCCATAGGAGCGCCAGGCGCGGACCAGGGTCTCCTGCACCTGGTCTTCGGCATCGTGCACCGAGCCGAGCATCCGGTAGCAGTAAGCGAGCAGCTCAGGGCGCAGTGGATCGGTGAGACGGGCGAACTCCTCGCCGTCCGGCCGGCCGGCCGCCGGCGCGTCCAGGCCGGCGCTACCGCCACCCGCCGCGAGTTCTCCCGGCTCTGCCGTGGCCGCTGATCGCATCGCTACTCCCCTGTACTCGCCCCGGGCCAGCTTCTGTGACGTCTGCGGGGACTTCTCCCGACACTGATATAGATCCCGCCCGGCCGCAAAAGTCACCGGCCGGCAGCGGGCGGCCGGCGGCCCGGGCGCCAGCAGTGAGTTTCACCGGCGGCCCGGATCTGTAGCAGTAAACGGGCCTGGCCTGCTGGCCCTGCCCTCGGCAAAGGAGATCGTCATCATGGTGAACATCGCAGACAAGGCAGTTCTGGTGACCGGGGGCAACCGCGGCATCGGGCGGGCGCTGGTCGAGGAGGCCCTGAGCAGAGGCGCGAGGCGGGTGTACGCCGGCACGCGCCAGCCCTTCACCCATCCGGATGAGCGCGTTACGCCGCTGACCCTGGACGTGACCAGCGCGGCGCAGATCCAGGCGGCCGCCGGTCAGGTCGGATCCCTCCATGTCCTCATCAACAACGCCGGCATCGCGCTGTATGACGACCTGAGCGATCCTGCCCCGCTCGAGCGGCAGCTCGCCGTCAACCTCTTCGGCAGCTACGCCGTGACCCGGGCCTTCCTGCCGCTGCTGGCCCGTTCCCACGGCGCGATCGTCAACAATGTGTCCACGATGGCCCTGGCCCCCCTGCCGCTCACCCCGGCCTACGCCGTCTCGAAGGCGGCCGCCTTCTCCCTGACCCAATCGCTGCGCGCCATCCTGGCCGGACGCGGCATCAGCGTGCACGCCGTGCTGACCGGCCCCACCGACACCGACATGACCCGGGGCTTTGACATACCCAAGGCCTCCCCGGAGTCCGTCGCGCGGGCCATCTTCGACGGGATCGAGAACGGCGAGGAGGACATCTTCCCCGACCCCATGTCGCAGTCCATCGCCGAGGGCTGGCGCGGCGGTGTCGCCAAGACGCTCGAGCGCCAGTACGCGGGCCTGGTGGATCAGTCCGCTGCCGCCTGACCTGCGGATGCGGGGCCGCGCCCGGACGGGCGCGGCCCCGCATCGCTGCCGGAGGTCAGGACTTGGGCATGAGCACGGAGCTGATGATGTAGACGGTGGCGTTGGCCGTGGTCACGCCGCCGCAGACCACCTTCGCGCCGTTCACGGTGTAGGTGGAGCCCATCTTGCCCAGCGTCACCTTGGCGCCCTCCAGGGTCTTCTCCTTGGTACCCATGGAGAAGTCGCTGGTGCTGACCTTCCCGCCCACCACGTGGTAGGTGAGGATCTTGGTCAGCTCGGCCTTGTTCGCGAGCACCTTGGTCAGCGTGGCCGATGGGATCGCGGCGAACGCGCTGTTCTCCGGGGCGAACACGGTGATGCCGTTCGCGGAGTTGAGCGTGTCCACGAGGTTCGCCTTCTTGACCGCGGTGACCAGGGTGGACAGCACCGGGTTGTTCGACGCGGCGGTGGCCACCGGGGCGGTGGACATGCCCGTGAAGCTGCCGGCCCCGGAGGACGGGACCGCCGAGCAGGCCGGGCCGAACGGCTTCGACGCGGTCTGCGCGGACTGGGTGGGCATGGCGGACGCGGAGGACGAGGACGGGGTGCCCGATCCTGAGCTGGCCGAGGTGGCGCCGGAACCGCACGCGGCGGCACCGAGCGCGAGGCCGGCGGACAGGACAGCGATTGCCGGGACCTTGTACTTCATGATGGTGGACTCCCTTTTCATTTGCGTTGACCGGACCTCTGGATTGATCGACGTCCGGGTCGATGGACATCCGGGCTGATGGACGTCCGGGCTGCGGGCCAGGACGGGGCTAGGTGACGGTGACCGTGACCGTGTCCCAGCCCGTGGCTCCGTTGGGGAAGATGGGCACGCGGCGGGATGGCTGCGTGGCGTGGGTGCCATCGGTGGCCCGGACCTGCAGCGTGTGCAGCCCGCGTGGGGCGTCCCACTCCCACACCCACTGCCGCCACGTGTCGATGCCGGGTACGGGGGCGAGCCGGGCCTGGTTCCACGGCCCGTTGCCCGCCCGGACCTGCACCGCGTCGATGCCGCGGTGCGGCGCCCAGGCCACCCCGGCCACCGCGGTCCGGCCCGCCTTGACCTGGGCCAGCGGCCGGGGCACGTCGATCCGCGACTCGGTCTTGATCGGGGCGCGGGTCGAGTAGCCCCGCTGCACCCAGTAGGACTTCGCGGCCGCGAACGTGGTGATCTCCAGGTCCACCACCCACTTGGTGGCGGACACGTAGCCGTACAGGCCGGGGACCATCATCCGGGCCGGGAAACCGTGCGCGACCGGGAGGGGCTGCCCGTTCATGGCCACCGCGAGCAGCGCGTCCCGGCCGTCCATGACCGTCTGGATCGGGGTGCCGCAGGTCCAGCCGTCCGCCGAGGTAGCTGAGGATCTGGTCGGCGCCACGCTTGACCCGGGCCTCGCGCAGCACGGCCGCGAGGCTGGCCCCCAGCCACCGGGCGTTGCCCACGTACGGTCCCCCGACCTGGTTGGACACGCAGGCCAGGGTGATGTCCGCCTCGGTGAGCGGCCGCTTCAGCAACTGGTCGAAGGTGATGTCCAGCTCCCGCTCGACCAGGCCGTGTACCCGCAGGTGCCACGTATCCGGCGGGACCTGGGGCAGGCTGAGCGACGTGTCGACCCGGTAGAAGCTCCCGTCCGGCGTGGTGAACGGGCTGATCCCCGGGACGGCGAGCTGGGCGCCGCCCGGCGGCCGCGGCCCGGTGACGGCCGGGGCGGGAAGCGTGATGCCGGAACGCGCCGCGGACACGTTGAACCGGGACAGCAGGGCCTGCCCCGCCCCGGCCCCGCCCACCGCCAGGGCGGCTGCCCCGGCGGCAGTAAGCAGGAATCTCCGGCGGTCGGGGGCCCGGCCAGGTTCCGTCGCGGGAATGACGCTCTCGCGGTGGCCAGCCGCAGCCGGTGCGGCGCGGACCAGCAGGACCATGACCAGCGCGCCGACGGCTACGCCCGCGACCGTGGGCAGCGCGCCGGGCGGGCTGGAGACGGGGCGGCTCAGGACGGCGGCGACGCCGAGGACCGCGAAAGCGCCCAGCCCGGCCAGCCCGTAGCCGATCCGGCGCCGGGCCGCGATTCCGGTCACCATCGCGAAGAGTGCGAGTACGACGTAGATCCCGGTCAGCAGCACGAGCTTGTCGTGGCTGCCGAAATGCTGGATCGCGAAATCCTTGACCGGAATGGGGGTCAGGTCGATAGCCGCACCGCCGACCGCGATCACGGGTTCTCCCGCGATCCCGGTAACACCGGCTATCAGCTCGGCCACGCCGAGCGCGGCCGCCGCAGCCAGCAGGCCGATCAGGCCGCCCACCGCGGTGGCGCTGAGGGCAGCCCGCGAACGCTGCGCGAATTTTTTCATCATCACGAGGCCATTCGGTCCCGGTACGGCCCCAGATTGGATGAGGTGAATAAATCATGGCATTGAGCAGTGTTATGAGCGTCACACCAATCCGGGCCGCAAAGCGCTCCGAATTACCAGGAGCATCTGGTTAAACTATTTACGTGAAAGCGCAGGATTCGCGGTATTGCGGGGCCGCCTGATGGACGATCCTTACCGCCTGGAGCGGTTCGTGGCCGCCCAGGATGCTGGCGGGACCTTCGACCGGGCGCTGGCGGAACTGCGCGGGGGCCGCAAGGTAAGCCACTGGATGTGGTTCGTGTTCCCGCAGATCGCGGGGCTCGGCCGGAGCGCTGCCGCCCAGCAGTTCGCGATCTCCTCGCTCGACGAAGCCCGCGCGTACCTCGGGCATCCGGTACTGGGCCCGCGGCTGACCGGCTCGGCCCAGGTGCTCACCGGCGTAGCCGGGCGCAGCGCGGAGCAGATCTTCGGCGGCCTGGACGCGCAGAAGCTGCGCTCGTCCATGACCCTGTTCCACCGCGCCGATCCGGCCGAGCCGGTATTCACCCAGGTGCTAAGCCAGTACTTCGACGGCCAGCCCGACCCCGCTACCGACCGGCTGCTGGCTTGACGGCCACACCCACCCAGCCGGGCAGGGGCCTGGGCGTGACCCCGGGCCCCGGGCGCCACTGCGGGGTGGAGACCAGACCCGGCTCGACCAGGTCCAGGCCGGCAAAGTACGAGGCGACCTGGTCCCGGGTGCGGAAGGTGATCGACCCGGCCATGGCCCGGTTCATCATCGCGGCCCCGGCGGCCATCTCCTCCGCGTGAATGTCGGCGGCCGGATGGGACAGCGCCAGATAACTCCCCGGCGCCGTCGCCGCCATCAGCGCGGCCACGAGCTGGCCCGGATGATCGTCATCCGGGATGCAGTGCAGCACGCCGATCAGCATGATCGCGACGGGCTGGCTGAAGTCCAGGGTCCGGGCCGCCGCGGCCAGGATCGTCCCGACGTCGCGCAGGTCGGCGTCGATGTAGTCGGTCGCGCCCGCCGGGTGGCTGGCCAGCAGCGCCCGGGCGTGGATGAGCACGATCGGGTCGTTGTCAACGTAGACCACGCGGGCGGACGGGTCGGCGCGCTGGGCGACCTCGTGGGTGTTGTTCGCGGTCGGGATGCCCGTGCCGATGTCCAGAAACTGCCGGATACCGGCCTCGGTGACCAGATAGTGCACGGCCCGTCCGAGAAACGCGCGGTTGCTGCGGACCCCGGCCGTCACCGACGGGTCGGCGGCCATGAACTTCTCCGCCAGTTCCCGGTCTGCGGCGAAGTTGTCCTTCCCGCCCAGCCAGTAGTCGTAGACCCGGGCGATGTGCGGCACGCTGGTATCGAGCGGAACGCCGGTATCCAGGGGCTCATCTGCGTCTAACGGCATGCCCATACCTTGCCACCCGGCCCGGGCCGCACGCACCCTGCTCGTCTCCGTCCCCTCTTGACCAGGCATCATGGTCCCCGTGCCGAATAGGATCTTCATCGATCTCGGCCCGTTGCGTGAATCCCGTGGCTTCCGCCTGCTGTTCGCGGGCGAGTTCGTGGAGGTGTTCGGCAGCCAGCTCACTGCGGTCGCGATCCCGTTCCAGGTGTACGAACTGACCCGGTCCTCGCTCCAGGTGGGGCTGGTCAGCCTGGCCCAGCTGCTGCCACTGATCGCCGGAGCGCTCATCGGCGGCTCGCTCGGCGACGCGTTCGACCGGCGGCGAATCCTGCTGGTGGCGTCGGTGCTGCTCGCGCTGACCAGCGGCGGCCTGGCCGTCAACGCGGCGGCCGCGCACCCGTCGCTGATCGCGCTGTACCTGGTCAGCGCCCTCGCGGCCGGTCTGGCCGGGGCGTCCTCCACGGCCAGCAACGCCGCCGTCCCCGCGCTCGTTGCGCCCCGGCACCTGGTCCCCGCCTACGCCTCCACCCAGGCGGTGAGCCAGGTGGGCTCGGTGGTAGGGCCCGCCCTGGCCGGGCTGGCGATCGAGGCCGTGCACCTGCAGTGGGTGTACGCCACGACCGCCGTCATCTACCTGCTCACCGCGCTGGCCGCGGCGCGTATGCCGGCCATCCCGCCCGCCCCGGAAGCGGGCCGCCCCGGGCTTCGCGCCATCGCCGAGGGGCTGCGCTACCTGCGCGGGCGGCAGGCGATGGAGGGGGCCTATCTCATCGACGTCAACGCCATGGTGTTCGGCATGCCGCGGGCACTGTTCCCGGCGCTGGCCGTCTCGGTGTTCCACGGCGGGGCCCGCACCCTCGGCTACCTGTACGCCGCGCCCGCCGCGGGCGCCCTGGTCGGCGCGCTGACTACCGGCTGGCTGAACCGGATCAACCGCCAGGCGTGGGCCGTGATCGTGGCCGTCTGCGTGTGGGGCGCCGCCATCGTCGCGTTCGGGCTGGTCCACGTGCTGTGGATCGCGCTGGTGCTGCTTGCGCTGGCCGGCTGGGCCGATGTGCTCTCGGCCGTGCTCCGCTCGACGATCCTGCAGACTTCCACCTCCGAGGAGTACCGGAGCCGGGTCTCCGCCGTGCAGATCGCCGTGGTCACCGGCGGTCCCCGGCTCGGTGACCTGGAAGCCGGGGCCGTGGCCACGCTGGTGTCGACCCAGTTCTCGATCGTGTCCGGCGGCGCGGCGTGCATCGCCGGGGCCGCCCTGCTCGCCACCCTGCTGCCGGGCTTCCGCCGCTACGACCGGCGCCATCCGATTTCCCAGGACGAACCTGAACATCAGGGCTAGCATGAAGCGCCATGCGCCCCACGGGTAGTTTTGGCGGGTTCCTGATCGCTGTTTCGGCCGGAGCGGCACTGACGGTCACCGGACTGGCCGCGGCCACCGCCTCGGCGAGCACCACCGCAGGTAGCGCGGTCGGCGCCCCCGTGCAGGCCCAAGTGCAGACTCAAGCGCAGGCCCAGTCCGCCGCCCACCGCCTGCCAGACTTTGGCAATCCGGACGGCCACGCCAGCGTCCCGCAGGCCGGCGCCGCGGTGAACACGAGCCATCCGGACCACGTCGTCGGTACCGGCACGCCCGCGAGCTGCACGTCCGCGGCCGTCGTCAAGGCGGTGGCCCGCGGCGGCATCATCACCTTCAGCTGCGGCCCGAACCCGGTGACCATCACCATGACCGCCACGGCCAAGGTCGTGAACACCAGCCACCAGATCGTGCTGGACGGCGGCGGCCTGGTCACCCTCAGCGGCGGCGGCAAGCGCCAGATCCTCTACATGAACACCTGCGACAAGAAGCAGAAGTGGACCACGTCAGACTGCTACAACCAGCAGTGGCCGCAGCTGACCGTGCAGAACATCACGCTGAAGAACGGCAACTCGCAGGTCCGCCAGACCCCCAGTGGCCAGTTCGGCGGCGGGGGCGGCGGCGCCCTGTTCGCCCTGGGCGGGCAGCTCAAGGTGGTCAATTCCCGCTTCCTCAACAACCGCTGCTACAAGTCCGGGCCGGACCTCGGCGGCGCCGCGATCCGCGCGCTGGCCCAGTACCGCAACCGCCCGGTGTACATCACCCGCGACACGTTCTCGGGCGGGCGCTGCTCCAACGGCGGCGCGCTCAGCAGCATCGGCGTGTCGTGGGTGGTGACCAACAGCGTGATGACGAACAACAGGGCCATCGGCTTCGGCGCGAACCCGGCTGCGTCCGGCACCGCGGGCGGCGGCAGCGGCGGCGCCATTTACACCGACGGGGACAAGTACAAGCTCAAGGTCGTGGGCACCGTCATCCGTAACAACCGCGCCCGCGAGGGCGGTGGCGCCATCTTCTACGTCAGCAACAACAACACCGGCTGGGTGACCATCAAGAACTCGACCTTGCATGACAACCCCAGCGCGGTCTTCTGGACCCGGCCCTATCCCGGCATCTACTTCCACAGCGCCGGGCACCCCCGGGTAGTCAACTCACGCCTCAACTGACCCCTCCGACCGCTGTGGCAGGCTGGCCGCATGGCGACGGTAGTGGCCTTCCACGCGCACCCCGACGACGAAGTACTGCTGACCGGGGGCACGCTGGCCCGGCTGGCCGCGGAGGGGCACCGGGTGATCATCGCGGTGGCCACGGACGGGATCATGGGCCCGGCCACCGGGCCGGGAATCTGGCCGGGCACCTGGGACCGGCTCGCGGAACTGCGGGCCAGCGCGGTGCAGCTAGGCGCGGCCCGGGTCGTGCACCTGGGCTACGCAGACAGCGGGCACGGGCCCGTGCTGTTTCCCGACCCGCCGGACCGCCCGCGTTTCGTCCGCGCCGACCCGGGCGAGGCGGCCGCGAGGCTCGCCGCCCTGATCCGGGACGAACACGCTGACCTGCTGCTGAGCTATGACCCGCAGGGTGGGTACGGGCACCGTGACCACGTCCGGGTCCACGAGGTCGGGGCCCGGGCCGCAGCGCTCTGCGGGGTCCGGGTCTGGGAGGCGACGCTCCCCCGGGACCTGGCCGTCTCGTTCCTGACCCTGCTGCAGCTGCTGCGGGTGGTGGGCCGTTACGACGCGGCGGACATCCGGGCCGGGTTCAGTCCCCGGTCGGCCATCACCCACCGGGTCAACGTGCGCCGCTTCGCCGGGCAGAAACGGGCCGCCCTCGCCGCCCACCAGTCGTTCGTACGCGGCCGGGGCGGCCGTCCCCGGCGCCTGCCCCGGGCGATGGTAGCGCTGCCGGTCCCGCTCTTCGGACTGGTCTTCGGCCGGGAATGGTTCGTCGAGCCCGGCGCCAGACAACCACCCGGGGCGGCCCCGCTCAGTGGCAGGCGGTGGCCAGCCGGCAGTAGCACGACGCGGTGATCGGCACGTCGGCGCGGGCGGCGGCGACCCTGAGCTGCTGCCCGATGATCCCGGCCTGTTCCTGCTTACCGAGCCGGGTCAGGCATTCGTGGTAGCCGTGCAGGCTCCACACGTTGCCGGGATGCTGGCAGGCCCGGGCCAGCGTGCCGTCCAGGCCGAGATCGGCGCGGTAGACGGCCTCGGCCTCTTCCACCCGATCCTGCTCCAGCAGCAGCGCGCCGTAGGCGTGCCGGGCCGGCTGCATCCACCCCCACGGCTCGTCGTAGGGCAGCCCGTCATCCAGCTCGATGCTGCGCCGCAGCGCCGCGAAGGCCGCGTCGTAGTGTCCCCGGCGGTATTCCAGCTCGCCGTCCAGCATGGCCCCGGCGACCTGGAGGATGTCCTGGCAGGCGTTGTTGAACACCATGCGTGAGGCGGGTACCCGGGCGACCGCGGCGGCGAACCTGCGGCGTTCCTCGTCCGCCTCGTCCACCCGGCCCGTCGCGGCCAGCGCGACACCCTTCGCGTAGTGCATCATCGCCGTGGTCACGCAGTACAGGTCCGGGTCGGCGGGCAGCGGCGCGGCGATGATGTCCGCCCAGCGCCCGAACCGGACCAGGACGTGCATTCTCATCGGCACGAATCCTTCGAGCCAGTCCGCCATCGGCGGGACCTGGACCCGGAGCAGGTCCTCGGGGACGGCCGCGGCCAGCTGGTCCGCGGTGTCCAGCGCGACCTGCGCCTGGCCCAGGAACATCGCACCGTAGATCTTGAAGTGATAGTCGTGCGCCCGGTACAGCGTGTAGAAGTTCATCCCGCCCCGGCGGGCCCGGAACTTCTCGTCGACTTCGATCGCGGCGGTGTTGGACGACACGACGCGCGCGTAATCGCCGCACAGCACGTCGAGATGGGTCGGCATGTGCCGGAGGTGGCCGGCGTCCGGCACCAGGTCGCGGAGCAGGTCACCGGCCTGGAGACCGGCCTCGGGGGTAGGCGACATCTCCATCAGGTGGATGTACATGTGCAAGATCCCGGGATGGGTCCGGCCGCCGGGGAGGGCCAGGGCCCGCTCCAGGACGGCCCGGGCCTCGGCCGTGGCCGCCCCGGGGGCCGGCTGCCCGGTGGACTGGTCCCACAGCTCCCACGGCGTGAGGTTCATCAGCGCGTCGGCCAGCAGCGCGGCCACGTCCAGGTCGCCGGGGTGAGACCGGTACACCTCGCGCATGGCGCCGGCGTACCCGGCGTTCCAGGGACCGCAGTCCGCGGCGGGGACCGCCGACGGGTACCGGGCGGCCAGGGCGCCTGCCAGCGCGCGCTCGGCGGGCGACGCGTTCCCGGCCCGGGCGGCGGCCGCCTGGGCGGCGGTGAAGGCCCGTGACACCGACGACGCCAGCTCGGCCTGGCCGAACGCCTCCCAGGGCTTGTTGTAGTTGGGTCCCAGCGCGTAGGCCAGTCCCCAGTACCCGAGCGCGCACTGCGGGTCGGCCTCGATCACCCGCTCGAAGCAGGCCACCGCCTCGTCGTGGTTGAACGCGTACGCCCACACCAGGCCGCGGTCGAACCAGAGCTGGGCGCCGGGCGAGGAGGTCGTCACCGGCCGGGTGTAGTCACCGAGATCGAAGTACTCACCCATCAGCAGCTCCCCCTGGCCCGCCCGGCTGGCCGGCGCGTGCTGCCGAGTATGCCAGCCCGGCCCAGGCCGCCGGCGGCTCCGGCGCAGCGGCTCCCGCCCGCGGGTTACGTGCTGCGGGACGGGCGTTAGTGGGGAAATACGAGACCCGGCACTCCCGGGATCTTGATCAGTGCGGGACCAGCCATCACCCAGGGGGTCGGGGTAGCCGGTGCGGCGGCGGTGCGGCGGGGGCGCTGCGGGCAGCCCGTGGCTTCGGGATCAGCGTGCCGGGCGCCTGACCCCGGATGTAGATGGGCGTGCCGCGGTCCGGGCTGATCCTGATCTGCTTGTACAGCACGTTCGCCACGTCAACCGGTATCCGCACGCAGCCGTGGGAGGCCGGCTGGAGCGGGATGGGAATGTCGCCGTGGATGGCGAAGTTCGCGCCGATGAAGAACACCGGGTTGTACATCCGGCCCAGCGGGACGTGCAGCCAGCCCCCGGCGAACCAGTGCGCCCGGTAGTTCCCGTCCGGGGTGAGCGCCGGGCCGCAGGTCCCGCCGCCGGGGCAGCGGTAGCGGTAACCACCGCCCGCGGAGATATGGCTGATCAGCGCCACCTGGTGGTGCCGGTAGAGGACCAGCACCTCGCGCGGCAGGTTGACCTCGATGCGCAGGCCACCCCCCTGGGGAACCAGCACGGACGGCGGCTGAGGGCGGGCCAGCGCCCGCTGCATGGCCGGGTCGACCTCGTCGGCGCCGGCCGTCGTCGGCAGCCCCTGCACTTCCTTGAACGCCCAGACGGCTTCGAGGGTGTCGGTGCCGAACCGCCCGTTCACGGCGCCCGGGTAGTAGTGCAGCTGAGCCAGCCGTTGCTGCAGCCGCCGGACCGCCGCCCCCTGCATCCCGGGGCGCAGCGTTCCGCTGGCCGGCGCGGCGATCCAGGCGACGTCCCGCACCTGGACGCCGTGGCCGGAGGGCCACGGGCTGGCGGCCTGCGCTACCCCCGCTTGGCTGATTAACCAGGCCGCGAACGCGAGGAGCGTACCGAGGGCGGTTGCGGCCGCCCTCATGACCCAGGCCCCGGGGTGACGGGATGGGGCGGCTCTGCCGGGGCACGGCGGCAGGCTCATGCGCGGTGTTCTCCCTCGTTCGATTGGCCCGCATCAGCCCGCACTGGCGCACGCCAGGACACCATCGTCAGGCGGGGATCAGCCGTTGATCGCTGGGGGGCGGGGGACGGCAGGCGACTCGATAACCGAAAGTATCACTCTGATCACACTGCGTCGACGGAGTTCGCGGATCTGGCCGTGCGTTGCGGTCCGCTCCGGTGATCACGGTCAATTTCTGACGCATCGCACCCCTTTTTGACCGCGATCAAGGATCCGGGCCCGGCCACCCGGCCGCGGCCAGCGGGGATCATGGCTGGATGAGCGGCGGACGGGTACTGGGCGTCGATGCATGCCGGGCGGGCTGGATCGGGATCGCCCTGTCTGGCGGGAGGGCGCGCGCCTATTTCGCGCCGGGGATAGGTGAACTGGCCGGCCGCGCCACCGCCGACGGCCCGGTGCTGGTCATCGCCATCGACATTCCCATCGGCCTCGCGGACACCGGGCGGCGCCGTGCGGACCAGCTGGCCCGGGAGGCGCTCGGCCGCCGGTGGCCGTCCTTGTTCATCACGCCCGTCCGCGCCGCGGTGGAGGCGGCCGATTATCAGGGCGCCGCGGCCGAGAACCGGCGGCTGGCCGGGGAAGGCCTCTCGCGCCAGGCGTTCGCCCTGCGAGCCAAGATCCTCGATGTCGACCAGTGGCTCCAGACGGGCAGCGCGGCGCCGGCCCAGGTCGTGGAAGCCCACCCTGAGCTGAGCTTCGCCGCGATGGCCGGGGCGCCCCTCCGGTCACGCAAGAGCACCTGGGCCGGGGCGGTCCAGCGCCGGACCCTGCTCGCCCAGGCGGGCATTGTCCTGGACGGCGACCTCGGCCTGGCCGGCGAGCAGGCCGGCGTCAACGACGTGCTCGACGCGGCCGCGGCGGCCTGGACCGCCCGGCGGGTCAGCGACGGCTCCGCGCGCTGCCTGCCCCCGTCGCCGGAGGTCTTCAGCGACGGGATCCCGGCAGCTATCTGGACGTGAGCTCCCCTGAACCTGGGCGGCCTGAACTGGGCGCCCCTGAACCTGGGCACCCCTGAACTGGGCACCGGTCAGGGACGCTCCAGGGCGCGGCGGCGCAGATGCTGCCACAGCCGGGGCAGGAGTTCGTCCTGGACGGCGCGCCACGACGCGATCTCCTCGGCGGACAGCTCAGTCACCGGGCCGCCCGCCCGGGCGGCGAGGAACGTGTCGCAGGCCGCCGAGAGCAGCCACATGCGGGCGACGGCGATGCCCGGCGTGGCCCCCAGCGTGAGCGCGCCGTTCCCGCGCAGCAGCAGCGCCTCACCCTCGGGCAGGCGGCCGGCCGCGGACCCGGCCAGCTCGGCCGACCGCAGCAGCAGCGCGCTGTCGTGCACGGGGACGGACGCGCCGAGCCACGCCGCCTGGCCGTGCAGCGGAAGCAGCGCCGCGTTCGCGGCCGCCGCGGCGAACGCGGCCGGGGGCTGGGCGCGGGCGATCGCACCAGCATCGCTCCTGGCCTGGTAGAGGGCCAGGTGCGCCCACGCCTCGGCCGGAGCGCCGGGCGGCAGCGCCGCCGCCGTGAGCGGGACCTCGACGAGGGCGGACCCGGTGACCGTGGCCAGGTCCGCGGCCGGCGTGATCAGCATGGCCGTCCCGGTCCGGACGGACACATGCCCGTAGGCGGTGACCAGCCCCAGGGCGGACAGCACGCGCGCCGCCTCGGCGACCTCATCCCGGTCCTCCGGCGCTGGAATCACGGCGCGCCCTCCTTTCCGCCAGGCTGCCCGGCCTTCACGGTGCTGGCCTTCACGGCTGCCTCGGTCTGCCTTCACGGTGCTGGCCTTCACGGTGCTGGCCTTCACAGCGGCTCACATCTCTGCAAAACTGTATGCAGTTTAACGAGGAAGGGGAAGCGCCGTGATTTCAGGGCTGCACCACTACGCGCTGGAAGTGCCGGATCTCGAGGTGGCCGAAGGGTTCCTGCAAGACTTCGGGCTGGAGACCGGGGAGAAGGACGGGTCGCTGGTCGCCCAGTGCCCCGGCCGCACCCAGGAACAGATCCGCCTCGTCCAGGCGCCGGCCAAGCGGCTGCACCACGTCTCGTTCACGCTGAGCCCGGGGTCACTCGACTCGGTCCGCGAGGCCCTGGACCGGGCGGGCACACCAGTCATCGAGCCGCCGCCCGGCGCGACCGAGGACGGGCTGTGGATCCGCGACCCGGACGGCACCGCCGTGCAACTTCTCGACGAGGCCCAGGCGCCGGCCCGCCCCGCCGACGAGGTGCTGTTCAACGTGGGTGGCAGCCGGCAGCGGATCGGCGTGGCCCAGTGGCGGCAGGCCACCGAGGACGTGCTCCCCCGGCGACTCGGGCACACCCTGCTGTTCACCGCGCAGCCTCAGCAGATGACCGAGTTCTACACCCAGGTGCTCGGCCTGCGGGTGAGTGACCGGATCCGCGGCCTGGTCACCTTCCTGAACGCCGGCCCCGGTGATCATCACATCTTCGGGTTCATCGCCAGCTCGCACCGCGGCTTCCACCACGCCAGCTTCGAGGTGCCGTCCATCGACGCGATCGCGATCGGCGCCGACCGGATGCGCGCCCGGGGCCGCGAGCCCGGCTGGGGCCTGGGCCGTCACACCATCGGCTCGAACTTCTTCCACTACAACCCGGACCCGTGGGGCTCCTGGATCGAGTGGTTCTCCGACATCGACCAGATCGACGACTGCTGGGTGGCCAGCGACTGGGAGGTCCCCCCGCACCTGTGGGGCACGCCGCCGCCGGAGACCTTCCTGGCCAACCAGGAACCCGAGGCCTGAGCCAGAACGCCATTGCAGAATCCCGGCGAACTGCATACAGTTCGAACTGCATACACTTTCGGCCGGACGGCCTCCCGCCGGCCTCCGCGGAGGCCCCGGGAGATCCGCCCGCCGGTCCTGCCCCGCCGGCCTCCAATGAGGGAGAGCATCATGAGCCGAGACGTAGCCCAGACCTTCGCGGACATCGACGCGTTCGACCCCGACAAGTTCGTCGCCCATCTCACCCCCGACGTGACCTTCCGCTTCGGGAACGCCGACCCGGTCACCGGGCGGGCCGCGGTCCGGGAGGCGGTGGCGGGCTTCTTCTCCTCGATCGGCGGGCTGACCCACCACATCAGGAACGTGTTCGAGTCCGGCGACACGGTCATCGCGCAGATCGACGTGGAGTACCGGCGCCACGACGGCAAGACCGTCACCGTGCCCAACGCGGACATCCTCGTCTACGAGGGAGACCTGGTCCGCGAGTGGCAGATCTATATCGACGTCACCCCGGTCTACGCCTGAGCTGCCCATGATCACGCTCACCGACATCGCCTACGTCCGGTCCGGCGTCGCCGACCTCGGGGCGGCCGTCCGGTTCGCGACCGACATCGTCGGCCTGGAACTGGCCACGCCCGCCGAACCCGGGATGGCCGAGGCCGGGGTGGCCCACCTGCGCGCCGACCACCGGCATCACTGCCTCGCGCTGGTCGAGGGGCCGTCCGGGGTCATCTCCTCCGGCTTCGCGGTCGCCGACACCGACGCGCTCGCCGCGGCCGAGACGGAACTGGAGCGCGCCGGGTTCCGGGTGCGCCGCGGTGATCCGGCCGAGGCGCGGTCCCGGCGGGTCCGGGAGTTCATCGCGTTCGATGACCCGTTCGGCAACCGGCTGGAACTCGTGAGCCAGCAGGAGACGATCACCCGGCCGGTCGCGTTCACCCGGCCGGCCGGGATCACCGAGTTCGGGCACCTGTGCCTGGACGCGCCGGACGTGCACGAGGCCTACCGGTTCTGGAGCACCCGGTTCAACGCACGGGTCTCGGACTGGATCGGCGACGCCGCCTGCCTCCTGCGGATCGACCCGGTGCATCACAAGCTGGCCGTGTTCCGCGGCGAGCGGCCCGGGCTGTGCCACATGAACTTCCAGGTGGCCACCATCGACGACGTGTTCCGGAACTGGCATTTCCTGGTCGAGCACGGCGTCGAGATCGAGATGGGCCCCGGGCGCCACCCCCAGTCCACCGCGATCTTCCTGTACTTCCTGGGCCCGGAGGGGTTCACCTACGAGTACTCGTTCGGCGTCCGCCGGATCGAGGACGACGCGGCCTGGGTGCCGCGCACCTTCGACCCGGACGAGGTCGGGTCGATCGACATGTGGCTCGGGCCCGTGCGCCGTCCCTCCTCCCAGTACCAGCTCCAGCCCTCCGGCAGCGAACCGTCCCCCCGGCAGCCGCCGCGGGCCGCAAGCCGCCCCCGGCGGGAGCCGCCAGCAGGGAACCCGCAGGCACCGAACCGGCCGGCACCGAACCCGTCGGCACCGGAAGGGCCTCATGACCGCGACCTCTGACGGTAGGCCAGGTCGACGTCGCAGGCGTGCCCACCGCGGTCATCGACACCGGCGCGCCGGCCAGCGCGCGGGCGGCCAGCAGGCGCCGCCGGTGCTGCTGCTGCACGGGTCGGGCCCGGGCGTGACCGCCACCGCGAACTGGCGCCCGGTGATTCCGGCGCTGAGCCAGGACCGCCGGGTGATCGCGCCCGACCAGCTCGGCTTCGGCGGCACCGCCACCGGCGAGCCGCGCACCTACGGCCGTGCGGCCTGGACGGAGCACGCCCTGGCGCTGCTTGACACGCTGGGCACCGGCCCGGTGGACATCATCGGGAACTCGATGGGCGGGGCGGTCGCGCTGTCCCTGGCCGCCGCGCGCCCGGCCGCGGTGCGGCGGATCGTGCTGATGGGCTCGATGGGCGTGGCGATGGCCCTGCCGCCGGGGCTGAACACGGTGTGGGGCTATACCCCCGGGGTGGCCCAGATGCGTGAGGTGATCGGCCTGTTCGCGCACGACCGCGGGCTGATCACCGACGAGCTGATCGAGCTGCGCTACCAGGCCAGCCTCAGCCCGCCGGTGCGCGACTCCTGGGCGGCCATGTTCCCCGAGCCGCGGCAACGCTGGGTGGACGACCTGGCCCTGGCCGGGGCCGAGCTGGCGGCCATCAGCGCCCCCGTCCTGCTGGTGCACGGCCGTGACGACCGCGTGGTGCCGTGGCGGGTGTCCTCGGCCCAGCTGGTTGACCTGCTGCCCGACTCACGGCTGCACGTGCTGTCGGGGTGCGGCCACTGGACGATGATCGAGAAGACGGCCGACTTCCTGGCCGTGGTCCAGCCGTTCCTGGGCGCTTAGAAACCTTCCCGGACGCCCGGAAATCGCCACCCGCCCGATGCACCCACCCGCCCGGCGCACCCATCCACGCGACGCACCCGCCCGCGCGGCCGACGCACCCGCCCTCCCGACGCGCCCGCCCGGCAGCCTGTACTTCCCGGCGGGCACAAGCCTCGCACGTTTATCATTTCCTGCCCAATAAGACATTATCCGGCCCAGGCCGCACTCCCGCTATTACCCGGCCACGATGTGGCGAATTACTTGTCTTAACTTTACGAGCCGGTGACCAGAGCATGTAATTCTAAGTGCGGGCCCCTGGCCGTGCATTATGGTGAAGACCGCCGCGCCCGACCGGCCCGGTAAGAAAGTGCATATGGGGAATCAGGGGCGGCTGTCACCCATTCGCCCGATTCCTTTCAAGCGGCGGCAATTCGGATAGGGAGGAGAGTTACTTCCGGCTGCTCCCGCGCCGCCGTTCTCATGACACCAAGGCCTTACCCGGTAAGACCGGGGCGCTAGGCCAGTGCGCCTTGCGCAGCTCACGAGAAGGGTGGTTTTGAATGCCATCTCACACGCACAAGCATCCCTTGTCCGGCGTAGCCCGCTGGACAGTGCCGGCGGCGCTGTGCTCGGCCGGCATGATCGGGGCGTGGCTCGCCCCGGGGGCGTCCGCCATGGCCAGCACGCCCGCCGCCAGCACGCCCGCGGCTAACCCGGCCGTGGTCATCCACTCGCCCGTCAAGACTCCGAGCGCGAAGGCCGTGCTGGCTTACTGGACGCCGGCCCGGCTCCGGGCGGCCAAGCCGGCCAGCGTGATCGTCGCCCGGACAAAGCCGAAGGCCGTCCCGGTCACGAGCAAGCAGCCGGGCAAGCCCGGCCAGGTCGCGGGCGGCCGGGCGAGCGGGCACGCGGCGGTCGCCCCGCCCACCAAGACAATCACGCCGGAGGCGTTCCCCTATCCGTACCCCTACGACAGTTTCACCCCGGCCTGGGCCCTGTGGCGCACCTATCCTTACGAGGTGAACGGCAAGCTCTTCTTTACCAATGGCGGCAGCGGATTCGTCTGTTCCGCCACCGCGGTCGCCTCGGCGAGCGGCACCAAGAACGAGAACGAGATCTGGACCGCCGGCCACTGCCTCGTGAACACCGAGTCGAACAACCAGGTCTATGACAGCTCTGCCATCTTTATCCCGGCCTACAACGGGAACCTGTCGAATTTCGACCCGTTCGGTGAATTCGTCTGGAACGGCGGCTCGGCCACAAACACAGCCTGGCTGAACAACCGGGATCTCACCGAGGACGAAGCCGCCATGACGGTGGGAACGTCCAGCACGACCGGCCGGACGCTCGGGCAGGCCGTGGGCTGGGACGGATTCGCCTGGAACCAGCGGCCCAGCGAGCAGTTCGTCGCCTTCGGGTACCCGGCCGCGTCCCCGTACAACGGCAACAACCTGATCGAGGACATCGCCGCGACCGCAGCACAGGACGGCGCTATCAGCGGCGCGAACGCCACCAAGCCCATCGCCATCGGCAATCCGATGACCGGAGGGTCAAGCGGCGGTGCCTGGAACATCCGCTGGGGGACGAGCAGCGGCACAGGCGGCATGATCAACGGCCACAACGACTACAAGTACAACAGCCAGCCCCTGGCCATGTACTCGCCTTATCAGGACACCCTGTCCAACGACGTCCGCTGCTTCGGCGCGACGAGCTGCTGACGCACGATATCTGCCTACTGGCGCGCCCGGGATCCGCTGCGGCGGATCCCGGGCCGTCGTGCCCGGCGGGCTGCGGCGAAACCACCGGGGCGCGGCGTGCGTCTCATAGCAGGTAAACGTCGGATGCCCCGGCAGGGAGGCCTTATGAGATGGCGCCGGTCTGGCCGCCACGCCGCGATGACGCTGGCTGCCCTGGCCAGCGTGGCAGTGCTGGCGGCTGGCTGCGGGCAGTCCCGGCCCTCCGCCGGCCCCGGAGCGAAGCTGCTGGTGGGCCGGGTGGAACAGCTTCCCCCAGCAGCATGTCCCCGGCTCAGGTCACAGCCGCGGAGGACGCGTTCAGCCTGGCGTTGTTCGACCGGGTCTGCCCCTCGAAGCCCGGCCCCAACCTGCTGCTGTCGCCGGAATCCGCCGCCCAGGCGCTGGGCATGCTGTACGCGGGGGCCAGGGGACCGACCGCGGCGTCCCTCGGGCGGCTGCTCCGCCTGCCCGCATGGAACCCGGGGCTGGTCGCGGCGCTGCACCGGCACACCGCCACGCTGGCCGGGCTGCGCCAGCTCGCGGTCAGCAACCATCTCTTCCAGCAGTCCGGGAACCGGCCCGCCCCGCGGGTGCTCGACGACCTGCGCACCGCCTTCCACACCGGACTGGGGGTCGTCGACTTCGGCGACGAGCCGGCGGCCACGAACCAGATCAACGCGCTCGTCGCCCGCGAGACCCACGGCCTGATCCCGGCCCTCTTCCAGGCCCCGCTGCCCCCGTCCACCCGGACCGTGCTGACCAACGCCCTCTACCTGAAGGCGCGCTGGCGCAACCCGTTCCCGGCGACCAGCCCCGCGCCGTTCCAGGCCGGCGACGGGCAGGTGGTCCAGGTGCCGCTGATGCGCAGCGCCGCCCCGGTGGCCAGCTACCGTCAGGCCGGCGGCTGGCAGTCGGCCACGCTGCCCTACGCCGGCGGCGGGCTGGCCGCGGTGGCCCTGCTCCCGCCGGCTCACGCGACCGGGTGCGCCGCCCCCACGCTGGCCCAGTGGACGGCGCTGACCGCCGGAGGTTCCTCGCAGTCCGCCGAGGTCCAGCTGCCCCGGCTGCACCTGAGCCAGACCTGGGACAACCTGCAAGCCCCCCTGGCCGCCATGGGCCTGCCCCTCGACGGCGACTACACCGGCCTCGGCGCCGCGGACACCCAGATCTCCGAGGTCGTCCAGCGCGACACCATGGACGTCACCCCCGCCGGGACCACCGCCGCCGCCGCGACCGGCGTGGCGGTTGGCACCGCCGAGCGCGCCGCTCCCCCGCTGACCCTGGCCTTCACCCGGCCGTTCCTGCTGCTGCTCGAGGACACCAGCACGCACACCCCGCTGTTCCTCGCCCAGGTCACCAACCCGGCCCAGCAGTGACCGGGTGAGCCCGGCCAGTCAGCCCGATCCGGTCAGCCGCAGGGCGGCCGGCGGCTCCCGGTCGATCAGCGCGACCGCGTGCGGCACCGCGACGGGCACGAACTCGGGCGCGCAGTCGGTCAGCACCCGCAGCGCGGTGCGCTCCAGGTGGTGGGCCATCCCGCTGAGCGCGCCCCGCTCGTCGCCGGCGATCAGGGTCTCCAGAATCTGCGCGTGCTCCACGTCGCCCGGCACCTGCCAGCTGCCCGGATCGGACAGCTGGTAGATCCGGATGTACCGCGTGGTCCGGTCGGCAAAAGCCTGCAACTGCCGCTGCAGCGCCTCCCCGGCGCCCGCGGTGACCAGCCGGTGGTAGTCGGCGTGCACGGCGAACCAGGCGCCGAAGTCCCCGGTCCGGCCCGCCCGCCGCATCGCGGTCAGCAGCCGCTTGGCCTCCTTGCGCGACGCCGCGCCGAAGTGGCCGATGGTCATGGACAGGGCCAGGGTCTCCAGCAGGATCCGGCTCGCGTAGACGTCGTCGAGTTCCTGGGGATCCAGGCCGGCCACCCGGGTGCGCTGGTTCGGCTCGATCTCGACCAGGCCCTCCTCCTGCAGCATCCGGAGCACCTCGCGGAGCGGGGTGCGGCTGATACCGAGCTGGCGGGCCAGGCTGACCTGGGACAGCTTCGTGCCCGGGGTCAGCGTCCCGTCGAGGATGCACTCCCGCAGGTAGGCGTGGACGTGCGGGATGGCCTGGCGGGCTTCGGGGAGATCCACCTTGCGGATATCGGGCACCTCGGCGGCACGGGGCATGGCGCCTATTCTCCCTGATCCGCTTGGAGCTGCATACACTTCCCCATCCCGAGTCTTGATCGCTCACGCAAAACTGCATACAGTTTAGCCGAATGACGGCCATTGGGCCCAATGAGGGGACAGGCGATCATGACAGTTCCGGGAACCCCGTCCACCCCCGCGCCAACTACCGAGGACATGGTGCGCGAACTGTGGGACCGGCAGCAGATCAGCGACGTCATGCTGCGCTTCGGCCGCGGCCTGGACACCCACGACTGGGAGCTGTACGCCGGCACGCTGACCGATCCGTTCGAGGTGGATTTCGGCGACCTGACCGGCCGCCCGCCCGCCATCACGACGCCGGGGGTCTGGGCGCGGTTCGCCAGCGCGTGCCTGGAACGGCTGGTGGTCATGCACCAGTACTCCAACTTCCATATAACGCTCCGCGGTGACGAGGCCGACGGCGTCTTCTACCACGTCTCGCGGCACCGCCTGCCCAACCGCTACGGCGACGACCAGTACACCCAGTACGGGTGGTACGAGAACTCCTTCCGCCGGACCACGGCGGGCTGGAAGATCAGCCGGCTCAAGCACACCTTCCAGTGGTGTGACGGCAACCCGACGCTGATCGACGTGTCCGACCCGGCATGGCAGGAAGCCGCGGCCGCCGTTTTCGGACCCTGACCGGGCCAGACCCCTGGCCTCCCCGACTTGCCCGGCACCGGAAGGACACCGCCATGACATCCGCGCAGGCCCTGGAACACCACACCACGACGGTCAACGGCACCCGGCTGCACTACGTGCGGGCCGGCCACGGCCGGCCGGTCATGCTGCTGCACGGCTGGCCGCAGACCTGGTACGAGTGGCGTTACGTGATGGACCTGCTCGCCGGCGACTTCACCGTGATCGCGCCAGACCTGCGCGGCTTCGGTTACTCGGGCAAGCCCGCGGCGGGCTACGACGCCGAGACCATGGCGGCCGACCTCGCCGCGCTCGGCGGCCAGCTGGACCTGCATGACGTGACGGTCATCGGCCATGACTGGGGTGCGGTGTTCGGCTACGTCTACGCGGCGGCCTCGCCGGAGCAGGTCTCGGCGCTCGGCATCGTCGAGATGGCGCTGCCCGGCGTCGGCGTCATGGAGCAGGCCATGGCCCCCCAGCCCGGCGGCAACTACCTGTGGCACATGGGCTTCCAGTCCGTACCGGACCTGCCCGAGCTGCTGATCCAGGGCAAGGAACGCCCCTTCCTGCGCTGGTTCTTCGAGCACTTCGCCTACGACCCATCGGCCATCAGCGCCGCCGACCTGGACGAGTACGTCGAAGCCATCACCCAGGTGGGCGCCCTGCGCGCCGGCCTGGCCGTCTATCAGGACTTCTTCACCAGCGCCGAGCAGGTCGCGGCGCGGGCCAAGACGCCGCTGACCATCCCGGTGCGCGGCTACGGCGGCGAAGCCTGCCTCGGCGGCGCGACCCTGGCGTCGGTGCAGGCCATCGCGCCCGCCGCCGAGGGCGGCATCATCGACCGCTGCGGGCACTGGGCCGCCGAGGAACGGCCCGACTTCGTGGCCCGCCTGGCCGCCGACCTGGCCGACGCCAGCTGACGGGGCACAGCACTATTGGGATCGAATGCGTATCTGCGTCGCCTCGGTTGGGGGCCGACCCGGGCGCAGTTCCCGCGGGAAAACGAGAGGCACCCCACGTTGCCGTGGGGTGCCCTCGCTGCGTTTGCATCTATCGGTCCCGAGGCTGTGAGCCCGAAGCTCTGGCCACGGTGTACAGCTGTGAGCCCGAAGCTCTGGCTGCCTCTCTACAGTATCTCCGGAGTCAACGGAGCCTCAACTTGCCCTGGCGGAAGACTCCCCTACTGCACGCCGACGCCTTGGGCCGACCCCTAGCGTGGCCACGTTAACTCGGTCGTTGCGGACGTCCTCGAAGCTGTTCAAGCCGAAGGCTGCGGCCAGGCGGGCAGCCGCTTTCCCCTTGTGCGACGTTGGACTCGCTGTCCTATTGCCTTGACCACGCTGGTGCGCGACCGCTCCTGCGACAAGATCGGCGAGCTGGACCCCGTCATTACAGGCTGAATCCACGCACGCCGCAGAAACCAACGAAGTAGCCCGCATCCGTCGATTCACCATGTCACGGACAGTATCGTCAAACGCACAACCCCTCGGCGTACTGACTTCGTCGAGCAGTGCCGAGGCCAACTCCCTGCGATTAATGATGCCCACCAAGAGCTTCGCCGTGACCCTCGCGTGCGCGAGCCACTGTGCGTCCTCCCCGGCGAACGGATCAGCACCCTTGGTCCGATCCACGACACAGGCAGCGATGTGGGCATCGGACTGCTCGAGTACGTCGATCACCTCGCAGAAGACCGGAAGCTTCGCTCGACTGATCTTGCTGAACTTGAATTCATCCCGGAAATCGTGACGATCTCTGATGTCACGGACAGCCCTCATGAGAAGCCCGGGCTTCCGTGCCTTGACCGCGCCCACAACGAAGAAGCGTCCCGCGCTCGCCTTAACGGCGCTCTCATCGACGTAGATCAAGGCCGTCGGGTACTTGAGAGGCACCTGCACGGCCTCTAATGACGTGTCAGGCAAGGGGCAACCTCGCTGAACTCCTCGGAGACCGGGTCCGAAGTTAGCAGTCCCGACCGGCGAGTGCCAACCGCCACGCCGTCGGCCGTAGGGATCCCCAAATCCTAATGTGCATACAGTTTCAGGCTCAAGCCTTGAATGCTCGCCGGAAACTGCATACAGTTTAGAGCGTGAGTGACGAGCAATCAGCCGCGACGACGCCGCCGGGCTATCCGGCCTGCTCGGCCGCGACTACTGGCTGATCCTGTCCACGCCGGTGGCCGGCACTGGCCAGGCGGACATCGAGCCTGCGCTCCCGAGCACATCGCCTGGCTGCTGGGCCTGGAACAGGACGGCGTGCTGTTCCTGTCCGGGCCGCTGCTGTCCGGCCCGGGCACGGGGCCGGGTTCCGGGGTGACGGTCCTGCGCGCCGCGGACGAGAACGAGGCCGCATCGATCGCGGCGAACGACCCGTTTGTGGTCAAGGGTCTCCGGACGTTCGCCGTGCACCGGTGGCGGCTCAACGAGGGCAGCATCGGCATCCGGCTCTCGCTGGGCGCCGGCCGCTACGACTGGCGATGACCGCAGCGACCGCGAGGAGGCGGCGATGCACCGAGTCGGACTGATCGGGCTGGGCAAGATGGGCCTGCCGATAGCCCGCAACCTGATGGAGCGCGGGTTCGAGGTCACGGGCTACTGCCGGAGCGGCTCCCCCGAGCTGGCCGCTGCGGGCGGCACCGTGGCCGGGTCTCCCGCGGAGGTAGCTTCCTCCGCTGACGTGCTCATGTCCATCGTCCCGGATGCGGCCGCCGTCGAGGAGATCATCTCCGGGCCGTCCGGCACGCTCACCACGCTGCGGCCCGGCACCATCCACATCGAGATGAGCACCATCGACATCGGGCACAAGGCGCGGCTGCGCGACGCGGTCCGGGCCCGCGGCGGTGACCTGCTGGACTGCCCGGTCAGCGGCAGTCCCGGGATGGTCGCGCCGCGCCGGGCCACCACGTTCGCGTCCGGCGACCGGGCCAGCGTGGACCAGGTCGCCCCGGTCCTCGACGCGGTGTCCGGCCCCTGGGTCTACACCGGGGAGTTCGGCACCGGCGCGCGGATGAAGTACATCGCGAACCTGCTCCTCGCCGTGCACACGGTCGCGGCCGCCGAAGCGCTGGTGCTGGCCCGCCGCAGCGGCCTCGACCTCGATCTCGTGCAGCGCACCCTGGACGGCTCGATCGCCGAGTCAGCCATCTTCAAGCAGCGCGGCCCGCTGATGCGCGACCGCGCCTGGACACCCGCGCCCGGGCCGGTCGCCACCCTGCATCCCATCCTCGAGCAGATCGAGGACTGCGCGGCCGCGGCGGGCCTGTCCACCCCCGTGTTCAGCGCGGCCAAGGACGTCTTCGACAAAGCGCTCGCCGACGGCTGGGGCGACCTCGACATCGCGTGCGTCCACGATCAGATCTCCGGCGCGTCCGCCCCGAGTCAGGAAGAACCTTCATGACCTGGTCCCTGGTTACCTACCTCCGCAACGGAACCGATGGCGTGGCCATCCTCCGTGATGACGGGACACTCGCGGCGCCCACCGAACTGAAGCGCTGGACCACCTCGCTGGAACTGCTCGAGGACTGGGGGCAGGCCGAGGGCGTGCTGCGCAGCATGGACACGGACGGCGCGCCGGCGGTCGAGTACGACGCCCTGCTACCGCCGCTGCGCTGGCCCCGCAAGGTGATCTGCGCGGGCGTCAACTACCGCCGCCACATGCAGGAGATGGGCGGCGAGATCCCCGCCGAGGGCTGGCGCCCGTACTTCTTCCTCAAGGCCCCGACCACGACCATCGTCGGCCCGCACGACCCCATCATCGTCCGCGCCCCGGATGAGGCCCGCTACGACTGGGAGGCGGAGCTCGCGGTGGTCATCGGCATCGGCGGGCGGGACATCCCCGCGGCGGACGCGCTGGCCCACGTGGCCGGCTACTGCGTGGCCAACGACGTGACCGCCCGCGGGCGCCACCGGCGGTCGGCGGTCCCCGCGGAGGCGTTCACCTACGACTGGTTCGCCGCCAAGTCCATGGACAGCTCGCTGCCGCTGGGGCCGGGCATCACCCCGGCCTTCCAGGTCCCCGATCCGCAGGATCTGCGGCTGCGGCTGTGGGTGAACGACGAACTGCAGCAGGACGAGTCCACCTCCGACATGGTCTGCCCGGTCGCCGAGCTGATCTCGGCGGCCAGCGAGGTGGTCACGCTCGAGCCGGGCGACGTCATCGCGACCGGGACCCCGTCCGGGGTCGGCGCGGGCCGCGGCCTGTACCTGCGGGCCGGCGATGTCGTCCGGGTGGCCATCGACGGCCTCGGCATCTTGGAAAACACCGTGATCGATCCGCGGGAGGAACATCGTGATCTTCGTAACCCACCAGCTGCCGGTCAACGTGCCGGGCGAGCCACACCTGGACCGCGCGGCGGTCTGGGACGGCCTCGTACTCAAGGCCAACAACGCGCTGCCGTTCGTGCCCAGCATGACCTTCTGCGAGGTCACGGAGCGGTACGGGGACACGGTGTTCGACCGGGACATCGACTTCCGCGGCGACCGCTTCACCGAGCGGATCACGCTGGAGGCCCCGCACCGGGTGGTGTTCACCCGGATCGCGGGCCCAGTGCTCGGCACCATCGCCAACGAGATCGAGGGCGCCGAGGACGACCTGCAGCTGAGGTTCAGCTTCGCGCTGGTCGTGGCCGGGGTGGAAGGCGGCTCGGACGCCGAGCAGGAGTACGCCGACTCGATGACCGAGGACTACCTGAAGGCCGTGGCCGCCACCCTGAACGCGATGCGCCGGCTGGCCGAGAACCCTGCCGCGGTGTCGGCATGAGCGCCGGGCTGGTAGACGCCGGGCTGCGGCAGCGCATCGCGGACGAATTGGCCGGGCAGTTCAAGGGCGAGGTCATCGGCCCTGATCACGGCGAGTACGAAGACGCCCGCCTGGTCTGGAACTCCATGGTCGACCGGCGGCCGGGCCTGATCCTGCGCTGCACCAGCACCGCGGACGTGGTGGCCGCGGTCAACGTGGCCCGCGAGCACGGCCTGCCGCCCTCGGTCCGCTGCGGCGGGCACAACGTGGCGGGCAAGGGCATGTCCGAGGGCGGGCTGACCATCGATCTGAGCGGGCTGCGGGAGGTCACCGTGGACCCCGAGCGCAAGCTGGTCCACGCGGGCGGCGGCTGCCTGCTGGGCACCGTGGACGCGGCCACCGCGCCGCACGCGCTGATCGTCCCGGCCGGCATCATGTCCGAGACCGGGGTGGCCGGCCTGGCCCTGGGCGGCGGGATCGGCTGGTTCTCCCGTAAGCACGGCCTGACCTGCGACCAGTTCGTCGCCCTGGAGCTCGTGCTGGCCAGCGGCGAGGTGATCGAGGTCTCCGCGGACTCCCACCCCGACCTGTTCTGGGCGCTGCGCGGCGGTGGCGGCAACTTCGGCATCGTCACCCGGTTCACCTTCGCCGCGCACGACTTCGGCCCGATGATGCGGATCGGGGTATCCCTCTACGACGAGGAGCACGCGGCTGCGGCGCTGCGCGAGTACGCGGCGCTGGTGCCCACGCTGC
>CAWINS010000018.1:0-38944 GCA_963837335.1 uncultured Actinomycetes bacterium | reverse complement strand
CGCGCAGCGTCGCGCCGCGCCGGACCCGCGGTCCCGCTCGGCTGAGATCCCGCGCCGGCCGGGCCCAAAACACCCGCCCCGCCCGCCACGGCGCGGGATCATGCGGCTGGCGGGTTTTCTGTTATCCGGCCCGGTGCAGCGGCGTCTCCCCTCAGGGCGGAGTTCTGCCGCCCACACCGACGAGGGTGAGGTGCCATGCACATGCCGCGCAGCGGCGGGCCCGGGGTGCAGACGGTGATCGCCGCCCAGGCCGGGGATGCGGAGGCGCTGGACAGCCTGCTGTCCAGCTACCTGCCCCTGATCTACAACATCGTCGGCCGCGGCCTCAGCGGGCACGCCGACGTGGACGACGTGGTGCAGGAAACCATGCTCCGCGCCGTGCGCGGCCTGGGCGACCTGCGCGACCCCGCCGCGTTCCGGTCCTGGCTGGTCGCGGTGGCCATCCGGCAGATGCGCGATCACTACCGGGCCCGGCAGGCCGTGGCGGCCGCCGACCTGAGCGACGAGGTGGCCGATCCTGAGGCCGACTTCGTGGAGCTGACCATCCTCCGGCTCGGCCTGTCCAGCCAGCGCGAGGAGACCGCGCAGGCCACCCGCTGGCTCGACGCCGGGGACCGCGAACTGCTCGCGCTGTGGTGGCTGGAGGCCGCCGGGGAACTGGACCGGAATGAGCTCGTCGCCGCGCTCGGCCTGCCGGCGACCCACGTCGCGGTGCGCATCGGGCGGCTGAAGGAGCAGCTCACCACGTGCCGGGTGGTGGTGCGGGCGCTGCGCGCCGAACCCCCGTGCCCGGGCCTGGAGTTCACCATCGCGGACTGGGACGGGGTGCCCAGCCCGCTGTGGCGCAAGCGGATCGCCCGGCACATCCGCGCCTGCGGGCGTTGCGGGGCGCAGCACGACGGGCTGATCCCGGCCGAACGGCTGCTGGCCGGGCTGACCCTGGTGCCGCTGCCCGGAGCCATGGCCCGGGCCTTCATCCCCCCTGCGCCGGGGGCGCAGGCGCCGGGGACCCATCCGGGACCCATCGCCCGGGACCGGTGCTCACGCGACCCGCCCGGGACCGGTGCCCACCCGGCCGGTGCGCACGGGACCCGGGCGCTCCGGCGCGCGGCGGGTCATTCCCGCCACGCGCGGATCCTGGCCAAGGCGGGCGGGTCGGTTCCGGCCAAGCTGGCCGCCGTCACGGTCGCGGCCACCTGCGTGGTGGCCGGCGGGGCGGCCGTGGTCCACCTGCACGGGGCCCACCCGGCCGCGGCCACCCGCCCGGTGCAGGCCGCCCCGGCGGCCCCGCCCACGCCGGTCACCCAGGCCCTGGCCCGCTCGTCCCCGAAGCCGGTCCGGAGCACCCGCCCGCCCCGCAGGCCCGCGCCGCCCGCTCCGGCCAGCAACGCCAAGAAGGGCGTCGCCGCCTGGGCCTTCACCGGGGCCGGGCAGGCCCTGGCCCAGTCGGGAGCGTCCTGGTATTACACCTGGTCCGCCTCACCCGCCGTGGGGGTCAGCAGCGCCGGCGGTCCTCGTTTCGTGCCTTTGATCTGGGGGGCGGCGAACGTGAACGCCGGCACTCTCAAGCAGGTGCGCGGCGAGGGGCCTGACCTGCTCAGCTTCAACGAGCCGGACATGAGCGGCCAGGCGAACATGAGTCCCGCCCAGGCCCTCAGCCTGTGGCCGCAGCTGATGGCGACCGGGCTGCGGCTGGGCAGCCCGGCGGTAGCCACCGGCGGGGCCACCCCGGGCGGCTGGCTGGACCAGTTCATGTCCGGCGCCACGGCGCGCGGTTACCGGGTCAACTTCATCACGCTGCACTGGTACGGGTCGGACTTCGCGACCGGGCCCGCGGTCAGCCAGCTGGAGAGTTACCTGCAGGCCGTTCACGCCCGCTACCACAAGCCGATCTGGCTGACCGAGTTCGCGCTGGCCAACTTCGGCGGCTCCCCGCAGACCCCGTCCCGGCCGCAGCAGGCCGCGTTCCTCACCGCGGCGACCGCGATGCTGCAGCGGCTGAGCTACGTGCAGCGCTACGCGTGGTTCGGGCTGGAGGCCACGCCGACCGACGGCAGCATGGGCCTGTTCCGCAGCGGCCCGGCCGTCACCACGGTCGGCCGCGCTTTCGAGGCGGCCGGCTGAGCGGCCGGCCGGGGCGGATCAGCCCGTCCCGCCCGCCCGGACCAGACCCGTCTCGTAGGCGAACACCACGGCCTGGACCCGGTCGCGCAGCCCGAGCTTGGCCAGGACCCGGCCCACGTGCGTCTTCACCGTCGCTTCCGACACGAACAGGCGCTGGGCGATCTCGGCGTTGGACAGCCCCTGCGCCACGTGGGCCAGTACCTCGCGCTCCCGGCTGGTCAGCATGTCCAGCCCGGGCGGCGCGGGGGAGTTGGCCGCCGGGAACAGCGGCGCGAACCGGTCGATCAGCCGGCGCGTCGTCGAGGGCGCGACGACCGCGTCCCCGGAATGCACCGCCCGGATGGCGAACAGCAGCTCCTCCGGGGGGACGTCCTTGAGCAGGAAGCCGCTGGCCCCGGCCTTCAGCGCGGCGTACGCGTACTCGTCCAGGTCGAACGTGGTGAGCATCAGCACCCGCGGCCGGTCGCCGGCCGCGCAGATCTGGCGGGTCGCCTCGATGCCGTCCAGCCGCGGCATCCGCACGTCCATCACCACCACGTCGGTGGGCCGGGACCGGAGCAGCTGGGTGGCGGCCAGGCCGTCGCCGGCCTCGCCGACGACGGACATGTCGTCCTGCGCGTCGAGCACCATGCGGAAGCCCGTCCGGACCAGTTCCTGGTCGTCGACCAGCATGATGTTGATCATGTTGTGCTTCCTTTGCGCCTCCGCGGCGCGCTAGGCCGCCCCTCCAGCTCGCTCACGCGGCGGACCCGGCACGTGGGCAGCCGGCTGCGGGTGCGCGGCGGGCGCGGCCCCGGCCTGATCGGCCACGGGAAGGGAGCTGAGCGGGAGGGTTGCGGTGACCTGGTAGCCGCCGCCGGGCAGCGGGCCGGTGCGCAGCGTGCCGTTGTAGAGCGCGACCCGCTCACGCATCCCGGTCAGCCCGTGACCAGCGCCGTCCGCCACGGTTGCGCCCTGCCCGTCGTCAGTGATCTGCAGCATCAGCACGTCCTCGCAATAACGCAGCAGCACCCGGGCACTCGCCTGGGGACCGCCGTGCTTGCGGGTGTTGGTCAGCGACTCCTGGATGATCCGGTAGGCCGCCAGGGCCAGCCCGCTGGGCAGCGCCCCGGGCACCCCCTGCACGGTGAACGAGACGGCCAGCCCGCTGGCCCGGGTCTGGTCGAGCAGCTCGCCGAGCTGGCCGATGCCAGGCTGCGGCACCACGCCCGGGCCGCCGTCGTCGCTGCGCAGCACGCCGAGCATGCGGCGCATCTCGGCCAGCGCCTGCCGCCCGGTGCTCGCGATCGCGCCGAGCGCCTGCCGGGTCCGCTCCGGCGAGCTGTCCAGCGCGTAGGACGCCCCGTCGGCCTGCACCACCATGACGCTGACGTTGTGCGCGATGACGTCATGCAGTTCACGGGCGATCCTGGCCCGCTCGGCGGCCGCGGCGATCTGGGCCTGCGCGTCACGTTCCCGCTCCAGGCGGGCGGCGCGGTCCTCCAGCGCGGTGTAGTAGCCGCGCCGGTAGCGCATCGAGTCGCCGAGCACCCAGGCGATCAGCGAGGACCCGGCGAACATGATCGAGCCGACCATGAGCCAGTGCATCAGGCTGAGCCCGGGCGGGGCCCACCGGGCCACCGCGACGGCCGACCCGGCCAGGCAGACGGCCAGCCCGGCCACGGACACCCGGCGCCGGCAGTAGGCGGCCAGCGTGTAGAGCAGGATCAGGATGACCACGTCGACCACGTTGACGTGGATGTCCAGCAGCACCTGGAGGGCGCCCACCGTGACCCCGATGGCGAAGGCGGCCACCGGGTGGTCCCGGCGGAAGACCAGCGGGATGACCAGGGCCAGGGCGAGCGGGACCAGGCGGTATCCGCCGGCGGCGACGGCCGCCGCCAGGGCGGGGATCGCGAAGGCGGCGGCGAGCACGCCGTCCACCAGCCGGGGATGTCGGCGCAGCCAGAGGTAGAAGGCGGCCACCGGTCCAGGGTACGGGCGCGTCCGCCGCCCGGGCATCATCCTGCGGTAGGGCCCGGAGTCAGCCCCCCGGGTGAGACGTTCCCGGGTCTGGGGGCTGGGGTCTGGGTGGCCGGGCGCGGCGGCCGGGTGAGGCGCCCGGCGCGGCCGGGCCCGGTGCGCGGGCCCGGCCCAGCCGGGCTGGCCTTCCCCCCTCGCCCCCCTTGCCCGGGGCGGGCACGGGATACCGGCTTGCCGGAGTCCCCCCGGAGAGTCCCAGGATGACGCGGCTAAGCGAATCCTCGTGCACCCAAACCCATACCGTGACCTCCCACGGCACGGACCCGCCTGCCACAAGGGCAGGCCCTCCGGCGAGCCGTTTCCGCGCTCGCCCCGGGCTGGGTCATAGCTAACCGCGGCCGGGGCCGGGCCGCTATCCCCGGACTAGGGGATCCGGGTTGGGCCGCGGCGGGCTCTAGAATGCGCGTCACGGGACGAGTGGCTGCTTCGCGGCCCCTCGCAAGGCTCGCTCCAGGAGACCCAGGACAGGCAGGCAGGGCAGGAAGGCGATGGCGGTCGGGCAGGCCACATCCCCGGCGGCGCGGGTCAGCACGCCGGCCGGGCTGGTCGTCGGCATCCCCGAAGGCGGCCGCCTGGTGTTCGGCCGCGGGCCGGATGCCGACCTGACCGTCGCGGCCGGCCGGGGGCTGTCCCGCCGGGCCGGGGTGATCAGCGCGGTGGGGGACGGCGTCTGGATCGCCAACATCAGCCGGACCCACGCGCTCTACACCGAGGGTGACGGGTACCGGATCAGGCTGCCCCGGATGGAGGACCAGGGCGAGCCATCTGGCGGCTGGTTCCTGCGGGCCGGGATGACCCTGGTGGGTTCCCGGGCCATGCTGGACGAGGGCCAGCCGCTCTGCGTGATGGTCAACGGCCAGTCCGGCGGGCGGGACTCCGCCCCCGAGGGCACGCGGGTGTGGCAGGACGGCGACGCCACCCTGCTCCCGCTGTACCTGGATCCGATGACGAAGATCTTCCTCGTGGCGCTCATGTGGTGCCGTCCCTGGCTGCTCGACCCGGCCGGGGCGAGCCCGCTGCCGCGCACGCCCGAGATCGCCAAGGCGGCCCTCGAGGTGACCGGCGCCTACCACGAACTGGAGCGCTTCGACACCGACCCCGCGTTCCGGGACCGCCTCTCGGCGCGGGTGGCGGAGCACATCAAGGTACTGCGGCGCAAGATCACCGACCGCGGCCTGGTCCGCGCGGACACCAGGCTCTCCGACGAGGTGGTTGTCCGGGTGCTGATCGAGCACGGGATCATCACCGCGGCGGACCTCGGCCGGCTGAACGACCCGGCCTGGTGCTCCCGCCAGGAAGACCTCTGGTGGACTCAGGCGCCCTGAGGGCTGCGGCCGGAGGGTGGCGCGCGCTGACGGGCGCCCTCAGGGGGGTGGTGGCGCCGCCGGGTGGACCTGGAAGCTCGTGGTCGCCCGCAGACCACCGGCCCCGGTGACCAGGACGTGGTACGTGCCGGCCGGGATCGCCCCGGGAAAGAACACGTGGCCCTGGTCGATCGCGTAGTTGAAGGTTCCCTTCTGGTCCGCGGTGGGCCGGAACGAGGCCACCCCGTGCCCGATCAGGTGCACCTGCACCTGGGTCAGCGGGATGAAGCCGCTGCCGTGCACGACGTACACGGTGTAGCCATCGCCGTAGGGCTGGCCCATCACGAGCTTCGGCTTCGTGCTCGTCCCGGTGGGCAGCGGAGAGGGGGTCAGCCCGGCGTCCGTCGGCGGCGCGGGGGGGAACGTGGGGTACGTCGGCCTGGCGGTGGGAGTGGGGGACGACCCGGAGTGCGCCGCCGCCCGCCCGCTCGTGTCCGGGTACGAGGCGCCCAGCACCGCACCCACCGCCAGCAGCGCCGCGGCGCCGATGGTCAGCCCCACCCCCGCGATGACCCGCCTCGGGGGGCGCCGCCGGCCCGGCGCCCCGGGCGCCGCCGCCGGGAGCGCGATGTACGAGCCGAATGTGGCGTCCTCGCTCACCTCGTCGGCGGGCGGCGGCTGGTCGTGCTCGTGACCGGGCCTGGGTTCCGGCGTTCCCGGGCTGCGCTCGTACTCGCCGATCAGGGTGAGCGCGCTCGCGGGCAGGTAGGAATGCCCGGATCCGGGGCTGGCCGTTAAGCCGACGAAGGGGGCCAGCTCGGCCAGGAGGGCCGTTGAGGTCGGGCGGTTGCGGGGACTGCGCTCCAGGCAGGCGGTGACGACGGGGATCAGCTCCGCGGGCAGGCCGGTCAGGTCGGGGGCCTCGGTGGCCAGCCGGACCAGGATGTCCATCACCGTGTCGCCCAGATAGGGCGGATGCCCGGTCGCCGCGAACAGCAGCGTTGCCCCGAGCGAGAACACGTCGCTGGCCATGGACGCCTGCCGGGTGTCCCGGGCCTGCTCCGGGGCCATGTACGCGGGCGTGCCCAGCGCCCCCCGGGTCACCGTGAGCTGGATCCGCTCGGCCGCCCTGGCCACCCCGAAATCGATCACGCGGGGCCCGTCGGGGGAGACGAGCACGTTCGAGGGCTTCAGGTCCCGGTGCACCAGCCCGGCGTTGTGGATCGACTCCAGCGCCTCGGCACACCCGGCGGCGAGCCAGCGCACCGCGGGCACGGGCAGCGGGCCGCCGCCGCGTACCAGCCGGTTCAGGGACGGGGCCGCGATATAGGCCGTGGCCAGCCAGGGCACGTCGGCGTCCGCGTCGGCCGCCACGACCGCGGCGGTGAAGACCCCGCTGACCCGCCGCGCGGCGACCACCTCATGCGCGAAACGGGACCGGAAGCCTGCTTCCTCGGCGAACTCGATCTTGATGGTCTTGACCGCGACCAGGCGGCCCGCCGTGGACCGCCCCAGGTAGACCTGCCCCATCGCCCCCGCGCCGAGCCGGCCCAGGAGCGCGAACGGCCCTATTCGTTCCGGATCCCATCGGCGCAGCGGCGCAAGTGCCGGCTGCGGACCCATCGTTGCCTCCCCCGGTCCCCATATGGCCCGGATGCCTATCATGCCGACTCCCGGGAGGCTGTGCCCCGGTTCCAGGCTGTGTGCCGGAATGGCATCGAACCGCTAGCCTGAGCCTGGGCATGAGCGCGGTGGGGGTGTCATTTGCGGTTTCGGGGACATATCGTCACGGTTATGACCGCGCTGACCTGCGTTAGCCACATTATCGGCCGTTCCGGCGCAGCCGGCATGGTGGCAGCGTGAGCAGCGTGCGCGGGGCCCGCAAAACCTCACTACGACGATTGATGGCCCGTTCTGCGAGCTCTGGTCCCCAGGCAGTGCAGGATGGAGGCATGAGGGATACCAAAACCACAGCCGTCGGGCTGCGGTCAGCCATCGAGCGAAGCGGTTACTACCCCGGGCTAGTGGCGGACGCCGTGTTCTCCGCCCTGGGCGCGGAGGCCGTGGTGTCTTACGTAGTCCAGGCCGACGCCTTGTTTGACCCGGCCATGGAGGTCCGCCGCCACATGACCGTCCTGGTGCTGACCCCGTCCCGGCTGGTCTACTCCCATACCGACGAGAATCCCGCGGACGATGAGCCAGGTGCCCGTCCGCAGGCGGAGACCAGCACCGAGGCCGTCCGGTTCTCCCGGATCTCGTCCGTGGCCGTGACCCGGGTCGTCCCCGATCCGGCCTCCTACGTGCCCGGGGTGACCATGCCGACCGAGGTCGTGCTCACCATCGGCTGGAACGTCCTGTCCCACGTCGAGCTGGAGCCGGCCCACTGCGGGGATGAGAACTGCGAGGCCGATCATGGCTATACCGGCACCATCACCGCGGACGATCTGACCATGCGGGTGAGCGAGGCGGCTGATGGGGACGAGGCCGTCCGGCAGGTACTGGACTTCGCGGTCGCGCTGACCGAGGCGACCACCCACCCCGGCCACTGACGGGCAGCAGTATGACCGACGAGCCGATGACCTCGGCCACTGTGCCCGATTATGGCGAGGGAACCCTGTCCGACCTGGCCAACTCGCTGCTCGCCTCGCTGGGAGTAGGCGATGCGGCCAACCCGCTCGCACTGGCTCCCACCCGCCGGGCGTGCCTGCTGATCGTCGATGGCCTGGGCTGGGAACTGCTCCGCGCCCACCAGGCGGCGGCCCCGTTCCTGTCCGAGCTCACGTTCACCGGGCGCGCGCTGACCGCGGGATTCCCGGCCACCACCGTGACCAGCCTGAGCTCCCTGGGCACCGGCCTGCCCCCCGGCCGCCACGGGATGCTCGGCTATCAGGTCGCCGTGCCGGGCCAGGACCGGCTGCTCAACGGGCTGCGCTGGGACGAGCTGATCGACCCGGTGGACTGGCAGCCCGCCCCGACCATCTACCAGCGCGCGGCGGCCGCCGACATCGCCGCCTTCCGGGTGGCCGCCCGGGGGCTGGAGAAGACCGGCTTCTCCCTCGCGTCCATGCGCGGTGCCACCTACCGTCCCGCGGACAGCATGGGCGCGCTCGTCGCGCAGGCGTCGTGGGCACTGGCCGATTCGGACCGGGCCCTGGTCACCGTCTACCACGCGGACCTCGACGGCACCGGCCACGTGTTCGGGTCCCAGTCCGAAGCCTGGTCCTACCAGCTCGCCCACGTGGACAAGCTGGCCGAGCAGCTGGCCAGCTCCATCCCGGCGGGCACGGCGCTGTACGTCACCGCCGATCACGGGATGGTGGACGCGGCACCGGACGACAAGATCGACGTGGACCTGGTCCCCGGGCTGCGGGACGGGGTCGCGCTGCTCGGCGGCGAGCCGCGGGCCCGGCACGTCTACACGGTGCCCGGGGCCGCGGACGACGTGCTGGCCACCTGGCAGGGCGTGCTCGGCGGGCGGGCCTGGGTGGCGTCCCGCGACGAGGCCATCGAGGCGGGCTGGTTCGGCCCGGTCGAGCCCCGGTTTGCCCCGCGGATCGGGGACGTGGTGGCGGCGCCCGCCGGCCCCTGGGCGCTCGTCGCGACCAAGGCGGAGCCGCTGGAGTCCTCACTCATCGGGATGCACGGTTCGCTGACGCCAGGCGACCAGTTCGTCCCGTTGCTGAGCGTGACCAGCATCTGACGACGATCACGGGCTGACCCGGGCCGGTAGGCTCCCGCGGCACCGGGGAAGGCCGGCTTATCCACAGTTTGGCACCGGGAAATCCAAGAGCGGGCGAAGGTTCATCCACAGATCAGGGGTTAGTTATCCACAGAACGATCCTGGCCTGGAGGACGATCCGGGCAGAATCGTGATGTTACGCCCAGTAGGGGCGGAAGGGATGTATCGGTGGATTCAACCCTCGAACCCACGGCGCTGGCGGCCGCATTGGCGGCCGGCCCGGCACCGGTCCTGCTGGATGTGCGGTGGCGGCTCGGTGGCCCACCCGGCCTCGACCGCTACCGCGAAGGTCACCTGCCCGGCGCGCGCTTCGTGGACCTGGACCGCGATCTGGCCGGCCCGCCCGGGGCCGGGGGGCGGCATCCGCTGCCGGACAGCGGTGCGTTCGAGGCGGCGATGCGCCGGGCGGGCGTGGACGACGACCGGCCCGTGCTGGTCTACGACGAGAATGACTCGGTGGCGGCCGCCCGGGCCTGGTGGTTGCTGCGCTACTTCGGGCACCAGCAGGTGCAGGTCCTCGACGGCGGCTACCAGGCCTGGCTGGCCGCGGACGAGCCGATCGAGACCGGGCCCGCCCCGGCCCCGCCGCCCGGGACCTTCACCGCCCGGCCCGGTCACCTGCCGCTGCTCGACGCGGCCGGTGCGGCCCGGATCGCCCGCGAGGGCGTGCTGCTGGACGCCCGGGCGGCCGAGCGCTACCGGGGCGAGGTGGAACCGGTCGATCCGGTCGCCGGGCACATCCCGGACGCGGTGAGCGCGCCCACGACCGAGAACCTGGGGCCGGGCGGCCGCTTCCTCGATCCGGAGGCGCTGCGGGCCCGGTTCGCCGGGCTGGGAGTCCCGGCCGGCGCCGTGGCGGCGGACGGGGCGGTGACGACCGGGGTCTACTGCGGCTCGGGCGTGACCGCAGCCCATGAGGTGCTGGCGCTGAGCCTCGCGGGGATCCCGGCGGCCCTGTACGTCGGCTCGTGGTCAGACTGGATTACCGATCCCGCCCGGCCCGTCGTCACCGGCCCCGCCCCCCGCTAGGCCCGCCCGCTAGGCCTGGTCCCCGGCCAGCAGGGTGCCGAGCTGCCGGATCAGGTGCCCGCGCCAGCCCCCGCCCAGGATCCCCATGACCATGCGCTGGCCCGGGTCGGTGTCATCGAAGCCGTCGTGCGTAATCAGAAGCCTGGTCCCGGTGCCCTCGGGAACCAGTGACCAGCTGACGACGGTGTCCAGGTTCCCGCCGCGCCAGCTGAAGCGCATCAGCCGCGGTGGCTCCAGGTCGAGAACCTCGCAGTGCACGAGGCCGTCGAAGCCGTGCTGGGGGACCGGCTCGGTGCGGAACGTGAACGCGTGGCCGATCACCGGCTTGAAGTCGTTCGGCATCAGCCACCGGGCCAGCAGCGCGGAGTCGGTCAGGGCCTGCCACACCCGCCCGGGTGGGTGCGGCAGGAACTCATCGACTTCGATGGACGCCATCAGCTGTCCTCCTCCAGCAGGTCGCGGAGCATCCGGGCGTGCCGTTGCCAGAACTGCTCGTAGTGGGCCGCCCAGTCCGCCACGGCCCGCAACGGCCGGGCGTCCAGCCGGTAGTGCCGTTCCCGGCCGACCCGTTCCTCGGCGACCAGGCCCGCCGCACGCAGTACCCGCAGATGCTGGGACACGGCCGGGCGGCTCATCTGGAACGGCGCCGCCAGGTCGTGCACCGACCGCGCGCCGCCGGTGAGTTCGTCCAGCAGGGCGCGGCGGACCGGGCTGGCGATGGCGTCGAAGACGTCCGGGCCGGGCATGGCCGGCGTCAGCCGCCGGCCGGCGGGGCGGCCGCCGTGGCCTGCAGGACGAGGCCGTTGCCGTCCGGGTCGTCGAAGGTCACGAAGCGCCCCCAGGGCGCCTCCTGGATGCCGGCGTCGATGACCACGCCCCGGGACCGCAGCGCCGTCACGTCGCCGTCCAGGTCGTCGGTCTCCAGCACCGTGCCCTTGACGGACCCGGGCGGCATGGTCGGGAACCAGGTCACCAGGGTCATCGAGGTACCTGCCCCCGGCGGCCTGACCTGCACCCAGCGCTGGTCCGGGCCCATCGAGGTGTCCGCGATGAGCTCGAATCCGAGCGTGTCCACGTAGAAGTCCCTGGCCCGGTCCTGGTCGGTGACGGGCAGCGAGAAAAGTTGCACCTGGCTGATACTCATGCCGCCGATAATAGGTAAGAAATCTCTTACCGGTAACCCGTTCCGCCGATTCGCCGCCCCGGCGGCCGGAGCGTGCCACCCCTGATACTGCACCGCACTTGATCGCCCCGGATAGGCCAGCGTCCGCCGACACTGAGACGAGGAGTCGTGCGATCGGGCAATAACCGGTGGATGGCAAAAACCATGGGAGGCCCGGTATGAGTCATGCATCGCCGGTGCATCGGGAGTCACCCGGTACTCAGCCGGGCCAGCCGGATGATGCCGGGCTGATCGCGGAGTCCTACCGGGTACCCGAGCGCTTCGGTGCGGTGTTCGACCGGCACGCGACGGCGATCCATGGCTATATCGCCCGGCGGCTGGGCCGGGACGCCGCTGATGATCTTGTCGCGGAGACCTTCTTGGTGGCCTTCCGCCAGCGCGCCAGCTACCACCCGGATCAGCCCAGCGCCCGGCCGTGGCTGTACGGCATCGCGACCCGGCTGATCAGCCGGCGCTGGCGGGACGAGGTGCGGTTCTTCCGTGTCATCGCCCGCACTGGGATCGACCCGGTGGCTGACCCGGTCGCGGAGCCAGTCGCCGATGCGGGCGCCCGGCGGGCGGACGCCCAGACGCTGCACCGCCGCCTGGCGGGCGCACTAGCGCTGCTGTCCACCGCGGACCGGGACGCACTGCTGCTGGTAGCCGATGGGCTGTCCTACGCCGAAGCGGCGCAGGCGCTGGGCGTGCCACCTGGAACGTTGTCGTCCCGGCTGGCCAGAGCCCGCCGGACGGTCCGGGAGGAACTCGGGGGCCTGAACCCCGCCGATGAGGGACAGGAGCAGAGCCATGAATGAGATGCAGCTGCTGGAGGAGTTCCGCGCCGTGGTTGCCCCACCCGACCCGGGCACGCTGGCGCAGGCCCGCGCCCGGGTGCTGGACGGTGCCGCTGCTGGCCAGGCAAGCCGCCGCGCACGGTGGCCGCGCCTGCCCGGCAGGTGGCCGGAGCTCGCCCTGACCGGCCTGGCCGCAGCAGCCACGGCAACGGCGGTCACCGTGGCCCTGGCCGCCCCGGGCGGTACGCCGTCCCATCCGGCCGCCGCCAGTCTCACCGCGAGAGAGCTGGCCTACCGGGTTGCCGACGTCGCGGCCGCCCGGCCGGCCGTACGACCCGGCCAGTGGGTGTACAGACAGGTGAAGATAGCCGGCTCACCAACGCCAGTGTTCGCGGGGACGTGGCGGGGGTGGAGGACGGCGGACGGGACCAGGAGCGCCGGTCTGGACCAGGGCAAGGTGTATTTCATGCCGTGCCCTCCCTCGGCATCAGGTCCGCACGGTAGCTGTCAGCCGTGGATGGACGTGGGCAATGGGCCGAGGCGTATCCCGGTAACCTACGCTGAGCTGGGTTCGCTGCCACGCAGCCCCTCGGCGCTCGATCGCTTCCTGGCCAGCCTTCCGCTGCCCGGCGGGGGGCCAGCGCCCTTCCGCGAGTTCGAGATCATCAGTGCTTTGCTGATGACGTATCTGATGCCGCCATCCCTGACCGCCGAGCTTTACCGGGCCCTCGGCAACATCCCCGGCGTGACGGTTGACCAGCACGCGGTCAATGTCGCGGGCCGCGCCGGCATCGGCTTCCAGATCACCGAGCCACGGATGCTGCCGCCGTCCCCTGATGCCCCGGTCCGCTCCGTTGCCCAGCTTATTCTCGACCCGAAGACCTACGACCTGATCGGCGAGCAGGACTTCGAGACCAACCGGCGCTGGCAATCTGCGCCCAGGCACTCGGCAGCCGGGACCGCCATCCTGAAAACCGCCCTGGTCTCCGGCCCCGGCATACTTCCGTGACGACCGGCCCGGCTGGCGGGGCTCCACCCCACAGCCCAGCCAGCCGGGCTGAGCCGGTGGTTATGCTGGCCGGCTGTCTCCAAGCTGGGGTGGTAGTCAGGGGGGCGGGGCCAGGTCGTGGCGGGCCGTGAGCAGGAGCCAGGTCAGGGCGCCGGTGATCAGCGCGGGCGTGGCGGGCTGCGACCCGGCCACCGCTACCGCCACGGCGCTCAGCGCGACGGCGATGAGCACCCGGAGGGCCAGGCGGGCCGGGCGGCCCCGGCGGATCCGGGACAGCAACCGGGCCGCGCCGAGGTGCCCCGGCCAGGTCGCGGGAGGGGCGTCTGGCCGCCGCTGGTCTGGCCGCGCCGGCCGGGGCGGGCGTCCGCCGGGCTGCGCCAGGGTGGCCGGGGCGGGGCGTCCGGCCGCCGCCGCCGGGGACCGGCGGCCAGGGCCGGGGGCCGGCGGCCGGGACCGGCCTGGGGCGGGGGAGGGGGACGCCAGGTCGGCGAGGGCCTCGCCCCGCCCGGACCGGGTCCGCAGGACCGTGTAAGCCGCCGCCGCCACCGCGAACCGCCCGGGGTCACCGCCGTCGGCCCGGTCCGGGTGGCTGGCAGTGGCGATCCGGCGCCAGGCGGCCCGGACGTCATCGTCGGTCAGGTCCGCCCGGGGCGGCAGGCCGAGAGCGGCAAACGGGTCGGCGCCGCTGGCCAGGCCACTCACGATTCCTCCCCGAACGCCTCGTCCAGCAGCGCGCCGAGCTCCGCCGGCCGGGCCGCGCCCGGCTCATCGGCCGGTACCGGGAGCGCCTCCGCCGGGGTCACGGTGGCCCGCTCCGCGGGGGTGAGGCCGGCCCGGGATCCAGCGTCCGGAGCCGGGCCAGCCAGCTCGGCCGGCCCGGCCACCAGCCGTTTCACCTGCACATAGGTCACCCCGCCGCGGTAGATGTAGGCGGCCTGGCCGACGTCCAGCCCGCGGATGATCTCCGGGTCCACGACCGGCGTACCCTCGGCCCGGGACAATCCCTCGTGGGCCCAGCCCCGCTGCGCCCACAGCGGCACGCCCAGCAGCCGCCGGGCCGTGTCCACCACCCGCCGCACGCCGGCCAGGGCGGCGACCGGCTCCGGATGCGGCGTGCGCAGCAGCCAGATGCCGCCGTCCGCGGTGGTCGCCACCCGGTATCGCTCGTCCTCGTCGGCGGCCAGCCCCGGCCAGGACTGGGCGGACACCTGGACCGCCAGGCCGAGCGAGCGGGCCCGCTCGTACAACTGCCAGATCGGCAGGCGGCGGCTCACGGCGCTGAACTCGTCCACCGCGAGCAGGATGTCCCGCCGGGCTCCCGCGGAACCGGCCCCCGCGGAACCGGCCGCGAACCAGGCCAGCAGGTCGACCAGCGCACGGGCCTGCGCCTCGGCCACGGCGATCTCGGCGGTCCCCTCCAGGATGCAGTACCAGGCGTCGGCGTCACCGAACCCGCCCGGCCCGTCCAGCCCGTCGCCCAGCCGGCGCAGCAGCGCCCGGTACCGCAACGCCACGTCGCTGACGTGCCCGGCCGAAGACCGCAGCAGCCCGGCGGAAGCGCTGTCCGGTGCGCCCGCGTAGGCCACGGCCAGCCAGTTCACGTCCAGCCGCGCGAGGAAGTCGGCCGCGGCGGCCGGCGGCCCGCCCGGGGCGTCCACCGCCAGCCGGACGATCTCTTCCAGCACGTCGGCGTAGTAGGCGGCGCCGCCGGTGCCCGACTCGACCATGTCCACCAGGGTGCTGATGAGCTGGCGGGGCGGCAGCGCCCACAGTGACAGGCTGGCCTCGTCGGGCCAGATCGCGGTGGACGTGGCGCCCGCGCCGCGCAGCACCCGGCGGGCGCGGTCGGCGATCCGGCGGGAATCGGCCCCGCCCTTGCAGTCCAGCACGACGAGCAGCGGGCGCGGCTGGCGGGCTGCCGCGTGCAGTTCCATTCCCCTGGTCATGAACCCGGCCCACAGCCTCAGCAGCAGGGTGGTCTTGCCGGTCCCCGTGGTGCCCAGCACCACCTGGTGCGAGCGCAGCCGGGGGTACGGCAGGACGGCCAGCGGCCGGGCCGGGTGGCGTACCGTCCGGATCGTGGCCCCGGCGACCACGCTCCCGTCGCGGAGCAGCAACGGCACCGAGCCGGGCGCGGTGATCCGGGCCCGGGCGGTGCGCACCTGGTGCCGCCACTGGCGCTGGTCGAAGGCGGCCGGGGCGCTGGGCGCCAGCCCGCCGCTGCCCGTCTCCATGGTGTAGATGCGCCAGGACCAGGCCAGGCCGCCGGTCACCAGGCCGAGCGGGATGGCCAGCGGCGCCACGGTTACCGCGGCCTTGAGGTAGCCGCCGCCCGCGGCCTCGTGCCACATGGCCAGCCAGGTGAAATACGGTGCGGCGGCCAGCCGCGGCCAGGGCTGGCCGCTGGCGGCCATCGCGGCCAGCCACACCACGAGCATCGGCAGGCACCAGGCCGCCGCCCGGTACAGCTGGCGCGGCGGCCAGCCGAGAAACCAGGCCAGGCTGGCCGAGTAGGCCGCGACCAGGACCACGGGCGCGGCCAGAATCATTGCCGCAACGAAAACCGTCACCCGCAGCAGCCGCCAGATGATCCTCGCCACGCCGCGGATCAGGAAGAACCCTGCGTAACGGCGGATCACGTCGCGGTCCCGTAGTCCCGGGGCGGGCCGCGGTCCCCGGTCGTGCCGCGGTCGCGGGACGTGCCCTGGTCCCGGGGCGTCCAGCCGCGCCGGGTGGGCGAGGCCCGGGATGAGGCTGGCCGGTCCCGGGCCACCACGGGGCGCGCGGTCAGCGGTGCGCCGTCGCTCAGCCCGGCGCCGGCGGGCAGGCCCCGGATCTCCACCCGGGCGGCCAGCGCGTCAGGCAGGGCGGCCCGGGCCCGGATGACGGTCGGCCGGGCCCCGGGCGAGCACAGGTACAGCACCCGCGCGTGCCGCGGCGGCGCCCCGGGGACCCGGGCCTCCGCGGCCAGGACGCCGTAGTCGCCGGTCCGGGTGAGGATCTCAGCCATGATCGCCGCGGTGCGGCGCACCGTCTTGCGGGTGAGTTCCGCCTCGATGGCCCAGCATTCGCCGGCCCACGGCGGTGCGCCCCCGGGACCCCCGTCCGGGGCGCTGCCGTCCGTATCCGGGCCGTCCGGGTCCGGAATTCTGCCGTCCGTGCCCGGGGCTCTGCCGTCAGTGTCCGGCCAGTGCACCTCGCCGTCCGGCAGGTGCTCGCGGAGCGGCACCCGGCTGCCCATCCGGGCCCGCAGCCGCCGCTCGCTGCGCCAGTACGCCCCCGCAGCCAGGTACCCGGGCGCGGACTCCAGCGCCATCCGGACCGCGGTCACGGCGCGCAGGTGCGCCAGCCGGGCCAGCGCGGGCGGCGCCGGCCGGTACGGCAGCCCGCAGGCCAGCAGCCCGTCCCGGGTCAGCCAGACCCACGGGCGGCCCGGCCCCAGCCGCGCCGACTCGGCGTAGCCCTGCTCCCGCCACCGGGCCGCGAGGGCCCGGGCCCGGACCTCGCTGACCGCTAACTGGACGGCTAACTGATCCAATTGCACGCCATACATCTCGGCGGTGAATAACAGCCCGGCGACATCCCGCTCGCTCACCCGACCACTACATCATGCCGGCGCGCCACGACGTTAGGGCCTATCTGGGCGGTTTGGTCATCGAAGTCCGGCCGGCAATATTAGCCAAAAGCGCCGCTGCCCTGGTGCTTCCGCGCGCGGTGAGGCACAATTTGGCGCGGGAACGCGGATCGCTCCCGGTAGGCAGGCCCGCCTGGCGGGCACGCCGATGCGCCGGGCAGCATAAGCTGTTCGCTGATATCCGGATCACCGCAGGCGCAGGGGTCCGAGGTCGTTGGGGAAGACGCACCTCGGTCACTCGCAGGGAGGTCTGGTGTCAGTTCAGGGCGTGCTGCAGGTCCATTCCGCGCCCCCGGCGCTGTGCCCGCACATCGAATGGGCGGTCGCCGGGGTTCTTGGCGTACCCGTCGATCTGGCCTGGGTCGGCCAGCCCGCCGCGCCCGGTACGGTGCGCGGCGAGCTCAACTGGCAGGCGCGGCCCGGCACGGCCGGCTCGATCACCTCGGCGCTGGCCGGCTGGAACCGGCTGCGCTTCGAGGTGACCGAGGAGGCCAGCGCGGGCTGCGACCCGGTCCGGTACAGCTACACCCCGGCGCTGGGCACCTTCTCGGCGGTCACCGGGGCCAACGGGGACATCATGATCCCGGAGAACCGGCTGCTCGCCGCCATGACCGTGGCCGCCGCTGCCCAATCCGGCCTCCAGGTCCAGTCCGGCCTCCAGGTGGCCGCCACCACCACGCTGGAGGAGGAACTCGACCGGCTGCTGGGGCGGCCCTGGGACGCGGAACTGGAGCCGTTCCGGTGCGCGGCGGAGGGCGCACCGGTGCGCTGGCTGCACGCCACCGGCTGAGCTCCGGCCCGGGCGGCCGCCCCCCGCAACGACCTGGCCGCCGTGGGAGACCAGGCCTACCATGAAGGCCAGGTTTTCCCGGCAGCCGCCGGGAAGGCGACCTGCCGCGCTGGCGATGTCCCGTGGAGGAACGATGCAGATCGAGGTAGTGGTGCCTGACGACTGGACCCCGGGGCTGACGCTGGCGATGCAGCAGCTGTTGCAGCGCGCCTTCCGCAGCGGCTACCCGATCATTACCGTTATCCGCCCGGATGCGACGGCAGAGCAGATCCAGGACGTCTACCAGCGGATCGGGACGGTTGTCCAAGAGTCCGGCCTGACCGCGTGACCGCCAGGGCCGAGGAGCGGGGGACGCCGGCCCGGGTGCTCCTGGATTGTGATCCAGGGATCGATGACGCCTTCGCGATCGTCTTCGGCTGCGGCCATCCCGGCCTGGACCTGACCGGGGTGACCACGGTCAGCGGGAACGTCAACCTGGACACGGTGACCGCCAACGCGCTCAGCGTGCTGGAACTCGCCGGGCGGCCGGACGTGCCCGTGGTGCCGGGCAGCGCGCGCCCCCTGCTGCGGGCCACGCTGGACGCCCGCGAGGTGCACGGCGAGGGCGGGCTGGGGGCGGCCCGGCTGCCCGCCGCGCAGGCCGTCCCGGCCGCCGGCCACGCGGTGGATTACCTGATCGAGACGATCGGCGCGGCCCCCGGCGAGATCACCCTGATCGCGACCGGGCCGCTGACCAACATCGCGCTCGCGGTGCGCCGCGAGCCGCGGCTGACCGGCTGGGTCCGCGACTTCGTCATCATGGGCGGGTCGGCGACGCGGGGCAACGTCACCCCGGCCGCCGAGTTCAACATCGCGGCGGATCCCGAGGCCGCCGCGATCGTGTTCGAGGCCGGCTGGCAGGTCACCATGGTCGGCCTGGACGTGACCCTGCAGGCCCGGGCCACCCCGGACGTGCAGGACCGGATGCGCGGCCTGGGCCGGCTCGGCGCGGACCTGCTGCTGCCGGGCCTGCTCGGCTACCGGGGGGAACCGGCCCAGGGCGACGCCGCCGCGGCCGGGCCGCCGGTGCACGACGTGTGCGCGCTGGCGCTGGTCGCCGAGCCGGGCCTGTTCGGCTGCGACCCGGCCCGGGTGGACGTGGAGACCGCAGGCCGCTGGACGACCGGGATGACCGTGACCGACTTCAGCGGGCCCGCTGAGGCCCGTAACGCCCTGGTCGCGATGACGGTGGACGAGCCGGCGTTCTGGGACCTGGTGCTCAGCGCCTACGCCAGGATTCCCGCCGCCAGCCCGGCCTCCTGAGCGCCCGGCTGGGTCACATCGCGCCGGATGGTCAGGAGGCCTCGACAGTGACCACGATGTTGCCGCGGGTGGCGTTGGAGTAGGGGCAGACCTGGTGCGCGGCCTCGGCCAGCCGCAGCGTGGTGTCCGCGTCCACCCCGGGGATGGCCACCTTGAGCGCGACGGCCAGGCCGTACCCGCCGCCGCCGATGACGCCGATGCTGACGTCGGCCTCGACCAGCGAGTCCTCGGTGTCCACGCCGGACCGGCGGCCGACCACCCCGAGCGCGCTCTGGAAGCAGGCCGCGTACCCGGCGGCGAACAGCTGCTCGGGGTTGGTGGCCCCGCCCGGGCCGCCCATCTCCTTCGGCGGCTTCAGGTGCACGTCGAGCAGGCCGTCGTCGGTGACGGCGTGGCCCGCCCGGCCGCCAGTCGCGGTGGCCCTGGCGGTGTAGAGCGGCTTGACGAGTGCCGTCGGCCCAGCTGGAGCTGACACGATTCCTCCCGGTATCCGGGCGCGCCACCCGGGAGACGGCGCGCCGTCTCCCGAGCCAACAGCCGCCCAGGCGGCTGTCATTCCGCCTCAGCTAGGTCGTCTGGGCCATGGACCGGTAGCGGAGCGTCCGGAACAGGAAGGCCAGCGCGTACAGCACGCCCACCAGGATCAGCAGGAACCGGTAGCCGGTGATCAGGGCCAGGTACTCCAGGGCGCCGCCGACCATGGCCCCCAGCAGGTTGGCCGCGAACGCGGTGGTGGTGGTCTCCACGTCGCTGAACCGCTGCGCGAAGATCAGGTTCGCGATGAACACCGGGGCGAAGGCCAGCGCCCCGCCGGCCAGGAACCGGGCCGCGATCGGCAGGGTGAGCAGGTCGTCCTGCGGGACCAGCCAGGTCAGCACCAGGCTGGCGATCAGCGCGGCGTAGAGCACCACCGGTGGTGGCAGCTTCACGTGCCGGGCGGTTTCCACCGCCAGGTACACCGCGACCAGGATCGCCACCGTCACCAGCGCGTTGACCAGCCAGGTACTGCCGAACAGCAGCGCGAACTGGACGATGTTCTTCGTCTCCAGCAGCAGGAACGCCGCGCCCATGAAGGCCAGGTCGAGGTAGGCGCCCATCTTGCGGAACGAGCGACTGCCGAAGAGCCAGACGGCGATGAGCGAGGCGGCCAGGATCAGCGCCAGCATCCACACGTAGTTCGTGGGAATGGTGTTCTTCAGCAGGTACGGGAACGGATGGTCGTCAGTGGCCGGCGCGACCTGGGCACCGTCGCCACACCGTCCCGTTGCCGGCCCCGACGCAGTTCGGCACCGTCTCCCCGGCCGGCTTGTCGGTCAGCACGGCCAGCCGCCGGCCGCCCAGCGGCGGTCCCACCTGCGAGCAGGGCGCCTGCCCGAACGCGTCCAGCATCGTGGTCGCGTAGCGGTTGTACAGGTGGTTCGAGTAGTAGTTGTACATGGACATGGTGCCGCCGGGGGCCAGGTGCGCCCGGGCGGACTGGACCGACTGCTCGGTGAGCAGGTAGCTCTCCAGCCGCAGGTTGGACTGCCCGTTCACGGCGGTCAGCGAGTCGGGCAGGGCGAACAGGATCAGGTTGTAGTGCTGCTTGGTGTTCTGCAGGAAGGCCCGGCCGTCAGCGTTGTGCAAGGTCACCCGGGGGCTATCGTACGGGTGGTTCGGGTGCTCGCTCTTGCCGAGCTTGATCAGGACCGGGTCGATCTCCACCGCGTCCACGTGCTGCGCACCCTCGGACAGAGCCACCGCGACGTCGTTACCCGTGCCGGCCCCCACGATCAGGACGTTCTTCAGCGACGAGCGCGTCACGTGCTGGTACGGGTAGAAGTAGAACTTCTTCTGCTGGTGCAGCACGCTCAGCGAGCGGGCCGCCTGGTACGGGATGTTGTTGGCCGACACGTACAGCGCGGGGTGCGCCTTGCCGCTGACCACCGCGGAGATCTTGTAGTACGGGGACCACTGCTGGTGCGGGACCGCCGACTCGACGGCCAGCAGGACCACCACGACCACGGCCGCCGCGTACTGCCACCACCGGGCCGACCGTCCCAGCAGCAGGACCAGGCCGCCGGCCGCGATCACGCCCCAGGCCACCGGGGGCAGTTCCAGGAAGGCCAGCAGGGTGAAGACCGCCGTGCCCAGGATGCTGCCGAAAATGTCCAGCCGGTAGGCCTTGAGCGGCTCGAACGTCACGAACAGCCGGGCCACGGCCTGGCCGAATCCGGCCATCACCGCCGTGCTCAGCACGAAGATCACTGCCAGGCTGACCGGGCGGGGGAGCGCCTGGGTGCCGAACAGGCCCTGATAAGGATGCGGGCCGGCCAGGGTGGCCAGGATGACCGGGAAGGCCAGCACGAACGCGACCAGCAAGACCATCGCCAGCGGGGCCCAGCGCACGAAGTCCCGGTTGGACTTGGCGTTCAGGAAGCCGAGGCCGATGCCGAGGAAGCTGGCCAGCAAGACGAAGTTGGTGGCGTTGGTGACGTAGACGTTGTTCGCCGCCGTCCACCGGATCAGGGCCAGTTCGACAAACAGCATGAGGAAGCTGGCGAAAGCCAGTTGTGTCGGTCTATCCAGCCACCAGCGGCGGGCGCCCGCGGCCGCGTCGGCCGGGGCGTCCCCGGCGGTGCCAGTGTCGGCAGGACCAGACTCGGCAGTACCAGTCTCGGCAGGACCAGACTCGGCGGTAGCAGCGGCGCGGGGACTGGCGGCGGGGGTGCCGTTCGCAGCAGCGGTGCCGTTCCCGGCGGCGGTCCCGTTCCCGGACACGGTGCCGTTCCCGGTGGTACCGGGCACGTGCGCCGCGTCGGGGTTTTCGGTCTGCTCGGCTACGCTTTCAGGGCGCTCATCAAGGGGCATAGATCGTCGATCGTACGTGGGGCTCGGTGTCCGGGCCGGGCGATCGGGGAGATTTTCCCGCCTAATCCGTTACTAATTTGGGGCGTATGTACGGCTCTGGCTTTACTGCTCCCTTACTACCGGGCCACTGTACCCGGCCACTGCGCCCGTACTGCGTCCCTGGTGCGCCGCTGCCGCGGCCGGGTCCGGCCCGGCTCCCGGCGGCGGCGGGGCGAACGCGCCGTCCAGCCAGGCGGAAAACAGCCCCCCGGCCTCGGCTGTGGTCCGGTCGCCGGCGTCCGTCCAGCCCTGGCTGAGCCTGCCCGCCTGATCGGGGGTGAGCGGCGGCTGGGTGGCGCGCAGCCAGCCCTGGGTGATCGGCCCGGTGGCCTCGGGATGGAACTGCAGCCCGAGGTGCGGGCCGATCGCGTAGGCCTGGACCGAGGCCCCCCCGGTGGCCAGCTCCCGGGCGCCCGGCGGCAGGTCGAACCCGTCCCGGTGCCACTCCAGCCAGGGGCCGGCGGCCAGGCCCGGGTGCTGGCTGGCCAGCCGCACCCAGCCGATCTCGGGCTCGGGCAGCCGGTATACCCGCGCGCCCAGTGCGCGCGCCAGTACCTGGCCGCCGAAGCAGATCCCCAGCAGCGGGACCCCGTCCGCCAGGGCCTGGCGTACCAGGTCCAGCTCGCCGGCCAGCCAGGGGACGTCGTCGTCGAACGCGGTCCGCTCCGACCCGAGGACCACCACGCCGGCGGCTTCCGGCAGGCGGGCCGGCAGCCGGTCCCCGCCGCCCAGGTGGACGGTGCTCAGGGCCAGCCCGCGGGCCCGGGCCCACGGGCCGAGCAGGCCGGCCGGCGCGTCGAGCTCGTGCTCGATCACCAGCAGCCGCCCGTGATCTCCCATGACGCTGCTCTCCCAGGTCGCTGCTTCCTCAGCCACTGGCTCTCTCACCACTGGCTCTCTCAACCACTGGCTCTCTCAGCCATGGCTCTTGCAAACCACCGGCGGTCAGAGCGGGATGTTGCCGTGCTGGCCGCGTACCTGCGGGGCGGCCGCGATGGCCCGGGCCAGCGCTTCCCGGGTGCTGGCGGGCTCGATGACCTCGTCGATCACGCCCAGGGCCCGGGCGCGTTCCAGCCCGCCGGCCTCCCGCTCGTGCTCCTCGGCCAGCCGTGCCTCGACCTCCTGGAGCTGGTCGGGGGGCACGTCGGCGAGCGTGCGCCGGTGCAGCACGCGCACGGCCGCCACCGCGCCCATCACCGCGATCTCGGCGCCCGGCCAGGCGAACACCCGGGTCGCGCCCAGGGCCCGGCTGTTCATGGCGATGTAGGCGCCGCCGTAGGACTTCCGGGTGACCAGGGTGACCCGGGGCACCGTGGCCTCCGCGAACGCGTGCAGCAGCTTGGCCCCGCGGCGCACCACCCCGTCCCACTCCTGGCCGACGCCGGGCAGGTACCCGGGCACGTCCACCACGACGACGAGGGGTACCCCGAACGCATCGCACATCCGGACGAACCGGGCCGCCTTCTCCGCCGAGGTGGCGTCGAGGCAGCCGCCGAGCCGCAGCGGGTTGTTGGCCACGACGCCGACCGTGCGGCCGGCCAGGCGGCCGAGCATGGTGACCACGTTCGGCGCCCACCGCGGGTGCAGCTCGATGCCGGGCGCGTCCAGCAGCCCGGCGAGCAGCGGGTGCACGTCGTAGGCGCGGCGGCGAGATTCCGGCAGCAGCTGGTCCAGCTCGGCACCGTCCTGCCCGGCCAGCAGGTCCCCGTCCACCACGCCCTGCTCGCCGAGCAGCAGCGCGAGCCGCCGGGCCTGGCCGAGCGCGTCCGCATCGGTGGCGGCCACCAGGTGCACCACGCCCGAGCGGCGGCTGTGCGGCTCGGGGCCGCCGAGCCGGGCCATGTCCACGTCCTCGCCGGTCACGCTGCGGACCACGTCCGGCCCGGTGACGAAGATGCGGCCGTGATCGGACAGGATCACGATGTCGGTCAGGGCCGGCCCGTAGGCGGCTCCGCCGGCCGCCGCCCCGAGCACCACGGAGATCTGCGGGATCTTCCCGGAGGCCCGGGTCATGGCGGCGAACACGGTGCCTACCGCGTGCAGGCTCTCCACGCCCTCACGCAGCCGGGCACCGCCGGAATGCCACAGCCCGATCACCGGGGCGTCCTGGGCCAGGGCCTCGTCGTAGGCGGCCACGATCGCCGCGCAGCCCTCGCTGCCCATGGCCCCGCCCTGCACCCGCGGGTCACTGGCGAAGGCCACCGCGGTCATCCCGTCGATGGTCCCGAGGGCCGCGACCTCCCCGCTCGAGTCGTGCGGGGTGAGCAGCCGGACCGAGCCCGGGTCGAACAGCGCTTCGAGCCGGACCTCGGGGTCCCGGGAGATGAACGGCGCTGGCGCGGCGCTGGGAGACCGGGGCGCGGCGGCCACGCTCGCGGCCCGGGCTGCTGCCCTGCTCGCTGCCGCCCTGCTGGCTGGTGCGCTGCCTATTGCTGCGCTGCTTATCGCTGCGCTGCTGGCTGGGAGCAGCCGGGGTGCCGCCGGCAATGACCGTCACGGGATGTCTCCTTGCGGTAGGCGGAAGCACACACGGGCAGGAGAGCGGACTAGGGGTGCGGGCCTAGGCCGCCGTGAAGGCGAGCGTCACGTTGGCCCCGCCGAACCCGAACGAGTTGTTCAGCGCGGCCATCGGGGCGCTGGTGTGCGGGGTCAGCTTCCGCGGCTCGGTGGCGATGTCGACCCCGGCCTCGTCGTCAGGGTCGTCCAGGTTGATGGTGGGCGGCGCGACCTGCTCGCGGAGCGCGAGGATCGTGGCGACCGACTCGACCGCACCGGCCCCGCCGAGCAGGTGCCCGGTCATGGACTTGGTGGCCGACACCACGACGCCGCTGGCCGCGTCGCCGAGGGCCCGGGCGATCGCCTGGCCCTCGACCACGTCGCCCGCCGGGGTAGACGTGGCGTGCGCGTTGACGTGAACGAACTGCTCGGCGGGCAGGCCGGAGTCGGCCAGCGCCCGCTCTATCGCCTTCACCAGCCCGGTTCCTCCCGGCTCGGGCTGGGCGATGTGGTGCGCGTCCGAGGAGTAACCGAAGCCGGCCGCGATCGCGTGCACGGTGGCCCCGCGCCGCGCGGCGTGCTCGGCCGACTCCAGCACCACGATGCCGGCGCCCTCGCCGAGCAGGAAGCCGTCCCGGCCCCGGTCGAACGGGCGGGACGCGCGCTCTGGCTCGTCGTTGCGGGTGGACAGCGCGCGCATGGCGGCGAACGCCGCCACGTTCAGCGGGATGATCGCGGCCTCGGTCCCGCCGGCCAGCACCACGTCGGCCCGGCCCGCCCGGATCATGTCGATGGCGTAGCCGATGGCCTCGGCGCCGGAGGCGCACGCGCTCACCGTGGTGTGCACCTCGGCCCGGGCGCCCAGCTCGATGGCGATCCAGCCGGCCGAGCCGTTCGGCATCAGCATGGGGACCGTGTAGGGGGACAGCCGCTGCCATCCCTTGGCGTTCATCGTGTCGTACGCGGCGATGGTGGAGGCCACGCCGCCGATCCCGCTGGAGACGACGACGGCGAGCCGGTCCTGGTCAACCTCGGGGGATCCGGCGTCGGCCCAGGCCTCCCGCGCGGCCACGATGGCCAGCTGCTCGCAGCGGTCCAGCCGCCGGGCCTGCACCCGGTCCAGCACCGTCGCCGGGTCGACCGCGGCCGGGGCCGCGATCTGCACCGGCAGCGGCACCTCGGTCCAGTCGGCGGGGAGCTTTCGCGCCCCGCTCCGACCGGCCAGCAGCGATTCCCAGGTTGAGGCTACGTCCCCGCCCAGCGGCGTGGTCGCGCCCAGTCCGGTGACGACGACGCTTGGTTGATCTGCCCGCACTGTGAATCGCTCCTCTTGCGTACGTGGTGCGCCGGCTCGCGGTAGCGATGGCGCACCGGATGGGTTCCGCGGCAGGCGGCGCCCCCGGCTCAGGCCGATACTTCGGCGTTTTGCACGTAGGTGACGACGTCCTGCACGGTCTTGAGGTTCTTGAGCTGGTCGTCCGGGATCTCCACGCCGAACTTGTCCTGCGCCGCGACCGCGATCTCCACCATGGACAGCGAGTCGATGTCGAGGTCGTCGACGAAGCTCTTGTCCGGGGTGACCTGGTCGGCGGGGACGCCGGCGACCTCGTCGACGATTTCGCCGAGGCCTGCGAGGATCTCCTGCTCAGTCATGGCCATGTGCCCGTGTTCTCCTTCGTGTGATGGATATGTCGGCCCCAGGGCGCACGCCCGGGGGCCACGGCGCGGTCAGGGTACCGTGATCACCTGGGCCGCATAGCTGATGCCCGCCCCGAAGCCGAGCAGCAGCACCGCGGATCCCGAGCCCACCTCGCCGCGCTCGATCATCGCCGACAGGGCGAGCGGGATGGACGCCGACGACGTGTTGCCGGAGTGGACGATGTCGGTGGCCACCAGGGCCTGCGGGGCCCCCAGCTTCCTCGCGATGGCCTCGATGATGCGCAGGTTGGCCTGGTGCGGGACGAACGCGGCCAGGTCGGCGGGGGCCACGCCCGCCCGCTCGCAGGCCTTCAGGGCGATGGGGTGCAGGGCGGTGGTCGCCCAGCGGAACACCGCCTGCCCCTCCTGGACGATGAACGACTGGCGATCCTTGATGAAGATCTTGTCGGCCATGCCGCCATCGCTACCCCAGACCACGGGCCCGATGCCGGCCTCGCCGGCCTCGGCCGGCCCGACGACCGCGGCCCCGGCTCCGTCCGCGAAGATGATGCAGGTCGAGCGGTCGGTCCAGTCGACCCACTGGGAGAGCTTCTCGGCCCCGATGACCAGCACGTGCCGGGACGTGCCCGCCCGGACCGCGTCGCTGGCGGTGCCCAGCGCGTAGCAGAACCCGGCGCAGGCGGCGTTGAGGTCGAACGCGCCCGGGGCCACGATGCCGAGCCGGGTCGCGACGGTGGCCGCCGTGTTGGGGATGGGCGCCTCGGGGGTGCAGGTGGCCACGATGACCAGGTCGATGTCGGCGGGGGACAGGCCGCTGGCGGCCAGCGCCTTCCCGCCCGCGGCCACCGCCATGTCGGCCACCGTCTCATCGGGGCCGGCGATCCGGCGGCTGGCGATGCCCACCCGGCTTTGGATCCACTCGTCGTTGGTCTCCACCTGCTGGGCGATCTCGTCGTTGGTGACCACCCGGGCTGGCTGATACCCGCCGAACGCCAGGATCCGCGCACCGGCTGTGCCGTCGGTGACTCGCATCAACGTGGTTCCTTCCCGTGCCGTTCGGTGTCTGTAGTTGGGGGTCTGTCGGTGGGGTTCACTATCAGTGCTGCTACCCAGGCGGGCCGGAATTACCGGCCGGTGCGGACCGGATGCGGCTGCAACCGGACCAGCGGCTGCCCCGCACTGACCGGATCGCCGTCCTCGACCAGCCACTCGAGCACGGTGGCCGCAAACGGCGGGGTGATCAGGTGCCGTCCGCCGCGCTGCTCGACGTGCCCGATCTCCGTGCCCGCCGGCAGCGCCGCGCCCACGGTGGGGGCCGCGCCGGACGACCCGGAGCGGAACGTGCCGGCCAGCGGCGCGACCAGCAGCCGCCACTCCGGGGTGTGACCGTCGTCGGTCTGCCCGTCGTAGGGGTCCAGCGCACCGTGCTCGGCGATCAGCTTGGTGGCCTCGGGGATGTCGCCGGGGGTCTTCAGGGCGGCCAGCGCCACGCCGGGCATCGCCCGCCGGGCCAGCCCGGTCAGCGTGCCGGCTGGCGGCAGCTCGATCAGCGCCCCGGCCTCCAGGTCGGTCATGGTGCGCATGGCACAGGTTCCACCGCACCGGCGCGCTGACCTGGTTGACGATGCGCTCCAGCCAGTCCGCGCCGCTCTGGACGGCGGCGCCGTCCTGGTTGGACAGCAGCGGCAGGACCGGATCGCTGACCGTGACGGTCGCGGCGGCCTCGCGCAGCGCGTCCACCGCCGGGGCCATGTGCCGGGTGTGGAACGCCCCGGCCACCTGGAGCGGCCGCAGCCGCGCCCTGGCGGGCGGGTCGGCGGCGAACGCGGCCAGCTGCTCCAGCGTGCCGGCCGCGACGACCTGCCCGGCGCCGTTGATGTTCGCCGGGGTGAGCCCGTGCGCCTCGATGGAGTCCAGGACCGTGGCCTCGTCCCCGCCGAGCACGGCGGTCATCCCGGTGGCCTCGATGGCCGCGGCCTTCGCCATGGCCTGCCCCCGGACCCGGACCAGGCGCATCGCGTCCTCGGCGGTGAGCACCCCGGCGATGACGCCGGCGCCCAGTTCGCCCACGCTGTGCCCGGCCGTCGCGCCGGTGTGCACCTGGGCCTGGTCGAGCCCGCCGAACAGGGCCTCGGCCGCGGCGATGGCGGCCGCGACCAGCAGCGGCTGGGCGACCGCCGTATCCCGGATCTCGTCCGCGTCGGCGGTCGTCCCGTATTTGATCAGGTCGACACCGGCCAGCTCGGACCAGGCGCCGACGCGCTCGGCGAAACCGGGGAGTTCCAGCCAGGGGGACAGGAAGCCAGGGCTCTGGGCACCCTGACCCGGGGCGGCGATAACGAGCATTCTCTTACCCTGCACTGTAGGAGTCCGCTACATGGGTCACAAAGAGCACGAAGTTTGCCCTAGAGACCCTGTCGGTTTCCTACAATCTATGTGCGATTGTGCGCGAGCCGACCCAGAACGATGCCGACCCACAGGGTGAAACCGGCCCGGCCGTCCGAGGGGATCAGCCCGGTGAGCTCGCTGATCCGGCGCAACCGGTAACGGACGGTATTTGGATGAACAAACAGCATCCGCGCGGTGGCCTCGAGCGAGGAACCCTGCTCCAGGTAGGTGGTGACCGTGTCGAGCAAGGCCGCCCCGCCGTGCCGCAGCGGTTCGTACACGTCCCCGATGAGCTGGGCCCGGGCCGCCTCGTCGCCGTCCAGCGCGCGCTCCGGGAGCAGGTCGTCGGCCAGCACCGGACGCGGTGAATCCGGCCAGCCGGGGGCGGCGCGCAGCCCGGCCAGCGCCGAGGCGGCCGAGCGCGTGGCCGCGTGCAGGTCGGCGACGACGGGGCCGACCACCACCGGGCCGGGGCCGAAGCGCCCGGCGATCTGGCCCGCGGCGCTCAGCGGGTCGTCGGTCCCGCCCAGCACCACCACGAGCCGGGTGCCGTGCACCCCGGCCAGCAGGTCGAGCCGGGACCGCCGGACGATCGCGCGCAGCTCCTCGATCAGGCCCTCGGGCTCGGAGCCGTCCGCGTGGCCGACGATCACCGCCACTGGTGAGTGCGACCAGTTCAGGGCGGAAGCCCAGGACTGAAGTCCCTCGCCCATCTCGCCGCGCACCAGCGAGTCCACGACCAGGGCTTCCAGCCGGGCGTCCCAGGCGCCGCGGGCCTCTGCGGTCCGCGCGTACACCTGGGCGGCGCCGAAGGCGACCTCGCGGGTGTAGCGGAGCACCGCCTCGCGCAGTTCCGCCTCGCCGCCGGGGGCGGCCAGCTCATCGACCCGGGCCTCGACCACGTCGATGATGATCCGCACCATCTCCACGGCCTGCTGCAGGCTGACCGCCCGGGCCAGCTCGCGGGGCGCGGTGCCGAACACCTCGACGGCTACCGAGGGGCGGCCGCGCTTGGGGTGCTTGACCCAGTCCACGAAGGCGGCGATGCCGGCCTGGGCGACCAGGCCGATCCAGGAACGGTTCTCCGCCGACATGGAGCGGAACCAGGACAGCCGCTGCTCCATCGAGGCCATGGCGGCCGTGCCGAGGGAGCCCATGGCCCGTTCCAGCCGCTGCACCGTCTCGGCCCGGACCCGGCCGGGCGGTGCCGCGCCGTTTCCCCCGGTCACCCGATCGGCTGCCGTCATGCTCCCAGGGTGCCACGGCCCGCGGGTGCCGGCGCCGGTGCGGCGTCGAGCCAGCGGCTGACCACGGTGGCGCATGCCGACCTGGAAGCCGGGCGCAACCATGGGAAGATCGTCCTGCTGCCCTGACCGCTGCGGCGCGGCAGGCCCGCGGACGTATGCGGCCCGCCGGCCGGTCTGGAGGAGGTGTCGCGTGGCGCAGGTAAAGGCGCTGCTGTTCGACGTGTTCGGCACGGTGGTGGACTGGCGCAGCGGCGTCATCCGGGACGTCAGCGTGCTGGCCGCCGAGCACGGGGCGGACATCGACGCGGCGTCGTTCGCGGACCGCTGGCGGGCGGCCTACCGCCCGGCCATGAACCTGGTCCGGACGGGTGAGCTGCCCTGGACCAACCTGGACGGCCTGCACCGCCGCACGCTCGACCAGTTGCTGGCCGGGACCGCGCTGGACGGCCTGGACGAGGCCGGGCGGGCGTGGCTCACCACCTGCTGGCACCGGCTCGACCCCTGGCCCGATGCGGTGGCCGGCCTGCAGCGCCTCAAGGAGCGCTGCATCATCGCCGCTTTCTCTAACGGAAACGTCGCGCTGCTGGTCAACATGGCCAAGTGGGGCGGCCTGCCGTGGGACTTCGTGTTCAGTGCGGAACTGTTCCGGCACTACAAGCCCGACCCGCAGACCTATCTGGGCGCGGCCGAGCTGCTCAGCCTGGCCCCGGCCGAGGTCATGATGGTCGCCGCGCACAACGACGACCTCATCGCCGCGGACGGCCTGGGCCTGGCCACGGCCTTCGTGCCCCGGCCGGGCGATCTCGGGCCCAACCACCAGGCCAACCAGGAGCCGGCCCGGCCGTACAGCTACGTGGCGGCCGACTTCGGCGACCTGGCCGGCCAGCTCGGCGGGTAGGGAAACGGGTGGCCGGGGTCCCGCGGGACCCCGGCCACCCGTTCTTCCCTATCTGTCCACCTGGGGAAGCCGGTTACCGGTGGTGCGGCCGCCCGATGGGGTTGTGCTAGCCCCCCGTCGGGGTCAGGGTTGGGGTCGGGGTGGGCGTCGAGACCGGGGCGCCCGTCTCGGTCGGTGCGGCGGTCGCCGCCGGCGGCGCGGTGCTGCCCGGCGCGGCCGTGGCGGTCCCGGTCGGTGCAGCCGTGGCTGTCCCGCTCGAGGTGGCCGTGGGGGCCACTCCGCCGGGCAGCGTGCCGATGGCCAGCGGGCTGAAGGTGGCCGCGGTGGCCACGCCATTCGCGTCGAGGGTCAGGTTGACCGGGTCCGGCGCGTTGAGCAGCGCGCCGCAGCCGAGGTTGTCCCACGACCCGGCCAGCCGGGCGGCCAGGAACGTGAACAGGTTGTTCCCTACGTCCGGCACGGGCGTGGTGAAGGCGCTGAACTGCTTCTCGGCCTGCGACGCCCGGGCCATCCCGACCTGCATCATGTTCTTGCAGTAGTTCGCGGGGGTGTCCGCCCGCTGCCGTGGGCCCACCATGGGCTGGCCCACGCCCAGCCGGAACACGTTGGTCTTGAACATGCTCTGCGCCCCGTTGACCTGCGTCATCGGGTCGTTCAGCGGGACCAGCGCGACCGGCGCGGCCTGGTCCGCCGCGGCCAGCAGCTCGTCGGTGATCTGCGAGCCGGACTTCCCGGCGGCCGCCGTCATGTCGCGGAACTCATACGGCGTGCAGCCCAGGGCCGGGTCCATGAACTTGTTGACCAGCGCGTTGTCGCTGCCGTTGTTGATCGCGGTGACGCCGGGCAGGCCGGCCACGTTGGCCGCGGAGTCCTGCGCGGTCTGCCCCTGCGCGTTCATCAGGTAGGTGGTGACCACGTTGTCGCTCTGGTCCTGGTCCACCACGTCGAAGCCGCGCACGGTCGGGCAGGCCTGCCCGTCGTTGCCGGTGCCCAGGGCCGGGATGTTGAGCAGCCCCCGGGCGATGTCCCGGTTGGCGGCCCGGTAGAAGGCCGGGCTGTTGCAGTAGGCGACCTGGGTGAACAGCGACTGCCCGGCCCCGTTGACGCACCGGCCCTGCCGAAGGGAGTTGCCGGTGCCGGTCAGCAGCAGGTTGTCCCCGTTGAAGCCGAACATGATGGCCACCACGGCGCCCCGGGCCAGCACGGGCCGGACCGGGGCCGCGGCGGGCTGGGTGCCCTCGGTGATGACGAGCGGGTTGTAGACCCTGATGTGGCCGTTGCGCGGGTTGATGATGTCCGCCTCGACGAACGCCTGCAGGTCCGGGTTGGACATCTCGCACCCGTCGCCCAGGATGTACGGGCTGGCCAGGCCTGCAGCGCTGAGCGGGTTGGCCGGTACCTGGAGGGTGCAGTTCGTCGAGTCGGCCGCCTCGGCCGGCGTCTGGCCCAGATCCACCCCGGTCCCGGCGGCTGACCCGGTCGCGTAGGGGGGGAAGTGGTGGCCGAACCCGAAGCCCTGGGCCGAGAGGCTCAGCTGTGATTGGGGAGTGCCCGAGTGGTTCGCGGCGATGACTCCGACCGCGACCCCGGCCGCCAGCGGTACCGCGACAAGGGTCGCGATCAGCGCTGGGCGAACCCTGGATGTGCGCCGCCATACCGGACCGCGCCTGAATTGCATTCGCCTGACCTCCGTGTCCGCTCCGAATGCCCTCTTGATGTTTCCCCGAGCTCCCGGACCGTCACGGTAGACCTCTCGTGACCAAAATGTAGCCAAACGGCGGAGGTCAGTTCTTACCAAATCATTACGTGATAGCGGAACGGCTCGCCGCCCGCGGGGGCGGCTGACCATGCTCCTTAGCAACCCGCTCACATGCGCTGTTTGCGCGCCCGGCCAGCGGAATCCTTGATCGCTACGCTCGCCGCAGCGGCGCCGGACACGAGAACGGGGCCCGGCGCCGCAGCGCCCGGGCCCCGTTCCTGACGGCCGGATTGGGTAGTTCCCGCCGCCCGGATCAGCCGGCGGGTGACCGGATCAGCTGTCCTTGGCCAGCGCCGTGCTGACCGGAATGTCGAGGCCGTACTTCTCGATGGCCTGGCCGAGCGATTCGGGCTTCACCTCACCGCTCCGGGCCAGCTGGCTGAGCACGGCCAGCGTGATGGATTCCGCGTCCACGTGGAAGAACCGGCGGGCGGCGGCGCGGGTGTCAGAGAAGCCGTACCCGTCGGTGCCCAGTGAGCCGTACGGGGCCGGCACCCACCGGGCGATCTGGTCGGGAACCGCGCGGATCCAGTCGCTGACCGCGACCACCGGGCCGGGCGCCCCGTCCAGCACCTGCGTGACGTAGGGCACCTGGGGCTCCGCGTCGGGGTGCAGCATGTTCCACTCCTCGCAGCACAGCGCGTTACGGCGCAGCTGGGTCCACGAAGTGGCCGACCACACGTCCGCGGCCACCCCCCAGTCCTCGGCGAGGAGCCGCTGCGCCTCCAGGGCCCAGCGCATGGCCACGCCGGAGGCGAGGATCTGGGCCCGCGGCTGCTCGGCGGCGTCCTGGCTGGTGTGATCGGTCCCGTCGGCCTGGCTGGTCCCCTCGGCCTCGCCGGCCTGGCCTGGCCGCGGGCGCGGGCGCGTAGCGGTACAGCCCGCGCAGCACCCCCTGCTCCAGCGCGGCGCTGCCACCCGGGTAGTCGGCGGGCTCGGCCGGCTGGACATAGGGCTCGTTGTAGAGGGTCAGGTAGTAGAAGATGTCCTCGCCGTCCGGGTGGCCCTCGGTCGGGCCGTACATCCGGCGCAGCCCGTCCTTCACGATGTAACCGAGCTCATAGCCCCACGCCGCGTCGTAGGCCACGCAGGCCGGGCTGACCGAGGCCAGCAGCACCGAGTGCCCGTCGTTGTGCTGCAGGCCCTCCCCGGTGAGCGTGGTGCGCCCGGCCGTGGCGCCGAGCAGGAACCCGCGGCCGAGCTGGTCACCCAGCGCCCACATCTCGTCCCCGGTGCGCTGCCAGCCGAACATCGAGTAGAAGACGTACACCGGGATCATCGGCGCGCCGTGCGTGGCGTAGGACGTGCCGGCGGCCATCACCGAGCCCATCGCGCCGGCCTCGCTGATCCCCTCGTGCAGGATCTGGCCGCGCTCGGACTCCTTGTAGGACAGCAGCAGGGCCCGGTCCACGGCCTCGTAGGTCTGCCCGTGCGGGGAGTAGATCTTGGCCGTCGGGAACAGCGAGTCCATGCCGAACGTGCGCGCCTCGTCCGGGATGATCGGCACGAACCGGGCGCCGATCTCCGGGTCCTTCATCAGGTCCTTGAGCAGCCGGACGAAGGCCATCGTGGTGGCCACCGGCTGCTTGCCGGAACCACGCTTCATCTCGGCGTAGACCGGGTCGCCGGGCAGCTTCAGCGGCTTGCCCCGGACGACCCGCTTGGGCAGGTAGCCGCCGAGCGCGGCCCGCCGCTCCTGCATGTACTGGATCTCCTCGGACTCCGCGCCCGGGTGATAGTACGGCGGGAGCTGCGCTTCGAGCGCCGCGTCCGGGATCGGCAGGTAGAGCCGGTCGCGGAACTCCTTCAGCTCGGCCACCGTCAGCTTCTTCATCTGGTGGGTGGCGTTCCGGGCCTCGAAGTCCGGGCCGAGGGTCCAGCCCTTGATCGTGTGGGCCAGGATCACCGTGGGCTGGCCGACGTGCTCCTGCGCCGCCTTGAACGCGGCGTAGACCTTGCGGTAGTCGTGGCCGCCGCGGGACAGGTTGCGGACCTCGTCGTCGGACAGGTGCTCGACCATGGCGCGCAGCCGCGGGTCGGTGCCGAAGAAATGCTCCCGGGTGTAGGCACCCGGCTCGACCGAGTAGGTCTGGAACTGGCCGTCGGGGGTGTTGTTCATCTTGTTGACCAGGACGCCGTCGGTGTCCTTGGCCAGCAGCGGGTCCCAGTCCCGGCCCCAGATCACCTTGATCACGTTCCAGCCCGCGCCGCGGAAGAACGCCTCCAGCTCCTGGATGATCTTGCCGTTGCCGCGGACCGGGCCGTCCAGCCGCTGCAGGTTGCAGTTGATCACGAAGGTGAGGTTGTCCAGTTCCTCGCGGGCGGCCAGGCCGATCGCGCCGAGGGCCTCCGGCTCGTCCATCTCACCGTCGCCCAGGAAGGCCCAGACGTGCGAGCGGCTGGTGTCCTTGATCTCCCGCGCGAGCAGGTACTGGTTGAACCGGGCCTGGTAGATCGCGTTGATCGGGCCGAGGCCCATGGACACCGTGGGGAACTCCCAGAAGTCCGGCATCAGCCGCGGGTGCGGGTAGGACGGCAGCCCGCCGCCCGGGTGGGACAGTTCCTGCCGGAAGCCGTCGAGCTGGTGCTGGCTGAGCCGGCCCTCCAGGAAGGCGCGGGCGTAGATGCCCGGCGCCGCGTGGCCCTGGAAGAAGACCTGGTCCCCGGACTCGCCGTGGTCCTTGCCGTGGAAGAAGTGGTTGAAGCCGACCTCGTACAGGCTGGCCGCCGAGGCGTAGGTGGCGATGTGCCCGCCGACGCCGAGGCCCGGCCGGTTGGCCCGGGACACCATGACCGCGGCGTTCCACCGGATGTAGGCCCGGATCCGGCGCTCGACGTACTCGTCGCCGGGGAACCAGGGCTCCCGCTCGGGCGGGATCGTGTTGATGAAGTCGGTGCTGCGCAGCCCGGGCACCCCGACGTTCTGCTCGCGGGCCCGCTCCAGCAGGCGCAGCATCACGTACCTGGCCCGGGAACGGCCGCGGGTGCGCACCACGCTGTCGAAGGAATCGACCCAGTCCCTGGTCTCCTCAGGGTCGATATCAGGCAGCTGCGTGGGCAGTCCGTCGCTGATGATCGAGAAACGCTGGCGTCCGGCAGCCACGGGATGTCCTCGCCTTCCGGAGGTCGGGCGGCTGTTCGCCGCCATGTCCGCAGAGCTGGGCGGCGGGTGGCCGCCCGGGTGAACATGAGTTGTCCAGACCAATTCTGGTCCCTGTGCCCCGGAAACGCACCCGGCTACCTGGGGGTAACCAGCGGCCTGGTGCCGACCCCCTGATGGGACCCCATGCCGGGGTCCTGGGCTGGGGTTGGCGCAGGCGGTGACATCCGGCCCTACTTCCTGGTCGCCGCCTGGTGCCAGCCTGGGTACCACGGTGAGCGTAGGCACGCTCCGATTGCAGCCCTAGCGTATGCGGCGGGCCGCACCTGGAGCGAACGGGCACGAGGAGGTGCTGGGTATGCAGGCAGTAGTCGGTGACCGGCTGCATGTGCACGGCAACGCGGTCGGCCAGGCGGACAAGACGGGCGAGATCGTGGAGGTGCACGGCGCCGCGGGCGCGCCGCCGTACCTGGTCCGGTTCGACGACGGGCACACCGGGCTGTGCTTCCCGGGACCGGACGCCGTGGTCGAGCACGGCCAGGCCCGCGCCGCACCGGCCCGGAAGGCGCGGGGGCCGCAAGAAGTAGGCCCCGCCCCTGGGTGCCCGGTCCCAGGAGGCTGAGGGGCCGCTCACGCTGGCGCCGGGCCCGGGGCACCCCTCCCGCGAACTTCGGGTTGCGAGGCGGAGGCTGGCCCGGAACAGTCGTTAGGTATGGAAACAGCGATTGTGCGGGTGCGGACCGGCACGAAACCCGCGGTGCGCGATATCACCGGGGAATGCGCGGAGTTCGCGGCGAGCGCGTCAGGGGGCGGGGACGGGCTGCTGCACGTATTCGTGCCGCACGCCACGGCGGGCCTGGCGCTGATGGAGCTGGGCTCGGGCAGCGACACGGACCTGCTCGCCGCCCTGGATGACCTGCTGCCCGCCGATGATCGCTGGCGGCATGCCCACGGGTCGCGCGGGCACGGCCGCTCGCACGTGATGCCGGCCCTGATCGCCCCGTTCCTGGTGGTTCCGGTCCTGGGTGGGCGCCCGGCGCTGGGAACCTGGCAGTCAATCGCCCTAATCGATCTGAACGTGGATAATCCGGACAGGCAGATAAGAGTTTCCTTCCTCGGGTAGCCGTCGCGGCAGGCGGGGAAGATCAAACTGTGACATGGTTTTCGCTTCCAGGGCCTATTTGGCACTTGCGCGAGCGCGCGACCCAGTGTGAACTGTCCCGCAAGTAGTGCCCACGCGGCCAGCGCGGCGCAAAAGCGCGAAGCTGCGGCGGCACGTCGTGGTGGGCCGGCGCGGGATGCGGGGCCGCGGGAAAGGAAATGAGGAGGACGTCAGTGAGCGCGACCGCGCGCCAGGCGCAGGATCAGCCGGGCCTGGCCGAGCGACTTGGCATCAAGCCGGGTCAGGTGGTGCAGGAACTCGGGTACGACGACGACTGCGATGAGCAGTTGCGGGATGAGATCGCCGAGCTGAAGGACGTCGAGCTCGTCGATGAGGACTACGACGACGTAGTCGACGTAGTGCTGCTCTGGTGGCGGGACGGGGACGGTGATCTATTCGACGCCTTGGCCGACGCCCTGACACCGCTGGCCGATGGCGGCTACATCTGGTTGCTCACCCCCAAGGCCGGACGACCCGGGCACGTCGAGCCGAGCGACATTGGTGAGTCCGCGCCGACCGCGGGACTCTCCCAGACTTCGAGCGTGAGTGCGGCGCGGGACTGGCTGGGTACCCGGCTGGTCGCGCCGAAGGCGCGCAGGTAGGCAGACAGGGCGCCCAAGGCGCGTAGGGGGTTCCTATCCAGCACGACGAAACGGCGCCCGGATCGGCCGGCCGAGGCCAGGCCGATCGCGATCCGGGGTTGGCGTCCTGTTGCGGTCCGCGCGGATGGCAGACTGACTCTGTCCGCAGCGGAAAGGAATAGTCCATGTCGGTTGAGGTTGGCGAGCAGGCACCCGATTTCGAGCTCAAGGACCAGCACGGCAGCCCGGTGCGGCTGTCCAGCTTCCAGGGCACGAAGAATGTGGTGCTCGTGTTTTACCCGCTCGCATTCAGCGGGGTGTGCAGCGGCGAGCTTTGCGCGCTGCGCGATGACTTCCCGGAAGTCGACCGGGAGGACGTCGAACTGCTCACCGTCTCGGTCGATTCCACGTTCGTCCTGCGTACCTGGGCGGACCGGGACAACTTCGGCTTCAGCCTGCTGTCAGACTTCTGGCCGCACGGCGATGTCGCAAAGCTTTACGGAGTATTTGACGAGGACAGGGGCGTGGCCACGCGGGGAACGTTCATCATTGATAAGGCCGGAGTCATCCGGTGGAAAGTGGTGAACCCCATTCCCCAGGCGCGTGACATCGCCGAGTACAAGAAGGTGCTCGCCGACCTGAGCTGACGCGGTTCGCGTGCGTCGGGGCCGGCGGTGAGCCAAGCCACCCGAGAGGATCGAAGCAGCCCAGAATGCCCTGCTATCGATGTGGTGTGCGGCAGACCGACCCCGGCCGCGGGCAGAGTCCGTGGAAACGCGGGGTGCGGCGGCAGAGCCAGATTCTCATCTGTCCTGGGTGCCAGGACACAGTGGACTGGATGTCGGAGATGGATCGCTGCTCGCGGTGCTCCAGCGTGCATCTGGTCAAGAGGTTGGGCGAGGTCGAGTGCCGGGACTGCGGGGCGATCGTGTCCCCGGAGGGTTCCGGCGAGACCGGCTTGACCGAAGCGCCGGGCCTGGCCGGGGCATCGGGCCTGGCTGAGGAGCCGGGCGAGGCGCTGGGTGAGGCCGGTCCGGCGGTTGCTGGCCGCGGTCCTGACCTGTCCGAGGAAGTGGCCCGGGCTCTGGACCGGGTGCTGAGCCGGAGCCTGGTCAGCCAGAGCGTCCAGCGGGCGCCCGGGCCGGAGGGCCGGTCCGGTGGTGGCTCTGGCGCGGGTTCTGGCTCTGGTTCTGGAGCGGGACGGCATCGTCCGGCGCGCACCCCGGCCGATCATGCGGCGGCTCATCCTGGTGCGTTTGCTGGGTGAACGACGCCGCGATCGTGGGCCGGGTGCTCCGCGAGTATCACCTCCGGGGGATCGATCCGTCCGCGCTCCGCCGGGTCGGCGGAGCCGTCGCCAGCGGGGTCGTGACCTACCTGGTCGGCCCGGACCAGACCGCGCCGTGGGTGGTGCGGGCGTGCCGGGAAGACGCTCCGGTGCCCGTCCACGTCAGCGGGTCAGCCGGCTAGCACGATGCTGGACTGGCTGATGGCCCAGGCCGCCACCCTGGACTGCCTGGAGGCGGCGGGCTACCCGGCGCCGCGGGTGATCCGCACCCACTCCGGTGATCGGGTCGGCCTGGACGGAGGCTGGCTCACACTGGCTATTTCTTTCGTCGAGGGTCCGGTGATCCGGCCTTCGCTGGCGCAGCTCCGGATGCTGGGGGCGGCGCTGGGGAGGTTGCATGCCCTTGATGTCGCGGGGGAGCGTGGCGGCGGTCCGGCGGGGGAGCGGGGCGGTGTTCTGGCCGGGGAGCCGGGGCGCGCGTCGTGGTATCCGGAGGCGGCCATCCCCGCCACCCTGGCCCGGCTCGACGCGGTCGAAGGGCTGATCCCGGAGGAGTTGCGGGACCTGT
>CAWINS010000017.1:0-66010 GCA_963837335.1 uncultured Actinomycetes bacterium | reverse complement strand
GTCGGGCATCTGGGTCGTCCCCGGGTACGGCTGGTACATGTGAGCGTTCCTTTCGTGAGGGTGCTGAACGTGAGCGAGCAGGTTTGCGTGAGGGAATGAGCAGGCGCCTGGCACAGGCCGGGCGGGGGTCAGCTAGGCCGCGGCGGGAGCCCAGACGCGGAGCAGCCGCTCGGTGAGCGACCCGAGCGGGATGCCCCGGTTGGTCAGCACTACCTGGACCTGGCCGTCACGGACCCGCAGCCGCAGGAACGTGCTGGCGGGCGCGGCCGCCCCGGCGTGCACGGCGAGGTCGCCGCGGCCGGACACCAGCCAGCCGAGGCCCATCCGCCACCCCGAGGACGTGGCCGCGGTGTGCGGCGTGACCGCTTCGCGGGCGAGCTGCGCGGGCAGGAGCGTGGCCCACCCGGTGCCCAGCCGGACCGTGTCGGCGGCCGTCGCCCACAGCCCGCCGATCGCCGGGATGGTGCAGATCACCTCCGGGACCGGAGTGAACGTCCCGTCCGGGTTCGCGTTGTAGCCGGTCACCGCGTCCGGGCCGAGGTCTGCGGAGCGGGCCGGGAACGACGCGCCGGTCAGCCCGAGCGGCTTCAGCACCAGCTCCGTCGCGGCCTCCGCGTACGGCACGCCCGTGACGTCGGCGATCAGCTGGCCGAGCACGGCATAGCCGCCGTTACTGGGCCGGACCGTGCCCCGCGGGCCGCTGCTGGAGACGACCGGGCCGGTAATGCTGACCAGGTCGGGGACGTGGTCGGCGAGCAGCTCGGACGGGGCAGGGCTGTCCACCCCGGCGGTGTGGGTGAGCAGTTCGCGGACCGTGATGGTGCCGTCTTCGAGCCGCACGGCGGTGAGCCGGTCGTTGGCCGGGGTGTCGAGGGTGAGCCGGCCGTCGGCCACGAGGCGGAGGATGGCGGTCGTGGTGACGAGCGCGGAGCCGCAGTAGGCGGGCCAGCGGTGATGCGCGTCCAGCTCCGTGCCCCGGTCCAGGTCGGCCCAGCCCTTGGTGACGATCCACGGGATGGTGCCGGGGCCGCCGCCGGCCACGGCCAGCCCGGGCAGGCCCAGTTCCGCGAAGCTTTCGTCCGCGATCTCCTGCACCGTGGCCGGGACGTCGCCGGTCCGCCGGGCCGCCGGCGGCGCCGCCACCCGCGGGTCGGTGATCTGGCGGCCGAGCGGGACGGCCAGCAGCCCGGTCAGCCGGTGCGGCGGATCGGCCGCGGCGGCGGCGAAGACCTCCAGGCCGCCGATCCGCACCTGGGCCGCGAGGGGGGTCTGGCTCACGACCGTTAGTTCCTCGCGCAGCGCCGGGGCTGCGCTGGCGATCGCCGCGATCAGCTCGGGTGCCGGGCGCGCGGCCAGCAGGTCCGGCGAGAAATGCTGCTGCATCTCCTCCGGTCGCGGAGCGGTCCAGCCGGGCTGGTCGGCGCCGCGGAACCGGGTGATCACCCAGCCCAGCTGGGGCAGCACCTGGCATTCCGCGGCAGGCTGCTCGCTGATGCGCTGTTTGAGGGCGGTCCAGCTCGGCTGGCCGTACTCCCAGGCGATGGCGAGTTGCGCGTCGTGCAGGGCGGGAAACTCACCCGCGGCCAGGCGGCGTTTCGCCTCGAGCTTCAGGTACCGGAGACTCGGCCGTCCGGGCAGCGGACGCGTTGACGCGCTGGGTTTTGCGGCACCGGTTTTTGCGGGAGTGGGGTTCGCGGCGCCGGGGTTTGCTGAGCTGGGCATGGCAGCCCTTCCTCATGCCCGCTGGTCCGCTCGGTCCGGGCAGGAAAGACTGGCCGTGGACTGACACCACACAGCCGGTGAGCTTGCAGCTCTGCCTGCGGACCTAGAGGCGTCCGGAATCGCCACTGGAGATGGTACTCCTTCTACGATTTCCCGTCTTCCCCGGACGCGCCCGCGGGCCGGTCGGCCGGGCCGCCGCGGGTGAGGGCGACGGGGTCGACGACCCGGTCGAAGAGCTCCTCGCTGACCCCGTTGGCCAGCGCCGCCTGCTTGAGGGTCAGGTCATGGTCGACCGCGTAGTGCGCGATGACCGAGGCCTGGTCGTAGCCGATCACCGGCGACAGCGCGGTGACCATCATGACCGAGCGCTCGATGTTCTCGGTGAGCTTGGCCTCGTTGAGCTGGGTGCCCTCGATCATGAACTCGCGCAGGTGGTCGCACATGTCGGCCATGATCAGCGCCGAGTGGAGGTAGTTGTCGATGAGGATGGGGCGGAACGCGTTCAGCTCCAGGTTGCCTTCGGCGCCGCCCATGGTCACGGCCACGTCGGACGCGATGACCTGGATGGCCACCATCAGCATGGCCTCGGCCTGGGCCGGGTTGACCTTGCCCGGCATGATCGACGAGCCGGGCTCATTGGACGGCAGGATCAGCTCACCGAGCCCCGTCCGCGGGCCGGAACCCAGCCAGCGCAGGTCGTTCGCGATCTTGAAGAGGGTGACGGCCGCGGCCTTCAGTCCGCCGTGCGCGCGCACCATCCGGTCCAGGGTCGCCTGCGCGGTGAACTTGTTGCCCGCGGTCTGGTAGGGGACGCCGGTCATCGCGGCGATCTCCGCCGCGACCTCCTCTCCGAAGTCTTCCGGCGCGTTGAGGCCGGTACCGACCGCGGTCCCGCCCATGGCGAGTTGCAGCAGGCCGTGCGTGACGTGCTCGACCTCGGCGATCGCGTCGTCCAGCGCGGCGGCGTACCCGGACCACTCCTGGCCGACGGTCAGCGGGGTGGCGTCCTGCAGATGCGTCCGGCCGATCTTGACGATGCCGGACCATTTCTCCGCGTTGCGCGCGATGGCGTCTCGCAGCCCGCGCAGCGCGGGGATCGTCCGCTCGGTGGCCATGGTGTAGGCGGCGATGTGCATCGCGGTCGGGAACGTGTCGTTGCTCGACTGGGCCATGTTGACGTGATCGTTGGGATGCACGGGCTGCTGCGAGCCGAGTGTGCCGCCGACCAGCTGGATGCAACGGTTGGCGATGACCTCGTTCACGTTCATGTTGGAGTGGGTGCCCGAGCCGGTCTGGAACACGTGCAGCGGGAACTCGCGGTCCAGCTCGCCGGCGATGATCTCGTCGCAGACCCGCTGGATGAGCTGGCCCATCCATTCCGGCAGGCGGCCGGACCGGGTGTTGACCAGGGCCGCGGCCTTCTTGACGTAACCGTAGGCGTGGTACACCTCGGCCGGCATCTTGTCGTGGCCGACGCTGAAGTGCTGCAGGCTCCGCTGGGTCTGGGCGCCCCAGTACCGGTCGGCCGGCACCTCGACCTGGCCCAGGCTGTCGAACTCGGCCCGGGTCCCGGTCGCATTCAGCCCGATAGGCAGATCGAGGATCTCCGGAGCTGCGTCATTGCCCTGCGCCATGACGGCCAGGCTACCGCCCAGCGCCGCCGGCGCTGGGGATGGGGATCACCGGTCCGGAGGTCCAATCGGCCGCGGGCCGGCCCCCGTCCCGGCGGCCCGCAGCGGCTGGGCGGCCCTGGGCCGCCGAGCGCGACGCGCAGGATGGGCGTCGCGCGCACGCTGGGCGTCGCGGGCACGCTGGGCGTCGCGGCACGCTGGGCGTCGCGGGCACGCTGGGCGTCGCGGGCGCGCCGGGAGGCGTCACCCCGGGCGACCATGTCCCTGATCCGCTCGGCGGCCAGCTTCTCGGTCATAACTGGGTGCATGGTGTTCTCCTGGATTCATTAGGCGGGCGGCCGCGCGGCGCCTTCCGCGCGGTGATCGTGCCCTGCTCGAAAATCTCGCCGCCCCAGACTCCGTGCGGCTCGCGGCGGGCCAATGCACCGTCCAGGCAGGGCCCGCGCAGCGGGCAGGGCCGGCAGTGGGCCTTGGCCAGCTCCAGGTCGGCGGGCCGCTCTGAGAACCACAGCTGCGGATCCTCGCGCAGGCACGGCAGCAGGCCGTTACGCATCGCCGCCGGACTGGCCAGCAGGTCTTTCATGGCTGGGTTTCCTTCCTGGCGTCACCGGAATCCACCCGGCGCACCGAGATCAGGCGCATTCCGAGGTCGGCTATCTTGACCAGCACCCCGTGCAGGGCGGCCTGATCGGCCAGCGGTCCGGAGATCACCGTCTCCGTCTCCTCACTGCTGATCTGGAGACCGTCGAACCAGGCGGTCCAGCGTTCCCCGAGGACGCCCTCGATCCGGATCTCGTAGTGCTCTGGCGCCATGGCGCTCCTTGTGGTCTGAGTAGGTGTGCCAGCACGCTACGAAGGCACCGGCCAGTCAGGCGTCACCCGAAAGTGCCGCGGGGGTGGAATCTTCGGCGGCGCAGGGCGTAGCCGGGCGCCACGCCCGGCCGGGGCTGACCGCGGCCGGGGGTGGCGGGGCGGGACTGGGCCTGGCTGCGGTGGGGTCTGCTCATTACCATGGGTCGGCAAAGCAGCGGTAAGGAGGATCACGGGAGGCGGAACGTGCAGGTTCCCGATGGCTGAGCCGCCGGCCGCGGCCGCCCCGGAGACGGCCCCGTCCGCGCAGGACGCCCTGCTGGCGACCAAGTTGCACATGCCCCGGCCGCAACCCGGGGTGGTGCCGCGGCCCCGGCTGGCGCAGCAGCTCGATGAAGGACTGGGACGGGGGCTGGTCCTGGTCTGCGCCCCGGCCGGGTACGGCAAAACGGTGCTGCTGGCCGGGTGGGCCGAGTGCGGCCCGCAGCGGGCCGCGTGGCTGTCACTGGACGCCGGCGACAACGACCCGGCCCGCTTCTGGCGCCACGCGATAGCCGCGCTGGACCGGGTCCGGCCGGGAATCGGCGAGCGGGTCGCACCGCTGCTCGGCCCCCCGGCGCCGCAAGCGTACGACGGACTGGTGACCGCGCTGATCAACGAGCTGGCCGAGCCCGGCCCGGATCACGTGCGGCTGGTCCTCGACGACTATCACGCGATCAGCGCCCAGCCGGTACATACGTCGCTGGAGTTCCTGCTGGAGCACCGGCCGCCCGGGCTGGATCTGGTGCTGGCCAGCCGCAGCGACCCGCCCTTGTCCCTGGCCCGGCTGCGGGCCCGGGGGCAACTGACCGAGCTGCGTGCGGCCGACCTGCGCTTCACCGCGGGCGAGGCCGGGGCGCTGCTGCAGCAGGTAGCGTCCGGCCAGGTGCTGCCCGACGCGGTGGTGACGGCGCTGGCTTCCCGCACCGAAGGCTGGGCGGCCGGCCTCCAGCTGGCGGCGCTATCGCTGCGCGGGCAGTCCGACGTGGCCGGGTTCGTGGCCGCGTTCACCGGCAGTCACCGCTACGTTCTGGACTACCTGGCCGAGGAGGTCCTGGAGCGGCAGCCTGCGCAGGTGCACGCGTTCCTGCTGGACACTTCGGTGCTGGACCGGCTCAGCGGAGAACTGTGCGACGCGGTCACCGGCCGGCCCGGGAGCCAGGCGCTGCTGGAGCAGATCGAGCGGGACGGGCTGTTCCTGGTACCCCTCGATGAGGTACGCGGCTGGTGGCGTTACCACCACCTGTTCGCGGATCTGCTCCGGGCCCGGCTGGACCAACAGCCCGGTCAGGCCGCGGAGCTGCACCAGCGCGCCGCGGCCTGGTACGAACAGCACGGGCTGGCTGACGACGCGATCCGGCATGCGGCCGCCGCGGGCGAGATGCTCCAGGCCGCCCGGCTCATCGAGCGGCATTTCGACACGGTCTACAGCCTCCGCGGTGAGGGAGCGACGATCCAGCGGTGGCTTTCGGCACTCCCCCACGACCTGGTCTGGTCCCGCCCCCGGTTGCTGCTGGCCCACGCGCAGGTGACCGCCACCAGCGGGCACCTGGACGAGGTGGAGCCGCTACTGGAAGCGGCCGAGCGGGCCGCCGCCAGCGTGAGTGAGGAGCCGTTCGAGCCCACGGTCGGCCAGACCGGCAGCCTGCTGGTGAACATTCCCGCGCACATCGCGCTGCACCGCAGTTACCTGGCTCAGCTCCGCGGGGACGCCGAAGGCACGGCGGCGTTCGCCAGGCAGGCGCTGGCCGAGCTCCACCCGGGCGAGTGGATGCTGAACTCCACGATCCAGGGATTCCTGGCGGTGGCCGAGTGGCTGCGCGGGCAGCTGGCCGAGGCCGAGCGGGCGTTCGTGTCCAGCCTGGCCGGCTGGCAGGCGACTGACCAGCTGACGGTGACGGTCTGGGCGGCGTATTCGCTCGCCCAGGTTCAGCGCAGCCGGGGCCGCCTGGACGCGGCGGCCCGGACCTCCCAGCGGGCGCTGGATGTCACCGGGGCCGCCGGCCGGCGGGCTCAGCCGGCGGCCGGGGTGGGGCATATCGGCCTGGCCGAGGTCGCCTACCAGCGCGACGAACTGGATAGCGCGCTCCGGCACGTCAGCGAGGGCATCCCGCTGTGCCGGCAGTGGGTGTACGTCCTCCCGCTGGCCTCCGGCCTGGTCATGCTGGCCTGGGTCCGGCAGTCCACCGGTGATCCGGCCGGAGCCATGGCCGCGATGAGTGAGGCTGGCCAGGTCGCTCCCGGGGCGGCCGGGCTGCTCAACCCGGTCCCGGCCGAGCGGGCGCGGCTGCTGCTGGCCCAGGGTGAGCTGGACGCGGCGGCCCGGTGGGCCCGGGAAAGCGGCCTGGAGCCGGACGACGAGCCCCGGTACCGCGATGAGCCCGGGTATCTGGTGCTGGCCCGGGTCCTGCTCGCCCAGGATGATCCGCGCCGGGCCCTCTCGCTGCTGGACCGGCTGCAGGCGGCCGCGGGCGCCCAGGGCCGGACCGGCAGCCTCATCGAGGTGGGCGCCCTCCGGGCGCTGGCGCTGGCCGCCAGTGGCGCCGACGACGAGGCGGTCGCGGCTCTGGCCGGGACGCTGACGCTGGCCTGCCCGCGGGGCTTCGTCCGGGTCTTCGCGGACGAGGGACCGCGGATGGCCGGGCTGCTGGGCCGGCTGATCGCCGCCCAGCGGGACGGCGATGCCGCCGCCGTGGTTCCGCTCGGCTGCCTGGCCCGGCTGCGGCGCGCGTTCGCGGGCGGGCAGGACACCGGCGGTCCGGGGCCGGGCGCCGCCGCTCCCGTGCCCGTGCCCGGGATCATCGAGCCACTGACCACGCGCGAGCTGGAAGTGCTGGCCATGCTGGCCGGTGGCCGGTCGAACCAGGCCATCGCGACGGAGCTGGTGGTCACGCTGGACACCGTCAAGAAGCACGTCAGCCACGTCCTGGGCAAGCTCGGCGCGGCCAACCGGACGGAAGCCGTGGCCCGGGGGCGGGAGCTGGGCCTGATCCCCTAGCGAGCGTCTCGTTAACTGGTTGCGGCACCGGGCCACGGCAGCGAAGAATCTCGGTCGTGAGTCGCCAGGCCGGACCGCTCACCGCCGGGCAGCGCGAGTCCCTGGAGCGGGACGGCTACCTGCTGGTGCCAGCGCTACTGGATGAGATGGTTCTGGCGCCGATGCGCGCCCGGCTTGATGAGCTGGTCTATCAGACCCTGGTGGCCTGGGAGGCCAACCCCGGCCAGGATGTCGAGGAGCGCGGCGTCGTGCACGCGACGCTGGGGCTGTCGGACCCCGATTTCGCGCCCTGCCGTGAGCATCCACTGCTGGCCGAGGCCGCGGCCGCGGTGCTGGGCCCCGACTGGCACCTGCGCGGGCTGGGGCTGCGCGCACCGCTGCCGGGCTGCGGCCACCAGGGTCTGCATCCCGACTACTTCCCGGGCCATCGCACGCACGGACCGTGGCGGAGCCTGTCGGCCATGTGGTGCATCAGCGCATTCGCCCCGGATAACGGGCCGCTGCGGGTCATCCCCGGCTCGCACCGCGTCGACCGGAATCCGGCCGACGCGCTGCCCCTCGGCTGCGAGATGGGCCCGCATCCGGCCGAGGTGAAGGTCGTGGCGCCCGCTGGGTCGGTCATCTTCTTTAACGGCGCCGACCTGTGGCATTCCGGCACGTTCAACTACAGCCCGGTCCCGCGCCTGGCAGTGACCGCGGCTCTCTTCCGTGGCCGCCCACCCGTGGATGCTGGGCCCGCGGAACCGTCGCCGGCCCGCTCTCGTGGGACCGTCGCCGGCCCGCTCCCGCCCGCGTGGCGGCGGCCGCCGGGAGGGCGCCGGCGGCCCGGAGGCCACGAACCAGCACGGCCAGACCGAGCCCATCGCGATCGGGGTCCTGCCAGGCCAAGGCATCCAGGAGCAGGCCACCCAGGACCAGGCCGCCCAGGACTGGGCCATCCAGGAGCCGTCGCCCTAGATAGTTGACACTGATTATTTAGTTATGAATAATCAGTGAAGAACGAACTACGACGAAGGGGACACGATGAACACGCAGACCCACCCGGCCGGCAGCACGGTCCAGATCCTCGCGGATCACCGCACCGACAAGCGGCTGGGCAACTGGACCATCAGCCGGGATTTCGAGGTCCGCTCGCGGCACGGCCGGGTCGTGCTCGACCTGCGCTCGCCGCAGATCCCGGAGGGTGATATCCAGATCGACCTCGACCTGGACCGTTCGGCGGTGACGTTGCTGGTCGCCGGGGACGCGGTCATCGACCAGTGGGAGCTGGCCTGGACGGGCGGCGGGAAGGTCAAGCAGACCTTCCACCACCCGGCGGCCAGCCCGGGGCGGACGATCCGGCTCACCGGGCACATCCGCCGCGGCGAGGTCCGGGTGCACAGCGGCGGGATCGCGCAGCTGTCAGCGATCTGCTCGCGGGAGTTTCTTGCCGACGCCCGCCGGGCCCACACCGACGGCCGTCTGCCCACCCTCGACGACCCGGCCCGCGGTGCCTGACCAGCCCGCTCGATCAGCGGCCACCGAGGAGGAGCACATGCCCGGCAAGCGCAAGGTCGCCAACCTGCTGGCGCTGGCCGTCCTGTCCCTGCTCAGCCAGCAGCCCATGCACCCCTACGAACTGGGACGCAACCTGCGCGAGCACGGCGACGACCGCAGCATCAAGTTCAACCACGGATCGCTGTACATGGTCGTCGGGCAGCTGGCCAGGGCCGGGTTCATCACCGAGCAGGAAACCAGCCGCGGCGGGCAGCGGCCCGAGCGCACCGTGTACGCGCTCACCGATGCCGGGCGCGACGAACTGCGGGACTGGCTGCGCGAGCTGGTGGCGCAGCCGCCGCACGAGTACCCCGCGTTCGTCAGCGCCCTGTCGCTGATCGCGGCGCTGCCACCCAGCGAGGCGCTCGGCCTGCTGCCCGCCCGGCTCGATCACCTCGGGCGCCAGCAGGCCGGGATCCGCGCCCTGATCCAGAAGTCGCAGTCCGAGGGGGTGCCAGGGCTGTTCCTGATCGAGGAGGAGTACCGGCTGGCCCTGCTGGACACCGAGTTGGCGTTCACCACCCGGCTCATCGAGCGGATGAACGACCCCGGCACCGACTGGATGGACCAATGGGCGCGATTCCACGGCGAGCAGCCACCGGCCCGGGGAAGCACCCAATCACCTGTGGGAGAGAACGATGAATACCAGTAACACAGCGCAGCTGAGCGCCACACCCATGACCTCCGGTTCCGTCTCGTCCGCGGACGGGACGACGATCGGTTACCTGCGGGCCGGCCACGGCCCGGCGGTGGTGATCCTGCACGGGAGCAACGAGTCGGCCCGCAGCCACACCCAGCTCGCACTGGGGCTGGCCGATGACTTGACCATGTATCTGCCGGACCGCCGGGGCCGCGGGCAATCCGGCCCGCACCGGGCCGGCCACGGCCTGCGCACCGAGGTCGAGGACCTGCAGGCGATCCTGGCCGGGTCCGGGGCCAGCAAGGTGTTCGCGGTCAGCATCGGGGCCTGATCGCCCTGGAAGCGGCCCGGGTCGGGCCGGGCATCCGCCAGCTGGCCCTGCACGAGCCGGCCATCCTGACCGCCGCGGACAAGGACCGCTACACCGGCCGGGTGCTGCGCTTCGATCAGGAGATGAGCCAGGGCCGGGTAGCGGCGGCGATGATCACCAGCATGTTCGGGTGCGATCTGGCTCTCCCGGCCTTCAAGATCATGCCGCGGCGGCTGCTGGAGGCCATGACCAGCGCGGCCATGAAGAAAGAGGACGCCGCGGCCGCTCCCGACGACGCCACCATGCGGAAGGTCGCACCGACCCTGCGCTACGCAGGGCTGCTGCTGGCCGAGACGGCCGGTACCGTCGGCACGTTCGCGGACGTCGCCGCCGACGTGCTGCTGATGGGCGGCGACCTGGAGCGGCCGGCCTTTCTGCGGCCCGCGTTCGACGCCCTGGCCAGGACGCTTCCGCATCACCGGCAGGCCCTGTTCCCGGGCCTGGATCACGGTGCTTCCGGTGATCCCGGTCCGGCCAACCGCGGCGCCCGGCCCGCCGTCCTCACCCCGGGCCTGCGCTCCTTCTTCAGCCAGGCCTGACCCAGTCGCGGGCTGGCCCGGCCGGATCAGGAGGGCCGGCGGGTCAGCCCCGTGCAGGCCCGCAGGCTGGCGTAGTGCGCGGCCGCCCGGTGCGCCGGGCCGCCGCGCAGCGCGACCGGCTGGCCGGTCCGGGACACGACCGCGGGGACGAACCGGGCGGTCAGGGGCGCGCGGGGATGCAGGGTGAGTTCCAGCACCCCGGTAGAGGTGCTGTACGAGCGCTCCCACCACAGGAAGTTGCCCATCCCGTAGGCCACGAATGTGTGGCCCAGCCAGCCGGATCCCTGCAGCATGTGGGCGTGCGCCCCGATGATGATGCTGGCTCCCGCGGCCGCCAGCCGGGGAGCCAGGGACAGCTGGTCAGGGTCGGGGCACGCCTGGCCCTCGGTGCCCCAGTGCATGAACACGATGACGACCGGGGCCAGCTTCCGGGCGGCCCGCACGGCGGCCAGGGTCCGGGGCAGGTTGATCGCGTTGGCCTCCCCCGGCCGGGACCGGGTCGCCACCCAGGAGGACGCGAGCTCCGCGACCTGCGACACCCCGATGACCGCGATCTTCACGCCGTTGATCGTGGTCACGTAGGGCGCCCACGCGGCGGCGGCGTCGGCCCCGATGCCCACGTACGGGAACCGGGCCGCCTTCGCCGCGGCGAGCGTATCGGCCAGCCCGGTCTGGCCGTAGTCGAGGACGTGATTGTTGGCCATGGTGACCAGGTCGATCCCCGCGTCGCGCAGGGCGGAGAACGCCACCGGGGTGGTGCGGAAGTGGTAGGTCTTCGGCTGCGGTTTCCCCCGGCTGGTCACCGCGGTCTCGAGGTTCACCGCGGCGAAGTCGGCGGACTTCAGGACCGACGTGATCGGGCCGAACGCCATGGCGGGGTTGTTCAGCAGCCGCGCGGTGCGGCCGGTGAAGTGAACATCGCCGGCGAAGGCCAGGGTGATGGGACCAGGCCGGGTTATGGCCTGCCTCCTCCTGGCCTGCTGGGGCCGGGCCGGGCCCGGGGAATGCGCCGCGGTCCGGGCGGCGGCCGGGATAGCCTGCCGCGCGGGCGCACCGGTGGTGCAGGCGGCGGCGAGCATAGCCAGGACGCCAGTCATGACAGCGAGCGATCGCCAGGTAACCACGAGCACAGCTTACGGTTGTGGCCTGCACCGGCGTGCGGTAACGCGCGGGGACTCAGGAAGCCGGCCGCGCTCCCTGCGGGCCAGCCGGCGTTCCCCGGACCTGGCCGCCTTTGGCCGGCAGTTAGCCCTTACCCGGGTTGAATATCCCGCGCGGGTCCAGAGCCTGGCGCACGGCCTGCTGCAGCGCGAGGGATCCCGGGTCGAGCTCTCGGCGCATCCCGTCCCGTTTCAGCAGCCCGACGCCGTGCTCGCCGGTCACCGTGCCGCCCAGCGCGATCGCCTCGTCGAGAATCTCCTCGAACGCGGCCTGCGCCGCGGCCCGCGCGGCGTCGTCGCCCGCCGGCGTGATGATCGCCGGATGCAGGTTCCCGTCGCCGGCGTGGGCGACGGTGGCGATCTGCACCCGGTGCCGGGCCGCGATCGCCTCGATCTGGGCCAGCATCGCCGGCACCTTGGACCGCGGGACACAGACGTCCTCGGTGAGTACCGGGCCCAGCCGCTCGAACGCCGGGTAGACCAGCCTCCGGGCCTCGAACAGCGCCTCGGCCTCGGCGTCGTCGGTGGACTGGGTTGCCCACAGCGCACCCGCGCCGGTCATCGCCGCGGCCAGCGCGTCGGATTCGGCCGCGCCGGAATCACCCTGGGTGTCCACCCGGGCCAGCAGCAGCGCCGCCGCGCTGGCCTCCAGGCCCAGGTGCTTCCAGTCCTCGACGGCCGTGAGGCAGGCCCGGTCGAGGAGCTCGAGGACTGACGGGCCCAGCCCCCGCCGGGTGATCTGCGACACGGCCTCCCCCGCGGTGACCAGGTCGGGAAACGCACCCACGACGGTCCGCGGTGTGCCCGCCAGCGCGGGCCGCAGCCGCAGGGTCACCTCGGTGACCACGCCGAGCGTGCCCTCGGATCCGACGAACAGCCCGACCATGTCGAGTCCGGCCACGCCCTTGGTGGTGCGGCGGCCGAACCGCACCGCATCGCCGTAGGCGACCGTGCTCTCAGCCACGGGCCCGCCGACCACCGCGCGCAGGCCCAGCACGTAGTCGCGGGTCACGCCGTACTTGAGGCAGCACAGGCCGCCCGCGTTGGTGGCGACGTTGCCGCCGATCGTGGACCACGGGGCGCTCGCCGGATCGGGCGGATACCACAGGCCGTCTTCGGCCACGGCTGCCTTCAGGTCGTTGTTGACCACGCCCGGCTGCACCACGCAGAGCAGGTTGTCCCGGTCGATCTCGACGACCCGGTCCATCCGGGTCAGGTCGAGAACGACGCAGCCGTTGACGGCGTTGGCTCCGCCGGACAGGCCGGTGCCGGCGCCGCGCGGCACAACCGCCGCCCCGAACTCGGCGCAGATCCGCACGACCTGCTGGACTTCGGACTCCGAGCGGGCCCGCACGCCGGCGGCCGCCCGCCCGGCCGGCGCCCACTCGGCCTCGTCATGGGACATGGCCGCGAGGACGTCGGGATCGGCGACGATCCGGTCGCCGGGCAGGGCCCGGCCCAGCGCCTCAACCAGCGCCTGCGCCCGCCTCGCCTACTGCACTCATGCGCTGCACTGACTCCACAGCACGACCCTAAGCGCTCGCCGCGACCCGCCGCCTGCTCAGGGTCGCGAGACGGCGCCAGCATAAGGCCGATCACGCCCGCGACCTTATATGTGCAGAGGTACAGATGATTCCTTACACATTCCGTGAATAATCGTGGCTATTACTCCTAAAAAGATCTGGAAAGAAAACTTCCAGTTGCTTTCCGGGCGAGAGCAGATATCGTTATAAAGGGCCATGGTGAAGGCACCTTCACCAGGTGCCCTGATCAATAATCGGGGAAATGAAGCCGCACCCGCCATGTGACGCGCACGACTGACATCTGGTTCCACGGAAAAGAGAAAAGCATGTCAGCCGCCCATGATCTCCCCACTGAAATTATCCCGGCGATAAGCCACGCGCCCGGCACAGCCCCGGCGCCCGGCCCTGACTCCCAGACAGAGAACTTCATACGCCCGCCCCGGTACATGGCTGTCGGGGGCATTCGTGCCCCGATGGACGACGGACTGGCTGATTCCGAATTTTGCTACGAGCGTTACACCCGCCTGGCCGGCCCGCTAGCCCCGTGTTCCCGGGACCAGCCTTACCGGGTTCGGTACCGGAGCATTCACCACAGCACCCGGGAATGGCTGGCGACCAGGCTTATCGCGCTGGCCCTGGTGGCCTTGGATGTCAGGTTCATCTACTGGCTGATCTTACAGTCACAGTATCCCCATCTCGGTGGCTGGGCCTGGCAGGCAGGCGTGCACGCCGCCGCGGCAGATGGCTACATTCTCCTGCGGGCCAGCATGGCACTGGGCTCAATAGTCATGCAGATCTTCTTGCTGATAAATGTCCTGACCGTGTCCCGGGCCTGCCTCGCGGCCCGGGATCCCATCCCGGTGGAGCCGGACACAACACTCCGTGTCGCATTCCTCACGACCATTGTCCCCGACAAGGAACCGGCCGAACTGGCGGAGCGTACCCTCAGGGCCGCCAGGGGAATCGTCTACTCCGGCCTGCTCGACCTCTGGCTGCTGGATGAAGGCAACTCGGACGAGATCAGGAAGATGTGCCAGCGACTGGGCGTCCATCACTTCACCCGGAAGGGCCGGGGGCATCTCGAGCTGAACACGGGCACATTTGCGAACAAGACAAAGCACGGTAATCATAACCGGTGGCTATGGGAGCACGCCGGCCACTACGACGTGGTCATGTTCGTCGATACGGATCACGTGCCACTGCCTGTCATGGCCGAGCGGCTGCTCGGCTACTTCCGCGACCCGGACGTGGCCTTCGTGGTCGCCCCCCAGTTCTACGGTAATCAGCATAACCGCATCACCCGGTGGGCCGAGTCGGCCCAGTACCTCTTCCACAGCATTATCCAGCGGGCCGGAAATCGCCGCAGATGCGCCATGCTCGTCGGCACCAACGCGGCGGTGCGGACCAGTGCGATCAAGGATGGCTACGTCGCCTCCATCACCGAGGATATGGCCACGAGCCTCAAAATCCACGTGACCAGAAGCGAGGCGACCGGCCGGCGCTGGCGGTCGGTCTACACCCCGGACCTGGTCGCGGTGGGCGAAGGTCCCGGTTCGTGGACCGAGTTCTTCAGCCAGCAGGCCCGCTGGTCGGCGGGTACGTTCGATGCCCTGCTGCGCCAGGTCTGGCGGGTGGCCTTCAAACTCCGCCCGGGCGCGATGCTGCACTACTTCCTGATGCTGACCTATTACCCGTCCGTCGCCATCGGCTGGATCATGGGGATCTTCATAAGTACCTGCTACCTCGGGTTCGGTATCAGCAGCCTGCGCACCAACGCAGGCTGGTGGCTGACGTACTACGTGGACGTGGCAGCCATGCAGTTCCTGCTGTACCGGTTCATGCGCCGGCACAACGTGAGCCCTCATGAGCCGGCTGGGTCCTCGGGGCTTTCCGGCATGCTCGTGTCAGCGCTCACCGCGCCGATATACGCGCGCAGCCTGATCAAGGTGGTATTCCGCCGGAAGCTTTCCTTCAATGTCACAGCCAAGGGATCATCAGCCAGCCTGGACCGGCTGTGGACTTTCCGCTATTCGCTCATGTGGGCGGTCGTGCCCGCCGCCGTGCTGACCGCGGCCATCATGCGCCACCGGTCCTACCTCATGATGATGGTCTGGGCCGGCCTCATCCTCATAGTTTGCCTGGCGCCCATAGGGATCTGGCTGGTCGACCGGGCCCTTAATGCACGTCAGAGCCGGAGCTAAATTCCCTGGCCATTGAGGAGCCTCGTACCGATGAACACCTCCACTGTGCACTCCCCCGGGATCAATCCGGGAAACCACAGCAGGATGAGGCCAGTGCGCCGCATCGTGTGCGCCCTGGCCATGACACTGGCCGGATGCGGCGTAGCGGCCGCAAATGTGCCAACGGTAGGGGGTACGGTTGCGGGCTGGTACCACCACTACAAGGTAACCAGGCCAGCTTACGAAGCCAGATACGGGCTCTGGGCCAGGCTCGATATCCCGTCCAGATTCCGGGTGAACGGCATCCATTCGACCCTGCTCTATAACGGGGACGTGCTGATCATGGCAGGATCTGGGAACAACCAGGCGTTCTTCAACGCCGGAACGTTCAAGACCCTGCTGCTCGATCCCGCGACCATGCGCATGCGGCTCATCCCTACGCCATGGGACCTGTTCTGTGCGGGACATATCGAGCTACCCGACGGGAACATCCTGATCGCTGGCGGGACTGCCCGGTACGAGAACCTGCATCCGGCGCATGCTGGCGGCAGCATGACGGTGGTGAACAATACCGGCCAGGACCAGACCCTGCCGAAGGGCACGGTTTTCGTGGGCCCGCATGGTGCCGCGTTCGCGTCTGCTTTCGCTGTGCGGATCCCGCGAGCCAGAATGCGGCCGGGCGCGCCCGGGGGTAACCCGAAGATAGTGCCCAGCCAGCAGAACGTCTGGGTCGATGCGGTCAGGAAAGGCATGGGCTCGGTCATCGCGAAGGCCAGCCGGTTCCGGATCAGGGGCCTTCTCGGGCCGCAGGCCGGTAACCTGCTCTACGGTATCGGGACGCCGATGACCTTGCAGAAGCAGAACTTCGAGGGCACGAAGGACGCCTACATCTTTGATGTGCGTACCTCACGCTTCGTCAAGGTCAACTCGATGAATTACGCTCGCTGGTACCCGACCCTGGCCGAGCTGGGGAACGGGATGGTGATGGCCATGTCAGGGCTCAACGGGCAGGGACAGATCACCATGAACAGCGAGTTCTTCAATCCCTCGTCGCGGCGATGGTCCCAGGGACCGGTTCACGGGTTCCCGACCTACCCGGCGACCTTCCTCACGGAGAACGGCCAGCTTTTCTTCACCGGATCCAACTCCGGATACGGGCCGTCCACGGCCGCCTGGCGCACACCCGGATTCTGGAACGTCAGGACTAACATCTTCCGGCCGGTCCCGGGCCTGGCGGATCCGCAGGATCTGGAGACCAGCGCCTCGGTCCTGCTGCCACCCGCCCAGGAGCAGACCCTCATGGTCCTCGGCGGAGGCGGCGTCGGGCAGTCTGATTCGTCGACGGCCCGCACCGCCCTCATCGACGTCGCCGCCCCGGATCCGCACTGGGTGAAGGGGCCGGATCTGGCCCAGCCGACCCGCTATCCGATCACCGTGCTGCTGCCGACCGATGAGGTGCTCGTGACCGGTGGCTCACGGTATTACCGCGGCATGCACGGAAGCGACAACCGGGACACGCGTATCTATCACGTGGCCACCAATTCTTTCTCCTGGGCGGCCAGCTCGATAACGGGGCGTGACTACCATTCCGGCGGGCTGCTCCTGCCTGACGGGAGCGTACTCACCCTGGGCGGGAACCCGCTGTTCGGCAACCACGAGGACACCGCACCGCAGACGTTCAACCAGGAAATCGACGTGTACGACCCGCCCTACATGTTCCGCGGGGCGCGCCCGCGCATCGTGACGGTGCCCGCGATCCTCAAGCGCCGGCACTCCTACCTCATCAAGGTGTCACCGGCATCCAGCATCCGGTATTTGCGCCTGATGAGACCGGATAACCCCACCCATGTGACGGATGTCAATGAGCGCTCGATCGCGGTACCTTTCACGCCGTCAGTCCGCGGCGGCCTCAAGGTGACTATCCCGTCGAATCCAGACCTGATCCCGCCCGGTTATTACATGCTATTCGCCGTGAACAGCCAGGGAATTCCTTCCGCAGGCCACTGGGTCCGGGTTCCGTGAGCAGGCTGACCTCCCCGGCCTGGCGGTTACGCCGGCCGGCCTGGCACGCCACCGCCCTCGTACTGGCCTCGGTGACCCTGGCGCTGTCCGCGGGAGGCTGCGGGAGCCAGGCCGCCGGCCGGCTCTACACCTATCCCGGCAACCCGCTGTTTGCGGCGGCCGCCCTTTGGAAGGCCCATGGCTACCGCTCGGCCGCGGCCGAGCTCAAGGCGATCGCCGGGATACCGTCAGCGATATGGGCCGCCGGACAGCCCGGCGATATCCGGGAGGTCAGGCGGGTCACCCGTGCCGCCGCGAGCGCACACGCTATTCCCGTCATCGTCGTCTACGATCTGCCCGACCGTGATGCGTGCGGGAGATTCTCAACGGCCGCCGGGCCTTCAGCGTCAGGCTATGAGAACTGGATTGACCAGCTGGCGGTGGCCGTCGGCTCCGGTGATGACATCCTGGTTGTCGAGCCGGACGCCCTGCCAGACATCGTCGAAGGCTGCCTGAGCCCAGCCCAGAGCGCGGAGCGTTACCAGCTGCTCAGGTACGCCATGAGGCGCCTGGGTGCCCTCCCGCAAGCCCGGGTCTACCTCGATGCCGGCAACCCCGGCATGTTCGGTGACCCGGCGCGGCTCGTGATCCCGCTGCGGCGAGCTGGCCTGGGCTACGGCCGCGGATTCTCCGCCAACGTGTCGAACTTTCAGTGGACGGCCCGCGTGGTGAGCTGGAGCCAGCATCTGGAGGACGCCCTCGGCGGCACCTTCGGAGCCGTTATCGACACCAGCCGGAACGGCCGGGGGCCCTACACCGGGCCGGATGCCCCGCAGTGGTGCAATCCGCCGGACCGGGCACTCGGGCCATTCCCGGCGCTTGCCCCTGGCCCGGCCGGGATCGACGCATACCTCTGGATCAAGGATCCTGGCGCCAGCGACGGGCCCTGCAATGGCGGCCCTGCCGCGGGCCAGTTCTGGCCGCAGTACGCGATCACTCTCGGACGGGGACGGTCCCCGAGGTAGCCTGTCCGCTGGTCTCAGCCACTGAACCCGCCGCTACGGAATCGGCTGTGCCCGGCCGCGACGTCGGGCCCGGCCACGGCGCCTGGCTACCGGCTGGCCCCGCGGTGGAGCGGCTGACGGAACGCAGGGGCAGGGCCATCCACCCGCCCACCATGAACAGCGCCACCACGAACACGCAGTAGATCCAGAACGCCGGGGTGAGCCCCGCGCTGACCGTGAGTCCGAGGCGCGCGGCCTGCGCCGGGGAGACCCCGAAGCTGGCCGCGGACACCGGCTCGCTGACCTCGACGAGGGCGGAGATCGCCTGGGCGGCCATGGGGATGGCGGCCCCGGCGAGCAGCACCGCGCCCAGCCGGGCCGGACGCCACAGGGCAGCGAAAGCCACGACGACGACGAGGGTGACCATGACCGCCACGTCGCCGACGATGACCGGGCCCGGATTCGCGAAGCTGTTCCCCGCGGTGATGGAGTTGGCCAGCCCGGCCGCCGTGCGCAGGGTGTAGCTGTCCCAGGACGGGGCGAACGAGATCGCGGCCCCGAGCGCGGCGAGCACCGCGAGGACCAGCGTCACCACCGCTCCCCGCTGGCGGGTGTCGAGCTTCCGGGGCCGGTCGGCCGACCGGAGGCGGAACGCCAGCACGGAGCCGGCCGTGCAGGCCAGCCAGCCCGCGAGCCCCAGCACCAGCCCGGCGCCCAGCAGGTGGGCGCCGCCGGAGAGCACCGTGCCCAGGTCGGAGAAGAAGAAGCCGAACGTGACAATGCTCATGCCCAGCGCGAGGAGGGCGCCCATCCGCTGCCTGATCCCGCCGGACACGATGAGCACCGCACTGGCCGCCCACACCGCCAGGTAGATCACGTGCGGCACCAGTTCGGCTGGCTCCTGGGCGAGGCTTCCGCCCGCCAGGTAGCCCGGGAACAGGCTGGCCAGCCCGCAGACCACGCCGGTCGCCAGCAGGATGGCCGCGCTGAGCGGCCCGGCGGCGTGCAGACCCGACCAGCGGGGACTGACCGGCCCGGCGGACTCGCCGGCCCGCCAGGAGGGGCCGGGCGCCGGGCGCCATGAGCCGGGAGCGGCCTGCGGGCCGGCGGCTGGGCCGGCCGGGGGCCCGAGGTGGACGATGGTGCCGCGCGCCTCGACCGCGTTGAACCGGGACCACGCCGCGGACCAGCCCGCGGGGGTCTCCGGCCACTGCTCCAGAGGCTGGTCCAGCGGTCCTCCCGCAGGCCAGACCGCGTAGCCGAGCGGGCCCCGGCCCAGCTGGTAACCCGCTCCCCGATACCAGATCACGCTCTCCCGCACCGAATTCCAGCCTTCCTGCTCCGCACCCAGCCGCTTCCGTCCGGGCCCACGCTAGGAACCGGACCTGAAGATCGGCTGGGCGGCCGGTGAGCCCTTCCTGACCGTGCGGGTGACGACGGCCCACGCCCGGCTAGTACTGAGCCCGGTTAACTGGCAGGCGCGACCGGTTGCGGCTGCTGCGTCGCGGGCACGATGGACGCGGTGCACTCCGGGCAGCGGCGTGCCGCGATCGGGATGCTCATGGTGCACTCGGGGCAGCTGCGCTCGGTCGCCGCCTGGTTGCGGTCGAACAGCTTCAAGGCCCGGCTCACCGGCACCACGACCACGAAATACACCACCGCCGCGGAGATCGCGAAGGAGAGCACCTCGGTCAGGAAGGCGCCGTAGGTGAACCGCGACCCATGGAACGTGAACACCAGGCTGTTGAAGTTCGGCTTCCCGCCGATCAGCGCCAGCAACGGGCTGATGAACGACTGGACAAACTGTTTTACCAGGCTGCTGAACTGCGCTCCGATCACCACGGCGACCGCCAGGTTGACCAGGTTTCCGCGCATGATGAAGTTCTTGAAGCCACTCATGCGCCCTGGATTTCCCTCGTATCAGGAGGTTATTCGCGTCCAGCCCCGGCGGGTCCGGAACACCCCGGAGCGGGACGCCGCGATCATGGGCTGCGGCCGGAGAGGGCCCGGGCCTGGCTGGCCGCCGTCTCGCCCGGGCGCGGATCCCGGGCGGCTGCGGCCGGTTCGCGCCGGCGGCGGGAACCGGACACGAACAGGGCGCTGCCCCAGGCGAGCAGGATGAGCGCGACCGCCCCCAGGGACAGCGCGAAACCCATGCGGAACCCAGGCGGCCGGTAGCTCCAGGTCACGACGCCGCGTCCGGCCGGCACGTCCACGGCCTGGACGAGGCCGTCCCGGCGCACGGCCAGGCGGGCGGCCCGGCCGTGGCGGGGATGCCAGAGGGCGGTCCACCCGGCCGTCGCCGCCACCGAGCGGATCACCCGGACGCCATGCGGGGAGAACACGGCGGCCACGGTCGGGGCGGCCGCGGTCCCGGCAACCCTCCGCACGGACGCCCCCGGGGCCGGCCGGCCGGCGATGGCCTGCAGGCGGAGAGGGCCGCTGGCATAGTGATCAACGAACACGGCGAATGAGCCGTTGCGGCCGGCATATCCCCACCGAGGCGGGATCAGGGCGTCCTGCAGCTGCCCATCGGCCACGAACACCCGCCCATCGCTATCGGTGACCGAGGCCGGGCCGAGCCGGGCCCGCTGGCCGCCCGCCTGGGCGACCACGGCCACGCTGGTCAGCGCGTGGGGCGGGCTGATCGCCAGCCGGGCGGGACCCGCCGCGACCGCGGGGAACCAGCGCGTCGTGCCGCCCGGGATCAGCAGCCCGATCCGGGTGCCCTGCGCCGCGTCCTGCCGGGCGTCCGCGTCCGGCACCTCGAGCCGGGTCACGCCGAGGGGTTCCGCGAAATACCAGGTGGTCTGGTGCCGCGCGGCGACGTCGCGATGGCCGGTGCCCGGTGACCCGGGAGACGCCGCGGCTCTCCGGGCCGCAGCCGTCCCGGATCTGGTGGTCAGGTAGGCGGGCACCGTCATCAGGACCGACGTGTCGAGCTGGTCGAGGACGCCGGTGCGCACGGCCCGGGGATCGAGTACGTCCTGCCCGTCGCCGGTCGCCTGGTGAGACCCGGTGGCCGAGGCGTAGAAGCCCGAGACGAGCGAGGAGTATCCCTGGACCGACGGCGTGCGGGTGATGACGTTGAGGTCGGGCGCGCCGAGCAAGGACAGGTCCTGCCCGTTGAGCTGGTCCGGATCGTAGATCGCGAAACGCCCGGGATACCCCAGGTCCGCGATGGGTTCCGCCGGGGGCGTCCGGGGCGCGGTCCGGCTCGCCGCCGCCGCGGCCGTGGTCCCGGAATCTCTCCTGCCCAGCCCAGGCAGGACCGCGACCACGCTGAGAAGCGTGAATATGACCAGGTCGGCCAGCACGAAGCCGGCCAGCCATCGCGAGCGGGCCACCGGCCCGAGGTGCCGGCCGACGAGCACGAATGCGATCGCCCCCCCGGCGATCAGCAGGTACGGGACGAGCCCCGGCTTGAGCAGGCCGTCGAGGCTGGTGGCGCCCGGGGTGACCCGCAGCCAGCGCAGCAGGCCCGCGCCCCAGCACAGGCCGAGGGTGACGACGGTGAGCACGGCGAGCGGGGGCAGCAGGGCCAGAACCGTCTCCAGATCGGGCCCGCGGCGACCGCGGGCCCGCAGGAACCGGCGGCTGCCGGCCCGGAACGGCTGGTCGGCCCAGTAGCCGAGCAGCACGGCCAGCGCCAGGTCCGCGATGAGGATGTTCCGGCTCTGCAGCCGCTGGCTGTCGAACAGCGGCAGGTGGACGAGCAGGCTCCCGACCGGGGTGTTGCCCCCGAGCGCGAGCACGATCCCGGCCAGCGCCATGACGTGCCACACGAGCCATTCGGGGGGGCGCGGCCGCAGCCGGACCCGGCCGAGCAGGGCGGTCGCGGCGACGAGGGGCAGGATCCCGACGTATCCCGTCACCTCGGCCAGGTTGTAGTTGGCGAGGAAGGCCGGCTGCCCAAGCGAGCCGGAGCCGCCCAGCAGGTCCGGCACCAGCATCAGCAGCAGCCAGCGGTGCGGGAGCGAGCCTGAGTTGAACAGGGCCGCGGAGCTGATCCCCCGCTGGGACGAGCCGACGACGGCCAGGCCGGGCAGCCACTGAACCGCCCCGAGACAGGCACCCAGCGCCAGGCCGGACGCGACCGAGCAGGCCGCCGGCCCGAAGCGGCGCCCGAGGCGGGCGATCTGCCAGGCCGCGTACAGGAGCACGATCAGCCCGGCGTCGTCGATGGCCCGCGGCTCGCCCGCGAGGATCGTCAGGCCGAACGCCCCGGCCAGCAGCCCGGTCCAGGCCAGCCGGGAAGGCATGGTGCGCGGCTGGGAAAGCCGGAGAACGCAGAGCAGCTGGACGGGCACCCAGCTCATGCCCGCCACCAGCCCGAAGTGCGCCACCTGGGCCGACATCGCCCCCGCGAAAGCGAACGACAGCGCCCCGAGGAGACTCGGCAGGCACGCCAGGCGCAGCGCGCGGAGGAAAGCGAACATCCCGAGCCCGGCGATCGCCCAGGTCAGGATCATGTTCAGGGTCCACGCCGCCACGGGCGGCAGGACGGCGAACAACAGCGTGAGCGGGTAGGCGGCCCCGGCGTTCCAGCCAGCCAGCAACGGGGCGCCGCTCCAGATGTACGGGTCGTACAGCGGCAGGTGGCCGCTGCGCATCTCCTGCCCGGCGAGCACGCGCAGCGGGAAGTTCTGGGTCAGGTCGTCACCGGGCAGCACCGGGTGCCCGAGCAGCGCGGGGACGCCGTACACGAGGACGGGCAGCACGAGGAGCAGGAGGACGGCGGTGGCCTCGCCCGGCCAGCGCCAGCCCGGCGGCGTGCGGCGTACAGGGAACGCTCTGGGAGCAGATATGAGTGACAGCGGGGGGCCCCATCATGAGCGACTCTGGTGGCAAGAGGCTGCCAGGCTACCGGGGAAGATCTTGCTGACCTGCCGCACCCCCGCTAACTCTCAGGAAACTGCCAGCCACCGACATCCGCCTGGCCGTGCGCGACCAGCCAGGCCAGGGCCTCGTGCAGGGCATCGAGTGGGCTGTAGCGGGGCGCGTAGCCGAGCACCTCGCGAGCCCGGGCGATGCTCGCGGTGATGCTGCGCATCGTGTGCTCCCGGGTGGCCTCCGCGTGCTCGGGACTGGTCCGGCGCTCGAATTCGGGCCAGTCCACGAAGTCCAGCACCGGCTCGCGGCCGAACCACCGGGCGGCGCCGACCGCGAGCCCGCGCAGCGTCATGGCCTGCTCGGCCACCACGTGGAAGCTGGCCCCGATGGCCGCGGGCCTGGTCAGGGCCCGCTCGAAGGCCTGAGCTACGTCGTCGGCGTGCACGTGATGCAGCACGCCCAGCCCATGATCAGGCAGCGCGAGCGGCTGGCCGGTGGCCAGATGGGTCCAGACCGCCGGGTCCAGGTTGCCGGCGGGCGTGATCACCGGCCAGCCCGGACCGCTGATGTGACCTGGGTGCAGCACCACGGCCGGGACTCCGCCCGCCAGCGTCTCGCGGTGCAGCAGCGTCTCGATCTCCGCCTTGCCCGTGCCGTAGTCGCCGTACGCGGTGCGGGGCTCGTCTTCGGTGACCGGGACCCGGAGCGCGGGCCCGTGGACCCAGATCGTCCCGCAGTGCAGCAGCAGCGGGCGGGACGGGCGCAGCGCCTCGACGAGCTGGCCCGCCGAGGCCGCGGTAAAGCAGACCATGTCGATGACCACGTCGGGATGCAGCTCCGCGACCCGGCCGCCGAAGGTTCCCGCGGCGTCCTCCGCGTCCCGGTCCACCGCCACCCGGGTGACCTGGTCCCACTCGGGGGCCCGGTGGTAGGGGTCGCGTTTTCCCCGGCTCATGGCGATCACCTCGTGACCGCCCCGCACCAGCCGTGGCACCAGGTAGGTGCCGACGTGCCCGGTTGCGCCGATGACCACTATGCGACTCATCCCCGGTCCTCTCCTCGCGCGTTACCGCTCCCCGAGCCGGTCGGCCAGATCCCGGGCGATCTCCGCCTTCGCCGTCGGCTCGATGTCAATCAGCCACCGGAAGTCGTCGCTGGTAAGCCTCAGGAGCTGCCCGGGCTCGGCGCAAACCACGGTGGCGAGGCGAGTGTAGCCGTAGCCGCCGCCCCAGTCCCGCGCGGCGAGTTCGCCGAAGTGATCCCCCGGGCCGACGCTCCGGATCCGCCGGCCGTCGATGAACACGTCAAACCGCCCCGAGACGATGAGGTAGAACGACCGGTCCGCGTCCCACCGGCGGGTCACCTCCTCCCCGGCCGCCGCATCGAGGCAGGTCGCCCGGGCCCGGATGGCCCGCAGCGTCGCGCCGGCCACCCGGGCCAGCAGCCGGGAGGTACGCAGCGGATCGCCGTCCCGGGCGGCCAGGACCCCGGCCCGGGCATCGGCCGGCGCCGCCCGCACACCCGGAGCGTGCGGGGCGACCGGGGCATCCGCGGTGCCCGGGGCGCAGGCCCCGGCGAAATGCTCGATAACCCGGCGCACGTCAGCCTCGGAGCTCGTCGGGTTGAGCACGCAGAGCCGGATGGCGTGGCGGCCGGCCAGCCGGGTACTGGAGACCAGCGCCGTCCCGCTGTGTTCCAGGGCACTGGCCAGGGCCAGCCCGCGGCGCTCGGTCTCGGCCTCGTCGCAGCCGGGCCACTCCCGCCGGAAGCAGACGATGCCGAGCACCGCGGGCGCCATGAGGGTCAGATCCGGATGGCCGCGGACCAGGGTCTCGGCGAAGTCGGCCAGGTCGAGGCTGCGCTGGACCGCAGCCCGGAACGCGGCCAGGCCGAAGGTCTGCACGGACACCCAGACCTTGAGCGCACGGAACCCGCGGGACAGCTGCAGGCCACGGTCGGCGAAGTTGACCTCGCCGCTGCTGCGGGCGTCGTTGTCGTCGAGGTAATCGGGGTGAATCGCGAACGTGCGCTCCAGCCGGGCGCCGTCGCGGACCAGGACACTGCCGCACTCCATCGGCTGGAACAGCCACTTGTGCGGGTCCAGGGTCACTGAGTCCGCGCGCTCGATACCGGCCAGCAACTCCCGTCCCTTCGGGGCCAGCGCCGCGAAGCCGCCGTACGCCGCGTCCACGTGCAGCCACAGCCCTTCCGCGGCGCATACGTCGGCCAGGTCCGCCAGCGGATCGACGGCCCCCGTGTTGGTGGACCCTCCGCTGGCGCACAAGGCGAACGGGACGCGGCCCGCCGCGCGGTCGGCGCGCACGGCGGCGGCCACCGACCCGGGCTGCAGCCGCCAGCGGTCGTCGGTGGGCAGCACCCGCACCTGGTGCGGCCGCAGCCCCATGGCCCGCGCGGTCCGGGCCAGGGAGGAGTGAGCCTGGTCGGACACGTACACGATCTCATCGTCCGACGGTCCCCCGGCGGCGTCCCGGGCGACCAGCAGCGCGGTCAGGTTGGCCGCCGAGCCGCCGGTCACGAGCACCCCGGACGTACTCCCGGGCATCCCCAGCCAGCCGCGGAACCAGTCGATGACCTGGAGCTCGACCTGCGCCGGGCCGGCCGCCTCCATCCACGCCCCGCAGTACGGGTTGGCCGCGGCCGCGGTCAGCTCGGCCAGCGCCGCCGGCCAGGTAGTGAAACTCGGCACGAACGCGAAGTAGCCGGGGTGATCTGTCCGGCTCGCGTAGGGCAGCACGTCCGCGAGGAGCCGGGCCAGTACCTCGCCGTAGTCCCCCGGTTGCTCGGGCGGCGGCCCGGCCAGCCGGGCGCGCATGTCGGCCGGCCCGGCCCGGCGCAGCACCGCGTCGGACCCGGGGTCCGCGAGCCTGGCCACGAGTGCGTCCACGGTGGCGTAACCGGCCCGCCGCATCGCCTCCACGTCCATCCGCAACGGATGATCCATCCCCGGCCCCCCTTATACCCGGCCCCGCGGCGGGCCGTGATCACCCCGCCGCGGCGATGCCGTCCTCACCGTAGCCCTGGTGGCCGCATAAAAGCCCTGGTGCTAGCACGATTGAGGGGCGGGCGGCGCGGCCTTACCCTCGGAGCAGCCGGGGGGAGGGTGACTGGTGGGGCGGTTCTTCCGGGTCATTCACGCGCTCGTCCGCGACCCGGCCATGGCCCGTCTCATGACCGCGTTCGTGGCGTTCGTGGTGGCCGAGTACGCCGTGTGGATCGGCATGCTGGTCTACGCGTACGGCCACGGCGGGGCCACCGCCGCCGGGCTGGTCGCGTTCGCCCAGCTGGCTCCCGGAATTGTCCTCGCGCCCGTGTTGTCCGCGGTCGCCGATCGCCGGTCGCCGACGCAGTTGCTGACTGGCGGCTACCTGGTGCAGGCGCTGGGCCTGGCGGGTGTCGCGCTCAGCCTGTGGACCGGCGCACCGCCGCTGGTGGCCTACGGCCTGGCCGTACTGGCCAGCACGGCGATGACCACGACCCGGCCGGCGCTGTTCGCCGCGCTGCCCGCGCTGGCCCGCGACGCCCAGCAGCTCACCGCGGCCACCGTGGTGGCCGGCTGGGCGGAGAACCTCGGCGTGGTCCTGTCGGCCCTGATCGCATCCCTGTTCCTGGGGTTCGGGCAGCTCGGCACGCTGTTCGCGGTGTGCGCCGTTCTGGTGGCGGGTGGCGCTGTGCTCGGGGCTCCGGTGCGGGTCACCGGGATGGCCCTGGCCGACGCGGACCGCCCGCCGTCCCGGTTCAGCACGCTGCTCGCCGGGGCCCGGGAGGTCGCCGGGCGGCCGAGACCGCGGCTGCTGGTGAGCCTGCTCACCGCCCAGTACGTGGTGGTGGGGTCGCTGGACGTGCTGTTCGTGGTGGTGGCCATTCAGGTGCTGGGCCAGGGCCAGGTGTGGGTCGGCTACCTCAACACCGCGTACGGAGCAGGCGCGGTGGCCGCCGGGCTGCTCACCGCGCACCTGCTCGGGCGGCGGCTCGGCCGGGCCCTGGTCACCTCCCTGCTCGCCCTCAGCCTGGGCCTGGTCCTCACCGCCTTCACCAGCGCGGTCGGCCCGGTGGTCACCCTCATCGCGGTGGCCGGCGGCGGCCGGGCGGTCCTGGCCGTGTCCGCGAACACCCTGCTCCAGCGGGTGGTGCCCGCACAGCTGGTCGGGCGGGTGTTCGGGATCGTCGAAGGGCTGTCCATGGCCGGCCTGGCGGCGGGCTCGCTGCTCACCCCGCTGCTCGTCGGGCTCGGCGGGGCCCGGCTCGCGCTGATCGCCGTCGGAGCGTTGCTGCCGGTCACGGCGGCGTGCGGGCTGCGCACCCTGCGCCGGGTGGACCAGGGCCGGGCCGTGCCCGTGACCGAAGTAGCGCTGCTCCGCTCGCTGCCGCACTTCGCGGATCTGCCCGGCCCGGCGCTGGAAACCCTGGCTGGCGCGCTGGAGCGGATCGACGCGGTCCCGGGCCAGGTGATCATCCGGCAGGGCGGGGCCGCAGACCGGTTCTATGTCATCGCCGACGGTGAGGTCGAGGTCTGCGTGGACGGGCGGCCGCGGGGCGTACGGGGCCGCGGCACCGGCCTGGGCGAGATCGCGCTGCTCCGGCGGGTTCCGCGAACCGCGACGGTCACCGCGGTGGGCCCCGCCACCCTGTTCGCCCTGGACGCCGACACGTTCCTCACCGCGGTCAGCGGGCACGCGCCGACCCGGCGGCATGCCGACGAGGTCGCCTCCCGGTGGGTCACCGCGGACACCGGAGAGTAGGCCCCGCGCGAGCAGGGGCGATCAGGCCTGGGCGGAGGCCAGGCAGCGGCCAGCCCGCGGCGGATAGGGCACCGCTAGCCGTGACCTTTTTTGCCGCGGCGGTGATCGGATGGCCGGGTTCGCGCGTCCTATGCCGTAATAGGCCAGGTAAATCAGGCTCCCCGCACGTCTACCGAAACGCCTAAGACACCTGCGCCGTGCACCCAGGCCGTTCGGCCGTGACCTAGGTGCGCTGGGGGGCTGGCCGGCGGATTGTTCTGCACGCCGGGCACAGGACGCGGAGACCCGTCATGAATAGTCATACGTCGGCGCCGGCGGAGTCCCCGGCGGGCACGCTCGTCGCCGGGCGGACCGCTGCGCGCCGGGACGACCGGCCCACCAGGTGGAGCGTGCCCAGCGGGTGGCCGCTGCTCCCGGTACTCATCGTCCAGGCGCTGCTGACGCTCCGGCTGGTCCGGGCGGACACGGCCTACCAGGACGAGGGACTGTATCTGTGGGCCGGGCACCTGCAGTGGGCGAACTGGCTGCACGGCACGGCCATCCCGCCATTTCCCTATTACTTCTCCGGCGCCCCGGTGATCTACCCGCCGCTCGGCGCGCTCGCGGACCACGTCGGCGGCCTGACCGCGGCCCGGGTCCTGTCCCTGGTCTTCATGCTCGGGGCGACCACGCTGCTGTGGAGCGCGGCCCGGCGGCAGTACGGCCGGCGGGCCGCGTTCTTCGCCGCGGCACTGTTCGCGGTGCTGGGCCCTACCCTGCACCTGGGCGCGTTTGCCACCTACGACGCCCTGTCGCTGTTCCTCGTCGCGCTGGCGGCGTGGTGCGTGCTGCGCGTCGGTGACCGGGGGGTAGGCGCCGGGCGCGCATGATCGCGGCGGGTGCCGTCCTGGCCCTGGCCAACGCCACCGTCCTACTCCACGATCCTGTTCGACGTGCTCGTGCCCGTGCTGGCGGCGCTGGCCGCGTACCCGGTGATGGGGGGCCGGATCGCGCTGCGGCGGGTGGCCATCCTGCTGACCACGGTCATCGCGTTGCTGGCCGCGGGGCTGCTGATCGGCGGGAGCAGCTATCTCAGCGGATTCAAGCGGACCATCCTCACCCCGGTGGCGCACACGAGTTCGCCCCTGTCCGTGCTGTCCAGCTCCTGGTACTGGGCGGGCATTCTGGTCATCCTGGCCGTGGCGGGCGTCGTATTCAGCGTGGCGCGGCGGGAGGGACCGGCCCGGACCTGGCTGCTGGCCGTCCTGGCCGCCGCCGCGATCCTCGGGCCGGCCGAGCAGGCCTGGCTGCACACCGCCGCGCTGCTCAATGTGCACGTCGGCGTGGGCGCCTGGTTCGCGGCCATCGCCGCGGGCTACGCCGCCGACCGGTTCATCGCCGCCGCGCCGGCCGGGCGGCAGCAGGCGTACACGAGCGCCACCTGCGTGATCGCGCTGGCCTTCCCGGTGTACCTGGGCGCGGTGCAGTCCTGGTCGTTCGCGACCAGCTGGCCCAACGCGAAAGCCTTCATCGCCGTCTTCCGCCCGCTGGCCGATTCTGGCCACGGACGGCTGCTGGTGGAGGACCCTTCGAGTCGCCAAGTACTACCTGCCGGCCGGGCTTGCAGTGGCGGCGCTGGTCCAGCACCCGCAACATCGTCCTCCCGTCCGGGGCCAGCACCGGGAACCCGGCCGCCACGGCGGGCATCCTCGCCGCGGGTAACGCCAGCACCTTCGCCCAGTACATCGCCAATGGCTACTTCTCCTACGTGGCCCTCAACTTCACCGACACCAGCGCCCTGGACCACGGCCTGGCCACCCTGCTGCACCACAACCCGCACTACCACACCATCCAGGTCGTCCCCTACGGCATCGAAGTCCCGCCGTACGGCCAGGGCACCTATGTGATCTGGAAGTACGAGGCGCACCCCACCCGCTAGACCGCCCTGCTCCCGGGAGCCCCGCCGCTACTGATGCAGGACGGCGGTGTGATGACAGAAGTGCACCCGCGCGGCGCCTAGCGCGTGCATCCGCGCCAGCGATTCCTGCCACGCGGCCAAGTCGGCGGCCTGGCCGTCCGGCAGCCCGGCGCCGTCCGGGCCGGGCGGCTCGTGGTACTGGCGCGGCGTGTACGCGGCGTCGCCGGTGAGGAGGTCAGCGGAGCCGTCGGCGGCGCGCACCACGACGGACTGGTGGCCTGCGGTGTGGCCGGGCGTGGTGATGACCGACAGCCCGGGCAGGATCTCGGCGTCCCCGTCGAGCAGCTCGAACGACGCGTTCATGAAGCCGAGCCAGTCGCACAGCTGCGGCGCCTCGCGCTGCGCCCGGGCCAGCTCGGCCCGCTGCACGTAGACGGGCGCGTGCGCGAAGACCGCGTTCTGGCCGCAGTGATCGAAGTGCAGGTGCGTATTGATCACCAGGCCGATATCGGCGGGGCTCATCCCGATCCCGGCCAGCGCGTCGGCGGCGGTGCGGTTGACCACGCGCCAGTCGCTCAGCAGATCGTCCGGGCCGCCGACGCCGGTATCGACCAGGGCGGCCCCGCCGGGGTGGATGATGACGAACCCGTGCACGGGCCATTCCCCGCCATCGGGCCCGCGCAGGGCGGCCAGGTGCAGCCGCCGGATCTCCAGGGTCATCCGGTCTCCAGGGTGGTGAGCACCAGGCCGGCGACCGCCGCCATCCCGGCCGCGTTGGGATGGTACGGCGCCCCGCCGCGCAGCGACAGGTGGAAGCGCCGCGTCCACGGCGCGGCCGACCAGGCGTGATGATCGGCGGAGGCCGCTGACGCCGCCACGTACTCGGCGCCGGCGGCCTCCGCCGCGGCCCGCGTCGTGCTCGCGAGCCGGGCCGCGATGGCGCGCCCCCAGTCGGCGATCCCGGCTGGCGGCGGTGGCCCGGCATCCTGTCCTGCGGGCGGCAGGATCGTCAGGTAGTCAACGAAGAGCACCCGGGCGGCCGGGGCCCGGTCCCGCACGCCCGCCGCGATCGCCTGCAGATTGCGCCCGACCCCCGAGAACCGCTGGTCCGTGGCGGCCGGATCCCCGAACCCGGCGACCTGGGCCCGGGCCTTCGGGAAGGTTCGCAGCGGCCAGGGCAGGCTCGCGAGCGTGAGCCGGGGCAGGTAGCCGACGTCGTTGCCGCCTCCGGTGAGGGTGACCAGGCGGGTAGCCGCGGTGACCGCGTCGAGCTGGGCGGGCTGCCCCCGGGCCGACGTCCGCAGGATGTCGTCCGTGGTCGCGCCGGAATAGGTCACGTCCCGCAGGTCCAGTCCCAGCGCGCGGGCCACCAGGTGGGCGTAGTTGCCAGCCGACCGGCCCGCGCGGCGCGGGCTCCCGGGCGCCCGGGGCGTGAGGCCCGGCCCGGCCCCGAACGAGCTGCCCATCGCCACGTACTGGCTCCCAGCCGGGATCGACGTCATCCGGACCTCCTCCGTCCGCACCATGATCCATCAAGGGCGCACGCTGCTCCGCCGGGGAAAGAGCGGACCCGGTGAGCAGGCAGGTGGTGACGTTACCCGGCGGCCAGCGGCACGCGGGCCGGGGTGACGCGCTCGCGCCGGGCTGAGGGCAGTGCGACCTGGATGGTCACGCAGTCCGCGTCACGCCGGGTGCTGGTCGCCGCCCAGTGACCGGCGATCATGGCGAGCACCTGGCGATTACCCGGCAGCACGTCCATGCTGAGCGACGTCACGCCGCGGGCCTGGGCCCGGCCGAGCAGCGCGCGCACCAGGGCGGAGCCCACGCCCTGGCCCTGCCAGGCGTCGGCCACCACCACACCGATCTCGGTCAGGGATTCGCCCGCGACGGCCGGTCGGCGGCCCGGTCGGCGGCCATGGCGTGGCCGATGATGACGCCGCCGTGCGTGGCGAGCAGGACGTCGGCGCGGCCTGCCGGACCGGCCTGGCCGCATGCGCTGCGGACCAGGGCCGGGGTCGGCCGGACGGGCGCGAAGAACCTCTGGACGCGGGTCCGGGTGGAAAGCCCGGCCAGGAAGGCGGTGAGCGGGGCCAGGTCTGCGGGGTCCGGCGGCCGGATCGTCATGGCCACGCGGGCCGGAGCCTGGTGTACCTGGGTTCGATTCACAGACTCAGCATGGCCGCCAGTTGCTGAGTCTGTCAACCAGACTTAGCCTGGGCCCATGGAACGTACCTGGATCACGGACTACGACCCCGCCAACTGCGCGATCGGCGCGGCGGTGTCGATCATCGGGGAGCGGGCGACGTTCCTCGTGCTGCGCGAGGCGTTCAACGGCGTGCGCCGCTTCGCGGACATGCAGCACCGGACCGGGATCCCCCGGCAGGTGCTCAGCGACCGGCTGGGCCGCCTGGTGCAGGAAGGACTGCTGCGCAAGGTGCCGTACCAGGACAGCGGCCAGCGCAGCCGGCACGAGTACCGCCTCACCCAGAAGGGCCTGGACCTGTATCCCGTGCTGGTCGGGCTGATGGAGTGGGGCGACAAGCACGCGGCCGGACCGGACGGCCCCCCGGTCCTGCTCCGGCACCGCGACTGCGGGCAGCCGGTGCAGTTGCAGCTGTCCTGCCAGGCCGGGCATGTGCTGGAGTCCGCGCGTGAGGTCTCCCCCGTCCCCGGGCCAGGCGCCCGCAAGGTGGCGTGAGGACGCTAACGGTCGGCGGGCCGCAGCGCGCGCTGGGCGGCCATCCGGGTGGGCGCGTTGACCGCGCCGTATCCGGTGTAGCCCCCGAGGCGCTGGACGACCTCGATGAACAGGTGCGGGCCGAGCAGGGCGGTGTAGAAGTGGAAGAACTCCCCCCGGGTGTCCCGGTCGTAGAGGATGCCTGAGCCGAGCAGCCGGGCGACGGTCCGCGCGGTAGAGGCAGCACAGCCCATGGGCCCGGGCTTCGCGCTCGTGCAGGGCCGGAGTCAGCGACCCGCGGATGCCGCTGCCGATGAGGCCGATCAGCCGGGCACCTGAACGCCCGGCCGGGGCCGGGACCGGCTGCGCATCGTCGGCGCGATCCGCACCCCGCCCGGTACCCATCGCCCCGGCGTGACACCGGGGCGCGAGTCGACGAGATCGCGGCGCGGACCAGTACGACCTAGCGGATGATCTACTACTACTTCGGCGGCAAGGAGCAGTTGTACGTCGACGGTGCTGGCGTCAGGCGTACTCACAGATCCGCGACGCCGAGCTGGCCATTTGATGTGGAACGGCTCGAACCAGTCGCGGCGATACGGCGGCTGGCCGAGCTCACCTTTGACCACCACGACGCGCATCCGGATTTCATCCGCCTGGTGAGCATCGAGAACACCCACGAGGCGGTCCACCTGGCCACCCTGCCGACCCTGCACGAACTGCGCGCGCCGACCATCGAGATGATCTCCCGGATCCTGGACGCGGGCCGGGCCGAGGGGGTCTTCACCGCGCCGGCCGACGCCCTGGACGTGCACATGCTGATCAGCTCGTTCTGCGTATTCAGGATCGCCAACCGGTACACGTTCCGTGCGCTGTTCGGCCGCGACCTGACCGACCAGGCCCAGCGGGCGGCCCAGCGGCAGATGCTCGGCGACCTCGTGGTCGCGTACCTGACCAGCGGCTGAACAACTAGCGGCTGAGCCACCACGATCTGGGCCCGGGCCAGCTACGCCACCGGGACCACATACCCGGCCAGCGGGACCATGCATCGGCCAATGTGGGCAGATAAGCGGAATGCCAGAATGCGCTAGGGTCTGCGCATGGAGAAGGCCAGCCAGCGGGCACTGGGATTCGACACGTCAGTCCCGAATATCGCCCGGATGTACGACTACTGGCTGGGCGGCAAGGATAACTTCGCGGCCGACCGGGAAGCCGCGGATCGCCAGGCGCGCGCTATCCCGCAGCTCCCGTGGCTGGCCCGCCAGAATCGCGGCTTCCTTCAGCGGGCGGTGGATTTTTGCGCCCGCGAGGGAGTCACGCAGTTCCTGGACCTCGGCTCCGGGCTGCCTACCAATGAGAACGTGCATGAGATCGCGCAGCGTGTCAACGCGGAATCCCGCGTGGTGTACGCGGACAACGATCCGGTGGTGGTGGCGCACGCCCGGGCGCTGCTGTCCGGCAGCCAGACCGCGGCCGTCCAGGGAGACATCTGCCGCCCCGACGAGATCCTCGGCGCTCCCGAGGTTGGCCGGCTGATCGACTTCAGCCGGCCGGTCGCGGTGGTTCTCCTGGCTGTCTTGCACCTCATCCCCGACGAGGCCGATCCGGCCGGAGCCGTGGCCAGGCTGCGCGAGGCCGTGGCCCCCGGCAGCTACCTGCTCATTTCCCATGCCGACGTATCGCAGGCCCATGCGGTCGGGACGGAGCGCCGGAGCAAAACCGCCCGCGAACTGGTGGACGCCAACCAGGCCCTGGCGACCGTGCCCGCCCGCGCCCGCGACGAGATCAGTGGGTTCTTCGGCGACTGGACGCTGGTCGAGCCCGGCCTGACCGATATCTGGGCCTGGCGGCCGGAGGACGGCACGGTCGCGAACACCAGCGGTTTCATGAGGATCCTGGGCGGGGTGGCCCGGAAGGGCTAGGCGGGAACGTCCGCATCCCGGCCAGTGGCGGCTTTACCGGCGCCGAGATCACGCAGCTGCAAAGCATGCTCCAGCGACTGATCACTAACGCCAGCGAGCAATAGCGCTTGGCGTGAACGCCGGGCTGGCCTGCCCCTCTGGCCAGCTCCCGCCGCTCTGCAGCGTGGCCACGCCGGCACATAGCGGCAATCATCCTCCGCGGGCGAGGCGCGCTCGAAGTGGCCCGGTCAGGCTTTCAACTTGCCCGTCATCGCCACCCAGGAGGACCCACATGACCGACACCACTGCCAGCTCCCGCCCTACTGTCGCCCTCGTCCATGGCGCGTTCGCCGACAGCTCGGGCTGGAACGACGTGGTCGGGCAGCTGCGAGCCGCCGGGATCGCGGTGCAGGCCGTCTCGAATCCGCTGCGCGGGATCTCGGCCGACGCCGCCTACGTCGCCAGCGCCATCCGGCAGATCCCCGGGCCGGTGCTCGCCGTCGGTCACTCCTACGGCGGTGCGACCATCACCAACGCCGCGCCCCAGGCCGCGAACGTGGCCGGCCTGGTCTATGTCGCTGCCTTCGCCCCCGATGAAGGCGAGGCGCTAGGAGACATCGAAGCTGGTTCCAAGGACAGCGTCCTGAATAGCGCCCTGCTCCAGCTGCAGTACCCGACCGGGCAGGGCACCGAGACCGCGGTGGAGTTTGCCATTGACCCCGCCAAGTTCCATGCGGCCTTCGCCGGCGACCTGCCCGAGGAACAAGCCGCCGTGATGGCCGCCACCCAGCGCCCCGTCGCCGCCGCCGCATTCACCGAATCCAACGGGGCGCCGGGCTGGAAGAACCTGCCCTCGTGGGCGGTGGTAGCCACCGGCGACAAGGCGGCCGGCAGCGACGTGGTCCGTTCCATGGCCCAGCGCGCCGGAGCGGCCATCACCGAGGTCGAGGGATCTCACGTGATCATGATTTCCCAGCCGCAGGCCGTCACCGCCGTGATCCGCCGGGCGCTCGACGGCCTCACCCACTAAACCGCACAGGTTGAGCCAAGGCCTCAGCGCAGGAGTCAGCTCTAACGCCCGCGGGTCCGCATCAGCCAGACATGGCGTTGGCTGATTTGCCGTGCCGAGGCCCTCCGGCCATGCTGGCCGGATGCATAAAACCGCGGGCGTGCGCGATCCGGCTGCCGCGTTTCCGCTGCCGAGTACCCGCGATGACGTGCAGGAACGCCGGGAAGCCAACCGGGCGATCGCGGTCAGCGCGATCGGGCTGGCCGCGACCGGCATTATCGAGCTGCTGCTGGCTGATCCTGACCGGCTCAGCGCGGTCGGGATCTGCGCCGGGTGACGCGATCGACAACGCGATTCCGACGAGAGCGTCAGTCATTGACCATGGCACCACCAGCCACGTTGCCCTGGGCATCGTCGGCGCGGCGCTGGGCATCGTCGGGAATCAGGTCGTCGCCCGGTACAAGCTCATCGTGGGCAGGCGCATCAACTCCGCGACGCTGATCGCCGATGCCCGGCACTCCTGGCTGGATGCCCTGTCCTCAGCGGGCGCCCTGGTCGGCCTGGTCGCGGTCGCGCTGGGCTTCCGGCTGGGCGACCCGATCGCCGGCATGGCCGTCACCCTGTTCATCTGCCACGTCGGCTACGAGGTCACCAAGGACGTCGTGCACCGCCTGGCTGACGGCGTGGACCCCGCCATCGTCACCACCGCCGAGGCAGCCGCAGGGTCGGTGCCAGGAGTTATCCATGCGCACGCCCGGGCCCGCTGGACCGGACGAACGCTGCGGGTCGAGATTGAGGGCTGGGTAGATCCTGATCTTCCGGCCCGTGAGGCCGATGCGCTGGGCCGTCTGGTCGCCGACTCACTGGCCCGGCAACTCCCCGAGGCGGGTAGCTTCACGTGGACAGCGCGAGCCGCACCGGCCTGATCCGCACACCTGGAGTGCGCTGATATGCCGGGTAGGTGCAGGTTCGAGCCGGGGCAACCGGCACCCGTGAGGAAACGGAAGGAGTGCAGATGATAGCCCGGACATGGCGGGGCTGGGTCAGGACTGAGCAGGCAGCGGCGTACGTCGAGTACATCACCAGGACCGGGCTGAGCGCCTACAAGCAGACACCCGGCAATCTGGGTGCCCAGATGTGGACGGCGGATCTCGGTGACGGCCGGACAGAAGTCATGACGGTCAGCTGGTGGTCGTCACGGGCGGACATCGAAGGCTTCGCGGGCCAGAACATCGAGGTCGCCGTCTTTTACCCAGAAGATGACGACTACCTCATCGACCGCGAGACCACCGTCAATCACTACGACGTCGCACGGGCAATGTGACGGACTGGCCGGAAGCCTGCTGGCGAGCGTGTTCGTCCCCGGCCCCGGGCCAGGGAGTCACTGGGCCCGATAGTCCCGCGTGCAGCCATAGCCACACAGGTTGGCCTTCGGCAGTTCTGCAGCCGAGCGCGGCATACCTGGCCGGGCCACGAGAGGTCGCCGCCTAGCGGCTCGTTCACGCGGTGGTGACCGCCTGAACGCCGTGCCGCGCCTCGAACCGGTCACCACTATTGCAGTAGTGCTAGACGCCGGGCCGTGTCCCCGGGCCGGTTTACTGGATGGTGACTGCGCAGCCGGGCTGGCCATGCTTTTCGACGTAACGCTGGTGGTACTCCTCGGCCCGGTAAAACGCGGACGCCGGGGTGATCTGCGTGACGATCTGCCGCCTGTGCGAGGGCTGCTCGGCATCGCGCGATGCGATCGCGGCTTCCTGCTGGCCAGCGTCATGGTAGAAGATCGCTGACCGGTACTGGCTGCCGAAATCGAAGCCCTGGCGGTTGCGGGTGGTCGGATTGTGGATCTGCCAGAACACCTGGAGCAGTTCCGCATAGCTGACCTGGGCCGGGTCGAACCACACCTCGACTGCCTCGGCGTGGCCCGTGCGGTGCCGGCAGACCTGCCCGTAGCTGGGGTCTGCGACGCTCCCGCCGGTATAGCCGGCAGCAGTCTGCAGCACCCCGTGGACCTGGCGGAAGGCCGCCTCGACACCCCAGAAGCATCCCGCGGCGAATGTCGCGCGCTCGGCTCCGTCTGGCCCGTGGCCCTCGAACGGCGGTGCCAGCGCCGGACCGGCGTTGCGGTTCCTGAGCTTCATCACGTCATAACCCCCTCGAACCTTTGTGCTAACACGAACCCGGGGCCAGGGATTCCTGCACGGGCTGCATGGGCATGGCCGAGCCCGCCCATGCAGGCTCAAAGCCGCGCAGGGGGCACAACGCCGGGAACCAACCAGCCGACGCGCGCAACACCCACAGCTTCGGGCTCTGCCCGCTCATAAGCGCAGCACAACTGCATGTACCGGCCTGACGGTCATTCGCTGCCGACGTGGCGGCGCTTCCCTGATCAGGCGACTTGGCCGGTCATTCTGTTCGCGTGAGTTCCATGATCCAGTTGATGTCCCAGGAAATGCCGCTGTCGTAGGAGAACGCCTGTTCCCAGCGCGCTGCAGAAGGGCCTGGGTTCGTCCATTCGAAGCGCACCCGCACCGGACGGCCATTGACTGCATCTTCACAAAAGAACTTGCCGACGCCCCGGGTCCAGCGGCCTTGGACGGGAGGGTCTAGGTGGCCAGGCCGGTTGCTGGACGCCCACCAGATCCGCCAGACCCGGTCTGAGGGATCGAATTGCCGCAAGGTGAAGCCCTCGAATGGCTTGCCGCCGGGCGGGCCCTCGGCCCAGATGCGATCCACGTGCCCGAGCCCGCCCAAGATGGGCTCGGCCCGCGAGACGGCATCAAACGTCACCCATCGGGTGCAGGCAGGATCAGCTACGTCGGCGAGCTTGCGGTTCCGTACCCGCCAGGGGCCAAAGATGAAGTCGAAGTCGCCGCGGCCGTCCGCACCGTCAGTCGCTGGGGCGATGCTGCTCAAGCGCCGGTCCTCCTTACGAGGCGAGATGCATTGCGAATCCTTCGTTCATCCTCCCGGGCGGGACCGACAATATGGCGGCGCGCCAGGCCCCGGTCATCCCCCCGCCGGTGTGCTGGTCGGCTCAGGGCACGACGGGCTGGTTCGGGCCTTGCCCGCTCTGCGGCACGAAGTAGGTCGAGAAGCTCGAGCCGAACGAGGACAGGCTGGTCGGGACGGCCACCCAGTCGCTGCCCGACTGTTGCCCGGTGTTGGCCAGCAGTGGGTGGTGCACCCACCACGACCACAGCGACGAAGTGTGGCCGCTGTACGTGATCACATGCACGGTGCTGTAGGCGGCGACCTTGACTTGATTCGCGGGCGGCCGGTGCGAGTACGACCCGTCCCACGGCGAGTTGCCGAAGTCGGTGCCGATCCTGGCCTGGGTGAACGACTGCCCGGTGACCGTGTAGGACGAGACGAAGCTGAACCCGCCGCTGAAGACCTCGATCATTTCCAGGCTGCCGTCGGCCGGGGAGTAGCTGATGCTCAGATCCAGCTGGGTACCGGCGTCGAACGGCTGGGGCGGAAGGTCGCACACGTTTTCGTTGCTGTCGCAGAACTCAGCGTTCGGGTTCGACGCGATCACCGTGTGCGTGCTGCGGTCGTAAATGGTGGCGTATTGGGTGTAACCCGAGCCTGAGGTGCTGGCCGTGACGCCGAGGGTCACCACCAGGCCGGCGGACCAGAGCTGCACGCTGTCGCCGAAGCTGGCGACCTCGCTGGCGTACTGCCCGGGGTTGCGCAGGTAGACGAGGGCGTCAATGTACTTGAACTGCGCTCCGGTGGCGGTGTACCCGGCCTGCTCCGGGCTGATCTCCGCCGTGCCGGTGCTGGCGCCCGCAACCCCCGAGCCCGCCAGCACGGCCGCCGCGACCGCGGCGGACATGACGGCCGCCGCGAGCAGCCGCCTGGAAATTCCTAGCATGGAGACCTCCGGAGGTTCGCCGGGCAGCCACTGTGCTGCCCGCGCCCCCGCGTGACTGACCGCCTCGCGTACCTGAAAGCGCACTAGTAAGACGCGGGTCAGCCTCTTGCGGATGACACGTTCCTATGCCACAATGACCCGCCCGGCTGCCCTCAGCCACTCGGCAGCGCGCATGTCACGCACATACCACCCCGCGCGGCAACAGCGGTCTGGCCACCCGGGCCCCAGATGGGGCAAGTTCAGGCGATAAGCAGGCGAAGGCCAAGCTCTGCAGCGTCGAGATCGACGAGGTCGCGGTTGCGTTCGGCCCACCGGCCTGAGGCGAGGTCACTACGGAGGCTGCGCACTGCCCTCTGCTCGGCTTCCGGCCCGACTGTGGCCCAGATCGATATTCCGCGACGGACATTCTCGTCCAGGTACGCCTCGGGCCGGCGCCAGTAGGCCTCGAAGAAGCCGTCAGCGCAGTCCCACGGGATGGGCACCGGTTCCATCCGGGCTCCGATCGCCTGGGCCAGCCCGGTCAGCGAGGCCAAGACCCTGCAGGCTCTCAAGGCAGCGAACTCGGGCAGGTAGTCACGGGTCAGCCAGAACTGGCCAGGGTCACTGGTGTCGCCCGCGAACACCACCACGCGGCGGGCCACGCGCCGCATCTCGCGCAGGCCGGCGATCGGGTTCTGCCAGTGGTGAATGGTGCAAACAGCCATCGCGGCGTCGAAGGACTGGTCATCGAACGGCAGGTTCTCGGCAGATCCAGCCAGGCACGGCGCCGCGTCCGGAAGGCGCTGCGAACGCATGAGCGCCGACGGTTCCAGCGCGAGGACCTGGCGGTCGGGGGGCTCGTAGGACCCGGTGCCCGCCCCGACGTTCAGTACCGTCTGGGCATCGCCGAGCGCAGCCCAGATCCGCGCAGCGATCCGCGGTTCAGTGCGCCGGGTCACGATGTAGGTGGCTCCGATGGTGTCGTACAACTGCCCGCTGGACATGACACTGCCTTTCTGGCCGGTCACCACCGTCGTCCCCGCACCGCGCCTGTGGCCTGGGTAGCGTGTCACTGCTCGGGATGTCGCCTGAGCGCTATTGCACCACATTGACCGGCCATTGCGAGGGACACGTCCAGGTCACATGGGCCGGCCGCGCGGCGAGGCCTGCAGACCCCGGACCAGGCACCCAACCCCGGGGAAGCCGGGCATGCGAGGACCTGGAAGGCAGCCCAGAAGCCCTCTTACGGGGTGCTCTGCGCCTCGCCCCGGAGCACGGCAGACCTCGTCGCAGCCACTGGCATGAGCCACACCTGGCCACACCTCTGACATGCAGGCGTCGCGGCGCCCTCAGAGCAGGAACGGACCGGACGGCAGCCTGCTCGCTAACAGGCCCTACCAGAGCCTGCAACTCTCCGATGGGCACACGGTCATCAGTGGCCGACCACAGGGTGACGCTGAGCCGACCGGACGAGCAGCCAACCGCTGCTTGTGGTGATTCCGTATTGCTTGATCAGCCCTCTGGGCCGTGCTGAGTCTCCCCCGGGGACTGCGCTTCCGCAGGTAGCGTGGGCCTCGCTGGGTGACTTGCTCTTCTTCGGAGAATCACGGCCAGCACTGCCGCGCAGGCCACGTCGATCAGCCCACCGCCCAGGTAGACCGGACGCCAGCCTGCCGCCTCGACCAGGAATCCACCGAATCCGAAGCTGACCGCGCTGGCGAAGGTAGTGATGGCACCCACGGCAGCGAACATGCGCCCGCGGATCGCATCCGGCGTGGCGCGCTGGTAGATGCCGTTGAAGCCGACAAAGGCGAAAGAGTCACTGCCAGCGAACAGCAAGCTGAATACCGGGATGAGTGCAAACCAGGGCGCCACTCCGACAGCGGCGACGAAGATACCGAACACCAGGACACCAGCCACTGCAGCTGTGGTCTCGCTGTCCTTGGTGACGATGCGGGCCGCGATCAGCGCGCCAGCAAGACCGCCCGCGCCCCAGGCGACGTTCATGATCCCGTAGCCAACTCCGCCGACCCCGAAATCGTGGATCAGCGGCAGGTCAGCGACGGCGGCAATCTCGGTCGCCATGAACGTAACCGCTCCGATCACGGTGAGTGCCATCAGCGTGGTGTTGTGCCACAGGAAGCGCGCCCCCGCCCAGATGCTGCTGCTGGGAGCACCGGAGTCGGAGGCAGCGGGATGCTTGCCGTGGAACTGCCCGCGGACTGCCGCGATCAGGGTGGCGGAGATGGCGAACGAGACCCCGTTGGCAGCAAACGCAGGCCCGGCGCCCACAGCCGCGTAGAGCACCCCACCGACCGCCGGGCCAGCCAACTGCCCCACGTTCGACGCAGCCGCCAGGGTGCCATTGGCCCAGGCCAGATCGGCTTCCCCGGCCAGGTTGGGAACGGCGGCCCGCGCCGCCGGGCCGAACGGCGCATGTAGCAGCGCCGCCACCGAGCCCAGCACGATCAGCAGCAATGGCCGCCCGGTTACAGCCATGCCGAGATAGACAGCCGCGCCGAGCAGGTCACATGTGATCATGATCCGTTTGCGGTCAAGCCGGTCGGCCATCATTCCCGACAGCGGTGCTACCAAGGCCGAGGGCACCTGGGTGAACAAGAAGCTGACCGCCAGCCACACCGTGGAACCGGTCTTGGCGAACACCACCAGCGCGAGCGCAACACTGGCGGCCCAGTTGCCCGTGTTCGACGCAGCCGACGCCGCCGCCAGGAACCGGATATCGCCCCGCGTGCGGCTGACCATTACGTGCCCCCGAGCGAAGCAGCGCCTCAGAACCCCCCACTGAACTCCGCGTCCATCCGGGTGTCAACAGCATCAAAGGGCACGGCGTGGGTCGCGACGCCGCTCCCCACACCGCGACCGCGACGCCAGGCAGCGAGCGCGGAAGCTGAGAATGCATGCGCAAGCCCGCCAGCAAGCCCTAACCACACACTTAGTCGAGGGTTTGCTTCCTTCGCGGCGATGACGTCTCCGATGCCGCCTCGATGCGAACTCCTGGCAGCCAAGGGCAGGGAACGCACGCTGGAGCTGCACAGTTGCGCGTTCGCGACGGTCCCAGGCTGCCTTGACCGCGGCTGAGTGCGGAGAGAAACTTCACGACGGAAGGGCATCCGCGACGCTGCCAAGGAGGAGTCCGTGATGTCTTTGAGGACGTTAGCCAGGCGGCCATATTCCGCGCGCCATTACCTGCTGGCCGGGGCGGCGGTGGTCGCTGTGGCCTCGACCGTGGCGGCCTCGTCCGGCGTGACGGCTTCCGCGTCCGCGCAAGGCCCGGCCGGTCCGGCCGGCGGGCGCGGGCGATGGGTAGCCTCGTTCACGGCCAGCCCGGTCGCCGCGGGCACACTGAGCGGGTTTAGTTGCCCGTCGGGTGCCGGCCTGAATCATCAGACAGTGCGGGACATCGTCTACTCGACTGTCGGCGGCCATGAGGTGCGCGTCCGGCTCACGAATACGTTCGGCTCTACCCCGCTCCGGGTGGGCCGTGCATCTGTGGCAGTTTCCGGCCCTGCAGGCAACGAGCAGCCCGGCACGGTCAGGCAACTGACCTTTCACGGTCACAGGAGCGTGACTGTCTTCCCCAATGCCGAGGCGATCAGCGACCCGGTCAAGCTGCGGGTGCCGGCGCTGCACGATCTCGCCGTAAGTGTCTATGCACCGACCGCCACGGGCCCAGCGACCCAGCACTTCTTCGCCCAGCAGACCAACTACGTGGCGCCGGGCGATGCCACTCTGAGCAGCTCGGCGGCCCCGTTCACGAGCTCGATTTACTGCTCGCTGTTCGTAGACGGTGTCGACGTGCGCTCCACGAGCCCGGTGACAGGCGCCGTCGTCGCGCTCGGGGACTCCATCACTGACGGGTTCGGGTCGACCATTGGGGCCAACCGCCGCTGGCCCAACGACCTGGCACGCTACCTTGCCGCTCGCCGAGGCAATGACCTGACCGCGATCGACGCCGGCATAGGCGGCAACGAGCTAGTGACAAACCGGGTACCTGCGCTGTTCGGCGTCAGCGCGCTGGCACGCCTCGACCGTGACGTGCTTGTGCAGGCTGGCGCCCGGTACGTGATCCTCCTGGAAGGGATCAACGACATCGGCGCCAACAATGCGACCGCTGCGCAACTCATCGCCGGCGACGAGCAGATCATCGCCCAGGTGCACGCCGCAGGGCTGAAGATATTCGGCGGCACCCTCACCGCGTTCGGGGGATCTCACGCCGGCTACGGCGGGAACTACGGCACCCGGTACGGCGAAGCCCAGCGGGAAGCGCTGAACCGATGGATCCGCACCAGCGGCGCCTTCGACGGCGTCATCGACTTCGCCAAGGCGGTCCAGGACCCGGCCGACCCGCAGCGGATGCTGCCCGCCTACGACAGCGGTGACCACCTGCACCCCAGCGACGCTGGCTACCGGGTGATGGCGCTGGCGGCTCTCCGGGCACTGCCCCGCCGCTGAGGCGGATGCCAGCACTCCGCGTCGTGACGGGGCATCCTGGCCGTCGGCGGCCAAGGGCATGAACAGCTCGGTGGCCGCGCCCGAGCCAGCGGGCAGACACCTGGGCCGTTCGGGCGGGGACGACATCGCTGCTCGATGGACGCCCGGATGACCGCTCAGGTCTGCCATGAGGTCGGCTCGTTAACTAGCGGACCATACTCCCAGCTCAACGGGCTTATGTGAGAACGTCAGTACCGTCCCGCCAGCCAGTCATAACCACACACTGAAGGCTTGCGCCGTCTCCCCCAGCGGGATCTAAGGTGTTTCTGGCCTGGTCGGGAGTTACGCCGTTGAGGTTGCTGTCTCGACGGTGGCGATCACCGAGTAGTAGGTGCGGGCCAGGAAGTACCGGCCGGTGGCTGCCCGGTCGCGCAGATCGCCCAGAAGCCGGTCGCCTTCCCCAGCGGTAAGTGCGCCGGTGCGGGCGAGTTCGCGGGCGACGGGCTCGATCAGCCACTCGTGTGCGGCGCCGGGATCACGGGACAGGTGCACCTGAGGCGTCAGGGTGACGTGCGTGAACCCGCAGTGTTCTAGCTGCCAGGGCAGGTCGCGGACGATGAGGCCGTTGTGCATCTGGTCGCAGAGCAGGTGGGTGAACCGGCGGCCAAGTTCCCGGTCGGTGACGGCCAGGCAGGTGCTATCCCAATCCCATTCCCCGACCGAGATCAGCCCTCCGGGTGCCAGCACCCGGCGCATCTCGCTCACCGCCCGCCACGGGTCGGCCAGATGAAGCAGTATCTGGGTCGCGACGACGCGGTCGAAGGAGGCATCAGGGAACGGCAGGTCGCAGGCATCGCCGACCCGGAACGACACGTTAGCCTCACCGGCTGCCGTGCGCTGCCGCGCCTGGCCGATGAGCGTGGCACTCAGATCGATGCCAACCGCCGGACCGGGTGCGACGAGCGGCGCCAGGATCCGCAGGTAGCCGCCGGTCCCGCAGCCAACATCCAGCACCCGCAGGCCGGCCCGCAACTCCAGCGGACCGAACACGGTGCCCGGATCACGCCGGGCCTGCTCGAGCCCCTGCGCGCGGGTCGCATCGAGCAGCAAGGCATAAAACGAAGGATCGCTGGTCTGGTCAACCCGAACCCAGCTGGCACTGAAGTTGGTCGCCGGTACCCGCTCGCCCATCCGGGCGCACCCCCCCGCTGCCACAACGTCCCGATCACAGGTGAACCGAGAACCCCGCCACCCTGCGACCAGCAGTCCTGCCCAGCGATGGTAACCCGAAGCCCAAGAGCGGAAACCCGGGATCTTCAGGCCGTGCCTTCCTGTTCGACAGAAGGCTGGCGGGGCTGAGAGCAGCCTCGACACGGGTACGGACAGGCTCCTACGAGGCAGACCACACAGGTTGGGACGGCTCCTGAGCGCAGGTAGCCAAGATGCTTTGAGCTGCCTGACGGCTCGTAGGCTCAAGGCGTGCATGCTTTCGAGTCAGTCTCCACGTGGCAGCAGTCAGTGCCGCTGCCGGCGTCGAAGGAGCGCACGGCGCTGATCGCGACCGTGGCTGACATGGTGTCAGCGCTAGGCCCGGGCGCGCTCCGGGTTGCCGTTGACGGCCTGACCGGGGCGGGCAAGACGAGCTTCGGGCATGAGCTTGCAGCCGCCCTGCGCGCGGCGGGCCGTGCGACGATGCGGGCCTCGATAGATGACTTCAAGTATCCCTGGCGTCACGCAGGCGAGCATGGGTATGACCGGGTCAGCGGCGAGGGGTACTACCGCAATGCCTACGACTTCGGCTCGGCCCGGGACCTGCTGCTCGGCCCAGCCGGGCCGTCCGGATCCGGTGAAGTAGTGCTGTGCGGGATCGATCCGCTGACCGGCGCTGACCACCGGGACAAGAAGGTCAGCGCCCCGCCAGGCGCGATCCTGATCGTCGACTCGGTTTTCGCATTCCGTCCTGAGTACAACGACTGCTGGGAGTACCGCATCTGGCTCGACGTGGACCCCGAGATTGCTCTGCGCCGCGGGATCGTGCGGGACTCCGCTGCCGAGGGTGCCGAGGAAGCGGCCCGCTTGCACCGTGACCGCTACCACGCGGCGGAGATGATCTACCTTGCTGAGGTTGACCCGCGGTCCCTGGCCGATGTCATCATTGACAACCGGGATTTCAAACGCCCCCGTATCCTGACCCGCCCTAGTATCTGACCGGCACAACCATTCAATAGCGGCGCTGGGTGGGTTCGCGCGAAGCGGCGTTAGCTTGCCTGCAAATGCAGCCACTCTCCCGCCAGCAAGTCATAACCACACGCTTAGAGCGGCTTACCCACGCTGGTCACCGGGCGGGTGCTTGACCAGCGACCGCACTAGCCCCAGTGCGATGCGTTGCTGATCGCCAGGTCGCGAGACGCTGGCCAGGACGGCGACCGCCTGCCGGGTCTCCGGGAAGATCGCCAGGAAGGCGGAGTATCCGCCGGTGGCGCCGTTGTGCCAGATCATGGCGTTCCCGGACGGGAGGGAATCAATCATCCAGAACATGCCACTGCGCCGGTTCGGTCGCGGGGTCTCGACATCCGGGACCGGCGTCAAGGAGCCGTATCCTGGCGCGGTCCGATCCAGGATGGCGGTCAGGAGCCGGGCCATGTCCCCGATCGTGGCGATGACCCCGCCGGCCGGGGCATACCCGTCCTGGACCCACGGGGCACGGGGCAGACCCGTCGCTGACCAGCCAGGCGCTGCCTTCTGTTGCCTCGTGGCCACCGCGGCTGAGGACATGCCAAGCGGGGTGAAGACCCGCGCCCGGAGCAGGTCCGGGAAACTGCAGCCTGCCCGTCCGGCCAGAATCTGGCCCAGCAGTGCCGCACCGAGGTTGGAGTACGCGGCTTGCCCGCGGCGGCGCAGGCGCTGCCGGCCCGCCAGGGCTATCACCCGGGACGGCGTGGTGCCCCGGTAGGGATCAAGACCGGCAAAAGCGAACATGGCGACGCGGGCCGCCGTGCGCAGGTCCACAGGTAGCCGGGGCAGCCCCGACGTGTGGGTGCACAGTTCCCGCACGGTCACCGTGGCTGCCCTCGTACAGTCAAGGGCCGGCAGGAGCTCCGCGGCGGTGCTGTCCATCGACAACTCGCCGCGCTCGATGGCGTCGGCCAGCATCATCCCGGTCAGCGCCTTAGTCACCGATCCTGTCTCGAACAGCGTTCCGGCGTCCGCCCTGATGAATGCCGAGCGAACCGGCGCCGGAGCCCTCAGGTCAACAGTCACTGCCGCTACCCGCCGGGAGCGGCGGCCCGCCAGCCGGGCCAGATGGGGCGTAAGCCCAGGATCCCCGGTCGCCACCGGGACCGGACGCGCCGCCGCCAGCACCCAGCACGCCGCAACCGCGAGCACGGCCACCAGCACCACGCATTCCCAGATTGTCCCGATCGCGGCCAGCCGCCCATCCCTTGCACCCGCCAGATCACGACGCGCCCACCGCTCCCTGCTGCACCTGCGTCGGGCCCGGGCCCGGTGACCAGCGGATGGTCAGCGTATCGCTAGCAAGATACGCCCAGACAGCCGGAACCCCTCGTTCCACTGCCCACGATGACCGGCATACCAGCAAGTCGATGTCCAGGACGTTTCCCAGGTCAGCGCGGTATCTGCCAGTGCAGCCACGCTCCTGCCAGCAAGTCCTAACCACACACACAGGGCAGGGACGACTTGCCTGACATCATCTCCCTTAGAGCAGCTCGGCCGCGGCGGCTGTTTCACGCGCTCGCCTAGCAGCGTCCACATGCCGCCGGCAGCGTCGAGGCCTCCGCCGCGATCACGCGCGGCGACCCCCCCGGGAGCTACCCGGCTCACCGGAGCAGAGTGGCTAGCTGCCCGCCAGCACGGAGGGCGGCGAGATCCGGGTCACGGCGGGCGTTTGCCCGTAGGTGCGGGTTGAGCCTGATTGCCTCGGTGAGCGTGGCGGCTGCGCCGGCCGGATCGTTGGTGGCGGCCTGCGTGCAGGCCAGGCTGTAGGCGGCCATGCCGAGTGCCGGGTCGGGCACACCGAGATACCGCGACGTGACCAGGGCGTGCGATTGCATCGCAACGGCCCGGCCGGCCCGGCCGCAGGCGATGTAGTAATCGCCGAGGTGCCCGGCCGGATGCCAGAACCCGCGCACCACGACCTGCAGCCAAAGCTGGCGCCCCCGCAGCCACGGATGGCGCGAGGTGTCACTGAGATCCTCGTCGGACACCGCGGCCAGCCCGTCGATCAGCTCGCTGGCTGACTGTCTGCTCGCCGCGGTCACCTCAGCCTTGGTCCCGGCGCAGTAGCGTCGGTAGGCCTCCGGCGACCGGTGGTCGGTCTCGGCGAAATCGGGTGGCATGCCGCCGCGCTGGACTGCATGCAGCCGCACGACCTGCTGCTGCCGGAACTCGGCGTTGTGTGCGACAAGCGGGGCGGCGGCCCAGCGATCCGGGCTGCCGTCTTCACCGTTGGGCGCGCTGGCCAGCAGCATTTCCTCTTCGGTGGCCGCGAGCCCAATCAGCCCGGTGATCGCGGTGCGCAGCCCGGTGGTATCTGTCATGACAGGCTCGCCTCCCCGGCGGGCTTGCGGGCAGTAAACATCAGCTCGTCGCCTACCGTGATCGTGATAGGGGCGAAGCCGAGGGCGCGGAGCCATACCAGCAGCGTTGACGGCTCGGCCGGGTTGTAGGTGTCGTCATGATGGAAGTGGTGCAGGCCGTCGCTGGCCAGGCTGTCGGAGCCGGCCAGCCACCCTCCGGGCCGCAGCACCCGCAGTACCTCGGCCAGGATCTGGTGCTGCGCCGCCGCGGTGGGCACGTGATGCAGCATGGTGAACGAGCCCACGGAGTCGAACGACTCGTCGCCATAAGGCATCTGCCTCGCATCACCGATGTTGACGATGACGCTGTCGGGGTAGCGCGCGGCCAGCCGTGTCGCCGCAGCCTCGTCGGCTTCAAGGACGGTAAGGTGAGCCACCCGCTCCAGCAGCCAGCCGGTGGCGGCGCCCGGCCCGGGGCCGATCTCCAGCATGTCCTGGCCGAGGCTCACCCCGGCCGTCACGACCGGGAGGATCTGGGCCTGCAGGTCCTCGGCCCATTCCGGGCTGCCGCACAGTTTCTCGTGGTCAGGGTTCATGAGAACGACGCTACGGGCAGGCGGTGCTGACGCCAACGGCGTAGAATGACAGCTCATGTCGCAGGACGGACAACTTTGCGACCCGTGGACGGATGGCGCGGGCTCGGTGATCGTCGCCACTTTCCCGATGGCGACCGGGGTGATGTTCGACTGGCACACCCACGACGATCATCAGCTCGCCTGGGCGGCCAGCGGCGTGCTCACCGTGCGCACCGACTCGGCTGACTGGGTGCTGCCGCCGACTAGGGCGCTGTGGATTCCGGCCGGGCTGAAGCACGAGACGCTGTCGGCCGGAGTGGCCACGATGCGGTCGCTGTATCTCCGGCCGGACCGGGCCTGGGCCCGCTGGACGGGGCCGGTGCCGGTGACGGTAACCCCGCTGCTCGCCGAGCTCATCGGCTACATGGGCACCCAGTCCCTGGCCGCCGCGCAGCAAGAGCGGGCAGAGGCGCTGCTCTGCGACCTGCTGCAGCCCGTGGCGATGACCACCATCGACGTGGGCATGCCCACCGACGAGCGCGCCGCGGCCGTTGCTGCCGCGCTGCTCGCCGACCCGGCTGACGGGCGGACCCTGGCCGAGTGGGGCAGGAGTGTCGGCGCTAGCGGGCGGACCCTCGCGCGCGCGTTCCTGGCTGGGACGGGAATGCCGTTCGCCCAGTGGCGCCGGCTGGCCCGGCTGCAGGCCGCACTGCCGCAGCTCGCGGCGGGCCAGGCGGTTGGCATGGTCGCCCGGCACGTCGGCTATGAGACGCCCAGCGCCTTCGTCGCCGCCTTCCGCCGGGAAACCGGCCTCACTCCCGCTGCCTACTTCTCCCACCGCGAGGCCCCGACCGTGATCGATGCGGTGCAGGACAAACCGTCGAGACGTGGAGCGTGAGGGCAGGTCAAGGACCACAGCCAATAGTCAGGCGGCATCGTCTGCCAACCGTCGGCCCAGACGTGCCATGAGTCCGACTTCAGTAGCCATGCAGGCCACGCTTTTCGGCGTTGCACCTCAGCTTTCCTGCAGGCTGCGAGTGTCGGCATAGTCCCGCCAGCATCCCGGCTCGGACATCACCCTGTGGGCTGTCTCGATTTCGGGCTGGTGCCTGGCTTCGCCGGGTGGGGGTTGTCACCCGTTTTGCCAGCCTGATAGCTGCTGGCGAGCGTGTTCGTCGCCCGGCCTCGGCGCGCTGCCTCAGTTCGTTGAGTCGCCCGATCTGGCGAGCCAGCGGGCAAGTTGCCGCTGGGCGTCATCGTCGCCTGCGTCGGCGAGCAAACGCAGCACCCCGATGTCGGTCTGCCAGGTCCGCCAGAATGCTTGCAGAGCGGCCAGGCCACCGTCGATGCTGATCACCTCGCGTAGCTCAGTCAGCCGGCCATGCACTGCGAGCCAGCCGGCCAGCTCATACAGGGCGTGGTCATCGCCGGCGTTGGCGCGCTGGCGCAGTTCACCGGCTTGATCGTTCTCGGCTAGCCAGCGGGCGAGCCAAAGCTGGGCGATGTCCTCCCCGGCATCTGCCAGCGGGCGGATCAGCGCGATAGCCTCCTGCGGCCGGCCACGCTCACTAATCCAGTAGGCAAGCTGTTGCCGCGCATGATCGTCGCCGCTGTCGGCTCGCTGGCGTAGCTCATCAACCTCACCGTTCTCGGCCAGGAGGTACGCCTGCCACCACCGGGCGGCATCGCTCGCTTCCCTGGCTGGTGAATCTGCCAATGCATGACCTCCCTGCCTGGGGCCCGCCGCCATGACCGAAGGCCGTGGTGGTCATCTGAGCAGGCTGATCGACATATCCAGGTTATGTCGCACGGCAAGGCGCATCTGATTCTCTCCTGAGTGGTCCGGCACAATCGGCGCAGTGCCCGGCCGTGGGCGCGGGAAGACAGCTGAGAATGCGCGGTGGCGAACATCGTGCTGGCCTATCGCGTCTGGCGGAGAAGAGTGGGTTAGACCCGCGCCGGCTGGCTCGGTTGGGGGCTGTACCGGCTGAACATCTCGTCCTACTGCCCACGCCGACCGGAGCACCAGCAAGTCCATGCCGGGATGCATCACCTGGTCAGCAGCGGTACCTGCTAGTGCAGCCACACTCCCGCCAGCAAGTCATAACCACACACCTGCGAAGGGATGTGCAACCCCAGGGGCCTGGTCACCCCGGCGTGTGGCCGATGAGGGCGTTGACGTGGACTGACTCGGCGAATCGCGGGCCGGGTCCGATCGCGTTGCGGATGTGGCTCGTGAAGGCGGCCCGCTGGCCGGGTGGGGGGAGCATGCGGCTGGGCATGGCCGAGTACAGGCCGCCGATCACCTCATCGAAGCTCAGGTCGCTGGTGTAGTCCAGGGATTCCTCGTGGATGTCGGTGAAGCCCGCCTCACCGAGCGCAGCCTGGTAGCGCTGCCTGGACTGAGGGTCGGTTCCGCAGCGGGATTCCAGCGTGGTTTCTAGCCACTGCTCCAGGGCGTGCCGTAGGGCTCGCGACCACTCGCTGGGCTGCTGCCACAGGGGGGTGCCATTGGCGACCACGGCGAGACCGCCGCCTGGCCTCAGCAATCGCAGTGCCGCAACGAACAGCCGCTGGTGCGCTATGAGGTGGATGGCGTTGGCGATAGTCAACCCGGCCAGCGCGTGCCGCCCGAGCAGGGCGCTCAAGGCGGCCAGGTCGCTATCGCCGCCCAGGACCCAGGTCGCGTTGGCCACGTCCTGAGCCGCCGCAGCCTGGCCTGCCAGGGCGAGCATTGCAGGTTCGGGATCCATGCCCACGACGGCACGTACGCGGCCCGCCAGCGGGATGGTCAGCTGCCCGGTGCCACAGCCAATGTCGGCGGCCACATCGCCGGGGCCCAGCTGCAGCGCTTGGGCCAGCATGTTGACGAAGTCGGCCGGATAACCTCGTCGGTACTGAGCATAAAACGCGGCCACCTCGCCGCCGAAATCTCCAGGCATCCCACCACAATGCCCTGCCCTCGCAGCTGCTCGCACGGTTCAGCCCACGGCGCGACGGGCGCAGCTATTCCTTGCCCCCTGGCCAGCGAGCCACGTGCTAGCACAGCTCCCCGAGTCCACGGCAACCAAGGCGATTCCGCCGGGACGGGCCGCTAACCAAGGTGAGCTTGGCCGTGGAGGCGCGAGACTGCCTGCAGATGCACTCACATCCCCGCCAGCGAGTCATAACCACACAGGTGGGGTGTGACTCTGGTGCGAGCCACTACCTGGCGCGCCACCACTCCCCAGGGCGACGACGCGGTGCGACGATGCGGGCATGACGACCGCTACGGTATACGCCGAGTTCGCCGCACGCGAAACGCGTGGCATATCACCCATTTACGAGCGGCTGTCGGTCACGGTCTCCCGCGACGACGAGGTGCTTTCCCTGCTCGATAGGCTCCCACCAGCCAAGCGGCAGCCGAACCTGCTTTTTGGCGTAGTCAGGTTCCTGGGCGGCCCGGTCGAGGACCCGGCCGCATTCCACGACTACGTGGTGACCAGCTGGCCGGTGATCGAGGCGGAGATGCGCACCCGGGCCACGCAGACCAACGAGGCAGGGCGGTGCGCGGTCCTCCTGCCCGTGCTCGCCGCTCTGCCGCAACCACTTGCACTGCTCGACGTCGGCGCATCTGCCGGCCTGTGTCTTTACCCGGACAAGTACAGCTACCGTTACGGCGCCTACCAGATCGGCGAAGGCGATCTGCTCCTGAACTGCACGGCCACCGGGATGGCTCTGCCCGCGGGCCCGCCCGAGGTGGTGTGGCGGGCAGGCCTGGACCTCAACCCGCTTGACGTCACCAACCCCGTGGACCTCGCATGGCTCGACGCCCTCATCTGGCCGGAGCACGCGCACCGCCGCGCCCGATTGCGGGCCGCTGCCGCCCTTGCGGCGGCCGAACCGCCACTGCTCGTGCAGGGCGACCTGGTTGACGACCTGCCCGCGCTGGCTGAGCAGGCACCTGCCGGGGCGACCTTGGTGGTCTTCCACACGTCGGTGCTGTACCAGGTGCCTCCGCCGCGGCGGGAGGCGTTTGCCAGGACGGTGCGCACGCTGCCGGGGCACTGGATCGCGAACGAGGACCCGGATGTGCTGACCTACTCGGCTCTGCCCACGCCGCCGGACGGGGCCCTGCGCAACGTGCTCGCGCTCGACGGGACACCGCTCGCCTGGACCCGGCCACACGGGCAAGCCATCACCTGGTTCGGGTAACACACGCATTTGCACACGTCCGCACGCCGGCTTGGCCCCGCCTGCAAGTCACAACCACACCTAAGTTAGGGGACTCGGTGCAGCCAGCGGGACATGGTTCGGCGGCCGTTGTGCGCCGAGCCGGTGAATGCAGTTCGGCCGCGCCGCCGGTTTGATGCTCACCCGGCAGCACCCGGATGCCACCCGCGAGACGATGTAGGAGTGGACGCCGAGCATAGCCTGGGCGGGTGTTGGGCTGGCTGGGGCGGAAATGGGCGGCGTTGCCCCCGTGGGCTCGATGGGTGCTCGCCCTGTACATGGCGGGTTTCGCCGAGGGCACTGGTGATCACGTGCGGTGGATGGCGCACGGCGGCATCCACGCTTACGGCTCGTCCTACCCCCAGGTTCCCTACCAGGTGTTCTTCGTCAGCCTGATCGTTCTCGACCCGCTGGTCGTCGCGCTGGCTGTCGCGGTGCGCCGGGAAGCGGTCTGGCTGGCGTGCGGGGTGATGGTCGCTGACATCGGCGCCAACTGGGCCGGGAACTGGCGGCGGATCGCTGACTACCCAGCCCACCTGGCCGCGAACGCGCCCTGGCTCATCACCGTGTTCGGCCTGTTCGTCTTCGCCACCGCGCTTCCGCTGGCACGGGCCATGGCTCCCCAGGCTGTCCCGGCCAGCAGGTAAACCGCTTTCGCCTGCCGGCGTGAGCTAGGTATAGCTGAGAATGCGGGCACAGTCCCGCCAGCAAGTCATAACCACACAGGTTGCCCACCCGGCTAGTCGCCACCCCGCTAGTTGACTGTGCCGCGTCCAGGAGCGTGCCCAGCCCGGAGGGCGGACTCGAGGAGGACAGTGATCTGCGCTGTCAGGGCGGCAGGATCGTCGCCGTAGTGCTTGAGTTGGCCGTCCCGCCACAGCGACGCGAGTCCGTGGCTGAGGCTCCAGATCGTTACGGCGAGAGAGTCAGCCTGGGCGGCGGGGATTATCCCCGCGCGTACGCAGTCGGCGACCGTCTCTTCGAGGTATCGGGATGCGGCGTCGCCGGCGGCCTCGATGTCGGGATGCTTCTGCGGCTGGGACAGCTCGGGACGGAACATGAGCTGGAAGTAGGCGGGCTGTTGCTGGGCGAAGGCCACGTACGCGTGTATGAGCGCGCTCAGTGCGTGTACCGGGGAGCCTGCGGCGGCCTTCGCTGCGGCGAGGTCGCTGGCAAGCAGCCTGAACCCCTGGGCTGACAGTGCGGCCAGCAGGGATGCCCGGTCGGCGAAGTGGTGGTAGGGCGCACCGGGGCTGACTCCCGCCTCTCGTGCCACCCGCCGCAAGCTCACCGCGCCGATGCCTTCGGCCTCGATGAGGTGGAGGCTCGCGCTCAGCAGTTCCTCGCGCAGGGCACCGTGGTGATAGCTGGTCCGGGTGGGCGGCACAGGATGAGAGTACGGGGTTGACAGTCCTGGCCTCCTCGATCTATACATTGCTTAGATTCTAATCGGAGATTAGATAGGAGCCTGGCCATGCCGGAGTGGGTCCTTGTCACCGGGGCGTCGGGGTTCATCGCCGGACACTGCGTCACCGAACTGGCCGACCACGGCTACGCCGTCCGCGGCACCGTCCGCAGACCCGGCCAGGCTGACCACCTGACGGATGCCGCCGAACTCGTGACGGCCGACCTCGACTCCGATGACGGCTGGGCCGACGCCGTCGCCGGGTGCACCTACGTGCTGCATGTCGCCTCGCCCTTTCCTTCGCAGGTCCCCGCCGACGAAAGTGAGCTCATCCGGCCAGCCGTCGAAGGAACCCTGCGGGTCCTGCGCGCGAGCGCCCAGAGCGGCACAGTCAAACGGGTGGTGCTCACATCCTCGGTCGCGGCGATCGGCGCGGGTCATCCTGCCACCAGGACGCTCACCGAAGGCGACTGGTCGGACCTTGGCGGCAGTGGCGCGTACCCGAAGAGCAAGACGCTGGCCGAACGGGCGGCGTGGGATTTCGTCCACGCCGATGGCCAGCTCGAACTGGCCGTCATCAATCCGGGGATGGTGCTGGGGCCGGTCCAGCGCGCCGCAGCCGGCACGTCACTGGAGCCGGTTCGGCGGCTGCTGGCCCGGCAGGTGCCCGGTATACCCCGCCTTGGCTGGGCCACCGTGGACGTCCGGGACCTCGCGGTCGCGCACCGCCTGGCCATGGAAGTCCCTGACGCTGCGGGCAACCGCTACATCTGCGCGGGCGAGCACGTGTGGATGCGTGACATGGCCGAGATCCTGGTGACGAAGTACCGGGTGCCGACCAGGGCGGTCCCGTACTGGCTCATGTGGGTGATCGCGCGGTTCGACCCGACCGTCCGCATGGCGCTGAGCTCCGTCGGCCAACGGGAAGTGGTCAGCGCGGACAAGGCCAGGCGCGAACTCGGCTGGACCACGCGACCTCTCGACGAGACCATCCTGGACACCGCGAGAAGCCTGATCGACCACCACGTCGTCAGCGTATGACCGGGCGGCAGGAGCTTGGCCTGTAGGGACGCCGAAAGCCCACCTTGGCGGCGTCAATCCGGGAAGCATGGTCGCGGCTGGCCGGTACCGAGTCCGTAACCCCGCCGTGGGGAACATGCACGGCCTGGGAGGCCGCGCGCGGGTTTACCGTCGAGACGGTCACGCACGGATGGGATCTGGCCATCGCGACCGGACAGCCCAGCGACGCGCCGAATGGGATCGCCGGCCGCTGTCTTGCCTTCGCCGCTGCGATCATCCCGGACCACCTGCGCGGTGTCATGTACGACGCCCCCGTCGCCGGCGAAGAAATCTCCGCGACAGAACAACTTGCACACCTTCTCGGCCGCAAGCGTGACGGGTTGACAAGCGCCCTCGGCCAAGGTCAACGTTCGACATCCTGATCACACCCGCATCGCACTAGAAGCCGCTGTAGGCGGAAGTCACACTGGTGACCTGCCTGCTGTTGGCGATGAAGGTAGTTACGCATGCCGCGGTCGCTCGACGTTTCCATCCGGGACGAGGGTGGTCAGCGTCATGTGGGCGGTACATATCTGCTCGCCGTCGGCAGCCCGGATCTCGGTCCTGGTGGTGACCATCACGCTACGGCGTATCTCCCGGATGCTGGTCACCGCAGATTCCACATGGAGCACATCTCCGGCCCAGATCGGCCGCACATAATCAAAGCGCTGCTCCACGTGCACGACGATCGGGGTGCCCGTTCCTGGGAATGCATCCTGCGCGGCCGCGATGCTGGCGGGCAAGGCCACCACCACTCCGAATGTGGGCGGAGCGACTACATCCGGGTAGCCAGCCTGGCGCGCGGCGGCACGGTCGCGGTACGCGGGATTCGGGTCGCCGATCGCCTCGGCAAATTCCGCAATCTTGACGCGGCTGACCTCGTAGGGTGTTTGCGGGTCACGGACCCAACCATGTTGTTCATGACCGGCTGACACGGCCTCGCCTCGGTTCGGTCGTCTCCATCGCCTGGACTATTCCAGCGGACCGCAGCTACGCGACCTGCCCGGCCTGACCGCCGCGGACAAGCCCGGGAGCGATGTCTGAGCCATCAGTGTCGATCCAGTTGACCGGATCCGCAGCCATAGCCTTCGGTCCCTGCGCGTATCAGTGCGCAGACGGGCGCCGTCAGTCCCCGAGCGGGACAAGGTCGAGCCGGGTCCGCTCCTCCAGGAACGGCAGCACCTGCCCCCGGAGCCAGGTGGCGACGTGCTCGGTAGCCAGGTGAGCCTGGAAGGCGACTTCGTCCGTATATCGCTCATAGAGCACGAACACCCCTGGCTGCCCGGGATGGCGCATCACCTGGTAGTCAAGGTTTCCCGGCTCCGCCCGGCTCGGCTTGCGCATCTCCTTCAGCGCCGCCTCGACCCGGCTCTCCGCACCGGCACGGGCCTTGTACCGCACGATGACCACGAACTCCATCCTCACCCTCCCTGGGCCTGCGGCCCCCTGGGCTTGCAACCGCCTCGCCGCCTGCGCAAAGCCTGGCCACCACGAACGGATCGCGGAACCATCCTCGCGCACATCTAGGATTGCGCATCGCGTGGCTGACCCAGCCTCTGTCCTTCCTAGGATGGCCAGCGCCGAGTCTGACAGGCCGGCCGCAGCTCCAGCCGCCGCGGTCCGGTTCGCGTGGTCACAGAAGGCATGGTGAAGACGGCATGGTGACGCAGCCAAGCCCCGCCCGTCCCGTCGGCATCGTCGGGGCCGGCCTCGTCGGGCTGGCCGTGGCCCGACAACTGGCGGAGGCGCGCGTGCCCGTAGTGGTCTTCGAGAAGGAGACGGCGGTCGCCCAGCACCAGTCGGGGCACAACTCCGGGGTGGTGCACGCCGGGATCTACTACCTGCCTGGCTCGGCCAAGGCCACGCTGTGCCGGCGCGGCGTCGAACTGCTCAGCGCCTATTGCGCGGACCGGGGCCTGCCCTGGGACGCCCGCGGGAAGCTCGTGGTCGCCCGGGACGACGCCGAGGCAGCGAAGCTGCGGGAGATCGAGCGGCGGGCGGCCGCCAACGGCGTCCCCGGCGTGCAGTGGCTGGACGCGGCGGCCATCCGGGAGCTGGAGCCGGAGATCACCGGGCAGGCCGCGCTGCTGTCGCCGACCACGGCGATCGTCGACTACCCCGCGATTGCCCGCTCCTTCGCCGGCGATGTCGAGGCCCATGGCGGGCAGGTGCTGACCGGGATGCCGGTGACCGGCGTGCGCCGCCAGGGGGATGACGTGGAGGTCAGCACGCCCGCCGGCACGCAGCAACTGTCCCGGCTGGTCATCTGCGCAGGCCTGCAGTCCGACATGCTCGCCACCGAGGCCGGCGACGAGACCGCGCCGGAGATCATCCCGTTCCGCGGCGAGTACCTCCGGCTGCGGCTGCACGCACGTGACCGGGTGCGGCACCTCATCTACCCCGTGCCCGACCCCGCGTACCCGTTCCTCGGCGTTCACCTGACCCCGCGCATCGACGGCGAGGTGGACATCGGCCCGAACGCGGTGCTCGCCCTGGCCCGGGAAGGGTACCGCCGCCGTGACGTGTCCGGCGATCAGCTGTCCCGGCTGGCCCGCTCAGCGGCCTTCCGCCGGCTGGCGCGGCAGAACTGGCGGACGGGTGTGCGTGAGATGCGCGGGTCAGTGTCGCGGAAGGCGTTCCTCGCCGAGGCCCGCACCTACCTGCCCTGGCTGGGCCCTGGCGACGTGATGGCCGCCCCGGCCGGAGTCCGCGCCCAGGCCGTCGATCCCGATGGGTCGCTGGTCGATGACTTCCGGATTCACCGGATCGGGCCAGTGACCACGGTCCGCAATGCGCCGTCCCCGGCCGCCACGGCGTCCCTGGCCATTGCTGAACGCATCGTGGCCGAGCTTTCGATCCCGCTCAGCACCAGCCCGGGGGAACGCTCCCCCGCACCCCCCGCTTAGTACAGGCAGGTAGTCATTCCGCGTTCATCGTTGACTCACATCGCGGTTCGTCACCACCGCCGTCACGCTGAAGGAGCGCAGAGAGCTAATTATCAGCTGAGGGAATCGTCTTAACCGGCGCAGAATCACTATCCGGCTCTCGTGGTGACAGCCGGATCCGCAGTCCGCATCCATTCATGGCCGCCCCAGAAACATAGCTAAGGAGCGGTAAAGCATCGTCGCCGAGTATCGCGACCATGCATAACACTGACGCCATACTCCGGACCTCGCCCGGAGGCGGGCTCCCTCTCGGAGGCGGGGCTCCCCTCGGAAACCAGGCCCCGCTCGGAGACCGGACCCTGCGAGAAGCACCGGCCACACGGGATCCCGGAGAATCCCAGGTCGAGATCGTGGTTCCGGTCCGCAATGAGGAACGCGACCTTGATCCGGCCATCCGGCGGCTACGCGCTTTCCTGGATGACAGCTTTCCCTTCACGGCCCGCATCACCATCGCCGACAACGGAAGCACCGACCGCACCTGGGCCCAGGCCCAGGAACTGGCGGCCGAGTTCCCGTTGGTGCACGCGGTCCACATCGACCGGCCCGGGCGGGGCGGGGCGCTGCGCACCATCTGGACCGGCAGCGGCGCCGACATCTATGCCTATATGGACGTGGACCTGTCCACTGACCTGAACGCGCTGCTGCCGCTGGTCGCGCCGCTGCTGTCCGGGCACAGCGACGCCGCGATCGGGACCCGGCTGGCGCGCGGGGCCCGGGTGATCCGCGGCCCGAAGCGCGAGATCATTTCCCGCTGCTACAACCTGCTGCTCCACGCGTCCATCGGCACGCGCTTCTCCGACGCGCAGTGCGGGTTCAAGGCGATCCGCGCGGACGCGGCCCAGGCTCTACTGCCGCTCACCATGGACACGGGCTGGTTCTTCGACACGGAACTGCTCGTGCTGGCGGAGCGGGCCGGGCTGCGCATTCACGAGGTCCCGGTGGACTGGATCGACGACCCCGACTCCCGGGTCAAGGTGATGGCCACCGCCCTGGGTGATCTGCGCGGGATCGTGCGACTCGGCACCGGGCTGGCCCGTGGCACGATCCGTGTTCCCGCGCTGCGCAGCGCGGACCTGTGCGCGCCGGGTGACAGGCCGGGCCATGGCACCGGTCTCAGCACGGCCCCCGGGATGGGCCTCAGTAATGGTCGCAGCACGGGTCCGCCTGGCCGCCGGCTCGCCAGCCAGCTGACCCGGTTCGTCCTGATCGGCGTGGCCAGCACCGTGGCCTACGTGCTGCTGTACCTGCTGCTGCGTGGCGTCCTGCCCGCGCAGGCCGCGAACGCCCTCAGCCTGCTGCTGACCGCCATGGCCAACACCGCCGTCAACCGGCGGGTCACCTTCGGCATCCGGGGCCGTGCGAGCGCCGGCCGTCACCAGGTGCGTGGCCTGATCGCGTTCGCCATCGGCCTCGCGCTCACGTCGGGCGCGCTGGCCGCCCTGCACGCCAGCGCCCCCCAGGCGGGCCGCACCGCCGAGCTCACCGTGCTCGTGGCGGCGAACCTCGCGGCCACACTGGTGCGCTTCGGTCTCTACCGCAGCTGGGTCTTCGGCCGCCCCGTGTCCTGCACGGGCACGTCCCGTCCGGAAGGTGACCCCCGATGAGCCTCATCGCCACCCGGTCCGGCTCTCAGGCCAGTCCCGGTCACAGGGCCCGCCGCCCGGCGGAAGGACGCAGCTGGGGAACCCGGCTGCTGCGCGGCCGCCCCGACGATCCGGCCTGGGCCAGGCCCGCGCTCCTCGCGCTACTGCTGGCCACAGCCGCGCTCTACCTGACCGGCCTGAGCCGCAACGGGTATGCCAACCAGTTCTACGCCGCCGCCGTCCAGGCCGGCACGAAGAGCTGGAAGGCGTTCCTGTTCGGCTCGGTGGACTCGAGCAACTTCATCACCGTGGACAAGACCCCGGCGTCCCTGTGGGTCATGGAGCTGTCCGGCCGCCTCTTCGGCTTCAGCTCATGGAGCCTGCTGGTGCCCCAGGCCCTGGAGGGCGTAACCACCGTCGCCGTGCTGTATGCCACGGTCCGCCGCTGGTTCAGCCCCGCGGCGGCGATCATCGCCGGGGCCGTGGCTGCCCTCACCCCCGTCGCCGTCCTGATGTTCCGCTTCGACAACCCGGATGCGCTGCTGGTGCTGCTCATGACGCTGGCCGCGTACACCATCACCCGGGCCATCGAATCGGGCCTGACCCGCTGGATCGTGCTGACCGGGGCGCTGCTGGGCTTCGGCTACCTCACGAAGATGCTGCAGGCCTTCCTGGTCCTGCCGGTCTTCGCGCTGGCCTACCTGTGGGCCGGCCAGCCCTCCCTCGGCAAGCGGCTGTGGCAGCTGCTGGCCGGGCTCGCCGGCCTGGTGGCGGCCGCCGGCTGGTGGGTGGCGATCGACCTGCTAATCCCGGCCACCGACCGTCCCTACGTCGGCGGCTCGACAGACAACAACATTCTCCAGCTCACCTTCGGCTACAACGGTCTCGGCCGGCTCACTGGCAGCGAGAACTCCGCCGGAGGCGGGGGCGGCACCACCGCGCACCGGCTCAGCGGGGCTGCCGCCCGGCTGGGCGAGGGCGCGGCCCGGGCCGGCGGTGCGCCCCCCGGTGGTGGCGGCGCGGGAGGGGGTAATTCGCTGTTCGGGGGGGCGACCGGGATCACCCGGCTGTTCCAGTCCGACATGGGCAGCCAGATCAGCTGGCTGCTCCCAGCCGCCCTGATCGCCCTGGCTGCCCTGCTGTGGCTGTCCAGGCGGTCCCCGCGGCGCGACCGGACCCGGGCCGCCGCGCTGCTGTGGGGCGGCTGGCTGGTGCTGACCGGCGTGGTGTTCAGCTACATGTCCGGGATCATCCATCCGTATTACACCGTGGCCCTGGTCCCGGCGATCGCCGCGCTGACCGGCATCGGGGCAGCGGCGCTCTGGCCGCTCCGGCACACCTGGACCGCCCGCGTCATCCTGGCGGGCACGCTGCTGGTCACCGCGGCCTGGACGTGGGTGCTGCTGGACCGGAGCCCCGGCTGGTTCCCCTGGCTGAAGGTGGTCATCGGGGTCGCGGCGGCCTCCGCGGCCGCGATGATCCTGGCCGGTCCGGCTGTCCGGGCCACCACCGCCCGGGGACGTACCGCTCTGGCCATCGCCCCGCTAGCGCTGACCCTGATCGCCGGGCTGGGCGGCCCGCTGGCCTACAGCATCGACACTGCGGCGACGACTCACGGCGGCTCGATCCCGACGGCCGGGCCTACCGTGGCGGGCTCCTCGGGCGGTCCCGGCGCCGCGTCCGGGACGGCTCGCGGCGGCTTCCCCGGCCAGGCCGGTGGGTCTACCACTAGCAAGCCCGGCGGATCTACCGCTCCGGGCGGGACGTCCGGGACTGCCCCGAGCGGAACTGCGCCAGCCAGGCCCAGCGGAGCAGGCTCGGCCACCGATGCCAGCGGTACTGGCAGTGTTGGCACTAGTGGCGGTGGCAGCGGCCCCGGCGGCACGGGCAGCGTCAGCAGCACGCTGTCCAGGCTGCTCGAGTCCGGCGCTTCCGGCTACCGGTGGGCGGCAGCCACCATCAGCTCCACCAGCGCAGCCTCGCTCGAGCTGGCCAGCAACGGTGTCCCGGTCATGGCGATCGGCGGCTTTACCGGCGCTGACCCGGCCCCGAGCCTGGCCCAGTTCGAGAGGTTCGTCTCCGCCGGCCAGATTCACTACTTCGTGAGCAGCGGCGCCAGCGCCGGCGGCCCGGGCGGGAGTTCCGGATCGGGGTCCCAGATCACCGCGTGGGTCAAGGCCCACTTCACCGCGAAGACCGTGGGCGGCATGACCGTCTACGACCTGACCACCTCGAAATAGGAGACCCGGAGACCGGACGGGGCGGGCGCACGCGCCTGCCCCGTCCGGTGCCGGCTGACCGGGCTAGGACGCGGCGCTGGCTGAGCCCGTGGCACTGGCTGAAGCGACCGCGCCGTCGACGTAGGTGACGGTGTTGGCCGGGATGGCCGGGATCCGCGGGCCGGGCAGCACGATGCTGGTCAGGTTGAGCGGGTCGGCGGCGGAGATCTGGACGGGCTCGCCGGTCAGGCGCTGCTTGCGGATGGCGCGCAGGACCTCGAGGGCGTCAGGATGGGCGAACTGCTCGCCGCTGAACCCGGCCACGAACCGGCCGCCGCGGACGGTACCCCGGGCCTCCATCCGCCGGAACGCCCACAAGATCTCGCGCCAGGGCAGGGCCAGATTCTCCCGGGCCAGCAGATCGTGGAAGACCACGCCCCAGCGGACCGCGAGCTGCTCGGCCACGGCCTCCGCCACCTCATCCCGGTCCGCGTCGAGCGACGGACCCGGGAGCAGTGACCACCGCCCGGCCGATCCGGCCCCGGCACCGCTCCGGCCGCGCCGCAGTCCGCGCAGCCCAGACGGCCGGGACCGCGGGCTGCGGCGGAGCAGGGACCGGACCGCCCGGAAACCGTCGGCGGTGACCAGCCCGCGGGCCACGCCGTCCCACAGCGCCTCCTCCACCTCACTGGGCAGGCGGCCGGTGATCGCGCCGAGGTCGGGGCGGAACAGCGCCCCGTGCTGGCGGAGGGCGTCGAGCACGTCGCGGGTCCGGCCTGGTCCCGGCTCGGCGGGCGCCAGGTCGCCGCGGGCCGCGCGCAGCAGCCAGGGCAGATCGTCGCGGATGGCCAGGGTGATCGGGGTGGCCCGGGAGGGGACCAGCCCGCTGCGCTGGGGGGCCGGGTCGGGCTCGCCCTCGCGCACCGACAGCCGCCCCCAGGTGACCTCGCCCGACAGGCAGGCCTCGTCCAGCCACTCACGCCGGTAGCCGTCCACCCTGGAAGCCAGGACCGCGTTCTCCCACGCGCCCGCGGCCAGTTCGTAGCCCTGGAGCTGCTCGACCACACTGACCACGCCGAGCCGCCCCTCGGCCCTGGTGCCGGGGACGAGGTGCTGCCAGCGCAGCAGGAACCGGACGAAGTCCCGCGCGTTGACCGGCTCGATCTCGCGGCGCTGCCGCTGCCGGGTGTAGGAGTGGATGCGGGCCAGCAGCCGCCGGGCACAGAACTCCTCGTCCCGGTCTGAGGTGATGGAGCCGGGGCGGAACCGGCCGCGGATGGCGAAGCCTTCTGCTTCCAGCCGGGCCAGGGCGATCACGATGCCGGATTCCGGCAGGCCAGTGGCCTGGGCCAGCTCGCCGGCCGTGGACGGGCCGCGGCAGTCCAGGTGACCGCGGAGCAGGTCGGCAGCGGCCTCGTCGGGGTCAGCGGCCGGCCGGGCCAGCCGGGACCGGGCACGGATGGTCCGGGACCACGGCGGCGTCCGGGAACAGGACCTCGACGGCGGGGCGGCGTTCCACCGCGCACCACAGCTCCCCGGCCGGGCCGTGCAGGCTGACGGCCCGGCGGTCCCGGGTCAGCTCCCCGAACCAGGGCCGCCACTCCTCGGCGGGACGCATGGCGGTCAGGGTCATCAGCAGGTCGTGCAGCTCGTCCGGGCCGCGGGGGTCCGGGCGGACCTGCTCAGCGACCCGGTCGATGGCGGCGGGATCGAGCCGGCCCAGCTCGTGGGGCTCGACCGGGAGGCCACGGCGCAGCGGCACCGCGCGGCTGCGGCGTTCTTCCAGCGGCGCATCATCGAGGAAGGTGAACGGCCGCCCGTTGAGGATCTCGTGCGCGAGCACGGAGGGCTCGGTGGTGTCCCGCACGACGACGGTGACCCGGCCGGACTCGATCGCCCCGACCAGCTCGGTCAGGCCGTCGATGTCCATCGCCTCACGCAGGCAGTCCTCGAGCGTCTGGCGGACCAGGACATGATCGGGATCTCCAGCGGCCCGGGCGCCACGTTCTCCTGGCAGGCGGCCAGCGTCGGGAAGACCGCAGCCATCAGGTCATCGGATTCCATCCGCTGGATGGCCGGCGGGTTCTTCTTCCCGCCGCGCATCCGCAGCACGGCCAGCGACCGGTTCAGGTTCCACCGCCACCGCGACGCGAACATCGGGGAGGTGAGCACCGCCTGCCGGACCACGCCTTCCACCGTCCTGGAGGCCAGGAACCTCGGCACCTGGTCCAGCGGGAAACTGTGCTGCGGCCCGAGGGACAGCAAGATCGCGTCGTCGCTGGCCGCGGCCTGCAGCTCGAAGTCGAAGGTGACGCAGAACCGCTTGCGCAGGGCCAGCCCGAGAGCCCGGTTGAGCCGGGCCCCGAACGGTGCGTGCCCGATCAGCTGCATCCCGCCGCTGTCGTCGAAGAACCGTTCCAGCACGATGGTGTCCATGTCCGGGAGCACCCCGAGCTGGGCCAGCCCGGTGCCCAGGTAGGCCGTGATCGTGTCCGCGGCGGCCTGGTCGATCCCGCACTCGGCCTGCAACCAGGCAGCCGCTTCCGCCAGCCCGGTCCCGGCGGGCGGGCCGGAGGCCAGCCGCTGCGCCACCGCCTTCCGGATGGCGCAGACCTCCTCCGACAGCTCGATCGTGCGGCCGGGGGCCTCGCCGAGCCAGAACGGGACGGACGGCGGCGCCCCCTGGGCATCGACCACCCGCACCACGCCCGGCTCGACCCGGCGGATCCGCCACGAGGTCGTGCCGAGCAGGAACACGTCGCCGGCCATGGACTCGATCGCCCAGTCCTCGTTCACCGTCCCGACCAGGGTCTCGTCCGGCTCGGCCAGCACCCGGAAGTCACCCAGCTCAGGGATCGCCCCGCCCGAGGTGAGCGCCGCGAGGCGGGCGCCCCGCCGGCCGCTCAGCCGTCCGGCCACCCGGTCCCGGTGCAGGTAGGCGGCCCGCCGCCCGCGGCCGGTCCGGATCCCATCGGAGACCAGGTCGGCGACGTCGCCGAAGTCCTCGGCGGACAGGTCCGCGAACGGGGCGGCGCGGCGGGCCAGGGCCAGCAGGTCGTCCTCGGCCCAGTCTTCAGCCGCGCACTCGGCCACCACCTGCTGGGCCAGGATGTCCAGCGGGCAGGCCGGGACCAGCAGGGCGTCGAGCCGGCCGGCCCGCGCCCCGCGCAGCAGCGCGGCGCATTCCACCAGCTCGTCCCGGGAGGTCGGGTACAGCCGCCCGGCCGGGATCCCGCCGCGGGTGTGGTTGGACCGGCCCACCCGCTGCAAGAACGTGGCGAAGCTGCGGGGCGACCCGATCTGGCAGACCAGCTCGACCGGCCCGATATCGATGCCCAGCTCCAGGGACGCGGTCGCGACCAGGGCCCTCAGGTCGCCGCTGCGCAGCCGCGACTCCACCCGCTGCCGCCGGTCTTTCGACAGGCTGCCGTGGTGCGCGGCGACCTGGCCCTCCCCCAGCGCCTCGCCCAGCTGGTGGGCGACCCGCTCGGCCAGCCGCCGGGTGTTCACGAAGACCAAGGTGGTCCGGTGCTCCTGCACGTGCCCGGCGATCAGGTCCAGGATCTCGTCCATCTGCCCGGCCGACGCGACCGCGCCAAGCTCGTCGCCGGGCAGTTCCAGGGCGAGGTCGAGCTCGCGGCGGTGACCGGCGTCCACGATCGCGCACCGCGGCGAGCCGTCCGGCGCCGACCGATCCGGACCCGCGCCAACCAGCAGCCGGGCGACGGTCTCGATCGGGCGCTGGGTGGCCGACAGGCCGATCCGCTGCACCGGCTGCGCGGCCAGGTGCTCCAGCCGCTCCAGGGTCAGGGCCAGGTGGGAGCCTCTCTTGTTGCCCGCGACCGCGTGGATCTCATCGACGATGACGGTACGGGCCGGAGCCAGCATCGCCCGGGTCCGTTCCGCGGTCACGAGCAGGTACAGCGACTCCGGCGT
>CAWINS010000016.1:0-18806 GCA_963837335.1 uncultured Actinomycetes bacterium | reverse complement strand
GGGGCGATGCGGTAATGGTAGTCGTGGTGCGCGGTAAATCCGATGCGGCGGTACAGCATGCGTGCGGGCTCGTTGTCGTCCTCGACCTGGAGATAGACGTGCCCGGCGCCGCGCTCGGCGGCCGCGGCGGCCAGGGCGGCGGTGACGACGGTGGCGAGCCCGCGGCGCCGGTATCCCGGGGCGACCTCGATGGCCGTCAGCCCGGCCCAGTCCGCCGCCGCGGCCACCCGGCCGATGGCGACCGTCTGACCGCTGGCCCGGATCGAGGCGAACGCCTGCCAGGGCGCGGAGGTGAGCACCTGGCGGGCGATCGGCGGCAGGCTCGGCTGCCCGCGGTAGTGGTACAGGGCCAGCCACTCCTCGCTGGGTTCCGGGTCCATCTCCACGCTCATCGGCACCTCCATCGGCACCAGCGCGGGCCTGCCCTCCGCCAGCCCCGCCGGGCCCCCATCCCGCCAGCCCGGAGGCCCCGCCGGTCAGCACTGTCCTGGCGGCCTCGGCCACCTGCCCCGCCTGGGCGGTCATCACCGTCGCCGTGCCCGCCCGCACGCCCCAGCCCAGTCCGGCCAGGAAGCCGTCGAGGGGGACGGCCTGGGGCCCGGCCGCCGGGTAGGGGATGGCGATCATGGCTGGCAGGCCGCGGGCCTGATACCAGTCCCGCACCGCCCGGGCGGCCTGGTCCAGCGGGCATCCGGGATGGCCGGTGGCCAGTGCGCTGTTGGCCCGCCCGGTGAACCCCGCCGCGGCACGGAGCAGCCAGTCACCCAGTCGCTCTTCCTCCGGCGCCCGCCAGCCGAGCGCGGCGCGCCGCTCGAGGTCGGGGATCGAGATGGTCACGCACCCAGCGTGACACGCGGCCCCCGGCCGCAGCCAGTTAGTCCGGTAATGCCGGAATTAATACGAGGCTGGCCTTACTTATTGTGCAATAAGGAGCCGGCCACTGTTCTTTACTGCCAACGGGAGATCGGCCGGCCACGGTAACGTGTCATTCATGTTAAGCCTCCTGGGCCGGCGTTCTCCCGTCCGTGCGGCCGGACGGAACAACCCCTTAATCCGCTATGCCGGAAATGGTGTGAGGCTTGACTATTGCCGCGAACTCTCCCCGCCTGGCCTGGAGCAGGTCCGGAGCCTAGGCCGGGGCCGGTCGCTCGACGCGGGCAGCATCCGCAATATCCTCACCGGTGCCGATAGACCCCATCCGCCGCAGGTAATTGATCCCCGTGGCGTGGTGATCTGCGGTGCCTGGATTCGCGGTGAGCTGAACCTTGACGGCGTTACAGCCGCTATCGGGCTGCGGTTTACCGGATGCCGCTTCGACGAGCCCCTGAGCCTGTGTGACGCGAAACTGCCCTGGCTTTTCCTGGACACTTGCGTGCTGCCCGCCGTCACGGCCAACCGGGCCCGGGTTGACACGCTGAGCATCCGCGGCTGCGAACTCGAAGGCCGTCGTCCGGACGGCCTGATCCAGCTGGCCGGCACCCAGGTGGCCAGCGAACTCCGGCTGGACGGCACCCGCCTGGCCAACCGCTCCGGCCCGGCCCTCACCGCCCCCGGACTGTCTGTGGGCGGCGGCGGCACCTGTGTCGGCGCGTTCCTGGACGGCCTCGACGCGGCCGGCCACACCGACGGCGAGGCGGCCGTCGACCTGTCCGGGGCCGCGGTCAGCGGCAACCTCATGCTGCGCGGCGCGCGGCTGGCCAACCGCAGCGGCCCGGCGCTGCTCGCGGACGGCATCAGCGTCCGGGGCGACCTGCAGCTGGCCAGGGACGCCAGATCGGGCCGGGACTTCCAGGCGTCCGGCGGCGGCTGGCAGGGCACCGCGCTGCTGCGCGGCGGCACCATCTCCGGCCAGCTGTCGCTGGAACACGCCAGGGTCAGCTGCGGTCCCGCCGAGGGCGGCCCGCCACCCCACCGGCGCCGGTCGGTGGGTGCGGTCTGCCTGTCCGGCAGCACGATCGCGGGCAACCTGGTGCTGCGGCACGCCCAGCTGGCCGCGGCCACGATGTCCGCGCTGATGGCCGAGAACCTGACCGTCAAGGGCCACGCCGGAGCCTGCGAGAGCCGGCACGAGGGGCTGACCGCGACCGGGTCGGGTCCGCTGGGGGCCATCTGCCTGTCCGGGGCGTCCGTCAGCGGCCAGTTGTCCCTGCGCGGGACGACCCTGGTCAACGAATCCGGGCCGGCTCTGCTGGCTGACCTCATCACGATCGGGGACGGGGCCCGGCTCGACCAGGACTTCAGCGCCGAGGGGGAAGGCGAGGCCGGCGCGCTGCGCCTGCCCGAGGCCCGGATCAGCGGGGACCTGCACCTGAACGGGGCCCGGCTGACCAACCACACCGGCCCGGCCCTGCTGGCCGACGGGGTCACCGTGCACAGCGACCTGGTGCTGGCCTCGGATGTCGCGTCCGGCCGGCGGTTCGAGGCGGCCGGGGCGGGCCGCCACGGGACCCTGCTGATCCGCGGCGCCACGGTCAGCGGCCGGCTATCGCTGGAGGGTGCGCATGTCCGCCGGGGGCACGCCCCCGGCCGCCGGCCCGGCCAGGAGGTCCGCGACGAGATCGAGCAGCACAGCCCGGCCGGGCTGACCGCGATCACCACCATCCTGCGGGGCTGCGACTGCGAGCCGGCCGGCGGGGACGGCTCGGAGGGCGCGGTATGCCTGAGCAACACGACGGTCGGCGGCCGCCTGGCCTTGCGCAACGCGTTCCTGAGCAACGACACCGGCCCGGCCTTGATGGCCGACTACCTGACGGTCAAGGACGACGCGGCCGGGTGCGAGGAGGCCCGCAACGGGCTGACCGCGATCGGGTGCGGCCCATCCGGCGCGGTCTGCCTGGCTGCGGCCACCATCAACGGCCAGCTGTCCCTGAGCGGATCCACGCTGGCCAACGCCACCGGCCCGGCCCTCGTCGCGGACTTCGCCCAGATCAATGGAGGCGTGCTGCTGGACCAGGACTTCGTGGCGGTGGGCACGGGGCCGTCCGGCGCGGTCAGCCTCACCGACGCCAGCGTCGGCCGGGAGCTCCGCTGCGCGGGACGATTTGTCAGCCCCGCTGACACCGGCGGTGCCCCGCTGGTCGCGCTTAACCTGACTCGCGCCCGGGCGGGCACCCTCCAGCTCGGTGACCAGCATCATGGCTTCCTGGTCGACGGCCTGCTGGAACTGGACGGGCTCAGCTACACCGGCCTGCCCGGGCTGGGTGACCTGGACCGCCTCGGGCCGCGGCCGCCGGACGGCCGCGGACGCTTCCGGCGGAGCGGCCGGGCGGACCGTCGGCCCGCACGGCGAAAACGTCGCGCAGTGGCTGTGGTGGCTGCGCGGATGCACGACCCAGTACCGGGCCCAGCCGTATGAGGCGCTCGCCACCGCGTACGGCGGCGCCGGCTACGACGACCTGGCCCGCCGGATCCTCGTCGCCCAGCGGGACGACGTGCGTGACCGCGGATCGCTCAGCCCCGTCCGCAAGCTCGGGCAGTACTGCGCGAAGTGGCTGACCGGCTACGGGTACCACTGCTTCTACGCGTTCCTGTGGCTGGCCGGGCTGTTCACCGTCACCGCGCTCGTCGCCGTGTTCTGGCTCGGGCCGGAGAAGTACATCGTGCCGGGGCCCGCCGCGGGGACGACGGCCATCGCCGCGCCCAGCGCAGCCGGGCCAGCCAGCAGCTCAGCCAGCCCGGCTGCGTCTCCTGCGGCGTCCGCGCCGGCCAGCGCCCCGGCCGCATCGGCCGACCTGGCCGCGTCGGCCGCGTCGGCCAGCCCGCCGGCGTCGGCCAGCCCGTCGGCGTCGGCGCTCGGCCACGCCGTCGGCATCGGCCCCCCCGGCCTCGCCCATCGCCCGTGCCCCGGCCGCCGCGGGGCGGGCCGTCGACCACCCCGGCCGCCAGGCCGTGCTCCGATCCGGCCCGGATCGGTTACGCGATCGGGCTCGCCTTTCCCGATCATCAACCTGAACAGCAGTGTCGGGGCTCAGTGCGATGTCCCGGCCAGCGGGGCCGCGACCGGGGTCGTGGTCTTCGGCTGGGCGGTCCGCGCCGCGGCAGCCGCCCTGCTCGCCCTCTACACCCTCGGGCTGACCGGCGTCACCCGCAGCCCGCCCGGCGCGGGCTGACGGCCGGGCCCGGCCCTGACGAGCCCGGCCCCGCACCCGTTAGGGTCGGGTGCCGTGCCCAACCGTGAGCTCGTGATCTTCGGCACGGCTAGCCAGGCCCCGACCCGCAGCCGTAACCACAACGGCTACCTGCTGCGCTGGGACACCGAGGGGCTGCTGTTCGACCCGGGAGAGGGGACCCAGCGGCAGATGCTGTTCGCCGGGGTGACGGCGAGCCACATCACCCGGATCTGCATCACCCATTTCCACGGTGACCACTGCCTCGGCCTGCCGGGGGTGCTGCAGCGGATGGCCCTCGACCGGGTGCCGCACGTGGTCGAGGCGTACTACCCAGAGCAGAGCCAGGCCGTGTTCGACCGGCTGCGGCATGCGGCGCTGTTCCGTGACGTGCTCAACCTCCGCGAATGCCCGGTCGGCCAGGCGGGCACCGTGGCCAGCACGCCCGCGTTCCGGCTGGAGGCACGGCCGCTGTCGCACAGCGTGCCGACCTTCGGCTACCGGCTCGAGGAACCGGACGGGCGGCGGATGCTGCCGGAGCGGCTGGCCCGGCTGGGCATCGCCGGGCCGGACATCGGCCGGCTCCAGCGTGAAGGAAGCCTGGTCACCGGCGGCCGCCCGGTCATGCTGGAGGACGTGAGCGAGCCGAGACGCGGCCAGCGCTTCGCCTTCATCATGGACACCCGGCTGTGCGACGCGGCGTTCGCGCTGGCCGACCAGGCGGACATGCTGGTCTGCGAGTCCACGTTCGCGGACACCGAGGCCGCGCTGGCCCGGGACTACGGCCACCTGACCGCGAGCCAGGCGGGCCGCATCGCCGCGGAGGCCGGCGCCCGGCTGCTCGTGCTCACGCACTTCTCCCAGCGCTACGACCCCGCCGACGGGCAGCGGCTGGCCGGGGAGGCGGCCAGCGCCTTCGGCGGTGAGGTCGTCCTGGCCCGGGACCTGGCCCGCGTCCCGGTGCCGTCCCGGGCGCCGCTTCCGTAATCAGGTACCAGTGGGGTCAGCGGCCAGGCTTCGCCCGGAGTTGCCGGTCGGCTTTTCCGCGTGACCGCCGAACTCGCTGCGCAGCGCGGACAGCACCTTGTCGCCGAACTCGCCGAGGCCGCGCGACTCGAACCGCTCGATGAGCGCGGCCGTGATCACCGGCGCGGGCACTCCCTCGTCGATCGACGCGATCACGGTCCACCGTCCTTCGCCGGAGTCCGAGACGTGCCCGCCGAAGTCGTCCAGCTCGGGCGACCGGGCCAGGGCATCTGCGGTCAGGTCCATCAGCCAGGAACTGACGACCGACCCGCGCCGCCACACCTCGGCGACCTCGGCGACGTCGATGTCGTACTGGTAGTACTGGGGGTCGCGCAGCGGGGTGGTCTCCGCGTCGTCGGACTGCACCTTGTCCTGGCCTACGTTGGCGTGCTTGATGATGGACAGCCCCTCGGCGATCGCGGCCATCATGCCGTACTCGATGCCGTTGTGGACCATCTTGACGAAGTGACCGGAGCCGCTCGGCCCGCAGTGCAGGTACCCGTCCTGGGCGGTCCCGGTATCGCTCCGGGACCGGCCGGGGGTGGGCTCCGCCGTCCCGGCGCCCGGGGCGATGCTCTTGAAGATCGGGTCCAGGTGCTCCACCGGCCCGTCCTCGCCGCCGATCATCAGGCAGAAGCCCCGCTCCAGGCCGAAGATCCCCCCGGACGTGCCGACGTCCACGTAGTGCAGCTGCCTCGGCTGGAGCTGCTTCGCCCGGTCGATGTCGTCCCGGTAGTAGGTGTTGCCGCCGTCGATCACGATGTCACCCGGCTCGAGCAGCGCGGCGAGCTGCTCGAGGACCGGTCCGGTGATCGCGGCGGGCAGCATCAGCCAGGCCGCCCGGGGCTTCTCCAGTTTGGCGACGAACTCCTCCAGGGTGAGCGCGCCGGTCGCGCCCTCGCCCTCGAGCTGCTTGACGTGGTCTGGGGTGTGGTCATAGGCGACGACGCGGTGGCCGTCGCGCATCAGCCGCCGGGACAGGTTGGCGCCCATCCGGCCCAGCCCGATCATGCCCAGCTGCATCGGCTTGTCGGTTGTCATGTCTGTTCTCCGCTCTTACTGGCTCTTCAGGCGCCGGTAGCGCTGGATCAGGGTGTTGGTGGACGAGTCGTGCTTCAGCTCGGGCTCCTCGGCGTTCTCCAGCTCGGGCAGGATCTGGACGGCCAGTACCTTGCCCAGCTCCACGCCCCACTGGTCGAAGGAGTTGACGTTCCAGATGGTGCCCTGGGTGAAGACGCTGTGCTCATACAGCGCGACGAGCGTGCCGAGCAGCCTGGGGGTGAGCTTCTCCGCCAGCAGCACGTTGGTCGGCCGGTTACCGGGCATGACCCGGTGCGGTGCGATCTCGGGTGCGGTGCCCTCGGCGAGGACTTCCTCCTCGGTCTTGCCGAAGGCGAGGGCCTGCGACTGGGCGAAGACATTCGAGATCAGGATGTCGTGGTGATCGCGCAGCGGGTTGAGGGTCTTGCCGAAACCGAGCAGGTCCAGCGGGATCAGCTTGGTGCCCTGATGGATCAGCTGGTAGAAGCTGTGCTGCCCGTTGGTCCCGGGTTCCCCCCAGAAGACCGCGCCCGTCTGGTAGTCGACCTCGGTGCCGTCCAGGGTGACCCGCTTGCCGTTCGATTCCATGGTCAGCTGCTGCAGGTAGGCGGGGAACCGCTTCAGGTACTGCTCGTAGGGCATCACGCCGTAGGTCTGCGCGTCGAAGAAGTCGCCGTACCACACGGCGAGCAGGGCCATCAGGACCGGAAGGTTCTCGCTGAACGGGGCGGTGCGGAAGTGCTCATCCATCTCGTGGAAGCCGGCCAGCATCTCGGCGAAGTTCTCCGGCCCGATCGCCACCATGGTGGACAGGCCGATCGCGGAATCCATCGAGTACCGGCCGCCGACCCAGTCCCAGAAGCCGAACATGTTCTCGGTGTCGATGCCGAACTCCGACACCCGCTCGGCGTTGGTGGAGACCGCGACGAAGTGCCTGGCTACCGCGTCCTCGCTGCCGAGCTCGTCCACCACCCAGTCCCGGGCGGAATGAGCGTTGGTCAGCGTCTCCAGGGTGCCGAAGGTCTTGGAAGAGATGATGAACAGCGTCTCGTCGGCGGCCAGGTCCCGGGTCGCCTCGACGAAGTCGGTGGAGTCCACGTTGGATACGAACCGGAAGGTCAGATCCCGCCGGGAGTAGTAGCGCAGCGCCTCGTAGGCCATGACCGGGCCGAGGTCCGAGCCGCCGATCCCGACATTGACGATGTTCCGGATGGCCTTGCCGGTGTAGCCCTTCCACTCCCCGGAGCGGATGCGGTCCGCGAAGGCCGCCATCCGGTCCAGCACCTCGTGCACCTGGGCCACCACGTCCACCCCGTTGACCACCAGCGAGCTGCCCTCCGGCATCCGCAGCGCGACGTGCAGGACCGCCCGGTGCTCCGACACGTTGATCGCTTCACCGCGCATCATCGCGTCCCGGCGTTCCGCCACGCCGGACTCCTCGGCCAGCTGGAGGAGCAGGCCCAGGGTTTCATCGGTGATCCGGTTCTTGGAGTAGTCCAGGTAGAGCCCGGCGGCTTCGGCGGTAAGACGCGCACCACGCCCGGGGTCGGCCGCGAACAGCTCGCGCAGGTGCCGCCCGCTGATCTCGGAGTAATGCTGTTCCAGTGCTTTCCAGGCCGGGCGCTGGCGAAGGGGAGTGGTCGGCATCTGCTCAGTCCTCCAGTGATAAGCGAGCCGGTGGTTAGTGAGCCGGTGGTTCAGCGGTATCGGCCAGGGCCGCAGGCATCAACGTAGCCTGCTCCGCCCGGCCCCCGTGCGCCGCACCGGGGGGACGGCGGGAACGGCTGCGCCGGTCAGGAAGTCCAGCATGATCGCGTTGCACAGGGCAGGCTTCTCCCGCAGCAGGAAGTGTGAGGTGCCGGGCACGATGGCGAGCTCGGCGTCCGGGATCCCGTTGTACAGCACCAGGGTGTCGTCCAGGGAAACCGCATCCTCGTCGCCCGCCATCAGCAGCGTACGGCTGCTGATGCCGCCGAGTTCCGCCTGGGCCAGCACAGGCGCCCCGGCGAGCATGGTCACGACCTTGCTGGCCACGACGGGAAAATGCGCTTGCCCGTCGGGCGAGACCTCCCCGTAGCCCGGCCCGAGAAACCTGACCAGATCAGCCAGGCCTGGCCAGGGTGAGTCCGACGCCCGCGGCCCCGGCGGCCGGATGCTCGCGCTGATCAGGATCAGGCGCCGGACCAGGCCCGGATAGCGCAGCGCGACGTGCAGCGCCGTGGCCCCGCCCAGGCTGTGCCCGGCCAGGTGGGCCGGGCCGCCCACCACGGTGGTCAGGAAGGCCACCGTGTCCTGCAGGAGCAGTTCCGGGGTGATCGGCCCGGGCAGGTCGGGAGTGTGCCCGTGCCCCCGGGCGTCCGGGGTGTACACGTGGAACTGCTCGGCGAGCGCGGGCACGTTAGCGGAGAAGAACCTGGCATCGGTCAGCCCCCCGTGCAGCAGGACCAGGGGCTCGCCCGTGCCCTGCTCCGCCCACCACAATGCCGGGCCGGTGGTCCGGAGTCGCCGCGCGTCCCGGTGTGGCCGGCCAGTCCGGCATGGCCGGGCGTCCCGTTCTCGCGTCCGGGCACGCCAGTACCCCTGAGACCGCCATGTCTCTTCAGACCACCGGGCGGGCCGGAATTCACCGGCCCGGCTCTTACTCTTCCAGCGCGCCCGGGTTAGCGGGGACGTCCACCGAATGCTGCTGGAGTGCGGCCAGCGGGATGATCTCGAGGGCCCGCTCATGGGTCGAGGCCAGTACCACCGGCGCCCCCACCCCGTCCTGGTGCGCCCGCAGCCAGTTCGCGGCGGTCACGCACCAACGATCCCCGGGGACCAGGCCGGGGAAGCGGTACTGCGGTACCGGGGTGCTCAGGTCATTGCCGATGCGGCGCTGATGCTCCAGGAACTCGGCGGTCACCACCGCGCAGATCGTGTGGCTGCCCCGGTCCTCGGGCCCGGTGTTGCAGCACCCGTCCCGGTAGAACCCTGTGACTGGGTCGGTGCCACACGGCTCCAGTTCCCCACCGAGCACATTGCGGTCGCCCATCTCTGCAGTATGGCCCACCAGCGGCCGGCCCGGAACAGCCCCGCGACCAGGATGTTCCCGGCCGCGGCCGATGCGGCGCGGGCCGCGCGGAGTTCCTGGGGAGGTTACTGGCCCCCGGATCCGGGCTGGACCACGCTGATGGTCAGGATCTGGACCTTCTTGGCACAGGTCTGCGAGGTGTAGTGCAGGTACCCGGGCGTGGTCTGGTTCGGCGGGTAGATCTGCAGGTAGTGGGCGGTGACCAGGCCGCACTTGGCGGCGGGGAAATTGACCGCGTGCGCGATCTGGAGCACCGCGTTGGCGACGGCGCCGGGGGAGAGGGTGACCAGTTTCCGCGCCGTGGCGTGGCTCTCGGCGGCGGCGAGGCCGATCTGGGTGACTGGTTTCCCGCCCGCGAGCGACACGCCGGGATACCCGTACAGCGTGCAGGTGGCGTTAGAGATGTTCGTGAAGTCGATGACCTGGAACGTGCTGCCCGCGGCGCCCTGGCCCAGTCCGAGCTTCACGCCGAGCGAGCGCGTCGCGCAGGCCGGCGCCGCGCCGGCCACAGTCGGGCTGGCCGCGCCCGTGGCCGGCGTGGCCGGAACGCCCGCGGTGGCGCTGGCTGACGCGGCCGGGGTCGCCCTGACGGTGATCGTCTTAGTGGGCGCGGGAGCCGGGCTGCCGCCGCTCCCGCACCCGGCAGCGAGCGCCGTGACGCAGGTGAGCGCGACTCCGGCGATTACGCGCGGGAGGACCGCCCTGGCGGATACACGCCAGAGCATGGGGGAACGTGGGGTCATCGCTAGGTTCTTTCTGCCCAGGCGGCTCCGTGAGCCGTATGACAGGTATGACGTCCTTTACCCGGCGGCGGTTGGCCGGTTCGCGCATGTCGGTGGGGGGAGTTTTCCGGGCAGGTAACGTCACAGCTGTGTGCTTGCTCATCGCGCTGTTCGGGGTCGTGCCCGACGTTCCGCTGCTGATCGCGGCAAATCGGGACGAAATGTATCAGCGGCCGGCCGACCCGATCACCGTGCTCCGCGCCACGCGGCCGCGGATCCTGGGCGGCCGGGATGAGCTGGCCGGCGGGACCTGGCTCGCGGTCAACGAGCACGGTGTAGTGGCCGGCCTGACCAATCAGCCGACCGAGGCGCGGGACCCGGCTAAGCGGTCCCGGGGCGAGTTGCCGCTCGCCTTCGCCGCCTACCCGGATGCGAAGACCGCGGTGACCGAGGTGTGCGCCCGGCTCGACCCGGCCGCCTACAACCCCTGCTGGCTGCTGGTCGGCGACCGGCACGCGCTGTACTCGGTCGATCTGAGCGGCGGGCACCAGGCGGGGGTTGAGGAACTCCCGCCGGGCCGGTACGTGCTGGAAAACGCGCCGCTGCGGCAGCCGTCGGCCAAGCAGCGACGGGTGACCGGGCTGGTCGGGGCGCTGCTGGACGAGGCGACTGGAGAGGCGGGGCTGGCGGCGGGACTGGGCGAGGCGGGGCTGGATGGAGCGGCACTGGCCGGGGCGGGACGGGTCGAGGCCGGGCTCGCTGCGGTGCTCCGCGATCATCAGCCCGCCACCGGCCCCGAGCCCGCCGGGCCCGGCGGCCGGGCGCGCCCGGCCGAGCTGTCGGCTGCTTGCGTGCATACGGAGCGCTACGGCACCCGCTCTGCCATGATCGTCAGCGTGGGCCAGGCGGGCGAGCCGCGGGTCAGCGTCGCCGCCGGGCCGCCGTGCGTGACCCCACTGCTGGATGTGACCGGGATGTGGGCCTCGCCCTCAGGACAGCCCGCCTGATTTGCGATGATTGCTAGGATCCGAAGAATGCGGACCAGGGGGCGACGTGGCTGACTATCTGATCGCGGGTGCCCTGTTTGTCTTCATCGTGGCGGTACTCGTGACCCTGAAGCGGGCCGAGAACAACCGCAACCGCAAGCCGGGTGAGTGACTCACCACCCGCGTCCGGCACGCGCAAGTGACTACCCGGCCATCGCGGCGGTCGTCGACGACTGGTGGGGCCGTCCCATCCTGGGCGTCCTGCCCCGGCTGTTCCTGGATCACTTCCACCACACCAGCCTGGTGATTGACGGGCCCGGCGGGCCGCTGGCCTTCCTGGTCGGGATCCTGTCGCCCGCTGACCCCCGGCAGGCGTACGTCCACTTCGTCGGGGTGGCCCCGCAGGCCCGCCGCCAGGGAGTGGCCGAGTTGCTCTACACCGAGTTCTTCGCCCTGGCCCGGGCCGCGGGCCGGACGACGGTCTCGGCGGTCACCGCCCCCGTCAATACCGGCTCCATCGCCTTTCACCGCGCGATGGGGTTCTCGGTAACCGGCCCCGTCGCGGACTACAACGGCCCCGGCCAGGATCTCGTCCGCTTCGACCGGGCCCTCTAGGGCCTGCCGCCCACCCCCGTACCTTCGGGCGCAGTCCCAGCGCCTGGTCCGCGTGATCATGGGATTGCTGGGGCCAGAGCCCAGCAATCCCATGATCACGGGCGGCTGGGCCGCTCAGGTGGGTCACGTGAGCACCATGTGTCCCGTGACTATCACCAGCCCCTGCGGTCGCGTCCCCGCCCTGCTCGCCCGCACCGGCCTGCGCATGCCCGGGAGATCCATGCCCGATAACGCCCTTTGTGTGCCTGGCGTGCTTGTTAAATGATATTTGTGCCTGAATAGGTGATTCTCTTGGGTAGTGTCGGGCGGATGTACTCTCGTGTCCGATTCTGCCGGTGGCGGCAGACGCTGAGCGGGCCGCGCGGCGGGGCCGCAGCGGCCGGGGCGCTCGCGGTGGTCCTGGCGGTGCTCCTCGGCCTCGGCGTGGCGGGGGTCTTCCCGGCCGGCCGTGCGGGCGCGGGCGCGGCCGCGGCAGCCCGGCCCGGGCCGCCGGCCCCTCCGGTCTGGCGGCGGCTGAGCCGGCCGGGCCGGGCTCCCGGGCAGCGGGCGCCGCCCACCCGGCCGGCGCCAGCTCGGGCACTTCCAGGGCGCCGCCCAGGCAGCCGGCGCAGGCAGCCAGCGGCGGGCACCTCCAGGGCAGCCACCGGCGAGGCAGCCGCCAGCAAGGCGCCCACCTCCGGGGCGCGCAGCACCAAGGCGGGCACGAGCGGGGCGCGCACCAGCAAGGCGGGGGCTTCCGGGGCGGGCCACGGTCACCAGGCCGCCACCGCGCGAGCCGTGGCCGGCCGGTCCGGGACGTCCTGCCGCCGGGTCGCCCACATCGGCGACTCCACCTCGGTGGGCCTGGTCTCCCCGCTGGACCTGCCGGATCCAGCCCAGCGCCTCGCGGCCCAGTATCGCGACGTGGGGGTCAGGCACCCCTGGATCGACGCGTCGGGCGGCCGTTCGATGGTGGAGGAGATGCCCGGCCAGATCAACGGCTACGACACCGCCCGCACCATGGTGAGCAGCGGATTCCAGGGCTGCTGGGTGATCGCGCTCGGCACCAACGACACGGCCAACGTGTCGGCCGGCTCGAACGTCGGCCGGATGGCCCGCATCCAGGAGCTGATGTCGGTCGCCCACGGGGCGCCGGTGATGTGGGTCAACGTGAAGACCCTCGACGCGTCCGGGCCGTGGTCCGAGGCCAACATGCAGCTCTGGAACGAGACGCTGGTCCAGGCCTGCCAGCAGTATCCGAACCTGCGGGTCTTCGACTGGGCCTCGGTCGCCCAGGATGGCTGGTTCATCCCGGACGGGATCCACTACACCCCGGCGGGCGACGCGGTCCGGGCCCACCTGATCGCCCGGGCGCTGGCCCGGGCTTTCCCCCGCGCTGGCCACAGCGCCGGCTGCCTCATCCGCTGACCGCCCTCGTACTCACCCGGCCCGCACGGACGACCCGCCATCCGGGTGTCCATTACCGCCGCCGTTCCGGGGTCATGTGCGCCAATGCCCGGACATTACGCATCGCCCGTAGCGGGTGATGCCCAAAACTCTCGTGACTACTGTGTGTAATGGATATGAAGCGCTGGGTAGTGCCTTTTCTGCCGCGCGCAAGCACGACCTTGCCGGACGGGGAGAGCCGGACAGGGCGGTTCGCGGCACGGGGGGAAAAGCATGCCGGAACCAGTCCGCTCCGGCCAGCGCTACATGCCCGGACTCGATGGGCTGCGCGCGCTGGCGGTGCTCGCTGTCATCGCCTATCACGAGCAACTCGGCTGGGCGCCCGGGGGCCTGCTGGGCGTGGGCGTCTTCTTCACGCTCAGCGGTTACCTCATCACCGACCTGCTGCTCGGCCAGTGGGCCCGATCGGGCGGGCTGAACCTGGGCGACTTCTGGCTCCGGCGGGCCCGGCGGCTGCTCCCGGCCCTGTTCGTGATGCTGGCCGTGGTGACCGCGTGGGTCACGGTGGTGAGCCCCTCCCGGCTGGCCAGCCTGCGCGGAGCCGTGGCCGCCGCCGCGACCTATTCGAGCAACTGGTTCTACATCTATACGCACAACTCCTACTTCGCGAGATTCGCCCCGCCCGGGCCGTTCGACCACCTCTGGTCGCTGGCCGTGGAGGAGCAGTTCTACCTGGTCTGGCCCTGGCTGCTGCTGCTCGGCGTGTACTTCCTGCGCGGCCGGAAGCCCGGCGCGGTGCGCTGGCTGGTGCTGCCGACCCTGATCCTGGCCGCCGCGTCAGCCGTCGCGATGCTCATGCTCTATCACCCCGGCTACGACCCGACCAGGGTCTACGAGGGCTCCGACACCCGCGCCTGCGGCCTGCTGGTCGGGGCGGCGCTGGCCATGGTCTGGCCCAGCCGCCGTACCGCCCGCACGGCGCTGTGGAGCCGGGTCATGCTGGACGGGGCCGGGCTCGCCGGGCTGGCCGTGATCGGCCTGATGATCTGGCGGGTCGGCCAGTACTCGTCGTTCACCTACCAGGGCGGGCTGGTGCTGCTCTCGGTGGCCACGGCGGGGGTGGTGGCCGCGGTCGCTTGCCCCGGCAGCCTGGTCGGCGTGGTCCTGGGCTGGAAGCCGCTGCGCTGGATCGGTGTCCGTTCCTACGGCATCTATCTGTGGCATTACCCGGTGATCATCCTGACTACCCCGGCCAATTCCACCGAGAATCTGCCCCGGGCCGCACTGCAGGTGGGGGCGAGCGTCGGGATTGCCGCGCTGTCGTGGCGTTTCGTTGAGGAACCAATCCGCCGGGGCGGACTCGAGCGGGCCTGGAAGCGGATGCGGTCGCGGACGGCCTGGCAGCCGCAGTGGGCCGGGGTCGGCAGCTGGGCCGCGGTCACCGGCGGGGCCATGGTGGTCGCCCTGGCCTGCGCGGGACTGAGCGGTGCGGTGCGCCCGCCCGCCGCCAGCGACGCGGCCACCGGCACCCTGGCCGCGGGCTCGGTCCTGCCGCCGCCTGGCGGTAGCGGCCAGGGCAGCTCGGGCACGAGCGGGTCCAGCACGAGCGGGACCAGCGCAGGCCAGACCAGTGCAGGCGGGGCCGCGAACGGCGGATCCGAGCGCGGGCGGCTCCGCGAAGGGCTCCGGGAACGCCCAGGCGGGCTCGGCCGGCAGCGCGCCGGTTCCGGCGGCCTCGCTCCGCACCTCCTGCGACGCGGTGACGCACATCGGCGACTCCACCTCCGATGGCCTGGTCTCCCCGGAGTACCTGCCCAACCCGGCGAAGCGGATCGCCGCTCAGTACCACGACGTGGGGGTCGGCAGCGTCCAGTGGGACATCTCCGGGGCCCGCTCCGTGGTCGAGGTGCTGCCCGGCCAGGTCAACGGGTACAACGCCGCGCAGGCCATCTACCGGAGCGGGTTCCGCGGCTGCTGGGTGATCGCGCTCGGCACCAACGACACCGCGGACGTGGCGGTGGGCTCCAACGTGGGCCTGATGACCCGGATCGGCCGGATGATGGCGGCCGCACACGGGGAGCCGGTGATGTGGGTCAACCTCCGGTCGCTGCTGGCCGGCGGTCCTTATTCCGAGGCCAACATGGTGACCTGGGACAACACACTGCTCAGGGCCTGTGCCAAGTACCCGAACATGCGGGTCTTCAACTGGGCGGCCCTGGCCAAGACCAAGTGGTACATCTCCGACGGGGTCCACTTCACCTCGGCGGGGTATGCGGCCCGGGCCCGGCTGATCGCCCAGGCCCTGGCCCGGGCGTTCCCGAAGGCCGGCCAGAGCACGGGGTGCGTCGTCAGCTAGATCAAGTCCCCGTAACCAGGCCCGTCCGCGGGCCGGTGCAGAACGAACTGCGCCGGCCCGCGGGCGGTTCCATCAGGGACTGGGCTCAGACCCGGGCGGTGTCCTTGCGGAACCGCCAGACGGCGCCCCCGGCGAAGATGACCAGCCAGATCACGGCGTTGGCCACCCAGGCCACTTCAACCCCCACGCCGCCCAGCGGCGCGTGCACCAGCTGGTTGAGCCCGTACAGGGGCGTGTACTCGGCGATGTCCTGCAGAATCTGCGGGAACTGGCTCAGCGGGATGAACAGGCCCCCGGCGAAGGACAGCAGGGCCAGTCCGAGGCCCAGGAACTGCATGACGTTCTCCGTCGGCAGCAGGTAGCCCATGAACAGGCCGAAGGCGGCGAACACCAGCGAGCCGATCCAGACGCTGGCCGCGCTGACGATCCAGAGGTACATCGGCATCGAGGGCTTGCCCGTCAGCCCGCCCACGACGAAGACCGCGATGACCGACGCGAGACCGAGGGTCATCGCGGTGAGCATTTTGATCACGATGTACGTCACCGGGGAGAGCGGGGTCAGCCGGAGCTGGCGGCTCCAGCCCGCGGCCCGCTCGATCGAGACCATGGCCCCGCCGCTGGTCGTGGCCAGGACCGCCCCATACAGGGCCATGCTGATCATGACGAACGCCGACACGTTGCCGTGCTCCGTACCGATCGCTCGCGTAGGCCTTGTTCAGCCCGAAGGCCAGGAAGAACACGACCGGGAAGATCAGCGCGAAGATGACCGTGCGCCGGTTGCGCAGCAGGCGGCGGATCTCCAGCCTGAGCACGGTCACGTTAAAGCCGCCCAGGCGCGGAGCTTCCCTGTTCAAGGCGCCCGGCGCCGGGACTGACTGGGTGGTCATCGGGATCCTCCTGCGGAAGTGTCACTGTCGTCACTGGTCAGGGCGATGAACGCGTCCTCCAGGCCCCGGGTGTTGATCTCCAGGTCCCGGGCCTGGGTCTCGGTCAGCAGGTACCTGGCCACCGCGTCGCTGTCGCTCGAGTGGATCAGCACCGTGTCGCCGCGCACCTCGACGTTGTCCGCGCCGGGAATCGCGCTCAGCGCGACCGGATCGGCGTCGGCCAGCGTGGCCCGGACCGTCCGCCCGGCCGCCATCGCCTTGACCTCGGACGAGGTGCCGTCCGCGACGATCTGGCCGTGCCGCAGCAAGATGATCCGGTCGGCGTAGGCGTCGGCCTCCTCCAGGTAGTGCGTGGCGAAGAGCACGGTCCGGCCCCGGGCCGTGTCCTGCCGGATCGCTCCCCAGAAGCCACGCCGCCCCTCGACATCCATGCCGGTGGTCGGCTCGTCCAGGATCAGCAGTTCCGGATCGGGCAGCAGGGCCATGGCGAAGCGCAGCCGCTGCTGCTCACCGCCGGAGCACTTGCCCACCCGGCGGTCGGCGATACCGGTGATGCCGGCCCGGTTCAGCGCCTCGTCGATCGGCCGCGGCCGGACGAACAAGCTGGCGGTGTACTCGGCGGTCTCCCGCACGGTGAAGTCCTTGAGCAGGCCGCCGGTCTGCAACACGGCAGAGACGAGCCCGCGCGAGATGGCCTGCCGAGGCTGCATCCCGAAAACCTCCGCCGTGCCCGCGGTGGGCTGGGACAGTCCCAGGATGATGTCGATGGTCGAGGTCTTCCCCGCGCCGTTAGGCCCGAGGAACGCGACAATTTCCCCCGACGAGATATCCAGGTCGATGTCTTTGACCGCCTGGACCTCGCCGAAGTTCTTGCGCACCCTGCGCAGGGCGACTGCGGCCGGCTGGTTCCCCCCGGCCGGCCAGCGCCCCCGTTCGTCTGCCATGTTCGTTAGTGTCATGGGCCCATCGTGGCAGTGGTCCGGCATGCCTCCCACCGTTAGCTGTCACCTCACGCCCATGACAACTGTCATGGTGCCGCGCCCCGGGGGTACGCCGGGCTATCGTGAGGGCCGGCGCCCGCCTGGCGTAAGGGTACGTAGGAGTGGGCGGGCATGTCGGAGCGCGGACGGGGAGGGGCCGGGGGATGCCGTTCGAGGGGTGGCCGGAAGAAGCCCTGGAATTCTACGAGGGCCTCGAGGCCGACAACTCCAAGGCCTACTGGACCGAGCACAAGGCGGTCTATGAGGACAAGGTGCTCCGCCCGATGACCGAACTGGTCGAGGAGCTGGCCGCGGAGTTCGGCGAGGGGAAGATCTTCCGCCCCTACCGGGACGTCCGGTTCAGCCCGGACAAGTCCCCGTACAAGACGCACATTGGTGCCGTGCTCGGCACGGGCTACGTCCAGCTGTCCGCGGCGGGGCTGGCCGCCGGGGACGGCATGTACGGGATGTCGCCCATCCAGCTCGGCCGCTACCGCCAGGCGGTCCTCAGCGAGCAGGCCGGCCCCGAGCTGGAGCGGGTGATCGCCGGGATCGAGCGGCAGGGCATCGGCGTCTCGGCCCGCGGCACGCTGAAGACCGCCCCGCGGGGTTACCCGGCGGATCACCCGCGGATCGGGCTGCTGCGTTACAAGGGGATCGTGGCCTGGCAGCAGTGGCCGGTCGAGCCCTGGCTGGAGACCTCGGCGGCCCGGGACCGGGTGACTGGTTTCCTGCGTGTCACCCGGCCGCTGAGCAGCTGGCTCGACACGTACGTCGGTGCTCCCGCGGCCCACGAGACCCGGTAGCGACCGCCCGGGATGACATCCGGGTCCGCCCCGGGGATGACATCCGGTCCGGCCGGGGTTACACCTGGCAAGCCGGAGCGGCCCGCTCGGCAATGAGGGCGCCACCATGATGTGCGCCACCGGGCCGCGCAGAGCCTGGGCCCGATTCTGCCCGGGCCACTGGCCGGGCGCGACGAAGCGGCCACGAGTCAGCTGACACCCAGGCCGGACTTCGAGAGGAACTTTTGTGGTTACTGACACGCCCACGCGTACCGGGCGGCGGATCGCCCTCATCGCTCACGACAACAAGAAGCAGGACATGCTCGAGTGGGCGGAGTACAACCTGCCGCTGCTCGGCGACCATCAGCTCTTCGCGACCGCGACCACGGGGCGCCTGCTGCAGGACGAGCTCGGCCTGCCGGTCACCTGCTTCCGCAGCGGGCCGTTCGGCGGCGATCAGCAGATCGGCGCGCGGATCGCCGAAGGCGAGATCGACCTGCTCGTCTTCTTCTGGGACCCGCTGGAGCCGCACCCGCACGACCCTGACGTGAAGGCGCTGCTCCGGGTGGCGGTCGTGTGCAACATCCCGGTCGCGTGCAACCGGGCGACCGCGGACTTCATGATCTCCTCGCCGCTGATGAGCCAGACCCACCAGTACTGGGATCCCTCGCCCGCCCGGCCCCTCCCGGCCCGGGCCCTCCCGGAGGAACCGCTGCGCGCCGTGCGCCGGATCGGGTAGCCCGGGCCGCCGGCCCGGTCAGTCCTCGGTCACGCCGTCGATCTGCTCGCGGAGAATGTCGGCGTGCCCGTTGTGCCGGGCGTACTCCTCGATCATGTGCACGTAGG
>CAWINS010000015.1:0-179727 GCA_963837335.1 uncultured Actinomycetes bacterium | reverse complement strand
GGCCGCCCAGGCCGGCCAGCGCGGCGGCCTGGGGGCGGGCCAGGGTGGCCGCGGCCAGCACGGTGTCCAGGATCGTGTCGAACTCCCGCGCAGCGCGCGCACATCGGCGGCGGTCCCGGCCAGGCCCAGCTCGATGGGTGGGGGGTGAAGAGCTCATCGACCAGCGGCCACACGGCAGCCAGCCCGGCCGTTATCTTCGCGTGCGAGACGTCGGTGCCGTCGCCGAGCCGCACCACCCACCGGGCCGCATAGTCCCGGTGGTAGGTGAGTTCCTTGACGCTCTTGGCCGCGATCGCGGCCAGCACCGGATCCCGGGACGCGGTGAGCGCTCCAGCAGCGCCAGCCGCCAGGTGGAGAACACCAGCAGGCGGCCGGCCAGTTCGGCGAAGTCGGCGTCGGGCCGCTCGACGAGCCGGACGTTGCGGAACTCCGGCTCGTCCCGGAAGAACGCGAGCTCGTCCTCGTCCCGGCCGCTGCCGTCGGCGCGGCCCGCGCGGGCCAGCAGCATCCGGGCCTGCCCGAGCAGGTCGAGGGCGATGTTGGCCAGCGCGGTTTCCTCTTCCAGTTCGGGCGCGCGGGTGACCCACTGCTGCAGGCGATGGCTGTAGATCAGGGCGTCATCGCCGAGCATGAGGCAATAGGCGGCCAGCGACGCACCGTCGACCCCCGGGGGCACGGTGGTGTCCACGCCCTCCAGCGGATCGGTGAAGCCGGTACCGAACGCCCAGCGGTGATCCTCGGCCTCCTCGGCCAGGGCCTGGTAGGCGCCGTACTCGTCATCGTCACTCATACCGGAGCCTCACATGTGCGGGACGTCGTCGGGAATCTCGTAGAACGTGGGGTGGCGGTAGACCTTGTCCCCGGACGGCGCGAAGAACGGGTCCTTCTCGTCGGGGCTGCTCGCGGTGATCTCGGTGGCCGGCACGACCCAGATGCTGACGCCCTCATTGCGCCGCGTGTACAGATCCCGCGCGTGGTGCAGCGCCATCTGCGGGTCGGCCGCGTGCAGGGAGCCGACGTGCACGTGGTTCAGCCCCCGCTTGCTCCGCAGGAAGACCTCGAACAGTGGCCAGTCGGACCGGGCGCCAGCCGTCCCGCTCATGACGCTGTCTCCCGGCGGGCGGCCTTGGCGGCGTAGGCGGCGGCCGCCTCGCGAACCCAGGCACCGTCGTCGTGTGCGGACTTGCGCCGGGCGACCCGCTGCGCGTTGCAGGGCCCGTGTCCCCCCACGACGGCCTTGAACTCGCCCCAGTCGACCGCCCCGAAATCGTGGTGGCCGCGTTCGGGGTTCCAGCGCAGCTCGTCGTCCGGCAGGGTGACCCCCAGCCTTTCGGCCTGCGGCACGGTCATGTCGACGAAGCGCTGCCGCAGTTCGTCGTTGGTATGCCGCTTGACGCCCCACGCCATCGACTGGGCGGTGTTGGGCGAGGCCTCGTCGGGCGGGCCGAACATCATCAGCGACGGCCACCAGAACCGGTCGACCGACTCCTGGACCATGGCCCGCTGCGCGGCGGTTCCCCGCATCATCGTCATCAGCAGCTCATAGCCCTGCCGCTGGTGGAACGACTCCTCCTTGCAGATCCGGATCATCGCCCGGGCGTACGGACCGTAGGAGGACCGGCACAGCGGCACCTGATTGCAGATCGCCGCGCCGTCCACCAGCCACCCGATGACGCCCACGTCGGCGTAGCTGGGTGTCGGGTAGTTGAAGATCGAGGAGTACTTCTGCCGGCCGCTGATCAGCATGCTGGTCAGGTCGGCCCGGTCGGCGCCCAGCGTCTCGGCCGCCGAGTACAGGTACATGCCGTGGCCCGCTTCGTCCTGCACCTTGGCCAGCAGGATGGCCTTGCGCCGCAGGGACGGGGCCCGGGTGATCCAGTTCCCCTCGGGCTGCATGCCGATGATCTCTGAATGCGCGTGCTGGGCGATCTGGCGGATCATCGTCTTGCGGTACCCGTCCGGCATCCAGTCCCGCGGTTCGATCCGGCGGTCCTGGGCGATCGTCGCGTCGAAGTGCTGCTGCAGGTCCGGCGGCCCATCGGGACGGGATGCCCTGGTCGTGACGGTCATGACGGCCACTCCTTCGCCACCATGGTGAGCACGTCGTAGCGGGCGGCCGGCGAGCCGTCCTGCTTGGTGACCTCGGCGTCCCAGCGGACCTCGCCGTGCTCGCTGCCGCCCCGCGGGGAAATCGCCTTGCAGGTCAGGGTCACGGTTAGCTCGTCTCCTGGGTAGACCGGGGTGAGGAAGCGCAGGTTATCCAGGCCATAGTTGGCCAGCACCGGCCCGGGGTCGGGGTCGACGAACAGGCCGGCCGCCAGCGACAGGACCAGGTAGCCGTGGGCCACGATGCCGTCGAAGAACGGGTTGCGCGCCGCGGCGTCAGCGTCGGTGTGGGCGTAGAAGGTGTCCCCGGTGAACTCGGCGAAGTGCGCGATGTCCGCCGCGGTGACCGTCCGCGGCCCCGCCACGACGCAGTCGCCGACGCGCAGCTGTGAGAGCGGCTTCCGGAACGGATGCGTGCCGTCCGTGCTGCGCTCGCTGCCCGGCACCCACCGGCCGGTGATCCTGGCCAGCACCCGCGGGCTGGCCTGGACCGCGGTGCGCTGCATGTGGTGGGTCACGGCCCGCAGGCCGCCCAGCTCCTCGCCCCCGCCGGCCCGGCCCGGGCCGCCGTGCACCAGCACCGGCAGCGGGGAGCCGTGCCCGGTGGATTCGGCCGCATCGTCGGAGTCGAGGACGAGCAGCCGGCCGTGCCAGGGCGCGACGCCGAGGACGACGTCCCGGGCGAACCCGGCGTCCGCGGTGACGATGGATCCGGCCAGGCTGCCCAGGCCGCGCGCGGCCAGCTCGACCGCGTGCGCGGTGTCGCGGTAGCCGATCAGCGTGCTCACCGGCCCGAACGCCTCCACTTCGTGCGGCTCGGCTCGCCCGGCGTCCTCGGCCCGGATCAGCACGGGGGACATGAAGGCCCCCCGGTCGGGGTCCGCCCCGACCACCTCGACGCGCTCGGGATCGCCGAACACGGCCGTCCCGGCCGACAGCAGGACCTTGAGCGAGCGGCGGACCTCGTCGCGCTGGCCGAGGCTGGCCAGCGCGCCCATCCGCACCGTTTCGTCGGCCGGGTTGCCCACCACGACTTTGGCCAGCCGGGCCGAGGCCGCCTCGGCGACCGCGCCCAGCAGGGACTCGGGCACCAGGGCGCGGCGGATCGCGGTGCATTTCTGCCCGGCCTTGACCGTCATCTCGGTCACCAGCTGCCTGACGTACAGATCGAACTCGGGGCTGCCGGGGCCCGCGTCCGGCCCGAGGATCGAGCAGTTGAGCGAGTCGGCCTCCGCGTTGAACCGGACCGACCGGGCGACCACCGTGGGGTTAGTCCGCAGCCGCTGGGCGGTTGACGCCGAGCCGGTGAACGAGAGCAGGTCCTGATCGGTGAGATGGTCGAGCAGGTCCCCGGTGCTGCCGCAGATCAGCTGCAGCGAGCCCTCGGGCAGCAGCCCCGACTCGACGATGAGCTCGACCAGCCGGGCGGTCAGGTAGGCGGTCGAGCTGGCCGGCTTGACCAGGCTCGGGACGCCGGCCAGGAAGGCGGGCGCGAACTTCTCCAGCGGTCCCCATACCGGGAAGTTGAACGCGTTGATCTGGACCGCGACCCCATGGCGCGGGGTGAGGATGTGCTGGCCGAGGAACTGGCCGCCCTTGCCCAGCTGCGCTGCGTCGCCGTCGAGCAGGACCGTGTCGTCCGGCAGTTCCCGGCGGCCCTGGCTGGCGTAGCTGGCCAGCACGCCGATCCCGCCGTCCACGTCGAACCGCGCATCCGCCAGCGTCGCGCCGGTGCGGGCCGACAGGGTGTACAGCTCGGGCCGGTGCTCGCGCAGGAACTGGCCGGCCGACTTCAGGATCGCGGCCCGCTCGTGGAAGGTGAGTCCGCGCAGCGCCGGGCCACCCACCGCCCGGCCGTACCCGAGGGCGGCGCGCATGTCGATGCCGGCCGAGGAGATGGTGGCGACCTGCTCCCCGGTGACGGCGTCCAGCAACGGCGCACCCTCGGCCGAGGGTGACGTCCAGGACCCATTCACGTAACTGCCCAGCACCATCCGCCAGCTCCGTCCGTTCCGTGCGGCCGTTCCGGCCTTCGGCTGTGCCGGCCGGGCTGCTGCTGACCGATTTGTTTCCCGACCGAACGTTCGGTACATGATAACGTGCCCGGGTGGACGCACACCAGGGACCGGTGACTTATGCCGTCGACGGGGCGGTCGCGACGATCACGATGAGCACTCCCTCGCTCGGTCTGGCCGCCAAGCAGATGCTGCTGGCCGCGGTCACCGAGGCCGCGGGCGATGACGGCGTCCGCGCCGTGGTCCTCACCGGCACCGGCCGGGTCTTCACCGCCGGGCAGGACCTGCGCGAGCACGCGGACGCGCTGCGCGAGGCCGGCCCGGACGCCTTCGACACCATCGCCGCGCACTACAACCCGCTGATCACCGCGCTGGCCACGATGGCCAAGCCGGTGCTGGCCGCGATCAACGGCACCTGCGCCGGGGCCGGACTGGGCCTCGCGCTCGCCTGCGACCTGCGGATCGCCGCGCAAGAGGCCCGGTTCACCACCGCGTTCACCGGCATCGGGCTGACCCCGGATTCCGGGCTGTCCGCCTCCCTGGCGCGGGCGGTCGGGACCGCGCGGGCCAGCGAGCTCATCATCTTGTCCACGCCGTTCACCGCCGAGGACGCGCTGAGCTGGGGGATCGTCGGCCGGCTGGTGCCCGCAGGCGAACTGGCCGCCACCGCTCAGGAGGTGGCCTCCGGACTGGCGGCCGGGCCGACCCTGGCCTACGCGGCAGCCAAACGGGCCATCAGGCAGGCGTGGGCCTCTCCCTGGCCCGACGTGCTGGCCGCGGAGGCCCGGGACCAGGCCGCGCTGGGCGCGACCGCTGACCATCGGGGCGCGGTGGACGCGTTCCTGGCCAAGCGGCGGCCGGAGTTCCGCGGCCGTGAGTGACAAGACCGCCCTGGCCCGCGAGCGCACGCGCCCCCGGCACGACGTGTCCACCGTGCTGGAAACCTGCGTGGCGGTCTTCAATGAGCAGGGCTACGACGGCACCAGCATGGAAGACCTGTCGCGGCGGCTCGGCATCAGCAAGTCGTCCATCTACCACCACGTCGAGAGCAAGGAAGCGATCCTGGGCCTCGCTCTCGACCGGGCCCTGGCCGGCCTGGAAGAGGCCGCGGCGGCTGTCCGGGCCCTGGACGGCCCAGCGGTCGCGCGGCTGGAAATGCTGCTGCGAACCAGCGTCCAGGTCCTGGTGGACCGCCTGCCTTACGTCACGCTGCTGCTCCGGGTCCGGGGAAACAGCGACGTCGAACGGCAGGCCATGGCCCGGCGCCGGCAGATTGACCACCTGGTCGCCGAACTCGTGGCCGAGGCCATGAACGACGGCGACCTGCGGCCCGACGCCGATCCGGCCGTTGTCGCGCGGCTGCTGTTCGGCATGGTCAACTCGCTGACCGAATGGCTCCGGCCCCGCAGCGCCCAGTCCGCCGATGAACTGGCGCGCACCCTGACCGCTCTCGCGTTCGACGGCCTGCGCCCGCGCGCCTGACCGGCTGCCGGCCCTGTCTCCGGGCCGCGCCCGCGCCTGACCGGGTACCGGCCCCGGTGACTGACCGGCCGGCCGGCTGCCACTTACCCGGCGGACGGGCCGCGGGTCTGCCGGGTGCTCCGCAGCTCATCGAAGATCAGCACGGTCTGGGTGGACAGCACCTCGGGCATGTTCTGGAAGGAGTTCAGGACCAGTTCCCGCAGTGTCGCGATATCCCGGGTCCGGACCAGCAGCACGATGTCGCTGTCCCCGGACACCAGCGCCGCGTGCTCGACCTCCGCGACGGCCAGCAACCTGGTCCGCAGCTGTTTCCAGGCCGACTGGGCGATCTTCAGGTGCACGTAGGCCGACAGGTCATACCCGTAGCGCTGGGGGTCAATCTGCGCCGTGTACCCGGTGATCACGCCGGCCTCCTCCAGCCGCTGCACGCGCGTGTACGCCCCGGCCCGGGAGATGTGCAGCGTGGCCGCCAGGGCCCGCATGGACATGCGGCCGTCGTCGCGCAACTGGGCCACGATGGCCCGGTCCACGTCATCCAGGACGGGCACTGGCCCAGGCGGATCCTCGTGGCCCGCGGAACTGGAGGTCATAAGACCACGCTACCCCGGAGCAGAGGGCCAATCGTCTGTATTAACGAGCGAATTGTGGACTTACGGATTTACGAGGCGGCTGATCGCGGCGCCCTGATCCGGCCGCCGGCCATCTGTCCAGCCGGAGCCTCGTACCGAGGATCTTCGGAACCGTTCATCTATCAGAATTTGTTCAGCTCGCGACTATGTCCAGGATTCCAGGAGGACACTAGACGTTCGGCACGCAAGGGACGCACAGTTACCTTAATAGCCGCCTTCCCTTGAGGTGAGAGTCGTGACCTCCGTGACGGATGCGGTCCCCGGCCAGGCGGATCAGCGGCGGCTGTTGCCGACCGAGACCCCGCTGGCGCTGCTGGACCCCGATGGAAAGCCCGTCCGCTCCACCGGCCTGGACATGCCGGGCGACGATGTCCTGGTCGGGCTGCACCGGCAGATGGTGCTGGGCCGGCGCTTCGACACCCAGGCCACGGCGCTGACCAAGCAGGGCCGTCTGGCCGTATATCCCTCGGCGCGGGGCCAGGAAGCGGGTGAGGTCGGCGCGGTGGCCGCCCTGCGCCCGCAGGACTGGCTGTTCCCTACCTACCGCGACTCGATGGCGCTGGTCGCCCGCGGCGTCGACCCGGTCGAGGTGCTGACCCTGCTGCGCGGGGACTGGCACTGCGGATACGACCCGTACGCGCACCGGGTCGCCCCCCAGTGCACGCCGCTGGCGACCAACGCGCCGCATGCCGTCGGGGTCGCCCACGCGGCCCGGCTCAAGGGCGAGGACGCCGTCGCCCTGGTCATGCTGGGCGACGGCGCGACGAGCGAGGGCGACACCCACGCGGCACTCAACTTCGCCGCCGTCTGGAACTCCCCGGTCGTGTTCTTCGTGCAGAACAACGGCTACGCCATCAGCGTCCCGGTAGCCAAGCAGACCGCCGCCCCGTCCCTGGCTCATAAGGGAATCGGCTACGGGATCCCCGGCGTGCTGGTGGACGGCAACGATCCGGCCGCCGTGTACGCGGCGGTCCGCCAGGCGGTCGAGTCGGCGGCCGGCGGCGGCGGGCCGACTCTCATCGAGGCGCTCACCTACCGTATTGAAGCCCACACCAACGCCGACGACGCCGCCCGCTACCGGCCCCAGGCCGAGGTACGCGAGTGGCTCGGCCGCGACCCGGTCGTGCGGATCAGGCAGTATCTCCTCGGCCGGGGACTGCTGGACGGCGCCGCCCTGTCCGCCCTGGACGCCGAGGCCGAGGCGCGGGCCGAGGACCTGCGGCGGCGGATGAATGCCGACCCGGTCCCCGACCCGGCCGACCTGTTCCGCTTCGTCTACGCCGAGCCCCCGCCCGAGCTGCGCAGACAGCAACGGCAACTGGCGGCCGAACTGGAGGAACTGAGCGACGAGGCCGGGGAGATGCGATGACGGTGCTGGCTGAGCGGGACAGCAGGACGCCGGCCGGGGCGTCCTCCGTGACCATGGCCGCCGCCCTGAACCGGGCGCTGGCCGACGCGCTCCGCGACGACGAGACCGTCCTGGTCTTCGGCGAGGACGTCGCGGCCCTCGGCGGGGTGTTCCGGGTCACCGACGGGCTGGCCGCCGCGTTCGGTGAGGCCCGGGTGTTCGACACCCCGCTGGCCGAGTCCGGGATCGTCGGCACCGCCATCGGGATGGCCATGAACGGCCTGCGCCCCGTGGTCGAGATGCAGTTCGACGCGTTCGCCTACCCCGCGTTCGAGCAGATCACCAGCCACCTGGCCAAGCTGCGCAACCGGACCCGGGGGCGCATCGCGCTGCCCATCGTGATCCGGGTCCCGTACGGCGGCGGCATCGGCGGGGTCGAGCACCATTGCGACTCGTCCGAGGCCTATTACACCCACACCGCGGGCCTGCGGGTCGTCACCCCGGCCACGCCCGGCGACGCCTACGCGCTGCTGCGGCAGGCCATCGACTGCCCCGACCCGGTCATTTTCCTCGAGCCCAAACGCCGCTACTGGTCGAAGGAGACCACGGTCCTGGACCACACGGCCTCGGCCATCGACCGGGCCGCCGTGCGCCGGCCGGGCACTGATGTCACGCTCATCGCCTACGGCGGCACGCTGCGCACCGCCCTGGACGCCGCCGAGGAGGCCCAGGAAAATGGCCACAGCGCCGAGGTCATCGACCTGCGAACCCTGTCCCCGTTCGACGACGAGACCGTCACCGCCTCTGTCCGGCGGACCGGCCGGGCCGTCGTGATCCACGAGGCCAGCCGGTTCTGCGGATACGGCGCCGAGGTGGCCGCGCGCCTGTCCGAGCAGTGCTTCCACTACCTTGAAGCCCCGGTCCTGCGGGTCACCGGGTTCGACATCCCCTATCCGCCGCCGCACCTGGAGCAGCATCATCTGCCCAGCGTTGACCGCATCCTGGATGCGATCAACCGTCTCCAGTGGAGCGAGACCGCCACCGTGAAGGCGGCCGGCTAGATGCCCGCGTTCCTGCTGCCGGACCTCGGCGAGGGCCTCACCGAAGCCGAGATCGTCACCTGGCGGGTCCAGGCCGGCGACGTCGTGGCCGTCGACCAGACCGTGGTCGAGGTGGAAACGGCCAAAGCCGTGGTCGAGGTGCCGGTCCCGTTCGCCGGCCGGGTGACCGCCCTGCACGGCGAGCCCGGCGACGTGCTGGCCGTCGGGGCCCCGCTGATCACCGTGGCCGGGGCCGATACCGGGCGTGACACGCCACCAGCCCCGGACCGGGGTACCGGGCATCGCGCAACTCCGTTCGCGGAGCCAGGCGTGGCCACGCCGGACCCGGCCGGCCGCGATGACGCTGACCGCCACGACGCTGGCCGCCATGACTCCGGCCACGATGATGGCGAGAGCGGCAACGTCCTCATCGGCTACGGCACTTCTGCTGACCGCCGGCGCCGCCGCGCACGTGCCGGCCAGCCGCCCCGTCCCGCCGGCCGGGTGCCCGTCGTCTCACCGCTGGTCAGGCGGCTGGCCCGGGAGGCCGGCCTGGACGTCACGGCCATCCGGGGATCGGGCCGGGACGGCCTGATCACCCGCCGCGACGTCGACCTGGCCATCAGGGCTCACGGTGACGAGGTTCAGTCACCGGCGCCGGATACCGGCCCGGGGCCCCAGCCGGCCAGCGATCCGGAAAGGGGGGCCAACGGCATCGCGCGTATTCCGATACGGGGTGTGCGCAAAGCGGTCGCGGACAAGCTCAGCCGGTCACGGCGGGAGATCCCGGAGGCGACGGTCTGGGTCAACGTTGACGCCACCGAACTGATCAGGCTCCGCGCGGGCCTGAATGCGGACGAGTCCGCGCCCAGGATCAGCCTGCTGGCCATGTTTTCCAGGTACACCATCCTCGGATTGCGCCGCTATCCCGAGCTCAACGCCCGGATCGAGGGCGACGAGATAGTGCTGGGCCCGGCGGTCCACCTGGGTTTCGCCGCCCAGACCGACCGGGGTCTCATGGTGCCGGTCGTGCCCGGCGCGCAAGGCTGCACCCTTGAGCAACTCTCGCTGCGGCTGGCCGAGCGTACCCAGCGGGCCCGGGACGGCCAGCTCGGCCCCGCCGACCTGACCGGCGGGACGTTCACGATCAACAACTACGGCGTGTTCGGCGTGGATGGCTCGGCGGCCATCATCAATCACCCCGAGGTGGCCATCCTGGGGATCGGCCGGATCATCGAGCGTCCCTGGGTCGTCGGCGGCCAGATCGTGCCCCGGCAGATGACTCAGCTCACGCTCGCCTTCGATCACCGGGTCTGCGATGGCGGAACCGCCGGAGGCTTCCTGCGCTTCGTCGCCGACTGCGTGGAGTCCCCGGCGCAGGCCATGCGGAACATGTAAGGGTTACCTGCCGCCGTGGTGGCAATTGTCACCTACTGACAAAGAACCCGCGGCCTATGCGGGCGATGATCAAACCCTCATCCTTCAGCGTGCTCAGGCTGCGCTCGACTGTCCCGGTTGAGACCTCGTACTCCTGGGCCAGGGACTTGATCGACGGGATGCGTCCCGAGAGCTGGCCAGACTTGATCTGCTCGCGGAGCAGGTTGGAGAGCTGCTCGTGCAGGTCTACCGGCGAGTCGTGGTCGAGCATGATCACACACTAGGTCTCATCAGGGACGATAGAGATTCCTGGGGTTACTATTAGGTCCAGTTGGACCCAATGAGTTGCACTGGGGTACTGTGCTCTTCATGGATGGTGACCACGGCTCATCGTTAAGTGATGACCAGCAGTTCCGGGCCGAGCTGGAGCGACAGCGCCCAGAGTGCCGACTCGAGTGGAGCGAAGTAACTGGGGCGTGGGGTGTGGTGGTCAACCTCAGCCCCACTGCGACGCACTACGTCGTCGGCCCCACGCTGGCCGATCTGGTGATCAAGCTCGGACTTGAAGGGAGCGAGGCGGGATGAGCGTGGAGGTTGTCCCTGATCAGTCCGAAAAGAGCACTTCGATATTCAGCTGCAGGCGCCTGGATTCGCGAAAACCTCACCACCCTGCGGCCCGGGCAGTGCCCCCCGACGGCAGAGCCCCGCACGGGGCGTGACGGGGACCGCGGCTAGCCGTAAGCGCGCTGGGAGTTTGCGCCGGTGCGGACGCTGGTTCCGGTGGGATGATCAGCCTGCCAGTGGCCGACGAGATCCCGGTACAGCGGTGAAGTGGCCAGGAGCGTGGCGTTATCGCCGATCCGGGCACTGGAACCATCCAGGACGAGCACCCGTTCCGCCCGGAGCGCGGAACTCATCCGGTGCGCGATGACGATCAGCGTGCCCGGCCGGGCGGCGAACGCCCGCTCGGCGTGCGCGGCGGCGGCGGGATCGAGATGGCTGGTCGCCTCGTCGAGGATGGCCAGCCTGGCCGGCGACAGGTAGGCCCGGGCCAGCGCGATTTGCTGGCGTTCCCCCGCGGACAGCGCGGTAGGGACCAGTTGGGCGCGGTATCCGCCGAGCCGGGTGACCAGGTCGCGCAGGCCGACCGCGTCGACCGAGGCGTCGAGTTCCTGCTGCGGCGCATCAGGCGCCAGGTAGCTCAGGTTCTGGGCGAGTGTGCCGGCGAAGACGTACGCCTCCTGGGGGATCAGGACCCGGTGTCCCGGCAGGTCCGCGGCGGCTATCTCGGTCGTCGGGATACCGCCGAGCCGGACTTCGCCGGCCAGCGGCTGGAGCAGCCCGGCGACCAGCCCGGCGAGGGTGGATTTGCCAATTCCGCTCGGACCCACGATGGCGAGGTGGTGCCCCTCGGGAATGTCGAGGTCGAGAGCGTGCAGCACCGGCTCGGCGAACGGGCCGTAGGCGAAGCTCACCCCCCGGACCGACACCTCCGCCCGGTCCCGGCCAGCCCGGCGGGGGAGCGTGCCGGCCGGGCCGGGTCCCCCCGCCGTTCATAGCCTCGCCATCACCCAGGTGATGCAGGACCGCGGGATTCCCAGTGGCCTCGACGATCCGTTGCAGCGTGATCGCGAGCCGGATGCCGCTGCCGCCGAGCCCCCGGGTCAGCATGTACAGGGCACCTTGCAGGACCCCGCCGATGTAGGTCACCGCGCCGATGACCGCCCCCGGGGTGACGCCCGCGCGGACCAGCGAGGGTGCGGCCGCCAGCACCAGGATCAGCGGCAGCCAGCCACCGACCGCCAGGCACAGCGTCCGGAGCAGGTTCATTCTGGCCAGCGCCCTCAGCGCGGCGGCCTGCGTCATCACCCGGTCATTGATCTCGCTGAGCAACTGGTCCTCTGCCCCGCAGGCCAGGGCGTCGCGCAGGCCGGCCAGTGCGGCGGCGGCGGAATCAGCCACCTCCTCCTCGCCAACCACGGACTTGGCCTGCCAGCGGGCAAAGGACGGCAGCAGGCAGCAGAACAGCGCCAGCGACACCGCCATCGGCACGACGGCCAGGGCCACGATCTCGGGCACCAGCGCGGCCAGGCCGATGACGGCGCTGACCACCGTGAAGGCGAAGGTGAGGCCGACCGCCAGCAGCCCGGCGAAGGTGTCCCGGACGATCTCGGCCTGATGGGTGATCCGGGCGACGGCACCGGTGTCCCGCGGGGCATCCCAGGTCGCATTCTGGAGTGCGGCCGTCACGATCATGCGCACCAGGTCATCGCGGAGCGGTTCGACCAGCGCGGCGACCCTCAGGTAGGTCTGCCGGCTGGCCAGCGCGCTGGCCAGCGCGGCCAGCCCGATCAGGCCGAGCCATTCGATTCCCGGCCCGGTGCCGGCGCCACCCTCCAGGAAGTCGGAGGTGGCCTTGGCCACCGCCCAGCCAGAGACGAGCGCTGGAAGCGCCTGGACCAGCGACCAGGCGGCCAGCCCGCCAGCGTCCCGGGGCCGCTGGGTGAGACTGCGCCGCAGGACGCGCAGGACCAGCGCGCGCCGGACCCGCGACGGGCCCGCTACTCCCTGATCAGCCATCAGCGGTGGCCAGTTCCACCGCTCCGGGCGTGAACACGGAACGGTAGCCGGGGTCGGCCCAGAGTTCGTGATGCGGCCGGAGGGCACGCAGTTTGCCGCGGTCCAGCCAGGCGACCAGGTCGGCGCGCGCGGCCGTGGCGGCGCGGTGCGCGATGATGAGGCAGGTGCGGCCACCGAGATGGCTGGTCAGCGCCTGGCTGACGCGCATCTCGGTGACCGTGTCGAGGCTGGATGTGGCGTCGTCGAGGATCAGCAGCCGGGCCTGATCCGCGTGCGCAAACGCGCGGGCCAGCCCGATCCGCTGGATCTCCCCGCCCGACATCGGAGCCTGCGCTGAGGGCGTATCCAGGCCGGCGGGCAGGCGCCGGAGAAACTCGCTGGCGGCCGCGTCCCGCGCGGCGGCCAGTATCTGTGCGGTGGAGGGACGCGAGGCTCCGAACGCGATCGCCTCGCGCGGGGTCCCGCCGAACAAGGCCGGCCGGTCAAACGCGTACACGACGGCCCGGCGCAGTGCGGCCCGGCCGATGCTGGCCATCGGGACACCGTCGAGGGTCACGTCGCCGGTGTCTGGATCCAGCAGCCGCCCGGCCACCGCCGCGAGCACCGACTTGCCTGCCCCCGAACGCCCGACCACGGCGACCACCGCCCCGCCTGGCACGCAGACATCGACCCCATCGAGCACCAGTTCGCCGCCACTGCGCACGGTCACCGCGCGCAGCTCCAGGCAGCCGGGGCCGGGCGGCAATGACCCGGTGCCCTCGGCGACCGCGGGCTCGGCGAGTGGCTCTGCCATCCGCCGGGCCCCGGCGCGGGCCTGGGCCAGCTGGCCGAGCCGCCCGATCGACGCGCCGACCCCGGCCCCGAGCACGGCGTACTGGCTGGCGGCCAGCAACTCCCCAGGACTGATCCGGTGGGCCGCAAGCTCAAATCCGGCGACGGCGAGGACCACGACCTGCAGCAGCGGGACGATGATCGAGCCCTGCGCGGCGATCCGGGCCTGAATTCGCCAGAATGCCTGCCCATGCAGGCGCACGTCGGCGAGCGGCACCAGCACGCGGGCCGCTTCCTGGTCGCTGGTACCGGCGGCGGCGATGGTGCGCGCACCGGCCAGCGCATCGAGGAGCCGGGCCGTGATGGCCCCCTGGGCCCGCTGGTAACTGGCCGTGATGCCGGACGCGTCGCGGACGAATGCGCGAAGTACGATCGCGAGCGCGGGCAGCCCGGCGGCGAAGGCCACCGCGAGCCAGGGGTCGATCAGGGCCAGGGCGATGATGCTGCCCGCGGGCGTGATGACGGCCGCCACCGCCTGGATGCCGCTCGCGGGCGCGCTCCCGGCCACCGCCGCGCCACCGATCATCCTGCTGACCAGGTCCCCGGCCGGGAACCGCTCCGGCAGCCCGGGGCCGCAGGCGAAGAGGTGACCGGCCAGCCGGCGCCTGAGCCACGCGGTCGCGGTGGCCGTGCTCATCCCGGCCGCGAACGGGCCGAGCGCCCCGCAGGCCACAATGACGACGATCAGCGCGATGCATCCGGCCAGCCAGTAGCCGGCCCGGTCCGGGGCTCCTCGCGCCGGGCCCGGCGCAAATGCCGAGCGGAGCACGACGTCCACGGTGTGCCCCGCGGTCGCCGGGAGCAGGGTATCCGCGACCGCTCCGGTGATCGATGTGGTGGCCAGCAGCGCGGTCCAGTGCGCACCGTGCCGCGCCATCCGCAGCAGCAGCCGGTCAGCGGCCCGGTGCGCCCGGCGCTCGGCGGAACGGCCACGGTGTCGGGCGTGGTTCGGCACGGATGCCCTCCGGGAGACGACGCGGAGCGCGGCCGGAAGAGGCCGCACTCCGCGCCGTGCCTAATGAAGCGTGAGACCGCGTGCTACAGGCAGAGCGTGACGCTGGCCACGCTGTCGCAGAGCAGGAGGCTGAGTTCACTGCCCCCGCCGCCGTGCCCGCCACAGCCGCCGTTCCCGCCGCGCGCGGTCTTGAGCTCCATGCCCTGCATGTCGAGGAGCGCCATGTTGGTATTACCTCCTTGTGATGACGGATACTTCCTGCAGTCCCTGGCCAGAACTCCCAGGGACGTCTGGATGGCCGCTGACGCTGCCCGTCCGGGTACCCGGACGCTGCGCAGGGCGGTGGCACGGCAATCCCGCGCCGTCAGGCGAGAGCGCCGAAGCAAGGCCGAGGAGGACGCCCGCGGTACCGGTGGCGAGATCCATCGAGAGCCGGAAGAGGGTCTCGCCCGGGAACGCGGTACCGCCGCGGTAGCTGATCGCATGCCAGGCCAGGCGGCGGACATGGGCGGCAACCCGTGGGTCGCCAGCCGGGTGGCCCGGCGCCTGCCCGCGCGAGAGATACATCAGCATCCCGGCCCGGCCCCGGAAGAGGCTCGGCTGGGCGAAATAGGTCGAGGAGGCGGCGGCCCGGATGCCTGCCACCGCCTGCTCGAGCCGGTCGTCCCGGCGGTGAGCGAGAAAATCGTCGATGGCCAGGCCGATGCCGACGCTGCCGCCGTCGATGTAGGGCATCAAGCGCCAGCCCTCGTCCACCTTCAGCGCGCCCTGGCCATCGAGCACGCACCGGTCCAGGTCCGCGCCGAGCGCGGCCGCGGAGAGATCCAGGTAACGGTGATCACGAGTGCGCTGGAACATCCGGATGAAGAGCAACGCCGGCCCGGAAGAGCCGCGCAGCAGGCCCACCCCGCCGCCGCTGCCGGCCGAGGCTGGTGCGGGCCGCCCGGCGGCCACCATGTCGGTGGCCCGGAGCCCCGCCTCCAGCAGGCGTACCTCCCCGGTGGCCTCACCGAGTTCCAGCAGGGCCAGGGCCAGGCCGGACAGGCCGCCGTGCAGGTCGGTCCCGAGCCGTTCCCATCGCTCCGCGAGGCATGTCTCCGCCACCCGCAGCGCGGCCGCGGGGTGGCCCAGCCGGTGCAGCACGCTGGCTACGCCGATCATGCCGTCGTACAGGCCGAGGCGAGCCCCGGGCACTGGTTCTGCCACCCGCCGGATGAGCCATTCGATGTGCTCGGGGAGGTTGCCCGCCCCGGCCTCGGATAGGGCGTAGAGCACGCCCGCGGCACCGGTGGCGATGCAGAGACCGCCACTCGGCGCCGCGAACTGCTCGATGTCACCGGGGAAGAGCCGGTCGTCGCGGGCCAGGGTCGCGCTGCCGTGGATGGCCTGCACCAGGGAGTGCCGGGCTCTCTCCCATCCGGGCTGGTCAGGCGTAATCTGCGGGCCCGGGTCCGGCCTCGCGGTGCCTGGGCCTGGCCTGGCGGTGCCCGGGTCCGGCCTGGCGGTGCCGCGGCCCGATGGCCGTCGCGGCCCGGCGCTGCGGCACCCCGGCGATGCTCGCGACCGCGCCGTCCAGGAATTGCGGCGTGACCGGGAAGTGTTCCGCGATCACCTTCGCGACCTGCTCCGCCTTACCCCGGTCGAGTGCGAACAGCGTGGTCAGCGGCAGGAACATGGCCAGCTTGACGCAGGCCAGGCTGTAGCGGTCGATATCGAATCCGGTCCGGTCCCGCGGCGCCACGAAACCCGGGTTACCGAGCGCCGGCCTCCTGCCCTCCCCGATATGCGCGGCCGCCTCGAAATCGATCAGCGCGACGCTGTCATCCGGGCGGATCATGATGTTGAACATGTGCAGGTCGTTGACGACAATGCCGCGATCGTGAATCGCCCCGACCGCCCGCTCCAGGCCGGCGCAGATGCCCAGGGCCCAGGAGGTGTAGTCAGCGATCCCGGCCGGATCGGGCGCCGCCCCGATCAGGGGATACCGATGGGCGTAGAGCGAGTTCAGCGGCACGCCGTCAATATGGTCCTCAACCAGGAAATGATGATCCCCGGCCGGGAAGTAGCCGCGCACGCCGGGCACGACGTCCAGGCCGGACAACTGGCCCAGGATCTCGTGCTCACGCCGGAGCCGGGCCACCGCGTCGCTGCCGTCGGCGGCGAGACCGGCGTAGGGCCGCGCCTCCTTGAGCACGACACGGTCGCCGGTCCGGGAGTCCGTCCCCGCGTAGACGCCGCCGCCGTTCGAGAAGTGCAGCGCCTCGTCGATCTGATAGGGCAGGTCCTTGAGGGTAACCGCGTTGCGCGCCGCGAGATGGGGGGCCAGGAAAGACGGCAGCGTGACCCATTCCGGCAGCGTGAAAACCGGCGCGCGCACGTCGGGGACCAGCTGGCCGGTGTCGTCTTCGATCGCCGGCACGAGTTCCCCACCGGCATTGCGGCAGTGCCGCTCCGTGAACCCGCCGTAGCGCACGTAGAGCGGGCCGTCGCCGTACCGCAGGTCGCTCAGGATATAAGGTCCCGGTTCGCCCCCGATGAGGTCGTTCAGCTCAGCGAGGGTGCGCTCGCAGGACGCATCGCCGGTGGGATAGATGGTGGCGAGCTTGCCGCTGGCCCCGCGCGGGGCGTACTTCGCGTTGCGGAGGTGCAGGGCCAGCGGGCTGCGGAGAAACTTGAACGACAGCTGCCGCGGCACGCAGTAGTCAAAGAGCCTGCCGAGCACCTGTTCCGCATTCTCGGTGCTGGCGGATACGTGGATCTTCCAGCCCTGGGCGGGCAGCGGGTCGCCGGGCGGCATCTGCACCTGCCACTCGCCGAGCCTGGTCTGGGCCCAGCCTGCCGGCAGCGGGCGGGTGGCCGCGGCGAAGCACCGATCGGCCGCGCCGCTGCGGTTCGGGGAATCATAAAATAGTGGGTCAGCGAGGCAAAACAATTCATATCGCTTATCCACAAACGCCCCCCGCGCGAAACCTGCTGATGAATGCCATCAAATAGGATTTGTCGTCTTCCGGCGCATATGGCTCCCGCTCACCGGCCACTTCTGGTGCCCGCAAAGAGAATCTCAGGGCATTACTGTCAGGACAAGTGACGACCGTCATGAACCTGTGGTGAGCTGCACACGGCCAGGACAGTGACAGATGTCATCGGCATCCGGCACGTTTGTTCCGGATAAGACAAGACGCCAATAGCCGCCCGGTGGGCTGGAAAGCATGCGCTATCAGACGGCGCGGGTGGTGCTCAGAACCAGCCGGCGCCGCCGGCGATCCGGATAGCGTCCACGCGGTTGCGGCCACCGGTCTTGGTGATGGCCCGCGAGAGATAGTTCCGCACGGTGCCCACCGAAAGGCACAGGCACCCGGCAATCTCCGCCGTGGTGGAACCCTCGGCGGCGAGCCGGAGGACGTCGAGTTCCCGGTCCGTCAGCGGATTCTTCGCGGTGTTCAGCGCGGCGAAAGCGAGTTCAGGGTCGACTACCTTCTTGCCCCTGGCTACCCGGCGGACGGCCTCAGCCATGAAGTCAGGCGCTACGTCCCGCATGACGAACCCGGTCGCGTGGGCGGCCACCGCCCGCCGGAGGCCGGCCGGATCGCGCCGTTCGCTCATGATGAGTGAACGGCAAGACGGTAGCTCCGCGTGCAGGGCGCGGGCTGCGGCGAAGCCGTCCGCGCCGGGCAGGGCGGCGCCCAGGACGGCGACGTCAGGCTGGAAGGCCAGCGACGCGGACACCACCTGATCGCCGCGCTGCAATTCGGCGATGACGTCAATGTCGCCGGTGCCGGAAAGAAGGGCCACCAGTCCCGCGCGGATCAGCGATGTTTGCTCCGCAATAAGTGTCCTGATCATCCCGTTTCCCCGGTTCGGTCCTGCCTGCACGCTGGCCGCCTGGTTGTGCCGGGTCACGCGTGACCGCGGATGAGCCGGCCAAGTCTGTCCGGACACTTGCATTGACACAAAGATGCCACACCAAGGGGACCATAAAAGCTCGCGACGCGTAATCGGCGACTTCCGGCAAAAAAAACAGTTGACCAGACACTTATCGACCCGCCCGCTATCTAGCCATTGATGGGGCTGGCGCGGGATCGCCTCGCCCTGCTGCTCCTGCCGCCGCCGCTGCGGCCTCCGTGGTCCATCTCCGTGCATCCCCTGCGATAACGTGTCTTGCTCAACGGGTTGTGTTGGGGGTATGCCAAACCTTCCGTCAGCGGCCGGGTGACGGTTGGCCAGGAGCCGGCCAGCGGACTGCGCTGCGCACCAGGAGTACCGCGGACATGTGGACCGGAGGCGTCATGGATGGCGAGCCTGGCTGGGTACCTCCTGGGGTTGACGTGCGGCGGGCGAATGTCGCCCGGGTTTATGACTACTTGCTGGGCGGCAGTCACAACTTCCTGGCCGACCAGGACCTCGGCCGGTCGCTGGCCGCGACCGATCCCGGTGTCCGGGCGATCGCCCGCGCTAACCGCGACTTCCTGGGCCGGGCGGTGCGGTTCCTCGCCGAGGCCGGGATCGGCCAGTTCCTGGATATTGGCTCCGGCATCCCGACTCAGGGGAACGTGCATGAGGTCGCCCAGCAGGCCAGCCCGGATTCCCGGGTGGTCTATGTCGACGTTGACCCGGTCGCCATCGCGCACAGCAAGGCTCTCCTGGCCGGGAATGAGAACACCGCGATCATCGACGCCGACCTGCGCCAGCCGGAGAAGATCCTGGCCCACGCGGCCACCCGGCGGCTGATCGACTTCAGCCAGCCGGCCGGGCTGCTGCTCGTCTCGGTGCTGCCGTTCATCAGCGATGCCGCAGATCCCTGGCGGATCGTGGCCACGCTGCGCGATGCTCTTGCCCCCGGCAGTTATCTTGTCCTGGCTCATGCCACCGACACGAGCAGGCCGGTCGTGGCGCAGGCCGCCGAGAAGGTCTACAACAGCAGTGTCTCCGCCCAGGCGCAGATGCGCTCGCGCGAGGAGATCCTGCGCTTTTTCGACGGCTTCGAGCTAGTCGACCCCGGACTGGTCTACGTGCCGTCGTGGCGGCCGGACCCGGGCGCCGACGTATCCGGCGACCCAGGCAAGTTCTGGGTTCTGGCCGGTGCCGGACGCAAACCTTGAGGTAAGGCCGCCACGGGCGCCGGCCTCACCGCGCCGGCTCTTGACAGTGACGGCCCGGGCGGTGAATCCTCCGGGGGGATTCGCGGACAAGGCAGGGCGCGTATCGGCGCGTGCCCGAAGGCGGTCCGGCGGAGGTGGGGATGTCTCGCTCGGCCCGTGGTCGCAGGCGCTTGGTCAGGGTTCTCGCAACTTTAGTGACGGCTGGGGCGATGCTTCCGCTGGCTGCAGCCGGCGCCGGGGCCGCCACCGCGGGCACATCCGCAGTGGGCCGGGCTCAGGCTGGCACGGGCGGTGTCGCGCCGGGTGCCCCCGGCTCGATGTCGTACTTCGACCTGGCCCGCAAAGACTGCGTGGGCACGGCCACCGGCACGGCGTCGAAGGTCTGGTACACGGTGGCCGGCGGGGTGCTGTCGGACACCTACGAGCCCACCATCGACAACACCAACGTGAGCACGCTGCAGTACGTCGTCACCAATGGCTCCACGTTCACCGACCTGCAGACCCGGGACATGAGCTACACGGTCAGCGCGGACCCGACCGGCATGGCCTGCACGGTGACGGCGACCGATGCCCAGCACGGTTACCGGCTGACCACCACGTACATCACCGACCCCGGCAGCGACACCGTGCTCATGCACACGCGGCTGAGCGCGGTGCCCGGCTCCGGAACCAACGTGTCCGGGCTGCACCTGTACGCGCGGCTGGACGCCCACGTGAACGGGAACGGCGGCGGCGGCAGCAGCACCCAGAATGCCGGGGCCAACACCGGCGCCGTGACGACGGCAGGCGGCTCCGCGATCCCGGTCGTCTCCAGCACGAACACGGTCACCGACGCCACCAACCGGACCTACGCGGTGCCGACCTACATGGCGCTGGCCGATAGCACTCCCGCGCCGGAGGCGAGTGTCGGCTACGCCGGCACGGCCAGCGATGGACTCACCCAGCTGGACAGCTCCCACGCGCTGACCCCGTACTCGTCCGCGCCGAAGGGCCACATCGTGGCGACCCAGGAGCTGGCGCCGGGCCCGGGCGGCACGCTGACGCTCGCGCTCGGCTTCGGCCGCACGCGGGCCGGTGCGGTGCGCACGGCCCGGGGCTCGCTCGCCACCCCGTTCGCGCTGAAAGAGCTGAAGTACCTGGCCGGCTGGGCGGCGTACGACGCGAGCCTGAACCGGCCGCCGGCCCGCTATCCGGGAGAGCCGGCCAGTGCGACGGCCCGGCTGATCCAGCACTACTACCTGTCCGCGAACGTGCTCAAGGCGAGCGAGGACAAGACCTTCCCCGGCGCCATCGTGGCCTCACTGGCCAGCCCGTGGGGCCAGGCGGTTCCGGCTGGCACCGACTCCGGTGGCGAGCCTGCCTACTTCGGTTCCTACCGCGAGGTGTTCTCCCGCGACCTGTATGAGGCGTTCACCGGCCTGCTGGCCGACGGCGACCTGGCCACGGCACGGGACGCGGTCCGGTTCCTGTTCGACCGCCAGCAACTGCCCAGCGGGGCCATGCCGCGTAACTCGCTGCTCAACGGCAAGGCCGCCCCTGACACCGGCGGACTCCAGCTGGACGAGGTCGCCTACCCGATCCTGATGGACTACCAGGCCGGCCTGAGCGGGGACGCCACCTTGTGGGCCGACCATGTCCGGCCGGCGGCCGACTTCCTGGTCGCCCATGGTCCCTCGGACGGGAACGAGCGGTGGGAGGAGCAGACCGGCTACTCACCCTCCACCATCGCGGCCGAGATCGCCGGGCTGACCGCGGCGTCCGCTATCGCCGCCGACCATGGCGACCGGGCCCGGGCCCGGCTCTATCAGGCCACGGCCGACTATTTCCAGCGCAGCATCAAATCCTGGGCCGTGACCACGACCGGGCCGGACGCCGCGCGTTATTTCATCCGGCTGTCCAAGACCGGTGACCCGAACGCGGCGATCACCTACAGCCTCGGCAACGGCGGCCCGACCGTGGACCAGCGCAGCGTCATCGACGGCGGATTCCAGGAGCTGGTCCGGCTCGGCGAGCTGCCCATCAGCGACCCGGACGTGCAGGCCTCGCTGGGCGTGCTGGACAAGCAGATATCGGTCGACACCCCCAGCGGGACCGGCTACTACCGTTACGGCACGTCGGCTGCCGACGGCAGCGCGGACGGCTACGGCGACTGCTACCAGCCGAGCCAGACCTCGTGCACGACCCCCGGCGCGCCCTGGCCGCCCACCGACATCGGGACCGGTCACCTGTGGCCGGTGCTGTCCGGTGAGCGCGCCGAGAGCGACATCGCCGGCGGGCAGAGTGCCGGAGCCGCCAGCCTGCTGAACGCGATGATCAATTTCTCCTCGGGCGTCGGGCTGGTGCCCGAGCAGGCCTGGGAGGACCCGGACCTCGCGGCGTCCCCCTACGGCAGCGACCCGGCGACCGCGTCGATCGGGTTCACCGACGGCAAGGCCGCCGGATCGGCCTCCCCGCTGACCTGGGCCCAGGCCCAGGAGCTCCGGCTCATCCTCGGGCTCGGAACTGGCCGCACCGTCGAGACGCCCGCGGTCACGAAGGCGCGCTACATCACCCACGGGGCGCCGGGTGCGCTGACGGTCACCCTCACCGCCCCGGCCTCCGGCGCGACGATCGGATCTGCCACCACGACGGTGACCGGGACCACGTCGCCCGGCGCGTCGGTCGCCATCGCGTCGGCGGACACCACGACCGGCGCCGCCGCGTCCGTGACTACCGCGGTCGCGGCAGCGGACGGGTCGTTCTCGGCGAGTGTCCCGGTCGGGTTCGGCGACAACGTCATCACCGCGACCTCGACCTCACCGGACGGGCGGAGCACCGGATACGCGCAGGTGTCCGTGGTCGGGAACGTGACCTCAGGGACCACGGTCCTGAACGTCACCGATCCGGCCGGCGACGACAACGGGCCCGGCACCTACCAGTACCCAACCGACCCGGCCTTCCATGCCGGAGCTTTCGACCTGACCGATTTCCAGGTCATCAGCGACGGCACCACCGCCTACCTGCGGGCCACCCTGTCCAACCTGGACCCGACCTTCGGGTCCGACTTCGGCGCCCAGCTCCTGGATGTCTACGTGCACACCCCGGGTGCCAGCGCGACCTCGACCCAGGCCGCCTTCACATCGCGCAACTACACCATCGCCCCGGCGGGGGCCTGGAGCGAGCGGGTCGAAGCCCAGGGCTTCGCGTCTCCCACCTGGGTAGACCCCGGCGGGAACTCGGTCGGCACCGCCTTCATGCTCACCGATGACACGAACCGGACCGTCACCATCGCGCTGCCCGAGGCCCAGTTCGGCACGCCGGGGTCCGGCTGGGCGTTCAGCGTCGTGCTGACCGGGCAGGACGGGTTCAGCTCCGATCAGGCCCGGGCGTTCACCCAGCCCGCCGGGGCCTTCACGTTCGGCGTCTGCGCCCCCGGCGGGACGAGCCCGATCTGCTCGCTGCCCCCCTCGACCGTCCCCAAGGCCATGGACGTCATCACCCCCGCGGGCGTAACGCAGGCCACCGAACTCGACCCCACCCAGGGCCCGGTGGTGATCCAGCCCGTGACCGTGCCCTAGGGAGCGAGAACAGCCAGCGCGGCTTCTGCGCATTCGTCGTCTTGGCCGGGCATCATTCCGCCGCTTACCGCCACCGCGCCGAGGGCGGTGTCCCCCCGCAGGATGAGCGCCGCGCCGGCGCCCGCCAGGATGGGTACCCGCACGGCCCGGTCCAGCTGGGCGAAGAAGCCAGGGTTGGCCTCCTGCAACTGGCGCAGTGCGGCGCCGTCGCGGCGGAAGAGGGCGACGCTGGCCGCTTTGGTCTCGGCGATCCGGGCTGAGAGCGGCGCTGCGCCGCTCATGCGGCCCAGGGCCTGCAGGTGCCCGCCCTCGTTGACGACCGCGAGCGTGACCAGTGCACCTATCTCGGCGGCGCGCTCGTGTGCGCCGGCGATGACTGCCTGAGCCTCGTGGAGCGTTAGCGGCATTGCGATCCCCTAAGTTATGTGGACAGCCGTCCTTGCATGAACGATCGTATTGTCAGGGGCGGCCGCAGCGCAAGTACGCGAAGCTAAAATGATCCGGCGATGGACGACACCACCTCGGCAGGTCTCTCTGCTGGCCCTCGCCGCCCCAACGCGCGCGGGCAGGGGGAGCGGCTGCGGGAGGAGATCATTTCCGCCGCCGCGCAGATGCTCGGCGACCTGGCCGACGACGAGGCCTTGTCGCTGCGCGCGGTGGCACGCGCGGTGTCGATATCCCCCACCTCTGTTTACCTGTACTTTCCAGACCGTGACGCGCTTGTCGCGGCGGCCATGGAGCGCTGCCACGCGGAGATGGTCCAGGCTGCGGATGACGCCGAGGCCGCACACCAGGACCCCGCTCTCGGCTTGCGCGCACGGATCCTGGGGCAGGCGGCCTGGGTGCAGGAGCATCCCGGCCTCTACAAGGTGATGCACGAGAGCAAGGTCGGCATGCCTTTCAAGGAGGCGGCGTTCACGCGCACCACGGCTGCGGTGCAGCGCTGCATGGACGCCGGGGTTGCCCCGCCCGGGGACGCCGCCACCGTCGCACTCGATCTCCGGACGGCCGTCATCGGCATGCTGTCTCTGCGGATCAATGAGCCTGACCTGCCCTGGCCGCCCTTCCCCGAGCAAGCCGACCGGTTCCTCTCCAAGCTCGTCGGACTCGCGCCGCTGGCCGGGGAGACGGCAGGCCCGCAAGCGAAGTAGCCCCCGCGCGGCCTGCGCCGCGGCGACTAGCGGGCCGGCCGGTTCTTCATGGCCGGCGGACCCTTCACGCCGTGCCGTCCGGGGAACCCGTTGTCCCGGGGGACCGGACGGACGCCGGGCCGCCATCCCGGGTCCGCTCGCGGGCCACGGCGCGCAGCACGTGCTTCTGGATCTTGCCGGTGGAGGTCTTGGGCAGCGCCTCGAAGTACACCCGGTCCGGCGCCTTGAAGTGCGCGAGCCGGCCGCGGACGAATTCGGTCAGCTCCCGCTCGGTGACGGCGCCGCCGGACGTGGTCACGAACGCGACGGGACGCTCGCCCCAGCGGTCATCGGGCACGGCCACCACGGCGGCCTCGAGCACCTCCGGGTGGGCCGCGAGGACCTTCTCCACCTCGACCGAGGCGATGTTCTCGCCGCCGCTGATGATCACGTCCTTGCTCCGGTCGGTCAGCTCGATGTAGCCGTCCGGGTGCGTCACGGCCAGGTCGCCGGTGTGGAACCAGCCGCCGCGGAACGCCTCCGTGGTGGCCTTCTCGTCGTCGAGGTAGCCGGCCGCCACCGTGTTTGACCGGACCAGGATCTCGCCGACGGTCTGGCCGTCCGCGGGCACCGCGGCCAGTGACCGGCCGGCCACCCGCACGTCGGCCACGGACACGGTGGGTACCCCCTGCCGGCTGAGCCGCTCGGCCAGCACCGCGGCGGGCAGATCTGTCCAGCCTTCCTGGTACTCGCAGACCAGCGACGGCCCGTAGGTCTCGGTCAGCCCGTACAGGTGCGTGACCTGGATACCCATCTGCTGGACCGCCGCGATGGTCTCCTTGGTGGGCGGGGCGCCGCCCACCGCGGCCCGGACCGGCCGGGCCGCCACGAAGCCGCGCCGGCTGCCCGCCCGGGCCAGTTCGCTGAGCACCACCGGTGCCCCGCACAGGTGCGTGACCGGGTACCGGGCGGCCAGGTCCAGCGCCCGGTCAGCGTCGAAGGACGGCAGGCACACGTGCGTGCCCCCGACCGTGGTGACGCCCCAGGTCAGCGACCAGCCATTGCAGTGGAACATGGGCAGCGTCCACAGATGCCAGCTGGACGCGGACAGGCCGAACTCCAGGGCGACGCTGACCGCGTTGAGGTAAGCCCCGCGGTGGGTGTAGACCACGCCCTTGGGGCGGCCAGTCGTCCCGCTGGTGTAGTTCACCGCGATCATGGCGTCTTCGTCGCCGGGCGACTCGATCCCGCGGGAGTCCGCGCGGGCCAGCCACTCCTCATACGACGTGGCGCCGGGCAGCGCCGCGTCCTGGCCTGCGGGCCGGGCCGGGTCTTTGCCCCCGGGCAGCAGCACCACGGTCTCGACCGGCAGCTCGGCTGCGGACGATACGCCTAGCGCGGGCAGCAGGGCGGGGGAGACCAGCAGGACCCGGGCCCGGGAGTGGGCCAGGATGTCCCGGTACTCCGGGGCGGCCAGCCGCGAGTTCAGGGCGACGAGCGCAGCGCCGGACCCGGGCACACCGTAGTGCGCGGCCAGCAGCCACCGGCTGTTGAGGTCGAGCATGGCCACCCGGTCGCCCGGGCGGATGCCGCCGCCCCGCAGCGCCCCCGCCATCGCGTCACCGTCCCGGCCGAGGGTCTCGTAGCTGACCTCGGTGCCATCCCCGTCCACCACGGCGATCTTGCCGGGAAAGGCCCGGCGGGCCCGGGCCAGGAAGGTCAGCGGGGACAGCGGGACATGATTGGCCAGGGACATCTCCGGCTGCCTCCGCTCTGCTCCGGCCGACCGTCCGTCCAGTCGGTTGACAAACGCTAGGTTCGGCGAGCGGGACTGTCAATGAGCGTGACGGCCGTGACGCGACGGCCCTATCAGCGGGGCTCCCCATCTGCTGTCGCTGATGGTGAGAGCATGACTGTGCATGAGGAGCGCAGCGCCATCGCCACTGGTCGAAGCGGGAGCCTGACGTGGCTGATATACCGGAATCGGCATCCGCGGCCGGTGACCGCGAGTCCCCCGGGCCGCTACCGCCTGCGGGGCAGGCGGACCACGGGATCGTCGAGATCTTTACGGATGGGGCCTGCTCGCCCAACCCGGGCCCGGGTGGATGGGGAGCCGTTCTGCTGTATGGCCGCCACCGGCGCGAGATCTATGGCGGGGCGGCTGCTACCACGAACAATCGCATGGAGATCATGGCCGCCATCCGCGGGCTGGAGAGCCTGACCCGGCCCTCTGCTGTCCATGTGCATACCGACAGCGAGTACTTGCGGAAGGGCGTCACGCAGTGGCTGGCCGTCTGGAAACGTAACGGCTGGAACACGCGGGACAAGAAGCCGGTCAAGAACGCCGATCTATGGCAGCGGCTCGACTCGGTGTCCCGCGGCCACCAGGTGCAGTGGTTCTGGGTCAAGGGGCACGCGGGACATCCTGAGAACGAGCGCGCCGACGAGCTGGCCGGCCAGGGCGCCCTGGACGCCATGGCAGATGTGGCCGGCCGCCCGTTGGTCACCACGACCGAGCCCTGAGCACGCTCGGCGCTGGTGAGGCGCCCAGGGCCAGCTGACTGGCCGTGCTGGCCGGGTATGTGCTCCGGTGCTGTTTCAGGTCATCGACCTCGCGCCGGGAGGCCGTGCGCCAGCGCCCTGGACCGCCGTGCCCCGGGCGTAGACCGCCCGGATGTGGTGCAATGCGCCGGGGTCGGCGACCGGGTCGCCGTCGACGGCGAGAATGTCGGCGTCGAAGCCGGGCGCGATGCGGCCCTTGCAGTGTCCCAGTCCGCAGACGCTGGCTGCGGCAGAGGTGATCGCACGCAGCGCCTCGGCCGGGCCGAAACCCAGCTGGCGCAGCATGGGCGGGGCGTGCCGGACCACGTCGTGCGGTTTCACCGGCGCGATGCCGGCATCGGTCCCGGCAACCATGCGCGCCCCAGCCTCGTAGAGGCGCTGCGCGATCGCGATAATGCCGGGCATCCGGGCGGCCACTGCGGGTGGCGGTCCCGCCATGCCCGGCACCGGCACGAAGCCCACCGTGGCCCCGACGGTGATCTGCTGGCCCGCGATCATCCGGATCAGATGGGCGGGCGCGTCCACGCCATACTCCGTCCAGAACGTCGCGTGTTCCAGGCCGTCCACGCCGGCGGCTACCGCATCCGCGATCGCGGCGACGGCGTGGGCGTGCACGGTCACCTGCAGCCCGAGCCAGTGCGCCTCATCGACGGCCGCGCGCAGCACGTCGGATGGGAACTGGGCGAGGTCCTGGCGCGAGCCGGGGGTCAGGTTCCCTCCGCTGGCCATGATCTTGATGACATCCACGCCCTGCGCGGCATGCTCGCGCACGGCCACCCGGACACCGTTGACTGTCGGTGCCGTGGCCCCGCCCAGGTAATGGCAGTGCCCCCCCGGCGTCGTGATCGGCGGCCCGGCTGCGACGATCGTCGGCAGTCCAGGCCGTCCGCGCAGCTCGAGGGACAGGTATCCGCGATCGCCGAGATCGCGAACGGTGGTGACGCCGCCGTGCAGCGCGGCCTGGCCGGCCCGCGTCATCGCCTGTATCACGTCCGCGTCGTCGCGGCGGGCCAGGCTGCCGACAGGATCAGCGCTGGCATCGAAGGCCAGGTGGACGTGCGTGTTGACCAGCCCGGGCAGCAGGGTGGCCCCGGCCAGCTCGATCACCGCCGCGCCTCGCGGGACTATCCCGCCCGAATTGACCGCGCGGATGGTGGCCCCGTCGATAACCACGACCGGATCGGGGATCAGCGCAGAACTGATGCCATCGAATAGCCAGGCGGCCCGCAGGACGATCAGCGGATCCCGCGATCCCGCGGCCGTGGTAGACACGCTGGCCTGGCTGGCCGCCGGTGGTTTCCCGCTCATGGTCGCCCCATAGCGGAACTGTCCGCAGATACCGATGCAGCTCACATCCAGCCGCCGTGAAGGCCAGATGGAGATCGCCCTGCCGGGCAGCTCAGGCGGGCCGGTCGCTCATCGGCTGTCCCGCTTCGCCTGCCGGCGGGCCCCCGTGGCCAGGGTGCCGGCCCGCCGCTTCTCGCTCGCCGGCGAGCGCAGCGCACGATCCCCGGTGGGCCGGCCGGCGACGGCCGGGCCCTTCCGGCCCGAGGCCGCGGCCGCCGTCCGCACGCCGGGCCCGCGGCCTTGCTTCGCGGCCCTAGCCGCGGCAAGCCGCTCGGTCCGAAGCTCCGTCGCGGCCTGCCGGGCCAGGGTCGCAACCCGGCGGCTCACCCGGGACAGGGCCTCTTCGAACGCTTCGGCCTTCATGACGGCCTGCCTGTTCTCCGGCCGGGCTTTGCCACGCCCGCCGTGCTCAGGCACGGCGGCACTGGCGGCCCGGCGGTACTGGCCGACGTATTTATTGCGCGCCCGCCTGATCCGGGCTTCCAGCTCGATGGCCGCGTCCTCGTCAAGTGCGGCGAGCCCAGCCCGCTCCGTCTCGGTGACCAGCAGCCGCTCGGCGTCGTTGAGGACCGCGAGCAAGGATGCATTCATCCGTCTTCCCCGATTCCACCGGAAGGTTCCGACGTGATCAGATCTTCCCGGACGGACGCACCATCGAACGTGCTGGGGCCCCCAGGACATGTGCTCCCGCGCTGCGCCAGCCCGCCCGGTCAGTCGAACGTGGGCTTGCGGTCCCTGGTCCGCTTGAGCTCGAAGAAGCCGTCTGCCTCGGTCACGAGCACGACGCCGTCCCATAGCCGGCCTGCCGCCTCACCCCGCGGGATCGGCGTGATAACCGGGCCGAAGATGGCATTGCCGCGGATGCGGATGACGGGCGTGCCCACGTCCGTCCCGACGACGTCGAAGGCCTCGTCGTGAGACCTCTTAATCTCGTCGTCGAACTCAGTGCTGTCCGCGGCGCCGGCCAGGGAAGCTGGCAGCGCGACCTCGGCCAGCGCGTCCGGGATCACCGCAGGATCGTCTCTGCGGCCCTGGTCGTGGAACCTGGTGCCGATGGCCGTGTAGAGCGGGCCGAGAATGCCGGGGCCGGCTTCCTGGGCCGCGGCGGCGACCACGCGGATCGGGCCCCACGCCTGGCCCATCCGCTCCAGATACTCCGGAGTCAGGCCCTTGCCGTCGTGCTGGATCAGGTTCAGGTACGCCAGCGACATGATCCGCCAGTTGACCCGCACCGGCCGCACCTTCTCCACCTCGAGCATCCAGCGCGAGGTGATCCAGGCCCAGGGGCACAGCGGATCGAACCAGAACTGCATGTCTTCATAAGTTTCTGGCTGCAACGTCACGCTGCCTGAAAACAGGCAGTGACGCACACGTATTCCGGCGAGCACAGAGAACGCGCACGATGCAATGGACACGACAGCAGGCAGGTTCCGGGGCACACAGGGAGACGCCAGCGCATGAACGCGCCACCATCGCGACTTGGAGTGGAACCCTCTGACGGATCAGCCGTCCAGATCGGGGCTCTCGTTCCGCTAACCCGGCCCGGCTGGGTCGAGGCGGGCTCGCACTTGCTCGCCGGACTCGAGCTGGCCGTTGGCGAAGTCAATGACGAGGGCGGGATCGGCGGAAGGCCACTGGAGCTGGTGATCCGGGACACTGCCGCTGACCCGCAGCGGGCCTCCGCGGCCGTCGGTGAACTGGCTGGCCTCGGCGTGGCCGCCCTGGCCGGGGAGTATCACAGCGTCGTCGCCCGCGCCGCGGCCGCCCAGGCCGACGCCCTCGGGGTGCCGTTCCTCTGCTCGTCAGCGGTTCTCGACGCTCTCACCGAGGAGCCGACGCAATGGGTCGCGCGCCTGGCCCCGGCGCAGTCGCATGGCTGGCAGATCTACGCAGACTTCCTCCTCGGCGCGGGCCACAGCCGGATCGCCGTAGCGACCGAACCGAGCGTGTACTGGGCGTCAGGGGCCCGCATCCTCCGGGACCACCTCGCTCCACGCGGCGGCACCGTGATCGAACTCGATGTGCGCGCGCTCGCCCCCGCGGCCGTGTGCGACGAACTCGCCAGGAACCGCGCGACAGCCCTCCTTCTGCTGGCCGGCTTCCCGGAGCCGGCCGTGTCGATCGTCAAGACTGTCCGCCACGACCAGCGCCTGGCCGAGATCATGATCGGTGCTCCCGCCGGGCAACCGGAGTTCGCCGGATGGCTGACGTTGCTGGGCGATGACGGCGTCGCGATCCCGTTCTTGCGCTACCTGCCCGAGCGCCTCAGCCCACTCGGCGCACGGGTCGAGACGGCTCTTCGTGAGCGGCTGGCCGGAGCACCGTCCTTCGTCGCGTTCGAGGGCTACGACACTGTCGCGGTCCTCGCCGGCCTGCTGCGTTCTCACGGCCCGGACCGGGCGCGCATGGCCGGATCCTGGCCGCGCGTGGCCGTCGAAGGCACCCGCGGGCAGATCCAGTTCTCTCGCACACCTGGCATCAGCGTCTGGCAGTGGGCGTGGGCGCCCACCCAGGTCGTGGACCGGGATCCGGCGGAACCCGGCCGCTTCCGGGTCCTCCACGCCACCTGAAAACGCCATGGTGAGCCAGGTCCCGCATTTCAGGTGATGCCACAATGGGACCATGGACGCCGCACAGTTCGAGAAGATCAGGGCTGGTCAGGGTTTCTTCGCTGCCCTCGACCAGAGTGGTGGCAGCACGCCCAAGGCGCTCGCGGAGTACGGGATCGACCAGGACCGCTACAGCTCTGAGGCGGAAATGTTCGACCTGGTCCACGCGATGCGCACCCGGGTGATGACCAGCCCGGCCTTCGACGGCTCGCGCATCCTCGCCGCGATCTTGTTCGAGCAGACCATGGAACGGGACGTGCACGGCGAGCCGACCGCCCGGTACCTCTGGGCGGAGAAGAACGTCGTGCCGTTCCTGAAGGTCGATCTGGGCCTGGCCGCGGAGCAGGACGGCGTGCAGCTCATGAAGCCCATCACCACTCTCGATGGCCTGCTTGAGCGCGCGAACCGGCACGCGATCTTCGGCACCAAGATGCGCTCCGTGATCAAGGACGCCAGCGAGGCGGGGATCTCGGCCATCGTCGAGCAGCAGTTCGGTTACGCCAGCCGGATCCGGGCCGCAGGCCTCGTCCCGATCCTCGAGCCCGAGGTCAGCATCTCCAGCCCGCACAAGCAGCAAGCCGAAACCCTGTTGCGGGATGCCTTGCACAAGCACGTCGAGGCACTGCCCCAGGACGCGATCATCATGCTGAAGCTCACCATCCCGAGCCAGCCGGGTCTCTACGGCGATCTGGCCGCTGATCCGCGTGTGCTCCGGGTTCTTGCCTTGTCGGGCGGCTACAGCCGGGACGAAGCCTGCGCCCTGCTCCGGCGCGACACCACCTTGATCGCCAGCTTCTCCCGCGCCCTGCTGGAAGGGCTCACCGACAGCCAGACCGACGAGCAGTTCAACGCGCAGCTAGAGTCGTCGATCGCCCAGATCTACCAGGCGTCGGTGGACAAGCAAGCCCCCAGCTCCTGAGGTCCGCGGCCTGACGGATGGGCGGCGATCCCGGCGACGTCGGGTTAGTCGGTCTGATCATCTACTTCGGCGCCAGGGGCGTTCTCCTGCACGGAGTGGATTCCGTTCATTGCGGACTGCTTGCTCTCGTACGTTTCGCTGGTCGCGATGATCTGCCCATTGCCAGCCAGAAGATTGAAATGAAACTTGCCGCTGGAGCCCTTCTTGAGCACAAACTTGCCAGCCATGCTTGCCTCCTTGTACGAACGTCCCTGAAGTTCCCTTTGGTCTGCCGCGAGATGCCCGCCCCTGCCACCCCTAAACGCGGAGCCGGCCGGGCATGGCCGCACCGGTACGGCGCCAGCCACCCTGCGGGCCGCGCGTCAAGCGCCCAAGTGGCCACGAGTACCAGCTCAGGCGGTCACACCGGCCTTGGTAGACTCAGAGTGAGTGGCCGCGACACAGAGGAGCGCGAGATGGACACGGGCGACGACATCTCCGGCTGATACCGGACCTGCCCTGGCCGGCGGCGGGCGCGCGTTAAGCGACGCAGCCGCGACCGGGCCGTCATTTAAATGTTTCCCGTGCCGCCGGGCTCCCAGGCGGGGTCCACATCGCCCACTGAGGTTCTTTCGAATGTCTGATGCGTCCATTATCTGCTCGCACCTGTCCTTTGCCTGGCCTGACGCGACCCGCGTTTTCCAGGACCTGTCCTTCGCCATTGGCACCGGCCGTACCGGCCTGGTCGCACCTAACGGGGCGGGCAAGAGCACGCTGCTGCGGCTCATCGCCGGCGAGTACCGCCCCGCCAGCGGGACGGTGTCCGTGCCGGGGGTGCTGGGTTACCTCCCACAGACCTTGCCGCTGTCCGGCGGCTGGAGCGTGGCCGAGGTGCTGGGTGTGTCCACGGTGATTGAGGCGCTGAACGCGGTCGAGTCCGGTGACACGGCCGAGGAACACTTCACCGTGATCGGTGACGACTGGGACATCGAGGAACGCACCGCTGCCCAGTTGGACCGGCTTGGCCTGGGCGGCCTCGCGCTGACCCGGCGGCTGGACACCCTCAGCGGGGGTCAGGCCGTCTCGCTCGGGCTGGCCGCCCAGTTGCTCAAACGCCCGGACGTGCTGCTGCTGGACGAACCGACCAATAACCTCGACCTCCAGGCGCGCCGTCAGCTGCACGGGGTACTGGAGAACTGGGCCGGCTGCCTGCTGGTGGTCAGTCACGACCGGGCCCTGCTCGACTTGATGGACCGGATCGCCGAACTTGACGGCAGCGAGATCCGTTCACGCGGCGGGAACTTCACCGCGTATACGCAGGCCCTCGCCGCGGAGCGCGAGGTGGCCGAGAAGAACGTCCGCCACGCCGACCAGACGGTCAAGCGCGAGAAACGGGAGATGCAGCAGGCCCGGGAGCGGGCCGCCCGGCGGGCCAGCAACGCGGCCCGCAACATCGGTAACGCCGGCCTTCCGAAGATCGTGGCCGGCGCCAGGAAGCGCAGCGCCCAGGAGACGGCCGGCAAATCCGACGAGACGCACGCCGACCGGGTCAGCACCGCCCAAGCCCGGCTGGACGTCGCCGGCCGGGCCCTGCGCGACGAGCAGAAGATCGCGCTGGAACTTCCCGGGACCAGGGTCCCGGCCGGACGCACGCTCTTTGACGGCGGGAGACTCCAGGTCCGGTACGGCCAGCGGGCCGTGTTCGCCGAAGGCGGGGTGAAGCTGACGATTCGTGGGCCCGAGCGGGTCGCGCTGACCGGCGCCAATGGCGCCGGCAAGTCCACCCTCCTGAGGATCCTCAACGGGGTGGCCGAACCGGAAGGCGGCGTGATCAAGCGGGCCGAGGGCCGCGTCGCGTACTTGTCCCAGCGGCTGGACCTGCTGGACGCCGAGCGCACCCTGGCCCAGAACCTCGCCGCGTTCGCGCCCGCGATGCCCGAGGCACAGCGGATGAACCTGCTCGCGCGCTTCCTCTTCCGGGGCTCGCGCATTCATCTCCCGGCCGGGGTTCTGTCCGGCGGTGAGCGGCTGCGCGCCACGCTGGCGTGCGTCCTGTTCGCCGAGCCGGCCCCGCAGCTGCTGCTGCTGGACGAGCCGACCAACAACCTTGACCTGGTCAGCGTGGGCCAGCTGGAAAGCGCGCTCAACGCGTACGAAGGCGCGTTCGTGGTGGTCAGCCACGACGAGCGGTTCCTGGCCGAGATCAAGGTGGAACGCTGGCTGGGGCTGCACGAAGGCCGGCTCCGCGAATCAGGGCCCCCCGTCAGCTGACGAAGCACACCTTACCCAAGACTGGAGCTTCCCCATTTACGGAAAAGATACTGATACGTCACGTTCAGTTGTAGTTTGGTCTTGACCGGTTCGGGCGGTCAGGGGGCGTGATTAAGACGCAACACGTTTTCGTGAGCCATACCTCCGACATGGCGGCGTTTCCGGAAGGCGGTCCGTTTGTGCAGGCCGTCCTGGACGCGGTGGGGCGGGCTGGGATGATCCCCGTCGATATGCGATATTTCGCCGCACGGGAGGGGCCACCAGCGGACTATTGCCAGCGGCGAGTGCATAGCTGTGAGATCTACATCGCTGTGGTCGGGTTTCGCTACGGCTCACTAGGAGGGCCCTGTATAAAGAGCCCTGGAGCGGCGTATCTACGGCAATGTGTTCGATGCTTCTGCTATAATTCTTGGATGCAGGGCAGAGAGCGGGCGGATCGGCAGTTGCTGGATGCGGGTGCGCTCGTCTAGCATCTGGTGCCCGCGGGGAGCATGTTCGCGTTCCTGGCGGCGCACCGGGGTGAGTTGTTCACCGATGAGGATTTCGCGGACTTGTTCCCGTCGGGGCGGGGGCGGCCGTCGGTCCCGGCGAGCGTGATGGCGTCGGTGATGGTGCTGCAGGTGCGCACGACTGTTCCGACGCGGAGGCTGCTGAGGCGGCCCGGTGTGATCTGCGGTGGAAGGCGGCGTGCGGGTTCCCGCTGGATCATGGCCGGTTTGATCCGTCCACGCTGGTGTACTGGCGCGGCGGCTGGCCCGCTCGGATCGCCCGCACCGGATCAGCGACGCGGTCCGGCGCGTGGTCACTGAGACCGGGGTCTTGCAGCGCCAGCGGCGGCGGGCGGTGGATTCCACGATCCTGGCGGATGCGGTGGCCACCCAAGACACCATCACCCAGCTGGCCGCCGCGATCCGCCGGTGCGGCAGGTGGTGCCGGGAGCAGCCGGGCTGATCGCGGAGCTGTGCACCGGCCATGTTTACAGCAGCCCGTCAAGCCGCGGATCGACTGGACGACCCGGCGCGAAGGACACGCTGGTCTCAGCGCTGTTGTCGACGCGAACGCGCTCGTGGCGGCGCTGTAAGTCCAGGACCTCGGTTGATGGCCGCCTCGGCGGTGTCGCTGCTATCGCTGGTCGCCGGGCAGGACGTGGAACCGGCCGAGAGCAGCGTCGGGACCTTCGAGCGGTGTCGGATCGCCCTCTAGGTCGCCGTGGACCTGTTGTGGTCAACGATCCTGACGCGCGGCATACTCGCAAGTCGCCGGAGAATCGTCGCGTCAGCTATCTCCCACGTGGTCGCGTACCCGTAGAACGAGATCATCACCATTGAGCAACTACGAAGTCGTCGTATAATAAAACAGCGTCGTCGCTATCACTCGTATTGCTGCTTAGTCGTCGTAGACGTACTAACCATTGGTCTACATCTACTCTACCTACATCACCTTCATACTTTCTCTCATCTCTTTTTCTTTTGGGCACACGCGTGATCTAACCCCTACCTTTCATTCTCTCTTAGATTGTCGATGATTTATTTCGCTGAGCTCGCCTGGACCTGATCTGCCCGGGCTCGTCACCCGCCCGCTTCATCGCCCGCCGTGTTCGTCATTTTGGCGCGGCTTGTCGCGTCTGTTCGTTGCTCTCTTAATAAATTTTCTGATGCCAGGCAAGGCGGTGTCCTACACAGAGCTGGAATTCGAGGAGGCCACCGCGACTGGCCTGCCGCGGCTGGTGTTCCTGCTGGACGATGCGGTCAGCCCGCCGGCCGACCTGGCAGATGCCGATCGCGGGCAAGTGCAGGGGTTCCGGCAGCGCCTCCGGGAGGCTGGGCTTATCGTTCGTGTCTTTACCTCAGCCGCAGGCCTGGAGTTGGAGGTCTTCCACGCGCTTACCGAGTTGACGGGCAAGAGGCCGGAGGCGGTGCCGCGCCAGTTGCCCGCCGCCGTGGCCCATTTCGCCGGCCGGGTCGACGAGCTTGCGGCTCTGGACTCCCTGGTGCCGCAGGTCACGGACGGCGCGGGAGGGATGGTGGTGATCTCCGCGATCCGTGGCACTGCGGGAGTTGGCAAGACAGCGCTGGCCGTGCACTGGGCGCACCGGGTCGCTAGCCAGTTCCCGGACGGACAGCTGTATGTGAACTTGCGTGGTTATGACGCTTCCGGTGTCCCGGTTCCCCCCGCGGATGCTATCCGTGGGTTCCTCGATGCTCTCGCCGTGCCCGCAGCGCGGATTCCGGTCGGCGCGGATGCGCAGGCGGCGCTCTTCCGTAGTCTGCTGGTCGGCCGGAAAATGCTCATTCTGCTCGACAATGCGCGTGATGCCGCCCAGGTCCGCCCGCTACTGCCCGGTAGTGCCGGGTGCCTGGTACTGGTCACCAGCCGAAGCCAGCTGATCGGCTTGACCGTGACCGACGGGGCCACCCCGCTGACCGTGAACGTGCTTGCCGACGATGAGGCTCGTGACCTTCTGGCCCGCCGTCTTAGCCATCAACGCGTCCGCGCCGAACCAGAGGCCGTGTCTCAACTCATCACGTTTTGTGCGCGGCTGCCGCTCGCGCTGAACATTGTCGCCGCGCGGGCCGCTGCTCAGCCCTCTCACCCACTCGCGGCATCGGCTGCCAGCCTGCACGATGAGCGAGGTCGGCTGGACGCCTTAGACACCAGGGAACCCGCCAGCAGCCTGCGGGCGGTGTTCTCTTTGTCCTTCCAGAACCTCAGTGACCCGGCCGGAAGGATGTTCCGGCTCCTGAGCGTGCACCCCGGTCCGGACCTTTCCGTCGCAGCTGCGGCCAGCCTCGCTGCGTTCACACCCCTCCAAGCCCGGGCCGTCATTACCGAACTGGCCGATGCCAATCTGATCGCTGAGCCTGCGCCGGGCCGGTACGCCTTCCATGACCTGCTCCGCGCGTATGCCGCCGACAGGTCCCGCAGCATCGACGGTGAGGCGGAGCGCCGTGACGCGGTGCGCCGGGTGCTGGATCATTATCTGCATACGGCGTCGGCGGGCAGTAGCCTGCTGAACCCGGCGCGTCCGTTGCTGCCGCTGGGTTCGCCGCAGCGGGGGGTGACGCCGGAGCCGCTGGGCGGCCTGGGGGATGCGCTGGCGTGGTTTGAGGCGGAGCGGCAGGTGCTGATCGCGGTGATCACGCAGGCGGCGGAGGCGGGGCTGGATGCTCCGGCGTGGCAGTTGCCGTGGTCGGTGTGGCTGTTTTTTGACCGTGAGGGTTACTGGCATGACCAGGTGGCGATCCAGCGGATCGCGATCGCGGCGGCGGGGCGGCTGGGGGACCGGGCCCGGCAGGCGCACGCCTACCGGGATCTGGGTTGCACGTATGGGCGGCTGGGTCAGCTGGCGGAGGCGCGGGAGTTGTGTACCCAGGCGCTGGATCTGCACCGGGAGGTGGGGGACCGGATGGGGGAGGCGCGGGCGCATAACGAGATCGCGATGCTGGCTGAGCAGCAGGGGCGGATCGCGGAGGCGCTGGGGCATGCGCAGCTGTCGCTGGCGCTGTATCGCGATGAGGGGTATGAGCCGGGGCTGGCGAAGATGCTCAACGGGGTGGGCTGGATGCATGCGCTGCTGGGTGATTATGAGCAGGCGCTGGAGTTCTGTGAGCAGGCGCTGGGCATGTACCGGGGCCGGGGTGACCCGCTGAATGAGGCGGCGACGTGGGACAGCCTGGGGTATTCGCTGCTGCATCTGGGCCGGCTGGACGAGGCGATCAGCTGCCTGCGCACCGCGGTGGGGCTGATCGAGGTGCTGCGGACCGGCTATTACCAGACGACGATGCTGGTCCACCTGGGTGATGCGTACTACGCGGCCGGCCAGCTGCCCCAGGCCCGCCAGGCGTGGCAGGAAGCCCTGGCCATCCTGGAAGACCTCAACCACTCCGACGCCGACCAGGTCAGAATCAAACTTGCCCGGCTCAGCGAGAATCCATGAGCCGGGGGCACGGCGAGGACATCGTGCGCACCAGGGTGACCTCTAGGTCAGGCGCAGGTTCTGGTTGATCTGCTCGATGGTGCGCCGCGCCCCGTGCTCGTGGAAGGACTCCAGGGCCAGCAGGTAGGCGCGGGCGAACGCGGACTGCCCGGCGATGTCACCGAACAGCTGCTCGTCGCGCACGAACGCCAGCGGGTCCTCCGCCTGCCGCCGCGCACTGGCCATCCGCTCGTCTCGCAACCCGTCCACCACATCGATCGGCCGGCCAGACTCGTCGGTTCCCTCGGCGTAGCGGGCCCAGCTGGCCACGACCGCAGCCGACCGGGTGACTTCGCCCCCGCTGGCCAGGTTCTGCTGGATCACGGGCACCAGCCACTTGGGGATCCGGTCCGAGCCGAAGGCCGCCAGGCGGGCCAGCGTGTCCCGGATCGCCGGATTGGCGAAACGCTGCAGCAGCGTGTGGATGTATTCGTCGAGGTTGGTGCCGGGGACGTCGGGCAGCGTCGGCCGGCCCTCCTGCTGCATGTAGCCCCGCAGGAACTCGATGAAGACCGGGTCGGCCGCTACCTCGTGCGCGTACCGGTAGCCCGCCAGGTAGCCGGCGTAGGCCATCGCCTGGTGGCTGGCGTTCAGCAGGCGCAGCTTCATCAGCTCATAAGGCACCACGTCGTGCACCAGGTGCACGCCGGCCCGCTCCCAGGGCGGGCGGCCGCTCGGGAACACGTCCTGCAGCACCCACTGGGTGAAGGGCTCGCAGACGACCGGCACGGCGTCGCGGATCCCGAACTCCCCGCGCAACTGATCGATGTCCTGCTCAGTCGTCACAGGCGTGATCCGGTTGACCATCGAGTTGGGGAATGCCACCTCGGTGCGCATCCAGGCACCCAGATCCGGATCCCGGAGGTCGGCGAAGGCCGAGAACATCGCGCGGGCGATGTCTCCGTTGCCCGGGATGTTGTCGCACGACATCACCGTGAACGGCGGTACGCCGAGGTCGCGGCGGCGGCGCAGGGCCTCGACCACGAAGCCGAATACGGTGCCCGGCGCGGAGCCGGCGGCCAGGTCCGCTGACACCGCCGGGTTGTCCGCGTCGAACTCGCCCGTGGCCTGGTTGAAGTTGTACCCGCCCTCGGTGATGGTCAGCGAGACGATCTTCGTCTGCGGGCTGGCCAGCGCGTCGAGCACCTCGGCTGGCTCATCCGGGGCGAACAGATACCGGACTATGGACCCGATCACGCGCGGCTCGAGGGCACCGTCCGGCTTCTTGACCACCAGCGTGTAGAGCTCGTCCTGAGCGGCGAGGGCCTGCCCCTTGGGCCGGTCGCCCGGCATGAGGTCCACGCCGCAGATTCCCCAGCCGAGCGCCTCGTCCCGGGTATCCGGCTGGCTGAGCAGGTGGTCGAGGTACATCGCCTGATGCGCCCGGTGGAACCCGCCGACGCCGATATGGACGATGCCGATCTGGATCCGATCACGGTCGTAACCGGGCGCCGCGATCCGCCCGCCCACCGCCTGACGGCCCTCCGGGCTCGACAGGTCCAGTTCGTCGTCCGGCGAGAAGCGTGGCTGCGTCATGGTCATTCCTTGAGTCCTGGCTTCGGGGGTATGTACTTACCGCGGATCAATAGACATCTATCAGGCGCGCTCACGCACGCAGACTCCGCGGCGGGAACCAGGCCGAAGAGGGATGTCGCCCCGACCCGGCCGGCTGGTTGTATCTCAGCGGCTGGGCCCGGCTCTGTATCGATGAGTGAGCACCGGATTGTCGGGTCCCGTCGGGGGGTGAGACCAGTGCTGACGCTTATTTTCTGCCCGGAATGCGATGTGCCGGCCGAGGTCACGGATCGCTTTTCGCTGCCGAGCACGGAGGGTCCGGTTGATCATGTGGCGCTGGCTTGCGCCGCCGGTCACCACTTCCGGATGCCGTCGGACATGCTGCCCGCCGAGGCGCAGGAACAGCTGCGGGCGCCCAGTCAGGTGACGGCCGGCCGTCCCTGAGTCACCGCCTCAGCGAACTACGCCCGGGTCTGGTCCTTATGGGCGTGTCGCCGGCACATGCACGTGCTGCGCGGTGGCGAAGATGCCGCGGATGTGGGAGCCGTCAGGCCGCCGCCAGGTGGCGGAAAGGCACGGCTGCCCGGCCTCGGCGGCCGGGCGGTCCCTGCCCTCGGGCTGGAGGATCCGGCTGACCCGGACGATGAGCTGGCCGTTTCCCAAGCCGTCCGCGGGGATTGTCCCGATCCGCAGCTCAGTGCCGGATGGCCCGCTGGCCCCGGCCGCGAAATCAGTCACTGCCAGCGGCCCGTTTGCCACCGGCTGGCCGGTCACCGTGGGGTCGGGCGTATTGCTGAGGCTCTGGGCCTGCGGCTCAGCCTGACCCTGGATGAGCGCGACCAGCTGGGTGACGAGGACCGGATCGCGGGTTCCGTCGTAGATCCAGCGGCGGCCGAGCACTCCATGCTCGGCGATCCCGATCAGCCCGCGGTCGCAGCCGGCGAGCGCGGAGGCCCGGTAGGTCATCGGCACCTGGTAGGTGACGGCCACATCGCCAGATCCATCGGTCACGACCATGAACTCGATTCCCACCTCGCCCTGCGGGTCGTCAAGCCGGAACCCGCCCGCCTTGCGCAGCGCCGGCTCTCGTCCCTCGCCGGCGTACCAGGGCTGAGCCGGAAGCCAGCGCGCCAGGAGTTCCAGCTTGCCCGGGCTCAGCGTGGTGTCGTGGATGATGGCCATCCGCCGGGTTCCTCTCCCTGTGGGCTGGTAGCAGCTACTCGCCTGATGATCTCGGGTCCCGGCGCAGCGGGTGACCGGATGGGACTTCGACCAGCACGATCTGGACGCCGTCGGGGTCCTCGATCCACATCTCAGCCAATCCCCAGGGCTCGGTTACCGGCTCCCGCAGAATGCGGGCGCCGGCCGCGGCCAGCCGCCGATGTTCGGCGTTGATGTCCCGCACCTGGAGCCAGAGCCGCACGGAGCGACCGGCGGTGCCGGCCGAGTGCCCGGAAACTTCCAGGAACCCCGGGCCGAGAAAAAAGACCACTCCGGGATCGGCGGGCGAGCCGAACTCCCGGTAGACCGCCAAGCCGAGCACATCCCGGTAGAAATGCTGGCTGCGGCCCAGGTCGGCAGGTCGCAGCAGGATCCGGCTGCTCAGTACCTCCACATCAGGACCTCCACATCAGGACCTCCACTCCGCACCTCCGCGCCACCATCCTGGCCGCCGCCGCTCCCGCGACCGGAACCGTGCTGATGTCGAGGCCCGGGGCCGGGCTCCGACTGTTCAGTGAGCGGGCCTTCCGGGCCCCGGCACACAAGCACCCGGCACACAAGTACCCGGCACACAAGTACCCGGCACACAAGCACCCGGCACACGAACAGGAGCTACCACCATGAGCGCCGCCACTCCCAGCATCGCTACCCGTTCCGTCCCAACTACCCCGGCCCCCTCCCGCCTGGCCAAGCTTCCAGTCTCCGTGGCCGGTGCCATCGCCGCCGTGGCGGGCGGGGCCGTGCTCTACGCCTACGGAAGCCTGGCCAGGGCGCTGGATGTCCCCATGCGCGCCGGTGAAATCGGCGCCAGCCACGCCCAGGCCATCACGCCAGCCAGCTTCGCCAGCGGCGTCGTCTTCTGCACTGTCGCCGGGACGATCCTGGCCATGGTCCTCGCCCGCCGCGCCGCCCACCCGGCGCGGACATTCCTGCGCACCTCGCTGGTCCTGGTCGCGATCTCGCTGGTGTTCCCGCTGGCCGCCAGCCACACCGCCGCGACAACCAGGTTCACCCTGGCGCTGGGTCACCTGATCGCCGCGGCCATTGTCATCCCGATCATCACCATCTGTCTCACCCACGCCCCCGGCCGCCCCGGGCCGTTCAGGCGCGGCTGACCGCCGCCCACGCGGTGGCGCTGATCTCGACGGGGCCTGCGGGCAGCAGCTGACGGCATTGTTCGCGCAGCGCGGCCCGGCGATCCGGGGCCAGGGACGCCACGTAGTCCCCCGCCGGGCCTATCCCCAGGGTGTACGGCTCCCACCAGTCCCCGAAGCCGGCGTAGCCAGCCTGCACGGTCAGCGTGGTGACCTGCGTCCCGTTCAGCCCGGCCTGCGCGAATAGCGCGGCCAGGTGGCCTTCGCGGACACCAGCCAGGTCAGACTCATCGTCGGCGGCCGGATCCAGCTGCCGCACCGCCTGCCAGAACACCGACAGCGGCCCTCGGCCTCCTGCGTGATCCCAGACGCACGCCGAGATCACCCCGCCCGGCCTGGTCACCCGGCCCATCTCCCGCAGGCCCGCCACCGGGTCGGTCATGAAATGAACGACCAGCTGCGCCAGCGTGGCGTCGAAGGCGTCATCGGGGAACGGCAGCCGCTCGGCCGGTGACCTCCGGACATCCACTCCCGGCAGCCGTTCCCGCACCGCGGCGGCGAAAGGCGCCGACGGTTCTACCGCACTCACCGCGTCCGTGCCCGCCCGGCTCACCAGCTCAGCGGTCAGCGCACCAGGCCCGCAGCCCACATCAAGCACCCGCTGGCCACGGCCGACCCCGGCCAGATCGGCGAACTGCACCGCGAGTGGCTCGGAGTACCGTCCCATGAACCGCAGGTAGGCATCCGCACTGACATCGAAGCTCATGCAGGCCAACCTACCTGCGGCCGAAGCGGTTCCACTGACATTGCCGTCTCCTGCAAGATGGTCCCGACGTCATGAGACATGAACTTCCGCGCGTGGATGATCGATGGCAGTACGGGGAGATCACATGCTGGAAACTAGTGACCTGGTCGCCTTCATCGCGACGACCGACCTGGCCCGGGCCCGCGAGTTCTACCAGCAGAAACTCGGACTGCCCCTGACTAGCCAAAGCGATTTCGCGTATGTATTTGACGCGAACGGCACCATGCTGCGTGTGACACCGGTGGCGGAGATCCCGGCCGTCGGCTATACCGTGCTCGGCTGGCGCGTCACGGATATCGAGGCCACGGTGCGGAGCCTCACAGCGAAGGACGTCGTGTTCAAGCGGTACGACGGGATGGACCAGGACGAGAACGGTATCTGGACCACCCCGGGCGGCGAGAAGGTCGCGTGGTTTGCCGATCCCGACGGCCACACCTTGTCGCTCACCCAATTCCTCGAAGGACGCGCAGGAACGGCCTCTCATTCGGCCTAGCGATCGTGGGGTGCAGTGGCCTTAGTCGCCGTGGCCTTAGTCGCCGTCGAGGGAGCGCCGTTGCGGGGCGGTGTGGTCGAAGCTGGCCGCGGTGAGCGGCTCAGGGGTCAGGTGCCGGGCGTGGATGACCTTCAGCAGCCTGGCCAGCTGGCTGCCCAGGCCGGGGACCCAGTGCAGCAGCACGATCTCGCCGGCCTCCAGGCCTTTGCCGTCCCAGGTGTGGATGCCGTCACTGTCCACGACCACACTCCAGCCCACCAGCTTCTTCAGCCCGCCCCGGTCCGCCGCCGCCTGCACCGTAGGGTCGAAGGCCCCGTACGGCGGCCGCCCGAGCAGGGGGACCTGGCCGAGCAACTGCCCGAGCGCCCGCCGGGCCTGCCCCCACTGGCCGGTGGCCTGGACCAAGGTCAGCTTGGTGAGGTTGGGGTGCGACACCGTGTGGTCGCCGACCGTGCCGCCCGCGCGGACAAAGGCCCGCCAGTACGGCAGGTCCCGCTGGGCGGCTCGCTCGATGAGAAACGCCGTCACCGGCAGATGGATTCGGCGCATGATGGCCAGGACCCGCGGGCTCGGGGTCCAGCCGTCGTCCACGGTGATGTAGATGGCCCGGTGGGCCGGGCTGGCGAAGGAGTAGAGCGGAATCTGGGGCAGGCCCTGGGTGGCCAGGCGCACGACGGCCTGCTCGCCATCCCGGCCGGTCAAAGTCAGCTTGGTCCGGCACGGAACGGCGCCGTTCGCCACGTCCACCTCCCGCGATGCCGGGAAGCTGACCACGTCCTGGCCGCACAGCGGCTTGCGCGGCGCGCGGCGGAGGGGACCAGAGAGCCAGACGCGGATCCCGCCCGGGTCACGGCGGGACGCGGTGACCCGCAGCGCCCGCGGGGCGGCGACGGTGAGTGTCTGGCTGAACGGTGCCGGGCCCGCCACCTGGACCATCAGCCGGGTCTGCCGGCCCGGCGGCACCGGAACCCCGACCGGCGCGCCACCCGGAGACTGGGTCCACTGCTTCGCGTTCCCGTCCTCGGACACGGTGAGATGGCTGCGGGCCAGGATCCGGCGGCTGGCCGGCCCGCCGCCGGGCCGCAGCCGGATGGTCACGGTGTTCGAGGCCGGATCCAGGGCCCAGGCCACCGCGGGACGCGCGGAGGTCAGGCCCACAGCACGCTGTCCCATCCAGGCCACGATCAGGCCTGCTGCGACCAGGACCCCGGTCATGGCAAAAACGGTGAGCCGGGGCGGCAGCGCCGCGGCCGGGGTGGCCGGGCGGACGGGACGGGCAGGCCCCCCCAGGCCGGTCATCCAAGAACTCCGCCAGCGGGATACGAATCCTTAGTTCCGCGCCGGGCGCAGACACGAGCATTCCGGCTCATGGCGCCCAGATTTGCACATTCGGGCGGGAAAGCTATCCCGCCACGCCGGGCACGCCAGCACCCCGAATTCAATGCTGGTCAATCCCGCAGGGGCTAATCGGGGCTATTCAGTAGTAGCCCTTCTGCCCGTCGAGCAGTTCCCGGATGGCGTCCAGGTGACCGGCGTGCCGGGCGGTCTCTTCCACCATGTGGATCAGCATCCAGCGCAGGGTAGCGGCGGCTTCGTCGAAGTCGGGATGCCTGCCCGTCTCGTCCAGGGGATGGGCGGCGATGATTTTGTTCGACACGGCACACTGACTCGCGTACTCCTCCAGGAGCTGGGCCAGGGGCACGCCGGGGACGACCATGTCGGCGTCCTCGATGGTGTCGTCGAATTGCGGCCCCTCGGCCGGCCGCCCGAGGAAGACCACCTCGAACCAGAGGTTCTCGACCCACCGCAGGTGGGACACCACCCCCGCCATCGTCATCAGGGGTGATTCCGGAAGGACCTGGCGGTGCGCATCCTCCTCGCGCAGTCCTTCGCATTTCAGGTGCACGATGTCCCGCTGCAGGTCGAGCCAGCCCACCAGCTGGGTTCGCTCATCAGCCACGTATGGAGGGCGCTGGCGAGGAGGTGTCATGAGCCCCGACGCTACCCAGGCCGGCCTGCTCAGGCATCCGCATTTAGCGGCGCCAGCACCGGGTCCGCCGGTCACATCTCCGCCTGGCCAGGTGTCAGCCATGTGACCCGCGAAAACGCGGGCGAAGCCGGAAACGAAGGAGTCAGGGTGATGCGAGTCATGGTCGTCGGAGCCAGCGGTGCGATCGGCACCCGGCTCGTCCCCCAGCTGGCCGATCGGGGGCACGAAGTGATCGGCACGTTCTCCTCGCCCGGTCATGCCGAGCGGGTCCGGGCGCTCGGCGCGCAGCCGGTCCTGCTCGACCTGCTCGACCCGGGCGCGGTGCGCCAGGCCGTCCTCGAGACCCGGCCCGGGGCGATCATCCATCAGGCGACGGCGCTGGCCGGCGGCGGATTCTCCAGGAAGCTCGACCGGACCTTCGCCCAGACCAACCGGCTCCGGACCGAGGGGACCGACGCCCTGCTGGCCGCGGCGCGCGAGGCGGGCGTGCCCCGCTTCATCGCCCAGAGCTTCGCCCCGTACCGCTACGCCCGGGAGGGGGGACTGGTCAAGACCGAAGACGACCCGCTCGATCCGGCCCCGCCCGCGGGAGCGCAGGAAACGAACGCGGCTATGGCCTACCTCGACCGGGTAGTCACCGAGGCGGGCGGGATCGCGCTTCGCTACGGCGGCTTCTACGGCAACCCCGGCGACCAGCTGGTCAAGGCGGTCCGCAAACGGCAGTTCCCGATCATCGGCCACGGCGAGGGCGTCACCTCCTGGATCCACCTCGACGACGCCGCCGCCGCGACCGTGCTCGCCCTCGACCACGACGGGCCCGCCCTCTACAACATCGTCGACGACGAGCCCGCCCCCACGCGTGAGTGGCTGCCGGTGCTGGCGGACGCGCTCGGCGCGAAACCGCCCCGTCACCTCCCGGGCTGGGTGGCCCGGCTCGTCATCGGCGAAGACGCGGTGCTGGCCGCCACCCAGTCCCGCGGCGCCTCGAACGCCAGGGCCCGGCGGGAACTCGGCTGGACGCCCCGCTACCCCAGCTGGCGGCAGGGCTTCGCCGCCTCATTCGGGCTGGCCAGGCCTCTCACCGCCGCAGCCTGACCAGCGCCGTTCAGGCCCATCGTTTCAGATAACGAAAACCACCCGGCGCTCACGAGGGAGGACCAGGCGGCGACGACTGGGCCGCCGGGGTGATCGACTGGGCGTGGTTGAACACGTTGCGCGGATCCCAGCGGGCCTTGACCGCCTGCAGGGCCGGGTACCCGTCCTTGTAATAGAGCGTCGGCCAGCTGGCCGGGAGGTCAACGTCGGGATAGTTGATGAAGCATCCGTCGGTGACCCCGTTGGACGCGGGGACGCCACCGCTGGCCGCATACACGCTGGCGTAGAAACTGTTGATCCAGCCCAGGTTGACGTCGTCGTCCTCGGGCGAGGTCCAGTAGGTCTGGTACTGCAGCTTCATGATCGAGGAGCGCTGCGCGACCGCCGTGGCGTCCGGCGCCACCGCGTTGACCTGGCCTCCGTAGGAGTCGACCTGCAGCAGGGCCTGCGAGTTGGAGAAGTGCGCATCGGTCAGCGCGCCGTAGATGGCCTGGATCTGGTCATCGGGGAACTCGGTGTTCAGGTACGCCGACTTGTATTTGCCCCGCCGGTTCGGCCCGGACCCGTTGGAGGTCTGCGTGGCCTGGAGCCAGGGGAGCGTCTCCACCGTGGTCGACCCGCCCGGGACCCCGGCGGTGACCTGGGCGAGGAAGGACGGCAGCAGGCCGAACGCGGGCCCGGCGGCCTGGGTGGTCATCGTGACATGGCCGGCCGACCGGTGAAACAGCTTGAGCAGCGCGAACAGGCCCGTGAATGGGCTCGACGGAGAGCTGTTGGCGGCCAGGAAGCGCCCGTAGTTGCGCAGCAGCGTGGCGAAGCCCGGCCCGGTCAGGGCGGACCACGGCCAGGTGGTGGTGGCCAGCCGCACCTGCCCGGGCGGGTGCGGCAGCCTGCTGAAGTAGTACGCGGTGACGATGCCGAAGTTGCCCCCGCCGCCGCCCGTGTGCGCCCACAGCAGCCGGCTGGTCTGCGGATCACCTTTCCTGGCCCGCACCAGCCGCGCCCGGCCGTGCCGGCCGACACAGACCACATCCACGGCGGCCAGGTAATCCACGGTCAGCCCGTGCTGCCTCGACAGGAGCCCGTATCCGCCGCCCACGATGTGGCCGCCCACCCCGACCGAGTAGCAGGAACCGCCCGGCAGGGTGAGGTTGTAGTCCTTGAACAGCGTCTCGTACACGTTCCAGAGGGTGGCGCCCCCCTCCACGCACACCAGGCCGGACCGGTCCAGGGACACGCCCTGCATCCCGCTCAGGTCGATGATGACGCCGCCATGGTTCCCGGACGAGAAGTTCTCGTAGCAGTGGCCCCCGCCGCGCACGGTGATACGCAGGCCCGCGTCGTGCGCCCTTTGAACGGCAGCCACAGTCTGGCGGGCGTTCCTGACCACCTGGATGTAGGCCGGGGAACCGACCCATCGCCGGTTGAAGCCCATCCGCAGGGTGGCGTACCGGGGGTCAGCCGGGTAGATCGGCGGCAGGCCACCGGCTGCGGGTGGGAGGATCCCGGTCGTCCCCCAGGTGGTATCCCGGAGGCCGAGCGTGCCCGCGCCGGCCAGCAGGCCGCCGCCGACGGAGAGGAACCCCCGCCGCCCCAGAGGCTGGGTTCCTGGATTTGACTCCGGCAATTTCACCAGTTAACTATTGCCCGCGACCAGCGTTGAACCGGTCACCGATTAAATCGGGCCAGCCTGGCCAAGGTGGCGAAATAGCGCGTTACCTTTTCTGGTACCCGGGCGATGGCTAGAATCTCCCCGTGATCACCGGCATGCATGCGATCGTTTTCTCGCCTGAGGCGGAACAGGTGCGTGCGTTCTTCGCAGACGTCCTCGGCCTGTCGTCGATTGACGCGGGTGGCGGCTGGCCGATTTTCGCGCTGCCCCCGGCTGAGCTGGCTGTCCATCCGGCCGACGGTAATACCCGCCATGAGCTTTACCTGATGTGTGATGACATTCACGCCACGCTCGCCGAATTGCGGGGCAAAGGGGTGGACGTGGCGAAGGATGTCACCGATCAGGGGTGGGGGCTGCTGGCTGCGATCCGGCTGCCGGATGGCTCGGAACTTCCGGTCTACCAGCCCCGGCACCCGTCTCCCCTGGCGCCCTGACCCGGTGCGCTCCGCGGCCTGGCATGACAGTGCCCCGGCCGCGGGGGTCGGCCGGGGCACTGCCGGGGGGAAGAGGCCATCCACTGAGGTAAACGACGGCGGCCCCGGATCCGTTACGCGGTCAGGCGGCGAGCCGGAATGAGGAGCCGCTGCTGCCCGCGACCCAGGCGCCGGGCAGGGCCGCCGCGAGCGCATGCTGGGCGCGCCAGCCGGTGCAGTGCCCGGGCACCAGGAGGTCCGGGTTCATCCCGGTGAGCGCGTCCACGGTAGGGCCGATGATCGGCTCGAACGCCCGGCCGCTGAGGTGCAGGCCGCCGACCAGGCCGGAAAGGCGTGGCACGCCGGTGAGCCGTTGCGCATGCCGGACGATGTTGATCGCGCCGGCGTGCCCGCAGCCGGTGAGCACCACGAGGCCGCGCCCGCGTACCTGCACGACGAGGGCCTGATCGTCGATGACCAGGGGATCGTGCTGCCATGTCGAGCCGGTCCACCGCTGGTGGGGCGGGGGCATGCCGTGCTCGAACTCGGTGGTCCGGTCAACCTCTCCGGTGATCAGCACGCATCCGTCTGCGAGCAGTGAGGGCTCCCGGCGCTCGATCACCGCGAGGCCCTCGCCTTCGAGGGCCCGCTTGCTCAGGGTGGGCAGCTCGTCGGGCTCGCGGCCGGGCACCGCCAGGCGCCGCCGGGTCCAGATCATCGGGTGCACCACCATGGGCAGCGACCGGGTCCCCTGCTTTGCGGCCAGCCCGGCCAGGCCGCCGGCGTGGTCGAAATGGCCGTGGCTGAGGATGACCGCCTGGATCTGGGACAGATCGGTGCCGAGCCGGCTGGCGTTGCTGACCATCGCGTCAGGGGACAGCCCGGTATCGAACAGCAGGGTGGTCGTGCTGGTGCCCCGGCGGACGCTGACCAGGGCGGAGAAGCCGTGCTCGGCCATCATCCCGACTGTCGTCGATCCGGTCTCGAACTGCGGGGCCTGCGTCCGGCCCGCGGTGAGGGGGGCCCGGGTGGTGCGTTCGTCACTGGTCAGCAGGCCGTCGAACACGTTGTCAACCAGCGTGGTGATCACGATCTCGTCGACGGGCTCGAGCGCGATCGGATCGACCGCGGATCCGGGCGCGGGACGCGGGACGGCCACCGCGACCTGCCGCGGGTCTGCTGGTGAGTCACACATCAGGAGTCCTCCGGGGCTGATGGCCGCGGCCCTGGGTGTTCATGCGGGCCTCGTCGCGGGGGCGGTGGGCATGGGCGCGGCCGGGACCACCGTCGTGACGAGGCCGGTCTCCACGTCGTAGACGTGTCCGGAGACCGTGATCGTGGCCGGCAGGATGGTGCTGGAGTGGATCAGTTCGACGTCCGCCCGGACCGTCTGCTCAGGGTGGACGACGGCTTCCGCGGCGAGGGCCGCGTCGTCACCCCCGATCAGGCCAGCGAACCCGCGGCGGAAATCCGCGTCGGCCAGGAAGTGCGTACCGCAGTCGGTGTGGTGAATCACGGCGACCTCGAACCGCGCCCCGGCCGGATTGACCTTCGCGGAGAGGTAGCCGATGTAGGCCAGATCGGTGAGCACGTCGGGGGAGACGCGCCCTCCGGCGTTGCGGACCACTATTGCGTCGCCCAGCCTGAGTTCCAGGAAGGCCGACGGGTCGGTGCGGGGGTCCAGGCAGGTGATCACGTAAACCGGGTGCTTCGCAACGATGCTGGCCTCCTCGCGGGCGGCAGTGGTTGCGAAATGCTTGTTGCGCTCGAGGAGCGGATCGAAATGGGCCATGGTCAGATCATCCACTGCCCCGCGTAGTCCCCGGCAGATCCCGGGGGCTCAGGATTTGCCGAGAGACACGCGGGCCAGGTCACGGCGCGACGTCACATCGAGCTTCCGGAACACCTTGCGGAGGTGGTAATCGACGGTGCTGGGGCTGATGAACAGTTTCGAGGCGATCTCCGGATTGGTCGCGCCGCGGGACGCCAGCGCCGCGACCTGGGTTTCCTGGGGAGTAAGGTCGTTGCGCGTTTCCGGGCTCCGCTTGCGGGCGCTTTCCCCGGTGGCCACCAGTTCCAGCCGGGCCCGCTCGGCGAAGCCGGCCGCCCCCATGTCCTCGAACTGGGTGCGGGCCGTGCGCAGGTGCTCCCGGGCCTCGGCCCGGCGCTTGCGCCGGCGCAGCCACTCGCCGTACAGCAGATGGGTCCGGGCCAGGTGGGTAGCGCTCGGGCTGAGGGCCAGGTAGCCGAGCGCGCCGGTATAGAGCGCCTCGGCGTCCCGATCGCCAGCCAGCAGAGCGCGCGAGCGGGCCAGCAGGCCGAGAGCCATCGGCGGCCCGTCCGCCGGTGTCCGGCTCGCCATCCGGGCGAGTGCTTCCCGGGCGGCTGCGGCGTCGCCGCCGCGGACCGCGGCCTCGATGAAATCAGGCCCCGCGAAGGCGCGCACCAGCAGGTTGTCCTCGAACCCGCCCGGCGCGGCCGCCATCGCCTGCTGGTACTGGCCGAGGCTGAGCTCCAGCACGCAGCGGGCGTAGTCGACCCAGGCCAGTTTCCAGCCCTGGCCCTGTGACCGGGCCGCGTCGGCCACGGCGCCGGCCCCCGCCCGGGTTTCGCGTTCGCGCCCGCGCCAGGCCATCACGATGAGGTTCCCGAGGCGGCAGTCAGAGTCCCGCGCGGCCTCGATCGCTTCCCGCTCGGTGAAACGCGCCTGGGCCTCGTCGAGTGAGCCGGCGAACACGTCGGACGTACCGGAGTAGACCAGGGCCACGGCCAGGGCGCTCAGGGCGCCCTGCCGGCGGGCTTGCCGCTCCATGCGGCTGGCCAGCGCGTGCAAGGCGATGTCGTCACCGAAGATCTCTGCGGCGCGGCAGCCGGCTTCGAGCCAGGCCAGCATCTCCGCCGGCTCGGACCGATCACGCTGGAGAGCGGACACCGCGGTGCGCACCAGGGGAGCGGCCGCCCGGTGGCCGTCGAGAATCAGGGTTGCATGCGCGTCGAGGAGCAGGTCGCCCAGGCCCAGGACCTCTCCCGCCGGGAGCGCCGTGCCGCGGGCGGCCACCGCGATGTCCACCTCCGTCGCGTCGCCGAGCGCGAGAGGGCCGGAGATGGCGGCCGACGAGAGCGCGTCGAGCAGGGCGCTACGGGCCAGGCGCACGTCGAAGGGAGCGAGTTGGGCGGCCGCTCTCAGCAGGACGGCGGCTGCTTCCGCGGGCTGGCTCAGGGCCTGATAGATCTCCCCTTGCGCCCGCGTGGCCAGGCCGTCGTGGAGCGGCTCGCCTGGACGGTCCCGTGATCTGTCCAGCAGGACCTGGGCCTGTTCCGGGTCGCCGGCGGTGCTCTCGGCGCGGGCGGCGGCGAGGAGCCTGCGGGCCCGGGTCTGCGGGGCCGGGCTGAGCACGGCCGCGCGGGTGAGGAACGCGGCGCGCGCCGCCCAGCCTCCCCGGATCATGGCCCGGTCCGCGGCGCGCTCGAGGCCGGCCGCGACGCCCTCGTCGGGCTCGGCTGCCGCTTCCGAGAGGTGCCACGCGCGCCGGTCGGGATCCTGGCCCGGATCGGTGGCGGCGGCCAGGGCCTTGTGGATCCGTCTGCGCTCGATCGGGGCGGCGCTGTGGTAGATCGCCGAACGGACCAGCGGGTGCCGGAACCGGATCACGGAGCCGAGGACCACCAGGTCCCCAGCCTGCGCGGGGGCCCCCGAATCCGGTGTGAAACCCAGGTCGCGGCCGGCCCGCCACAGCAGGGCGGGATCTCCGGTCGGCTCGGCGGCCGCGGTCAGCAGCAGCGTCTGGGTGCCGGCCGGCAGATCGCGCGTCTGCCGCAGGAACCCGGCCTCGAGCTGGGGGCCGAGCGGCAGCAGCTCGGGCAGCGGGTCCCCGCCGGTGAGCTGGGCGGGCGTGAGTTCCCGGCCGACCTCGATGAGCGCCAGCGGGTTGCCCCGGGTCTGCGCCACGATCCGCCTGCCGACCTCGTCGTCGAGGTCGCGGATCCCGGCGGCGAGCAGCTGGCGGGCGGCCAGCGCGGGCAGCCCCAGCAGATGGATACCGGGGAGGTCGGCGAACCCGGCCAGCCGGTCCGACGGCTCGCGCACGGCGAACAGGATCGCGATGGCGTCGGCGTGCAGGCGGCGGGCCACGAACGCCAGCACGGCCGCGGATTCGCGGTCGAGCCATTGCGCGTCGTCGATGACGCACAGCAGTCCTCGCTCGCTGGCCATGTGCCCCAGCAAGGTCAAGGTCGCGAGGGCCACCAGGAAACGGTCGGGAGGCCCCCGTTCGCGCAGCCCGAACGCTGAGTTCAGGGCGTCGCGCTGGGGAGGCGGGAGGGTGGCGACGTCGCCCAGGTAGGGCAGCAGCAGCTGATGCAGCCCGGCGAAGCCCAGCGTCATCTCCGACTCGACCGCCTCGACCCGCGCGACCTCCAGGTCCGCCGCGGCGCCGGCCGCGTAGTCCAGCAGAGCGGTCTTGCCGATCCCGGGTTCCCCGCGCAGGACCAGGACCCCACTGCGCCCCTGACGGGCTGACGCGAGGACGCGATCCACCCGGTCGCGCTCTTCGCCGCGCCCGAGCAGCGTCATGCACGTCACTGTACGCGCCGCCAGGCCGTACCCGCCGGCCGTGTTCCGGCGATCGGGCCCACTACGCGGTTCGCGGGATTCGATACCGGCCACATGCTGCCACGGTGAAGGCACGGACCTCGGAGAACGCCATGGGCGGGGCATCAGCAGACAGGACCAGGTAATGAGAGCCACCCGTACGCACGTCATCTTCATTCACGGCATGTGGTTGCACGCCTCCAGCTGGAATCCCTGGCTCGACCACTTCCGCGCGGCGGGCTACGAGCCGATCGCACCCGGCTGGCCAGGGGAGCCGGACACTGTGGCGGACGCCCGGCAGCACCCCGAACTGGTAGCCAACACCACCATCGACGACGCCATCGCCCATTACACGAAGATCATCGACTCCCTCGATGCGGGCCCGGTCCTCATCGGGCATTCCTTCGGCGGCCTGCTGGCTGAGAAGCTGCTCGGCCAGGGGATCGGCGTCGCTGGTGTCGCCATCGATCCGGCACAGATCAAGGGGGTGCTGCCACTCCCGCTCGCACAGCTCCGCGCGGCGCTGCCCGCCCTGCGCAATCCAGCCAACCTGCACAAGTCCGTGTCCCTGACGGAAAAGGAATTCAAGTTCGGGTTCGGTAATGCTCTCACTGAAGAAGAGTCCGCTGAGCTGTTCGCGAAATGGGCGATCCCGTCACCGGCCCGGCCGGTGTTCGAGGCGGCGGCGGCCAACTTCGCGCTCCACTCACAGGCCGCCGTCAACACCGGCAACGAGACCCGCGGCCCGCTGCTGCTCACCTCCGGGACGGCAGACCACACGGTCCCGGACGTCACCACCCGTTCCACGTTCAAGCAGTACCGCCACTCGACGGCGGTTACCGAACTCAGGCAGTTCGAGAACCGCGGCCACTCACTCACGATCGACAGCGGCTGGAAAGACGTCGCGGACGCCACCCTCGAATGGCTCAAGGCCCAGGGGCTCTGACGCCCGGGGGACCGGCCAGGCCAGGCCGCTGACCTCGCCCCCGCCATCAAGCCTGACCATGCCCTCGCTGCCCGGCCGCCGGGCAGCGGCACACTCCTCGGAAAGGAATCATCAGCATGAGTACCCAACCCAACATCGTCCTGGTCCACGGCGCGTGGGCCGACGGCTCCTCCTGGAGTTCCGTCATCGAACGGCTGCAGGCCGACGGCTATCACGTCACCGCGCCCCAGTTCCCGGAGACCTCGCTCGCCGATGATGTGGCCCGGCTCCGCCAGGTGCTGGATCGCCAGGACGGCCCGACCGTCGTCGCCGGCCACTCCTACGGCGGGCAGATCATGACCGCGCTTGGTACCGACGCGCCGAACGCCGTGGCCCTCGTCTACATCGCCGCCTTCGGGCTCGACGAGGGCGAGTCGATCGGCGGGCTGCTGGCCCAGGGCCCCCCGACCCCGGCGCTCGCGCACCTGGACATCGACAAGCAGGGCTTCGCCTGGATTCCCGAGGATGACTTCGTGAACCACTTCGCGGCGGACGTCGACCCGGTCAAGGCCCGGGTCATGTTCGCCGTGCAGCAGGCGCTGTCCGCCAGCACCCTGGAAGATGTGATGGGCGTCCCGGCCTGGAAATCGCTGCCGACCTGGTTCCTCGTCGCCGATGGCGATCAGGCCATCCCGCCCGACGCCGAGCGCCAGTTCGCCGCCCGGATGGGGGCCACCACTATCGAGGTGCCAACCAACCATGTGGCGATGGTTTCCCACCCCGATGAAGTGGTGCACCTCATCGAGGCGGCCGCCCAGGCGGTCCAGGCCGCACCCTAGCCCGGGGCGGGGATCCCCAGCTGGGCGGTGAGCGTCGCGTGGTCCCACAGGATGCGCTGCGACCGGATCCGCCCACGCTCGAAGCCCACGATCGCGACGGCGAGCACCTCGGCTCGCCGCCGCGTCGGGGTGACCCCCGGCAGCAGCCAGGGCAGCTCCTGGTCATGGGTGAACGACACCGTCATCTCATCGACCAGGTGGAAGCGGTCCACGGTCCGGGACATCCGGGTGAGGACCAGATCGGCGGGCACGTGGGGGAGGAACGCCTCGGCGTAGAACCGCTCGAAGGCCTGGCGCCCGGCGGCACCGGTCATGGCCGGGAGGTGCCAGACCGACGGGTCGCCCGCCAGCTGCGCCAGCGACGCGGCCAGGTCATGGCGGACGATCGCCGCTTCCCGGTGCTCGTCCCACACTCGCTCCAGCTCCCGCATGAACTGCGCGATCGCGGTGGTCACCTGCCCCCCTCCGTCAGGGGCCCGCGTCGCGCCTGCTGCGGGCGGTCTCTCTATCCGTGGCCGACTGTTCCTGGCTGGCGCGCTGAGCCTGGCGCCGTAGCAGGGCCTCGCAGCGATCCATGGCGGCGGCGCTCCTGGCGATGAGCTGGCGGGACCGGGTGATGGCTTCCTGGGCCCGCTGCTGCACGCTCTCGGTGGACACCCCCGAGCCCCGCATCAGCTGATCGATCCGGGCCTCCCGCTGGTCGGCGGCGTGCTCGCGCTGGTCGGCCCGGGCCTCCCGCTGGTCCGCGGCGTGCTCGCGCCGGTCGGCCAGGTCCTCGCGCTGGTCGGCCTGATCCTCGCGCCGGTCGGCCTGATCCTCGCGCTGATTGGCCAGGTCATCCCGGCCGGCCACGCGGTCACGCCCGCCGCCGGCGTGGCCGCCGGTCCCGCGGTCCGCGAATCCCGGCCCCGGATCCGGATCTGCTGGCCCCATGTATCAGAGGATGCCCGGTTGCCGCGCCCAAGTCGATGATGATCATCCGTTTATGCGCCGATGTGTGACGGCCCGTCGGAGCGCACCGGTAGCAGAGCGGAACGGATCGGAGGCAGAGGGGAGCCGCGTCGGATGAGACGTGTGCGATAGGATGAGGCAACACGGTAAATCGTGAGGCGCAGCTATCAGGGCGCGCCGGTCGTACGTCGCTCGGTGAGCGAGCTGGTTTCCACGGACGTGGCGGCCCTCAAATGCGGCCACCCTAGTCTTGGAGACATTTCCCGTATGACAGCTCTGCCTATTGACCAAACGCGTGCCCGCCGGCGGCGGCGCGGCCGCGGTAAGCCCGCGGCTGGCCAGCCCGGTACCGGCCAGCCCAGCTCCGCGCAGCCCAGCCCGATGCAGGCCAGCCCCATGCAGGCCGGCCCGGTCCAGCCGGGTCCCGTCCAGGCCGGTCCCGCCCAGGGCGGCCGGGAGCCGGCTGCGCCTGCACCGCGGTCCGCGCCAGCCGGCCTCTCCGAGGTCGCCGCGCTCAGCATGACCTTCGCCGACTTCGGCGTGCCCGGGCCGCTGGTCAACGTCCTGACCGGGACGGGCATCCTCACGCCGTTCCCGATCCAGGCCGCCACCCTGCCCGATTCGCTGGCCGGCCTGGACATCCTGGGCCGCGGGCGGACCGGTTCCGGCAAGACGCTCGGGTTCGCGATCCCGCTGGTCGCAGGCCTGGCGGACGGGCACACCCTCGCCTGCCACCCCCGCGGCCTCGTCCTGGTCCCCACCCGGGAGCTGGCCACCCAGGTGCACGCCGTGATCGCGCCGCTGGCCGCGGCGATGAACCTGACGGTGACGACCATATTCGGCGGCATCGGGCAGAATGCGCAGGTTACAGCGCTCCGCAACCGGGTGGACATCGTCGTCGCGTGCCCGGGGCGGCTGGCCGACCTCATCGAGCAGGGGCACTGCCACCTGAGCGACGTGGAAATCAGCGTGGTCGACGAGGCCGACCACATGGCCGATCTCGGATTCCTGCCGGTGGTGCGGCGGCTGATGGAGGCCACCCCGCCGGAGGGTCAGCGGATGCTGTTCTCCGCCACCCTGGACAAGGCCGTCGATGTGCTGGTGCGGCGATTCCTCAGCGACCCGGCGGTGCATTCGGTCGAACTCGGCCGCGGCCGCCCCGGCCGCCATGGTCCATCACCTGCTCACCGTCTCGCCCGGAGACCGGGTGAACGTGGTCGCCGCGCTGGCGGGCGGTGACAACCGGTCGCTGGTCTTCACCCGCACCAAGCACGGCGCGCAGAAGCTCACCCGTCAGCTGGCCGGGGCCGGGGTTCCCGCGGCCGAACTGCACGGCAACCTGAGGCAGGGGGCCCGGGAGCGGAACCTGGCGTCCTTCGCCTCTGGTGCCGCCCGGGTTCTGGTCGCCACGGACATCGCGGCCCGCGGAATCCACGTGGACGGCATCGACCTGGTGATCCACGCTGACCCGCCGACCGAGCACAAGGCTTACCTGCACCGATCGGGCCGCACCGCCCGGGCCGGCGCGGCCGGCATCGTGATCACCGTGCAGACGCCCGCGCAAGCGGGCGACGTGCGCGTCCTGATGCGCCAGGCCGGTGTGGCCCCGCTGACGGCCAACGTGAGCCCCGGCTCAGCGCTGGTGCGGTCCATCGCCGGCCCGCAGGCCAACCGGGCCGGCTCAGCCGTGCCGCTCCCCGCCCGCGAGGCGCCGGCCGTCGCCCTGCCCGGCACCGGGAGCGCCGCGGTCGCGATGTCCGCCGGATACCGGGGACGCCGCAGGCGCTGACCCCATGGCCCGCAGGCCCCCTGTTCCGGAGACCGGGAAGGGCGCGAGGGCGGGAATACCCGGCCGCGGCAGGACGCTATCCGTAGTAGTTGTTGTCAACGTTGGCGATCGTGAAGGCGCCCGCATTTTCGACAGTGGGCGTTTGCCGTTCGGCTGTGGATCCTTTCCTCCCGATGGCGGGCAACCAGCAGCTGGCCCGCGCAACCCGCGCGGGCTTGGAGCTCGTCTTTGAAGGAGACAGCAGATGGCGCAAGGCACCGTGAAGTGGTTCAACCCTGACAAGGGCTTCGGCTTCATCGCCCCGGACGACGGCACCGCCGACGTCTTCGTCCACCACTCGGCGATCGACATGGGTGGCTATCGCACCCTGAACGAGAACCAGAAGGTGGAGTACACCACCAAGCAGGGCCCGAAGGGCCCGCAGGCCGATCAGGTTCACGCAGTCTGACGGTTCGTCAGCGGCAGGCCCGCGCCTCACAGCGCGGGCCTGCGGCATACTCGTCCTAACACTCAGCCGCCCGGACCCTGCGGCGCCACTGACGCCCAGCGGCTGAATACCGGCCGCGCAATGCTCGCTGCAGGAGGACGAGGGTGACTGTTGACGCGGCAAGTCCGGCTGCCGAACGCCCGCCGATAGCCAGGCGCGAGACGGCGGACGCCGCCCCGGGCAGCGATTACGCACAACTGTCCCGCCTGGTACGGGCGGCTGGCCTGCTGCGCCGGCGCCGCGGCTACTACACCGTCAAGATCGGCGTCAACCTGCTCCTGCTGTTCGGTGGGTGGGCCGTGTTTTTCCTGCTCGGCCGCTCCTGGTGGCAGCTGCTGGTCGCGGTCTTCCTGGGCGTGATGTTCACCCAGACCGGGTTCATCGGTCATGACGCCGGTCACCGGCAGATCTCCGGCTCGAAGCGGACCGACGACGTGATCGGCCGGATTCACGGCAACCTGCTGATCGGGCTCAGCTTCGGCTGGTGGACCTCCAAGCACAACCGGCATCACGCCCATCCCAACCAGGTCGGCCGGGATCCCGACATCGGAGGCCGGGCGGTTGCCTTCACCCCGGAGCAAGCCCGGGAGCGCGGCGGCCTCGGCCGCCTGCTGGCCGGCTACCAGGCGTGGCTGTTCTTCCCCATGCTGCTGCTCGAGGGCCTGCACTTGCACGTCGCCGGGTTCCGGACCCTGCTGGGCGGCCGGAGCACGACGGTCAAGCTCGTGGACGGGGGCCTGCTGGCCGCGCACATCATCGGCTACCTGATCGCGGTGTTCCTGGTGCTGTCCCCGCTCCAGGCGGTGGCTTTCCTCCTCATCCAGCAGGGTGTGTTCGGGCTCTACCTGGGTTGCTCGTTCGCGCCCAACCACAAGGGCATGGCCATGTTCGGCGAGGACGAGAAGGTTGATTTCCTCCGCCGCCAGGTCGTCACCTCCCGGAACATCCGCGGTAACTGGTTCAACGACTTCGCCCTCGGTGGCCTCAACTACCAGATCGAGCACCACCTGTTCCCCTCCATGCCCAGGCCCAGCCTGCGGCGCGCCCAGGCCCCCGTGCGCGCGTTCTGCGAGCAGCACGGCATCGCCTACCACGAGACTGGTCTCGTGGACTCCTACGTCCAGGTTCTCCGCCACCTGAACACCGTCGGCGGCCCGCTACGCCCGGAGCTCGAATACTGATTTGTGCCAGTGTGGGGGGATGCCGCTGGATGAGCTGGGAGGTGGGACGCATGAGTGCGTCCGATGTGTGGGTGGCCAAAGACGACGGCAGTGACATCATCCGGGCCGCGTCGATCGTGGCGGTCGGCCGGGATTACAACGGCAACGTCACCGTCCGGCTGGCCGGCGGCGAACAATCGGCCGTGACCCTCGTGGCGATCGCCCCGCACGAGGGGCAGCACACGCCGGAGGACTTCCACCACCAGCTGATCCGGATCGTGGCCGAACTGTCCGACGCGTCGGGTTCCGCGGTGGTGCATCCGGTCTGCGCCGAGCCGGAAGGCTGGCGCTGGGTCACCGCTCCGCTGTAAAGGCCCAGTACCCCTGTAAGGCCCAGTACCTCCGTAAAGCCCAGCACCTGGGGTATCCCCGGATGCGTGGCTCGCCCTGACTGGCCGGCAGGCCGCATACTGGTGTTGATGAGAAACCAGCCCACGCCGTGACCCGGCGTCCCGTCCCCGGAAGCCCGTTCAATAGGCCGACGCCCGCACCGCAGCCTGTCGAGGAGTTCGAGGCGCAGGACCTGGTGACGCATGACCGGTATGGTCTCGGCCGCGTGATCACTATCGAGGCGGGGGCGGTGGTCGTCGAGTTCGGCGCCGTCACGCACCGGATCAACGCGCCGTATGCCAAGCTGACCAAGCTCTGACGAGGCCCTGACCAGGCTCCGCCCCGGCCCCGCCTGGGCCGGGGCCGGGCCTGCCCTGACCTGCCCGGATGGAACTACCGCCCATCGCCGGCAACCAGAAACCGGAAATTTTTTTCCGGAAACTATGGTATTTTTTGGGGTATGGGCAGCTGGGGCTTCCTGAGTAACCACGGGCGCGTGCTGCTGTTTCTCGCGCACGACCCGGGGATGCGGCTGCGCGACATCGCGGCCAGCCTGGGCATCACCGAGCGGAGCGCCTTCGGCATCGTCAGCGACCTGACCGCGGCGGGTTACCTCAGCAAGCGCAAGGACGGCCGCCGCAACCATTACCAGATCCAGGCCCATCAGCCGCTGCCGGAGCCCACCAGCCGCGAGCGGACCATCGGGGAAGTCCTGGCCGTGCTCGCCGGCCCAGGCATCAGCACGGGCCAGCCGCCTGGGGCGGAAGGACACCGCTGAGCCCGGCCGGGCCGCAGCGCGCGCACGGGACCAGGCAGCTATCCGGCCGCCTGATCCGCGTCGACCGGATCGGATACCCATGATGAACTCCGGCACCACGATCCATCCCACTCCCGGCGTACCCGTCCGCGTCGCGGAGGGGGTCACCATCGCCGAACTGTCCGGTGAGCTCGACCTGGCCAGCGCGCCGGCCCTGCGTGAGCAGCTCCTGGGGCTGCTCCGCCCCGGCGCCAGCCGCCTGGTTCTCGACCTGTCCCGGGTGACCTTCTGTGACGCCAGCGGTCTCGCCGTGCTGGTCGGCGCGAGTCACCGGGCCCGCGTGCTGGGCGGTTTCCTGCGGCTCGCCGCGGTCTCGCCGCCAACGGCCCGGGTGCTGCACATCACCGGGCTGCACCGGCACCTGTCCATCTACCCGACCGTCCACGCCGCCACCGTCGCACCCGGCGACGGGTTCGGCCGGGCCGGCGGGCTCGCCGCGGCCTGACCCGAGGCCCCCGCCCGGGGGTCCATCATCCGCCGGGCTATCCGCGGCGGCGCGCGATGTGCAGGACCGCGCCCCAGTGGCGGCGGACCGAATGGCCTGGGCGGCAGGCCAGGCGGCGCCGGATCTCCCCGTAGAGCCGGTCCTGCTGCCACTGCTCCATGGCGATGTGGCCGGAGAACGTACGGAGCAGCGCGACATAGCTCTCCGCGTCATAGACCCGCTCCCAGTCGAAGTGCCGGATGACCGGCGCCTCGAACAGCCCGCTCGCCTCGATCTCGGCGCCCTGCTCCCGCAATTCGCCGGGGCGGGGGCACCCCTCCCCGGGAGGCTGCCCTTCACCGATCTCGTCGTAGACCTCCTGGATCTCGCGGAAGAACGGGTCGCCACCCTCGGGAAACACGTGCAGGGCGCTCCAGAATGCGAGGTAACCGCCCGGGCGGAGCACCTGCCAGGCCCGGCGGTAGCGGACGGCCGGATCGATCCAGTGCCAGGCGGTCGCCGCGTAGACCAGGTCGAACCGCTCACCCGGGCCGGGCCGCCACTCCTCGAACCGGCCCTCGATGACCTCGGCGTCCAGGCCGGCCAGATTGCGGCGGGCGGCGGCGGCCAGTTCCGGGCCGAGTTCGATGCAGGTGATCCGGAAACCGCGCCGGGCCAGCGGGATGGTGGCCTTGCCGGGCCCGCAGCCCAGTTCCAGCAGGCGGTCGCCCGGAGCCAGCCCGGCGACGGCGATGAGCTCGTCGAAGAGCTCAGCCGGGTAGTCCGGGCGGACGTGGTGGTAGCTCCCTGCCGCCTCGTTGAACGTGTGCCTCAGCCGCTCGCGGTCCTCGTCCGGCATCATCGTCCTAGCCTGTCTCCCATGCCCCATGCCCGCCAACCCAGTGCCAGTCAGCCCCGTGCTGGTCAACCCAGTGATAGCTACGCCGACCCGCGGCTGGCCGCCCTGTACGACGCGCTGAACCCGGCCGACGCGAGCACAGCCTTCTACCTTGGCCTGCCCGGCGCACCGCCGGCCCGGATCCTCGACGTGGGCTGCGGCACGGGGCTGCTGGCCTGCGAGTTCGCGACCCGGGGATACGACGTGACCGGCGCGGACCCGGCGGCGGCGATGCTGGCCACCGCGCGCGCCCGGCCCGGCGGCGACCAGGTGCGCTGGATCCAGGCCAGCGCCGCGGGCCTGGACACCGGCACGAGCTTCGACCTGATCATCATGACCGGGCACGTGTTCCAGCTGCTCCTGGAGGACCGGGACGTTCGCGCGGCGCTGAAGACCCTGGCCCGGCACCTGGCCCCGGGCGGCCGGCTCGCGTTCGAGACCAGGAACCCGGCCGTGCGCGAGTGGCAGGACTGGAACCCGCGCGACACCAGCCAGCGGGTGGAGGCGGCCGGTATCACCGCTGACGTGCACTACGACATCCGCGCGGTCGCAGGCGAACTGGTCACGTACGAGACCTGGTACCAGTTCGCCGGGGCCCGCGACCCGGTGGTGGTGCCGGACACGCTCCGGTTCATGGATCAGGCCCAGGTGGCCGCGTTCCTGGCCGAGGCCGGCCTGACCCAGGTCACCTGGTACGGCGACTGGGACGGCTCGCCGTACGGGCCGGCCAGCCCCGAGATCATCGCCGTCTCCTCCAGGGCCGCCCGGCCAGCCGGGGCGCGGTGACGCGAGGGGCCCCCGGCCGGCCTGGCCGAGGCCGCCCCCCCGGGCCTCGGCCAGGCCGTCTCTAGGCCTGGTCGAGCAGCCTCGACCGGACCTCGCTCTTGAGTACCTTGCCCACCCTGGACCGGGGCAGGTCGGACCAGACCTCGACCTGCTTGGGGGTCTTCACGCTGCCCAGCCGTCCCTTCACGAACGCGCGGAGTTCATCGCCCGGGACTTCGTGACCGGGATGGGCCTGGACGACGGCGGTCACCCGCTCGCCCCACTTGTCGTCCGGCAGCCCGACGACCGCGCAGTCCAGCACCGCGGGGTGGGCCAGCACGGCCTGCTCGACCTCGGCCGAGTAGACGTTGAACCCGCCCGTGATGATCATGTCCTTGGCCCGGTCCACGATGTAGAGGTAGTTGTCCTCGTCGAGGTAGCCGATGTCGCCGGTGTGATGCCAGCCGTGCCGGGCCGCCTCGGCCGAGGCCATCAGGTCCTTGTAGTAGCCCGCCATGACCAGGGGACCGCGGACGACGATCTCACCCCGCTCACCGGCGGGCAGCAGCCGGCCCTGGTCGTCCATGATGGCCACGGTGACCAGGGGGCCGGGCCGCCCGGCCGAGGTGAAGCGCTCGGTGGCCAGCGTGCCGTCGGCGTGCAGGTGGTCTTCCGGCGCCATGCTCGAGATCATCATCGGCGCCTCGGTCTGGCCGAACAGCTGCGCCATGACCGGCCCGATCGCGCGGATGGCCTGCTCCAGGCGCGCGGCGGACATGGGGGCGGCGCCGTACCAGAGGCACTGCAGCGAGGTCAGGTCGGCCGCGGCCAGCCCAGGCTGATCGAGCAGCAGGTAGACCAGGGTCGGCGGCAGGAAGGCGTGGGTCACCCGGTGCTGCCCGATCAGGGACAGGAACCCGGCCAGGTCCGGCGCGGGCATGATGACGATCTCCCCGCCCAGCGTCATGATCGGGAAACACAGCACCCCGGCGGCGTGCGTAAGCGGGGCGAGAGCCAGGTACACGGGGCGCCCGTCGAACGGATAGCCCATCAGCGTGAGGGCCGTCATCGTCTCGATGTTGTGCCCGGTCAGCAGGACCCCCTTGGGCTGGCCGGTGGTGCCCCCGGTGCCCGCGATCATCGCGATGTCATCCACCGGATCGGCCTGCCAGGGCTGGCCGGCCAGGCCTTTCACCCAGGCATCGAAGCCGGTGGCCCCCGGCACCTCCTGGTCCAGGCAGACCAGGGTGCTGATCTTCGGCAGGTCCGGGGCTATCCGCGCGACCAGCGGCGCGAATGCCCCCTGGAAGATCAGCGCCGCGCAGTCGAACAGGTCCAGCAGCTCGCGGTTCTCCGCCGCCTCATTGCGGGGATTCACCGGGCACCACACCGCCCCCGCCCGGGCGATGCCGAACACGCAGGAGAAGGCGACCGGGTCGTTGGCGGACAGCACCGCCACCTTGTCGCCAGGCCGGATGCCCGACCGGGCCAGCGCCTGGCCGATCACCCAGGACAGCCGCTGTACCTCGGCGTAGCTGCGGGTGCCGCTGGCCATGGTCAGGCACGGCGCGTCCGGGCCGAGCGAGGCCCCCTTGTCCAGGAAATCGGTCAGCCGCACGGCCGTGCCCCGGCGCTCAGTGCGCGACCGTGACGGTGGGCTCCATGACCAGGCCGAAGCTGCGCAGCACGCCCAGCAGTTCGCGGTGGCCGAAGGCCTGGCACCCGGAGGCGAACCCGGCCCGCCGCGGCGGCTGCTGGAGCAGCGAGTACGCGGCGTAGGCCTGCAGCGCGCCGGTCTGCTTGTAGTTGCAGTTGCCGTGCAGCACGCAGTGCGCCCGGCCGAGCGGGCCGGACGCGTAGACCGAGTCCAGCGAGGTGTTGATGCGCGGGTTCTCCCGCGGCGGCATCTGGTTCATCACGGCGGAAGCCTGCTCGGACAGCGCGGCGTACTTCTCGTCGTCGGACAGGTCCTTGATCTGCTCCAGGGCGCCCGCCACGATCTGGGGCACGCCCATCATCAGCGCGCGGTTGAAGACCCCGCCGAGCACCTTGACGTTCGCCACCCGCGGGTCGCGGCGGAACCAGACCGGATGCGAGGTGCCGCCCCACGGCAGCGCGAGGCCGGTCTCATGCTGGCCGGGCACCACGACGGTGTAGAGCCCGGCGTCGGCCGGCCATTCCACGTACTCGTTCTGCTCGAGGTAATAGGCCTTGGCCAGGGCCGCGTTGACCAGGATCGTGCGCGTCGAGGCGATCGTGGGCAGGCCCTTCCAGAACACCTCGATGTCGAGCGTGTCCAGGCCGGGCCGCTCGAGGCAGATGTTGGCCGCGATCTCCCCGGTGGTGTACATCTGCGCCACGCCCGGCGCGAGCAGCAGCCCGCGCGCGGCCATCCGCTCGCCGTAGGTCTCGTCGCAGGTGATCAGCCAGTCCTGCTCGCCGGTGGTGTCGAGGTAGTGGCAGCCCGCCGCCAGGCACGCCTCGACCACCTCGCCGCCGTGCTTCGCGAACGGCCCGACCGTGTTGAGCACGACCTTCGCGCCGGTCAGCAGCTCGGTCAGCGGCCCGACCTGGTGCTCGACCTCGATCACCTCGTGCGGCACCGTGCTGATGCCGGGCACCCGGTCCAGGGCCTCGGAGATGCGGGCCTTGTCCCGTCCGGCGGCCACGAAGGGGATGTTGAATTCCCTCAGGTACTCGCAGATCAGCTGGCCGGTGTACCCGGAGGCGCCGTAGACGACGACCGGCTTGTCCGTGCTCATGGGCGTGCCTTTCGCTGGATGTCAGAAGGACCTGGTCACATGCCCATGCCGCCGTTGACCGGCAGCCCGGCCCCGGTGATGAACCGCGCGCCGTCAGAGGCCAGGAACACCACGGCGTCGGCCATGTCCGGCACCTCGCCGAGCCGGCCGAGCGGGGTCAGCCCGACGACCGCGCCGACCGCCTCTTCCGCGCTGGGGAACAGCCCGAGCGTGGCGCAGTCTGACGCGAGCTGCAGGCCCATCTCGGTGGCCACCAGGCCGGGGTAGACGCAGTTCACCCGCACGCCGTAGCCGAGCCGGCCGGACTCCATCGCGGCCACCTTGGTGAGCCGGTCCACGCCTGACTTGGTGGCCGAGTAGCCGGCGATGCCGGGAAAGGCGATGGTGGCCGCGACCGACGCGACGTTGATCACCGCGCCGCCCTGCCCGGCCGGGCCGCCCGGGCGCATCGCCCGGAAGGCGTGCTTGAGGCCCAGGGCCGTGCCCAGGACGTTGACCTCGAGCATCTTCCGGATGTCGGCGGCGTCGATGTCGACCAGCAGGCTGGTGATCTCGACCCCGGCGTTGTTGACCAGGATGTCCAGGCCGCCGAGGGCGCTGATGGCCTGCGGGATGGCCTGCTCCCAGCTTGCGTCGCTGGTCACGTCCAGCGGCACGAACTCGGCCGTGGCCCCGGACTGGCGCAGCGCGTCAGCGGTCTGCTTGCCCAGGTCCTCCCGGACGTCCGCGATGACGACGGCCGCCCCCGCGCGGGCCAGCGCCTCCGCCATCCCGGCGCCGAGCCCGCGGCCCCCGCCGGTGACCAGTGCCTTCCGGCCCGTCAGCTCGTACACGCTCATCAGGCACCTCTTCCCGGGACCGCCATGGGCCCGCCGCCCGCAGCGCAGCGCTGCGGGTCATGTGATGTGAGACATAGCCTGACCGTGTCTCTTGACAACTGTCAAGAGATTCCTGGACGATCGGCTTAAGAATTTTGGTCGCCTGTCAAGATCGCGAAGAAGCGTGCCGGGTAGACTGGACCCGCAGTTCGCGGGGGCACGCGACGCTGATTGGACCCTGATAGTGACCGAGGTAGCCCAGATCGGGCCAGCACAGCAGAACCGGGACCGGATCGCGCGCCGGCAGCTGGACAAGTTCGCCGAACGGCGCGCCCAGCTGGCCGCGGCGGCGCTGCAGACCCTGGCCGAGCAGGGCTACGCGCGGACCAGCCTGCGCGACATCGCGCAGAACTCCGAGTTCTCGCACGGGGTGCTGCACTACTACTTCAGCGACAAGACCGAGCTCATCACCTACTGCGTGCGGCAGTACAAGGCGGAATGCGTGACCCGGTACGACAACATCGTCGCCACCGCCACCTCGGCCGCCGAGCTCCGGCAGGGGTTCGGCGCGGCCATGGCCGCCACCCTGGTGGACGAGGCCACGCTGCACCGGCTCTGGTACGACCTGCGGAACCAGAGCCTGTTCGACGACTCCTACCGCCACGACGTGACCGAGATCGACCAGAGCCTGGAGCGGATGATCTGGCGCATCGTCAGCAAGTTCGCCGAGCTGGCGCAGGCCCCGCTGGCGGTGGCCTCCGGGGCCGCCTACGCCGTGTTCGACGGGCTCTTCCAGCAGGCCCTGATCAGGCACCTGGCCGGCCAGGCCGGTGCGGCCCGGGACCTGGACGAGAACGTGCAGCGCGTCCTGGACCTCCTGACCCCCGCGCGTTGACGAGCTGTCCTGGCTCCGCCGCGGGATGAACCTGCAGCTCATCTCCGCCCCGGACGGCGAGATCTTGTGGGTGTCCGGCCCGCTGCCCGGCGCCGTGCACGACCTGACCGCGGCCCGGATCTGGGGCATCATCCGCGAGCTGGCCGCCGTCGGCCTGGTCGTGCTGGCTGACAAGGGCTACCACGGCGCCGGAGACCCCGTCCTTACCCCGTACCGGGGACGGAACAAGCCCGCCTCGCAGAAGGACGCCAACCGCGCCCATGCCCAGCTACAATCCCCCGGCGAGCGCGCCAACGCCCAGCTGAAAACCTGGCACATCCTGTGCAAACTCCGCTGCTGCCCCTGGCGTGCCGGGCAGCTGGCCAAGGCCATCCACGTCCTTCAAGCCCGCGAGATCGCCGGATGAACAGGCTCGGTCTGCGGCACCCCGGGACCGGCCGGGCACCGGGAAACCCCAGATAGTTGGGGTACCCCAGACGGGCCACCGGCCGAAGACTGCAGGCATGGACACTACCGAGCAGAACAAGAACACCGTAACCGCGTGCATCGACGCCGTGTTCACCAAGGGTGACTTCGGCGCCGTCGACGAGTACCTCGCCGAGGACTTCGTCAACCATGACCCGCCGATGGGCGTGCCGGCCGGCCGGGAGGGGATGCGGCAGGCCGCGGCCATGTTCCGTGCCGGGTTCCCGGACTGGCACAGCGACACGGGCATCCTCCTCGCCGAGGGTGACCTGGTGGTCGAGCAGTTCACGGCCAGCGGCACGCACCGGGGCGAGATCTTCGGCGTGCCGCCTTCTGACCGCGCCGTCAGCATGCCGGGTATCAACATCTGGCGCCTGCGCGACGGCCGCATCGTGGAGCGCTGGGGCCGCCTGGACGAGCTCGGCCTCATGCGGCAGCTTGGCCTGGTCAGCCTGCCTTGACCGGCGTGACCCATCACCGTTCCTGCCCGGGCGGCAATGACGCGGCTGCGCTGGGCGGGAACGGCGCAGGTGCGGAGGAATGCCGCAAATTCATCGGCCGGGCCGCTCGTCCGGGGCGGAGTATCGTCGTTCCTATGGGGGAAACGGCCAGGGATCGCCAGGTCACGGCCCTCATCGCGCGCTGTTACGCCGGGCTGGACGCCGCCGGGCTGCGCGGGGAAGTGCTCCGCCGGCTGCGCCGGATCATGCCGGTGGATGCGGCGTTCTTCGCGACTGTGGACCCTGCGACCGTGCTGTTCACCTCGGCGGTGGCTGAAGACCCACTCGCCGCCGCCAGGCCGCTCTTCATGGACAACGAGTTCGGCCGGGATGACGTCAACAAGTTCGCCGCGCTGGCCGAGGCCTCCGACCCGGTCAGCTCGCTGGACCGGGCCACCCGAGGTGACTGGCGTGCGAGCCCGCGCTACCAGGAGATCATGGCCCCGCTTGGCCTGGGCGACGAGCTGCGCGCGGCTTTCATCGCCAAGAAGCGGTGCTGGGGCGTAATGTGCCTGCACCGGGAGAATGCGTGGCACGGCTTCGACGTCGGGGAGGTCGACCTGGTCAGGCGCATCTCCCCGCACGTGGCCGAAGGCCTGCGGCGCGCCATCAGTATCCGCCCGGCCGCAGCGGTCGCAACCCAGACCGCAGCTCCTGGCATCATTGTCCTCGACGCCAACCTCGCCGTCGTGTCCATGAGCCCGGAGGCCCAGCAGTGGCTGGCTGAGATCGACGACGCCGACTGGCCCGGCCCTACCGAGCTACCCACGGCCATTTACGCTACGGCCGCCGGACTGGCGCGGCTCCAACAGGGTCCTGCCGCGGCGCCGCCGACCGCGCTCCGGCTCCGGAGCCGCAGCGGCCAGTGGCTCTCCTTGCATGCCTCCACGCTGCACGGCCCGGAAGCGCCCCAGATCGGTGTCGTGATCGAGCCCACCCCGGCCGCGCAGACCAGCTCGATGCTGCTCAGCGCGCACGGCCTGACCGAGGCGCAGGCCCGGGTTGCCGCCCTGGTCCTCAGGGGGCACTCCACGCGGCAGATCGTCAGGGAGCTGCACATCTCAGCCAACACGGTCCAAGAGCACCTGACCGCGACGTTCGACAAGTTCGGCGTCCGCAGCCGCCGGGAGCTCGTCGCCGCCGTACTCTCCGGGCATCACTGACTGGATTCACGCGATGCTGCGGGCGTTCGGGCTGACCAGCCTGGCCCTGGAGTGGCCGGCCGGGCTGGCCCCGTGATGAACGCGTTCCTGGACCGGGGAAGGGCTGGCGGATGATCCCCAGCTCTGGTCCGGCGATGGCCGGATCACTGCCGGCCACCTGGCCGTGCTGCGCGAGCTGGCGGCCGCAGGCCCGCTGGAGCTGACCCTGATCGACGGGCTCATAGATCCCGGCTGGTCCTGGTCGCAGCGGGACGAGGCCATGGCCCGCCGCGTCCTGGTGGCCCGCGCCGCGGGCACCAGCACGCTGGTGGTCGCGGGCAACGCCCACACCCCGGTCCATCCCACGCCGCTCGGCGTCCCGCTGGGTGCCGTCCTGGCCGCACACCGGCCCGGCGTCCGCGAGATCCGGATCGACTACCGCAGCGGCGGTTACTACAACCTCGCGTCGCGCCGGTTCCGGCCGCGCACCGGTTCCCGTCCCCTCTCCCGGCGCTCGTTCTCCGCAACGAAAACCTCACCCTCATACCCTCCCCGCCGCCAGCGAAGCGGTGGTGCCGCACCGCCGCGGGGCGCTGGCCCTCCCCTGACCGGCGGGAGCGGCGGGGCGGGTCCTACGCGTGATGGTGTTGCAGGAAGTCCAGGGTGCGCTGGTTGAACGCCTCGACGTTCTCGTATATCGGGGCGTGCGCGCAGTCCTCGAACACGGCGACCTCGGTGCTGCCGCCGATCCCCTCGGTGAGGGGGTTGAGGAACCGGGTGGAGGTCACCTGGTCGTGGCGGCCGAAGGTGATCAGGGTCGGCGCCCGCACGGACCCCAGGACCGCCCGCGCGTCGTGATCCAGCACGGCCTGAGACTGGCGCAAGAACGCGTTGACCGGGGGCATCGGCCGGCTGCGGACGAACTCGGCCAGGGACTCGATGTAGTCCGGCCGGGCCGCATACAGCTCGGGGGTGAGGCACCACGGGAAGATGCCCTGGATCGCCATCTCCGTCACGCTGCCCAGTGCCTCGGCCATGACCCGCCAGCCTTCGACCACCGTGCGCAGGAACGGGTCGCTAGCCGGCCAGGCGCTGTGCAGGGAAAGCGACGTGACCCGGTCGGGATACTTGGCCGCGAGCCAGATGCCGGTGGCCGCGCCCAGCGACAGCCCGGCTACGTGCGCCCGGTCCACGCCGGCGGCCTGCATGAACGCGGCGACGTCGTCGGCGAACAGTTCCGTGCTGTAGCGGCCCTCCGGCTTGCCGGACAGGCCAGCGCCGCGCAGGTCCATGGTGTAACAGGTGAAGCTCTTCGCATAATCGGCCACCTGGAACGCGTAACACGCCTGGTCGGCGGCCAGGTAAGGGATGAGGACCAGGGGCTCACCCTCTCCCTGGACCTCGTAGTAGACGTCGATACCATTCGCCTGGACTACCGGCATCGGGATCCCCCTCCTCGCTCGGGGCGGCCCGCGCCGCCCGCTGCCGTAGCCCTGATCGTCCCCCCGCGGGTAACGTCGCGCCAGTACCCCGGCGGACGAGTGCCATCGGGTGAACGATCTCCGGGAGGTCAGCCCGTGATGAACACCGACACCGTGCTGGGCTACCGGCGGCCGGCCATGCTGGGCGGCCCGGCCAGCCCCGATCCCGATGCCCTCACCATCCGCTGGTACGGGACGTCCAACTTCGAGCTGAACTTCCACGACCGGGTGGTGCTGCTCGACACGTTCTACGACCGCGGCCCGCGGATGCGCGGCCTCGGCTTCCGGCCCGACGAGGTGGTCCGGGCCGATGCGGTCCTGATCGGGCACCCGCACTACGACCACATCTCCGACGCGGCCCAGGTCGCCTCGGCCACCGGGGCGCCGGTGGTGGTGCACCCGCTCGGCGCGGACGTGCTGACCCGGGGCGGCCTGGACGTGTCGCGGATCCACGCGGTGACCGGCCGCGGTGAGGGCGACCTGCTGGAGTTCCCCGAGTTCACCCTCCGGGTCATCCACGGATTTCACGCCGACCTTACCCACCCTGAGCAGCAGATGAGCCTGGAAGCCCTGCGCCAGGCCCGCGAGGTCTGGGAACGGGACGAGCCCCCGCTGAGCCCCGCGGAAGAGGCCCACGCCGCGGCGGTGCTGCAGCGCGGCACCATGGCCCCGGAGGTCTTCACCGAAGGCACCATGTGCCTGGTCATCGACATCGACGGCTACCGGATCGTGTACCGGGACAGCGGCGGCCCGGTCAGCGAGGAGGAGCGCGCCTTCTTCGCGGCCAGCCCTGGCTGCGACCTCGCCATCGTGGGCTTCATCGGCCGCCCGCTGGTCCGCCGCCAGCTCAGGGAGGCGACCATGCCGCTCATCGAGACCTACCAGCCCCGGGCGGTCATCCCCTGCCATCACGACGACCTCTACCCGGTGTTCATCGACCTGGCCACCGAGCCGCTCAAGATGCGGGTTCACGAGCAGTTCCCGGCGGCGAGCACCATTCAGCCGGTCTATGTCGAGCCGGTGACGATAGGCATGAAGTCCCAGCTCATCACCGTCGGCGACCCACGTCCATAAGCCTTGGAGCACGGGCGCGGGTCCAGCGGCCTTCACGTGGCTGACGAATTGGTCTTCCAGCCCGTTCCGGGAAGCGTCCGGGGCAGCCCGAACCGGGGCATCACGCTCGCGTCGAAGCCGGTGACCGCGCCGATGCGGTCGCCGGCGATCGTGACGACATGCAGTCCGTAGGCTCGGTAGACACCGGTGTGGGGATCGGCCATGTACATGCCGAACGCTGGCTGGCCGTTGGCGCGGGTCGGCACCACCCGGTAGGACCGGCCGGGCCGGAGGGTGACGGCTGCGAAGAATTGAAGGGCCACGTCGATGCCCCGGTACTCCAGCATCGCGGGCGGCATGGAGACCCGGACGTCGTCTGTGAGTAGTCCTATCAGGGCCTGGAGGTCGGCCCGTTCGAGGGCGCCGGTCAGCTGGGCTACGAGCTGGTGTTCGGCCGCAGTGTCCGGTTGACGCGCGGGCCTGCTGCTCCCTGAGTCCGCCAGGTGGCTGTCGACCGTGGCTCGCGCTCGTTTGAGGGCGCTTTGAACCGATTCCTGGGTGGCGTCGAGCATCCTGGCTACCTCTCCCGGCGCGGTAGCCGAGCACGTCGCGCAGCACGAGTACGGCGCGCTGCCGCGGCGGCAGCAGTTGCAGGGCGGTGATGAACGCGAGTGAGATCGCCTCGGTGGTCTCGTAGCGGGCCTCTGGACCGGGCGCCTGGTCGACGAGGTTGTCCAGCAGCACGTCCGGATATGGTTCCAGCCACGGCGGAACGTCGCTGACGCCGGTCGGCTCGGGCAGGGTCAGGCCGGGGAGATGGATCGCGGTGCGCGGCCGTCGGCTGTCCGCGCGCAGCATGCTCAGGCACCGGTTGGTCGCGATCTGATAAAGCCAGGTCCGCAGGGAGGACCGCTGGCCGAAGTCGCCGAGGTTACGCCAGGCGGACACGAGGGTCTCCTGGAGTGCGTCCTCGGCGTCCTGCAGGGATCCCAGGATGCGGTAGCAGTGCACCTGCAACTCGTGGGAGTGGCCCTGGACCAGGTCGCCGAACGCGTTGTGGTCGCCGGCCCGGGCCCGGGCGATCAGGTCCGTCGTGTCCGTCTCCATCGGCATGCATCCTCGCCATTCTTCTTTTCCGCCGGGCGCTGCCGGCTCGTCTGAAAGTACCGACGCCGCCGGCCCCGCGAATTGGGCGGTGCCTGCGCGCCCAATTCGGGGCGGGCGGTGGCGTCTACCCGGTTGGAGGCGGTCCCAGTCCGGGGCGCGCCCCGGATACAGAACAGGACGACAGATCATGGCCAAGTACGTTTTCTCGTTCCGTGTGCCCTCCGACTACGCGCCCCACGCCGGGACGGCGGCCGAGTGGCAGGCCTGGTTCGGCGGGCTGGGCTCGGCCCTGGTGAACGTCGGCAACGCGGTGACCGATTACGCCTCGCTCGGCGAGGTCGGCGGCAGCGGCTCCCGGATGGTCGCCTACTCGGTGGTGTCCGCCGAGGACATGGACTCCGCGCTGGCGCTGGCCAAGGACTGCCCGGTGATGCGGGTCGGCGGCGGGGTCGAGGTCGGCCCCGTGATGGAAGCCGCCGGGTCGTGAGCGCGGCCATGATCGCATCGACGGCGCCGACGAAGGACGTGTACTCCGCCGCGGAGCATCCGCCGCACCCGCCTTACCGTCGGCCTGGGCGCCGGTAGGCCCCAGCGGGGCGGGCCCGGCCGTCAACGACGGACCGGGCCTGCCTCGCTCCGTCCCTTAGCGCCGTCCCTAGCTGGGCACCTTGTCGAGGAAACCCAGGACGGTGACGAGCTTGCCGTCGTCACCGGCGACCGCCACGTCGAAGCCGACGATCGGCGGCTCGGCGCCCTCAGGACCCAGGCCCCAGGTGAACCGGGCCTGCTTGTGGTGCACATCGACCGGGCCGGCCAGGGAGAACACGAAACCGGGGAACTGGGCCTGGGCGGCGGCGATGGTCGCGTCGATGGCGTCCCGGCCGTGCGCCTCGGCCAGCGGGTCGATGTAGCTGGCGTCGGCGGCCCAGGTGCCGTCGATCAGCTTGCGGCGGGCCGCCGGGTCGGTCTCGTTCCAGCAGTCGAGGTACTGGGCGATCAGGTCGTTCATCGGGAGTGCCTTTCGTGATTGATCCGCCGGTGTGGTTCGGGCCCATCCTGCGGACCGCCCGGCGGCCGTGTCGATTACGTGGGAGGTCATGCGCGGCCATGACCTCAGAGGTAATCGCGGCGCGGCGGGCCGGCCGCTAGCGTCGGGATCATGGTGACCATGACCTGGCCCGCGCCGGACTCCCGCCCCGTCGGTGAGTTGCTGCGCGAATGGCGCGAGCGGCGCCGGATCAGCCAGCTCGACCTGGCCATCGAGGCCGAGGTGTCGGCACGCCATCTCAGCTTCGTGGAGACCGGGCGCTCGCGGCCGACCCCCGCCATGATCCTGCGGCTGACCGAGCACCTCGGCGTGCCGCTGCGCGAACGCAACACGCTGCTGCTGGCCGGCGGTTACGCCCCGGCCTACCCGCAGCACGGGCTGGACGAGCCGGAGCTGGCGAGCGTGCGCGAGGCCCTGCGCCAGGTGCTGGCCGGCCATGAGCCGTACCCGGCGGTCCTGGTGGACCGCTGGTGGGAACTGCTCGACGGTAACGCGGGCCTCGGGCTGCTCGTCGAGGGATGTGCGCCCTGGCTGCTCGAACCGCCGGTGAACGTGCTCCGGCTGGCCCTGCACCCGGAGGGGATGGCGCCCCGGATCGGGAACCTCGCGCAGTGGCGGGGCCACCTGCTGACCCAGCTCCAGCACCGGGCCCAGGCCCTCGGAGATCAGCGGCTGCGTGATCTGCGCGAGGAACTGCTCGGCTATCCGGGCGGGATGGCCGAGGCGGCCTCGCCCGCCGGGGTCGTGCTGCCGCTGCGCTACCGGCGCGGCGGGCAGGAACTCGCGCTGTTCAGCATCAGCGCCGCGGTCGGCACGGCGACCGACGTGACCGTGGAAGAACTGGCCATCGAGGCGTTCTACCCGGCCGACGCGGCGACGGCCCAGATCCTGCGGTCCCTGCGATGACTGCATTCCCGGGATGACCGGGGGCCGCGCGGCAGACTCGCCTACAGTGGCCGGGCAAGCGCGCGGCGGCCCCGGGAGGACGGATGAGGCAGGCAGCCGGGTGGCCCGCCGCCGGCGCGGCCGTGGCCGCGGCCACTGTGCTGCTGTTCTTGCTGGGCGGCTCCGGTGCCGCCGCGGCGCCGCGCCCGGGGACGCCTGCGGCGGTAGCGGCCACGGCCTCCGCGACCGCATCCGCCACCGGGTCACCCACCGCCTCCGCGACTCACTCAGGCCCGGCTCAGCCCACGGCTACGGCACCCGTCGCGTCACCCCCGCCCGCGACGCCCGTCTTCCCGCAGATCTTCCGGGTGCTGCCGCGGCCATCCCGCGGCTGCCCGCCGCAGCTGGGCGCGCGCACACTGCGTGATGAGCCGTGGGCGCAGCGGGCCCTCGACATGGCCGGGGCCTGGGCCGTGTCCCAGGGGCACGGCATCACCGTCGCCGTGGTGGACAGCGGGGTGGACTACAGCCCGCAGCTGGCCGGGCGGGTCAGCGCCATCGACCTCACCGGCCAGGGCCCCCGGGACTGCGTCGGCCACGGCACCGCCGTGGCCAGCCTCATCGCGGCCAGCGACGCGCGGGCCCGGGGCATCCCGTTCTACGGGGTCGCGCCCGCCGCCCGGATCCTGTCGGTCAAGGTCAACTCGGGGGAAACCGGGTTCTCGCAGCTACTGGCCCAGGGCATCCGGGACGCCGCGATCGCCGGGGCGCAGGTGATCAACGTGTCGGTGCAGACCGCCGTGAGCTCTCCCGCGCTGCGCTCGGCTGTCACCTTCGCGCTGCGCCGGGACGCCGTGGTCGTGGCCGCGGCCGGCAACGACAACCCGGGCAGCGGCGTGGGCCCCTATTACCCGGCCAGCTACCCCGGGGTGATCTCGGTGGGCGCGGTGGACCAGGCCGGGACGCTGACCAGCTACACCGACCGGAAGACCAGGGTCTCGCTGACCGCGCCGGGCGCGAACATCGCCAGCGCGTGGCCCGGCGGGTACAACCCGGCGAACCAGGGCACCAGCTTCGCGGCCGCCTTCGTGTCCGGGGTTACGGCGCTGGTTCGCGCGGCCTACCCGCGCCTGACCGCGGCAGCGGTGGTCCGCCGGATCGAGGCCACCGCGGACGGCCCGGCCGGCGCGCACACCGGCGCGGGCCTGGTCAACCCGGTGCAGGCGGTCACCGGGGTACTGCCCGAGCCGGCCGCCTCGCCGGCCGCGGCGCCGCAGCCGGTGGCCATCCCGCGTCCGGCGCGGCCCAATCCGTTCACCCGGGCGCTGGCCCTGTCCATCACCGGCGGCGCGCTGGCCGTGGCGATCCTGGTCGCCGTGGCCGCCTACGTGATACCGCGGGGCCGGCGGCGGCACTGGCGGCCCGCTGGCCGGACCGGCGGGCCAGACCCGGGTGGGGGGGCCCCGGCGCCGGGGCGTAATCGGGAATCTTCTCAGCGCTAACCCGCGCGTGCCCCTGGCGGATCAGGGGCCGCTATTGCCCCGCCCCGACCGGGGCCGTGTCGCTGGCCAGCGCGGTCTGCACCAGGCGGGGAGCGCCGCGCCGGGCCACCAGATAGCCCCGCCCGGCCGGCAGGGCCTGTGGCTTGACCCCGAACAGCTGGCCCTCGTCCTTGCTGGCCGACATCAGCAGGGTCGGCGTGCCCATCTCGCGCAGCCGCTGCACGACCGGCTCGAACATGGCCCGTCCCGCGCCGCCCGCGGACCGGGCCAGCACGACGTGCAGCCCGATGTCCCGGGCCTGCGGGAGAAGATCCATGATCGGCAGCAGCGGGTTCGTCGCCCCGGCCACCAGGTCGTAGTCGTCCACGATCAGGTACAGGTCCGAACCCTTCCACCAGGACCTGGCGCGCAGTTCCTCAGCGGTCAGGCTGGCCGACGGCAGCCGCTCCAGCAGCGCCTCCCGCGCGTCGTTCACCAGCGACGCAGCCGCGGGTGAGGAGGCTGCGTAGCCGATGCGGTGCGCGGTATCCGCGGCGTCCAGCAGCGACCGGCGGTAGTCGATGACGATCAGCCGGGCCCGCTCCGGCGGGTACCGGGCCACGATGCCCTCGGCGACCAGGCGCAGCAGGTTGGACTTGCCGGATTCCATGTCGCCCAGCGCGAGGAAGTGCGGGTCGGCGGAGAAATCCAGGCTCACCGGGGACAGCGTCGTCTCGTCGATGCCGAACGGGACGGCCGCCGGGACCTGGTCCACGGTGGGCAGCCCGGTCACCGGGAACACCTCGGGCAGCATCCGCACCTCCGGTGCCCGCCGGCCGGTCCAGGCCACCTCGACGGTCTCCACCAGCTTCCGCACCGCATCCGCCAGGCCATCGACCGACGGCTGGCCGTCGATCCTCGGCAGCGCGGTCAGGAAGTGCTGGCCGTCCCGGGTCAGGCCGCGGCCGGGGGAGCGTTCGGGGACGTTCATCGCGAGCGCGCGGCCCATCTCCGACTCATACGGGTCGCCGAGCCGGAGCTCGAACTTGGTGCCCAGCAGGTCCCGGATCCCCGGCCGGAACTCCGACCACTTGTTGGTGGCCGCGATCACGTGGACGCCGTAGCCGAGGCCCCGCGCGGCCAGCGCGGTGATCGCGGTCTCCAGCTGCTCGTACTCCTGCCGGACGGTGAGCCAGCCGTCCACCACCAGGAAGACGTCGCCGAACCCGTCACCGGTGATCTCCCCGCTGGCCCGCATGCTCCGGTACGCCGCGATCGACTCGATGCCCTGGCTGGCGAACTCGTGCTCGCGCCGGTCCAGCAGGGCCTGCAGCTCAGCGACCGTGCGGCGGACCCGGTCGGCCTGCTGCCGGGTGGCCACGCCGCCCACGTGCGGCAGCCCGGCCACCGCCCCGACCGCGCCGCCGCCGAAGTCCAGGCAGTAGAACTGGATCTCGTCCGGGGTGTGCAGCAGGGCGAGCGAGCAGATCAGGGTGCGCAGCATGGTGGACTTGCCGCTCTGCGGGCCGCCAGCCACCCCCACGTGGCCCGCCGCGCCGGACAGGTCAGCCCACAGCGCATCCCGGCGCTGCTCGAACGGGCGGTCCACGATACCGGCCACCGCCTGGAGCCGGCCGCGCCACCGCTCGTCGTCGGTGGTGCAGCCGCGCGGCGTGATGAACAGCGGCGGCAGCAGGACGTTCAGCGCGGGTGCGAGGCTGAGCGGCGGCAGCCAGATCGGGCGCGCGGCCTGGCCCTGCCCGGCGAGCTGGCGCACCACCCGGTCGAGCAGGCTTTCCTGCGGCGCCGCCGGCCCGGCGGCGCTGGCCGTGACGGCCTGGCCTGATGTTGCCTGGCCCGGTCTGGATTCGGCCCGTCTGGCTTCGCCCGGCCTGGCCTCGGCCGCCGTTGCCTCGCCTGGCGCGGCGTCCGCCGCCGGGATCTCCCGGGGGCTGATGTAGTCGGGGCCATACGGGACGACCATGGCCTGGTAACGCCGCGGCGACGGCGGCTGCGCGGCTGCGTCTGTCTCCGCCGGCCCGGAGACGTAAGCGGCCTTGAATCTGGTCATGCCGGCCACGTCGATCTTCAGGTAGCCGCTGCCGGGCGCCGACGGCAGCTCGTACGCGTCCGGCACGCCGAGCACGATCCGCGACTCCGCGGCCGAGAACGTGCGCAGCCCGATCCGGTAGGACAGCTGGGTGTCCAGGCCGCGCAGCCGCCCTTCCTCCAGCCGCTGCGAGGCCAGCAGCAGGTGGACCCCGAGGGACCGGCCCAGCCGGCCGATCATCACGAACAGGTCGATGAACTCCGGCTTGGCCGCCAGCAATTCGGAGAACTCGTTGACCACGACGAACAGGGTCGGCAGCGGCGCGAGGTCGGTCCCGCGTTCCCGGTCACGCTCGTAGTCGCGGACCGACGCGTAGTTGCCCGCCGACCGGAGCAACTCCTGGCGGCGGACCATCTCCCCGTGCAGCGCGTCCCGCATCCGGTTGACCAGCGGCAGTTCCTGCTCCAGGTTGGTGATGACGGCCGAGACGTGGCTGAGGTCCTCCAGGCCGAGGAAGGTCGCGCCGCCCTTGAAGTTGACCAGCACGAAGTTCAGCATCTCGGGGGGATGGGTCAGCGCGAGCCCGAGCACCAGGGTGCGGAGCAGTTCGGACTTGCCGGACCCGGTCGCGCCGATGACCAGGCCGTGGGGTCCCATGCCGCCCTGCGCGGACTCCTTGATGTCCAGCTCGACCGGCTGGCCGCTGGCGTCGAGCCCGATCGGCACCCGGAGCCGGCTCCGGGCCGGGCGTGAGCGCCACAGCCCCGGCAGGTCCAGCTCCCGGGCCTCGGCGATGCCGAGCAGCGCGGTCAGGGTGGTGTTCACCGCGAGCGCGTCCTCGCCCGGCGCGCCGCCCCGGGCCGGGCGCAGCGGCGCCAGCTCGCGGGCCAGGGCTTCCGCCTCCGCCCGCGAAAGAGTGTCCGGCGCACCGATCCGCGCCATGATGTCGGCCCCGGCCCGGTCCCGGGTGATCATGTCGAGGCGGCCGCCCGCTACCTGCAGCCGCAGCGTGGCCGCATCGGCCGGCCCGGGCTGGCTTCCGGTCACCTCGATCAGCGTCACGCCGTCCACCCCGTCGCCGCCGAGCTGGTCGCCCGGATGGACGGCCGCGCCGTCCACGATCACCACGTGGTACGGGAGCGAGCCGCCGCTCTGCGCGTCCCGGCCGGGGGAGAAGCGCGGCCGGTCCTTGATGTCCGCACCCAGCATCGCCTCGAGCTGCGGCACGGTCTCCGCCATCAGCCGGACCGGCCCCGCGGCGTCCCGCTCGGTGGGGTGCAGCGTGTGCGGCAGCCACTTGGCCCAGTCCCACTCCCGCATCCGGTCCGCCGGGGCGCAGACGCATATCCGCACCTCCTCCGGGGAGTGGAACGCGGCCAGCTGGGCCGTCATCGCGCGGACCATGCCGCGGGCCGCGCCCGGGTCGCCGGCCACGCAGACCCGGCTGAACGCGCGCAGGGACATGCCGACCGGCAGCTCGGGCACCCGGGCGTGGGTCCGGATGAACCGGCGCAGCGCGCCCGCGCACAGCGGGTCGAGATCCTCGGCGGGCTTGGTCTGCGGCGGGATCAGCCGCACCCCGAGCTGCTGCGTGCCGGTGCCCAGCCGGACGGTGCCGAAATCGGCGTCCTGCGGGCGGCGTTCCCACACCCGGGCATGCTGGTTGGCCGCCATCACCCAGCACAGGGCGGCCGGCTGCGGGCTGGTCCACTCCAGCGCCTGCCGCTGCGCGCTGGCCGCCCGCCGGACCTGCCGCCGGATCTGGCCCAGATAACGCAGATAGTCGCGGCGCTGGCCGTTCAGCCGGAGTTTGCGGTCGCCCTTGCCGCGGGCCATCTGGCTCAGGGCCATCCCGCCCATGCCCAGGCCCATGGCGCCGCCGCCCACCCAGCGCAGCGACCCGGAGCCCGACCCGGACATCATGGCCACCATGCCGAACGTCATCGCGAGCATGGGCAGGTAGGTCATCATCTGCTGCAGGCCGTCGGAGGCCACCTCCGGGATCTCCGGGGGTGGCTGGAGCACGATCTCACCGTGTGGCATCTCGGGCGCCTCGCGCCGCTCCTGACGCCGCACAATGACGGTGCTCACCGCTCGCCTTCCTGCCGCTGGCCGGGCCGGGCCAGCCCGGCCCGGGGGCGGCGGCCTGCTGCCGGAGGTGCCGCGCCCGCCCGCTGGCCGTGCCGCCGAGTTCTCATTTTGCGGGCGAATCGGGCCATTCGGTCGGCATACTGCCAAATGGGCTGGGCCCGGGGCGGGCTTGGCCCGGGCGGATGGGCCCAGGCCGGGCCAGCGGGCGGCAGGAATAGCCAAGTGGCAGGCACAGCGGAGCGGCGGAGGGCGGGAAGGGAACGAGATGAGCGCCGCCAGCGGAGCAGACATGTGCCGGATCACGGTGGTCGGGCCGCGGAAGCGGGTGGACCTCGCGCTGCCCGGTTACATCCCCTTCGCCGAGCTCTTCCCCGTCGTGGCCAGGTTCGCCGGGCTGGACCGCGCCGCGGCCGGCGAGGCCGCCAGCGGCTGGGTGCTGCAGCGGCTGGGCCAGGCCCCGTTCCCCCTCGACGCCACTCCGCAGCAGGCCGGCCTGCGCGACGGGGAGCTCATCTACCTGAGCCCGCGGGCCACCCCGCTGCCCGAGCTCGCTTTCGACGACGTGGCCGACGTCATCGCGGTCGGGGTGGGGGAGCGGCCGGATCGGTGGGGCCCGGCCGACACCCGCCGGGCCGCGTTCGGTGCCGCGGCCGCCGGCCTGCTGGCCGGGATCGCCGTGCTGCTGCTGTCCGGCCCGCGCTGGACCGTGCCCGCGGTCACCGCCGGCCTGGTGGCCCTGCTCCTGCTGGCTGGCGCGGCGGCGGCCTCGAGAGCGGCCGGTGATGCGGGTGCGGCCGCGACGCTGGGCTGGGCGGCGCTGCCCTACGCGCTGCTGGCGGGCCTGCTCGGGCCGGCCGGGTCGGCGCCGCTGGCCCACCTGGGCGCGCTGGAACTGGTCTCCGGCTTCGCGGCCGTGTTCCTGGCCGCCATCGTCGCGGCGGTGGTGACCGCGGACGGCGCGGCCGTGTTCTTCGGGGCCGCGGGTGCCGCGCTGCTCGGCGCGGCCGGTGCGGCCCTGGACTACAGCTTCGCCGGGGTCGGCCCGGCGGGTGCCGCCGCGGTCGCGGCCGCGCTGGCGCTGGCGCTGACCCCGCTGATCCCGGCGGCCGCCTTCCGGCTGGCCGGCCTGACGCTGCCGCCAGTCCCGCGCGACGCCGACGAGTTGCGCCGGGACACCCTGACCGTGCAGGGGGGCCAGGTACTCGAACGCACCGCCGCCGCCGACCGGGTGGTCACCGGGGCGGTCTCGGGTATCGGCCTGGTCGCGGCCGTAGCCGGGATGGCCCTCGCGCTCAGCCACGGCTGGCTGCCCCGGCTGACCTGCGGTGTGCTGGGCTGCGTCCTGCTGCTCCGGGCCCGGGTGTTCCGCGGCCGGGCCCAGCGCCTGTGGCTGCAGGTCCCCGGATACCTGGCGCTGTTCCTGCTCGCCGTGGGGGCCGCGTGGCATGGGGCCGCGCTGCGGAACGTCGGGCTCATCGTGCCGTTGCTGGTCGCCGCCGCGGCCATACTCGTCGGGGCCGGGATGTGGCTGCCCGCGCACCGGGCCTCACCGTTCTGGGGCCGGGCCGCGGAGATCCTCGACCTGACGCTGGTCATCAGCCTCATCCCGCTCGCGCTCGGCGTGACCGGGCTGTTCGGCTACATCCGCGGGCTGTCCGGCTGAGACGGCCGCGACCATGCAGACGCGCAGGGACCTGCTCCAGGCCCACCGGCTGATGACCCAGCGCGCAGCGCTGGCCTTGCTCCAGGCCGAGCCGGACCCGCCGGACCAGCCGCTGCGGCGGCTGAACGTCGGACTGATCGCCAGCATCCTGGTCGCAGTGATCGTGGCCGCCGCCTTCGGAGTCTGGGGCCTGCTCGCGCCGGGCGACGCGCAGGGCCTCACGTCGGCGGGCACGCTCATCATCGACAGCCAGACCGGGACGTCCTATATCTGGTGCGACCACCACAAGCTGTGCCCGGTGGTGAACTACGCGTCGGCGCGGCTGGCGCTCAGTTCGTCCGCGCCGGACCAGCGAACCGTCAGCCAGGCCTCCCTGGCCCGGTATCCGCGGGGCCCGCTCATCGGCATTCCCGGCCTGCCGGAACCGCTGCCGGACGCGCACATGCTGGTCGGCCAGCCCTGGTCGGTCTGCGTGCAGACGGTCACCGACCCGGCCACGCTGCAGCGGCAGACCACCACCACCCTGGTCGGCGGGCGGCGGGTCGGCGGCCGGCCGATAGCCGCGGCGAGTGCGCTCCTGGTCGCCTCGGCCGGGCGGGACTGGGTGCTGTGGGACGGGCAGCGGCTGATGATCCCGCGGGGCATCCAGCAGAACGTGCTGACCGCCCTGGCCGCCGCTGGGTCACCGGGCGGTGTCCCCGCCACCTGGCTGAACGCGTTCCCGCAGGGTTCCGACTTCGCGCCGCCGCCGATCCCGGGGTTCGGCCGCCAGGTGCGTGGCCCCGCGGGAGGGACGGCCCGGATCGGGCAGGTGTTCACCACCACTTCGGCGGCAGGCGGGTCCCGGCAGTTCTATGTCTTGCGCCGCGACGGGCTGGAACCGGTCACGCAGACCCAGGCGGCCCTGCTGAACGCCGCGCGCGGCCAGGTTCCGCAGGGGGCGGTGGCTCCTTCGGTCGTGGCCGACGACCGGGGGCAGGCCACCATGACCAGCGGCGGCCTGCCGCAGCGGATGCCGTCGCTGGTCAGCTACGACCCGGCGGCCCCGCTCTGCGTGGTGTACTCCGGGACCGCCTCGGCCCGCGGGTCGGGCGGGCGGCTCACCGTCGGCGGGACCGTGCCCGGCGGCGGCCTGCCCGTCGGCACGCCCGGCAGCCACACCCAGATCGCCCTGCCGCCCGGGAAGGCCACCCTGGCCGGGATGGTGCCCGGGCCCGCCGGGGCTTCGGCCGGGAGCACCCCGGCCGTGACGGGTTATTTCCTTATCTCCGGGGGACGCAGGTACGGGCTCGCGTCACCGGCAGTGGCGGCCATGCTCGGGTATCACCTGGGCGCGCAGCGCACCCTGGTGCCCGCGAGCGTCCTTGACCTGATCCCGGCGGGCCCGGGGCTCGACCCGGCCGCCGCCCGGCAGCAGGTCACCGGCTGAGAGCCTGGGCCGCGAGATGCGGCTGAGATAAAGCTTCGATCACGCACCGGACCAGGCTGCGGGGCTGCCTCCCGGGCCGGTGCAGGTAGGCCTGGATCCGGCCGCACGGATCCGGCCGCACGGGCCGCCGGCGGCCGAATCGCCTCATGTCACAGTTGTGCTGATTTGGTTGACAGTGCGTCTTTACAGCCCCTTGAATAACCCGTGTGCTGGCCCCTGAAGGGCCCGATTTCTGTGTGACGGTCGGGGGCTGGAACCGGACATTGAGTTGAATACAGGATTCCAGACGGGGAGGTGCGGCAAATGGCAGCCGAGTCTGCTTTCAACCGGGCAGCCATGGCGCAGGCGGCCGTCCAGGTGGAGGACGCAGTAGGCCAGATCCGCGGCCAGCAGTCCACGCTGGCCGGCCAGCACGGCGACCTGATGGCGGGCTGGCAGGGTGAGGCGGCGACCGCGTTCACCAGCGCTTACGAGTCGTTTAACAGCGATTTCACCCAGGTGCTGAGCGCGCTGCAGGGGATACACGAGAAGCTGGGCGCGACCCGGACGCGGTACCAGTCCACTGAGGACACGCAGGCGGCCGCGGCGAACCGGGTCCGCGGACTGCTCAACGGCTGAGCACGGAGGCATTGACGAAATGAGCGAATACACGAGGGCGGTGTTCGGATCCCTGCAGACGGGGGAGGCCGATTTCGCCAGCACCTATGCCCAGCTGCAGTCGACGATCTCCACCCTGGATGGCCAGCTGAAGTCCAGCCTCTCCCAGTGGGACGGCGAGGCGCAGCAGGCGTACTACGTGGCCAAAGCGAAGTGGGACGCGGCCATGGCCAACATGGCGACGGTGCTGAACAACCTGCGCGGCGTGATCGGCGAGGCGCATGTGAACTACAGCTCGACCGAGGCGTCCAACGCCGCTCTCTGGGGCGGCTGACCGCGGCAGCCGCCACCGTCAGGTGGACGGCCCGGGCAGCGGAAGGTGACGTTCAGGTAGCGGGAGGCTGGTAGTGGGCGGCTCGTATGACGCCTTGATGCTGCGCCAGCAGCAGTCGCAGCAGCCGACCCCGGGCAGGTACTCGGGGACGGCGGTGCCGCACGTCAACGGGCCCAGTTACAGCGGCTACAGCCAGCCGCAGAACTGGGCCAACCCGGCAGTGACCGGCCGCGACCTCCTCGTGCACCGGGACGTGCTCCGGCAGGTCGCAGCCGACCTGGCCCGGATGGCCGACCAGTTGCAGGCGACCCTGAGTGCCTGCGCCCCGGCCGCCGCCCTGGCAGGCGGGGCGGCCGGCAGCTGGCCGCAGGCCCAGCAGCTCAACCAGGTGATGTCCAGGGCTCACGCGGGCGTCACCCAGTTCACCGGGCAGCTCCAGCAGGCGCACACCGACATGGCCGCCCGGCTGGCCACCTCGGCGGACCGCTACGACGCCGCTGAGCAGCAGATCACCAGCCTGATCCACGCCGCTACTGACCCGTCCGCGACGATCATCCAGAGCGGTGGGCAGGACACGCCGGTGCAGCCCGGGTACGGCCAGAACTGGACGCCGCAGCAGCGGGCCAGTTACTACCGCATCCAGCGCCTGGAGAACATGCCGGGCAACAGCGGGCCCAATTGGACCGGCACCTACCCGATCACCGAGGACACGGATTTCTCCCAGGGCTCCGCGGCCGGCTACACCTGGGAGCAGGTCAAAGCCCTGGTTGAGGCCACGGACCCGGGCGCGATCTCCTCGGCCGGGGCCGCGTACGGCCAGATCGCCTCGACGCTGACCGACATCTCCAGCCAGCTCTCCGGTCATGGCCAGACCCTGGCTGCGAACTGGGGCGGCTCGACCGCGGTCACGGCGGTCAGCCAGGTCCAGCAGCTCTACCAGACCGCGTCTGACCTGCAGGCCAATACATGGTCGGCGCAGCAGGCCCTGGCCTGGTACGGCCCGGTGCTGAGCACCTTCCGCGGCAGCCTGCCGCAGCCGTCCTCCACTCACCCGGCCGATGTGCAGGCCGCCAACCAGGCGGCCCAGCAGCGGATGAGCGCGCTGAACAGCCACATCGAGACGGCCTTCTACCAGATGCCCGGGGCGGTCAACAAGAACCTGCCCCCGCCGCTGGCCGGCTCGGGCGGAGCGGGCGGGTCCGGCGGGACAGCGTCCGGCGGCGGACGCGGGACCGGCGGCGGTGCTCCCCGGGACGGGTTCCGGCGGCCATGTCACCGGGACCGGGGGAGCGACCGGAGCCCGGCGCCCCGGTGACCGCCCCGCTGGGCGGCCCGCCGCACCTGGCCGGCGGATCCGGGCCAGGGTCAGGGACCAAGCTGGCCGGGCTGACGCCGACCGCGCCGGGCGGCACCGGGCCAGGTGGCCCGGGACCAGGCGGTCCAGGACTAGGCGGCCCAGGGGCAGGCGGCGGATTCCCGGCACCAGGCGGGCCTGCCCCCGGCGGCCCCGGGATCCTCCCGCCGGTACCCCGGACCGGTTCCGGCGGCGAGCCGGGCGGACCCGGGTCGGGGACCAACCCGCCGGGTGAGACGCCCCCGGGGGAAACGGCGCCGGTGGTGAACCAGCGCCGGGGGAGGGCGGCACGGGCCTGCCCCGCAACGTCTTCCGCACGTTCAGCTCGCTCGAGGAACAAGGCGGCCTGGGCGCGGCGGGCGAGGTCAGCCCCGGCGAAGCCGGGCTGACTGGTGAACCGGTGCCCGGGGCGATGACGCCCGGCGAGATGGCCGCCCCGGACGGACTCGCAGCGCAGGGTGACGCGGGGTTCGCCGGGAGCCGGATGCCCGGCTCGTTCCCGATGGCCGGGGCCGGTGCTGCGGGCGGGCCGGGCGAGGCCGACCGGAGCAGCCAGTACTGGACCAGTGAGGACGAGGCCACCTGGGGGCCGGACTTCGGCCCGGGCCTGGCCGCCGGGCCGGAGGCGGCGGCCGGTGACGGCATGGGCTGGATGATGCCCGGCGGCGGCGCGGGCCGGGGCCAGGACCGCGAGCGGTCCCGGCTGGCCTGGACGAACGAGGACGACGATTTCTGGGCTGCGGGCGGCCCGGCTGTTCCGCCCGTGATCGGGGGCTGACCACCCGCCGGTGCCTGGGGCTGGGAGACGAATCGGCGTTCTCGTGCTCACCGCGGCGCTCGTGACCGCGGCGGGCGGCTGCGGCGCGGGCTCCGGGCCGGCTGGCCCGTCCGCCGGCCGCACCGAGACTCCTGGCGGTGCCGGCCAGGCCAGCTCGTCCGCTCCGGCCCGTGGCAGTAGTCACCCGGCCACGGGAGCCCAGCTGAAGGGGCTGCTCCCGGCCCAGGCGAGCCTCCCGGCGGGCTGGGTGCTCAGCGGCGGCAGCGGCCAGGAAATAGACAGTGGCACGGCGCTGACCGCGCCTCCTTACCTGCCGGTCCTGCCCAGGCAGTCGTGCACGTCCTGGAAAGGTGTGGACGCCCACTTCCTGCTGGCCGGCGATCAGGCGTCCGCCGCGCAGCTCAGCGTGACCGTGGGGCACGGCAAGACCACCAGCCTCGCCAGCATCAACCTGGCCGGCTACTACCCCGGCTGGGCGGCCCGGCAGTTCGCGCTGATCACCTCGTTCGCCCGGCACCGCTGTACGCCGTTCACCACCCGCGACGAGATCACCGGGGCGCGGGTCGAGATGAGGCCGTCCGTCGCCGTGGTACCCGGCCTCGGCGACCAGGCCCTGCTCATCAAGATCATCCAGGCCAATGGCCCGCTGCCGGACGGAACCTACTATCCCGGCGACTACCTGCTCGTGGCCCGGGTGGGCGATTACCTCGCCGACGTGGATGCGCCGGCCTTCCCTGGCCGGTCGCCGGCCAGGGCCGTCCGCAGCGTCGTGACCGCACTGGCCGGGCAGCTCGGCCGGCTGGGCTGAGCTGGGTTGCGGTGCTACCCAGACCGCCGCGGCGGGTGCGCCCTGCGCGGCTGGCTGGTCGCATGTCGCTCACCGTGGCCCGGCCTCTCGGAGGGAGAGTTTCATTCCCTCGTGTGAGGCGACAAAGCCGAGCCGTTCGTAGAAGCGGTGCGCGGTAGTACGGGACTTGTCGGTGGTCAGTTGCACCAGGGCGCAGTTCCGCTGCCGGGATTCGTTAATGGCCCAGGTGAACATAGCGGCGCCCAGGCCACGGCTGCGGTAGGCCGCATCGACCCGGACCGCCTCGATCTGGGCCCGCAGGGCACCACGGCGCGCCAGGCCGGGCAGGAAGGAGAGTTGCATCGTGGCCACGATGTCGGGGCCTGATTGCGCGACCACCAGCAGGTGCGCCGGATCGCGGTCGATGGCTTCGAAGGCCGCCTGGTACGCCGCGAGGTCTTCTGGCGTCTTCACCCCGTCCCGGGTGGCGCCGAGTTGGTCAGCGGCAATCAGGTCGACGATCGCGGGAAGATCGACGGCCTCGGCCCGGCGAAGGACGACAGGGGACGAGCCCAGTTCGAGTGTTTCCAGAATCTCCACACCCCCAGTCTGCCGGGCCTGTTCTGCTCCGCGTGCGGGTCCCACGGCGGCGGGGTTAACGTGGGCGCGTGATGGTCGACCTGTTCGCAGGGCTTCCGGTGAGTGACTACCAGCGCGCGCTCACCTGGTATGAGCGGCTGCTGGGCTCCGGACCCGCGTTCTTCCCGAACGCCACGGAGGCGGTGTGGGAGCTCGCCGAGCACCGCTACCTCTACATTGAGGAGCTGCGGGCGGGCCATGCCCTGCACACGGTGTTCGTCAACGACCTCGATGAGCGGGTCGAGAGCATCGGCGCCCGGGGAATCGAGCCCGCCTCGCGGGAGGCGTACGGGAACGGTGTGCGCAAGGTGATCTACCGCGACCCCGATGGTAACGAGATCGGCTTCGGCGGTGGCCCGCCCGGCTGACCCGCGCCTGACCATGGCATGGGCGTAGGTTGTTCCACCATCGAGGCCGGGCGAGGTGGAGGCTGGTTGTGCGGCTTTACTTGTCGTCGTTTCGGATGGGCGACCATCCAGAGCACCTCGCCGCCCTCGTCGGCGGGGATGACCGCAAGGCGGTGGTCATCGCCAACGCCCTGGACGATGCGCCGGCGGACGTGCGCCGCAGCGGGGTGGAGCGTGAACTGGCCGCGCTGACCGACCTGGGCTTCGATGCTGTCGAGCTGGACCTGCGTGACTACTTCGGCCAGGAGCAGCGTCTGCGCCGTGATCTGGCCGGGATTGCCCTCGCCTGGCTGCGCGGCGGGAATGTCTTCATGCTCCGCTTCGCGCTCTTCCGCAGCGCCGGGGACGTTGTGTTCCGTGATCTGCTGGCCGCGGACGCGCTGGTCTACGCCGGGTACAGCGCAGGAGCATGTGCCTTGTCTTCAACACTGCGGGGACTGGAGGTTGTCAACGATGCTGGCGCGGTCATGCGGACCTACGGTCGCGAGCCAGTGTGGGAGGGCCTGGCGCTGCTCAAAGAGGCGTTCGTCCCGCACTATCAATCACCGGGGCATCCCGAGACGGCCGCGATGAGATCTCGTGGTCGCCCGATACCAGGCCGAAGGGGTCGGTTACCGGGCCCTGCGCGACGGGCAGGCTTTGCTCATCAATGGCGCGGATACCGAGATTGTGTAGCCCCGCGATTAGCCCGTGCCAGGTGGTTCACCGGGCCTGACGGCTGGCCCGCATTTAGGTGCGTGACGACGCTGCGGCTTGACGCCGGGACAAAGCGAGGAACCACGGCTGATCGCATACGGCCGCGCTCGTCCCGGCCCAGAGCGCGGCCCAGAGCGGCGCATGTGGATGACCGAATTCACGCGCGGGCCTGGTAAGGCCGGTGAGGATGAGCTGGTGAGTGGCGACGACGATGCGGTGATCGGGTGGATACGCGAGGTTGTGCTGAACGCTTCTGATCCGTGGCGCCTGGCCTCTTTCTGGGCCGGGCTGCTCGGCGGGACGCCGGTGGAGTGGTATCCGGGCTGGGTGACGCTGGAGCCGCCGCCGCATGGTCAGCGGCTTTCCTTCCAGGGAACCGCGGATGGCGATCGGCTCGGCGCCCGGCGTGCATTTCGACATCCTGGTCGGCGATCTTGATGCCGCTCAGCGGCGGGTAATAGCCGCCGGGGGAACAGTGGCTGGCGAGCACGTCTCCCCCCGTCCGGGCCCTGGTGGCGAGACGGTGCGCTGGCGTGTGTGCCGAGATCCCGCGGGCCACCCGTTCTGCCTGGTAACCCGGTGACTGCACGCTTCGCGAGCCGGGCAGCGCGGTATCCCCGTGCGGACGGCGGCCAAGGAATTCCCTGCGGCCGGCATCGGATCAGTGTTCCCGATCAGGTTCCTGGAGGCCAGGGGCGGGCCGCCAGGACGGCCAGATGCAGCGACACGAGCGTTTCTTCAAGTTCGGGAAGAGCGTCAGTGCGGCCCGCGCGGACCATGGATCGCACCAGTTCGATCGTGGCACCGGCGAGGGCGAGATACGCCCCGGAAGGGACGGATGGCCATTCCGGGTGATGCTCTCGCGCACGCTGGTGCCATTTCTGGTTCAGATCAGTGAACAAGCCCGGTACCGGCATCGAGCCGGTCCACCGCACGCGGGCCCGCCGTCGGCATGTGGATATAGAAGACCCGTGCGAACGCCGGCTCGCCGGCGAGGAACGTGAGGTACGCCCGGCACGCGACCCGGAGTACCTCCTCGTCGCAGGCCTCGGCGGGTAGTGCGCGCGTCGCGGACACTACCTGGGCGATCATGAGGTCCCGGCCTTCGGCGGTCGCGGCCAGGAAGCAGTCCTCCTTGTCCGCGAAGTGGGCGTAGAAGGCGGCCCGGGACACCCTGGCCTGCCGCACGATGTCGGCGACAGTGACAGCCGGATAGCCGGATTCCGAAACCGCGGCGATCACCGACCGCCGCAGCCAGTCCCGCTGCGACGCGCGCACGGCCGACAGCGGCAGGCGGCTCCTGCCGCGAGGAAGACCAGGCTTCCCCTCGTGCGTCCTGGCCAGCGTCCCCCCTTGCCCGGTGCCGGTCACGCGCATACAGTAACTGAGGTGGTCCTAAAGTACTGGTTCGTACTTATGGCGAAGGCCCAGTTAGGCACGCAGGCATTCGCGAGAGCACCCGACATGACGCGGGAACCGCATCCCGTTCGGCCGCATGGAAGACGTCAAGCGCAGCGGCGGGAAGAGGCGATGGCAGCGATGACGGACCTGCTGGGCGAGAGGCACATCAAGATTCCGCCGGGCATCCCGTGGTTCGCGTGACCGGCGTACCAGTGGAGCTGAGCGGGCTGGCGGCCGAGTTCCCTGGCTACGAGTTCGCTACGCAGCAGACCTGGGGCGGCATCTCCATCATCGCCAGACGCCACGGGGGCTGCGCACGGCCAGGCTTGTACGCCGTTGTCACCGGCGACCCGGACGAGATGCGCCGCGCCCTCCTTGAGCATGAGCAAACCAGCCACCAGGGTGACAGCCGGCGCCAGCCGTGAAGGGAGACTTGGATGTTCAAGACTTGGACCGGATGGCGGGCACGCACCGGGCTTGCGGTAGCCGGAGTCACCCTCGGTGCCCTGGTCGGCGGCCGCGCCCGCGGTGAGCGCGAGCACCGTCGGCGGGAAGGCGGCCGCCAGCGCCAGCGCACCGGTAGTGGGCACCGCCAATGGGGCAGTTCGCGGCCTGGCCAACGGGGCGGTCGATGAATTCCTCGGCATCCCGTATGCCGCACCGCCGGTCGGCGCGCTGCGGTGGCGGCCGCCGCAACCCGCCGCCAGCTGGCCTGGCGTACGTGACGCGACCCAGTTCGCGCCGCACTGCCCGCAGCCAGCGTCGCCCTTCGGCCAGGCCAGCACGTCGGAGAACTGCCTGTTCCTGAACGTCTTCACGCCAAGCCGGCAGCGCAGTGGTTCGCACCATCCCGTCATGGTGTGGATCCACGGCGGTGCGCTGGTGACCGGCGAAAGCGATGACTACCTCCCCACGAAGCTGGTCGGAGACGGCGTCACCGTGGTCACCATCAACTACCGGCTTGGTGCGCTCGGTTTCCTGGCGCATCCCGCTCTGGCCGACGCGAAAGGCCAGTCGGGTGACTACGGCCTCATGGACCAGCAGGCCGCCCTGCGCTGGGTGCAGCGCAACATCGCCAGCTTCGGCGGCGACCCGCACAACGTCACGATCTTCGGTGAGTCCGCCGGGGGCCTGTCCACGCTGTCACAGGTCGCATCGCCACAGGCCAGGGGATTGTTCCAAAAGGCGATCGCCGAGAGCGGCTCCTACAACCTCACCCAGACGTCGCTGTCGAGCGCCGAGTCGGCCGGGGAGGCGTTCGCCACACAGGCGGGATGCGCCAGCCAGACCGCGGCCTGCCTCCGCAGCCTGCCCGTCTCGGCCATCCTGGCCAACGAGGACGCGGCCGGCTACACGCCGAACATCAACAGTGAGGTGCTGCCGGAGTCGCTGGGGACCGCCTTCGCCACCGGCAACTTCAACCACGTCCCGATCATCAACGGCACGAACCGCGACGAATGGCGGCTGTTCGTCGCGCTCAGCGAGCTTGAGGGCAATCCGGTCACGGCCTCGAACTACCAGAGCATGATCTCTTCCACGCTCGGGGTGCCTTCGGCGGCCGCGGCGGTCATCGCGGCCAAGTACCCGCTGAGCGCGTTCCCCAGCCCATCCGTCGCCCTCGGCGCGGTCGGCACCGACGCCATCTTCGCGTGCCCCGCGCTGACCATCGATCAGTCCGTCTCGCGCTTCGTGCCGACGTTCGCCTACGAGTTCAACGACGAGAACGCGCCGGAGGAATTCCTTCCCCCGGTCAGCTTCCCCTACGGCGCGGCCCACGCGTCCGAGATCCAGTACCTGATGGATCTGCCCACGGCCGCTTTCCCGCAGGCGCTCTCGGCACAGCAGCAACAGCTAGCGACGATCATGAAGGGCTACTGGACGAACTTCGCCACGCGCGGATTCCCCTCCTCGTCCGGCACCCCGTTCTGGCCCCTCTTCGGCAACCTCACCCAGAAGATGCAGTCGCTGGCGCCACCCACACCGCAGACCGAGACTGACTTCGCGAGCGAGCACAACTGCGCGTTCTGGACCGCCCTGGCCGCGGGCTAACCACGAGCACGTGCGCTCGCTGGCCGCCGGTGTCATCGACGCAGCCGGCGGCCAGCGAGCGGCGACGCCCGCTCGCTGTGCGCTGGCACGGCTCGCCCCGACGCGCTCATTTCTCTTGTGGGCCGTACGTGGCCGTCGATCCCGCGGCTCCGGTCTAGCGGGCTGTACGACGGTGGCCATGGTGCCGATCAGTTGCCGGAATCGCTGGACTGGCCCGGTTTCGCCGGTGATGTCGATGCCGGTGTCCGACCCGGCGAAGATGAGGGCGGTCAGGGCCTGGGTGGTCGCGGTGATCGTGACGTCGGCCGCTGCGGGCGGGGCCCCCGCGGTGAGCGACCACTGGTGGCCGTCGCTTTCGACCAGGTAGTCCGCACCGTCGAGCCGGAAGTGCCAGCGGGCTGGTTCGTGGTCGCCGGCGGCGAGGTCGATGGCCCGGGTAACGGAGCGGAGCAGATGCTCGGCGTGCAGCGGCTCGCCGGCCTGGGGCCGGCGCCAGGCATGCTGTAGCCCCCACCGGCCGAGCGCGTCGAGGACGGGCCCGAGGTCGGCTCCGGCCGGTGTCAGGCGATACCAGACCTCCCGCCGCCCCGGTTCACGGTCGGCGGCGACGATCCCGGCGTCCTCGAGCTCGCGCAGGCGCTGGCTGAGCGTCTTGGGGGTGATCCCGCCGAGGCGGTCCATCAGGTCGGTGAACCTCTTGGCGCCGGTGAGCAGGTCGCGGATCACCAGCAGGCTCCACCGGTCGCCGACGCGCTCCAAGGCGCGCGCGGTCAGGCAGAAGTGGTCGTAGGTGCGAACGTTCCTGGTCACGTCCTCCATAATACTAGTTGACAGATACTATCTACAACCTACTATCTTGTAGATATTCAACTCGATCGGAGGAGGATGTCATGTACGACCCGCCTGGCTATCTGTGGGCGATCACCATCGCCGGAATCATCGCGATCCCGGCCGCGACCTGCGTCGTGCTCTACGGCGGCGCGGTGCGCGCCGGCCTGGGCCGACGGCGCGCGGCGCTGCTCGCCGGCGGCGCGGCCGTCGTGCTCGGCGGCTGGTTCACCGCCAGCGCGGTGATCGCGGGTCACGGCTGGTACCACGCGCGGCTCGGCCACGGGGTGCCGTGGCTGCCGGTCGCGGTGGCCGGCTTCCTTGGCATGCTGCTGGCGCTGCGCCGGATCCCGGTGGTGGCGCGCGCCCTGGCGGCGCCGGGCATGGTGAGCCGCCTGGAGCTCCCGCACTCGTTCCGGGTGGTCGAGGGGACGGCCTTCCTGGCTCACCATGGCCCTCGGCCACCTGCCCGCGCTGTTCGCCCTGCCCGCGGGCCTGGGCGACATCGCCGCCGGTATCGCCGCGCCGCTGGTCGCGCGCAGGCTCGCGCAGGGCACCGGCCGCCGCGCCGCCCTGTGGTTCAACGCGTTCGGCATGACCGATCTGGTCGTGGCCCTGACCCTCGGCGCCCTCACCGGATTCCAGCTGCTCAACGTCACCCCGTCCGGGGCGCCGATCAGCGAGCTGCCCGCTCGCGCTGATCCCGACAGCCGCCGTGCCGCTGCTGTTCGCCCTGCACATCACGTCCGTGTCCGCGCTGGTCAGGGCCCCGCGAACACCGCTGCCAGCCACCGCCCCGCTCACTGCCGCCGCGAGATAGCGAGAAAAGAATGCGGGCCGCGCGGAGACTGTCGCCGCCGACCTCGTGTTCGTGTTCGCGGTCAAGGACCAGTTCCCGCCCAGCCTGCTGAGGGCCGCACACGAGGGGCTAGGCACACTCAGTCCACGTCCGCAGCTCGCCTGTTCCAGTGACCCGCTGCCGGTTAGCCTGGCCCGATGCGCAGAGGCCTCACCATGGACGATCTTGGAGACTTGGCCGAACTCCGGCTGCTTGCGGTCCTGGCCACGTACCGGCGCGATGGCACTGTGCTGTTGTCTCCTGTCTGGCACGAATGGCGCGAGGGCGGTTTCGGCGTCGTCACCAGCAGCCGCGACGGCAAGGTGGCGCATCTGCGCCGAGATCCACGGGCCAGCATCGTGATCTGCGAGCAGTCCCCGCCGTACCGCGGAATCGAGGTGCGTGGCCGCGCCCGGTTCGTCACCGCGAGAGTCGGCGATGCGGTGCAGCGGATCGCCTCTCGCTATCTGGGCCACGAAGCCGGGACCGCGTACGCGACAGAGCCGATGACGACCTCCTCATCCGCCTCGAGTCAGGTGAGCTGCGGGCCTGGGACTTCGCCGGCGAGCACTCCTGAGCGTTGAATACGGCCGGGATCGTGCGATCGCCGACATGAAGCACGCAAAAGCTAAAAACCCGTTCGTTCAGGCTCTGCTCATTGCCCATGGACAGACAGATAGGTGACCGGTCCGAGGCTGGCGGGTGAGACCGGCGGCGGTTTGGGGCCGATGCCGAAGTCGAGGCCCCGGATGGTCCTGGCCTCTATGACCAGGGACAGGTACCGGCCCGTCGGCGCCTTCGCTCCCCGTGGCCCGGGGGCATCTCTGGCGGTGAAGTGCCCGCGCATAGTGATCAGGAACACCTTGATGTCGGCAGAGCCGGGAGAGTAGTCGCCGGGCGTCGCTGAGGTCAGCGCTTTGGCGTGCGTCGTCACCACAGCTGTGATCCATGCCTGGGCGGAGTCGCCGTTGATCGTGGCGGCGCGGTGTGCCATTGCGGTCAGCCGTCCGATCGCCTGGGCTGGGACCTGCGTCCCGGCCGCTGCCGCGTTCTGTCCGCAGCCCGTTACCGCCAGCACGGACGCCATCGCGGCGGCGCCTCACGGCCATGGCCGCAGTAGACGGCCCAAGCGCCCGTCTCGGTCGCCTGACCTTCGTGACCGTCGCGCAGCCAGGCGGAACGACTGGCTCAGTTGGGGCTGGATCTGCGACTCGGGCGGCGCGTGGCTGGCCGATCGCGGGTACGCGTGGAGGGGATCTGGGTCGTCGGTCTCGAATACCTCCAGCCATTCGGCGGGCGCGGCGGTCCTTCGATGATCCTGCATCGGCGGCCCAAGAGAACAAGCCCGTTTGCAGGACCTGCTCCTCCCGCTGCTGGCGCTCGGTGTCGTCGCCGCCATTGGAGAGGATGACGTGGATGCCGGTGAGCGAGCCGTGCTGGCCCAGATGCAGCTGCGAGCCGACGAGCGCGTAGGAGGCGCGCAGTGCCGGGGAGACCAGACTGGCGCGCGAGTCGCTGAACAGGTGCGTGCGGTAGGCAGGTGAGTGCTCCGTGTCTGGCCAGGCGGTCGCGGGGTCCGGGGAGACGATGTCGTAGATCGTCGCGTAGTGCGAGCCGTCGCCCTCGCCGCCAGCGTCCGCGTTCTCGAAGTGGATGTCGTTCGCTAGGTAGCCGTGGACGTGATTGCCGCGGAGTAGGTGTCGTACCAGTCATTCAACTCGTCCAGGCGGCTGGGCTCTGGCGGGTTGGCCAGACAGGCGCGCGACTCTGCGGCTGCCTGGGTGCATAGCTGCATTCAGCTTTCCGTGCTGCGGGTGCCTGCCGCGCCAGCTGGCGGTCTTTGAGTGGTCGCGTCCGCCAGAGCCTGCCGAGCGGCGTCCGCGCGCAGGTCTGTGTTGTAGACTCTCGTGCCTAGCTGCTAGCGCCAGTACTCCGCGAGCGAGCCATCGTTCAGCCTGTTGAAGCCCAGCTGTTCTGCGAGTTCCAGCACAACAGACTTAGCTGCCTTGTCTTCGCCTGCTACCTTTATCACTGTGCGCCCTGTATCTCCTTCTCGTTTGCCTAGTCTATCTAGTCTTTACTGCGGATGGTGTTGAACGCCTTGACCACCCTGTGGCCCTGCTGTGATTGCTCCCATTCGCTTTCTGCAGCCCGGCGTCGATGTTGTCGATGTGTCCGTCCCTTAGCGTGTGGACGTAGTTGCCTTTGTCTATGACTACCGTATCCCCTAGCAGAGCGCTGAGCAGCCCTGCTAGAATCTTGTGTACTCTCTTCTCCTTACTATCGACTATCACTACGTCTGCCTTGCTGTTGACATCTGTGAGAGTGACCGAGACCGCGCCTTTCTGTGCAGTGACAGCTGTGAGTGTCTGTGATCTACTATAGTTAGCGATCGCTACCTGATGCCCGAGCCTAGCGAGCTGAGCTGCCAGCGTATCGCCCATGTTCCCAGCGCCTATGATGCCTATGCGCATATTGTTCTCCTTGTGCTGTCTAAAGCTGTGCTTCCTTGCCATTTTTTTTTTTCGCGAGCCTAGTTCCGCTCGCCGTCTACTCAGGCCCCGGCGGTTTCAGTCGCGCATCTGCGGCGTTCGTTTTTTTTTTTTTTTTTTTTTTTTTTTTTTTTTTTTTTTTTTTTTTTTTTTTTTTTTTTTTTTTTTTTTTTTTTTTTTTTTTTTTTTTTTTTTTTTTTTTTTTTTTTTTCTTCCACGATGAGCCCCTATCCGTACCGCTCTTCCGTTTCTACGTAACAGCATACTACTGTCCGTCCATTTCTCCTCTAGACTTATTCCATGAGCTTTCCTTCCGCCAACTTATGCTTGCCTACTCTCAGCTTAACCATTACTCTTTCCTCTCCTCAGCCAAACCTTATTCTCTCAATCTTTAACCTAAGCGCCCATATAAGACTTTCCCTCGCTGCCATAGTCTTTAAGAGAACTCTCTACCCGCTCTTCCCTACCCGCGTGCACTTGTTCGCGGCTATCTTGCATACCGGTTCACCAGTTCGACGTGTCCGCGCAGCTCGCTCTGCACGTCCCGGACGTGTGGCCGCTGAGCGAGTGGCTGGCGCTGTACGACCCGTGTGCGACCGAATACCCGCGCATGAGCGCCCTCGTCTTTGTATCTGCTAGCGATGACAGATCTGCCTTTCCACCTTGTGCGCCCCTATGATAGCAGCTTCTACCTCCTGTTTTAGCTAGCCTCTCAAGAGTTCCCTCTCCTCCCTTACCTTACCTCTACTCAACTGTTTTCTATTTTCAGCTCCCTGCCCAAATACTCCTTTACATACCCGACGCTAGACCCTTGCCTGCGCGTCTTCCTGTACTGCCTGCGCGCCTAGCTTCTCTTTTCTCCCACCTCATGCGCCCCCTATCCTGCTCTCTATATCTGTTAGCTTTCTAGATCCTCACCCACCATGAACGGGCTCAGGCGGTCTGGCCAGCTCGCCTCGCTGCCACTGGCCCGGAGGCTGCCCGTGGTGCCGGCGGAAGCTGCGGCGAAGGCGTTCGGTGAGGCGTAGCCGGTCCGGCTGGCGATCTGGGCGAGGGTCAGCTCGCCGGTCCGCAGGTAGTCGCGGGCGAGGGTCATCCGCCAGTCCGTTAGGTATTGCATGGGCGCCTGGCCGAGTGATCGTTCGAAGTTCCGGGCGAAGGCCGGGCGGGACAGCCCGCTCAGGGACGCTAGTTCGGGCACCGTCCAGGGTGGCCAGCTTCGGCGTGGATCGCATGCAGGGCGGGGCTTAGCCGGGGATCACCAGAGGCCTGATACCAGCGAGGGGCCGTCGGGCTCTGCTCAAAGCAAGCGCGCATGGCCAGCACCAGCAAGACATCGAGGAGACGGTCGAGAACGGTCTGCTGCCCCGGGCCGGGCCGCTCAGCTCCCGGGAGAGCAGCGCGATGACGTCGTGCAGCGGATCATGGGCGGCGGCCCGCAGCAGCAGGATCGGCGGCAGGGTCCGGATCAGGCCACGACCAACATCACCGGAGAATCGGTAGGCACCGCACAGGAACACTGTCGCTCCACGGTGGCCGATGTGCTCGTCATCGGCATGCTGCTCGCGGAAACGCTCGGGTGAGATGCAGACCGCATCCGGCTGTGCGCGATGTGGTGGTCCGGCCCCCCCGGCACGAGGGCCAGGTCACCCGGCCCCAGCTCCAGCGCAGCTCCCGGATCTTCGAGCCACAGCCATGCGCGGCCCCGGACGACGGTATGCAGAGCCAGCTGGATCGTCCCCGGCAGGCGCAGTCCCCACGGGGGGCGCGCTACTGACCGGCGAAGACGCCACCCGATGCGCGTGCTCTGGCGAGGTGATCCTGCAGTATGTCCACCACGTGAGCGTATCTCGTAACAACTTGAGCGTATTACGCATTGATTAGCTCGACCACAGGTCCGAAGATGGAGTCATGCCGACCTCAACTTCTCTTATGCTCGTCCTCGGCGCTACCGGCAAGACCGGCTCACGCGTCGCGACAGGCTTGTCTCGCGTGGCCTGGCTGTTCGCACTGCGGCCCGCTCTGCTGCCGACGCTCAGTTCGGCTGGGACGACCCCGCCACCCACCCTCCCGCCCTCGACGGTGCCACTCGCATGTACCTGGTCGCACCGGTGATGAGAACGCGCTTCGCCGCCCAGAGATCGGCATTCCTCTATCCCGCTCAGACGCCGGCGCCGAGCACGTCACTTATCTCAGCGCCTACTGCATCGACACGGCCCCGCCGGAGGTCGCGCTGCGCGCCGTGGAGCTCTACCTGATTCCTGCAGTCTCACGCACTCAATCCTGCGACCCGCGTGGTTCATGCAGAACTTCAGCGAGACCTTCCTCAAGCCCATCGGCGGCGCCATCGCGGTACCGGCCGGTAACGGCGCCGAGGCCTTCGTCGACGCGGATGACATCGCCGCCGTCGCCGCGCGACACTCGCCGACCCGCGCTCATGCCGGCGCCCGTACGCCCTCACCGGTCCCGAGGCACTCACGATCGCGTAGGCCGCCACGGTCAGTAGCCATGTCAACGGTCCGGCTATTGACTACACCGACATTGACCGCGGCGAATGGGTCGCCGCCGCGGTCGCAGGAGGGTACCCGCCGAGTACGGGGCGGTTCTACGCATGCTCACCGAAACCATCGCGTCCGGTCATGGCTCGCGGCCCAACAGCGATGTGGAGAAGGCGACCGGCGCGCCGCCGGCCAGCTTCGCTGACTTCGCGCGGCGCACGGCCGCGGCCTGGGCCATGGACGAGACCCGATGACGGCCGTCAGCAACCTCGCCGACTTCCAGGCCCTGGACCCGTTCTTCCGGATCATCGAGGAAGGCGTGGCCGGGCTGGCAGACGGTGAGCACTTCTTCGACCTGCTGGCCGAGGACGTCGTCTTCGAGTACGTCATCACGGTCCCGGGCTACCCGCGCCGTGTCGAAGGGCGCCAGGCCGTAGCCGAGCTGTATCGCCCGTATGGCGCCACATTCTCCCTCGATCGCTGCTATGACCTGGCCGTCCACCACGACCAGGCCACCGGCATCGTCGTTCTCGAATACGCCTCGCAGGGCCGCGCCATCCCGACTGGAAACGCCTACCGCAACCGCTACATCTCGGTGCTGTCGATCATCGACCGCAAGATCGCGCACTGGCGGGACTACCTCGACCCGCTCGCAGTCTTTGACGCGATCGGATGGCCCGCCGCGGCAACAGGCAACTACTGAACTACCGCCGACGGTGCCAGGCCTGTCGCTGGCTTTTTTTTTTTTTTTTTTTTTTTTTTTTTTTTTTTGCGGGTAATCCAAGATCGCGTCCGTGGCGTAGATGGCGTGCTCGGCCTGCTGTCCCCTTCAGATCGAAGGCCAGCCGCTCATGATCCTCGCGGCAGGGACACCACCCGTCCGGAGCCGTGCCCGCCATGTTCTCGCGCCCGTGGCCATCATCCGGGAGAGCAGGAAGAGGGCGGCGGGATCGCCGGTAGCGCGAGCACCTCTGCCTCCGCCACCAGTTGCTCCAGCATGTCCGTCGCTACTGCGAGATACGCGCTTCCTCGGCAAGTGCCGGTACGCCGCACGATCCGGCCAGCGGAGTTCCTACCCGAGCCGCAGTTCGCGAACGGCCGATCTGGCTCATCCCGAGACGCCGAGGCCTTTCCCTAGCGAACAGGTGCGCGGCCCGGTGATCCAGCCGGGCGACGCGGGCTACGACGAGGCGCGCGCCGTGTACAACGCGATGATCGACCAGCAGCAGGCCGCGATCGCCCGGTGCGCCGACGTGGCCGACGTCATGACGGCGGTCCAGTTCGCCCGGCGGCAACGGGCAGAGGTCTCGGTGCGCGGCGGCGGGCACAACCGGCCGGCCTGGGCGTGTGGGACGACGCGCTGGTCATCGACCTGTCCGCTGATGCGCGGCGTGACGGTCAACCCGGCGGCCCAGACGGTGCGCGCCGAGGGCGGCTGCGTCTGGGGCGACGTGGACCACGCCACGGCGGCGTTCGGCCTGGCTACCCCGTCAGGGATCCTGTCCTGTACCGGGGTGGCCGGGCTGACCCTGGGCGGCGGCATCGGTAACCTGGCCCGGCGGTACGGCCTGACCGTGGACAACCTGCTGGCGGCCGACGTGGTGCTGGCCGACGGCTCGTTCGTCACCGCCAGCGAGGACTCTTACCCGGACCTGTTCTGGGCGCTGCGCGGCGGCGGCGGCAACTTCGGCGTCGTGACCTCGTTCCTGTTCCGCTGCCACGACATCGGCGAGGCTGGCACCATCATCGCCGGCCCGGTGCTCTACGACCTGGCCGACACCGGCGAGGTGATGCGCTGGTACCGCGAGATGCAGCCCATCCTGCCGGAAGAGCTCAGCGGCTGGCTCGCCCTGCTCACCATCCCGCCCGCGCCGCCGTTCCCGGAAGCGCTGTGGCTCCGCAAGGCGGTCGGCATCGTCTGGTGCTACACCGGCGGCCGCGCGCGGCCGATGAGGTGCTCGCCCCGGTCCGGTCATTCGGCACGCCGCTGCTGGACGGGATCCAGCCGATGCCGTTCCCCGTGCTGCAGAGCGCGTTCGACCCGCTGTTCCCGCCCGGGCTGCAGTGGTACTGGCGGGCCGACTTCTTCAACGAGATCACCGACCAGGCGATCGCCGTGCACGAGGAGTTCGGCGCGGCGCTGCCCACCGCCGCTCCACCATGCATCTGTATCCCATCGACGGGGCGGTCAGCCGGGTGCAGTCCGGACGCCACCGCGTTCGCCTACCGGGACGCCGGCTGGGCCGGGGTCATCGTCGGCGTCGATCCGGATCCGGCCAACGCGGGCCAGATCTCGCAATGGGCCCGGGATACTCGGACGCGCTGCACCCAACCTCGGCGGCGGTGCGTACGTGAACTTCATGATGGACGAGGGGCGCCGACCGGGTGCGCGCCTCGTACGGCCCGAACTACGACCGGCTGGCCCGGATCAAGGCACACTACGACCCGGGCAACTTCTTCCGCATCAACCAGAACATCCAGCCCGCCAGCGGATCGGGCGCGTAGGCCGCGCCCACCTGTAGTAGACGGTACATGTCCGCGTACTCACTCATCTAACCGGCCCGAAAGCCAACCACCAGAGGAGACACATTCATGACACTCACCTCAGCGACATCGACGACGCAAGCCGTCGTCGATCACCACCTGGAGCGCTTTGCCGCCCTCGACTTGCAGGGCGTCGTAGCGGACTACGCCCCAGACGCGGTGATGATCGTGCCGACGCACCCTGCGCGCGTGCACGAGATAACGCCACTCTTCCACACCTTGTTTACCGAGTTCGCCCAGCCCGGCGCGTCGTTCGACTTGCAGCAGCAAGTCATCGAGGGCGATGTTGCCTACATCTGGTGGGTCGCCGAGACGCCCGATAACGATACGAGCTCGGGACCGACACGTTTTTCGTGCAGAACGGCAAGATCGTGGTGCAGACCTTCGCGTTCAAAGCGACGCCCAGGGCCTGACGTCCGCGAAGTCCACGACGGACTGACGCTCAGGGGTCGCCAAAAAAAAAAAAAAAAAAAAAAAAAAAAAACACCCCACGCTTCTTACAGCCATATGTTCGCTCCGTGCACATCGAGTTCAGGGTGATCTGGCCTCGAGGGACGGCCGTGTCCTTCGCGGCCAGATCCCTGCCCGCTACCCCGGCTGCGCGCAGCAGTCTGCGTGACCGGCGAGCAGGACATGCCTGGAACAGCCGGACAAACCGCACGCCGCTCGAGCCCACCGGCGGGGTCGGGCCGCCGCATGGCGAAGATCGCCAGCCGCTAGTCCGCAGCTTCCGGCATCGACGAAGGCCGGCTCGCGGAGATGTGGGGGGCCAGCACAGGATTCCCGCCCGCAGACAGCCCGGAAGGCATGACCGACTTGCTGATCCGCGATGTGCCCGATAACGTCATCGCGGCGGTGGAAGCGTGCCGAGCGGCTGGCTGTCGCGCAGCGAGTACGTGCGCCGCCGGCTCGCCCAGGACGCCGCGATCCCCGGTCCCCCGTGGCGCGGGACCTGGCGCGGTTCGCCGAGGTGTTCGCTGACCTGGCCGATCCCGAGGTCATGGCCCAGGCCTGGCGTTGACCACCTGGCTGATCGACAAGTCAGCGCTGGTCCGTCTGGCCGCCAGCCCGGACGCCGCCGCAGTGGGCCGGGCGGATCGAGCGCGGGCTGGTGCGGATCACCACCGTCACCCGGCTGGAGGTCGGTTACTCGGCCCGGTCCGGCCCGGACCTGCGGGCCGGGCTGCAGCGAGCCGCCGCTGTCCTCGATGCCGGTGGAGTACCTGACCCCGGCGATCGAGGACCGGGCGGTCGAGGTGCTGACCCTGCTGGCCGACCGCGGTCAGCACCGCGCCCCCTCGATCCCGGATCTGATCATCGCGGCGACAGCTGAGCTAGCCGGGCTCACCGTGCTGCACCTCGACAAGGACTTCGAGATCATCGCCCACATCACCGGCCAGCCCGTCGAGCGCCTCTTTTTTTTTTTTTTTGTACGCTCCGCAGGAAGTGGCCCCTGGCGACGGCCGTATATAAAAAAAAAAAAAAAAAAAAAAAAAAAAAAAAAAAAAAAAAAAAAAAAAAAAAAAAAAAAAAAAAAAAAAAAAAAAAAAAAAAAAAAAAAAAAAAAAAAAAAAAAAGAAGTCCCCGGCCTGCGCTATCCCGCATCCTTTTTTTTTATAAAAAAAAAAAAAAAAAAAAAAAAAAAAAAAAAAAAAAAAAAAAAAAAAAAAAAAAAAAAAAAAAAAAAAAAAAAAAAAAAAAAAAAAAAAAAAAAAAAAAAAAAAAAAAAAAAGCTCGCCCGGCTAAGGGGCTAGCTCGGCGGTGTCGTGTTTTTTTTTTTTTTTTTTTTTTTTTTTTTTTTTTTTTTTTTTTTTTTTTTTTTTTTTTTTTTTTTTTTTTTTTTTTTTTTTTTTTTTTTTTTTTTTTTTTTCAACAGCCGCGGCCGCCACCAGCCCTGCATGACTTCGGTTTTTTTTTTTTTTCCTGTCAACAGTGAGGCGGCAACACTGATCTTCCGGCTGTCAGGTCGTCCCGAGTGGGCACCCGGCTCCCCCCCTTTTTTTTTTTTTTTTTTTTTTTTTTTTTTTTTTTTTTTTTTTTTTTTTTTTTTTTTTTTTTTTTTTTTTTTTTTTTTTTTTTTTTTTTTTTTTTTTTTTTTTTTTTTTTTTTTTTTTTTTTTTTTTTTTTTTTTTTTTTTTTTTTTTTTTTTTTTTTTTTTTTTTTTTTTTTTTTTTTTTTTTTTTTTTTTTTTTTTTTTTTTTTTTTTTTTTTTTTTTTTTTTTTTTTTTTTTTTTTTTTTTTTTTTTTTTTTTTTTTTTTTTTTTTTTTTTTTTTTTTTTTTTTTTTTTTTTTTTTTTTTTTTTTTTTTTTTTTTTTTTTTTTTTTTTTTTTTTTTTTTTTTTTTTTTTTTTTTTTTTTTTTTTTTTTTTTTTTTTTTTTTTTTTTTTTTTTTTTTTTTTTTTTTTTTTTTTTTTTTTTTTTTTTTTTTTTTTTTTTTTTTTTTTTTTTTTTTTTTTTTTTTTTTTTTTTTTTTTTTTTTTTTTTTTTTTTTCGAGACCGTAGTTTTTTTTTTTTTTTTTTTTTTTTTTTTTTTTTTTTTTTTTTTTTTTTTTTTTTTTTTTTTTTTTTTTTTTTTTTTTTTTTTTTTTTTTTTTTTTTTTTTTTTTTTTTTTTTTTTTTTTTTTTTTTTTTTTTTTTTTTTTTTTTTTTTTTTTTTTTTTTTTTTTTTTTTTTTTTTTTTTTTGGCGGCCCTAGGCCTGGTTTCGCAGGTCACTGGCGCTACTGCGTTTTTTTTTTTTTTTTTTTTTTTTTTCAGGTGCTCGGCATGTACCGGGCCGGGGTGACCCGCTGACTCAGGCATCCAACCTGGACAGCCTGGGGTATTCGCTGCTGCACCTGGGCGGGCTGGAAGGGCGATCAGCTGCCTGCGCACCGCGGTGGGCCTGATCAAGGTCCTCCGGACCGGCTACTACCAGACCACGATGCTGGTCCACCTGGGCGATGCCTACCACACAGCCGGTCAGCTGCCCCATGCCCGGCAGGCGTGGCAGGAAGCCCTGGCCATCCTGGAAGATCTCAACCACTCCGACGCCGACCAGGTATGCGCCCGGCTTCGCGGCGAGGTACCTACGCCCACGGCGGCCTGAAGGCCAGGAAACATCCGGTTACCGGGGCGGTTCCGAAAAGATCACCATCCCACGATCGCCACGGTGCCTCGTCAGCTAGCGGTCCCGCTTGCGCTGGGCTGTCCTCGGGGAAGCGGCGAACGCCGCCGCCGAGACCTCTCGCCGAATCCGGTACCACAGAACATCGTCGTCGCCCGGGGCATCAACTGGTTCCCAGTCCCATCGTTTGATACTCAGACCAAGTCAAGCGGCCGGGACGACACCTGTTCTGCGCGCTGAACATGACGCTGCCGACGCTCGTGTTTCAGCCGCCGAATCAGCCCTGCGTCTGGATCGCCAGCCGCTTCCTGCAGGTATGCGCAGCTCCATCAGTCGGCTGACCAGCCCACCGGCTTCACGCGAAAAACTGTGGGTCATTCGGTGGCCGAACTTCCTGGTAGCGCCACACATCCCCTTCTTAACGTTTTTACGAGCCTTTCCCCGCTGACAGAGAGGGCGAGCCATCGGCGCACCGCTGGAAGGTAAGCATGATCGTCGTCTTGCTGTTCATCATCCTCGCGATCGCCATCAGCGCGCTGATTGTCGCTGTCGCCGCGGTCAGCGTGGCCAGCAGGCTCGAGGACTCCGCACGAACCCTGGGTGAGCCACCGCTAGGTCCGGTTAGCGCTGTCGCTCGACGCATTCTTTGCTTCCATGCCCGGGGCATCGAGTGGCACACTCCGGGTGTCAACTGGACGCAGCCGGGACCTTCCAGCCCAGAACAGATCCGCGAACATCCGGCAGCGCACGAGGAAGTGGAGTTACTAACGCCGGGCTGAGCCCCAACGGCCACTGACGCACAGCGATCCAGCATCCAGGTCTTTACGTAGCGTCAGCCCGGCTCGAGATTCCACTCACGGCGCGGGAGCTTGGTGAGCTCTGCCGCGTGGGCGCAAGGTCTTGAGCGACGAGATCGACCTGCTGCCGGAGCAGGCCCGTGCGTCCGAAGGCCTTTCGCGATGCAGCCTGCACCGGGCGAGCGTGATGACGCCGTGCTCCACTTCAGCCGGACTCTCGCCTTCTACTCCTGGGTGCCGGACGTCTCGAGGAAATCCTCCGCGCGAGGCCTGAAGCAAACGTGCAGGTCCTATCTGCCTAACGGGCCGGGACCCTTGTCCGGCCGCCGACCTCCGCGCACCGTTTCTGTGGTTGTTCCTGTGGGTTTACTTCATGGTGCAGCCGATCTGGCCTACCTAGGGTCGGTCTTGACGAGGCACCAGCGTACGTGGCGGCTGCGGGAGCCACACGAAGGGGAAAGCATGAATTTGTCGCGCAGGTGGTACACACCGACGGCGACGATGGCGGTGATGATGGAAACATCGTCCGGCGCGATGGACGCCAGTCCTGCCGCTATGGCCGCAACGGTAAGCGACCCGATGGTCGGCATCGCCAGTAAGTGCCTGGATGATCTCGCCGCAAGCACCGCCGAAGGCAACCCCACTATCCTGCCCTCGTGCAATGGCAGCACGAAGCAGCAACGGACGCTCAACGGGGGTGACCGCGGTGCGTGAGCGTCGCTCCAATGAGGTGGCCATCGCGCCAAACGTGGCACCCCCAGGAGCATCCCAACCCACTCTGTCCGATGCTGTGCACGGTCGTGAGACACGGGTACGGGGACGTGTCCTCGTGGTGGACGACGATGAGATTATCAGGCGGCTTATCGCCGCCAACCTCACGCTCGAGGGGTTTGACGTGGCGACGGCGGTGGATGGGCAGGACTGTCTGGACAAAGCAATGGCGATCGCGCCGGATGTCATTACGCTTGACGTGACGATGCCGCGTCTTGACGGCTGGGAAACGGTAATCCGACTGCGGCAATGCCCAGATACCTCGAACATCAAGCTTGTGCTGATCACCGCCCGCGGGAAAGAAGGTGACCGGACGCGGCCCAGGCAAGTCGGCGCCGACGCGTACCTCACCAAGCCGTTCGACGTGGGCGAGATGATCAGCGTGGTCCGCAAGCTGGCGGGCGCCCGCCAGCCGCGTTAGACGTGCCAGTAATCGCGGGCGAATGACCACTCAGGAGCTGGGTCCTCGCTCTGGATCTCGAGCAGCAGGCGAGCGACCCGGACGGCCCGCCAATCGGTGCCGAGTGCGGCGACAGCGGCGATGCCCTCGGAAGCCAGCAGCGGGACTCCGTAAGCGGCGGTCAGCGGCCAGCCGGGAGCAAGCTCGCGGAGTACGCCCATCAGGTCGGGGTGGGTATGCAGCTGCCACGATCCGAGGGCGTAGTCATCCGGGCCGGAAGGCGGGCTGGCCTGCTCTCGCAGGAAGTTCAGCAGCTCAGCATTTTACGGGAGACCGGGCAAATCCTGCGGCGGTTCCATATCCGCAGCATAGGTGTCGCCGGGTTAGCTGATTTTTAAAAAAAAAAAAAAAAAAAAAAAAAAAAAAAAAAAAAAAAAAAAAAAAAAAAAAAAAAAAAAAAAAAAAAAAAAAAAAAAAAAAAAAAAAAAAAAAAAAAAAAAAAAAAAAAAAAAAAAAAAAAAAAAAAAAAAAAAAAAAAAAAAAAAAAAAAAAAAAAAAAAAAAAAAAAAAAAAAAAAAAAAAAAAAAAAAAAAAAAAAAAAAAAAAAAAAAAAAAAAAAAAAAAAAAAAAAAAAAAAAAAAAAAAAAAAAAAAAAAAAAAAAAAAAAAAAAAAAAAAAAAAAAAAAAAAAAAAAAAAAAAAAAAAAAAAAAAAAAAAAAAAAAAAAAAAAAAAAAAAAAAAAAAAAAAAAAAAAAAAAAAAAAAAAAAAAAAAAAAAAAAAAAAAAAAAAAAAAAAAAAAAAAAAAAAAAAAAAAAAAAAAAAAAAAAAAAAAAAAAAAAAAAAAAAAAAAAAAAAAAAAAAAAAAAAAAAAAAAAAAAAAAAAAAAAAAAAAAAAAAAAAAAAAAAAAAAAAAAAAAAAAAAAAAAAAAAAAAAAAAAAAAAAAAAACGCATTCGCGCGGTGCGGTGCCGGTGCGTCAGCGGGGGAGCAGGTCCTCGGGGCGGGTGACGGGAAAGCCGTACGGGTCGATCACGACCCCATCCACCCGGTGGGCCAGGGCCAGGGCCGCCTCCCCGACGGTGAGCCGGATGGCCCGGTCGGCCGTGGCGGCCGGGAACTTGCTCCGCAGCTCCCACCGGGCCGGCTCCTGATCGCGCAGGTCCCCCAGGGCCAGCGGTGGCGGCTCCAGGGCCGACCGGGACAGCCGCGGCGGCCAGAAGACGGTGAGGAACCGGGGCTCCTGCTCGGAGACGAGGAAGTAGGCCCCCGGCACGTCCTGATCTTCGTCTGTGAACAGCGCATCGTCCGTGTAGGGCTGCAGCACGCTGATCACCTGCTCGGCGGGCAGCGGCTGGGCGGTGTACACCGAGGCGGACAGGTTGAGGCTCATAGCCGGACGCTGGCTGTGCACGGTACCGCCCAGCCGGGCGGCCAGGCCGCGGACCAGCCGCTCAGCGTCTTGCCACTTGGCGTGGTCCGGGCGGGAACCGCGGGTGCCGGTTTCGATGATGTCCGCGTAATACGCCGAGGCCGTGCTGGCGGGCAGCCCCGCCTTCGCGGCCAGTTCCGCGGTGACCTCGACGGGCCCGTGCAGCAGCACGCCGTTGCCGAACGCGAAGCGGTCGCTGCGCACGCGCAGCGCGGGATCGTAGGCCACCAGCGCGTCCGCGATCTCGTCGCTGACCTCGGTGGCCAGCAGCAGCGTGGGGCCGGCGGCGAGACGCTTCGCCGTGCGGCCGGACGAGGCCATCAGGATCGGGCCATCAGGAGACGGAGTGGCCGTGGCCGCGCAGTTGCTCGGCCACCTGCAGCCGCGCATGCCGCTCGGCCGGGGTTTCTGGCAGCAGTGAGGTCACCAGCAGGGCCAGGTACAGGCCGATGGTCAGCGAGCTGAGGATCAGGAAGATCTGGCCCAGGACGTTCCCGGGCCGGATCGTGCTCGGGTGCGGGTCGTTCCAGCCCCGCGCGGTCGCGACGGCGAAGAAGGCCAGGATGCCCAGCGAATACACGGTCTCGAGCACCAGCACCACGGTAAAGCCGGCCGTGGACCGGTGCCAGAGGGCGATCAGGATGGCCACGACGATCAGGGTGACCAGGGCGGTGAGGAACAGCCACAGGATCGACAGGGCGGCCCGGCGCCCCCAGTAACCCGCGCCCCGGCGGTCATACCAGGTCAGGCCGAGGCCGGGGAGGACCGGGACCGTCACGTCCCGGGGGAGTTCGTGCCGGGGCGGCAGCCCGGCGGGGCCCGCGCTCACCGCCGGGTCCCGGGCGGCGGGACGAACCGCGTCATTAAAAGATGCTGTCCCACGCGTGCCATTAAAAGATGCTGTCCCACGCTGTTCCACCCCGTGCGCGATGCCGGAACCCACCTTCACGAAGTCCTGGCCGGTCTTCACGGCGCTGTCCCCGATCCCGTCGCCGATGCCCAAGATAACACCGTGCTGATGGATGTCCGCGCCCCAGTTTTCCTGGATCAGGTTGTGGGCGAAGTCGCCGACGCCGTAGGCCACGACGCCGCCGGCCAGCACGCCGGCCCCGCCGGCCGCCAGGGTGAGGCCCACTCCGCTCGCCCCCAGCGCGCCGAGGCCGGCCGCGGCCCCTCCGGCAGCCAGCCCGCCGACCCACCCGCCGGCGGCGACCGCGGCGACGTTGCCGCCGGCCTCGGCCGGGTAGGCGACGTAGCCCGGCACGCCCTTGGCCATGTCGTCCTGGGCGCCGAAGTAGGTGCTGGCCCCCGCCGCCGCGATGTCCACGAACGGGATGTCACCGGCGAAGCGCGCGAGGCCACCGCCGGTGCCGTCCAGTCCCTCCAGCTTGGTGCCGACGCTGCTGATGTCGCTCGGGCTGAAGCCCCACGCCTTGGTGAACGGGTTCTCGGTCTTCTCGGCCGCGGCCAGATCGTCCTGGACCGAGGACAACGTGCTCTTCGCGTCGCCGAAGTTCTGCCTGCCCTCGTCACTCCACGGGCCGAACCGGCCGTCGGCCTGCCGGGCCTCCTCGCGCGCGTCGGTGATCGCCTTGCTGATGGATTTCTTCAGCCCCGGGAGCTTGCCTTCGACGTAGGCGCGGTACCGGGTCTGCGCGCCGAAGAACCCGGCCAGCGTGTCGAACAGCGCGGTGTAGTCGCCCTGGCCCAGGCCCGCGTCCCCGCCGCCCTCGGTGGCGGCCGTGCCCAGCTGCGCGAGCGCGGCCGCGGCCTGGCTGCGCGCGGTGGCCGCCAGGAGCATGCTCTGGTTCCAGAACGACTGGTAGCTGACCCGCCAGCTTTCCTTGGTCGCGTCGGCGAAGCACTCCTGCGGCGGCTGGCCGCTGGCGCCGACCGGCACGCCGTGCGCGGTCGTGGTGTCAGCGGCCGCCTCCAGCGCGCTCTCGATGCTGGCCAGGTTGACCGCCAGCGTGTTCACGATGTCACCGGCCGCGGAGATCATGACCGCGAGGGCGGTGGCGCCGGTCGCGTCGTGCTGCCAGGCCTTGCTGAAGGCCGCGGCGGCCGATCCCTTCCAGCCCGCGTCGCCGACGATCTGGCTGACCTTCTTGTCGAGGGCGGTGGCCACGTCGCTCAGCCTGGGCACGTACCCGTACAGGGTTCCCGCGTACGCCGACAGGCCATGGATGTCGCCGCCGACCCAGTTGTGGGCGAACGGGGCCAGCGCGGATGGGGACTTCGCACCTGCTCCCACAGCCGTCTCCTTTGTCCTGATCGGTGCGTGTACCAGTGCTGCTTGAGGTCTGCTCTTGATCTCGGCTAGTTGATCTGGGCCGGATCGCTGATCTGCTGGCTCAGCGTGGTCAGCGATTCCTCGGTGTGCTGGTAGCGGTCGTGCGCGGTCTGCAGCTTGGTGCCGTTGTCATCAATGTCGCCGCCGATCTGCAGGTGCAGCAGGCACGCCGCGTCCACCACGGCACTGAGGCTCTCGTTGAACGCGCCGGAGCCGCCGTCGGGCAGGGCCGGGCAGGCGTCCGGCATGATGCCCAGGAACGTCTTGGCCTCGGCGTGAAAGGTGGTCGCCGCCTCCTGGAGGTCGGACATGACCACCTGGAATCCGTCGCTCATGAGTCGCTCCCCGGCAGCCGGTCGAGATCGTCGTAGTCCCAGCGCCAGGCGCCGGGCTGAACGTCAGGGTCGAGCAGGACGGTGTGCACACCGCGGGCGCCCGCGAGTTCCCGCACGGTGTACAGCGGGAGGGCGACCCAGGGCTGGGCGTGGCCGAGCGCCTCGACCAGCCGCGGTACCGAGCTGAACACCGGCAGCACTGGCGCGCCACCCGGGGACTCACGCAGCTCGAAGACGATGTCCCGCTCATCGTGCTCGATCGCGGGATGGGCGGGGGCGATGACGATCACCCCGTCATCGGGATAGCCCGGCCCGGCGACGTCTGGATTCCCCGGAATGCTCATCGCGCCGTGCCTCCCCGTTGCTCGGCTGCGGTGTTCGGCTGTTACCCGGCTGGCCGTGTCCTGGCTCGCCGTTTCGGCACACACCGTAGCCCGTGCGGTGGGGCTTTTGCGGGGAAATTGACCGGCCTGAGACCAGGCCGGAACCTTCGCGGCCGGCCCGGGTCAGGCTCCGGTGAGCCAGGCGAAGCTCCAGGGTTCGAGCTCGATCCGGGGCGCGCCGGGGTCCACCGCGGTGCTGCCGTGCGCGAGCCGGGGGCGCGTCAGGCCCGCCCGGGCCACGATCTCCGCGTCAACCAGCTGGCTGAAGTCGCTGAAGTTGGTCAGCGAGAGGAACGGGGCGCTGCGCGGATGCACCCGGCGGTAGGCCAGCACGCTCCGGTTCCCGGTCGGCAGGATCTCGGTCGTCCCGCCCGACCGCAGGGCCAGCAGTTGCTGGCGGGCGCGGGCCAGGCCTTGCAGGGCCGTGAACGCGCGGCCTTCCACACTGGACGGGTCGCCGCGCCGGGCGGCCCGGGCCCAGTCCATCCGCGGCCGGTGCATCCACCGGTTGTCATGCGCGTGCGCCGGGTCTTCCGCCCACCCCGGATCGTTCGGCATGGCCAGCTCGTCGCCCATGTAGATGAGCGGGATGCCGCCGAAGGAGAAGACCACCGCGTACATGGACTCCAGCCGCCGCAGGCCCAGCGTCAGCTCGGCCTCGTCTCCGGCCGCCACCGCGCTCTCGATGCCGCACAGCGAGGCGGCCATGCCAGAGATCCGGGCGTCCCCGGTCAGCGGGTTTTCCTGGAACAGCGCACCGCGCGCGAATGACCCGGGGAAACGGCCGGCGAAGAACTCGCTCAGGAACCGGCGGTGCTCAAAACCGCCCAGCCCGGCAGCGGCGGCGTCCGCGTCGGAGACCGCCCAGCCGATGTCATCGTGACAGCGGAGGTAGGAAACCCACGCGGTCGGCGCGGGCGCGGCCCGGCGGCGGGAAAGCGCGTGCTCGGCGAGCCGCACATCCCGGGTGGCCAGGGTTGACCAGAGCATCACCATGAGCTGGTTGTCGTAGGCCAGGTCGCACTCGGGCTGGTAGCGGTCGTGCGCGCCGAGGTACTGCACCAGCATCTCCGGGCCGACGATCGCCTCGGCCTTGAGGACCAGGCCCGGCGCGGCCAGCCGGGTCAGCGCGCGGAACGCCTGGAGCAGCAGGTGCGCCTCGGGCTGGTTCTGGCAGTCGGTCCCGGGCCGTTTCCACAAGAACGGCGCCGCGTCCAGCCGCAGCACGTCGACCCCGCGGTTGGCCAGCGTGAGCATGGTCGCGAGCATCTGCGCGGAAGACCGCGGGATTGGCGTAGTTCAGATCCCATTGGTAGTCGTGGAACGTCGTCCACACCCAGCCCAGGCCGGGCACCTCGGTGAAGCTGCCGGGGGCCGTGTCCGGGAAGACCTCGGGCAGCGTGGCCTCGTAAGCGTCGGGTGCGGTGCGGTCGGGATAGATCAGGTACATCTCGCGGCAGGCGGGATCCCCGGCCTGCGCCTTGCGGGCCCATTCGTGCTCGCGCGCGGTGTGATTGAGGACCAGGTCGATGCACAGCGCGATGCCGCGGCCGTGCAGTTCGGCGGCGAGCACCTCCAGGTCGGCCATGCTGCCGACCCGCGGATCCACCGCACCGTAGTCGGCCACCGCATAGCCACCGTCGCTGTCCCCGTCCCTGGGACGCAGCAACGGCATCAGATGCAGATAGGTGACCCCGAGTTCGGCCAGGTAGTCCAGATGCTGCCGGACGCCGCGCAGTGACCCGGCGAACCGGTCCGCGTAGCAGACGTAGCCGATCATCCGGGACCGCTGGAACCACGCGGGATCGATCTCGCGGCGGCGGTCCAGCAGGCGCAGCAGCGCGGGCCGCTCGGCGGCCGCGTTCAGCGCGTCGAGGACCAGCCCGGTCGCGAACCGGGTGGTGTCGATCACGCCGCCGTAGACCTGCTCGAGCGGCTCCGGCGATGTCAAACGACAGCTGTTCCAGGCGGGCCAGGAACGCGTCGGCTTCGCTGGCGCCGAGACGCTGCCGCACCGCGTCCTCCGCCTCGTGGTCCAGCCTCAGCACGCGATATCCCCTCCGAGCCTGGCCCGGGCGGCCAAAGATCGAGAATACGTGCCGGCGCTGCCCCTTGACCTCAAGCCAGGTTGAGGTTCTACGGTGCAGGGTGGCGTGCGCCGGCCCGGGACAGGCCGGCGCTCGATCGACATGACCAGCGAACTGGAGCAGCAGATGGCATTCACCGACGCCGAGACGGCCTACCTGGGCAGCCAGCAGCTGGGCAGGCTGGCCACCATCCAGCCGGACGGCAGCCCCCAGGTCAAGCCGGTCGGCTTCCGCGTCAACCCCGGGCTCGGCACGATCGACGTGACCGGCTTCAACCTGACGTCCAGCCAGAAGTTCCGTAACGTCCGCCGCAATGGCCAGGCCGCCCTCGTGGTGGACGACATCGCCTCCACCGATCCGTGGCGGGTGCGCTTCCTGGAGATCCGGGGCAGCGCGGAAGCCCTGGAGGACGGCGTCGACGGCGGTCCGCTGATCCGGATCCGTCCCAGCCGGATTCTCAGCTTCGGCGTCGAGGAGCCGCCGGGTGAGCCGCACCAGACCCGGCTGCAGAGCCGCGACCTGGCCGGCTAGGTCAGCTGTTAAGTCTCCAGCTCAGGTGCGTTAAGGGGGATGCCGGTCACGCACAGGGGGCAGTCGGTGGCGGGCCACACCTGGCTGGGGACGGTGGCGGCGGCGTAGCACGGGACCGACATGGTGGCCTCGATGGTGGCGGCGCCCTGGCCGAGGGCCAGCAGGGCGCCGGCCGCCACCGGGAACCGCGCCGCTCTCCCGGAGCAGCCTGAAGCAGGCCGTCACGGCGGTCCCGGCGTTGATGGCGTCGTCGACGATCGCGACCCGCCTGCCCGGCCACGCGCCGCCCCAGGCCGGGGGGCAGGCGGTACCCGGTCCGGCCGGGGCCAGGCGCGCGGGCCGCGGGCAGGAAGGCGGTGTCCAGCACGTCCGCCACGGCCAGGGCCAGGAAGGCGCCGCCCTCGAGCGGGCCGCAGACCGCGTCGATCTGGTGCGCGTCCAGCCGGGCGCTCAGCCACTGCACATACGGGCGCAGCCGGGCCGGGCGCAGGAACAGGGCGTCGAGGTCGAGCCACAGGTCCCCGTGGAACCCCGTGCCCAGGTCGAAGTGCCCGCGGCGCGGCTGCGCGAGCCGGGCTACCGGAGGCAGCCTCCCGCCATCGGTCATGCCGGCGTGTAGACGAGCTCGGCCGAGCCGTCCGGGCAGGTGCGGTCCGCCCGCAGCAGCGTGAGCGGCACCGGGGTAGCGCCCGGGGCAGACAGCGCAGGCCCGCCCCGAGCAGCATGGGCAGCACCACCAGCTCCAGCCGGTCCAGCGGAACGCCCTCGGGTGTGCTCACGAACCCGTCGGCGCTGATCCCCATGCGGGACTTGATCAGCATTGGCCTGGCTCCTTTCTTCGCGGCCCGGCGGGCCGTTCACCGGAGACGTCGGAACCGGAGGCGGATACTCGCCACCGGCCCGGGTACGAAGCGTCCGTGGCGGCAGAGACACGAAGGGGCAGGGCGAGGGTACCCGCTGTTCAGGCAGGTCGTCCTGGATGGCACCGACGTGCGGGAACTGGCTGAGTTCTACCGGCAGCTGCTGGGCTGGCAGTACCGGCCCGGCGATGAGCCGCCTGCCCCGGGTGAGCCGGACCCGGCAGGCCAGGACTGGCTGGTCCTCAGGGATGCCGCGGGCGCGGTCCGCCTCGCGTTCCAGCAGGTGGCGGAGCTGCCCCGGGTGACCTGGCCGGACGGCGCGGTGCCGCAGCAGATGCATCTGGACCTGTACGTGACCACCGCGGACGAATTCGGCGCGGCCCACCAGCGGGCGCTGGGCCTGGGGGCCCGGATGATCTACGACCGGTCGGATGACCCAGAGGAGCCGCTGCGCGTCTATGCCGACCCGGCCGGGCATCCGTTCTGCATCTTCCTCGGCCCGCCGCCAGCCTGACGCCCTGGCTGGCCCTGGGGGACGACCCCCTGGAACCCCCGCCATTCTCCGGCTCGGCGAGGACACGCCTCCGGCGCGCCTCCCCTCGCCAGCGAATCGGGTCACATCTCGTGGGCGGCCTCCCAGCCGGGCAGCGGGACGGCACCGCCGGGCAGCGCCGCCCAGAAGTCGGGTCCCGGGGGCGCCTCGACCCGGATGCGCCGGCCGCCGTCCCAGGCCGCGTCGAACCCCAGCCGCCATGAGTGCAGCAGCGTCCGGCCGGCGGCCGCCTTGTCGAACAGCGGGTCGCCCTCGATGGGATGGCCGATCCACGCGAGGTGCACCCGGATCTGATGCCGGCGCCCGGTCAGCGGGCAGACAGCGAGCAGCGTGTGCCCGGCGTCGCCGCCCACGGTCTGGAACGTGGTGGTGGACGGGTAGCTCCGGACCTCCTGGAACTGCTCATCCGGCGGGATCGACCAGCGGGAGCAGGCCGGGTCGAAGGCGATCGCGGCCCGGTTGGCTGCCACCCGGACCCGGTTCTTGCGCCCGACGCTGAGCGGCAGTTCGATGGTGCCCTGGCCAGGCAGCCCGGTGGTGGCGGTGATGGCCAGGTAGACCTTGTCCACGGTGCGCCGGTTGAACTGGCGGGTCAGGTCGCCGTGCAGGGCCAGGTCCTTGGCCAGGAGCAGGACCCCGGAGGTCACCTTGTCGATCCGGTGCGCGGGGTACAGCTTCTCGCCCGCCTCCTCCGCCAGCCGGACCAGGTCGGTGTCGTGCCGCTCGCCCATGACGGAGAGGCCGGCCGGCTTGTTCAGCACCAGCGCCGCGTCATCCTCGAAGAGCACGGCGCCGGCCCGGATCTGCGCCCAGTCGCTCACTGGCCCCACGGTATCCGGGTCCCGGGCTGCTGGCCCCGGCCGTATCCCGTATGCGGAGATCAGGATTGTTCTGCCCGGTGCCCGGCCCTCGCGGTGTGCGGCTCCGGAGGGATCGTTTCACCGGGCAACGTGCGGGCAGAACCGCGGGAGATGGCTGGCAAGCCAATCATCCGCGCCTTTCCGGCGGGCATTTCGCCTGCTCAGCACCAATTCGGGCGGCCCACTTTCCCGGGCCGGGCGGGGCGGATGACACGGGGGATCATCCACTTGAGCGGAGCCGCCGGGCGCGCTGCCCGGCGGGCCCGCCCCGATTTACGTGAGGGCTCAGCGTGCGCGGAATCCGGGATATCAAACGGTCATATCGGAGCCGGGAAGGCTGGCTGGCGGGGGCCGCGGGGGCGTGCCTGCTCGTCGCGGCCTGCTCGGGATGCGGAGGCCAGGCGGCGGGCGCCGGCGGGCGGGAGGCCAGGAGCGTGCCGCCGGTCATCTCGCCTGCGGGCGGCAGTGCGGGCGTGAGCCCGCAGGCGCCCATCACGGTGACCGCCGCAGCCGGCAGCCGGATCCGCAGCGTGCAGGTCAGCACGCACGGGGCGCCGGTCGGCGGCACCCTGACCGCCGGCGCCCGCGGCACGCAGGACATCTGGCGCAGCGCCTGGGCGCTGCACCCGGCGCAGGACTATGCGGTCACCGCGGCGGCCGTGGATGCCTCAGGCCGCACGGTCACCAGGACCACCTCATTCCGGACCCTGGCCCCCGCGCGCACCTTCAGCACCCATATCGAGGAGGGGCACGACCAGACCTTCGGGGTCGGGATGCCGGTGATCCTGACCTTCAGCCACCCGATCAAGAACCGGGCCGCGGTGGAGCGTTCTCTCCAGCTGCGCACCTCGCGGCCGGTGATCGGCGCCTGGTACTGGGACGGGAACGAGACCCTGTACTTCCGGCCGCAGAACTACTGGCCCGCCCACACCACCGTCAGCCTGGACGCTCACCTGAACGGGGTGGAGGGCGCGCCGGGCGTCTATGGCCAGCACGACCTGACCCAGACGTTCCGCATCGGCCGCTCGCTGATCGTCACGGCGAGCACGGTCACCCATCACATGCACGTCTACCGGAACGGCCACCTCCGCTACACCTGGCCGATCAGCACCGGCCAGCCGGGCGACGACACGCCCGACGGCACCTACCTGACCATCGACAAGGGCAACCCGGTCCTGATGACCGGCCCGGGTTACAGCCTCGAGGTGCCCTGGGCCGTCCGGTTCACCTGGACCGGCCACTACCTGCACGACGCGTACTGGTCCGTGGGCGAGCAGGGGCTGGTGAACGTGAGCCATGGCTGCGTGAACATGGCGCCCGCCAACGCCGAGACCTACTACCAGATGGAGAAACCCGGCGATCCGGTCACCATCACCGGCAGCCCGCGGGCCGGCATCTGGGATAACGGCTGGACTGTGTGGTTCCTGTCCTGGAAGAAACTGGTCCGGGGCAGTGCCCTGGGCCTGGCGGTGCAGGCCGGTCCGGACGGCAGCAAGTTCATCAGCCCGTCCTCGGTTCCCCCGTCCACGGCCACTTTCCCGGTGCAGACGGCCAAGCCGCACAGTGCCGCCGCCGGGTGAATCCGCAAAAGGTCCGCTGGGCACTGCGGCCCAGGTCACAGCCTTCCGGTCGGCCACGACGCTACTAAAAGTTGCCACCGCTGATACCTTGGCTTTAACCGGAACAGCAGGTAGCGGCGGCGTCCTGCTCCGGTTTTCCGTCTCTACAACGCACGGGATCTGGTGTGGGTAGATGGGTTAGTGCCCCGTTGGCCGCCTGCCTGCTGGCCCTGGCAGCCGCAGGCTGTACTGGGCGTGCGATCTCGGCCGGTACCGTGACCCGGTCCACCGGATCCGCCCGGGCCAGCCAGGGCGCCAGCGCGTCGCCGAACCCGTCCGCGTCGCCCGCCCCCGCGTCGGTCGCGTCCGCGGTATCCGCCCGGCCGCTGCCGGCGGGCACGGCAGGCAAACTGCCGGCTGGAGCTTACTACCTGCTCGCCGGGCGGTCCCTGTCCAGCCTGAACGTGTGGGAGGTCGGTCCGGGCGGGACCCTTACCCAGCTCACCCACAATCCTCCCGGTCACGGAGTTGACGCGCTGGCCGCGTCAGCCGCAGGGATCATCGTGGGGGACGCCGCGGACGGGACGGACCGGCTGGCCCGGTGGACCCGGCACGGCCCGATCTGGCTGCGGCACAGCGACCGTGGACCCCTTATCCAGGGCAGCTCGCCCGATATCAGCGGTCACGGCACCATCGGCTACGTCACCCCGCCCACCGGGTCCGGCGCGCACCAGGACCCGAACTTCGCCATCTGGACCCAGCCCTCCCTCACCAGCCGGGCCACGGTCGTCTACCGCCAGCGCCGCCCGCTGGACGGCCCGGTGTTCGGGCCGCACGGCCAGATCGCCATCGAGGGCTGGACCGGGCCGCAGGGCAGCCGCCGGCCGAGCGTGCTGATCTACCGCCACGGCGTCGTCACGACGCTCACCACCGGGGTGTCCGCGATCCCTTCCCTGCTGGCCTGGGGCCCCCGCGCCCGCGCGCTGGCCGTCGCGTTCCCGGAGAACCGGGCCGAGCTGCTCTTCCCGGGCGGCAGGCGCCAGCCGCTGCCGCGCGGCTGGCAGCCGCTGGCCTGGAACCAGGCGGGCACCCAGCTCCTCATGCAGTCCGCCACGGGCCTGGGCATCTGGTCGGCCACTGCCCCCACCCGGGTGCGCACGGTCGGCATCATCACGCCCCAGGTGCAGATCCTCCAGGCGGTCTGGCTGGCCAGGCCGGCGCCGATGTAACCTCCGGCCCGGCCGGCCCTGGCCAATGAGCCCGGCCCCGGAAGAAACGCCGCCGGCGGCGGGTTGGCGGCTAGGTGAGCAACGTACCGCTGTCCGTGCTGGACCTGGCCCCGGTGGCGGCCGGGGCCAGCGCCGCCCAGGCCCTGGAGTACACCACCACGCTGGCCCGGCGCACCGAGGAGCTGGGGTACCGGCGGTTCTGGGTGGCCGAGCACCACAACATGCCGGCCATCGCGAGTTCCGCCCCGGCTGTGCTGATCGCCCACCTGGCCGCGGCGACCTCCACGATCCGGGTGGGCTCGGGCGGCGTGATGCTGCCCAACCATGCCCCGCTGGTGGTGGCGGAACAGTTCGGCACCCTGGAAGCGCTGCACCCGGGCCGGATCGACCTGGGCATCGGCCGGGCCCCCGGTACTGACCAGTACACCGCGCTCGCGTTGCGGCGCACCATGGAAGGGCTCTCGGCCGAGGCGTTCCCGCAGGAACTCGCCGACCTGATCGGGCTGTTCCGCGCGGAGGGCCTGCGGCGGCCGATCACCGCCACGCCCGGGCGGGGGGACAGGCCCGAAATCTGGCTGCTCGGCTCCAGCGGGTTCAGCGCCCAGCTCGCCGGAGTGCTCGGCCTGCCCTTCGCGTTCGCGCATCATTTCAGCTCGGCCAACACCGTGCCCGCGCTGGCCTTGTACCGGCAGCATTTCCAGCCGTCCCAGTGGCTGCAGCGGCCGTACGCGATGGTGGCGGTGAGCGCGATCTGCGCGGACACCGACGAGCGGGCCCGGTGGCTGTCCGGGCCGGCGGCCCTGTCCTTCGTCCGGCTCCGGTCCGGCACGCCGGCCCCGCTGGCCAGCCCCGAGGAGGCGGCGGCCTACCCCTATTCCGGCCGGGAGCGGGAATTCGCCCAGGACCGTTTCTCCGGCCAGGCGGTCGGCTCCCCGGAAACCGTCCGTCAGCAGCTTTCCAGCCTGCTCGAGCGGACCGCGGCCGACGAGCTGATGCTGACCACCATGGTCTATGACATCCAGGACCGGGTCCGCTCGTTCGAGCTGATCACCGAAAAGGTCGCGGGCAGCCTGGATCGGCCGGCGCCTGAGCCTTCGGGTACCTGAACGGGTGAGCATCTGGACCGCCGGATGCCCGGGCCTCAGGATGCCTGAACCGCTGTCCAGCCGTTTTCTTTTTCCCTGGCGTTAGCGGCGGGTACACCAGGGTAGGTCAGGGCCCACGCTCAGGGAGGGCAGACGACATGGCAGACCCGAACGGCACGACATCGCCCGCCGTGGCAGCGGAGACTTCAACGGGCGATCTGGTTAAGAATTTGTCTGAGCAGGTTTCCCGGCTCATCCGGGATGAGCTGAAACTGGCTGAATACGAGATGACCGCTAAAGCCAAGCGGGCCGGCCGGGGCGCGGGCATGTTCGGCGGCAGCGGTCTTTTGGCGCTGTACGGTATTGGCTGCCTCCTGGCGGCGGCCATTATCGGGCTGGCCTTGGTCGTGCCGGCCTGGGCGGCGGCCCTGATCGTGGGCGGCGCGCTGCTGATCTTCGCGGGGATCGCCGCGTTGCTGGGTAAGAATCAGTTTGGCCGGGCCACGCCGGCGGTACCGGAGCAGACCGTGCAGAGCGTCAAGGCCGATGTGGAAGAAATCAAGGAAAGGGCACACCGATGACCGCAGCAGAGGGCGCAGCAGGCGAGACCGGTTCCCCGCCCGAAAACCCGGAAGCCCTGGTCGAGGAGATCAACCGGACCCGGGAAGAACTCGGGAACACGGTCGAGGCGCTGGCGGCCAAGGTGGACGTGAAGTCCCGGGCGCAGCAACGGGCGACCGAGGTCTCGGGACAGCTCAAGGGCAAGGTACGGGACGTCACCCAGGGCCTGTCCGGCAAGGCCGACCAGCTGAAGGACGAGGTCAGCGGCCGGGCGGCGGGGGCCCGGCAGGCCGTGACCGAGAACGGCAAGACCGTGCTGGGCGCGGGGGAGCCGGTCACCAAGGGCATCGCCAGCCGCGCTTCCCAGGCCGGGGCCACCGCGCAGGCCGTGGCCACCAAGGCCGGGGCGACCGCCTGGGCAGCTACCCCGGAGCCGGTCCAGCAGCGCGCCAAGCGGGCCGCGGCCACCGTGAACCAGCACCGGGTTCCGTTCGCGGCCGCCGCGGCTGCGGGCGCCTTGCTGCTGACGGGCTGGCTGATAGTCCGCAGCCGCCGGCGCTGAGCCAGGGGAGCACCATCAGCACCGCGGGCCGGGCCTGATCCGACGATCAGGCCCGGCCCGCGCTAGCTGGAGCGCCGTCCTGGTCGACCACCGCGCTAGCTCGACCACCGGCCGAACCGGGGCTGGGGGGCCCGTTTCCAGGTCCGCCGCGCTTCCGCCCGCAGCCGGGCGGCGCGCTGGTCCTCGCGCTCATACAGCAGCCCGAAGGTGAACGCGTTCTCGCCGGCCAGGTGCGCCCCGATGCCGAGTTCCCGGTCCACGCCCCGGGCTACCACCGCATCCTGGTGGTCGCCGAGCACGGACTGGATCTTCTTCATCTGCTTGGTGAAGCGCCGGGCGTCCTGGCCCAGGGCGGGGCTGATCGCTTCCCCGGCGTACCGGGCCCGCTTGGCGGCCTTGCGGGCCTCGTGATAGGCCGTCTCCTGGCCTCCGCCTGGTGGCGTGTGCCCGGCCCGGCGGATCCGCCGCCGGGTGCGGCGGTAGGTGCGGCGGGCCGTGGCGGGCAGCACGCGGCCCGCGGGCTGGTCCGCCTCAGCCGACAGCGGGGGGTCCGCCAGCAGCTCATCGAGCGCGTCGCGCAGGGCGAAGTACCGGGCCGAGTCCAGCGCGGCCAGCACGTTCGTGCGCGCGGCCGCCTGAATCGGGGCGAAGTGACGCTGAACGCGCGCCTCGGCCGGCCCGAGCATCAGCTCGGGCGGGATCGTCCGCAGGTTGTGCGCCAGCCGGCTGGCCAGCACCTCGGCGTCGCGGGCCTCGCCGAGTACCCCGCCGAGCCATTTCAGTTCGGTCAGCATCCCCTCGGCCCCCGAGCGCGGGATGATCTTGCCAAACGACTGCAGGGTGCTGCGCAGGCGGCGGGTGGTCACCCGCATCTGGTGCACGGCGTCGGGCTCGTCCGAGCGGACCAGCGGATCCAGTGACTTCAGCCGCGCGGCGTGCTCCCTGAGGTAGGCCAGCACGACATCACCGGCGGACGCTGGCCGCACGGCGTGTTGCCTCCCGCCATGCCCGTTCGCGGCGGGCCGGGAGTCCCCGCGAGCTGACCAGCCCAGCGCCCGTTCCAGCTTCGCGGCCCGCGCGGAGGGCCGCAGCCCGTCCCGGCGGAGCTGCGCGTCCGCCGCCTTCAGCAGTCGCGGGCCGCCGCCGGTCAGCTCGACCTCGACCTCAGCCCACTGCGAGATCACGGTTTCCTCGCCCAGCGTCTGGGCGGAGACGTCGTCGGCGGCGATCTCGGCCAGCGAGGCGCCCGCGTTGTCGATCAGCGTCACGACCTGCCGCCGGGTGCTGATCCGGGCTACCGGGCGCAGCGCCTCGCCGCGGGTGTACCCGCGGACCAGCCGGGCCAGCCGCGCGGGCACCTGCCGGCCGCGGCCCAGCGGCAGCTGGATCTCCCGCCGGGTGCTGCCCCCGGCCGGGAGTTTCAGGTGCCAGCCCGGGTCGCTGCCGCCGCGCCGCCGGCGCAGGGTTACCCCGTCACGGATCAGCCGCATGTCGTCGGTGTCGTAGTACTCCGCTTCCAGGAGCTGCTCCTGCGGCCCGGCGGTGCCCGCCACGCTGGGCAGGCTGTCCAGCTGCGGCACGGTGGTGCCCGGGGGAGCCTCGTACTTCATTTCGGTCTCGTAAACGGTCGTACTCATGCCCGGCCACTACCCGGCTACCTTCTGGGCGAACATCGGCCGCCGGCCCGGCAAACGGGAGTGAGGCCGGCCGGGGTGTCGTGTTTGGGGTGTCCGTTGCAGGGGACTCGGAGGGCGCTAGTTCCGGAAAAGGAGGTTCCCATGGCAACTGGGGCCATTGTGGCGATCGTTATCGTCGTGATCGTTGTGGCCGCCGTCCTGTTCATGTTGACGGCGGCGAACCGCCGCCGCCGGCTGCGGGAACGGTTCGGGCCCGAATACGACCGGGCGGTCACCGAGCGCGGCAGCAGGCGCGAAGCAGAAGCCGAGCTGTCGGAGCGAGAAAAGCACGTCCGGGAACTTGATATCCGGCCGCTGAGCCCGACCGCGCGGAACCAGTACCAGTCCGAGTGGACCGCGGTCCAGGAGCAGTTCGTAGACGCACCACAGGCTGCGGTCACCGGGGCCCAGACGCTGGTCTCGGCCGTGATGGAAGCCCGCGGTTACCCCACCCAGCCCTATGACCAGACGCTCGCCGACCTCTCGGTCGAGCACGCGAGCACGCTGGACCACTTCCGCGCCGCTCATGACATCAGCCAGAACGCCGCGGCTGGCACCGCGACCACCGAGGACCTGCGCCAGGCGATGATCCACTACCGGGCGCTCTTCGCCGAGCTGCTCGGGGAGCCCGCCAGCAACGCAGACGGTCGTGCCGCTGGCCAGGACGGCGTCCCGGCCACCGAGCCCGGCGCGGGAACGGCCGGGGACCAGCCCGCGTCCAGCTCCGTCGACCAGTCCGCGGCTACTCCCGTGGACGACCGCGGTACCGCGTAGATGACCCGCGGCTACCCCCGTGGACGACCCCGCCGTTACTCGCGTGGATGAGCCTGCGGCTACCCGGGTGGACGAGCCCGCGGCCACCCCTGCGGATGAGACCGCCTCCTCCGTGGACCAGCCCGCCGACCCGGCCCTCACTCCCACCCCCGACGCCGTGACCAGCGCGCGCCGGCAGGAAAGGTGACGCAGATGACTTCCCAGCGCGACGAGACGGTGGGTCACGTGGCCGGCGACGAGATGACGGATGACCCCATCGTCGTCGAGCGCCACGACGAGATCCTGGGCGGCCCGCCCGCCGATGACCCCGAGGCGGATGACGCCCCGGCCCGCGACGCGGCCGCCGATGACAGCACTCCGGCCGGCTACCGGCCCGGCGACGGCCCGGCCACCGACCGGCCGGCCGCCGATGAGCTGGCCGCCGACCGGCCGACGCCGGCGACGAGCTGACCAGCGATGAGCCGGCCAGCGACGAGCTGGCCGGCCGGCACGCGGCACCGGAGACGGGCAGTGCCGCGCTGGAGCAGGACCCGCCACCCCTGGTGGTCCCCCCGGATCCTGCTCCGGGTGACCCGGCGGCCCCGGGCGGGACGGCCACGTCTGGCGCCCAGGCGGTCCCGGAGCCTGACGCGCCCGTATCCCCGGTCACCGCTCCCGTGGACGCCGGCACCCCGGCCGCCCCGGCCAGTGAGCCGGCCGGCCCAACGGCGACGGCATCCCCGCCGCCGCTCTCGCCGAGCAGCAGTGGCCGGCGATCCAGGCGATGTTCGTTGATGATCCAAAGGGGTCCGTGGAACGTGCCGCGGCGGCCGCGGATGAGGTGGCGAAAGCCTTCGTGGCCTCGTTGCAGCGGGAGCAGACGGCGCTGCGCGCGACCTGGGAGAACGACACGACCACGGAGGATCTGCGGACCGCGCTCCAGCAGTACCGGGCGTTCTGCGGCCGGCTGGAAGGCCTGGCCTGACTGTCTTGGTCACCGGGGCTGGCCGCTCCCGCAGCGGCGGCCGGCCCCGGTGACCATCCCGGCCCAACCCTCGCCAACGCTGGGGCCCGGCGCCAGCCTGGCGGCGGCCCGGCGGCCGGGCCGCGGCCCCGGGGCCCGGCGGCTCAGGACGGGCCGCGGCGGAGCCGGACCCGGTAGGAGTAGTGCGCCGGGTCGAAGTAGCTGACCGCCAGTTCGACCGGGGTGTGCGCATCGTCGGTGTAGAGCCGGTCGATCCGCAGGACCGGCTCGCCGGGTGCGCACTCCAGATGCCCCGCCGCCGCAGCCGGGGCGGCCGCGGCGGTGATGCTCTGCTCCGCGCCCTTGATCGACCGGGTCATCCTGGTGTCGATCAGCCCGATGACCGTGATCTGGCTGCGCCGCCCCGGGGCGGCCAGTTCGGGCACGTCGCTGAGCAGCACGCCGACCGGCGGCGGAAGGAACACCGAGGTATGGCAGAACGGGACGTTCCCGTGCAGCCGGATCAGCGTGAGCGCGTGCACGTCATCGGAGGGCAGCCGGAGCCGGCTCGCGGCCTCGACGTCCACCGCGTGCCGCAGCGGGGTGATGATCTCGCACTCGGTGTCCAGGGACAGGGCCATCAGGTCCTCGACCGAGCCGAAATGCCGCAGGTAACGGTCGGCTTGCGCCACCGGGTAGGTGCCGCGCCCGGCCACCCGGTAGATGATCCCCTCGGAGACCAGATCCTGCATCGCCCGCCGCACGGTCTGCCTGCTCACCGAATGCCGCGCGGACAGCTGCTCCTCGGTGGGCAACTGCTGGCCGTCGGCGTACTCGCCGCCCCGGATCGCGTCGCGCAGCGAGGCGGCCAGCGTCCGGTAGGCGCTGGACCTGGCCTGGTCGGGCACCGGCTCCCGCTCCCTTCTCCCGGGCGCTCCCGGGGCCGCGGCCTGGCCGGGCTGGCCGGCTCAGACGGTTGCGTAGCCAAATGGCCGTACATATCTTAGATTCAGTCGGCCAACTGCGGGAGAGGTGCCAGGTGCCGGAACCAGCGGACTCGCTTGCCAGGCGGCTCGCCCGCTGGGCCCACGACCTCGACCCGGCCGAGGAGGATCTGGCCCTGGCCGACCGTTCGCTGGTGGACACGGTCGCGGTGGCGCTGGCCGGCCGTGATCATCGGGTGACCCGGCTGGCCGAGATCATGCCGGAAGGGCCGCGCTGGGCGGTGGCCGCTCATGTCCTGGACTTCGATGACCTGCACATGGAGTCCACCACGCACATCAGTGCGGTCTGCGTGCCGACCGCCCTCGCGCTAGGAGCGGGGGCCCGGGCGTATCTGGCCGGGGCCGGGGTGATGGCCCGGCTCGGCCACGCGCTGGGCTGGCCGCATTACTCGGCGGGCTGGCACGCGACCTGTACCGCGGGCGCGCCCGCCGCCGCGGCCGGGGCGGCGGTCGCGATGGGCCTGGGACCGGACCAGATCGCTAACGCCATCGCGCTCGCGGTGCCCGGCGCGGGCGGGGTGCAGCGGGCGTTCGGTACCGACGCCAAGTCGCTGCAGGTGGGATTCGCCGTCAACACCGGGATCCGGGCGGCGACCCTGGCGGCGGCCGGGGCGCAGGCCGACCCGCTCGCGCTGGAGGAATGGATGACCCTGGTCGGCGGGGATCCTGGCGCGGCCGACCTGTCCGGGCCGGCCGTCCCCGGCGGTCTGGCGGTCAAGATCTACCCGTGCTGCTACGCGCTGCAGCGCCCGATCAGCGCGCTGGGGGAGCTGGCCCAGTCTGGCCTGGACCCGGCCGAGGTGAGCCGGATCGTGCTCCGCACCCCCGAGGGCACGCTGGCCCCACTGATCCATCACCGGCCAGATACCGGGCTGCAGGGCAAGTTCAGCCTGGAGTACGCCGCCGCCGCCGCGCTGCTCGACGGCTACCCCGGCTTCGCCAGCTTCACCGACGATGCGGTGCGCAGGCCCGCCGCCCGCCGCCTGGCTGGGCTGGTGGAGATCAAGAGCGAGCCGGGCGGGACCTGGCTGCTCGACGGCGAACTGGTCGCCGAGCTGCACACGGCCAGTGGCGGCGTGGCCCAGATCACGCAGCAGTTCCCGCCTGGATCGCCGGGACGGCCCGCCACCGCCGGCCAGCTCCAGGCCAAGATCGCCGACTGCCTGGCCGGGCTGGATACGGGCGGCCAGGAACTGGATCCCTCCGCGTGGACCTGGCCGAGTGCCGCCGACCTGCTCCGGGACTTCTGCTAGTGCGGCACCCGGCGGCGAAGCTCGCCCAGACAAGCCCGGCGGCGAAGCTCGCCCAGACAAGCCCGGCGGCGAGCTCGCCCAGGCAGCCGCTGCCGCGAAGGGACGACCATGGATGAGCTGAGCGAGGAGGAGCGCGCGATCGTCGGGCTGGTCCGCGAGTTCGTGGATCGTGACGTCCGGCCCGTGGCCTCGGAGCTGGAACACGCGAACACCTACCCGGAGAAGCTCATCGAGCAGATGAAGCAGCTCGGCATCTACGGGCTGGCCATCCCCGAGCCGTGGGGCGCGGCGCGGGTCAGCACGCCCTGCTACGCACTGGTCACCGAGGAACTGGCCCGCGGCTGGATGAGCCTGGCCGGCGCCATGGGCGGCCACACGGTGGTGGCCAAGCTGCTCCTGGACTACGGGACCGACGAGCAGAAAGAGCGTTATCTGCCCCGGATGGCGACGGGCGAGATCCGGGCCACGATGGCGCTCACGGAGCCTGGTGGCGGCTCCGACCTGCAGGCCATGCGCACGAGCGCCCGCCGCGACGGGGATTCCTACCTGGTCAACGGAACCAAGACGTGGATCACCAACGCCCGCCGTTCGGCGCTGATCGCGCTGATGTGCAAGACCGATCCGGCCGCCCGGCCCGCGCACGCGGGGATCAGCATCCTGCTGGCCGAGCACGGGCCGGGGTTCACGGTCTCCCGTGACCTGCCCAAGCTCGGCTACAAAGGGGTGGAGAGCTGCGAGCTGTCCTTCGACGACTTCCGGGTGCCGGCCGATGCGCTGCTCGGCGGCCGGGAAGGCGAGGGCTTCGGCCAGATGATGCGCGGGCTGGAGATCGGCCGGATCCAGGTCGCCTCCCGGGCCGTCGGCGTCGGCCGGGCCGCGCTGGAGGACGCACTGCGGTATGCCCAGCAGCGGGAGAGTTTTGGCCAGCCCATCTGGCAGCACCAGTCGGTCGGCAACTACCTGGCCGACATGGTCACCAAGCTGACCGCCGCCCGCCAGCTGGTCCTCTACGCCGCACGCTGCTTCGACGCGGGCGCCCGGGCGGACATGGAGGCGGGCATGGCCAAGCTGTTCGCCTCGGAGACCGCGATGGAGATCGCGCTCAACGCGGTGCGCATCCACGGCGGGTACGGCTACTCCACCGAGTTCGACGTGGAGCGCTATTTCCGGGACGCCCCGCTGATGATCGTCGGTGAGGGCACCAACGAGATCCAGCGCAACGTCATCGCCCGCCAGCTCGTCAAGCGCAACTCGGTGGCCCCGTGAGCGAAGCGAACCAGGCCAGCCCCGTGAGCGAAGCGAACCAGGCCAGCCCCGTGCGCGGACTTCCGCTGGAGGGCCTGCTGGTCGTCGCGCTGGAGCAGGCGGTGGCGGCCCCGTTCGCCACCCGCCAGCTCGCCGACCTCGGCGCGCGGGTGATCAAGATCGAACGGACCGGCGCGGGGGACTTCGCCCGCGGCTACGACCAGTCCGCCCTCGGCCAGTCGAGCTATTTCGTCTGGCTGAACCGGGGCAAGGAAAGCGTCGAGCTCGACGTCAAGCAGCCCGCCGACCGGTCCGTGCTGGACGCCATGCTGGCCCGCGCGGACGTGTTCGTGCAGAACCTCGCGCCGGGCGCGGCCGGGCGGCTCGGCCTGGGCGCGGAGCAGCTCGCCGCCCGCTATCCGCGGCTGATCAGCTGCTCGATCTCGGGGTATGGCCCGGACGGCCCGTACGCCGGCAAGAAGGCCTACGACCTGCTGGTGCAGTGCGAGGCCGGGCTGCTGTCGGTGACCGGGACACCGGCCGAACCGGCCAAGGCCGGCATCTCGGTGGCCGACATCGCGGCCGGGATGTACGCCTACTCCGGCGTGCTGACCGCGCTGTACGAGCGGGAGCGGACCGGCCTTGGCGGCTGCTTCGAGGTGGCCATGCTCGACGCCCTGGGCGAATGGATGAGCCAGCCCTACTACTACAGCGTCTACGGCGGCCGGACCTCGCCGCGCACCGGGGCGCGGCACGCCTCGATCTCCCCGTACGGGCCCTACCCGGCGCAGGATGGCCAGGTGTTCCTGGGCATCCAGAACGAGCGCGAGTGGGTGGTGCTGTGCGAGCGGATCCTGGGCCGCCCGGACCTGGTCACCGATGAGCGGTTCGCGACCAACCCGGCCCGGGTCGCGCACCACGACGAGCTGACCGTGATCCTCACCGGGGTGTTCGCCGGGATCGGAGTGGACCAGCTCGAAGCGTCGCTGGAGGCGGCGGGTATCGCCAACGCCCGGATGCGCAGCCCCGAGGAATTCGCCGCCCACCCGCAGCTGGCGGCCCGCGACCGGTGGCGGGACATCGATTCCCCCGGAGGGTCCCTGCGCGCGCTCCTGCCTCCGGTCACGGTGCCCGGCCGGACCGCCGCGATGGGCGCGGTCCCGGCGCTCGGGCAGCATTCCAAGGCCATCCGCGCGGAATTCGGACTCCCAGAGCAGGAGGCATCACCATGACCACGACGCAGGCATCCGCACCGGCGCAGCTGCCCCATTTCTCCCTGGTCATCGACGGCCAGCCGGCCGAGCCGGCCTCCGGGCGCCGCTACGAGAGCATCGACCCGTTCTCCGGCGCCCCGTGGGCCACCGCGGCCGACGGGGGCGAGGCGGACGTGAACCTGGCCGTGGCGGCCGCCCGGCGCGCGCTGTCCGGGCCGTGGGGGCAGCTGACCGGGTTCGGCCGGGCCCGGCTCATGCGGCGGCTGGCTGAGCTCATCGCGCGGGACGCCGACCGGCTGGCTGAATTCGAGACCCGGGACACCGGCAAGCTGCTCCGCGAGATGCGCGGCCAGCTGGGCACCATCCCCGAATGGTTCTATTACTTCGCCGGGCTGGCCGACAAGCTCGAAGGCTCCACCATCCCCACGGACAAGCCGAACTTCCTGGTGTACACGCGGCGCGAGCCGGCCGGCGTGGTGGCGGCGATCGTCCCGTGGAATTCGCCGCTCCTGCTGCTCTGCTGGAAGCTGGCGCCCGCCCTGGCCGCCGGGTGCACGATGGTGGCCAAGCCCAGTGACTACTCCCCGGCGTCAGCGATCGCGCTGGCCGGGCTGCTCGAGGAAGCCGGATTCCCGCCCGGCGTGTTCAACGTGGTGAGCGGGTTCGGGCCCGAGGTGGGCAAGGCGCTGGCCGCGCACCCCGGCGTGGACAAGATCGCTTTCACCGGGTCCACCCAGGTCGGCGCCGAGGTCGCCAAGGCGGCGGCCAGCAACATCACCGGGGTGCTGCTCGAACTCGGCGGCAAGTCCGCCCACCTGGTCTTCCCCGACGCCGACCTCGACGCGGCCAGCAACGGCGTGGTGGCCGGGGTGTTCGCGGCGACCGGGCAGACCTGCATGGCCGGGTCACGGCTGCTGGTGCACCGCAGCGTGCACGACGCCCTGGTGGAGAAGATCGTCGCCCGGGCGGAGGCGATCAGGCTGGGCGACCCGCGGGAGGCCGCGACCGAGATGGGGCCGCTGGCCACCGAGCCGCAGTACCGCAAGGTGCTCTCGTTCTTCGCCTCGGCGGCGAGCGAGGGCGCCGCCCTGGCCACCGGCGGCCAGGCCGCCGGGGATCTGGGCGGCTACTTCGTCCAGCCCACCGTGCTCACCAACGTGAAGCCGAGCATGACCGTGGCCTGCGAGGAGGTGTTCGGCCCGGTGCTGGCGGTCATCCCGTTCGACACCGAGGAGGAGGCCATCAGCCTGGCCAACGACACCCGTTACGGCCTGGCCGGCGCGGTCTGGACCAAGGACATCCACCGGGGGCACCGGGTGGCGCACGCGCTGCGTACCGGCACCGTGTGGATCAACGCCTACCGGGTGGTCGGCCCGGATGTGCCCTTCGGCGGGTTCGGGTCCAGCGGGCTCGGCCGGGAGAACGGCATCCAGGCGGTCCACGAGTACACCCAGACCAAGGCCATCTGGGTCGAGCTGACCGGCGGTACCCGCGACCCCTTCACCCTCGGCTGAATTCCCTTCCCCTAACGCCTCCCTCCCGCCCGGCCCCCGCCCCGGCCCCGGCATTCCGGGGCGCGGCGCGGCAGCGGAGTGGCAGAGGAATGCTCGCCTGGACCGCAGAGCTCGGCGGCCAGCTCCTCCAGGTCGGTGGTGATGAGCAGGTAGGGCCGCGCTGATGCGATGACCGCGCGCGCCACGTAGCGGTCTTCGCGGCCCGGGTAGGTCTCGACGGTGATCGTGTGGCCTGGGCACCGCGCCGCGATGGCGTCGAGTTGCTTGCGTGCCCGGTGCCTGGCCAGTGACCACGGCCTGGTCGTTCTCCAGCTCGCCGCGAAGGCCACCGCCGGTGGTCTGGTCTGCCATGGGGTGTCCTTTCTGCTGCGTCTGGCCACGCCGGCCGGGCACGTATGTGCAAGCTTTCGTTGCAGCGCGTAACGTGCGCTACAGATCAGCCGCGGCCAGGCGGGTGGAGCGGTCAACGGGAAGAAGGAGGAAGGAATGCCTGCGAAAAGAAAGGATGACGACGGGCCGATCACCGGTGTGCAGGCATTCGCCGGGGAATTACGCGCCCAGCGTGAGGCGGCCGGCCTGACGCAGGCGCAGCTGGCGAAGTTAATGGGCTATTCGGAGTCTGTTATCGCGAAACTGGAGACCTGCCGGACCATCCCGTCCCCGCAGCACGCGGCCCAGGCCGACGAGGCGCTGCGCACGCCGGGCACGTTCCGCCGCTTGCGGCAGGCGATGCTGAACCGCTCCTATGAGTCCTGGGTCCGGGCCCTGCTGGAGATGGAAGAGCGCGCCACGGTGCTCCGGAAGCTGGGAGCCGCTGGTGGTGCCGGGGCTGTTGCAGACGGAGGCGTACGCCCGGGCCATGATCCGTGCGGGGCGGCCGGGCGACAGCGACGCCGAGGTCGAGCAGATGGTCATCGCACGGATCTCCCGCCAGGCGATCTGGGACCGGAAGGACCCGCCGCCTCCGATGCTGTTCGCAGTCCTGGGGGAGGCAATCCTGCGGCAGCGCGTCGGGGACGCCGGGATCATGCGTGACCAGCTCGCCCATCTCGCGGATATGGCCGGGAACCCGAGGATCACGGTTCAGGTGCTCCCGTTTGGCGTTGCGGCGCATCCCGGGATGCTGGGGCCGTTCCTGGTGGCCAGCTTCGACAGCGACCGGGACTCCGCCTACCTGGACAACGCCCTGGATGGGCAGGTCACCGAGCGGCGGAATCAGGTTGCACGGATCACCCTTCTCTATGATTCACTCAGGAGCGTGGCGCTCTCACCTGGGGAGTCCATGCAATTGATCATGAAAGTGGCTGATGAGACATGGCGGACGTGACCGGCGCCATGTGGCGCAAGTCCTCTTACAGCAGCGCGAACGGTGGTGACTGCGTCGAAGTAGCGAGCAACCTGCCGGGCGTGGTGGCGGTGCGCGACAGTAAGGCCCCGGCCGGGCCGGTGCTGGCCTTCACTCCAGCGCAGTGGCAGGCCTTCGCGGCCCGCATCAAGATCGGCCAGTACGGCCTGCGCTGAGTCTGCCCCCGGTCGTCACATGAGGGGTACTACTAGTCCCGGGGAATCGGCCGCGCTGGCGGCCGGGGCAGGAGGGGCTGGTGAGTGATCCGGCCGGGCTGCGGCTGTCGGTCCGTGGTGAGGCACGGCAGATGGTGCCGCCTGACTATGCTCTCGTGGCGGCCACGATCGCCTCGTCGCGGGGATCGAAGGTGGAAGCCGTACGGGTGGCCGCCGCGGAGTTGGACAGCCTCACTGCCGACCTCGCGGCGCGGGGCGGGGTGGCGCTCGATGCCGGCACCGGAAGGCGCCCGCTGACCTGGTCGGCGCGGTCGGTGGCGACGCACGCGGAGCACGCTCACGACGAGAACACCGGCCAGTACCAGCCGACCGGCCAGCAGGTCGCGACGGTGGCGGTGACGATCGCTGTCCGGGCCTTCGAACTGCTGGACACGCTCGGTGCGGTCCTGGCCGCCCGCGAAGCGGTCACTGTGCATGAGGTCAGCTGGCATGCCGACTGGGATAATCCTGGCTGGTCAGATGTGCGCGCCGCCGCTGTCCAGGCCGCCATCGCGAAAGGCCGCGACTACGCTGCCGCACTCGGGGGGTCGCTGCGCGGCGTGGAGCACATAGCCGACGCCGGGCTCCTCGGCGGCGGCAACCCGGAGTCCGGGTTGACCGTCGTCCGCGCGGCGAGAGCGGCGCCCTTTAGTGGCGCGGAGTCCGAAACGCCCTCGCTTGATCCGGTTCCGCAGGAACTGGCGGCCGTCGTCGAAGCCCGCTTCACCGCCGATGGCGTGTCCCTGACCGCGCACTGACCCAGGGGGAAGCGATGACGCACACCGCCATGCACCGCATGATCATGGCCCAGGCTGACGCGCTGGACCGGATCGCCGAGCTCGACCTGGCCGGTCCGGCCGCGATCCTGGCCGGCGCCCAGCGCGTGATCATCGTGGGTACCGGAACCAGCCAGCACGCCGCCGAACTCGGCGTGATGATGCTGGAGCGGGCGGGCCGCGATGCACGGTGGTTCCCGGCCTCCACCTGGGTGCGGTGGAGCACCGGCGCGCGCCCCGGTGACGCGCTGGTGGTCATCACCCACACCGGGCAGACCGGGTACGCCGCACGCGCCCGGGCGGACGCGCTGGCGTCCGGGGTGCCCGTGGTCTCGATCACGGGGACCGGCGCGGGCTGGCCGGAGGCCATCACGACCGTGCCGCCGGAGGAAGCCGAGACCTACACGGTGAGCTACACGGCGGCCCTGGCGGTGCTGGCCCGGCTGGCCCACCACGTCGCCGGGGCGGATGAGGCGCTCCCGGGCGTGGCGCGGCCAGACGGCTCCGCGGGTGACATATTGCAGGCCGCGGCGCAGATCCGGGTCGCCTGTTCCGCGCCCGCTACCGAGGACGTGCCGCTCCCGGCCCGCAGCCTGGGCATCGTCGGCTGCGGCCCGTGGGGCATTACCGCGCGGGAGGCGGCACTGAAGATCCGCGAGGGAGCCCGGATGCTGGCCGAGGGGTTCGACGCCGAACGTTTCCTGCACGGCAACGCGGTGCCCTTCACCGCCGCCGACGGCGTCCTGCTGCTCCAGCCGGAAGCGGACCAGGACGGGCTGACCGCGGCGGTGGGCGAGGCCGCGGCGCGCGAGAAGATTCCCGTCAGCCTGCTCAGCATCCCGGATGACGGCCTCTCACCGTTGCTGGCGCAGCTCCCGATGACGGTGCACCTGCAGCTCATGGCCGAGCGCTTCGCCCGGCTGCGCGGCCAGGATCCGGATACCGTCATCACCGGCGCCTGGGCCGACCCCGATTTGTGGCAGATCGGCATGCCCGTGAACCCCCGATAGGGTTCGCGGTACCTCGGTAGGGTTAGCCCGCCGCTCGCGTGCGGGCGGCGTGAGCGGGTGGTGACCGGACGCCGTCTCCACCCGGAAGTCGGCTAACTCCTTGGTCAACCCGTCTGCGGTCCGGGCTGAAATGCCCTAATATCGGCGACCTAGCAGGGCGGCGTAGAGCGGGGACCGAGAGCGGGGACCGGTGTGGACTTGCGATAACGGGCATGCCATTTCACCGGGGGAAGAGTTTTGCCGTCGCTGCGGGGCTTACGTGCGACCCGATGACCTTTCTGGGTCACCAGAAGAGGTGGCGCGGCCTGGGTCGGATCCCGGTCCGGGGCAGGCGGAACACGCCACGGAATACTCTGATGACCCCTTCGCGGAATATACCTCGGCCTACAGCAGCGGGTCGTTCACGGAATTCATCGCCGCCACCTCGGAAGCCGACATTCCGCCTTTTTCGCCGGAGCCATTGCCGGACGCGATGGCTCCGGGCGCTTACGACCACCCGGCCCCGGACGCGCCCGGCACCGGCGCACCTGACCTTTACGCACACGGACAACCAGCGCCGGGCGCCCAGGAGTACGACCAGCCGGACGCTCCCGGCCACGCGACGCCGGCCACCGAGACGCCGGACACCGAGGAGTACGGCGAGCCGGATGCTCCCAGCGACGCTGGGCCGGACGCCCACGAGTCCGGCGAGCCGGACGGCCCTGGCGACCCTGCGCCGGACGCCTGGGGGCAGGATGAGCCGGCCGCTCCCAGCGGCGGGGCGCCGGACGCTTTCGGCCGCAGCGGGCTGAGTTCCCCGGACCAGGACCAGTCCGGCCGCTATGGTCGCGGCGAATCAGGGGGCTCCGGCAACGACCTGTCCGGCGACGGCGCGGACACGCCGGTGTCCGGCTTCCATGCCATGATCCGCCTGCCGGCGGCCCCGGCCGCCGAGCGCCCGTCGCCGCCCAGCGCACGGCCGTCCCCGCCCAGCGCACGGCCATCGCCGCCCAGCGATCGGATCGAGTGGGCGCCCCATCCTTCCTGGACCACGCCGCCTGCGGAGGAGCGGATCTCCACGCCCGGGGAGTGGCACATCCCGTCCCGCCCGGCCGGGTCCGCGTCTGGTGGGCTCGCGTCCGGCCCGACAGCCGCCGCTGGCAGTACTGGCCACGGCAGCACGGGCAACGGCAGTACTGGCAACGGCAGTACTGGCCACGGCAGGTGCGGGCCACGGCGCCGGGGGTGCTGGGACCCTGGCTGCGCCCCGGGTCGAGGACGAGGACGACGAGGGGCCGGACACCGCGGTCGGCCCGACGATCCCCGGCGACCCGCTGGCTGATGCCGGCTACCGCCGTCCCAGCCGCACCCGGCTGCTGGCCGCGGTAGCCGCGGTGGCGATCCTCGGCGTGACCGGGGTGACCGGCACCCTGGTCGTGATGCACGACCATCAGACGGTTACGGCCATCCCCGCCGCCACGAGCACCGCCGCCTCCGGGCACACAGGCGTGGCGGGAGTGGGGTCCGCCAGCCCGTCCCCGGCGGCGCCTCGATGGAGTTCGCCGGTGCCGGTCGACCCGCAGACCCTCCCGGCCAGCAGCGCCCAAATCACCGGCCTGGCCTGCCCGAAGCGCACCGTCTGCTACGCCACGGATGACGCGGGCACGGTGCTGTCCCTCGAGTCCGGCGGGACCTGGCCGGTCTCTAACACCGACGCGAACGGTCACCTGATCGGCATCTCCTGCCCCTCAACCAGGTTCTGCCTCACCGTCGACGCCGAGGGGTTCGCGATCCCGCAAACCCACGGCACCTGGGGCGCCCCGGCCCTGGTCGGCTCGGGATCCGGGACGCTGACCAGCGTGTCCTGTACTGACTCCGCTTTCTGCGTAGCCGTCGACAACATCGGTGTCGCCTTCACCTACCGGGGCGCTGCCACGGGGTGGAGTCAGCAAACTGTCGACCCGAACGGGCAGTCGCTGAACTCGGTCTCCTGCGCCAGTTCCACCTACTGCGTGGCCGTGAGCGAGAGCGGGAACGTGTTCACGTACAACGGATCCTCGTGGAGCGGGCCGGCCGCGGCGGACGTGGGGCACGACCTGGTCAGCGTGTCCTGTCCCAGTACGTCGTTCTGCATGGCGGTCGACTCGTCCGGTCAGGCGGCCGAACATTCCGACGGGCTATGGGGACTCCAGCCGCTAGGGTTGGCGGCCGCCGCGGTGTCCTGCCCGTCTGTCGGGATCCTGCCTGGCGGTGGCCAAGTCCGGCGCGACCGCGACCTACACCAACGGTCTGTGGGCCGACGTCCCCGCTGCGGCTCCCGGGGCCCGGATCACCAGCCTGAGTTGCGCGGCGATGAACTCGTGTGTGGCTACCGGCCAGGACAACGATGTGCTGTTCTACGCGCCTCCCCAGCCAGGCTGAGCTGGCGGGCCGAACTGGCGGACCGAACCGGCGGGCTGGCTCGCGGGGCCGGCCGCCGGCAACCGCCGGCTGAGGGCCGGTCAGCCCAGGGAGCAGGTCAGCGCGGACAGGGCCTGGTTGGCCCCGGTGACCACCAGGCCCCAGGTTGTCGAGCCGCCCGCAGGTATCGCGGCGTTATAGCTCTCGTTGTGCGCGGTGACCTGCGTCCCCGACTGGCTGACGGCACCGTTCCAGGCGCTGGCGACGGTCTCCGCGGTGTCGCCGAAGGAGAAGCCTGCCGCCCAGGAGTTGCCCGGCACCGTGCCGTTATTGGTGACCGTGAGCTGCATCTGGTAACCGCCGGGCCAGGAGTTGGTGATGGCCGCGGTCAGCACGCAATCCGTCGCCGGTTGCGTGCTGCCCGTCGGGCTGGGGCTGGGGCTTGCGCTGCTGCTGGTCGGGCTGGCACTGGGTGAGGGGCTCGAGGTCACGCCCGTGGATGTGGTGTAGCTGACCGGCGTATAGGCGGCCGGGCACCCATCTGTGCAGCCCGCGGGCAGCGTGAAGCTGTAGACCTCGCCGTTGCCGACGAAGCTGCCGGAGGAGTCGATGACGCGGATCTCGTACTGGGTCCCCGCCGTCCCGGCGCCGGTCGTCGGCCCGATGATGTAGTCGTCACCCATGTCGGAGTCCATCTGCGCGGGCACCCAGTTCCCGTTGGCCTGGTACTGCACGCCGGTGATGCCGTTGGGGAGGTGCGAGATCGCGATGGCGGGCCAGTACGGCTGCGCCCCCTGGATGGCCCCGATGCGGATGTCCCCCGTGTAACCGGGGGCCGGGATGAACTGCCAGGACACGTGGCGGTTATTCCAGTGGTCCGGGTACATGTTCCCGACTGGCTGCCCGTTCAGGACGAAGTTGTTCAGCGAGGCCTGGGCCAGGTCGACGTGGTAAGGGTCGTCCTTGCACCAGGCGTTGCCGTCGTCGCAGCTGTCCCCGACCACGAAGTCCAGCGTGGCGCCGTTGTACTGGTCGCTGATCCACGATCCGTCGCGGCAGAACGGCTCGTCCGGTGCGCCGTCGTTGATCCCGGTGCAGTAGTCGCCGATCGTCACCTGCACCCAGCGGCCACAGTTCAGGCCGTTGTCGAACATGCCGATCTCACTCGCGTCGGCGGCCGGGATCGGGCGCGGCAGGTCCGTGTACACGCCGGGGGAGTTCTGCACGTTCAGCGCGAGGAAGTCCTGGCTGTCCAGGTCGGCCTGGGGCAGCCCGCAGCCGCCGTAGGGCGAGCCCAGGCCGGTGAACCAGGTCGCGTTGCCGGTGACCGGGGACGGTGTGCCCGAGACATTGGTCGCGCTCGCCGGGAACTGGGCCGCGAGCAGCATCGCGCAGCACGCCAGCACGGTGCCGGCGGCGAGCACCCTTCGCCGGGTCCGCCGCCGGCCTGAGAACGGGTGGATCATGACCGCCTCCGGAACGTCTTGCGCCGCTGCCTGCCTGCGCAGGCTCGTCCGGCGCAGACGGCCGCGCAAGGCACGCTCCGCCGCTCCGCGCATCGCCCCAGGTCAGCACGATGACGAGCCTCGGTCCCCGTGAAACTTCCGCCCTGGCCCGCGGCCAGCCCCGCGGCCGGGGGATTAGCCTGCGCAGGGTGACCGAACCCGAGAGTGATCTGGCGGGACATCCGGACCGGCTGCGCTGGAACGAGAGGTACGGCGCCGGGTTCACCCCCTCGTTCACGCCGCATCCGCTGGCGGTCGCGGCGCTGGCCCTGGACCTGCCGGCCGGGCCGGTCGCCGACCTGGCCAGCGGGCCGTCCGGCAGCGCGTTGCTGGCCGCGGCGCAGGGGCGGCCGGTCACCGCGGTCAACGTCTCCGAGGTGGCGCTCGGCCTGCTCGGCCAGGAAGCCCGGCGCCGCGGGCTGGATCACCTGATCACCCTGGTCCACGCCGACCTGGGCGCCTGGCGTCCGGGGCCGGGCCGCTACGTGCTGGTGCTGGCCACCGGGTTCTGGGATCCCGGGGTCTTCGCCGCGGCCGTGCCGGGCGGTGGCTCCCGGCGGCGTGCTCGGCTGGGAGGCGTTCACCATGGCCGCCCGCCAGGCCCGGCCCGCGCTGCCCGTCGAGTGGTGCCTAGGCCCGGGGGAGCCGGCCACGCTGCTGCCGGACGGCATGTCCGTGGTCAGCCAGGAAGACGTTCCGGGTGCTCAGCGGGGTACCCGGCGGCGCTTGCTGGCTCGCCGGACCGGGCCGGGGACCTCCTAGTAGTCTCACCATACGAGACAAGATATTAACTATAGTGAGACAGCTTGGTAGGGTTCTCGTTGTGGAGCTGTTTGAATGGGATGCCGGGAGCTACGACGCGCTGCCGCTGCCACATAAGCGGTGGGGACCCAGTACCATCGCCCGGCTCCGGCTGGCCGGGGACGAGACCGTGGCCGACATCGGCGCCGGAACCGGGCGGGACGCGCAGCAACTGCTGGAGGTACTGCCCCGGGGCCGGGTACTCGCCATCGACGGCTCGCGGCAGATGCTCGCGCAACTGCGCGAGCGGCTGGCCGGGCAGCTGGACCGGGTCCAGGTGCTGCAGGCCGATCTGCGCGAGCCGCTGCCGGTGCTGGAGCCAGTGGACGCGGTGCTGAGTGTGGCCACGCTGCACTGGCTGCCGGACCACGCGCAGGTCTTCAGGTCGGTGGCCGGGATGCTCCGGCCCGGGGGCCAGTTCGCGGCCGAGGCGGGCGGGGCCGGCAACATCGCCTCGGTCCGGGCGGCCCTGGCTGAGCTGGGGGCTGACGACGGGAAAGGCATCTGGAACTTCGCGGGGGTGGACGAGACCCGCGCACGCCTGGCCGCCGCCGGTTTCACCGGCATCGAGGTCGGCCTGGTGCCGGACCCGGCCCGGCTCGAATCGGCGGATCAGTTCGAGGCGTTCCTGGCCACCGTCATCCTCGGCGTGCACCTGCGCGGCCTGCCGCCCGCCGAGCGCCGTCCGTTCGTGCGGGCGGTGGCGGCGCGGGTACCCGGGACCGTGATCGATTACGTCCGGCTGCAGATCCGCGCGGTCCGCGCCGCCTGACCGCCTGACCGCCTGACCGCCGGACCGCCGGACCGGGCGGCCGGGGAGCAGGTCTTCCGATGGCTGGAAGGCCTGCTGCCCGGCCCGCGCGGCGTCGCGCACAATCGGCAGCACTACGTCGTGCCGGGGTGAGGAGACGCCATGTCGTTCGTGCGGGATCAGTGGTACGTGGCGGCCTACTCCGCCGAGGTCGGGCGGGCGCTGCTGGCCAGGACCATCCTGGGTGAGCCGCTGGTGCTCTACCGGACCAGTGCCGGGCAGCCGGCCGCTCTGGCGGACCGCTGCGTCCACCGGCACTTCCCGCTGTCCGCGAGCCGGCTCGACGGCGACACGATCGTCTGCGGGTACCACGGGTTCACCTACGGCCCGGATGGCCGGTGCGTCGCGGTTCCCGGGCAGCTGCGCATCCCGCGGACCGCACGGGTCAGCGCCTACCCGGTCGCTGAGCAAGACTCGCTCATCTGGGTCTGGATCGGCGACCCCGAGCGGGCCGACGCCGGGCGCATCCCGCGTGCGCCCTGGCTGGATGACCCGGAGTACACCACCGTCCGCGGCATGGAGCCGCTGGCGGCCCGGTATGAGCTGCTGGTGGACAACCTGCTGGACCTGTCGCACGAGACCTACCTGCACGGCGGGTACATCGGCACCCCCGAGGTCGCGGACACCCCGATCAGTACCGAGATCGACCAGGAACAGTGCATCATCCGGGTGAGCCGCCGGATGGACGGCGCCGCGTGCCCGCCGTTCTATGCGCGGTCCACCGGGCTCAGCGGGCGCATCGTGCGCTGGCAGGACATCGAGTACCACCCGCCGTGCCTGTACCTGCTGCACAGCCGGGTGGCCCCGGCCGGCGTCCTGCCCCGGCCGGACGGCACCGACCCCGATGGCTTCCACGTTGAGGTCGTCTACGCCATCACCCCGTCCACCGAGACGAGCACGTATGACTTCTGGGCCGTGGCCCGCGACTTCGCGCCCGGCGACGCGGAGATCTCCGCCTTCCTGCACGACAGCAACCGGACCGTAGTCCTGCAGGACGTGGCGGCGCTGAACACGCTGGAACATGTGATCGCCGCCGAGCCACCGGGCGTGCAGGAGCTCAGCATCAACATCGACACCGGCGGGCTGGCCGCCCGGCGCATGCTGGCCCGGCTGGCCGAGGAATCCGCGCGACGGCCCGCCCCGGTGCCGTGACCGTTCGCCGCGAAACCGGCTCCGCATCCGGGACGCCGTGATGGGCCCGGAGCCCGAACTCAACCTGGTCGTGGTGCGCCGCGCCGCCGTGGCCGACGGCGTGATCACGCTCGACCTGCGGGACCCCTCCGGGGCCGCGCTGCCCGCCTGGGCCCCCGGCGCGCACATCGACCTGATCCTGGGGCCCGGCCTGATCCGGCAGTTCTCGCTGTGCGGCGCTCCTGCTGACCGGGGCGGCTGGCGGATCGCGGTGCTCCGCGAGCCGGCCGGCCGGGGCGGTTCGGCGTACGTTCACGACGCGGTCGGGGCCGGGTCCCGGGTCCGGGTCCGGGGGCCACGCAACCACTTCCCGCTGAAGCCCGCGGACCGCTACCTGTTCATCGCGGGCGGCATCGGCATCACCCCGATCCTGCCCATGCTGGCCGCGGCGGACGCCGCCGGCCGCCCGTGGACGCTGACCTACGGCGGGCGGACCGCCGCGTCCATGGCGTTCCGCGCCGACCTGCTGGCCCGGTACCCCGGCCTGGTGCGGATCCGGCCCCAGGACGAGACCGGCCTGCTGGACCTGGCCGCCATCCTCGGCCGGCCGCAGCCCGGCACGCTGGTGTACTGCTGCGGGCCCGCGCCGTTGCTGGATGCGGTGACGGGCTGCTGCGCCGCCTGGCCGGTGGGCGCGCTGCACCTGGAGCGCTTTACCCCGGCGGCTGCGACGCACCGGCCGCCCGGCCCGGCCTTCGAGGTCGAGCTGGCCCAGGCCGGGCTGACCCTGATGGTGCCACCGGGCCGGTCCATCCTCGACGTGATCGAGACTGCCGGGGTCCCGGTGCTCTCCTCCTGTACCGAGGGGACCTGCGGGACCTGCGAGACCGGCGTTCTCGCCGGCGTCCCGGAGCACCGGGACTCGGTCTTGTCCCCGGCCGAGCAGGCGGCCGCGGACACCATGATGATCTGTGTCTCGCGGTCACTGACCCCGAGGCTGGTCCTGGACCTCTGACTCCGGCCACCGCGGCCCGGGCGGCCCGCGGCCGCTGGTGATAATGGTTCACGACACCGTCCAGGGGGTCCGGGATGGGCAAGGAAGCCCGTGAGGAAGCCCGTGGCGAGGCCCGGGTGCCGCCGCGCTCGCTCAGCGGCAAGCTCCTGGACGTGCTGGGCACCTTCCAGGCCGACCACGCGGAGCTGACCCTGTCGCAGATCAGCCGGCGCAGCGGGCTGCCGCTGAGCACCACCCACCGCCTGGTCCGCGACCTGGCCACCTGGGGGGCGCTGGAGCGGAGCGCGACGGGCACGTACCACATCGGCCTGCATCTGTGGGAGATCGCCTCGCTCGCCCCGCGGAGCCTGGGGTTGCGGGAGATCGCCCTGCCCTACATGGAGGACCTGTACGAGGCGACCCACGAGAACGTGCAACTCGCCGTCCGGGACGGCCTGGAGGTCGTGTTCGTGGAACGGCTGGCCGGCCGGGACGCGGTCCGGGTGCTGACCCGGGTCGGCGGCCGTTTCGCGCTGCACGCCACCGGCGTGGGGCTGGTCCTGCTGGCCTACGCCCCGGCCGACGTGCAGGAGCAGGTCCTGGGCGGTCCCCTGGAACGCTGGACGCCGAAGACGATCGGCAGCCCCGTGCAGCTGCGCCGGGTCCTGGCCGAGGTGCGGCAGCGGGGCTACGCGGTCAGCGACGGCCAGGTCACCACGGATGCCCTGTCCGTAGGGGTCCCCATCCGCGCGTCGGGGGATCAGGTGGTGGCGGCGCTCTCGCTGGTGGTGCACGCCGAGGGGGCCCAGCCGGGCGCCCTGGCGGCGGCGGTCCGCGCGGCGGCCCGGGGGATCTCCCGGGCGCTCGGCTCGCCTGCCGCGCAGCGGTCGACCCGGCAGTTCCTGCGCCGTCCCGCACGCCATGGTCATCAGGGCGGGGCCGCCCTCCCGGGCGCCGCCTCGTCATAATGGCCGGATGCTGAGCGGCACCCGCCGGGACCGGCCCGGGAACCTGCTCCGCCCGCCCGGGGCGAGCGCCCGCGTGACCAATGTGGAGCTGTTCTTCGACCTGGTCTACGTGTTCGCGGTCACTCAGCTGTCGCACTACCTGGTCGATCACCAGTCGGTCGAAGGGGCCCTGCAGGCCCTGCTGCTGCTGGCCATGGTGTGGCTGGTCTGGGCGTACACCACCTGGGTCACCAACTGGCTGGACCCGGAGCGGATTCCGGTCCGGGTGATGCTGCTCGGGCTGGCCCTGGTCAGCCTGGTCATGTCGGCCGCCCTGCCGTTCGCGTTCGAGGGGCGGGGGCTGGCGGTGGGCTGTGCCTACGCGCTCATGCAAATCGGCCGGAGCGGGTTCGCCGTGGCCGGGCTGCGCGGGCAGCCGTTGCAGCGCAACTTCGAGCGCATCCTGGCCTGGTGCGTGGTGAGCGGCTCGCTCGCGGTGGCGGGCGGGCTGGTGGCCGGGCACGCCCGCGAACTGCTCTGGCTGGGGGCGGTCGTGGTCGACGTGACCGGCGGCCTGGCTGGCTTTTACACCCCGGGCCTCGGCCGGTCGCAAACCCGGGACTGGACGATCGAGGGCAATCACTTCGCCGAACGCTGCCAGGGCTTCATCCTGATCGCGCTGGGCGAGTCGATCGTGGTGATCGGGGCCGCGCTGTCGCAGCTGTCGTCGGTCACCTGGCCAGAGATCGTCGCGTTCCTGGCCGCCTTCGTCGGCAGCGTCGGGCTGTGGTGGCTGTACTTCCACCGCAGCGCGGAGGAGGGCGCGCGGGTCATCGCCAGTTCGGCTGACCCCGGACGGCTGGGCCGCTCCGCGTATCACCTCATCCACCCCGTGATGGTGGCCGGGATCATCGTGGTGGCGGCGGGGGACCAGCTCGTGCTCCGGAGCCCCGGCGCGGTGGGGCACACGGCGGTCTCGGTGATGCTGCTCGGCGGAACCGCCCTGTACCTGCTGGGCCATGCGGCCTTCAAGGCCGTGATCTGGGGCGGGGTGTCGTGGACCCGGGTCGGCGGGGTCGTGGTCCTGGCCGCGCTGGGCGGGCTCGCCCCGTACGTGCCGGCGGTCGCCCTCAGCGTGTGCGTGGCGCTGGTCGTCGTGGCCGTGGCCGCCGCCGACTCGCTGGGCCCTCTCGCCCGCCGGACCGATCGTTCTTGACGGGCGGGGTGGGCCCGGAAACACTCCACATCATGCGGGCTGCGCTGCTCGACCCATCCGGGAACGTCCGCGTCCGGGAGGTGGCGCCGCCGGAGCCGGGCGGGCGGGCTCTCGTCCGGGTGGCGCAGGCCGGTATCTGCGGCACCGACCTCAAGATCGTCTCGGGGGAGGTGCCCGTCTCACGGCCCCGGGTGCTGGGCCACGAGATGACCGGCTGGGTGGAGGCCCCAGGGTCACCGGGGGCCGTGCCCGCGGGGACTCCGGTCCTGGTCAACCCGGCCCTGTTCTGCGGCCGGTGCGACCTGTGCCGCCGCGACCTGCCCCACCTGTGCCGCAACGGCGCCCTGCTCGGCCGGGATGTGGACGGCGTCTTCGCCGAACTGGTCGCGGTGGACGAGGCGTGCCTGCACCCGCTGCCGGACAGCCTGCCCGCCGCCGACGCGGCCCTGCTCCAGGTGCTGTCCACCTGCGTGCACGCGCAGTCCGGCCTGTGCATCTCGCCAGGCGATACGGCGGTCGTGGTCGGCCTGGGCGTGAGCGGGCTGCTGCACGTCCAGTTGCTGCGCGACCGGGGTGTCCAGAACATCGTCGCGGTGACCCGCTCGGGCTGGAAACGGGACCTGGCGCTCAGCTTCGGCGCCAGTGCCACGGCCACCCCGGAGCAGGCGGAGCAGGTGGTCGCCGACTCCTCTAGCGGCCGCGGGGCGGACATCGCCATCGAGTGCGCAGGCACCCAGCCGACGCTCGCCCAGGCCATGCGGCTGGCCGGGGCCGGCGGGGTGGTCGTGGCGTTCGGAACCGTAGTCCCGGAACGCACCGCAGTCCCGGACACCGCGGCCTGCGGGCCGCTGCCCGCCTCCGGGCCGCTGCCGACCTACGACTGGTACCTGAAGGAACTCACCATCCGCAGCCCCCGCGCAGCCCGCCCGCGCGACTGCGACCTGGCCATCCAGTTGTGCGCCGAGCACCGCCTGGACCTGGCCCCGCTGGTCACGGGGCGCTTCCCGCTGGACCATGCGTCCCGGGCGCTCACCGCCATCCGGGACCCGGAACAGCTGAAAGTGGTCCTCGACATCGCCTGACGGCATCCTCAGCCGCCCGGCTGCCGGCCAATTACCCGGTCTCCCGGTGAGTCGCTGTAAGCTATGTGGGCTTGGCGGCCATGAGGCGGAGTAGCTCAGTCAGGCAGAGCAAGCGGCTCATAATCGCTGTGTCGCCGGTTCAAGTCCGGCCTCCGCTACCAGTTCGCGCGGTCCACCGCCGCGGTCCGGCTCCCGGTTCCGCGGTACGGGGGTGCCGTGCGTGCTGCCGTCCGCGGCCTGGGAATGGTGCCTGGCTGCGGGCTGTTGTCTGTCCAGATGGTCCGCTGCCGGCGGCAGCGCCTGTTCTTACCAGGCCGCTGTCCTTACAGTAGGTCTGTCCGTACTCCGCCCATCCAGAGAAAGGCACTCCATCGTGGCTGCCACCGACGTCAGGCCCAAGATCACCCTGGCCTGCACGGAGTGCAAGCACCGGAACTACATCACCAAGAAGAACCGGCGCAACGACCCAGACCGGCTCGAGCTGAAGAAGTACTGCCCGAACTGCCGTTGCCACCGGCCGCACCGCGAGACCCGCTAACGTCCGCGTGGCCGTCAACAAGGACTACGCCGGCCGGTCGTTCCCGGCGACGCAGCCCTACGAGGTCAGCCGGGTAAAGATCGCCGAGTTCGCCCACGCGATCGGTGATCCCAACCCGGTCTACCGGGACCGCGACGCGGCCGCCGCGGCCGGCTACCCGGACGTGATCGCCCCGCCCACGTTCCCCATCGTGGTGACGATGGCCGCGTCCGGGCAGGCCATCGCCGACCCGGGCCTCGGCATCAACTACGCCCTGGTGGTCCACGGCGAGCAGCGTTTCAGCTATGCCCGCCCGCTGCGTGCGGGGGATGTGGTCACCGCGCAGTCCACCATCGAGACGATCAAGACGCTCGGCCGCAACACGGTGATGACCACCCGCACCGAGGTCCGGACCGTGGCGGGCGAGCAGGTCTGCACCGCCTTCTCGACGCTGGTGGAACGCGGGACGGCGGGTGAGGCGGAGTGAGCGCGCTGGTCAAGTACGCGGACGTCGAAGTGGGCGCCGAACTGCCCCCGGCCAGTTACCCCGTGGCCCGGCTGGACCTGATCAAATACTGCGGCGCGTCCGGTGACTTCAACGTCATCCACTGGAACGAGCGGATCGCCCGGTCGGTAGGGCTGCCCAACGTCATCGCGCACGGCATGTTCACCATGGCCCAGGCGGCGCGCTACGTCACGGACTGGTCCGGCGATCCCGGGGCCATGACCGAGTTCGGCGTCCGGTTCTCGGCCCCGGTGGTCGTGCCTGACGACGATGGCTTCGTGACCATCGAGGTCAGCGGCACCATCGAGGACAAGCTGGACGGCAACCGGGTCGTGGTGGCGCTGACCGCCCGGTCGGCCGGGGACAAGGTGCTCACCCGGTCCCGCGCGGTGGTCCGGCTGCCCTGACGCCGCCCATGGCCAACGTCCGCGAACCGGTGAGGCTGTCCCGCTTCACCACCCTGGGGCTGGGCGGGCCGGCCCGGCGTTTCGTGGTGGCCGGCACCGACGAGGAGATCATCGCCGCGGTGCGGGCCGCCGATCAGCGTGGCGAGCCGTTGCTGGTGCTCGGCGGGGGCAGCAACCTGGTCATCTCCGACGACGGTTTTCCCGGCACCGTGATCCAGGTGGCCACCAAGGGCATTCACCGGACGACGGACCCCGGAGCGGGCCCGGACGCGGCCGGGCCGGGCCAGGCGGAGCCGGGTGCGCCGGTGACGCTGACCGTCGCGGCCGGCGAGGACTGGGACACGGTCGTCGCCTCCTGCGTGGCTGCCGACCTGGCCGGGCTGGAATGCCTGTCCGGCATCCCCGGGCTCGCGGGCGCGACGCCGATCCAGAACGTCGGCGCCTACGGCCAGGAGGTGGCCGACACCATCACCGGGGTCAGGGCCTACGACCGGGTCACGGCCGAGGTGGTGGACCTGGCCGCGGCCGACTGCGGGTTCGGCTACCGGACCAGTGCCTTCAAGCGCAGCATCACGGCCCCGGCGGTGACCGGCCGGTTCGTGGTGCTCGAAGTGACTTTTCAGCTGACCAGCGACCGGCTGTCCCGGCCGGTCCGCTACGCCGAACTGGCCGGGGCCCTGGGCCAGGACGAGGGCGCGCGGGCCCCGCTGGGTGACGTGCGCTCGGCCGTGCTCCGGCTGCGCCGCGGCAAGGGCATGGTCCTCGATCCCGCTGACCCGGACAGCCGGAGCGCGGGATCGTTCTTCACCAACCCTGTCCTGGACGCCGCCCAGTTCGCCGCGCTGCGCCGGGTGGTGGACGAGCGGTGCGGTCCCGGCGTCCCGATCCCGCAGTTCCCGGCCGGGCCGGGCCAGGTGAAGGTGCCGGCCGCGTGGCTCATCGGGCAGGCCGGGTTCGGCAAGGGCTACCCGGGCGCACGCCCGGCCGGCGGTGGCCGGCCGGGACCTGCCGCGCACATCTCCACCAAGCACACGCTGGCCCTGGTCAACCCGGGGAATGCGCGCACCGCCGACGTGGTCGGCCTGGCCCGGGAGATCCGCGACCGGGTCCGTGACATCTTCGGGGTCGAACTGGCCAGCGAGCCGGTGCTGGTCGGCGTCAGCCTCTGAGCACGGAAGGATTCCTCGTGACCGCAGAGCAAACACCAGCCGCCGGGCGGGCCCTGGTCCTCGGCGGCGGCGGGCTGTCCGGGATCGCCTGGGAGACGGGGGTCCTGGCCGGGCTGGCGGCCGGCGGCGCCGACGTCACCACGGCCGACTACGTGCTGGGCACCTCGGCCGGGGCCACGGTGACGGCCCAGATCGGCAGCGGGCTGCCGGTGGCGGACCTGTTCGACCGGCAGACTGTCCCCGCGCTGCAGTCCGCGGAGCTGATCCCGGACCTGGGCCGGGTCATCGAGCTCATGGAGTCCTGGGAGAAGCTGCCGCTGGAGTTCCCCGACCCGGCCGAGCTGCGGCGTGTGATCGGCCAGCGGGCGCTGGCGGCGGCGACCGTGCCCGAGGCCGAGCGGCGCGCGGTGATCGCCGGGCGGCTGCCTCGCCGCGCCTGGCCGTCCCGCAAGCTCGCCGTGGTCGCGGTGGAAGCCCACACGGGCGACGTCCGCGTGTTCGACAAAGACTCAGGCGCGGACCTGGTCGACGCGGTGACGGCGAGCTGCGCCATCCCGGGCATCTGGCCCCCGGTCACCATCGGCGGGGGCCGCTACATCGACGGTGGCACGCGTTCCGTGGTCAACGCCGACCTGGCCGCCGGCTACCAGCGGGTGCTGATCCTGGCCCCGATGGCCGACCCGTCGCTGGACGAGCAGGTCGCCGGGCTGGTGGCCGCCGGTGACGAAGTCCAGGTCCAGGTGATCACCCCGGACGACGAGTCCACCGCCGCCATCGGGCTCAACCCGCTGGACCCCGCGGTGCGCGCGCCGGTGGCGCGGGCCGGGTACGCGCAGGGGGAACGCGCCGCCGCTGCGGTCTCCCGCCTGTGGCAGCGCCCCGATTTTCCCTAACGCCCCCGGTGCGCCAGCCGACTCTGACCCGGCTCACCGTCCAGCGCCGCCCCACGTCCAACTCCGGCACCTGGATCCCGCCGCTGCTAGCATCGCGGCGTGCCCGGACCGTTCGCCGATGAGCAGCTCGCCGCCTATATGGCGCAGGCATCCTCGGTGTTTGCCCAGCCTGAGGTGGCCGCGATACGCGAGGGAATCGCCCGCCGCGCCGCGGAGCGTTCCCGCGGACCGGACCTGCATGAGGTGCGCGATCTGCGGATCGGCGAGCTTCCGGCGCGGCTGTACCGGCCCGTCCCTGGCCCCGTCCCGCTGGTGGTGTACCTGCACGGCGGCGGCTGGACGATCGGCAGCCTGGAATCCCATGACCGGATGTGCCGCCGCCTCGCGGACGGTTCCGGTGCTGCGGTCCTGGCCATCGACTACCGGCTCGCCCCGGAACACCCGTGGCCGGCCTCGGTCGACGACACCGTGGCCGCGCTGCGCTGGGTGGCCTCCGGGCGCCGGCCTCGGGCCGGATGGGCTGGGACAAGCGCCGACCGCGGTGGCCGTGGCGGGCGACAGCGCCGGTGGCACCCTCGCCGCGCTGGGCTGCCTGCGGCTGCGCGACGAGTATCCGCCGGCGCTCCCCGATCTGCAGGTGCTGCTCTACGCCAACACCGATCTCACCGGGGCCCAGCCCTCCATGCGCGAGAAGGCCACCGGCTGGGGCCTGGACGCCGCCACGGTGCGGTTCTTCAACTCCCAGTGGGTCCCGGACCAGGCCCGCTGGGCTGACCCCGCGATCAGCCCGCTGCACGCTCCCGACCTGTCTGGCCTGCCTGGTGCGCTGGTCGTCAGCGCGGAGCACGATCCACTCCGCGACGAATCCGAGGCTTACGCCCGGCGCCTGCGCGACGCTGGCGTTGCGGTCGAGTTGCGCCGCGAGCCCGGCCTGATCCACGGCTTCATGACGCTGGACGAGATCTCCCCGGCGTGCGCCGCGGCCGCCGACCGCGTCGCGGCCGACCTGCGCGCCAAGCTCAGCCGGCCCTGAAGGTCGCCCGGCCCAGAAGCTCAGCCGACCCGAACCCCGCCAGCCCTGAAGCTCAGCCGCCCAGAAGCCAGGTCCAGCCGGCCCAGAAGTTCAGGTAGCTGCGGTGCAGCCAGCCGTTGACCCAGAGGCGGTCAGGCTGCTCGGGGAGGGCGGAGCTGTCCCGCAGTTCGGTGAGCCGGGTCTCCGCGCCGGTGACCAGGTCAAGGACGTCAGCGAGCCGGAGTTCCCCGCGGCGGACCGCGCGGAGGGTATCCCGGTGCGGCGGCGGGACGGGCAGCGTGATGCGCCCGGTGGTCAGCAACTCGATCCCCTGCACCCCAAGACGCAGCGCGTGCATCGCGTACTTGGTGTCGTACCCGTGGACCGCCACGAGCTCCGGCCGGTTGGTGTGCGCGCCTGCCTGCCCGGTCATGGCGGCCTTCTGGGCCTTCAGGTAGCCGAGGAACCGTCCGGCGGCGAGCCGGGAGACGAAACGATGGGCGTTGCGGGCCAGTTCGGCGCCAGCCTCGTTGCGGAAGACCACCTCCGCGTCGGGCACGAACAGCACCAGCAGCACAGTCGGGTTCCCGGCCAGCGCCAGCCGGGCCCACTTGCGTGCGGAGTAGATGATGACATCGAGGTCACCAGCGCCGGAGCGGTTGGCCAGGCCACCGGGGCGGTCCCAGGCGGTGTGCCGCTCGTATTGCTCGAACGCCACCAGGGGAGCCTGGCCGCGGGTGCCGTTGGGCACCCGGGCCAGCCCGGTCACGAACTGAGGGGGCTCCAGGCACAGGCCCATCTCATCCCGGTCGTCCTGCCCGGTGACGGAGGTCCCGTGCACTCCGGAGCCGACCTGGACGCGCAGGATCATGCCGTCTTCGGCGATCCTCCGCGCCTCCTCCGAGGCGTGCGGGTGCGCGAAGCCGGCTGGCAGCTCGGTGGAGCCCGGGATCGGCAGGCACGGACGGATCAGCATGATCCAGTTCTAGCCGGGGTGACCGCCGGACGCCAGGTAATTTGGCGCCGCTGGACCCGGTCCGCGGGCCGGGTCACCGGCCGCTGGCCGTAATCAGGGAACTGAGCAGAATGGCACTGAGCGTCCCGGCCAGCAGATAGGGGCCGAACGGCAGACGCGACTTCCGGGACGCGCGCCGGCCGGCGATGAGCGCGAGCCCGGCGGCCGCGGCGAACACGTACCCGAGGAACAGGCCGGCGATCAGGGCGCCCTGATCCAGCCAGCTTCCGCCTAGCCAGCCCCCGCCTAGCCAGCCGAGGTACAGGCCGAGGAGACCCGCCAGCTTCACGTCGCCCCAGCCGAGGCCCGCGGGGTAGAGGAGTACCTGGAGCAGGAAGACCCCCCAGGCCAGGGCCAGGCCGGCCAGCGCGCCCAGGAAATGGCCCGCGCCGCCAGGGAGCAGCAGCGCGGCGAACCCCAGCAGAGCCAGGGCCACGGGGTAGGAGGGCAGGGTCAGCGCGTCCGGCAGCCGCTGGCGCCGGGCGTCGATCACGGCCAGCGGCACGCCGACCCCGGCCAGGTAGCAGAACGCGGGCAGCGCCGGGCTCGGCCCGAACCGCATCGCCATGACGGCGCAGGCCAGCGCGGTGCCCAGGGACAGCGACCAGCGGGTCCGTCGGCCGGCCGTGGCTGAGCCCGGCCGCCGTGGGTCAGGTGCCCGTGGCTGCGGTGCCGGTGGCTGCGGGGCGGCCAGCAGGCGGGCAGTGAGCCTGCTGGCCGCCCAGCCCGCGAGCAGGCCGGCCACGGCCGCCGCGGCGACGGTGGCCGCGTCCACCGGGCTCACCGGCTGCCCCGTTTCACCGGCTGCCCCGTTTCATCGGCCCCGCTTATCGGAGCCGTGAGCATCGGAGTCCGTTTCATCCGAAGCCCGCTCATCGGCTCTAGCCGCCGTTGATGCTCTGGATCTCCGCCACCGGGAAGGGCGCGGTGCGGCCAGTCATCTGGATGGGCGGCAGCGCGTTCGGCCCGGGGCCGTTGAGCGCGCCCGCGCCCCAGGTCACCGACCAGGTGACGGTGGCGCTGACCGACGCCGCGGCCACCGGGGCCTGCCAGAGCACGCCGCAGTCCGGCGGGGTGCCCGCTCCGGAACTGGCCGGGGCGTGCCCGACGCGGAACCGGGAGCCGCCGGGACCGCAGGCCGAGTACGGCGTCCCCGGTCCGTTCGCGCCGACCGAGAACGCGCCCTTCGCCGCCAGCCGGGCCCACACGCTCACGGTTTCCCCGCCCAGCGTCGCGGTCACCTCGTAGGCGCCGGGGCGGCCCGTGGTCGCGCTCACCGGGAGGGTCCGGCCCCACACGTAGGTGGCCAGGTTGACGTAACCGTGGCCGGCCGGGTTCACGGTCAGCGTGGGCGCAGGGATCCCCATGTGGTTGTAGGCGTAGTCGGCCAGGGTCAGCAGCGGCACCGGTGGGGTCGGCGGGACCTGGCCCGGGGTGGTGAAGTCGAACAGCGGCAGCGTGAAGCAGAGCTTCTGGGCCGCCTTCGACGCCGCCGGGTTGACCGGCAGTTGCCACCAGGTGCCCGGCGGCACCGGCTTGTCCTTGAGCAGCGTTTTCGCCTGCCGCACCGACTGGAAGACGCCGAAGGGCGTGCCCGGGCCGACGCTGCCGAACTGCCGGATGATGGTGTTGCTCCCTGCGGTGGTGTCGCCGATCGGCTGCCACAGGCAGGGCGGTGGCGGTACCGGCAGCTGGACGTGGACGGCCCCGTTGCCCACGTCGCCCTTGAGCGTGATCAGGTTGTTCAGCGAGACGGAACAGGTGTTGCCGGTGCAGCCGACGAAGGCTCCGGCGCTGGCCGGGCCGGCCAGCCCCAATCCGATCAGGCCGAGTCCGATCAGGCAGAATCCGATGAAGCAGAGTCCGATGGAGTACAGGGGCGTTATTGGTCCGGTGGGCAGGGGAACCGGGAACGCGGATCGCCGGATCACGGCCTGCACTCCGGCGCCCGCGGATAGTAGACGACCGGGTAGACGGACACCACATTCCACTGACCATTTTTGCTGGCCATGACATCCGTATTCCTATAGTAGTGCTGGTCGGCGGGAATCCGGTCGGGGATGATCTTCCCGGTGGCCAGGCTGGTATTGTGCGACCCGGAGTTGTCGAAGCACTCGGATACGTCAATCGCGCCCGGGGTGCTGGGATCGGGGTAGGCCCGCATGTGCGAGAAGCTGATGGCCCCGGTGAACGATTCGGTGGTCACGCTGGGCTCACTGAGATTTGCCTTGAGCGCGCCGAGCACCGCCCCGGAAACGTACTTGGTCCAGCGGTCGTCCTGGTTTCCCCGGTACTCGGCGTAGAGGAAAGCGAGCAGGAAGTTCTTGGCCGCCACGACCGCGGGAGCCTCGCCCCGATCGGCGGGCAGCCATCCCGGCATGAAGATATGGACGTTGCGGCCAAAGGGCGGCCAGTTCAGTGCGCCGGTGGCGGCGGCGTGGCCGGCCATGTGCTGGGCCGGGGTGGCCGGACTCCCGGTACCGTCCGGCGTGGTCACGCCCGCGGGGCGGAAGGTTGCCGGCGACGTCGAGCACCCGGCCAGCAGTCCGCCCGTGATGAGCAGGCCCGTGCTGAGCATGCCCCTGATCAGCAGGCGCATGCTGGGCAGGTCCATGCTGGGCAGGCGCGTGCTGAGCAGGCGCATGCTGAGCCGGCCCCTGGTGAGCATGTACTGCCCTCCGTATCCTCGGCTGCGCTGCATTCTCGGCCGCGCGGCACCTTCCGCCGCACTGCTGGCGGGAACTCTACCAATACCGATTTGACCGGCAAGGGCCGTTTTCAAGATGACGGTTGCGGCGGCTTAATTACTAGCTCGATTAGGACTAAATTACTAATTTAAATAGCAAGCGTCGGCGGCGTAGCGGGGTTTGCCGGCCGCACGCACCGGCGTTTCTGGCCGCCGGCTGATGTTGCCGTGTCTCAGCCGCCGGTAGCGCCTTATTACGACAAGGTGAGTTTCCGGCTTATGTCCCCAGTGGGTAGCCTCCTGTGGCTTTATGGTGAACAAGCGCCCGCATCATCCCCGCGCCCAAAGGCGCACGGCGCGAGCACGCCCGCCGTCAGCAGGGAGAACTTCAGGGAATGCCAAGTGACCGAAGTACGCTGCACCGCGGTTCAGCAAGGAGTGGTTCAGCCGGGAGTGGTTTTGCCGGAAGCAACGACCAGCGCGCGAGTTGGCCGGAACCGACGGCACCAGTGGGCCGGCGGCTGCCGAGCGCGCCGCGGGAACGCAAGCCTGCCCTGGCCGCCCTGGCCGTACTGCTGATCATCGGCGGCGCATTAGGGGCGGGCTTCCTGGTCATCCAGAGCGGCAAACGGGTGGCCGCGATCGAGATCTCCCAGCAGATCGGCGCGGGCCAGCAGATCCCGCTGAGCGCGATCCAGCAGGTGCAGATCACCGCCGGTCCCGGCCTGGCCTACGTGCCCTGGGCGGACGCCAGCCAGGTCGCCCGGTACTTCACCGTCAGCACCATCCCGGCGGGGACGCTGCTGACCAGGCAGATGGTCGCCACCACCGGAACCTCGGTGGCCGGGAGGGCCGTGCTGGGGCTCGCGCTCAAGGACGGCCAGCTGCCGCATGGCCTCCAGGACGGCGACCACATCGACATCTACCAGGTCAGTGACGCGCAGGAAACCTGCCCGGGCGGTCCGGGTGGCACGCTGGCCGCCGACGCGGTCGTCCTCGCCATCGGCGCACCGTCCGCGACCTCGGGCAGCACCGCGGTAGCCGACGTGGAAGTCGCCGTCAATCCTTCCGACGCCGGCCCGGTCGCCTGCAACGCCGCGAACGGGATCGTGGGCATCGCGGTCCTGCCCGACGGAGGCCGGGGCGCGGCCGCCGCCGCCGCGGGCGCCGGGGCCGGAGCCAGGCCAGGAGGGGGCACGCCGGGCAGCACGCCATCCGCCTCAGCGGTGCCGGGCGCCGGGGGCGGGTGACGCCGGGTGCTGATCGCCGTCGCGGCTGACAAGGGGGCGCCCGGGGTCACCACTACGGCGGTGGCCCTCGCCGCGGTCTGGCCGCGGCCGGTGCTGCTCGCTGAGTGCGACCCCGCTGGCGGCGACCTCGTCTACCGGCTGCCGGGCGAAGGCGGCAGCCGCCTCGACCCGCGGCGCGGGCTGCTCAGCCTGGCCGTCGCGGCCCGGCGTGATCTGCAGCCTTCCCAGCTCTGGGCGCACGCGCAGAAGTTGCGTGGCGGCCTGGATGTGCTGCTCGGGGTGACCAGCGCGGAGCAGGGGGCCGGCCTGGAACCGTTGTGGGGGCCGGTCGGCGGCGTACTGGCCGGGCTGCCGCAGGCCGACGTGATCGCGGACTGCGGCCGGCTCGGCCCGGACGGGGCTTACTACGACCTGCTGGCCCACGCCGCTGCCGTCGTCCTGGTCACCCGGCCCAGCCTGGGCGAGGTGGTGCGGCTGCGGGACCGCGCCGCGGCCGTGTCGCTGGCGGTGCGCCAGCGTGGTGGCCAGGACGCCCGGATCGGCGTGCTGGTCGTCGCCGATCACCGGGTGTTCAGCCGCGCGCTCGCCGAGGTGGGCCAGGTGCTCGGGGCGGTCAGCATGCTGGGCGGGATCGCGTTGGAGCCCCGGAGTGCCGAACTGCTGCGCGGCGAGTGGGGCGGCAGGCTGGACAAGTCGCTGCTGATCAGGACGGCCCGGGAGGTCGCAGGGCAGCTGGCCGGCCCGCCGACCGTAGCCAGCGGGCGGGCTGCGGCTGGCGGCCGGGGTATGGCTACCGGACGGGCCGCGGCTGAGGGGCGGGCTGTGGCCGGCTGGCGGGCCGCGGCCGGCGGGCGGGCGGCAACTGGCCGGCGCGCCGCGGCCGCAGCGCCTGCCCGCCGGGCAGCCCGGACGGGTGAGCCAGCGCCAGGCATGGATCCGCGGCCGGATGTGAGCCCACTGCCCGTGCGCGGCGGCCCTGGCCACGGCGGGGCTGCTCGTGGCGGTGAGCCCGTGCCTGGCCGCGGCTCTGCCCATGGCAGCCCTGCTCATGGCGGTGGGGCTGCCCGTCACGCCGCGGGCCGCGTCCCGGCCAGCCTTCCGCCGGCCGAGCTCTTCGGCCCTCCTCCGGCCGGCCATCCTGGGGCCGACCTCTCCGCAGAGGCCGGCCTGCCCTCGCGCCCCGACCGGTCCGCGGATGCCAGCCTGCCCGGTACCGATTTCCCTGCTGAGCCGGGCGGGTGGTGACGGCATGGACCACGCCCTCGTCAAACGGCTCCGGGGGGAGGTAGGAACCCGGCTGGCCGAGCAGCGGCGGCTGGACGCGTCCGGCGGCCTGCCGCCCATGTCCGGCGAGGACGAGCGCCAGTTCGCGCGGGCCCTCATCGCGCAGGTGCTGGAGGATCACGCCCGCAACGAGATCACCGCCGGGCGGGTCCCGCCCAACGCGCAGGAAGAGGAAGATCTCGCCGCCGCGATCCACGCCGCGCTGTTCGGCGTCGGGCGGCTCCAGCCGCTGCTGGATGGCCCGCACATCGAGAACATCGACATCAACGGCTGCGACCAGGTGTTCGTCGGCTACGCGGACGGGCGCGAGGTGATGGTCGAGCCCGTGGCGGAGAACGACGACGAACTGGTCGAGCTGATCCGGGTGCTCGCCGCCTACTCGGGCCTGTCCAGCCGGCCGTTCGACAGCGCCAACCCGCAGCTCGATCTCCGGCTGCCGGACGGGGCGCGGCTGTCCGCGGTGATGGACGTGACCCTGCGTCCCGCGGTGTCCATCCGCCGGGCCCGGCTCGGCAAGGTGTTCCTGGCCGACCTGGTGGGCAACGGCACGTTGCTGCCCGAGGCGGCCGCCTTCCTCGCGGCCGCGGCCGGTGCGCGGAAGAACATCATGATCGCCGGGGCCACCAACGCGGGCAAGACCACCCTGCTGCGCGCGATCGTCAACGAGATCCCGGCCCATGAACGGCTCATCACCGTGGAGCGGGCCCTGGAACTGGGCATCGATCACTTCCCCGAACTGCACCCCAACGTCGTCGCGCTCGAGGAACGGCTGCCGAACATGGAGGGCCAGGGTGCGATCTCCATGGCCGAGCTGGTCCGGCGGTCGCTGCGGATGAACCCCAGCCGGGTCATCGTCGGCGAGGTCCTCGGCGACGAGATCGTCACCATGCTGAACGCGATGTCGCAGGGCAACGACGGCTCGCTGTCCACCATCCACGCGAACTCCTCGCTGGAGGTGTTCAACCGGATCGCCACCTACGCCATCCAGTCCGCCGAGCGGCTTCCTGTGGAGGCGACCCACATGCTCATCGCCGGAGCCATCGACTTCGTCGTGTTCGTGGAAAAACGCAACGAGTATCAGTCCGGCGGCCGGCTGCGCCGGTTCGTGAGCAGTATCCGGGAGGTGACCGGGGTGGATGGCCGGGTGCTGTCCAGTGAGGTGTTCGCCCCCGGCTCGGACGGCCGCGCCGTGCCGCGCGCGCCCGTCTCCTGCCTCGGGGAACTGGCCATGCATGGGTACGACCCCACCCGGGGGGCCTGGTGAACGGCCTCCTGTCGGGAAACCCGCTGCTCGCCGTGCTGGCCGGCGCGCTGACCGCCGGTGGCCTGGTCCTGTTCGTCATGGCGGTCCGCGGCCTGCCGCCGGGGCCGCCCGGCCGCCGGTCGACCCGGCTGGAGCGCCAGCTCCGGCAGATGGCCGGAACGCGCGGTGCGCTCGCCCTGCTGGCCGGCGCGCTCGCCCTGCTCGCCACCCGGTGGATCGTGGCCGGGATCGGCATGGCCCTGCTCGTGCTGGCCTGGCGGACGCTCGGCGGGGCGGCGGGGGAGCGGCGGGCCATGATGCGCCTGGAAGCGCTGGCGACCTGGACCGAATCGCTGCGCGACACCATCGCCGGAGCGGTCGGCCTGGAACAGGCCATCCCCTCGTCGCTCCGGGTGGCCGCGCCATCCTTGCAGGAACCACTGGCCCGGCTGGTGGACCGGCTGCACACCCGGGTGCCGATGCCGGAGGCGCTGCGCGCGCTCGCCGACGATCTGGACGACCCGAGCGCGGACCTGATCATCGGTGCCCTGATCATCAACGCGCGGCTGCGCGGACCGGGTCTGCGGGACCTCCTGGGCGCGCTGTCCACGGCGGTCCGCGAAGAGCTGGATATGCGCCGGAAGATCAACGCCGAGCGGCGGTTGACCCGGCGCAGCGCCCAGATTGTGGTGCTCGTGTCGGTCGGGCTGGCCCTGGGACTGGCCTTGCTCAACCCCGGCTACGTGCACGTCTACGACAGCGCCGTCGGGCAGCTGGTGCTGGTCGTGGTCGTGGCCCTGTACGCGGCGGGCTTCATCTGGATGCGCCGGCTGGCCACCTTCGATGCCCCGGAACGCCTCCTCACCGGGCCGCCGCCAGTGCTGCCCGCCGACCCCGAGCCCGCAGGTCTCGCGGCCGCGGGCCCGGAGACGGCCAGCCCTGCCCACGGGGGCGGGTCATGAGCGCGGTCCTGGCCACGGGGGCCCTGGTGGGCTTCGGCCTCTTCCTGCTCATCTTCGCCCTGGTGCCGCGCCGGGCCAGCCTGGCCCGGCAGCTCGCCGCGTTCGACGCGGCGCGCCCGCCGATGAGCCAGGCGGTGCGGCGGGTAGTGGATGAGCGGGAAAGCGAGTTCAGCCGGCGGATGGGCCGGGCCCTGGCCGCGTTCTGCGCCGAGCAGGGCTGGGAGTTCCCGTCGTTGCGGGCCAACCTGTCCCTGATCGGGAAGTCGTTCGAGAACTACCTGGCCACCAAGGTCCTGCTGGCCTTCCTGGGGTTCCTGACCGGTCCCCTGTTCCTGCTCGCGGTGAGCGCGGCCGGCTTCCATGTGTCGTTCATCTTGCCGGTGTGGTTCGGCCTGACCCTGGCCGCGGCCTTCTTCTTCCTGCCCGACCTGGAGGTCAAGCAGAAGGCCGATGCCCGGCGGCGCGACTTCCGGCACGCGATCGGCGCCTTCCTCGATCTCGTCTCGATGAACCTGTCCGGCGGACGCGGCGTGCCGGAGGCGCTGATGGCCGCGAGCGAGATCGGGTCCGGCTGGGCCCTCTGGCGGATCAGGGATGCGCTGGCCAACGCCAGGATCAGCGGCCACACCCCCTGGCAGGCCCTCGGCATGCTCGGCGAGGAAGTGCGGGTCGAGGAACTGCGTGACCTGGCCGCCGCGCTCAGCCTGGTCGCCGACGACGGCGCCAAGGTGCGCGAGTCGCTCAGCGCCCGGGCCGCCAGCCTGCGCCGCCGGGAACTCGCTGATCTCGAGGGCCAGGCCGGCGAGAAATCCCAGTCCATGCTGGTCGCCCAGATGCTCCTGTGCGCCGGATTCCTGATTTTCCTGACCTACCCGGTAGTGGGGGTGCTGCTGAGCGCATGACCCGCAGCGTAAAGCCCCGGTGCTCATTAAACCGGTGCTCATTTAAACCGGCGCACGTTAGACCGGGCACACGATGGAGGCACGATGAGCAATCTCACCACGACAATCACGTTTTTGCGGACCGTTCTCGGCGTCCGCCTCGTCCGGCTGCGGGCGGCGACCCGCGATAAGGAGGCCGGCGCGTCCGCGGTGGAGCTGGCCATTATCACCGCCGTCATTCTCGGCATCGCAGCCGCGCTGCTTCTCGTCATCAAGAACTTCGTCACTACCGAGAGTGCCCAGATCCACGGCTGAGGAGGCGCGAACACCGTGATGCCCCGCTCCCGGGCCGCCCGCGTGCTGCGGTCCCGGTGCTCCGATCGCGGCTCTAACGTGGTGGAACTCGCCGTGCTGGCCCCCGGCCTGATGATGATCTGCATGCTCATCCTGCAGTTCGGGCTGTGGTTCAACGCGCGGCAGGCGGCGCTGGCCTCGGCTCAGGCGGGTGCGCTCGTGGCCCGCGAAGAGGCCGCCACCAACTCGGGCTGGATGGGTGCTGCGCAGAACGCGGCCGCACAATATTACGGCAATCTACACACGAATCTACTGAGTAAAGTAAGGCCGCATGCTTATGGCGATCCGCAAACGAATGTGTTCGTCACGGTCAGTGGCCCCCTCGGATATTCGGTGTTCCCGTTCTTCGGCCTCCACCTCACCATATCGGCCACCGCGGGCGGCCCCGTGGAATGCTTCCGGCCCGCCGCCCAGAATCGATGCGGATGATGACCCGGTCGTTGCTGGCGCGACGGTGGTCCGGTCGACGCGAGCACGGGTCCATGTCTGTCGAGCTCGTGGTCATCGCCCCTGGCCTCATCGGACTGCTGCTCCTGGTAGGTGCGGGCGGCCGGGTCGTGGAGGCCCAGGGGCACCTCGACGGCGCCGCCCGGGATGCCGCCCGGGCCGCGTCCCTGGCGCTCTCCCCGGCGCAGGCCAGCCAGCTGGCGCTGCAGGCCGCCCAGGCCGACCTGGGCGTCACGAGCTGGTGCGCCGCGGGCAGCATCCAGGCCCTGGTGGCGGGCTTCCCGGTCATCGGCCAGCCGGTCGCGGCGGGCAACGACGTGACCGTGACCGTCCGGTGCGACGTGAACATGAGCCCGTTCACGGTGCTCGGCTTCAACCCGACCATGGTCTTCTCCGGCCGGGCGGTCGCCCCGCTGGACACGTTCGTGGAGCGGAACGCATGAGGGCCGCACAACGCATGAGGGCACGCATGAGGCGCGGAACGCATGAAGGCCGCGGGACGCATGAGGGAGGCCGCGCAGCGGCGGGAGCAGGGCTCGGTCGCCGTGTTCAGCGTGGTCTTCGCCGTCGCCGTGGTCTTCCTGATCGCCCTGATCGTGGATGGGGGCATGGCCATGAACGCGAAGGAACGGGCGGCGGACATCGCCGAGCAGGCCGCCCGCGCCGCCGCCGGCAACATCGACATCGCCCAGCTCCGGACGGCCGGGGTCGCGGCCATCGGCCCCGGTGCCTGCGGCTTCGCCGCCAATCTGGTCAGTGCCTACAGCCAGCAGGACAGCAGCGGGGTAGACCGGGTCACCGGCGCCACCATGACCAGCTGCGTCGCCACCGCCGGGACGGAGACCGCCACCGTCGCGGTAACGATCACCACCCAGCCGCTCGTCGGGGGCATCCTCGGCCGCTTCACCGAGACCGCCCAGGAAACGGCGACCGCGGAGTGCGGTATCGCGCGGGGGGCGGTCTGCTGATGGCGCCGAACATGACCCGCACCCCGCGGTACACCCCGCGCCGGCGCCGCCGTTCGGCCGGCGACCTGCTGGTCGGCCTGCTCGCCATCGCCGCGCTGGTGGCCCTCACCGCGGGGGTGCCGTTCGCGCTGGTCACCGTGTTCGGGCTGCCGGTCCCGCACGCGATGCCTTCGCTGGCGCTGCTCACCCACCAGCTCGACCTGCCCGCGATCCTGAAGGTGCTGTCCCTGCTGGTCTGGGTGGCCTGGATCCAGCTCGTCTGGTGCGTGATCGCCGAGGTAAGGGCCGCGGTTCGCAACGCCGGGATGCCGCGGCGGGTGCCGCTGGCCGGCGGCACCCAGGCGCTCGTGCACCGGCTGGTCACCGCGGCGCTGCTGGTCTTCGCGGCCACCACCGCGCTTTCACCTGCCCTGGCGCACCAGGCGCTGGCCGCGCCGCACTCGATCACGGCCACCAGCGGCCGGGAAACCAGCTCGAGCGGCCACCTGGGCGGCACCGGCCTGCCGGACGGCGTCACCCGCCAGCGGGGCGGCGGGACGGCCGGCCAGGCGGCGAGACGGGCCAGCAGGGCGGCGGGATCGGCCAGCAGAGCGGCGGGATCGGCCAGCAGGGCGGCGGGACGGGCCAGCCGGGCAGCCGCGACGTCAGCCCGGCGGGACGGGCCAGCCCGCCTCAGGCGGCCCACTCGCCGCAAGCCGGGAAGCTGTACGTGGTGAAGCCGCCGGTCGGCCGGTTCCACGAGAGCCTGTGGGAGATCGCGCAGAAGTACCTGGGCGACGGCCGTCGGTACCGGGAGATCTTCGACCTGAACTCCGGCCGGGTCCAGCCGGACGGTTCCCGCCTCACCATCGCCAGCCTGATCCGGCCCGGCTGGGTACTGCACATGCCCCGGGACGCCCACGGGCCGGGCATCGAGGTCGTGCCCGTGCGGGACAGTCAGTCCGCGGCGGACGCGCCGTCCGCCGCCGGGACGGGTGCTCCACCGCACCGCGCCGGGGCGCACAGCCGGGCCGGGGAACACAGCCGAGCCAGGGAACACGGGCGGGCCGGGGAACACGGCGGGCGGGGCGGCGGAACACGGCCGCGCCGGGGCGGCGAACACGGCCGCGGGCCGGGCAGCACGCCCGCGCCGGGGAGCATGGCCACGCGGGGCAGCAGGGCCACGCGGGAGAGCATGGCCACGCGGGAGAGCAGGGCCATCGGGGAGAGCGGGACCAGCCGGGGACGACCGGCCGCTCCCGGTCGCCGGCCGACGCCAACGGTTCCCCCGCCGGGGGACTCCTGCACTCCGGGCGACCCAGCTACCCGGACGAGCTGGCCGCGGCCGCGCTTCTCGCCACCGGGATCCTGGCCGCCCTGGGCCGCCAACGCCGCGAGCAACTGTGGCAGCGCGCCTTCGGCCGCCGGGTCGTTGCCCCGGCCGGGCGGGCAGCACTGGCCGAATCTGCGCTCCGGGCCGGGGCGCACGAGCCGTCGGCCCGGTTGCTGGACGGCGGGCTGCGCTATCTGTCCCGCGCGCTGGCCCAGGAGGGGCGGATCCCGCCCGCGGTGGTGGCGGCTCACCTCAGCCACGAGAACCTCGACCTGTGGGTGGCGCCCGCGGAGCTGGACGCGCCCGCACCGTGGACCGCGGTGGGCGACGGTCAGGTGTGGCGGCTGCCGTTCACGGCGCTGGGACGGGTCGACGTGGACGAGGCGGACGACGCGCCCGCCCTGTTCCCCGGCCTGGTCTCCATTGGCACCGACCGTACCGGGCGCGTTCTGGTGAACCTGGAAGCGGCCCATGGGCTCATCTCCGTGACCGGGCCGCCGGTCATGACCACCGAGGTGCTGTCGGCGATGGCCATGGAGCTGGCCACCAGCCGCTGGTCTGACCAGATGCGCATCACGCTGGCCGGCTTCGGTGACGACCTGATCCCGCTGGCCCCTGACCGGATCACCGCGGTGCCCAGCGTGGACGAGGCGCTGCCCGCCCTGGAAGCGCACGCCGCCCTGGTGGCCGAGGCCATGGTGGCGTCGGGGGTGGGCTCCGCGCTGGCCGGGCGCTCGCTCGGCCTGGATCCGGACGCCTGGGCGCCGCACTACCTGATCAGCGCGGTGCCGCCCACCCCGTGGGAGCGCAGCCGGCTGCGCGCGCTCGCCCGGGCCGGCCGCGCCGCCGCGGCCGGCTACGTGGTCGCCGGCGACGTCCCCGGCTCCGCCTGGGCCTGGGAAGTCACGCCGGACGGCCGGCTGCTGGCCGGGGAACTCGGCTTCGACGTGCAAGCCCAGCTCGTCCCGGCCCGCCAGCACGAAGCGCTGGTAGACCTGTTCGGGGCGGCGGCCCGGCCGGAGGGCGTGGCACTTGCCACGCCGCCCCCCAACGCGGCGCCGCCGCAGCACCTGGAACCCGACCGGGTGCTGCCGGTGGAAGTCACCGTCCTGGGCCCCGCCTCGGTCCGGGCGCCCGGCATGCTCGAACCAGACCGGGTCGCGCTGGCCACCGAGCTCGTGGTCTACCTGGCCGTGCATCCCGGCGGAGTACACCCCAACGTGCTGAGCGCGGCCCTCTGGCCCCGGGGAGTGGCCGCCGACGTGCGCGATGCGGCCGTGGCCCGGGTCACCGAATGGCTCGGCACGGACAGCATCGGCCGCCCGCACCTGGCTGCGGACGCGTCCGGCCGGCTCCGGCTCGGCTCCGGCGTCCGGGTGGACTGGCAGGTGTTCCAGTCCCTGGCCGGGCACGCGGAGCTGGCCCTGCTGGGCAGCGCGGAGCAAGAGGATTATCTGGCCCGGGCACTGGAACTGGTGCAGGGTCAGCTGCTCGACGGCCGGCCGCCGGGCCGGTACGCCTGGCTCGCGACCGACGAACTCGAATACGAGGTCACCGCGCGAGTGGCCGACGCCGCGCACCAGCTGGTCGGGCTCCGGCTGGCCAGCGCCGATCCGCAAGGTGCCATGGACGCCGCGCGGGCCGGCCTGCGGCTGGCCTTCGGCGACGAACTGCTCTGGCGTGACCTGCTCCGGGCGGCCCACCAGACCGGCCAGGAGGAACTGCTCCGCGCCGTGGTGGAGGAGGTCTGCGCCCGGACCGCCCTCGATGAGGTGCTGCCCCGGATGGCCCCGGAAACCGAGTCCCTCATCGACGACCTCTACCCCTCCTGGCGCACCACCGTCCCCTAACCCGCCACCCCCGCCACCCCCCGACCCGTCCCGCACAGCCGGGGTGAAGTCCCGCGAGTCACACTGGCCTCTCCCGCCCACATGCACGTATCTGGTGCTCCGACGGACAACACCCCTCCCGGCGCCCAGATACGTGCTATGTCAGCGCCGGCCATGATCAATGTGACGCGGCCGCCGGCTGGAGTGGCCCAGGTGGCCGGTGGGGCATATGTGACTGGGCTGCCGAGGCAGTGGCGTTCACCGAGCCGTGCGGCCCGAGGGAGTCGGCGGGCCCAGCAGTGGCGGAGCGCGGCGTGGGCTCGGCGGGAGCGGGTCGGCGGCCTGACGGGGCGCGGCTGCCTGGGCCGGTCGGGCGGCCCTGGCGACCCGGGGCGTCCCCGGCTACCCGGGGCAGCTCCCTGGCTACCCGGGGTCCGAGGCGAGCCAGGTATCGATGCCGGCCAGCAAACGGCGCGCCACCGACGGCGGGGCGGCCGAACCGCGCACCGACATCCGGGCCAGCTCGGCCAGATCCGCGTCCGACAACCCGTGGACCAGGCGGCCGATCTCATACTGCGCGGCCAGCCGGGACCCGAACAGCAGCGGGTCGTCCGCCCCCAGGGAAACCGGCACGCCGTCGGCCAGCAGGGCCACCAGCGGCACATCCGCCGGGTCCGCCGCGACTCCCAGGGCCACGTTGGACGCCGGGCAGACCTCCAGCGTGATCCGGCTGGCCGCGAGCCGCTTGGTCAGCTCCGGGTCGGCCGCCGCGGCCACGCCGTGCCCGATCCGGTCGGCGTGCAGGTCATCCAGGCAGGCCCGGACGCTGGCCGGGCCGCACAGCTCGCCGCCGTGCGGGGTCAGCAGCAGGCCCGAACGCGCCGCGATCCGGAACGCGGCGGCGAACTCGCCGGCCGCGCCGCGCCGCTCGTCGTTGCTCAGCCCGAACCCGATCACCCCGCGCCCGGCGTACTGGGCGGCCAGCCGGGCCAGGGTCCGTGCCTCCAGCGGGTGCTTGGTGCGGTTGGCCGCGATGACCAGGCCGATGCCGACCCCGGTCTCGGTGGCCGCGGCGTGCGCGGCCTCCAGCACCAGTTCCACCGTGGGGGTCAGGCCGCCGAACCGCTGCGCGAAGCCCGAGGGGTCGATCTGGATCTCCAGCCAGCCCGACCCCTCGGCCCGCTCGTCCTGGGCCGTCTCCCGCAGCAGCCGGTACACGTCCTGCGGCCTGCGGAGCACCGACCGGGCGATGTCGTAGAGCCGCTGGAAGCGGAACCAGCCCCGCTCGTCGGCGGCGGACAGGTGCGGCGGCCAGGCCGCGGTGAGCGCCTCCGGCAGCCCGATTCCGTGCTGCCGCGCCAGGTTGACCAGCGTGCCGTGCCGCATCGCCCCGGTGAAGTGCAGGTGCAGGTGCGCCTTGGGCAGGGCCGCCAGCGGCCGCAACGGCCCCGCTGGCGGCCGCATCATCTCGCCGCGCCCCAAATCCCGCCGCGCCCCCAGATCCCTCAGTGCGCCTCGCTGAGCAGCTTGCCGATCCGGCCGATCCCCTCGGCCAGGTCGTCGTCGCCGAGCGCGCAGGAAAGCCGGAAATAGCCCGGGGTGCCGAACGCCTCGCCGGGCACCACCGCCACGTCTGCGTGGTCCAGGATCAGCTCGGCCAGCTCGGCCGAGCTGGACGGCCGGGTCCCGGCGATCTCCTGGCCCAGGACGCCCTTGACCGACGGGTAGCAGTAGAACGCGCCCTCGGGAAGCGGGCAGACCACCCCGGGGATCTCGTTCAGCATGGCGGTCATGGTCTGCCGCCGCCGGTCGAACGCGGTACGCATCTCGGCCACCGCGGACAGGTCACCGGTCACCGCCTCCAGCGCGGCGGCCTGGGCCACGTTGCACACGTTGGAGGTGGCGTGCGACTGCAGGTTCGACGCGGCCTTGATGACGTCCAGCGGGCCGATCATCCAGCCGACCCGCCAGCCGGTCATCGCGTAGGTCTTGGCCACCCCGTTCAGCACCACGCAGGTGTCCGCGATCTCCGGCGCCATCACCGGCACCGAGGAAAACCGCGCGTCCCCGTAGACGAGGTGCTCGTAGATCTCGTCGGTGACGACCCAGATGCCGTGCTCGGCGGCCCACCGGCCGATCTCGGCCACCTGCTCCGGCGGGTACACCGCGCCGGTCGGGTTGGACGGCGACACGAACAGCAGCACCTTGGTCCGGTCGGTGCGGGCCGCTTCCAGGTCGGCCACGCTGGCCAGGTAGCCGGTCTGCTCGTCGGTCATCACGGGCACCGGCACCCCGCCGGCCAGCCCGATGGACTCGGGGTAGGTGGTCCAGTACGGGGTGGGCATCAGCACCTCGTCACCCGGGTCGAGCAGCGTGGCGAACGCCTCGTACACGGCCTGCTTGCCACCGTTGGTGATCAGCACCTGGGCCGCGCTGACCTGGTAGCCGGAGTCCCGTGCGGTCTTGGCCGCGACCGCTTCACGGAGCTCGGGCAGCCCGGGCGCGGGCGTGTACTTCTGGAACCGCGGGACGGCGCAGGCCCGCTGGGCCGCCTCGACGATGTAGCCGGGGGTGGGGAAGTCGGGTTCGCCCGCCCCGAACCCGATGACCGGCCGTCCGGCCGCCTTGAGCGCCTTGGCCTTGGAGTCCACGGCGAGGGTGGCGGATTCGGCGATCGCGGCGACCCGGGCTGAGATGCGCGGATGATCTGAAGTCATGCCTACCATGGTGACACCCCACGGATAGTGACCGCATCGCGATTACCGGTCAGCGAGGGCACTCGCTGCGATCCGGGGCCCGGACAGATTCGCCCGGTCCGGCCAGACGGTTCGACGAGGGGCCCCGGGCAACGTAGACTTCATCAACTGGTGGTGGTCCGCCCGGTGACGGCTGCGCTCCGGCAACGGTTCGCGGCGGTGTCCGGGAGGCAGTAGGGCAGTAGCTCAATTGGCCAGAGTCCCGGTCTCCAAAACCGGTGGTTGGGGGTTCGAGTCCCTCCTGCCCTGCGAATGCGGTCCGCGTCTGACGTGGGCCGGTGGTATCAGCTAGTACACCGATCAGCGTTGCTTCAGGTGAGGACATGGCGACTCAGACGCGTGGCGAGGTCTCTAAGGGACGGCCGAAGTCCGGGGGTCCGGTTAAGGACACCCGGACGTCTCCCGCGCTTTTCCTCCGCCAGATCATCGCCGAACTGCGCAAGGTGATCTGGCCGACCCGCAAGGAGCTGATTACTTACACGACCGTGGCGCTGACCTTCATCGTCATCATGATCGGGATTGTGACCGTCCTGGACTACGGGTTCACCAAGCTGGTTTTCGCGGTCCTGGGCTGAGCCGCGAGGCCGGTCATGGCGGGCAGGTAGCGGCACGGAGGTTAGCGGTACCGGAGTTGCGGAAACCGTAGTTAACACGGATTCGCGAGACCGGGGGGTTCGCAGCACCGGGTTGCGGGGCCGGGGGAGGCCGCAGCCATGCGGGGGGCGGCGACGCCAGGGAAGTTCCTGGTGCTGGTCCCGTCCGGAACAACTCCGGCGCCGCCAGGAAGAAGCGGAGAGAAAGAGCTATCGTGTCCGAGTTCCAAGTGCACGTCGGTGATCAGGTCGAAGACCTGCCCGGCGCAGACGTTCCAGCCGATGAGGCAGCGGGCCAGCCGGCCGGCGGCGAGGCCGCGGCCGGGGCTGACCCGTCCGGCGACGACGCCGTGAGCGAGGCCGCCGCGTCCGGGGACGCCTCGGACGACGAGGGCATCGCCGGCGCCGAGGACGAGACCGGATCGGCGGACAGCGAGGCCGCCACGGCGGACGGGGAAGCCGAGGCCGGGGAAGACCAGGCCGGAGCAGACCGAGGCCGGGGAAGCCCAGGACGGGGAAGCGGGCGACGCTGACGCGGACGCCAAGCCGGAGGACGACGACCCGGTGGCCCTGTTCAAGGCGGAACTCCGGCTCCAGCCGGGCGACTGGTACGTGGTGCACTCCTACGCGGGTTACGAGAACCGTGTGAAGGCGAACCTGGAGAGCCGCACCCAGTCCCTGAACATGGAGGACTACATCTACCAGATCGAGGTCCCTGTCCACGAGGTGACCGAGATCAAGCAGGGCAAGCGCCAGCAGGTCTCGGAGAAGGTGCTGCCCGGCTACATCCTGGTCCGGATGGACCTCACCGACGAGTCCTGGGCCGCGGTCCGGAACACCCCCGGCGTGACCGGCTTCGTCGGCCTGTCCAGCCGTCCCTCACCGCTCAGCCTGGACGAGGTGGCCTCCCTGCTCGCTCCCGAGCCGGAAGAGAAGGCCGCGCAGACCGAGGCGGTGCGCCGGTCCTCGGTGGAATACGAGGTCGGCGAGTCCGTTACGGTGATGGATGGCCCGTTCGCCACGCTGCCCGCGACGGTGAACGAGATCAACCCCGACACCCAGAAGCTCAAGGTGCTCGTGTCCATCTTCGGCCGGGAAACCCCGGTCGAGCTCTCCTTCGACCAGGTCTCCAAGCTCTAGGGCCCCTAGCCCTTAGGTCTGACCAGGCCGGACTGATCCGCTCCAGCAGGAAAAGGAACCGCAGGAAATGGCTCCCAGGAAGAAGAAGATCGCTGCCGTCGTGAAGGTGCAGCTGCAGGCGGGCGCGGCCACCCCGGCCCCGCCGGTCGGTACCGCGCTCGGCCCGCACGGCGTCAACATCATGGACTTCTGCCGTCAGTACAACGCGGCCACCGAGTCGCAGCGCGGCAACGTCATCCCGGTCGAGATCACGATTTACGAGGACCGCTCGTTCTCGTTCGTGACCAAGACCCCGCCCGCCGCCGAGCTGCTCAAGAAGGCCGCGGGCGTGGCCAAGGGCAGCGGCGAGCCGCTCACCACGAAGGTGGGCTCGGTTACCGCGGCGCAGGTCCGCGAGATCGCGCAGACCAAGATGCCCGACCTCAACGCGACCTCGATCGAGGCCGCCGAGAAGATCATCGCGGGCACCGCCCGGTCGATGGGCCTCACCGTCAGCGGCTGAACCCGCCGTGGTCAGACCCGCTCGTGGCTGAACCTCGCACCGGCCGGCGCCCCCGGGCGCCGGCCTGGGCGGTGGCATAACCGCCCGGTGGTTTTCGTTGCAGAACAAGCGGTTCGGTCGGCGGCCCGCAGCCGCGGACGGAACCGGTACCAGTGGCAGGGCCAGGCGCTGGCCCGACGACCACGACCTCCGTAACAGAATCAAGGAGAACGACATGAAGCGCAGCAAGGCCTACCGTCAGGCCGCCGAGAAGATCGACCCGGACCGGCTGTACACCCCGGTCGAGGCGATCGCCCTGGCCAAGGAGACGGTCACCACCAAGTTCGACCCCACCGTCGAGGTCGCCCTGCGGCTCGGCGTGGACCCGCGCAAGGCGGACCAGATGGTCCGCGGCACGGTCAACCTGCCCAACGGCACCGGCAAGACGGCCCGCGTGCTGGTCTTCGCGACCGGCGACCGGGCCGCGGCGGCGGAGGCCGCGGGCGCCGACTACGTGGGCTCCGACGACCTGATCGAGCGCATCCAGGGCGGGTTCCTGGACTTCGACGCCGTGGTCGCCACCCCGGACCTGATGGGCAAGGTCGGCCGGCTGGGCCGGGTGCTCGGCCCGCGCGGCCTGATGCCCAACCCCAAGACCGGCACGGTCACCACGGACGTGGCCAAGGCCGTCACCGAGATCAAGGGCGGGAAGATCGAGTTCCGGGTGGACCGGCACGGCAACCTGCACTTCGTGATCGGCAAGGCCTCGTTCACCCCCACCGCGCTGGTGGAGAACTACGCGGCCGCGCTGGACGAGGTGCTCCGGCTCAAGCCGTCCGCCGCCAAGGGGAAGTACCTCAAGAAGGTGGCCATGACCACCAGCATGGGGCCTGCCATCCTGGTCGACCCGGCGAAGACCCGCGGGCTTTCGGAGGAGCTGGAGCCCGCTTCCGCCTAGCGCGGGTCCCGTAGGACACGGTGGCTGACTAGCTCCCGGCTTTCCGTTCGCGCCCGGCCCGGTTTTCTCCGCAACGAAAACCGGCCGGGCGCGGTCATCCCTCCCGCCTCGCGCCGTAAGGCCGCCCGCGGAGGAGGCCTGATTTGGCGATGTTCTGTATTGCCCCTACAGTGTTCGGGAAGCCAAAGACCGTCGGTTGTCGTCGCCTGCCCAGGCTCTGCTCGTTAAGGGCTCCGGGATCAGGGGACGGCCGAAGGACCCGCGTCAGCGGGCGGCCCGCGCAGGCGTCCGAGCTGAATCACCGTGGCCAGCCCCTCCGGGCGGGCCGGTGTCCACGCCCTGGTGCCTTCGCGCTGGGGCGTTTCGCATGTCCGCTGCTCCCTTACCGGCGCCTACAAAGCCAGGACGGCCCTCGCAGGCCGTCCCGGATCAGGAAAGGAGGCCCATGGCGAGGGAGGACAAGGTGAGCGCGGTCGCCGAGCTCACCGAGCGTTTCCAGACCTCGGATGGTGCGGTGCTGACCGAGTACCGCGGCCTGACCGTGAGCCAGCTCGCGGACCTGCGCGCGGCCCTCGGGGGCGGCACCACGTACCAGGTGGTGAAGAACACGCTGACCAGGCGGGCCGCCTCGGACGCGGGCCTGGCCAGTGAGTTCGACGCCCTGCTGAGTGGCCCGTCCGCGATCGCCTTCGTGAAGGGGGACGTGGTCGAGGCGGCCAAGGGGCTGCGCGACTTCTCCCGGAACAACCCGCTGCTCGTGATCAAGGGCGGGATCCTCGACGGCAAGGCGATCAGCCCGGCCGAGATCGAGCGGATCGCCGATCTCGAGCCGCGCGAGGTGCTGCTGGCCAAGCTGGCCGGGGACATGAAGGCGTCCATGGCCAAGGCCGCCGCCGTGTTCAACGCGCTGCCGACGCAGGTGGCCCAGCTGGCTGAGGCGTTGCGGGCCAAGCGGGAGGCCGAGGGTGGCGCGGACGCGCCAGCCGCGGACGCCGCGGCACCGGACGCACCGGCAGCGGACGCCGCGGCACCGGACGCCCCGGCAGCGGACGCCCGCGAGCAGCGGGACGCCCCAGCAGGGGACGCCGCCGCAGCGGAGACCCCGGCAGCGGAGGCCCCGGCGGCCGACGCCGCCAGCGAGTAAGCAACCAGACCAAGCGCAGCTGGTCACCGTAGCGGCCAGCGGGCAAAGCAAGTATCAGGAAGAGAAGGAAGCATCCATGGCGAAGATCAGCACCGACGACCTGCTCGACGCGTTCAAGGAGATGACGCTGCTCGAGCTGTCCGACTTCGTGAAGCAGTTCGAGGACACCTTCGACGTGAAGGCCGCTGCCCCGGTGGCGGTGGCTGCCGCGGCCCCGGGTGGCGGCGGCGCCGTCGCCGAGGCACCCGAGGAGAAGGACGAGTTCGACGTCATCCTCGAGGCCGCGGGCGACAAGAAGATCCAGGTCATCAAGGAAGTCCGCACCCTGACCAGCCTGGGCCTGAAGGAGGCCAAGGACCTGGTGGACGGCGCTCCGAAGACGGTCCTGGAGCACGTCAACAAGGAGGCCGCGGAGAAGGGCAAGGCCGCCCTGGAGGGCGCTGGCGCCACGGTCACCGTCAAGTAACGATCTCGGGACGCCGGCCGCTGGGCCGGGCCGCGCGAGGTGCGCGGCCCGGCCCTGCGCGTGTCCGGGTCCGGCCCGCCGCGTGGCGGGCCGGGTGCCGCCGGCGGCACCCTCACCGCCGGATCACCACTGAGACCGCGGCCGTCGCACCGCCGCCGGCAGCACCCTCACCACCGGATCACCACTGACTCACCACTGAGACCGCGGCCGTCGCACCGCCGCCGGCGGCACCGAAAAGGCACCAGGTGCAGAAATCCCGCCGGGCCCGGTTTCCGTCGGCGCCCCTGGTCCCGGCCCGGTCCCGGCCCCGGTTCCGGCGCCGGTCAGCGGGGTGCTCAGTGATCAGGGCAGACGCCTGGAATAGAACTGCTAGGCTTACCCGTTAGTAGAGATACTCACACGCATAACCCAATGTGGCCTTCGTCACGTCGCCGATGTGACGAGACCATGCGGCTCGGACTTGACGTTTTGCCTTGGACGAGCCATGCTGCGGAGCAACCGTGAACATCAGAGTTAGATACAGTTGACGAGCAGTGTAGCTGTAGGCTACACTGCCAATTTGCGCTGCACTCTTACGTCCTCGGCATCCTCGAACCCTCGCGGCGTCGCCGCAGGGCGTTTCGCGTGCGTGCGGTGAGTAGTCGGCCACAAGCTCGGAAGGACCCCTGTTGGCAGCATCGCGCAGCGTCTCGGCCGCCAGTACAGCCCCTCGTCGCGTTACCTTTGCCCGGTTCAAAGAACCTCTTGAGGTTCCCGACCTCCTCGCCCTGCAGACCGATTCGTTTGACTGGCTGCTGGGCAACGAGCGTTGGCGTTCGCGGGTAGACGCAGCGCACGAGGCGGGCGTGAAGGAGGTTCCGGAGCAGTCCGGTCTCGAGGAGATCTTCGAAGAGATCAGCCCGATCGAGGACTTTACGGGAACCATGTCCCTCTCGTTCCGTGACCATCGGTTCGAGCCGCCCAAGTACTCCGTCGAGGAGTGCAAAGACAAGGACATGCACTACTCGGCGCCCATGTTCGTCACCGCCGAGTTCATCAACAACTCCACGGGCGAGATCAAGAGCCAGACGGTCTTCATGGGTGACTTCCCGCTCATGTCGCCCCGGGGCACGTTCATCATCAACGGCACCGAGCGTGTCGTGGTGTCGCAGCTCGTCCGCTCGCCCGGCGTCTACTTCGACCGCCAGGTGGACAAGACGTCCGACAAGGACATCTTCAGCTGCAAGGTCATCCCGTCCCGCGGCGCGTGGCTCGAGTTCGAGATCGACAAGCGGGACTCGGTCGGCGTCCGCATCGACCGCAAGCGCAAGCAGAGCGTGACCGTTCTGCTCAAGGCGCTCGGCTGGGACGACGCCAAGATCCTGGAGCGCTTCGGCGAGTACGAGTCGATGCGGGCCACCCTGGAGAAGGACCACACCACCGGCCAGGATGACGCCCTGCTGGACATCTACCGGAAGCTGCGTCCTGGCGAGCCCCCGACCCGGGAGTCCGCCCAGGCGCTGCTGGAGAACCTGTACTTCAACCCCAAGCGTTATGACCTCGCCAAGGTTGGCCGGTACAAGATCAACAAGAAGCTCGGCCTGGGCCTGCCGATCCGGCAGGGCACGCTGACCGAGGACGACATCGTCGCCACCATCGAATACCTGGTCCGGCTGCACGCCGGCGAGGAGGAGATGAAGACCGGCGAGTCCGTCGTCATCCCCATCGAGACCGACGACATCGACCACTTCGGGAACCGCCGCCTGCGCACCGTGGGTGAGCTCATCCAGAACCAGGTCCGTCTGGGCCTGGCCCGGATGGAGCGGGTGGTCCGGGAGCGGATGACGACCCAGGACGTCGAGGCGATCACGCCGCAGACCCTGATCAACATCCGGCCGGTGGTCGCCGCGATCAAGGAGTTCTTCGGCACCAGCCAGCTCTCCCAGTTCATGGACCAGACCAACCCGCTGGCGGGGCTGACGCACAAGCGCCGCCTGTCCGCGCTCGGCCCGGGCGGTCTGTCCCGTGAGCGGGCCGGGTTCGAGGTCCGGGACGTGCACCCGTCGCACTACGGGCGGATGTGCCCGATCGAGACGCCAGAAGGCCCGAACATCGGCCTGATCGGCTCGCTGGCCTCGTACGCGAGGGTCAACGCGTTCGGCTTCGTCGAGACGCCCTACCGCAAGGTCAAGGGCGGCCGGGTGACCGGGCAGATCGACTACCTGACCGCGGACGAGGAGGACCGGCACGTCATCGCCCAGGCCAACACGCCGCTGGGCCCCGACGGTGAGTTCGAGGAGAGCCGCGTCCTGGTCCGCCGCAAGGGCGGCGAGGTTGACTTCATCGGCACCGCCGACGTGGACTACATGGACGTGTCGCCGCGCCAGATGGTGTCGGTGGCCACGGCCATGATCCCGTTCCTCGAGCACGACGACGCCAACCGGGCCCTGATGGGCTCGAACATGCAGCGCCAGTCGGTGCCCCTGCTGCGCAGCGAGGCGCCCCTGGTCGGAACCGGCATGGAGTACCGTGCCGCGACCGACGCCGGGGACGTGATCGTCGCGGAGAAGCCCGGCGTGGTCGAGGAGTCCTGCGCGGACTACGTGACCGTGGGCAACGACGACGGGACCAGGAACACCTACCTGGTGGCCAAGTTCCGCCGGTCCAACCAGGGCACCTGCTTCAACCAGAAGCCGGTCGTCACCGAGGGCCAGCGGATCGAGGTCGGCCAGGTCATCGCCGACGGGCCGTGCACCGACCAGGGTGAGATGGCGCTCGGCAGGAACCTGCTGGTCGCGTTCATGCCCTGGGAGGGCCACAACTACGAAGACGCGATCATCCTGTCCCAGCGGCTGGTCCAGGACGACGTCCTCTCCTCGATTCACATCGAGGAGCACGAGGTCGACGCCCGGGACACCAAGCTGGGCCCGGAGGAGATCACCCGGGACATCCCGAACGTCTCCGAGGAAGTGCTCGCGGACCTGGACGACCGCGGCATCATCCGGATCGGGGCCGAGGTCGTCACCGGCGACATCCTGGTCGGCAAGGTCACGCCCAAGGGCGAGACCGAGCTGACCCCGGAGGAGCGCCTGCTGCGGGCCATCTTCGGCGAGAAGGCGCGGGAAGTCCGCGACACCTCGCTCAAGGTGCCGCACGGCGAGTCCGGCAAGGTGATCGGCGTCCGCGTGTTCACCCGGGAGGATGGCGACGAGCTGCCGCCGGGCGTGAACGAGCTGGTCCGCGTGTACGTGGCCGCGAAGCGGAAGATCACCGACGGCGACAAGCTGGCCGGCCGCCACGGGAACAAGGGCGTTATCGCCAAGATCCTGCCGATCGAGGACATGCCGTTCCTCCCCGACGGGACCGCGGTGGACATCGTGCTGAACCCGCTCGGCGTCCCGGGCCGGATGAACGTCGGCCAGGTGCTGGAAACGCACCTCGGCTGGGTGGCCAAGTCCGGCTGGGAGATCGACGGCGAGGACCAGGACTGGAAGAAGCGGCTGCGCTCGGTCAGCGCGGGCGAGGCGGAAGCGGGCACGCCCGTCGCCACGCCGGTGTTCGACGGGGCCAGCGAGAATGAGATCACCGGCCTGCTCGGCAGCACCCTGCCGAACCGGGACGGGGAGCGGATGGTCGGCAGCAGCGGCAAGGCGCGGCTGTTCGACGGGCGCACCGGGGAGCCGTTCAAGGACCCCATCTCGGTGGGCTACATCTACATCCTCAAGCTGCTCCACCTCGTGGACGACAAGATCCACGCGCGGTCCACCGGCCCGTACTCGATGATCACGCAGCAGCCGCTGGGCGGTAAGGCCCAGTTCGGCGGCCAGCGGTTCGGGGAGATGGAGGTGTGGGCCCTCGAGGCCTACGGCGCCGCCTACGCCCTGCAGGAACTGCTCACCATCAAGTCCGACGACGTGCTCGGCCGGGTCAAGGTCTACGAGGCCATCGTCAAGGGCGAGAACATCCCGGAACCCGGTATCCCGGAATCGTTCAAGGTGCTGATCAAGGAAATGCAGTCGCTGTGCCTCAACGTCGAGGTGCTGTCCAGTGACGGCGCAGCCATCGAGATGCGAGACACCGATGAGGATGTCTTCCGCGCAGCGGAAGAACTCGGTATCGACCTGTCCCGGCGCGAGCCGAGCAGCGTTGAAGAGGTGTGAGAGCGTGCTGGGCGGCCCGGGCCTGACGGTCCGGGCCGCCCAGGGGCGCCTCATCCGAACTACCCCAGGGGATAACACACGTGCTTGACGTCAACTTCTTCGACGACCTGCGTATCGGCCTGGCTACCGCTGACGACATCCGCCAGTGGTCCCATGGCGAAGTTAAGAAGCCCGAAACCATCAACTACCGCACCCTGAAGCCGGAGAAGGACGGGCTCTTCTGCGAGAAGATCTTCGGCCCCACCCGGGACTGGGAGTGCTACTGCGGTAAGTACAAGCGCGTCCGGTTCAAGGGCATCATCTGTGAGCGTTGTGGCGTCGAGGTCACCCGGGCCAAGGTGCGCCGGGAGCGGATGGGTCACATCGAGCTCGCCGCGCCGGTCACGCACATCTGGTACTTCAAGGGTGTGCCGAGCCGCCTCGGCTACCTGCTCGACCTGGCCCCGAAGGACCTGGAGAAGGTCATCTACTTCGCCGCGTACATGATCACGTACGTGGACGATGACTCCCGGGCCCGCGACCTGCCGTCCCTGGAGGCCAAGATCTCCGTGGAGCGCGGCCAGCTGGAGCAGCGCCGCGACAGCGACATCGAGACCCGCCAGGGCAAGCTGGAGAAGGACCTGGCCGAGCTGGAGGCCGCCGGGGCCAAGGGCGACGCCCGCCGCAAGCTCCGGGAGAGCTGCGACCGGGAGTGCCGCCAGATCCGGGACCGCGCCCAGCGCGAGATCGACCGGCTCGAGGAAGTCTGGAGCCGGTTCAAGAACCTCAAGGTCCAGGACCTGGAGGGCGACGAGCTGCTGTACCGCGAGATGCGCGACCGCTTCGGCCGCTACTTCCGCGGCGGCATGGGCGCCCAGGCCATCCAGGAGCGGCTGAGCAGCTTCGACCTGGAGGGCGAGGCGGCCAGCCTGCGCGAGACCATCCGCAGCGGCAAGGGCCAGCGCAAGGCGCGCGCGCTCAAGCGGCTCAAGGTCGTGTCCGCGTTCCTGTCCACCCGGAACAGCCCGATGGGCATGGTGCTGGACTGCATCCCGGTCATCCCGCCGGACCTGCGCCCGATGGTGCAGCTCGACGGGGGCCGGTTCGCCACGTCCGACCTGAACGACCTGTACCGCCGGGTCATCAACCGGAACAACCGGCTCAAGAGGCTGCTCGACCTGGGCGCCCCCGAGATCATCGTCAACAACGAGAAGCGGATGCTCCAGGAGGCCGTGGACTCGCTGTTCGACAACGGCCGCCGGGGACGTCCGGTGACCGGCCCGGGCAACCGGCCGCTCAAGTCGCTGTCCGACATGCTCAAGGGCAAGCAGGGCCGGTTCCGCCAGAACCTGCTGGGCAAGCGGGTCGACTACTCCGGCCGTAGCGTCATCGTGGTGGGCCCGCAGCTCAAGCTGCACCAGTGCGGCCTGCCTAAGGAGATGGCGGTCGAGCTGTTCAAGCCCTTCGTGATGAAGCGGCTGGTCGACCTCAACCACGCGCAGAACATCAAGTCCGCCAAGCGGATGGTGGAGCGCGCCCGCCCGGTGGTCTGGGACGTGCTGGAAGAGGTCATCACCGAGCACCCGGTCCTGCTGAACCGGGCGCCGACCCTGCACCGGCTGGGTATCCAGGCCTTCGAGCCGCAGCTCGTCGAGGGCAAGGCCATCCAGATCCACCCGCTGGTCTGCACCGCGTTCAACGCGGACTTCGACGGGGACCAGATGGCGGTGCACCTGCCGCTGTCCGCCGAGGCCCAGGCCGAGGCGCGGATCCTGATGCTGTCCACCAACAACATCCTCAAGCCGGCCGATGGCAAGCCGGTGACCATGCCCACCCAGGACATGGTCATCGGGATCTACTGCCTGACCCGGGCGGCCGAGGACGCTCCCGGCCAGGGCCGGATCTTCGGCTCGATCTCCGAGGCCACCATGGCCTACGACACCGGCGAGCTGGACCTGCAGGCGAAGATCCAGATCCGGCTGAACGAGGCCACCCCGCCGCGTGACTTCACCATGCCCGAGGGCTGGACGCCGGGCGTCCCGTTCCGGCTGGAGACCACGCTCGGGCGCTGCTACTTCAACGAGACCCTGCCCGCGTCGTTCCCGTTCGTGAACTACGAGGTCAGCAAGAAGCAGCTGTCCACGATCGTGAACGAGCTGGCCGAGACCTACCCCAAGGTCGAGGTGGCGGCGGCGCTCGACGCCCTCAAGGACGCCGGGTTCCACTGGGCCACCCGGGCCGGCGTGACGATCGCGATCGAGGACGTCATCGCCCCGCCGAACAAGGCGGAGATCCTTGACGCCTACGAGAAGCGCGCGGACAAGGTGCAGCGTGAGTACGAGCGCGGCCTGATCACCGACGACGAGCGCCGTCAGGAGCTCATCGAGATCTGGACGCACGCGACCAGCGATGTGGCCAAGGACATGGAGGCCGCGTTCCCCGAGACCAACTCGGTGTGGATGATGGTCAACTCCGGCGCCCGCGGTAACCCCATGCAGGTCCGGCAGATCGCCGGCATGCGTGGCCTGGTCTCCAACCCCAAGGGTGAGACCATCCCGCGGCCGATCAAGTCCAGCTTCCGCGAGGGCCTGTCCGTGGTCGAGTACTTCATCTCGACCCACGGTGCCCGCAAGGGCCTGGCCGACACCGCCCTGCGCACCGCCGACTCCGGGTACCTCACCCGGCGCCTGGTGGACGTGGCGCAGGACGTCATCGTCCGGGAAGAGGACTGTGGTACGGACCGCTCGCTCGTGATGCGGATCGCCGAGAAGGGCCCGGATGGGACGCTGCGGAAGCTGCCGAACATCGAGAACAGCGGCACCGGCCGCACCATCGCCGAGGACGTCGTCGTAGACGGCAAGGTCCTCGCCGCGGCCGAGAGCGACACGTACGAGTCGCTGCTGGACGTCCTGGTCAACGCCGGAGTGGAGACGCTACGCACGTACAGCGTGCTGGTCTGCGAGGCCAAGATCGGCGTCTGCGCCAAGTGCTACGGGCGCTCGCTGGCCACGGGCAAGACGGTGGATGTGGGCGAGGCGGTCGGCATCGTGGCCGCGCAGTCCATCGGTGAGCCGGGTACCCAGCTGACCATGCGGACCTTCCACACCGGCGGTGTGGCGGGGCTGGACATCACCCACGGCCTGCCCCGGATCCAGGAACTCTTCGAGGCCCGGATCCCCAAGGGCATGGCGCCGATCAGCGAGGTCGATGGCCGGGTCAAGATCGAGGAGACCGAGAAGACCCGGAAGATCATCGTCGTCCCCGACGACGGCAGCGAGGAGATCGCCTACCAGGTGCCGATGCGCTCCCGGTTGCTCGTCCATGACGGTGATCGCGTGCACGTCGGCCAGCAGCTGATCCAGGGCGCGATCAACCCGCACGAGGTGCTCAGGATCCTGGGCTCCCGTGAGGTGCAGCTGCACCTGGTGCACGAGGTCCAGGAGGTGTACCGGTCGCAGGGTGTGTCCATCCACGACAAGCACATCGAGATCATCATCCGGCAGATGCTCAAGCGGGTGAACGTGCTCGAGTCCGGCGACACCGACCTGCTCCCTGGCGAGCTGGTCGAGCGGCCGCGGTTCGAGAACGTGAACCGCAGCGTGGTCGAGCAGAGCGGCACGCCCGCTTCGGGCCGGCCGGTGCTCATGGGCATCACCAAGGCGTCGCTGGCCACCGAATCGTGGCTGTCCGCGGCGTCGTTCCAGGAGACGACCCGGGTGCTGACCGACGCGGCTATCCACGCCAAGTCGGACCCGCTGCTGGGCCTGAAGGAGAACGTCATCATCGGCAAGCTCATCCCGGCCGGTACCGGCATGCCGCGGTACCGGAGCGTGCGGGTCGAGCCCACGGATGACGCCCGCTCCTCGGTGTACCCGGCGACCGCCTACGAGGAGGCCCCGAGCTACGCGTTCGGCCAGGGCGCCGGCGAGGCGATCCCGCTGGAGGAGTACGACTTCGGCTCCTACAACCGGTAAGGCGGGTCTCCGCTCGTACCACGGGGCTCTCACCACGGGCACGAGTAACCACGCGAAGGCGCCCGGCAGCGATGCTGCCGGGCGCCTTTGTGCGTGCTGGCCCCCAGGCCGGGTGCGGCCCTGTGTTTAGGCCCTCCCGCTGCGGACAGGGGCTAGGTACAGGGATTCATAGGGGATAACTCCAGCATGGTGAGGAGCCAGAACATGGCGACTGAGGATAAGGCGGCCAACAAGGTCACCGAGATCAAGGGCAAGGCCAAGAAGGAGACCGGCAAGGCCATCGGCAACGAGCAGATGGAAGCCGAGGGTAAGACCGACCAGGCCAAGGGCAACCTCAAGCAGGCTGGCGAAAAGGTCAAGGACGCCTTCAAGAAGTAGAGCGCCTTCCAGAAGCAGGACCCTCCGGGCCCACGTGCCCGGCGCAAAGCAAGCCCGGGTCGGCCGGCCGACCCGGGCTTTCCCCTGCCCGGCACCTCGCGCCGCGGGCTAGAGCTTCGCGGCGCTCAGGGCACCCGCCGCCGCCAGCGAGACCTCGATCCCCGTATCGGCCAGCGCCACCCGCCGCGCCCCCCGGTCCACCAGAGCCAGCCCCACCATCGTGCTCGCGTGCAGCACATCAACAGCCGCGCCCAGCCCCAGCGGCACCGGATTCCCCGGCTCAGCGCGAAGGGCCACGGCAGTAATCCCGGCCTGCACCAGATGCCGGACCCCCAGCACCCGCGCCACGCCGCACGCCCGCCGGCTGGGCCGTGGCTGAGCAGCCCCGGCCGGCTGCCCGGTAACCGCATCCCCAGTCAGCTTGATCAGCGCCTGCGGAGCACAGACCAAAGCCACGCCATACCCCGCCCGGGCCAACGTGATCGCCCACGCC
>CAWINS010000014.1:0-287126 GCA_963837335.1 uncultured Actinomycetes bacterium | reverse complement strand
TGTCTTGAGCGCAGGCTAATCGAGTTGGTAGATGCGCTGGGCCGCAGGCTGGGGAACGACATCCGGGGGGATGATGATGAGTACAGCGGAGCCGCCCAGCGAGCCCGAGGCCCTGCCCCAGCGAAACCATCTCAGGATTCTCCGAACGATCGCGGCTTAAGCAGACCTACAGGAAACCGCCCACCATGCGTGAGGTCGCTGAGGCGTTGGGGCGTAAGAGCGTGGGCGGCCTGGACTACCAGTACAACCTCTTGGAGCGCACGGGATACCTGCGCCGCGGAATGGGACGCCCGCGTACCGTGGAAGTACGACTTCCAGGCGAGCCAGCCTTCCCGCCGGATACCGACCAAGAGCACGATGATGCATCGCCGAGCGCTGGCCGACAGGGATGATGTGGGTACCTACTGTTGGGCGCCGTTGCCGCCGGCGAGCCGATTACCGCTCCCTGCTGCCTGCTGAGGATTACTTCCCGTTGCCCAAGGAGGTGGTGGGCGACGGCACACTGTTCATTCTTGAAGGTCGTCGGCGACTCCATGATGGGTGTTGGGATCATCGACGGTGATTGGGTCGTGGTCCGGGAGCAGCACAACGCCGAGAACGGCGAGATAGTGGCTGCACTGGTCAACGGGATCGAGGTTGAGGGTACGGTCAAGACCCTTAAGCAAATCGATGGCCATCGATGGCTCATGCCGCAAAACGCGCTATATACACCGATCCCCGGCGACAAGGCGGAAATTCGCGGCAAGGTGATCGCAATGCTGCGTCAGATCCCTGGATATCTGGCATGAAGAATCAGACTTGCAATTGCGGTCGCACTCACAATGAGCCGTGCACCAAGCTAAGCGTGCGGGGAATAGCATACCGTACCCAGGTTCTAAACGACATAGCAGGCACAGCAAGGAGGGGTATAGTGGGGGTCGGCCATCAATCAACACAGCCAACGACAGTCAACGACAATAAACAGAAGGTATGGCAGAAGCGTGGTAAGCGCTTAGCGCCGTGGGCTCAGATTATAGGCGCACTAATCTCGGCACTTGCCCTCCTCATTGCAATATGGGTAGCGACGCAAGGTCAGATGACTGTCAATCACAACTCCCAGAACACCCTGCGACAATCGGAAGACAGCCAGCTGTCCACTGCCATTACAGCCCTCTGATCTAAGGATGTGACGGAGCGAATCGCTGGCCTGATCCTCTTGTACCATAATACATCTGCCCGTCTCACGCAGATTGCTCAAACTGGCGAACCGACTTCCCAAGTGTACGATGACTACGCCACTGCATTGCAAGTTCTCAGCGGCTATCTGCAGAGTCACGGCGTGGCGAGAAGTGGTCAGGCACCGCTATTCGGGCGTGGCTACGGAGCGCCTAGCGGCCCCGGCATCATACCTATTGATGTCGCTTATGCAGCAGATCAGGTACGGTTCCTACTAAGCAAGCAAACCAAAAAAGAAGTGTGGGCACTGAATACCGGCAAGATGCCAGCAATAGACCTGTCATATGATGAGCTATTCCAGGTGTCATGGTCTGGCATCCACTTTAACTGGGTAACCGCGTACATGCCGGGAATCGACATGAGGGGAGCCGATCTGTCCTCATCCACGTGGAGTGGTAATTCAGATCTATCGGGTTCTTACCTTCAATGCGCTGACCTTCGCCGCGCAGTCTTCCGCAGGGTGAACCTTACTCATGCTGATCTCCGCGGAGCTAATGTGCAGGGCGCAGATTTCCACGGTGCGCGTCTCAAAGACGCACAGCTTGCATCGCTTTACGGTACACCTCTCCATTGGCCACGCTCACTGCCTCACATTACTACTCTTCCGGCTAAGGAATGGAATCCACAGGCATGCCTAAGTGATAATAAGTTCTGGGTAACCGGCCGCCCATAGTTTCTATTCCGGCCCCGAAGGTTAGTTCCTCACCAACACATGGGTGAAGCATTTGAAAGGACGGCAACTCCCTAGAACGGCCATTGCGGAAATGTCGCACGCCCCGTTATTGTGATTACACTGGCCATAGGGTAGCGTCCACGAACGTTAACGTGCGGGCGCGGCTAGGGCCCGGGCCGTTGAAGGCTACGAATTCATAGCGGCCTGAAGGCTCTCCGATGATCTCCGCGGACCCTAGCGGTTGGCGGTGCCACGAGGCTGGATGCATCCGTCCCGCATGGGCAAGCCAGGAGTCGCCCGATGCCTGCCCCGAGTTGTGTCCCTATCCTCTGCATGATCGGTGACCGTACGTGGGCTCCCCTACCTAGTGTGACACTATAACTCCTGGTCAAGCCTCTTTATTAGAACAAGCCAGCGTTCTGCTTAGCAAGCTTGCAATCAATCGAATGTATGTTCTAGGATGTACCGCGAACGGGCTTGAGTGGTTCCGATGCATGCAGGGCGTTGAGGCTCCAGCAGGCATGCGGATGGTCGGCGGCTTGCGGCCGCGCGGGGGCCGAGGCGAATGAGGTATTAGCACCGAAAGAGGCTGTGATGTGACGCATAACAAGAGAGCCGTTGTGACTGTGGTCATAACTGTCGTAGCGTGTCTACTTGCCTCGCAGGGCTGGTATCCGACTGGGCCAGTCTGCAGGCACTTCTAAGCCAGCGGAGTCACCGCTTGCTGTACGTCACGGTGCAGATGGTATTGAGGGAGTCGGGAGAGATCAAACAGTACAGTCAAGAAGATTTTCGTGGGGATTCTGACGGGAATGGTCATTGGCATCGATCCAGGTCATAATGGTTTGAACGGCTCTGATCCCTCTTATCTGAATAGAATGATCTGGAACGGCCGCGAGCGAGAAACTTGTGACACGACCGGCACACAAACCGACAAAGGCCACCCTGAAGCTCTGTTCAACTTCCGTGTCGCGATGTTCCTCCGTGCCGACCTCTTTCGTGATGGCGCGCGGGTCGTCATGTCCCGGAGCAGCCATGGTGTCGGACCGTGTGTCACCCGGCGGGCCCAGATACTCAATCGCAGCCACGCCAATGTAGCGATTGATATACATGCCGACGGGGGGCCGCCGTCCGGGCGGGGTTTCACGGTCCTTGAGCCTGTCCCCGATGGGCCGAACGACCAGGTGATCGCCCCGTCACGGCAGTTTGGCCGGGACGTGCGGGGGGCATTCCTACGATACACGAATATGCCGATTAGTACCTACTACGGAGTCAACGGCATTAGCCATCGTAATGACCTCGCAGGCCTTAACCTCAGCACGGTACCCAGAGGTCTTATCAATGCGGTAACATGCGCAATGCTACTGATGCGGCGTTGCTGGTTTCTGCTGCATTCCAGCAGCGTATAGCGCATGCGCTAGAAGCAGCGGTCGTCAGCTTCCTACGCAGAGGCTAGCTTAACTCGCGCCGCGCCAATTTCCGCATCGGGTACCCGGTCCCAGCCATCGTGCGGCCGGGTGCGCAAGTGACGCGGTACTCACGGCAATTCGCGGTCCGATGGCATCGTTGTTCGCCTGGTTCACCCCCGCATGCATGGCAGACAGGAACAAGGGCAATGCCCGCACCGCGCAAGGCGGGTCCCGGAGCACCGCTTCGGGACCCGCCTGCCTGCAGCGTGAGGTCGCCGCCCCCGAAGCCCATTCCGCGAACGCCGCTCGCTAGGTTCCTGCCCGGCAAGTTCGGCTTCGACCACGCCCGCGCATTCAAGCGCGAAACCATCATCTACCTGGGGGCACTCTGGACCATCCCGCTGAGCATGAGCACCTAGCGCTGTCTGGTCGGCATCGCGGTCGGCGCGCTCATCTTCTCTGCGGTCAAAGACGGCCGGGTCGTACGCAGCAACCGCCAACAAGATGTCGGCCTGGCCGTACGCTGTCCGGTCGATCGGCGCGGAAAGCCTGCACTTTCATGATCTCAGGCACACCGGAAACACTTGGCGGGAACCAGCGGCGCGAGCCCAAAGATCTGATGGCCCGGATGGGTCACGACAGCGAGCGGGCGACGATGATCTACCAGTACGAGGCACCCGGAGCTGACCTGGTCATACACGAACGCGATCGACGGTGACATCGAGGCGACCAGGACCATCCAGGTACAAGCCGGAGGCAGTTCACCGGAAGCCGGGCGTAGGTTGACTAATGGCACGTGGAGATCAACAAGAGCCGAGCGAAACCGAGAAAGCCAGGCCAAGCATAGCCACTGGCCTGCTCTTTCGTGGAGCGGGTGACGAGAATCGAACTCGCACTATCAGCTTGGGAAGCTGACGTTCTACCATTGAACTACACCCGCAACGTCTCGCCAGGGCCTGTCCGGGCTCGCTGACGCCGCCCGGACATAGTACCGGAAGCTCCGGCCGCAAGAGTGCGAGCAGCCGGTAGGTTGCCAGAGTGCTGCTCTCCGACCGTGATATCCGTGCGGAGGTCGATTCCGGCAGGGTCCGGCTCGATCCGTACTCGCCCGAGCTGATCCAGCCGTCCAGCATCGACGTGCGCCTGGACCGCTATTTCCGGGTCTTCGAGAACCACCGCTACCCGCACATCGACCCCGCGGTGGAGCAACCCGACCTGACCCGGCTGGTGGAGACGGAGGGGAAGGATCCCTTCGTGCTGCACCCCGGGGAGTTCGTGCTCGCCTCTACCTATGAGGTGGTGACGCTGCCCGATGACGTGGCCGGGCGGCTGGAGGGCAAGAGCTCGCTCGGCCGGCTGGGGCTGCTAACTCACTCCACGGCGGGCTGGATCGACCCGGGCTTCTCCGGCCACGTGACGCTGGAGCTGTCGAACGTGGCCACGCTCCCGATCAAGCTCTGGCCGGGGATGAAGATCGGCCAGCTGTGCCTGTTCCGGACGAGCTCACCGGCGGAGCACCCGTACGGCTCCAGCGTCTACGGCTCGCGTTACCAGGACCAGCGCGGCCCCACGCCGTCCCGCTCCTACCTGAACTTCTACCGCACGGACGTCTAAGCCGGGCCCGCCCCTGGCTCCGTCCCGAGCTGCCGGCGGACTGCCCGCAACGCCTCGCGGAGCGCGTCGCGCTCCGACTCCAGCTCCCTGATCCGCTGCTCCAGCTCCAGAACCCGGCGGATCGACGGCAGCGTCATCCCCTCATCCGCGAGCCGCACCACGTACTGGATGACGGTGATCTCGTTGCGGGTGTACCGGCGCTGCCTGCCGCTGGACCGCGACGGCCGCACCACGTCGTGCTCGTCGAGCCGCCGCAGGAAGGCCTGCTGGATTTCGAGCATGCTGGAGACCTGCCCGACGGTGAACAGCGGCAGGTTTTCGTCTTCGAACGGCAGCGACGGCATGGCTCTCTCCATGGTGACCGCGGGCCCGGACAGCTGGCTGTCCGGGCCCGGCGGGTTGAATCCTAGGTGCTCGATCAGGCAGCGATGCCCTTCGGGGCCTCGGCCTGGATCTCGACCTTGCGGGGCTTGGCCGCCTCGGCCAGCGGGACCTGCACGGTCAGCACGCCGTGCTCGTACCCGGCCTCGACCTTGGCGGAGTCGATCGCGTCCCCGAGCCGGATCCGGCGTGAGAACGTGCCGGTCACCCGCTCACGGACGTACGGCTTCTCGCCCTCGGCCAGCTCCCCGTCCCGCTTGGCGCTGACGGTGAGCGTGCCGCGGTCCACGGTGACCTCGATGCTGGCGGGGTCGATGCCCGGCAGGTCGAAGCGCAGCGTGAGACCGTCCTCGGTGCGGACGGCGTCCATGGGCATGCCCGGACGGAACCCGGTCCGCGGGCCGAACGTGCGCTCGACGATTCGGTCGAAGTCCCTGGTGAAGGGGTCAAAACTGGTCAGCAACATGAAATTCGCCTCCGGTGACACCATGGGCTCATCTCTGAGTCCAGGTTAATCCATCTCTTAGTTAGAGGAAACTTCTAACTTGAGTTGAATATTTCCTCGTCGCCGGTTACTCTCCGGGTGGCCGGTTTCGTGGCCCGCGCAGCCTTCAAGCGTCTGCTGTAGCCGCCCGCACCCCGTGGGCGGGCCCCGGAGAGGGGGACATGTGACTGGACGGGAGCGTGGGGCCGGTTGCGGTCCATCGGCCCACTTGACCTGGGAATCACCCTGGCGCCGTACCGTAATCGCTACTATCCGTGATTAGCGATTACTGTACGCATCCGAAGGCGTGGCCAGCGGACGGCCCACGCAAGGGGCAGACCCGGGGGAATGCACGACCATGGACACCATCGATGACGTCGCGGGACTGGTCAGCATCGGCCAGCTGGCCAAGGCGGCGGGCGTGAGCAGCCGGACCATCCGCTACTACGAGGAACTCGGGATCCTGCCCGAACCGCGGCGGACCAGCGGCGGCACCCGCAAGTACCCGCGTGAGTACTGCGGCTACATCGAGACCGCGCTGGCCCTCAAGGACCTGGGCTTCCGGCTGGAAGAGGTCAGGCCGCTAGCCCGGCTGGCCCTGGGCCGGGCGATCGCCCCCGGACAGCGGGCCAGGGCGGCGCAACTGGTGGAGGACCGGATCCAGGCGCTGGACCGGCAGGTAGCGGTGTTGCGCAAGCTCCGCGAGTGCGTGGATCAGCCGGACGGGACGGTCAGCCTGGATCCGCTCGCGCTGCGCAACGGATCGGTGTCCTGGCCGGCCTTATGCTCGTTACTAGTGGCCGACCCGGCAGCCCCCCGGCCGGTCACCGGAACCCGAATCCTCGGAGGCCGGGATGACGACCGGAATTATCCTGCTGGTGTTCATCGCCGCCCTGGTGACGTTCTTCCTGACCCGGACGCGGCGCCGTCTGGGGATGGGCAACGCGACCGGCCGGACCTGGCTCATCATCATGACCGTGGTGATCCTGGTCGTGCTCGTCCTGTACGCCTACCAGACCCAGGGCAAGTAAGCCGCCCGCCGCACGGTCAGCCCACCGGGTCGCGGCGCAGCGGCATCTCGAACCAGACCGCCTTGCCGTCCCGGGTCGGCCGGGAGCCCCACCGGGTAGCCAGCTGATCGACGAGGTAGAGGCCACGGCCGCCCTCGTCGGTCTCGCCCGCACTGCGGATCCGCGGCAGCCGCAGGTCCTGGTCGAAGACCTCGACCCACACCGCTTCGCCGCCACGGCGCAGCCGCAGGGTGAACGTCTTGCCCTCCATCGCCGGGCCCTCGTCGTTGAACGGGACGGGCGGGCCCCACCCGTCGGCCAGGCTGTCCGGATGCTGGGCGGCCGCGCCGGCCACTTCCATGGTCAGCGCCCGGCGGGGGGACGCGAGGCGGCCGTGTGCAGCACGACGTTGGTGACCACTTCCGACACCAGCAGGCAGGTCAGCTCGACCTGCTCGCCTTCCATCCCCCAGGACCGGAACGTGGCCTCGGCCAGCCGGCGCGCCTCGGAGACCTTGATCGGCTCGGCGGGGAACGTGCAGTCCCAGGAGGCCAGGTCCACCGGCGAGGTGCGGATCGCGACGATGGCCATGTCGTCGTCGATGTCCCCCGGGACGGCCTCCTGCGCGGCCTGCGCGATGAGCTCGACGTCGCCGTGGGCCACCCGGCGCACCGACTGGTGCAGCATCAGCCGGGCGTCGTCCTCGGAATAGGTGCCCGTCCCGTCAGGGCGATGCCGCCGGTCGGTGAGACCGTCGGTGTAGAGCACCAGCCCGGAGCCGGCCGGCAGATAACGCGTCTCCTCGCGGTAGGGCGGCAGCGCGGGCAACCCCTTGCCGCGCATCCCGAGCAGCACGCCCTTGTGCTCCATCTCCAGCTCGCCGACCTCGCCGCCGACGATGAGCAGCGGCGCGTCGTGGCCCGCGTTGGCGAACGACAGCGTGCGCGACCACGCGTCATAGACGAGGTAGGTGCAGCTGACCATGGGTGCGTCGAGGTCGCCGGCCTGACCTTTGCCCGTGCTGAGCGTGCGGCACCACTCATCGAGCTTGCGCAGGATCTCGGCGGGCGGCTTGTCGTCCTGGGCGAACGCGCGCAACGCGGCGCGGAGCTGGCCCATGACCGCGGCCGCCCGGGCCCCGCGGCCCTCGACGTCACCGATGACGATGCCGACCCGGCCCGCAGACAACGGGATGATGTCGTACCAGTCCCCGCCGACCTGGGTCTGGATGCCCTGGCCGTGGGTCACCAGCGGCTTGGCCGGCACGTACCGGCAGGCCACCTCCAGCCCGTCGAGCTGGGGTAGCTGCTGGGGCAGCAGGCTGGTCTGGAAGGCCAGCGCGGTCCGCCGCTCCTCCTCGAACAGCATTGCGTTGTCGATGGCCACCGCGACCCGGCTGGCCACCGCGCTGAGGAATTCGCGGTCGTCCGCGTCGTAGTACTGCTCGTGCCGCTTGGTCAGCCCGGATAGGGCCAGGCTGATCACGCCGAGCAGCTCGCCCCGGGCGATCAGCGGGGCGGCCACGACCGACCGCAGGCCAACGTCCTGGGCGGCAGCCAGGCTGGACGAGCTGGGCGCGGCCGGCTCTATCTCGTCGAGGTTCTCGACCAGGACCGGCTCCAGGCGGGCCATGGCCTGCCGGCAGAAGTGACCCTCGGGGTACTTGATCGGGTCGCCGACCCGGGCCCAGCTGCCGGATGGCGGGACCCAGCCGCCCGCGTTCATCTGCGACTGGCGGATCAGCTTGTCGCCCTGGAACAGGTCGATAGTGCAGTGGTCGGCGAACTGCGGGACCAGGATCTCGGCCACGTGCCGCAGGGTCGTGCCGAACTCGAGCGACCCGGCCAGCCGCTCGCCGATGCGCTCCAGCAGCGAGACCCGGTCGCGTTCGCGCCGGCTGCTGCGCCGGCTGGCCTCGCGGGCCAGGATCACGATGCCGTCGATCGACCCGGAGGGGTGGCGCAGCGGCATGGCCTGGGCGCGGACGAACACGCGCGAGCCGTCGGCGCGCAGGACCGCGAACGTGCCGTCCCCGCCGCGGCCGCGGAGCACCTGCTTGGCCAGTTCAGCCGCCTTCCCGGAGTCGACGCCGGAAAACGCGAGGGACAGCACCGGGCGGCCCAGCAGCTTGCCCTTCTTCGGGAACCCGAACAGTGCGGCGGCGAAAGGGTTCGCGTAGAGCAGGTTGCCCTGGCGGTCGGTGACGACCACGGCCGCGGAGATCTGGGCCAGGATGGTCTGAGCCGGGAGGTAGGCGTCGTACCCAGCGGCGGTCGCCCAGTCAGTCACCGGGGCCATCCTCAGCGCCTGGCGACAAAGACATGGGCGGCCACCAGGCGGGACAACTCCGCCGTGACACTGCCCACGCTGTCCTCACTGGTCACCCGCACACCCTCGTCACTCGCTGCGAGCGTAACCTCGCGTCCGGGTTGTATCCCGATCCGCTTGAGTTTAAGCATCAGGGAAGGGTCACTTTGGACTTGTTCGCTGATCCTAAGAACTGTTACCGGGCCGGCGATCTTCGCTGCGACGGCGGCCATCGACTCGGGCCGCTCCTCACCGGCCGCGACCGCGCGCTGCCGCGCGTCGGGCGGGACGCCGAGTTCCTCCAGCCCGGGGATGATGTTCCCGTGCGGGCAGGACACCGGATAGTCGAGCAGCTCCACCAGCCTGCGCTCGACGTTTTCCGAGATCACGTGCTCCCACCGGCACGCCTCGACGTGCACCTCTTCCCAGGGCAGCCCGATCACCCCGACCAGCAGGCACTCGGCCAGGCGGTGCTTGCGCATGACGCGCATGGCCAGGGTCGCGCCCGCCGGAGTCAGGGCGAGCACCCGGTCCCCCTCCACCTTGACCAGCCCGTCCCGCTCCATCCGGGCCACGGTCTGGCTGACCGTCGGTCCGCTCTGCGACAGCCGCTCGGCGATACGTGCCCGCAGCGGGACGATGCCCTCCTCTTCCAATTCGAAGATCGTGCGGAGGTACATCTCGGTGGTGTCGATGAGCCCATGCACCGTCTCCAGGCCTCCCTCCTCACCTGATGCTATGCCGGCTGCGCGCAATCGCGGCCCGGCAAGTGAGTGAAGGGCTGGCGCCGCCCCGTAATCGGGCCGGAGAGGGGATTTACGGCGCCAGGCGCTCGAGCACCCAGTCCCGGCCGGCCCGGCGGTAGCGGAGCCGGTCGTGCAGGCGGCTTGGCTGCCCCGCCCAGAACTCGATGACCTCCGGCAGCACGCGGTAACCGCCCCAGAACTCCGGCATCGGCACGGTCGTCCCCTCGGGCCAGCGCGCTTCCAGTTCGGCGTACCGTGCCTCCAGTTCCGCCCGGGACGCCAGCACGGACGACTGCCGGCTGGCCCACGCGCCGAGTTGCGACCCGCGCGGGCGGGAGTGGAAGTAGGGCTCGCTCTCGCTGGTGGACAGGGCCTGCACCGGGCCCTCGATGATCACTTGCCGCTGGATCGGGTGCCACGGGAACACCAGGCAGGCCTGCGGCCGCTCCGCCAGCGCGCGCCCCTTAGCTGACGTGCGATTGGTATAGAAAACGAAACCCGCCGCCCCGTAGTCCTTCAGCAGTACCGTACGGGCCCGGGGGCGGCCGGCCGGGGAGACGGTAGCCAGCACCATGGCGGTGGGCTCGGGGAGGCCCGCGGCGACGACATCGTCCATCCACCGGGAAAACAGTGTCACGGGGTCGGCCGGGGCCCGAGCCTCATCCAAGGAATAGCTGGCCTGAGGATTATGGGCCTGAGGATGATGGGCCTGGGGATCACGGGAGGGTTCCACGGGAAAGATCCTCACACATCCCCTGGCCTGGTGAAGCACCCATCTATCGTGCCCAGCGTCACGGTCACGGGACCTATCGGATTATTGTGCCTGCAGGGTTGAATTAACCCTGCTGACACGAACGGCCAGCCACCGGGAGGCACCACGTCCCGGGACGCGCTCCACGCAGCTCACGAGGACAAGCAGCTTACAAGGACCACGGAGGACCAGCACATGTCCGATTTCGTGCCTGGGCTCGAAGGCGTCGTCGCCTTCGAGACAACGATCGCCGAGCCGGACCGGGAGGGCGGGGCGCTCCGCTACCGGGGCGTGGACATCGAGGAACTCGTGGGCCACGTGTCGTTCGGGCACGTGTGGGGGCTCCTGGTGGACAACAAGTTCGCCCCGGGCCTGCCCCCGGCCGAGCCTTACCCGATCCCGGTGCACTCCGGCGACATCCGGGTGGACGTGCAGAGCGCGCTCGCCATGCTGGCCCCGGCCTGGGGCATGCGCCAGCTCCTGGACATCGACGACGAGCAGGCCCGCGACGATCTGGCCCGCGCCTCGGTCATGGCACTGTCCTTCGTGGCCCAGTCCGCCCGCGGCCCCGGGCTGCCCCCGGTCCCGCAGGAGCGGGTGGACGAGGCACGCAACGTCGTCGAGCGGTTCATGATCCGGTGGCGGGGCGAGCCTGACCCGCGGCACGTCAAGGCGGTTGACGCCTACTGGACCTCCGCCGCGGAGCACGGCATGAACGCGTTGACGTTCACCGCCCGCGTGATCGCCTCGACCGGCGCGGATGTCGCCGCCGCCCTGTCCGGCGCGGTCGGTGCGATGTCCGGGCCGCTGCACGGCGGCGCGCCCGCGCGGGTGCTGTCCATGATCGAGGAAGTCGAGCGGACCGGCGACGCGGTCAAGTTCGTCAAGGCCTCCCTGGACCGCGGGGACCGGCTGATGGGCTTCGGGCACCGGGTGTACCGCGCCGAGGACCCCCGCGCGCGGGTGCTGCGCCGGACCGCCAAGGAACTCGGGGCGCCGCGGGCCGAGGTCGCCGAGGCCCTGGAGGAGGCGGCCCTGGCCGAACTGCACGCGCGGCGGCCGGACCGGGTGCTGGCCACCAACGTGGAGTTCTGGGCGGCCATCATGCTGGACTTCGCGGAGGTCCCGCCGCACATGTTCACGTCCATGTTCACTTGTGCGCGGACCGCGGGCTGGGCGGCGCACATCCTGGAGCAGAAGCAGACCGGGCGGCTGGTCCGGCCGAGTGCCCGCTACATAGGCCCGCCGTCCCGGCCGGTCACTGAGGTCCCCGGCGCGGACCAGGTACTGGGCGAGGTCTGAGGGTCCTTCGGGGGCGGGCCGGAGCCAGTCAGCCCGCTCCCCGGGCCTGGATAGGCTGGCTGCGTGACCGACATCGCCATTCCTGCGGGCCTCCGGCCGGCCGACGGACGTTTCGGCTGCGGGCCTTCCAAGATCCGTCCCGAGCAGCTCACCGCGCTGGCCGCATCGTCGGCCCAGTACCTGGGCACCTCGCACCGCCAGGCCCCGGTCCGCTCACTGGTCCGGCGGGCCCGCGAAGGCCTGGCGGAGCTGTTCGCGGTGCCCGACGGCTACCAGGTCGTCCTGGGTAACGGCGGCACCACGGCGTTCTGGGAGATCGCCGCGTTCGGGCTGATCCAGCAGAAGTCGCAGCACCTGGCGTTCGGCGAGTTCTCCGCCAAATTCAGCAAGGTGGCCCAGGCGGCCCCGTGGCTGGATGACCCGACCGTGATCGCCTCGCCGCCCGGCGGCCATCCGGCCCCGCGCGGTGAGACCGGCGTGGATACCTACGCGCTGACCCACAACGAGACCTCGACCGGGGTGGCCATGCCGGTCCGGCGGGTCCGGGAGACCGACCCCGGCGCGCTGGTGATCGTGGACGCGACGAGCGGCGCGGGTGGCCTTCCCGTGCAGGTCAGCGAGTGTGACGTGTACTACTTCGCGCCGCAGAAGTGCTTCGGTTCCGATGGCGGGCTGTGGCTCGCGCTGATGTCACCGGCCGCCCTGGACCGGGCCGCCGGGATCGCGGCGAGCGGCCGCTACATCCCCGAGTTCTTCTCGCTGCCGGTGGCCATCGACAACTCCGCCAAGCAGCAGACATACAACACCCCGTCGGTGGCGACCCTGCTGCTGCTGGCCGACCAGGTCGAGTGGATGCTCGGCCAGGGTGGCCTGGACTGGGCGGTGGAGCGGACCGCCGACTCCTCCTCGCGGCTGTACAACTGGGCCGAGAAGTCGCCCTACGCGACCCCGTTCGTCACCGATCCGGCGCAGCGGTCGCAGGTCGTGGGCACCATCGACTTCACCGAGAGCGTGGACGCGGCCGCCGTGGCGGCGGCGCTGCGCGCGAACGGGATCGTGGACACCGAGCCTTACCGCAAGCTCGGCCGCAATCAGCTGCGGATCGGCATGTTCCCCGCGGTGGATCCGGCCGACGTAGAGGCGCTGACCGCCTGTATCGACTACGTCATCGAGCGGCTCTAGACCCGGGGTTTGCGGCAGGCAGAAGCGCCGGGTCAGTGCACGGCCGCGCCGATGAGCGCGCCTGCGACCAGGATCGCGAGCACCACCGGGAGCAGCCACCGGGTCGTGCGGTTCACATCAGGCAGCCTATGCCCGGGGCAGCCATGCCCCCGGCGCCTATACCCCGGGCACGGGCGACCCGGCCAGTGGCCAGCAGCCCAGGGTCTCGTAGCGCGGCCGGTCGTGCGGGCGGCCGCCGGGCAGGTGGCTGCGGATGAGGTAGATCTCCCCCGCGGTCCACGGGGTGCCGGCGTACCCGGAGAGCTGGTCCACCAGCGGCTGCACGTCCACTGGCTCGCGGCACCGGGCCAGGGTCAGGTGCGGCCGGAAGCGCCGGCGCTCCTCCGCCGGAGGTGCGCCCGCCCGCCGCGCTCCCTTGGCCACGGAGTCGGCCAGGGCGGCCAGGGCGGCGAGAGCGCGCGGTTCGCCCTGCACCCCGGTCCACAGCACGCGGGCCCGGGTGGCGCCAGGGAAGGCGCCCGCCCCGCCCAGGGACAGCGGGAGCCGGGGGCGGCGGGCCGCGGCGCGCTCCAGCCGCGGCTCCAGCCGCGCACACACCGGCTCGGTCACCTCGCCGAGAAACGCCAGCGTGAGATGCCACGCATCGCGCCCGGTCCAGCGCAGTCCAGGCCAGGACTGGCGCAGCGGCGCGACCGCGTTGTCCAGCTCGTCGGCCGCGTGTACCGGCACGGCGACCGCGACGAACAGCCTCATAGCCCATTCGTAGCACCAGCCCTGGGGGGCCGGCCCGGGTGCAGGGGTAAGAACGTGCACTGGGCCAGAAAACGGCTCAGCTGGCCAACAGCTCAGGCGACCATGCGGGCCAGCGCGCCCGGGCGCAGAACCTCCCGCGCCGCTATCCCGCGGCGCCGGGCCAGCAGCAGGCCGATGACCGCGGCCGCGGCGGCCGAGATGACCCCGCCGGCCAGCAGGCTCATCCGCGGGCCGAACTGCTCCCCGACCCAGCCGACCAAGGGCGACCCGAGCGGCGCTCCGCCCAGGAACACCAGCATGTACAGCCCCATCACCCGGCCGCGCATGTCCGGCGCCGAGCCGATCTGGACGGTGGAGTTAGCCGCCGTGTTGAGCGTGAGCAAGATCAGGCCGGTCGGCACCAGCATCGCCAGGAACAGCCAGAACGAGGGCATCAGCGCGGTCAGGACTTCCAGCACGCCGAACGCGAACGCGGCGGCCACCAGCAGTCGCAGGCCCGGCCTGCTGCGCCGGGCCGCGAGCAGGGCCCCGGCCAGCGCGCCCGCCGCGAACACGGCCGACGCCACGCCGAAGGCCGTGGCTCCGGTGTGGAACACCTGCCGGGACATCAGGGCGTTTGTGACCTGGAAGTTCATGCCGAAGGTGGCTACGAAGAAGATGAGGATCATGGGCATGAGCAGCTGCGGCCGGGACCAGACGTAGGCGAAACCCTCGCGGAGCTGACCCGGGTGCCGGGGGACCGGATCCACCGGATGCAGCTCACCGGGCCGCATCAGCTTGAGCCCGGTCAGCACCGCACCGTAGGAGGCCGCGTTGATGAAGAAGGCGGCCGGCGTGCCGACCGCGCCGATCACCAGCCCGGCGGCGGCCGGCCCGGCGATGCGGGCCAGGTTGAAGATCGCGCTGTTCAGGGCGATGGCGTTGGGCATGTCGGTCTGGCCGACCATCTCGGTGACGAACGCCTGGCGGGTGGGGTTGTCCACCACCGTGGCCAGGCCGAGTCCGAAGGCCAGCGCGAAGACCTGCCAGATGCGCACCGCCCCGGTCACCGCGAGGACGCCCAGGACGAGCGCGAGCAGCCCCATGGCGGTCTGGGTCAGCATCAGGATGCGGCGCTTGGGGTAGCGGTCCGCGATCGCCCCGCCCCACGGGCTGGCCAGCATGGGCAGGAACTGCAGCCCGGTGGCGATGCCCAGCGCGGTACCGCTGCCGTGGGTCAGCTCCAGGACCAGCCAGTCCTGGGCCACCCGCTGCATCCAGGTGCCGCTGTTGGAGACGACCTGGCCGATCGCGAACAGCCGGTAGTTCCGGGTGCCCAGGGAACGGAAAGTCCGCAGGCTGGACCGCCCGGCCCGGTCGCCGGGGGTCAGGACTGGCTGAGCTTCTCCAGAATCGGCGCGGCCGCCCGCAGCGTCGCCCGCTCCTGCGGAGTCAGCTCGTTCAGCCGCCTGGCCAGCCAGGCGTCGCGGCGACGGCGAGCCTTCGCCACCAGGACCCGGCCCGCCGGGGTTACCGTCAGTACCACCTGCCGCCGGTCGGAGGCATGTGCTGCTCGCGTGACGAGTTGCCACTCCTCCAGTGCGGCGATGACGCGTGTCATCGACGGTGGCTGCACCCGCTCGTGCCCGGCCAGCTCGCCCGGGCTCATCGCGCCGTGCTTCTCCAGCGTCGCCAGGGCCGCGAACTGGGTGTCCGAGAGCACCGGCTCCGCCTGGCCGGGCACGGTCCGCTCGACCCGCAGCCGCCGGGCCAGCCGGCTCACGGAGATCCGTAGCGTTGTGGCCAGGCCCGCGTCGGCCGTAGTCCCCGAGGATGTCATTATCTTTAGCCTGAGTCATTACTTTTGCTAACGATATGCGGGCCGACGGCATTCCGTCAAACCGTTAGCAAGGCGAACGGGTGGCACCCCTGACGGGGCGTGGCTCCAGTACACCATGCGGAAGCCCGTTAGCCTGGGTTAGGTGAGCAGGAAACTTCGGCCCGCGCCGCCGCCGCTCGAGGCCAATGACCAGCTCGTGACCGCGGTCATCACCGCGGCGTGGGCGATCGGGCTGGTCAGCGTCCTGGTGCTGCGCGACAACCTGCCGCCGTCCGATCGCTGGTGGGTCTGGACCTGCGCGGTGGGGCTGTGCCTGGGCTTGTTCGGCCTGTGGTACGTGCCACGGCTGAAGCGCGCCCGGGCGCGGCAGGCGCAGCGCCGGGCCCAGGCCCGGGCTGAGGCTGACTAGTTGTGATCGAGGGGCTCGAAGACCGTCTCCTCGACCGAGACGCCGGGCATGTCCACCAGGTCATAACCGAGTTCGTCGATGACCGGCCGCAGGGGCTGGTCCGCGGTCGCCGCGGTCACCCCTTCGGAATGCGCGCCGCAGCCATGATCCACGGAGACGACCCGGCCGTCGTCGGGCGCGTACTCGTTCGCGCAGACCCCGAACACGCGGCCTAGCGGGCCGCCCAGCCGCACGAAGAACCCGCACCCTGAGCACAGTCCCGGGGCCGCGTTGGCCAGCGGGGACTTCGGGCCGTGCTCGCTGGTGTACCAGCGCAGCGCGGTGTCGTCGCGGCCGATGGCCGAGAGCACCCGGGCGCGGGGCGGCCGGTCCCCCAGGACGTCCTGGCGCCCGACGTCAGCTCCGGCGGTGTCGGCACCGGTGGCACTACCCTGTTCCTCCGCACTCGGGTCACGGCTGGTGGCCGCGGCGCTGGCTCCGGCGGCGACCATCACGGCCGCGACGTTCTCGGCGCCGTCCAGGTCTTCCGGGTCGACGTCGTCATCGTCGTCCAGGCCTTCATCCAGCAGCTCGGCGGACGGGACTGGGACCAGGTCTTCCGGTTCGGTCCCGGGCATCGCCCAGGCCGTCTCGCCCCAGTCGGAGACCCCGTCGTCCCCCTCCAGCGAGGCGGCCGGTACCAGCCGGGCGTCATCCGGCGGTGCCGGGAGGAGATCTCCCACGCCCAGATCGCCGGGCAGCACGCGTTCCTTCCAGGGCACCCAGTCCGGGGCGAGGATGGCCTCCAGTCCCGGGACCAGGAGAGTCTCGTCGATGGTCACGTTCTTGGCCCGGGAGGCCCGGGCCACGGTGACCGCCCAGCACCAGCCACGGTAGGCGGGATCGAGACAGCTGAACCGATGCGTCACCACCCGGTCACCGTCGGCCGTCACACCGACGTGCTCCCCTACCCCGCCGGGGCCAGCCATCTCCTCGGCGGCGCCGCGCGCCAGGTCGACCGCCTGCGCGCAGGCTTCGTCCGGTTCTTTGCTCCGTGCACGCCCTGGGCTCACGCTGAGCAATTGTCCCCCATCCAGGCACCCGCTGTGCGACATAAAACTGTTCGGCCGGCCAAAGTCGGCCCGTGCGGGGTCGTTGACCCCTGGAAACGCAGAATACTGGGACCATGGGACTGTCCGGTGCGCGGCCGCAAGCGAGGCGGGCGGCTGGCAGCTTCGCGTCCGGACTGCGCTCGACCGGGCGAGCCGGCGCCTCCACGGCCCGCGGCACCGGCCGGGTCATCCGCCGGCTGACCCAGGCCTCCGGGGGCGGGCGGACCGGCCTGGACCGGGTCATCGAACTGACCGCGGCGGGCGCCGCGGCCGACGCGTTTGTGGCGGTCGCGCTGGCCGGGACGTTGTTCTTCAGCACGTCGGTGGACCAGGCCCGGGGCCGGATCGCGCTGACCCTGCTCATCACGATGGCGCCGTTCGCCGTGCTGGCCCCGTTCATCGGGCCGATGCTGGACCGGGTCCGGGACGGGCGCCGCTACATCATGGTCGGCACCCTGCTGGCCCGGGGCCTGCTCTGCTGGGGAATGGCGGGCGCGGTCCAGCACAGCGACACCGTGACCCTGCTGCCGGCCGCGTTCGGGGTGCTGGTGCTGCAGAAGGCCTACGGGGTAACCCGCAGCGCGGTCACCCCCCGGGTGCTCCCGGCCAGCATCACGCTGGTGTCGGCCAACGCCCGGATCTCGCTCGCGGCGCTCGTCGCGTCCACCCTCGGGGTTGGCGTCGCGGGCGGGGTCTCCTTCCTGGCCGGTGGCGGCACCGCCGGGGCGACCTGGGCGCTGCGCATCGGCACCCTGGTCTATCTGGGCGCCATCGCGCTGGGCATCAGGCTGCCCACCCGGGTAGATCAGCAGGACCCGCAGGCCGCTACGCCCGCGGCCGAGGCCGCCGCGGACGGACCCGGCCCAGCCAGCCCGGGCCCAGCCAGCGCCGGGCCCAGCCAGCGCGGGCGCCAGCCAGCGCGGGCCCAGCCGCAGCATCTCCGCGGCGCGCCCGGTGGGCCACCACCCTGCGCAGCGTGGGCCCGGTCGTGGGTGAGGCGATGCGCGGCAACGCGGCGCTGCGGGCCTTCTCCGGCTACATGATCTTCTTTCTCGCGTTCCTGCTCCGGACCGTGCACTTTCCCGGGACCAGCGACAAGCTGGCGCTGGGTGCGATGATCGCCGCTGCCGGGGCAGGCGGGTTCATCGGGACCGGGATCGGGGCGCTGCTGAAGGCCCGCGCCCCGCACCTCATCCTGTTCGTGCTGCTCTTCATGTCCACGGTGATCACCGCGGTCTGCGCGGTGTTCTTCGGCCTGTGGGCGGCGCTCGTCGTGGCCCTGGTCGCGGCGTTCGGCCAGGTGCTCGCCAAGCTCGCCCTCGACTCGATCGTGCAGCGGGAGGTCCCCGAAGAGGTCCGCTCCTCGACCCTGGCCGCGTCGGAGACCATCCATCAGCTGGCCTGGGTGGCTGGCGGCCTGGCCGGGCTGGCCATGTCCATCACCGACAGCGGGGTGGCCGGGCTGGCCGTGGCCGCCGCGGGGCTGGGCGTCACCGCCATCCTGCTGGTCGCCAGCAGGCGCCGCCGGATCCTCGCCGCCCGCACCGCCCCCGCCCAGCACTCTGCATGATGCCGGTCAATATCTGACCCATTGACGCTTTCTGGCCGGGATCATGGAACCCGTCACGACCGCAGCGCTTCGGCCGGGGGCAGCCGGGCGGCCCGCACGGCCGGGTAGACCCCGGCCACCACGCCCACCACGAGCGACACCGCCAGGCCACCGCCAGCCGCCGCCGCGGGCACCACCACCGCCTGCCCGGTGCTGAGCGCGTACCCGACGGTGGCGGCCGCGCCGAGGAGCACGCCCCCCAGTCCGCCCAGCACTGACAGCAACGCGGATTCGGTCAGGAACTGCACGGCCACCTGCCGCCGCGTCGCCCCGAGCGCACGACGCAGGCCGATCTCAGCCCGCCGTTCCAGGACGGAGATCACCATGATGTTGGCGATGCCGATCCCGCCCACTCCCACCGCGACGCCGCCGAGGGCGAGGAACAAGCCGGTGAGCGCCGTCCGCGCCTGGGCCCGCGCGGCCAGCACCTGGGACGGCTGGCTGACCTGGACCCCTTCGGGCAGGGCCGGGTTCGCGGTAAAGGGCAGCACCGAGGCCACCGCCTGGACCTGATCCGGCTGGGCACGCAGGTAGATCTCGGTGGCGTGGCCGCCCAGGCCGAGCTGGGTGTCCGCGACCGGGAACCCGACCAGGGCGGCCTCGTCGATCTCCGGGGCGAGCGGGACCGGACGCAGGATGCCGACCACGGAGAAATACTGGCCGCCCAGGTCCACCAGGGTACCGGGCGGCACCCGGGTAATGCCCAGCGTCCGGGCGGCGACGGCGCCGAGCACGACCGCGGGGTAGTGGATGGTGGCCGCGTTCAGGAACGTGCCGCGGGCGACCGTCCCGCCCAGGGTGTGCAGCAGGCTGGTCTGCGTGGCCAGAACCGAGATGCCGCCGCTGTCCACGGCGGGGACCGCGGCGGTCCGCCGGACCGTCGCGCCGGGCAGGTAGCCCACCGCGGAGACGGTCTGCACCGGGGGAATCCTGGCGATCATGGCGGATGCGGCGGCCGGCAGCGGGGCTGGTGCCCCGGTGACGTCCTGCCCGGCGGACACGGTGAGCAGGTTGCCTTCCGCGCCCAGCTCGCTGAGCAGGGCGGCCCGGGACGAGGCGGACACGCCGAGCACCGCCACGGCGGCGCCGATGCCGACCGCGATCCCGAGCGCGGACAGTGCCGCCCGCCAGGAGCGCGACCGCAGTGACCCGGCCCCGGTGCGGAGCGCGTCAGCCGGACGGAGCCGGGACCGGGGCACGGCCGGGGCCACCGCGGCCGGAGTCACGGGGCGGTTCACGGCGCGGGTCACGGCTGCACCCGGACGATCCGGCCGTCCCGCATCTCCACCTGGCGCTGCATGGCGGCGGCGATCCCCGCGTCGTGGGTGATCACCACCACCGCCGTGCCGTCCCGGGCGAGCGCGGTGAGCAGGGCGATGATCCCGGCACCGGTCGCTGAGTCCAGGTTGCCGGTGGGCTCGTCGGCCAGCACCACGGCCGCCTCGCCGACCACGGCCCGGGCGATGGCCACCCGCTGCCGCTCACCCCCGGACAGTTCGCCGGGCCGGTGCCGGAGCCGGTGCCCGAGGCCGACCCGCTCCAGGGCCCCCTGGGCGGCCAGCCGCCGCTCGCGGGCGCCACCGCCACGGTAGAGCAGCCCCAGGGCTACGTTGCCCACCGCGTCCAGGTGATCCAGGAGGAAGAACTGCTGGAAGACGAAGCCGAGGCGGTGCCCCCGCAGTGCGGACAGTTCCGCGTCTGACAGACCGGATACGTCCTGGCCGCCCACCCGGGTCACTCCGGTACTGGGTCTTTCGAGCGTGCCCAGGATGTGCAGCAAGGTGGACTTGCCCGAGCCGGACGGCCCCAGCACGGCCAGCCGGTCCCCCGGACTGATCCGCAGGTCCACCCCGGCCAGAGCGGTCACCGGCGGGGACCCCGGGTAAGTCTTCGTCACGCCCACCAGCTCCAGCACGGGCTGGTCAGTAGTCGAGACGGCCCACTTCGCGCTGGCCCGCTTCAGGTCGGCCTGCCTCGCGCTGGCCCACCGCGGGCTGGCCTCTCCCGGGCCGGCCCATCTTCGAGGCGGCCGGTCATGGCGACGGGCACCTCGACCCTCAGCCCCGCCCGCAACCCGGGCCCGCTCACCTGGACCAGGCTGCTGCTGAACAGCCCGGTGTGCACCCCGGTCAGGTGCGCGCTACCGCCGGTGATCACCTGCACGGCGTAGCCCCCGCCGGCCAGCGCGACCAGGGCGCTGATCGGGACCGCGAGCACGCCACTGGCCCGGGCACTGACGATGTTCACCGTGACCGGGGCCTGGTCCAGCCCGCCCGCGGCCCGCGGGTGCGCGAGCCGGACGGTGACCTCGACCGAGTCACCGCTGCCGCCCGACCCTGTCCCCCCGGACCCTGATCTCCCCGACCCGGGCTCACCGGGTGCGGACTGTCCCGGAGAGGGTTCCCCCGCGCCGCCGGGCGACGCCGCGCTGGCCACCCGCGAGATCGCGGTGATGACGCCGGGCACAGTCCTGGTGCCGTCCGGCAGCGTGACGGTGACCTGGTCGCCCCGGCGGACCAGGTACTCCTGGCCGACCGGCAGGGCCGCGCTGACCACCGGCCGGGCCGACGTGGCGGCCAGCACGGCCGCCCCGGGCTGCGCCGCGGCGCCGAGCGTGACGTCCAGCGAGGCCACCCGCAGCGGGCCGGGTGCGTAGGCGACCTGCCCGGCCGGGACCACGCCGGTCACGGTCACGCCCAGCGCGGCCTGCCACCGCTGCACCGCGAAGGAGGTCGCGGCCGTGAACGTGTCGCTCACGGTCAGCGTGGCGGGGGTCGCGTAGCCGAGCGCGATCAGGTTGGCGTCGAGTTGCGCCACGTCCGGCCCGGGCGTGACCCCCAGGAACAGGTCCCGCCATTCGGGCCGGGGCCCGTAGAGCAGGATGACCGGGCTCCCGTCCACCTCGTACAGGCGGTGGCCCCGGCGCACCACCTGTCCCGGCGGGGGCAGCACCGTATAGGCGGTGCCCTGCATCTGGTTGGCGACGGTGTACGAGCCCGCGAACCCGAGCGCCCCGCTCACCTGGACCGTGTTGGTCAGGTCGGTGCGGACCACCGGCGCGGTGGCCACGCGGGAGCCGCCCCCGGCCCCGCTGGCCTGCCCGGTGCCGCTGGACCCGGACGCCGCGTGTCCCGGCCCCGCGGCGCTGGCCGTCCCACCCGCCCCGGACGTGGCGACGATCAGCCCCGCCGCCGCCCCGCCGGCCACGACCGTCCCGGCCGCGGCGAGCCATCTGGCCCGCATGTCAGCCGTCCTGGCCCAGGCTGGACAGGGTCGAACGCGCGGATCTCCGCGGCGTCCAGCCCCTGGCAGGCGTGGATGGCCTGCTGGAAGCCGTGGCTCAGCTTCCCGGCGGCCGGGACCTCGCCGCGGCTGAGCCCGAATCCGTGGCCCGGCGTGTACGGGGTGTTCGCCGTCGGATCGGCGTCGTTCGGCAGCCCGTGCGCCCGCATGCACTGGGCCGCGCGCACCCCGGCCTGGACCAGCTGCGGCGGGGCGGGCGGCTCGTGCAGCGGGTTGAGCTGGGCCCGGGCCAGCACACTGCCGCAGGCCGCCTGGACCGTGCCCAGGACGGACTGAGACGCGTCCTGGATGCTGCGCCGGTCGCTGTAGACCGCGCCGCTCGGGGTGAGCACGGGGTCGGCGTAACCCGGGACGCCGTGCTGGCGGATGCACTGCGCGGCCGCGTGCAGGTCGGCGGCCCGGTTGGCGCCCGCGGGATGGCTGCCGCTGGCCCCGCTCAGGCTCGGCACGGTGACCGGGGCGGCGCCGCCGCCGCATCCCGCGCTGAGCATGCCCAGCAGGGCCAGCATCATCGCTGACGGCGCTCCCGCCGTCAGCACACGGCCACTGCTGGCCGCCCGAACTCTCATCGCGTCCTCCCTGACGTTCGCACTTCGGCCCTGGGCGGCCGGCGGGTCCGCCCCCGGCGGGGACGGGCGCCGGCCTGTCACGGAGAGATCTACGCGGGCCGCCCTAACACCAGCCCTACGCAACGAACCGCGGCCGCCCACTCCTGCCGTGGCCACGCGCAGCTCAGCGCGGCCCGGGCGGGGCACCGGGAGCTCCTTCGTGTTATGTCCATGTCATCTCGGCTGGGGCACCATGGACTCGTGCGCGTGCTGGTGGTGGAGGATCAGAAAACGCTGGCCAACCGGATCGCCGAGGGCCTGCGCGATCAGGGGATGGCGGTGGATGTGGCCTACGACGGCGCGGCCGCGGTGGAGGTCACCGCGGTGAACCGTTATGACGTCGTGGTGCTCGACCGCGACCTGCCGCGGGTGCACGGGGACGCGGTCTGCGCGAGCCTGGTGGCCGGGCCCTCGCCCGCCCGGATCCTGATGCTGACCGCGGCCGCGGCGGTGGAGGACCGGGTGGACGGGCTCAACCTGGGCGCCGACGACTACCTGCCCAAGCCGTTCGCGTTCACCGAGCTCGTCGCCCGGGTCCGGGCCCTGTCCCGGCGGGCCCCGTCCACCCCGCCGGTCATCACCCGGGGCGACCTGACCATGGACCGGGCCCGGCGCCGGGTCAGCCGGGACGGCCGGCCGGTGACGCTGACCCGGAAGGAGTTCGGCGTGCTGGAGGCGGTGCTCGGCGCGGACGGCGCGGTGGTGAGCGCGGAGGAACTCCTGGAGAACGTGTGGGACGAGCACGCCGACCCGTTCACCAACACGGTCTCGGTCACCATGGCCCGGCTGCGGCGCAAGCTGGGGGACCCGCCGATGATCGAGACGGTGATCGGCAGCGGCTACCGGCTGCGGGTCCGGTGAACCGCCCGGCCTGGGCGGCCCGCGCCGCCCGGCGGCGGCCGATCCGGCTGCGGCTCACCCTGATCTACAGCGGGCTGTTCCTGCTGGCCGCAGCCATGCTGCTGGCTTTCACCTACGTGTTCGTCGTGCGCGGGCTCAGCACCACCGGCGCCCTGAGCAAGACCGACCAGCCGTCGACCGTGGCCGAGGAGTCGCTGAGGAAGGCATGCGGCAAGGTGATGGCCGCCGAGAAGAAGAAGTACGCCCTCACGACCGTGGAGCGGGAGCTGATCAGCAAGTGCCGGCAGACCTTCAGCAGCGGCGTGGTGGCTGGCGCGCAGAGCCAGCGCGCCGAGGCCGTGCACCAGCTGCTGCTCTACTCGCTGGTGGGCCTGGGCATCATGGGCGCGGTGTCCGGGGCCGTGGGCTGGCTGGTCGCCGGGCGGGCGCTGCGGCCGGTGCACGCCATCACCGGGGCGGCCCGCCGCGCGTCCGAGGAGAACCTGGGCGAGCGCCTCGCGCTGGCCGGCCCGCCCGACGAGCTGAAGGAACTCGCCGACACCTACGACGCCATGCTGGCCCGGCTCGACGCGGCCTTCGCCAGCCAGCGCCGTTTCGTCGCGAACGCCTCCCACGAGCTGCGCACCCCGCTGACCGTGATGCGGACCGCCATCGATGTCACCCTGGCCAAGCCGGACCGGACCCCGGCCCAGCTCGAGGACATGGCCGCCGAGGTGCGGGCGGCCGCGGACCGGGCGGAGGCGCTCATCGAGGCCCTGCTGACCCTGGCCCGCAGCGACCGGGGTGTCACCGGCTTGGAACTCGCCGACCTGGCCGTGCTGGCCGAGGATGCGCTCGATGCCGCCGGGCCGGCCATCCGGGCCGGCTCGCTGGGCCTGGAGACCGCCCTGCAGCCCGCGCCGACCTGCGGTGATCTCGTCCTGCTTGACCGGCTCGTGGCCAACCTGGTGGACAACGCGGTCCGGCACAACACTGAGGGCGGCTGGATCCAGGTGGCGACCGGGACACGGGACGGGCAGGCCTACCTCACGGTCACCAACGGCGGGGCGGTCATCGGGGAGGACGTGACCCCGCTGCTGTTCGAGCCCTTCCGGCGGCTGGACGGGCCGGGGGCCGACGTGCCCGGGACCGGGCTGGGCCTGTCCATCGTCCGGTCGGTGACCACCGCTCACCATGGGACGGTCACGGCGTGCAGCCGGCCCGCGGGCGGCCTGGACGTGTCGGTGCTGCTACCCGGGGCCGGGGTGGGGGCGCCCGGGAGGGCCGAGGCGGCTACGGCCGGCTGAGCTGGGTGGACGTGGGCCTGGCTGGTGAGCCTAGGCTTCGAGGTCGTCGGCCACGGCCCGGAGCACGGCCGCGATCTTCTTCCCGTCGCGGGCGTCCGGGTGCCTGCCCCGCCGGTAACTGGCGGATACCCCATCCAGCAGCTTGATCAGGTCCTCGACGATCACGACCATCTCGTCCGGGCTCTTCCGGCTGACCTTGGTCACGGTCGGCGGCGGCTCGAGCAGCCGGACCTGGAGTGCCTGGACCCCCCGGCGCCCCTCGGCGACGCCGAACTCGACCCGCTGGCCGGGCCGCAGCGCCGTGGTGCCCGCGGGCAGCGCCGTGGAATGCACAAAGACCTCACCCCCGTCGTCGCGGGTGAGAAAGCCGAACCCTTTGTCGGCGTCATACCATTTGACCTTGCCAGTGGGCACGGACCAGACCTCACGCGGTAGAGCGGGCGGGCGAGCGCGGGCGTTTTCGACTCCAGGTTATCGGTCCCGCGGGGTGTGCGTCAGCGGGGGCGCTGCCAGGGGGGAAGCGTGCGCAGCCGGGGGCCGCGCCGCAGTCGCCAGATAAGGTAACCCGCGCACAGCACGCAGCCTACCCGGATACTCACCCCGACGTCGTGCCCGGCGGCGTGGTAGAAGGCGGAGAAGAAATTGCCCTGCGGACGTCACCGCGCGGATCAGCAGGACCACGAACGTGACCAGGGGCGGCCCGGCCAGGGCGATCCATTTGTCCCGGGCATCCCAGCGCCGCGACCGCAGCGCAACCAGGCCCCCGATCAGCCAGAACGGGAACGGCAGGATCAGCCCGCCGAGGCCCAGGAGGATCACGGCGACGGCCTCCAGCGGATGCTTGCGCGCCAGGGCCCACGCTTCCGCGAGGATCGCCACCACCGGTGAGCGCCATCCGGCCACTGACCGCCGCGCGGCCACCGGGTGATCCTCTGGTTCGCCGGACTCGCTCATGCCGGGCACGATCGACAGCGGCTCGGTCTCGCTCGGCGGAGCCGCAGGGGTCGGCCGCCCCGGGCGCAACCAGCCCGGCGGCGTGCCGTTCTGCTCCGGGCCGCCTGATCTGGGCGTCTCCGCCCCCGGTGCTCCGCCCCGGTGTCTCCGCCCCCGGTGTCTGTCCCCGGCTCCGGTACCTCTTCTTCCAGCGCGGCCAGGTCCGGGACCGGCAGACCAGCCGCGGAGCCGTTCCCCGCGGCCGCCGGGTCCCCGGCGGCCGGTTCCACGGCCCCAGGTCCGGCGGCCCCAGGTCCGGCAGCCCCAGGTTCCGCGGCGGCCGGTTCTATGGGCCAGCCTTCCTCGATCGCCTGTTCCGGGGGCATCCGCGGCCGGGGCACTTCTTCCCGGAGCGCCCCGTCCTGAAGCGCCCCAGGCGGCGGGGGGGCCTCGGGCGGCCGGGAGGCCTCGGGCGGCGGGGACGCCGCAACGGGGGAGGCACCACCTCGGGCGAATCCGCCTGGCGCGGCACCACGGGACCCGGTTCCGGGGGGCCCAGCTCCGGAGGGCCCGGTTCCGGGGGGCCCGGCGGTGACGCCGTTTCCGCGGGCTGCGGCTCGTCCGGGCCGGTCAGCCCCCGGTGCGGCCAGGGCCTGGGCCTGCGCCGCTCCTGGGGCGCCCCCTGGTCGCGCGCGGGCGGCGAGGCGGCGCCTCCCCGCCTGGACCCGGCGCCTCCCCGCCTGGACCCGGCCGCGCCCCGCCTGGACTCTTTGCTGGGTTTCCAGAGCGCCGGCGGCGCGGCGGCGGCTCCTCGCCGCCGGGCGCTGTACAGCCGCTCACGCTCCCGCTGGGCGAGTTCTTCCGGGTCCCCCATGCTGTTCAGCGCGTCCAGCACGGCATCGGTGTCGGCCGAGGCCAGGGGCCCGACCTTGGCCTCGATGGCCGCCCGGGTCCGCCCGACGAAGAGCAGCCGGTCTCCCTTGGGCAGCACCTTCGTCGCCGCGACTGATACGCGGCCCAGGTACTCCCGGATCATCTGCTGAGCAGACGGCGGCGGAGCGGAGCGGCGCCTCATGCTTCGATAATCCCCCGTTACACCGTTGGTGAGCAACGCACATATATATACGTGTGCTGGTCAATCGTGGTGTGACGTTGAGCGATTATCTGGTGCATTCCCTTTTCGGCCAGGAGCGGCCCGGGCCGCGTGGTGACACCCCCGGACCCTCGGGTCTTGGCATACACCCCGCCAAGACAGGGAGGCAGCCCGGGTGTCGACGCTACGATCTGTGATGCGATAAACCCTCCGAGTTATCAAAAGGTGAAAGATGGACACTTACACCTACGTCTGCGCCCATCGCGGCGCCTACATGCGCGAGATGACCCTCTGGGACGGCGACCCTCCCGGCACCCCGTACACCTCGCCGGCCGACGGCACCGGCCGACTGGCACCGGGCCCGCAGGGCCAGGATCGCGAGGCCGCGTTCGCCGACTGGCACCGGGCCAACTACGGCACCGACCACGCCGACCCGTGCGACGGCAGCCCGGCCCCGCCGGCCGCCAGTCCCCCGGACCGGTGGCAGCGGCACGGCACGGTGAAAATCACCAGCGGCCAGATGCTCCTGGCCGACCCGGACGACGTTCCCGGCCTGCTGCCCGAGCTGGCGGCCGGGGACCTGCGCGAGATGGCGCAGATTGTTCCGGCTGACTATGAGGGAACCGTCTGGGTGGCCCACCGCGAGGACGGCGTCGTCCGCTCGGTGCGCGTGGACTTCGGCGGCTGAGCCAGCCCGGAACGCGAAAGGGCGGCCCCGGTGATCCCGGGACCGCCCCTTCCACTTCTAGCCGGTGCGTCAGAAGTCCATGTCGCCGCCGCCAGGGGCGGCCGGCGCCTTCTCCTTCTCCGGCTTCTCCGCCACGACTGCCTCGGTGGTGAGGAACAGCCCGGCGATGGAGGCCGCGTTCTGCAGCGCAGAACGGGTCACCTTGGCCGGGTCGATGATCCCGGCCTTGAACATGTTGACGTACTCGCCGGTCGCGGCATTGAGCCCCTGGCCGGCAGGCAGCGTCTTGACCTTCTCGACCACGACGCCGCCTTCGAGGCCGGCGTTGACCGCGATCTGCTTCAGCGGCTCCTCGACGGCACGGCGCACGATGGTCGCGCCGGTCGCCTCGTCGCCGGTCAGCTCGAGCTTCTTGAAGGCACTGGCCCCCGCGTGCAGCAGGGCCACACCACCGCCAGGGACAACGCCCTCTTCGACGGCGGCCTTCGCGTTGCGCACCGCGTCCTCGATGCGGTGCTTGCGCTCCTTCAGCTCGACCTCGGTGGCTGCGCCGGCCTTGATGACGGCCACGCCGCCAGCCAGCTTGGCCAGCCGCTCCTGCAGCTTCTCGCGGTCATAGTCGGAGTCGGTGTTCTCGATCTCGGCCCGGATCTGGTTCACCCGGCCGGAGATCTGCTCGGGGTCACCGGCACCGTCCACGATGGTCGTCTCGTCCTTGGTGACGACGACCTTGCGGGCCCGGCCGAGCAGGTCGAGGTCGGCGTTCTCCAGCTTGAGACCGACTTCCTCGCTGATGACCTGCGCGCCGGTGAGGATGGCGATGTCACCGAGCATGGCCTTGCGCCGGTCGCCGAACCCGGGCGCCTTCACCGCGACGGACTTGAACAGGCCGCGGATCTTGTTGACGACCAGGGTCGCGAGGGCTTCGCCCTCGACGTCCTCGGCGATGATGGCGAGCGGCTTGCCCGACTGGACGACCTTGTCGAGCAGCGGGAGCAGGTCCTTGTTCGCCGACGTCTTGGAGTTGGTGACCAAGATGTACGGGTCGTCGAGGACTGCCTCCATCCGCTCCGGGTCGGTGACGAAGTAAGGCGAGATGTATCCCTTGTCGAAGCGCATGCCCTCGGTGAGCTCAAGCTCGAGGCCGAAGGTGTTGCTCTCCTCGACGGTGATGACGCCTTCCTTGCCGACCTTGTCCATCGCCTCGGCGATCATCTCGCCGATCGCGGGGTCGCCGGCCGAGATGGAGGCGGTCGAAGCGATCTGCTCCTTGGTCTCCACGTCCTTGGCGAGCTTGGACAGTTCCTCGCTCACCCGCTCGACCGCGGCCTCGATGCCCCGCTTGAGGGACATCGGGTTCGCGCCCGCCGCGACGTTGCGCAGGCCCTCACGGACCAGCGCCTGCGCCAGCACGGTGGCCGTGGTGGTGCCGTCACCTGCGACGTCGTCGGTCTTCTTTGCTACTTCCTTGACCAGCTCCGCGCCGATCTTCTCCCACGGGTCCTCGAGCTCGATCTCCTTGGCGATGGACACGCCATCGTTGGTGATCGTGGGGGCTCCCCACTTCTTCTCGAGCACCACGTTCCGGCCCTTCGGGCCGAGGGTTACCTTCACGGCGTCAGCGAGCTGGTTCATACCGCGCTCGAGGCCGCGCCTCGCGTCCTCATCGAACGCGATCATCTTGGCTGCCATAGGCTCCAGTCCTCCCGGGACTTTGGTGGCTTTTGTATGAATCGGGCCGACGCCCGCGACGGCCGGCCCCCCGGCGGGCAGTCCCATCCTGCCGCCGGCGAGGCCTCATCGCCCCGATTCCCGCCCTGGAGTTGTCACTCTCATGCCGAGAGTGCCAACGCCTTGTTTAGCACTCTCGGCATGAGAGTGCAAGCCGGGCCCGCCCGCGCGTGGCCGCGCGCAGGAAGGCCGGAAACCCCAACGGACCTGGTCATACAGGGATATCTGAGGAATGAGAGGGCGCCCGGACCGGCGGAGAAGACCGGAACGCTGTCAGCGAACAGGCAGGCGTGCGGCCGCAGATGACCGCCGCCGGGCAGCAACTGACCCAGCATCGAGTCCCGCTGGGCACTCAGTAACTGGAGGGACCTGGGCGCGTACCCCGGGGCCCGCGATGGCCCGGCACCCATCACCCGGGCACCGGGCCATCAACCGAAATTTTGCGAAGCCGAGCTCACACAGCCCGGACGGCCTCCGCCTGCGGGCCGCGGTCACTCTGCGTGATCTCGAATTCGACCCGCTGCCCCTCTTCGAGGCTGCGGTAGCCATCCATCTGGATGGCGGAGAAGTGCACGAACACGTCCCTGCCACCGTTGACCGCGATGAAGCCGTAGCCCTTGTCCGCGTTGAACCACTTGACGGTGCCCTGAGCCATTACCCAACAACTCCCTAACTCCGCTCGGGCCTCGGGTTCCACCCTTGCCTTTTGCGGAACCCGTCGATCGCGGCGCGGGTTAGGCATTGGGCAAGCCTCGCTCACCGTTGCCCCGACCGACAGCGACCGGACACGACCTTACCCCGTGCGGTGGAACCTTGGGACCTGTAACTCCGCGAAGGCGGTCGGGCCGGTTCCCGCCTCTGGCCAGGGCCGGCAGACGCTCACGCAGATCCTGGACCGAACCAGACGCCGCGCCCAGCCAGTGATCATCCCCCTGCGACGGCCGGAATCACCGACACGTGCGCACCGGCCGGCACCGGCGTGTCGAGGCCCTGGGCGAACCGGACGTCCTCCTCGCCGACGTACACGTTGACGAACCGGCGCAGCTGCCCGGAGTCATCCACGATCCGGCCGCCGATACCCGGATAGCTGGCGTCCAGGCCCGCGAGGACCTCACGCAATGTCCCGGAGTCGGCGCTGACCTCCGCCGCGCCGCCGGTGAAGGTACGCAAGATGGTGGGGATACGGACGGACACGGTCATGCCGGGGCCTGCCTTTCCAACGAGCGCCAGAGCATCCAACGAGCGCCTGGGTATCCAATGACCGCCAGAACACTCCTCGCGGGGTGAACGGCTCTAATAGTGCCTGGTGATCGGGCCAGGCTCAAAGGGCGTGGCCACCAGGCGGCCCGCCCAGCGCGGCTTCGAAGGCCAGGAACGCGTCCAGGGTCGGGCGGATGGCCGATGTGGCGTTGGCCACATCGGCGACGGCGTCCAGCGTCTTGAGGCCGTCACCCGAGTTGATGATCACCGTCTCGGCATCCGGGTCCAGCTGGCCCGCGGCCAGCAGGCTGCGCAGCACGCCCAGGGTCACCCCGCCGGCCGTCTCGCCGAAGATGCCCTCCGTGGCGGCCAGCAGCCGCATGGCCGACACCACCGCCTCGTCGTCCACGTCGGCCACCACGCCGCCGGTGCGGCGCACCACGTCCAGCACGTAGGGGCCGTCCGCGGGGTTCCCGATGGCGAGCGACTTGGCGATGGTGGACGGCCGGACCGGCTGGACCACATCGTGTCCCTGCCGGAACGCCGCCGCCACCGGGGAGCAGCCGGTGGCCTGGGCGCCGAACACCTTGTACGGGGTGTCCTCGACCAGGCCGAGGCTGATCAGCTCGCGGAACGCCTTGTCGATCTTCACGAGCTGCGCGCCGGAAGCGACCGGCACGACGATCTGCGCGGGCAGCCGCCAGCCGAGCTGCTCGGCGATCTCGAAGCCGATGGTCTTGGAGCCCTCGGCGTAGTAGGGCCGGACGTTGACGTTGACGAAGGCCCAGTCCTCGCGCTCATCAGCCAGCTCGGAGGCCAGCCGGTTCACGTCGTCGTAGGTGCCCAGCACCGGGACCATGGTGCCGCCGTAGACGCCGGTGGCAATGATCTTCTGCGGTTCGAGGTCGGCCGGGATCAGCACCACTGACCGGATGCCCGCCCGGGCCGCCGCGGCCGCGACCGCGTTCGCGAGGTTGCCCGTGGACGGGCAGGCGAGCACCTTGAAGCCCAGCTCAATCGCGGCCGCCAGCGCGACGGCCACCACCCGGTCCTTGAAGGAGTGGGTGGGGTTGGCCCGCTCGTCCTTGACCCACAGGCTGCGCAGGCCGAGCTCGCGCCCCAGCTGCTCGGTGTGGACCAGGCGGGTCCAGCCCGGCTCGGTGTTGGGCATGGACGCCACGTCCGGGGGGACGGGGAGCAGGCTGGCGTAACGCCAGATGCTGGCCGGGCCCGCCTCGATGGCGGCCCGGTCCAGCTTCGGGTAGTCGTAGCGGACTTCCAGCGGCCCGAAGCACTCAGCGCAGGCGTGGGTGGAGCCCAGCGGGTAGGCCTGGCCGCATTCCCGGCAGCTCAGCCCGGTGGCGTAGCCGAACCGGGAGGGCGCAGGCGAAGCGGGGGTACTTGAGGGTGATGTGCTCACGTGGCGAGGCCTTTCTCCTCATCTGCCCCAGCGGCCGGATGGCCGAGGGCCGGACTTGGCACCTGTCACGGGAATGGCCTCGCGGGCACACCTCACGTGATGGTTGCCGGGGCTTCACCGGGCCGTATCCCTCCACCCCTCTGGATGAGCGTTATGAAGTTGTACCCACCACTCTAACCGATCCCGGACCGGTGCTCCCGAGCTGATCCGGCTAGCCTCGCGTTCATGGACCAGAGCGGCGGTCAGCCTCGTCGCGCCGTGGCGAGCGGGGGCCGGAGGCTCCGGGGGTGGTTCCCCAGGAGAGCCGAGCGGGGGGACGCTCCCCCGGGCCAGCAGGGTGGCGGGGTCGTCCCCCCTGGTCACCAGCACGGCGGTCGGATCCTGATCGCCTCCAACCGGGGGCCGGTCTCCTTCGCCGTCAGCGACGACGGCTCGCTGGTGGCCCGGCGCGGCGCCGGCGGCCTGGTCTCGGGCCTGTCCTCGGTGAAGGACCAGGCCGACGTGCTGTGGGTGTGCGCGGCACTGAGCGACGAGGACCGGACCGCGGCCCGGTCCTCTCCGGACGGGCACATCGACGCCGATCTCACCCCCGGGAAGTCAGCCGTCCGGATGCTGGACATCCCGGTGGCCACCTTCCAGCGGGCCTACAACTCCGTGGCCAATTCCACTCTCTGGTTCGTGCACCACATGCTGTTCGACACGCCTAACCAGCCCGCTTTCGGGCTCGCGTTCCGCCGCGAGTGGGAGTCGTTCCGCGCCTACAACGCTGCCTTCGCCGACGCGCTGGCCGAGGGGGCCGGGCCGGGCGGCCAGGACGGCGCCGGCCCGGTCCGGGCGATGGTGCAGGACTATCACCTGCCGCTGGTTCCGCGGATGCTGGCCGAACGGCGCCCGGACGTCAAGATCGCGCATTTTTCGCATACCCCCTGGGCGCCCCCGGACTACTACCGGCTGCTCCCCGACGAAGTCGGCCGCGAGGTACTGGACGGGATCCTCGGCGCGGATCACGCCGGTTTCCTGTGCCAGCGCTGGGCGGACGCCTTCCTGTGCTGCTGCGCCGAGTTCCTGGGCGCGTCGGTGGATCATGCGGCCGGCACGGTCCGCTACCAGGGCAAGCTGACCTCGGTCGCCGTGCACCCGCTCGGGGTCGCCGCCGGGGAACTGCGGCAGCGGGCCACGGCCCCGGACGTCCAGGCCCAGGTGGCAGCGCTGACCGCCCTCACCACGGGCCAGCGCCTCATCGTCCGGGTGGACCGCACCGAGCTGTCCAAGAACATCGTCCGCGGCCTGGCCGCCTACCGGGAACTCCTGATCACCCATCCGGAATGGCGCGGCCAGGTGACCCATCTGGCCTTCGCCTACCCGTCCCGGCATGACCTCCCCGAATACCGCGAATACACGGCGCGGGTGCAGCGGATGGCCGGGGAGATCGAGGACGAGTTCGGCACCGACGACTGGAACCCGCTGATCCTCCAGGTCAACGACGACTACCCGCGTTCGCTGGCCGCCTACTGCCTCGCTGACGTGCTGCTGGTCAACCCGATCCGGGACGGGATGAACCTGGTGGCCAAGGAAGGACCGATCCTGTCCGAGCGCGCCTGCGCCCTGGTCCTGTCCACGGAGGCCGGTGCGGCGGCCGAACTGGGCGGCGACGCGCTCCTGGTGAATCCGTTCGACGTCACCCAGACGGCGGACGCGCTGCACCGGGCGCTCACCATGCCGCAGGCCGAGCGGGCCCGGCGGGCCGCCGGGCTCGCCTCCGCGGGCGCCGCCTTCCCGCCCAGCGCGTGGTTCCAGGCTCAGCTCGACGCGCTCGGCTAACCCGCCCTCTGGGTTGGCCGAACGCGCGCATTCCGGTGCGGCTTTTCCGCAGCGCTTCCCGGGAACAATTCCCTAACGCCCTGTCCAGCCGGTGGAGATCTGAGCTCCCTCGCGCCCCGCGGCCAGCACACTCCGGCAATTTCCCCGGGGATAATGAGACGCCGGGAGCCGATCGCGGTCGCCGATATTGCCGGATTGAGGTGGTGTGACCCAGTGAGCTGGGTGGTGGCCGCAGCGCTCACCTTGATGTCGCTGCCGTTCCTTATCGCGCGAGCCGCGGGTGGGCAGCCACCGAATCCGGGCCCCAAGCTAGCCGCTCTGGCCCCGGTGGGCATCGTGCCCGCGGTGGCCGGGGTCGCGGTGGCGGCGCTGTCCTCGTGGTGGCTGGCGCTCGTGCTGGCTGGGCCGGCGCGTGATCCTGGTGGCCTGGCAGTTCCCCCCGCCGCGGCCCAGGCCCAGAACCGGGCGCGGGGAGCACGCGCCCGGTCCGGTGCTGCGGGTGCTGACCCTGAACGTCAAGGGGGGCGGGGCGGATGCGGAAGCCATCACCGCCACCGTGGCCGCCCTGGAGGTGGACATCCTCGCGGTCCAGGAACTGACCGCCGGGCTGGTCCAGCGGCTGGCCCTCAGCGGGCTGGACGACGTCCTGCCGCGCAGTCACCTCGACCCGCGGGAGGGCTCGCAGGGCACCGGGCTATGGTCGCGCTGGCCGCTGACCCCGCTGGCTCCGGTCGCGGGCGTGCGCGCGGCCACGCCCCGGGCGCGCATCGACCCGCCCGGCGGCCCGCCTGTCACCGTCACCGCCGTGCACCCGGTCGCGCCGGTAGCGGACCAGGAACATCGCTGGCGGCAGGAACTCGGGCTGATCCAGGCGGCCCTGGCGGGCACCACCGGCCCGCAGCTGGCGGCCGGGGATTTCAACGCCAGCCGGGATCACGGCGCGTTCCGTGCCCTGCTCCGGTCCGGCTTCGTGGACTGCGCCGACGCCGCCCGCCAGCGGTCCTGGCCCGGTCTCACCTGGCCTGCGGACCGCCGCTACCCGCCGCTGATGCGGCTGGATCACGTGCTGACCCCGCGCGGCGGGGTCCTCGTGCACGAGGCCAGGACGGTCCGCCTGCCGGGCACCGACCATCTCGGGGTGCTGGCCGTGCTGGAATTCAGCTGAGGGCGTCCGCCAGCGAGTTAAGCAGGGCCACGACACCGTCCGGGCCGTCCACCACCAGGTCGGCCGCCTGAGCCAGCTCCGTCACCTCGGCAGAACCGCTGAACACGATGAGCCCCGGCACCCCCTCGCCGCGGAGCGTCCGCACCGCGTCGAAGGCGGCCACGTCGCCGAGGTCGTCTCCGCAGAACATGACCGCGGACGGTTGCCGTTCTCTTCCGTCAATAAGGGTCCGCAGGGCCTGGCCCTTATCCATGCCCTGCGGCCTCAGCTCGATCACCATCCGCCCGGGCTCGACGGCCAGCCCGTGCCGGGCGGCCAGGCCGGCCAGCGGGTCGCGGAGCCGGTCCAGGGCCGCCTGCGGATCAGCCGTCTGCCGGGTGTGCACCGCGACCGCGTGCCCCTTGTCCTCGATCCGCGTCCCGTCCGGCGCGGCGGCGCTGGCCAGCAGGCCGGGCAGTTCCGTGCGGGCCGCCTGCACCCCGGCGGCGGACGGCGGTGAGGAGAGCGTCCCATCGGCCCAGCGCTCGAGGCCGTAGTGGCCCAGCACGACGAGATCCGGGACCGCCGCGAACCCGCCCAGGTCCACCGCGGACGCGGCCGGGCGGCCGGTGATCACCGCCAGCGTGCCGACCGCGGCGGCCACCCGGCGCAGGGCCGGCCCAGCACCCGGATGCGCCCGGGCCGCGGCCGGGTCGGCCACGATCGGGGACAGGGTGCCGTCGAAGTCCAGCGCGACCAGGGCCCGGGCCGGATCGCCGAGCAGCGCCGCCAGCCCGGCCCGGCCTTCCGGGGTCACCGGCAACGGCAGCGACACGGTGCCGGTCATCGCCCGGCTCCGGGGTGCCGTCTCACCAAGGAGTGCCGTCCCGCCGGTCAGGGCCCGCTGAGCGCATCCGGTGCCGCCTGGCCCGCTGCCGGCGCAGCCGGGTCACCAGGGCCGGGTCGAACACGAGCGCCTCCGGGCGGTCGATGAGGTCGTTGAGCAGCTGGTAGTAGCTGGTCGCGGTCATGCCGAGAGCATCGCGGATCTCTTGCTCCTTGGCCCCGGGCGACCGCCACCAGCCACGCTCGAAGACGAGGACCCGCATCTCGCGTTCGGACAGCGCCGCCATCTGCCCTCCAGTACCGCGCAATCAGCTTCATCCTAGGGCGGCTCTAGCCGCCCTGCCCATGACCCCGTACGCTCAGCCTTCGTGGCTTCATTCGACTGCATAACGTTTCTTACCGACTACGGCCTGGAGGACGGGTTCGTCGCGGCCTGCCACGGGGTCGCCGCCCGCGTCGCCCCCGGGGTCAGGCTCATCGACATTACCCACCTCGTGCCACCCGGTGATGTACGCCGTGGCGCCGCGGTGCTGGCCCAGACCATCCCGTACCTGCCGCGGGGCGTGCACGTCGCGGTGGTGGATCCCGGGGTCGGGACCGCGCGCCGCGGGATCGCCGTCGCCGCCGGGGACTGTGTCCTGGTCGGCCCCGACAACGGCCTGCTGTCCTGGGCGGTGGCCGCGCAGGGCGGGGCCACCGCCGCCTGCCAGCTGACCAACGGCGAGCTGTGGCTGCATCCGGTGTCACCGACATTCCACGGCCGCGACATCTTCACCCCGGTCGCCGCGCACCTGGCGGCCGGAGCGGAGCTGAGCTCGGTCGGCACGCCCATCGACCTGGCGGACCTGGTCACGCTGCCCGCGCCGACCAGCCGGGTGCACGACGGCGAGGCCGAGGGCGAGGTCATGTCGGTGGACCGGTTCGGCAACGTCCAGCTGTCCATCGCAGCCGGGGACGCCGACCGCCTGGGACTGGGTTTCGGGTCACCGGTGGTGGTCCGCTGCGGGCGGCGCCAGCTGACTGTGCCGTATCTGGAGACGTTCGCCGCGGTGGCTCCCGGGGAGATCGTCGCCTACACCGACAGCGCCGGCCTCATCTCGCTCGCCGTCAACGGCGGCGACGCGGCCGAGCAACTCGGGCTGCCGCCCGGGGCCCATGTCCGGCTGTCCGCGGCCATGCCCGCCTGAACCAGTCCTGGGTCAGGCCATCCGCTCCCGCCTCCCAACCGTCCTGAACGTGGCAGAATGCCCGGGGGATGATGGGAGGATAAGCGCATGGCGCAGCGGCTCCGGAGCCGGGCGACGGCGGCTGTCGCCGCAGGTCTGGCAGCCACTTGCCTCGGGCTGGCGGCAGCGCCTGCCTTCGCGGACACCGTCCGTAACCAGGAGTGGTGGCTTACCTCTCTGCACGTGACCAAGGCGTGGCTTTCCAGCCGCGGGGCCGGCGTGACCGTGGCGGTGCTGGACACGGGCGTGGACACCAACCAGCCCGACCTGGCCGGCTCGGTGACCACCGGGCGGGATTACACCGGCTCGGGCCGGGCCGCGGGCGGGCCGTTCTGGGGTATCCACGGCACGGCGGTGGCCAGCCTCATCGCCGGGCACGGGCACGGCCCGCACCACGGTGACGGCGTCATCGGGGTCGCGCCCCTGGCGAAGATCCTCTCCGTCCGGGTCACGCTCGACAACAAGGACCCGCTGCTGGCCAACCCGACGGTGGTGGCCGCCCTGCCCGCGGCGATCGCCCGCGGCATCAATTACGCGGTCCGGCACGGCGCGCAAGTCATCGACCTGCCCCTCGACCCGGCCGCGCAGGCCGGCGGGACCACCACGGGGGGCAGCCCGGCCGAGCGGGCGGCGGTCGAGGCCGCCCTGCGCAAAGGAGTCGTCCTGGTCGCGCCGTCCGGCGACAACGGCGCCGGGACCGACACGATCAACTACCCGGCGGCCTACCCGGGCGTGATCTCGGTCGGCGCGTTTGGCCAGGGCTTCGTCAAGGCTCCGTTCACCAACCACCAGTCCTACGCGACGCTGACCGCGGCCGGTAACGGCGTCATCGCGGCTAACGGCCCGACCGCCTACGCGAAGCTGAAGAGCACCAGTGCGGCCAGCGCCGTGGTGACCGGCATCGCCACCCTGATCCGGTCGCAGTTCCCCACCCTCACGCCGGCCCAGGTGGAGCAGGCCCTGACCAGCGGCACGGTGTTCCGGCCCAAGGGCGGCCAGAAGGACGGCTCCGGGGTCGGCACCGCGGATGCGGCGGCTGCTTTGCTCGCGGCGGCCAAGATCAATGCCACGCCGACCAGTTCGGGCTCACCAGGTTCGGCGGTGAACCCGACCCCGCCCGCCGCCCCGAAGGTCAAGGTGCACACCAAGAGCCTGTGGCAGGCGGTGCGCATCCCGGTGCTCGGCCTGGCGGCCCTGGTGCTGCTCGCCCTCATCATCCTGATCACCGTGCGAGTCCGGCAGCGCCGCGCGCTCGACGCCCAGCTGGCCCCGTTGCAGGCTGCGGCGCGGGCCTCCCGGGCGCAGTCGGCGGCGGGGATGACCGGCATGGGCAGCCCCGGGCCCGGCTACGGCGGGCCTCCGGCCGCGATGATGGGCCGCGGCCCGGCGAGCAGCGAGCCGGTGGGCAGTGGCCCGGCGAATTTCGGGCTGGGCGGCCCGGAACCGGGATCGGTCCGGCTGGGGTCATCCAGGCTGGCCCCGGCGGGCAGCGGATTCGCCAGCGGCGCCGGGCCCGGCTGGCCCAGCGCCGGCGATCCTGCCGTCGGCAGCGCCCTGACCGGCGGCCCTGGGGCGGCCACCGGACGGCCGATGCCAGCTTCGGTGGGCCGGCCTGCGGTCAGCGGCAAGCCACCGTGGGAAGAAGACGACGTGGTTGCTCCGGCACCGATGCCGGCGCCGCCCGCGCCAGAACCGGCCCGCTCGGGAGGCCGGTTCCTGCTCCCGGGACGCGGGCTGGGCGGCAGCCTGGACGCCGCGGGCGGCCCGGGCGGGAGCCGACCGGGCGGGCAGCAGCCCGGCTGGCCGCGGCTCCGCGAGCGCTGATCCCGCCGACCGGAGTTCCACCACCGGGAGTTTCACCCTGGGCAGTTCCACCCTGGGCAATTCCACTGCGGGCAATTCCACTGCAGGCAGTTCCACCGCAGGGAGCGAGTCCAGGAACAGCCTGAGTCTGGGTGGCTGGAGCCTGGGCAAGTCCGCGGGGAACGACGCCGCTAGCGCAGGAAACGAAACCACGGGCCCGGGAACCTCAGGCGGCAGCGCCGCAGGCAGGCGCGCGAGCGTCCCGGGCGCAGGCTCCCGGGCGCGGGCTCCCCGGGCACGAGCTCCCCAGCGCGGCACGGAGCTCCCCAGGCGCAGCCGAGCGGGCACCGGCACACACCACCGCCGCGCACGACCACCGACGCGGACGCCACCGACGCGGGGGCCACCCGCCCGGGGGCCACCGGCACCGGCAACCCGAACCTGCCCAGCTCGCCGCGTCCCGCCGGACCGCTGGCCGGGTTCGGCGGCGCGGGCCCGAACGCAGCCGCGGCCGCGGCCCGGGCCCGCTTCGGCCCGTCCCCGTTTGACGACCCCTCGTTCGAAATCCCCGCGTTCAGTCCGTCCGCGTCCGACGGCGTCCCCTTCGACGACCGCGCGTTCGGGGCGTCCGGTCCGGGCACGCCACCGGATGAGCCGGCCCTGGGCGGGCCAGCACTAGGCGGGCCAGCACAGGGTGGGCCAGCACGGGCGGCCAGCACCGGGCAGGCCAGCGCGGGGGGTAACCCCGCCCGCTGTTTCCGCGGACGCCGGGCGCCCGGGCGCGACCGCAGGCAGCGGCGGCACGCGTGGTTCAGGCCGCCACGGCGCGACGCGCGGTTCCTCGGGCGGGAAGCCCCCGGTGAGCGGGAGCGCAGACGCAGACGGTCCTTCCCTGGGCCGGGCGGGCGACCCCCCGGTACCGCCGATGCGGACGCTCGGCTCCGCGCACCGGCTGAACGCGGTACGCGGACCCCGGGCGGCCGGTCATCCGCCCTGGGAACCGGCCGAGAAGCCGGTCAGCGAACTGCCCTGGATGGACGCTCCCGGCTCCGCGCAGAACCGGATGGTCCCGCCACGCCGCGTCTTCCCGGCGGGCGCCGAAGGTCAGGCCGCCGGTTCGGCTGGCGGCCTGGCTGGGAGCGGCCTGGCTGCGGGCGAGGCTGGGCGCCAGGCGGCAGCGGCCGGCCAGCCAGCTGCTGGCAGCTGGTGCTAGCGCTAGCGCCAGCGCTGGCGCTGGTGCTGGTGCCGCCGACCCTGGCCCGTCCATGACCGCCTCCGGGCTGGTCCGGCGCCGGCCCAAGAGCCAGAGTCCGTTCCCCGACCTGGACGGGCCGCCCGGAGGGCTGGAGGGTCCGCCCGCCAGCAGCCCCGCCGAAGATGCCGAGGCCCCGAGGCCGATGTACTCCTGGAACCCGTCCGACCCCACGGAGGCCTTCCCGGCGGTCCCGCCGCCGGGAGACTCGCGGCCGGGCTAGCCGCATCTAAGAACCCGCTTGAACACTCACGGGGCGCGAGCACTCCGCTCGCCCTCCATCGTTGGGTCGTCAGGCGATTCCGTCCCACCACTTGAGCACCCTGAGCGCGCGGAGGGTGTTCCAGCGGCTCGGCGTGCCCACGCCGCCCTCAAGATCGAAGTGGACGCGACCCGGATGGATGCGGTCGAGCAGCCACCGGCCGTCGGGCTGCCGCTTCGACCGCACGACCGCCACCGCCTCCGCCATCCGGGGATCCGGGTCCGCGCCCGACCGTCGGAAGTAGTCGAGCGCGCGCAGCACGTCGTAGTGCCAGTAGTACGGAAACGCGAACTCGAGATACGCCGGCTGCGACGACGCTCCCCGTGCTCTTACGGCGGAACAGGCCGCGCTCGAGCAGGTACTCCTCACCGCTCGCGGCGGGCCTCGCGCACCTCCGCGGACTCACCGGTCGCGCGCTCGAACTCGAGCAGGCCGTCGAGCACGTTGATCGTCGTGTCGAAGGAAGATCGCACCGATCCGTTCTCGACCTCGCAGTTCCAGCCGCCGTCAGCGAGCCGCTCGGCGAGGATCCGCTCGACGATCGCTGCAACGTCCACCCCGAAGTACGCACCGGTCTCGATCGTCCTGCCGTTGATGCACGGCTCGACCTCCCCGTCGAAGTACCGCTGCCCGGCGTGCTCCCAGCGCCCGTTCTCCGCGACGAGCCCGATCGCCCGGCTGGCGGACTCCGACGCCGGGTCGAGCCCGAGGATCTGCAAGGTCTGCAGCGTGTGCATCGTGGCCGTCCAGGGCTGCCCCGGTTCACCGCCGGTGTAGGACGCCGGGAAGCAAGCGCCGCCGTCCCAGAGCCCGTCGGGATCCTCCAGCGCGAGGAGGCGCGCGCCCCAGCCCTCGTGCTCCACCCGGGCCCGCTCGGCCGCCACCTCGTCGGCCGGCGCGTTCGTGAGATCCCGCAGCACCTGCCAGCGGATGGCGGGGTCGCCTTCGAGCAGCCAGTCGATCACGCTCACGACGGCAGGCTATCCGGTCGCCGACGGCCTATCCGGCCGGCGGATGCGATGCGCGAACTGGGTTGCGAGTCGTGACCGGAATGGTCGCGAATCGTCAACGGGTCGCTCGTCGACAGCTCCGAGGAGCGCCCGATCGTTGGGAGCTAAGGCGAGACAACGACCCGGCCCGCGTGGTTCGCCGGGTTCTTTACTCACCCCACCGCGAGGTCAGCGCCGCCTGTTCGATCGCCGTCGGTGCCCTTCCCGGCCCCGCTCTCGCACCAGCTCGCCGGCGATGCTGTAGCGGGGTGCGTTCTGGGGGCTGCGCTCCGCGTGGCGACGATCTCGTCGATCAGTGAGGTGACCATCCGCAGCCGGTAGCGGGAGTGGACCGCCTGCCCCTGGCGTCGGTGATGAACCCCGAACCAGGCCGAAGTCGATGCCCACGCCTCGCCTGGTGAGATACGCAAGGGCGCCGCGCCGCTCGGCGATGCCGGGCGACGAGTGCAGAGCTATCGCCTCCCACACCAGATCCACGCCGCGTGCGTCACTCCGTTGTCGGTGAGGAACGTCGCGCCAGGTCAGCACCGTTACCTCGAACCGCTGGGGCCGCCGGCCACCACCGACGTACCGAGATCATGCATGACACAGGCGAAGAACAGCAGGTCGGGATCAAAGTCCGCCGAGAGCCGCAACCCCTCGTGTCCGCGAGCAGCACCGCGAACAGGTAGCTGCGCAAGCTGTGGTTGGCCACCGCTCGTTTCGCAGGCACGAACGTACTCGACCGAGCGGACAGCCAGCGGGTGGTGGGAAGAGCGGGAACCGTATCCATGTCATGACCGTAGACAGCGGGACACTTACCCGGGCAGTGGCACGGATGCCAGTAGTCGATAGGATCGTGCCATGCCCATACCTCCCCGGCTGCACCAGGTAGCTGTGCTGGCGCTGCCTGGTGTTCTGGCGCTGGATTTCGGCATCCCGGTCCACGCATTCGGTAACTGGACGGCGCCCGTACGCGATGACGGTGTGCACCGAGATCCCTGGCCCCGTGTCGGTCGAGGCGCCCCCGCACTGCTCATCGAGCACGGCCTCGAAGCACTCGCCGACGCTGACACGATCGTCGTGCCCAGCCAGGCCCGCCCGGTCCCGCCATCGGAGCAGGTGCGCGCGGCCCTGGCCACAGCCGCAGCCCGTGGTACCCGCATGGTCTCCATCTGCACTGGGCGTTCGTGCTCGCTGCCGCGGGCCTGCTCTACAGCCGCGCGCCACCACCCACTGGCAGCAGACCGCCGCGCTGGCTCGCGATTATCCAGCGGTGACGGTGGATCCGGACGTGCTCTACGTGGACGAAGGCAGCGTCCTGACCTCGGCAGGTGTGGCCGCGGGAATCGACCTGTGCCTGCACATCATCCGCATCGACGCCGGGGGCATGGCCGCCAACCAGCGCGCGCGGGCCCTCGTCGCGGCACCGCATCGCTCCGGTGGCCAGGCCCAGTACATCGACGGACCGGTCCTGCCCCAGCGCACCGGCCGCCTCGACGAACTGCGCGCGTGGCCCTGCGCCACCTCGACGAGCCGCTCTCCGTCGATCAGATGGCCCGCGAGGCGTGCCTGTCGCGGCGCACGCTCATCCGCCGGTTTCACGACGAGACCGGGTTGCCGCCGATGCAGTCGCTGCTGAGCGCCCGCATTGACCGGGCGCGAGAACTGCTCGAAGCCTCCGACGCGCCCATGGGGATCGTGCCCGACGATCCGACTGGTACCCCCGCGAACCTGCGGACCCTGTTCAAACGCCATACCGGCGTTCCACCTAGCGCGTACCGCAGCACCTTCCACGCCGCACACACGCCGCTGACGCGGGGATCCCGCAGCTCACCAGGGCTGTGAAGCCTAGGCTTACCCCGCGGCGGAGGACGTCCCGCCATTCAGTTCCGCCTTGCGGACCGACGCGTAGATGGGCACATACTCCTGGCCGGACAGGCCCTGGATGGCCTGGATGACCTCGTCCGTGATGGCGCGGCGGGCCTTGCCCGGAGCGGTCCCCTGGTAGGCCTCGAAGGTAAGCGGCTTGCCGATCCGCATCGACACCTGATGCAACCGGGGCACCGCGTGCCCGGGCGGCAGGATGCGGTCGGTCCCGATCATCGCGACCGGGATCACCGGCAGGCCGGAGTTCAGCGCGAGCCAGGCCACGCCGGTACGGCCGCGGTACAGCCGTCCGTCGGGCGACCGGGTGCCCTCCGGGTAGATCCCGAACAACTGGCCGCGGCGCAGCAGCGCCAGCGCCGCCTCCAGCATGTCCTGCCCGGCCCGGGCCTGGGCCCGGTCCACGGAGAGTTGGTTGGTGGCCCGCAGGTAGGTGCCAGCCAGCCGCGAGCCCACCCCCCGGCCGGTGAAGTACTCCGACTTCGCGGCGAAGGTGAGCGGGCGGGCCAGCATCAGCGGGAGGAAGATCGAGTTGACGATAGACATGTGGTTGGAGGCCAGGATGGCGCCCCCCTCGGGCGGGATGTGCTCTAGGCCGGTGATCTGGGGCCGCCAGAGAACACGCAAGAGCGGGCCGGCCACAACCCTGGACAGCTGGTACTGCACCCAACAACTCCTGGAATGTCGATCCGCGTGGCTGCTCAAAGATATCCGGGGTCAGCCGATGCGGACGAGGGTCCTCGGCGAACCAGCTAAGCAGGCCGGTCAGCCCGATCGTGCTCTGCGCCGGTCCGCTCAGTTGGCGCAGATGTTCTGGCTGGCGGTCCGGGAGGAGAAACTGGGCGACGGCGTCGGGGTGGTCGCCTGACCCGTGCCCTCGGTCTGGGTCGTGGTTCCGTAGTTACTGCCGAGCAGGAGGACGAGCCGGCCGCTGGCGCCCGGGACCTCCTCGACCGCGGAGCCGGGGACCTTGCGCGCCAGCAGCCGGGCCTCGGCCGCCTGCCCCGCGTGGTACTTGATCACCGTCTCGGTGACGTCCTGCGTGCTCTCCTGGACCATGCTGGTCACGTTGAAGCCCTTTTGCTGGAGCAGGCTGCCGACCGAGTCCTGCAGCCCGTACTGCGCGGTCCCGTTGCGGACCGACACCGCGACGGTATGCGGCGAGATGTGCGGCTTCTTGGCCGGCTGCAGCGACCCGTTGCTCACCTGGATGTCGTCGCGGAAGTCCTGGAAGATCGTGCTGTCCTCGGGCTGGGTCCACAGCAGGTTGGCCGTATCGGTCGGCACCACCAGCTGCCGGGGGTAGGTCGGCAGGGTGAAGAAGGTGACCTGGCTGGCGGGCAGGTTCCGGACGCTCATGGCCAGGTTGTACAGCCCGTGGATGCCGCCGAGCTGGCTGTCGATCGTGATCGACTTGGTGGCCGCGTCGAGGAACCGGTAGATCGCGATCGGGTTGAGCAGCTTGCTCTTCACCCGCGCGACGAGCGAGGACATGAAGGCCTGCTGACGGCCGATCCGTTCCAGGTCGCTGCCGTTGCCGAGGGTGTACCGGGCCCGGACGTAGGCCAGCGCGACGTAGCCGTGCAGCAGATGATGCCCGGCCGACAGATGCAAATTGGACTTGGGGTCGTCGATCGGGGCGGTATTGCACTCCTCGACCCCGCCGACCGCGTTGACCATGGCCCGGAAGCCCTCGAAGTTGATGGACACGAAATGGTCGATGTGGATACCGGTGTCCTGCTCCAGGGTCTTGATCGTGCAGGCCACGCCCAGGTCGGTGTGGTTGCCGTCCAGGTTGCCCAGGGCGTAGGCCTCGTTGATCTTGAAGGTGGTCGGTGAGGACGTCTGGCCATTGCCCATCTTGCACGCCGGGATGTTCACCCACGAGTCGCGCGGGATCGACATCACGTTGACCCACTTCCGGTCGGCGGAGATGTGCATGATCATCAACGTGTCGGACTGATCGGTGGTCAGGTCCTGCCCGTAGCCCTTGCCGACGCCGTTGCGGGTGTCCGAGCCGATGATCATGATGTTCTCGGCCTGCGGATGGGTGTCGACCGGCTGGGTGCCGAGTTCACCGGAGATGTTGACCTGGTGGATGTTGCCGTTGAGGTGCCGGTAGACGGCGTAGGCGCCGCCCAGGGCCAGCAGCACCACGACCGCGACGCCGCCCGCCGTCCAGGCCAGGATCTTCTTCTTGCGGCCCGGATGGTGATCGAGCGGCATCGGGGCGGCCGGGCCGGCGCCCGGCGGAACAGGAGGATCGGCCGCGCCGCCGCCACCGGGAGCAGTCCCAGCTACGTCCCCGGCAGGGCCGGCCATCGTCTACGTCCCCGGCAGGGCCGGCGCATCGTCTGCGTCCCGGTAGGCTGGCCACATCGTCGGTGCCGGCCCGCGCTCCGGCGGGTCCTCACCCCCCTGCGCACGCCCGTGGCCTGGACCAGGCTCGTCCATGTCAGCGGGCCCCATGCGTTCTCACCCCATACCCAGAGCCGATGGGGGGCTTGTGCGGTAACCGCGCGGGACGCGTGGCCGTCGCGGAGCGTCACACCCGGGTGCACAAACCACCCCACTCGGCGCAACGTTATAGCCGCGCGGATAGTTTCCCCGCCCACTAAGTACCCAGCTATAGGTAAATAGTCGCCTTAAATACGGGTAACGGCGAGTAACTGTCCTAACAGCCACAGTACACGCCGTGCTTCCGGGCTAATCCCGCGCCTTTAGCCTATAAATCCGATCGATATAAGGTAATTTTAGGATGACCGACAGCACATTCCAGCGAGAGGATCCCCGTGTCCGCACCAGAGGCTGAGCCGCTGCCGGTTCTCGACGCCCTGCACTCGACCCCGGCCCGCCGCTACCTGTCTCCCGAGCCGATTCCCGACGAGGTCATCTGGGCCATCCTCGACGCGGCGGTGCGCGGCCCGACCGGCGGCAACCAGCAGGGGTGGGGCTGGGTCGTGGTCACTGACCCGGAGATCAAGCGGCAGATCGCCGCCTGGTACCTGGAGGGCTGGGATCGGGCCTACGGCCGCCGGCGGGAGGAGATCCTGGCCGCGCCCGCGGGTCCGGACGGGCTGAGCCGGTCCTCGTTCCTGGCCGCCGAGCACCTGGCCCACCACCTCGCCGAGGCCCCGGTGTGGATCTTCCCGGTGCTGCGGCACGCGGCCAGCGCCAGCAGCCCCCGGCTGGGCAGCTCGATCTACGGCGCGGTCCAGCAGCTCATCCTGGCCGCGCGAGCCCACGGCGTGGGCACGACCCTGACCACGCTGTACTCCGGCCACGAGGACGAGGTGCGGGAATTGCTGGGGCTGCCCGAGGATGCGATGACCATGGCCCTGCTCCCGCTGGGCTACCCGGCCCGGGGCCGCTGGGCGCAGCCGAAGCGCCGCCCGGTGGAGGAAGTCGTGCACTGGAACCAGTGGGGAGCCACCCGTCCCCGCCCTGAGCTCTAGGGCCTCTGGCCCTTAGCCCTGCCCGGCATGAAGGTGCCGGGCCTGCCGTCTAGCTTTGCGCCCCAGGCGCCCGGTCTGGTGTTCAGCTTCGAGCGCAAGGCGCCCGGTCTGCCGTTCAGCTTCGAGCTCGAGCAGCTGAACCTGCCGCTTATTCCAGGCCGACAGGCGCTCGAAAGCACTGGCCCGGCTCTGCTGGCCGATCCCTCGCAGCGCCCCCAGCACGATGACGCCGACGACCACCCGCTCATGGAAGCGGGGGCTTCGCAGCACATGTGCCACCACGCCCAGCCCGACCAGCCCCAGCGCCGCCTTACCGGCCAAGCCCGAGTCCCCCGGCTGCGCCGCCGACCTGCGCTGCCCGCCGCGATGCTGGCCAGCGGTGGCCTCCCGGCACCTTGTCCTGATCTTGACATGTCGCCTCCCCGCCCTGAAGCGCCCGTGCGCACTGCCAGCTTGCGCGCGATGAGGCTTCCTGACATCACCCCCGGGAGGGTGACCTGAATCACCCCCTGAAGGGTGACCTGGCTCCTGGGCGGACGAGCTTCACTCCTGGGCAGCCATGATCACTCGAGCGTCCGGGATTGCGGGCCCTGATCTGGAGCCGACTGATGGAGCCGGTGAGCGGGATCGAACCGCTGACCTGCCGTTTACAAGACGGCTGCTCTGCCAACTGAGCTACACCGGCGGGGCTCGCTGAATCGTAGCCGACCCACAGCCTGGCGTGCGGCGCAGCGGCGTGACCAGGGCGTCAGCCCGCCCAGGGGACGTGACTTCTAGTCACCCGGGGGGAGCAATCCGCGAATCTTCGTCCCTCTGGGGGGAGCCAAAGCGTCGGTTGACGACGTACTATCCGCGTAACACGGTCACCAGGCCACAAGGGGGTGGGGCGAATGACCAGACTCGTGCCCAGTGGCATCGACGAGATCGGGCTGCTGCCCGGCAGCCACGTCTGCGCCTTCTATCGCGGTGACACTGACCGGGACCGCCTGCTCAACGGCTACCTCGGCGCGGGGCTCACCGCCGGTGACAAGTGCATCTGTGTCGTGGACTCCGCGAACACCGCGGAGCGGCTGGAGTCGCTCCCCGGGGCCTGCGGAGAGCCCGGACCGTACACCGGCCAGCTGGACATCCACCTGCCCGAATCGACCTACCTGGCCGGAGGCGAGTTCACCACCAGCGACATGCTCACGTTCTGGACCGAGGGCATGGTCAAGGCGGAGGTCGAGGGTTACTCCTTCTGCCGCCTGGTGGGCGAGATGACCTGGGCGCTGCGCGACGCCCCGGGCGTCGAGCACCTGGTCGGCTACGAGTCCGAGCTGAACCGGGTCACCTCCTGCTACCCCGTCATCGTGCTGTGCCTGTACGACCTGGACCGCTTCAGCGGCGAGGTCGTGGTCAACATCGTCAAGACTCATCCGCAGGTCCTCATCCAGGGCATCCTGGTCGAGAACCCGTACTACCTCGGGCCGGACGAGTTCCTCAGCTCGGCCAGCCCGGTCCCGGCCGGTCAAGTCCAGGCCAGCCCCCGATCAGCCAGCGCCTGACCGGCCGCGCGATGACCGCCGAGCAGACGAGGAACAGCGGACCCCGCGACACGGCGGACGTGGTGCGGCTGCCCCGGCGCCCGGGCCACCCCGCCGAGCCGGACCTGCGCGAGCGGCTGGGTGAGTTCCGGGCCCTGCTGGTGATCTCGCTGCTGATGACCGAGTCGGTCAACGAGGAGCAGATCCTGGAGCTGGCCGCGTCCAGCGCCCCCGGGCTCGGCTCCTGGCGGATCGAGGGGTACGGGTTCACCGACGGGCAATGGCGTCCCGGCACGGGGCACAACCCAGCGGCGCCCCGCGGCCTGACCGGGCAGCTGGCCCAGCTGGGCAGCGCGGGCGGAGCGGTGGACCTGCCCGACCGCCCGTGGGCCCAGGCCTACCCGCTGCGCGGGGTCGGCGGCCTGCTCGGCCACCTGGTCGCGTCCTGTGACGAGGAGCCCCCGGCCGAGCAGCGGTTCCTGGTCCAGGTCATCGCGCAGCAGACCGGGGTGGCCGTGTCCAACGCACGGCTGCACGCCCGGGAGCGCGCCACCGCGGCCGAGCTGGCCGCCACCAACGCGGCACTCGCCGAGACCGTCACCACCCTGCAGCGCAGCATGGACATCCATCAGCGGCTCACCCGGGTGGCGGTCTCCGGCGAAGGCCAGCCCGGCATCGCCCGGGCCCTGCACGAGCTGACCGGGATGCCCGTCGCGATCGAGGACCGTTACGGCAACCTGACCGCCTGGGCCGGCCCGGGCCAGCCGGACCCGTACCCGAAGGAATCCTTCGCCAAGCGCGAGCACCTGCTCCGGCGGCTGATGCGGGCCACCTCGCCCACCCGGGACGGGGAGCGGCTCATCCTGCTCGCCTCGCCGCGCACGGACGTGATGGGCGTCCTCGCGCTCATCGACCCGGGGCGCCGGGCCGACTCCGCCGACCTGGTGGCCCTCGAGCACGGCGCGACCGTGCTGGCCATGGAACTCGCCCGGCTGCGCGGGATCGCCGACGCGGAACTGCGGCTGCGCCGCGACCTGGTGCATGACCTGCTGGCCGGGACCGACGACGAGAGCGCGCTGACCCGGGCCGAGGCGCTGGACTACGACCTGCGCCGGCCGCACCGGGTCGTGATCGTCGAGGGCAAAGGCCGGGCCCGGGCCCACGACGCACTGCTCAGCGCGGTCCGCCGGGCCATGCGCCAGGCCCGGCAGGACGGGCTGTTCGAGACCTGGTCCGGCAATGTCGCGGTGATCACCGCGGGCCAGACCGACTGGGAGCAGCTGCGCCGGGCCATCATGTCCGACCTCGGCGGCCAGGTCTGCCTGGGGGTGGGCGGCGCCGCGGCCCGCCCCTCCGACCTGCCCCGCTCGCTGCGCGAGGCGGGCCTGGCGCTGCGGCTGCAGAAGACGCTGCTGCCCGGCGACAGCGCCTGCGAGTACCCCAAGCTCGGCATCTTCCGGATGCTCGCGGCCATCCCGGACCTGACCGACGTGGACTCGTTCGTCCGCGAGTGGCTCGGCAGCCTGCTCGACTACGACGCCCGCCGCAAGGCCGAGCTGGTGCACACGCTCACCCAGTACCTGGAGCACGGCGGCAACTACGACGCGACCGCGGCCGAGCTGTCCGTGCACAAGAGCACCCTGAAGTACCGGCTGCAGCGGATCCGCGAGCTCACCGGCCTGGAACTCAACGACCCCGACGTGCACTTCAACCTGCAGCTCGCCACCCGGGCCTGGGGAACCCTGCAGGCCCTGCGCGACGAGCGCTGACTTAGTCCGGGGGGCGACCCCCTGGACCCGGGGCGTGCGCACTTACCACCCCTGAACCCCGAAGGCCGGCGTCTGGGCCGTTCTTCGTCCCCCGGTGACCTGCCCCGGCCGCGTCCCGCTGGCGATGCTGAACAAGCGGCTAACCGAAGGGGTCAGGATGATCGACGTACGGAACCCGGGCGACGGATTCAGGTCACTGCGGGCGCGGATCGCAGCCCTCGGGACGCTCGGCGACAGAGACCGCGGCGCGGACGGCACACCGCTGACCGTGGGCGAGTGGGCCCTGCTGATCGACGACATCGTGGATCACCCGGCGGAGAACACCGAGGGCTTGTGGAACGTGGCCGGCCCGGACGAGGACGACCGCGAGTACGACGCGATCTTCGTGGGCGGCGGCGCCGCGCGGCCGGTTCGGCTCCGCCTTCCTGAAGGCCCGGGGCGGCCGGCAGCTCACCATCGACGCGTGGCCCTTCCTGGGCGGCTCCTGCCCGCACCAGGCCTGCGTGCCGCATCACCTGTTCTCCGAGGCGGCCCGGGAGATGGACCTGGCCCGGCACATGGCCGGACGCCTGTGGTACCCGCCGTTCGACGAGAAGCGGGCCAGCATCCAGGAGATCGTCGACCTGTTCAAGGCCGGCCGGATGTACCCGCACGCCATCATGAACTGGCAGTCCAAGGAACAGCTGGACATGGAGTTCATCCTGAACACCCCGGCCAGGATCATCGACTCCCACACGGTCGAGGTGGAGGGCCGGCGCTTCACCGCGCGGAACCTGGTCCTGAGCACCGGCGCGCGGACCAGGTACCCGGACATCCCCGGCATCGGGATCAAGGGCGTCTATGACTTCGCCACGCTCATCGAGGACCTCGACTACGAGCCGAACCGCTGCGTGATCATCGGCGGGTCCAAGGTGGCCCTGGAGTACGGGTCGTTCTTCCAGGCCACCGGGTGCCAGACCACGATCCTGACCCGCAGCCCGCTGATGGAGACGGCCAGCCTGCACCACGTGGACGCGGGGCTGCGCGAGTACGTGGTCGCGATGATGGCCGACCGGGGCATCGAGATCATCGAGGGCGCCGAACCGCTGGAGGTGCTCGGCAACGGCAAGGTCACCGGGGTCCGCTTCCGGGAGCCAGGCGGCGCGATCCGGCAGATCGACACCGACTTCGTGTTCGTCGGCACCGGGGAGCGCCCCGACCTGTCCATGTACGCGCCGCTCGGGCTGGCCACCGACGAGCGCGGGTTCGTGATCGCGGATACCCACATGCGCACCTCGGTGCCCGGGGTGTACGCGGCTGGTGACCTGGTCGGCCCCCCGATGGAGATGTTCAAGGCGCGCAAGTGCGGGGTGGGCGCGGCCCGCAACATCATGGGCGAGGACTACGAATTCGACTTCACCGAGTACCCGGACTTCCTGCACACCACCTACGAGGTGACCTGGTGCGGCCTGTCCGAGGCGGAGGCGAAGCAGAAGTACCGGAACGTCATCAAGATCCAGATGCCGCCGGACGACGCCGACCCGGAGACGTTCGCGCTGCCGGCGGCCGAGGGGTCGATGCTGTACGCGTTCACCCGGCCGGTCCTGTCCGGCTGGCTCAAGCTGGTCATCGACGCGGACAGCCGCAAGGTCCTGGGCGCGCACCACGTCGGCTACGGGGCCAAGGACGCGTTCCAGTACATCGACTACCTGATCCGCCGGCCCGAGGGCTTCACCATGGACGACATGGCCGAGCTGAACGAGCTGTTCCTCAACCCGGAGCACTTCATCCAGCTGTGCCGGCTCCGGGCAGGCCAGCAGAATCCGGTGAACCTGTGAGCGTGACCCGGTGAGCGATCCACGGGTAGCCGTGGTCACCGGGGGCGCCTCCGGGATCGGCCTGGCCACCTGCGGCCGCCTCACCGACGAGGGATTCACCGTGGCCGCGCTGGACATGAAGCCGGACGGCGCGGCCGGCGTGGCCGCCCTGACCCTGCAGTGCGACGTCACCGGCGAGGCTGATGTGGACCGCGCCATGGCCGAGGTCGCGGCCCGGCTCGGCCCGGTCGACGTCCTGGTCAACAACGCGGGCATCACCGGCTCCCAGGCCGCGGCCCGGTGCCACGAGACCCCCGTGGCGGAGTGGGACCAGGTCCAGGCGGTCAACGTGCGCGGCCCGTTCCTGTGCAGCCGCGCGGTGCTGCCGTCCATGATCGACCGGGGCTCCGGGCACATCATCACGATCGCGTCCATCGCCGGGCTGGTCGCCTTCCCCGGCCGGTGCGCGTACACCGCCTCCAAGGGCGCGGCGCTGATGCTCACCCGGTCGATCGCGGTGGATTACGCGGCGGCCGGGATCCGGGCCAACGCCGTGTGCCCCGGCATGGTGTACACCCCGATGACGAGCTGGCGGCTGGACCAGCCGGACCTGCGCGCCGCGGTGGAGGACCGGATCCCGATCGGGCGGGTGGCCGAGCCCGCCGAGATCGCGGACGCGGTCGCGCTGCTGGCCTCCGGCCGGCTCGGCTACATGACCGGCCACCCCCTGATCCTGGACGGCGGGATGACCGCCCTATGAGGGCCGTCTTATGAGCACGGGCGGCACGCCGGATGGTTTTCGTTTGCGGAAAAAAGGCGGAATGCGATGACAGGCAAGCTGGCCGGTAAGACAGCCGTGGTGACCGGGGCGGGTTCCGGGATCGGCCGGGCCGCCGCGGGGCTGTTCGCCCGCGAGGGCGCGGCGGTGGCGGTGCTGGACCTCGACGCCGACGCGGCCAAGGCGGCGGCGGAGGAGATCACCGAGGCCGGCGGCACGGCGATCGCCGTCGCGGCGAACGTCGCCGACCGGCTGCAGGTCGGCAGCGCCTTCGACCAGATCCGCAACGCCCTCGGGGGCGTCAACATCCTCTACAACAACGCCGGCGTGAACAGCAGCGGGTCGGTCATCGACGCCAGTGACGATGACTGGGACCGGAGCTTCGCGGTCAACGCGAAGGGCACGTTCCTGTGCTCCCAGGCCGCCGCGCCGACGATGGTGGCGGCCGGCGGCGGGTCGATCATCAACCAGGGCTCGGTCGCGGCGCTGGTCGGCATCGCGAACTTCGCCTCCTACTGCGCGTCCAAGGGCGCCGTGGTCGCGCTGACCAGGTCCATGTCCGTGGACCTGGCGCCGCGCGGGGTCCGGGTCAATGTGATCTGCCCGGGCACCGTGTACACGCCGCTGATGGAGCCGATGCTGCGGGCCCGCGGCGGCGGCGACATGGAAGCCGGGCTGGCGCTGACCGTGGCCAAGTACCCGATCGGCCGGCTCGGCAGCCCTGAGGAGATCGCCGCGGTGGCGCTGTTCCTGGCCAGCGACGACTCCTCGTTCCTGACCGGGTCGGTGCTCACCGCGGACGGCGGCATGACCTCCCAGTGAGGTACACCCGGGGGGACAAATCTGTCCCGCGGGGACAGGATTAACCACCGCTTTAGTCCCCAGGTCGGGTTAGTTCTGGCCACGAAAAGATCTACGCTCCTGGGGACCTGATCCACGGGGCGGTGGAAGCGTGGGACCAGTTCAGAGCGGTGTAATCCAGACCAGTGCAACTCAGACCAGCTCACCCCTGGCGGGCCCGTATCGCGACGAGCTGGGCCTGCTCCGGAGTCAGCTGACCAACCTGCGCGCCCTGCTGGTGCTGTCCATCCTGATGACGGAGAGCGCGGACGACCAGCAGATCCTGCGGCTCGCCACGTCTGCGGCCGCCTCGCTGGGCAGCTGGCAGATCACCGGCTTCGTGATCGGGGACGCGTGGTGGGCCGGTGACCGCCGCGGCGGCGCCCTCGACCCGGAGCTGGCCGGCGAGCTCCGGGCGCTGCCCGAGACCGGCGGCCCGCTGTCCAGCCTGGACGCCCCCTGGGCCTGGGCCTACCCCATGCGCAGCATCGCGGGCCGGATCGGCTCCCTGATCGTGCACGCCGCCTGCGAGCCCGCGGTGGAGGAGCAGTTCCTGGCCCAGGTGCTGGCCCAGCAGACCGGGGTGGCGGTATCCAACGCCCAGCTGCACGGCCGGGAGCGGCACACCGCCGAGCAGCAGGCCGCCACGAACGGGGCGCTCGAGGAGACGGTGGCGACGCTGCGCCATGGCATGGCCGTCCACGAGCGGCTCACCCGGGTCGCGGCGGCCGGCGAGGGCGCCCCCGGCATCGCCGACGCCCTGCACGACCTGACCGGGCTGGCGGTCGCGGTCGAGGACCGTTATGGCAACCTGTCCGCCTGGGCCGGGCCGGGCAAGCCGGCCCGGTACCCGAAACCGCCCGCCTACGAGCGGGAGCAGCTGCTCCGCCGGCTGATGACCGCGGCCCGGTCGGTCCGCGACGGCGACCGGGTGGTCGCGCTGGCCTCGCCGCGCCCGGGTGTGCTCGGGCTGCTCGCGCTGATGGATCCCGGCCACCGCGCGGGCACCACCGACGTGATGGCGCTGGAGCACGGGGCCACCGTGCTGGCCGTCGAGCTGGCCCGGCTGCGCGGGATGGCCGACACCGAGCTCCGGGTCCGCCGCGAGCTGGTGCACGACCTGCTCACCGGCACCGACGACGAGAGCGCGTACCTGCGCGCCGAGGCGCTGGGCTACGACCTGGGACAGCCGCACCAGGTAGCGGTGGTCGAGGTGGCCGACAGCGCGCCGGCCCAGGAGGACGTGCTGCACGCCACCCGCCGGGTGCTGCGCCAGCAGCAGCGGCCGTGCCTGCTGGGCAGCATGGCCGGCACGGTGGTGATCGTCGCCGCGCAGACTCCGGGCGGGGGCGGCGACTGGGAGGCGCTGCGGGCCGGCATCGTGGCCGAACTGGGTGGCGGCACCCGCTGCCGGATGGGCGTCGGGGACGCCTACCCGCGGCCATCGGAGCTGTCCCGCTCGCTGCGTGAGGCCCGGCTCGCGCTGCGGATGCAGAAGGCGTCCGCCTCCGCCGAGCGCACGTCACTGTTCGCCGACCTCGACGTGCTCCGGATGCTGGCCTCGGTGGACGACCTCACCGACGTGGAGGCGTTCGTCCACAAGTGGCTCGGCACGCTGGCGGCCTACGACGAGCGCAAGCACACCGAGCTGGTCAAGACCCTGATCCAGTACCTGCAGCACGGTGGCGGGTACGAGGCCACCTCGCGGGCGCTGTCGGTACACCGCAGCACGCTGAAGTACCGGCTGCAGCGGATCCGCGAGCTGACCGGATTCGAGCTGGGCAACCCCGAGACCCACTTCAACCTGCAGCTCGCGACCCGGGCCTACGTCACCCTGCAGGCCCTCGCGGACACGTCCGGCTGAGCCTGCGATGCCGCAGGCCAGGCGCTCAGTTGGTCCGGCCAGGACGAGGCTGTGAGCGCGGCATCACCGTAGCGTCCTGACCATGGGTGTCCCCGATGACCTGGAACTCTTCGAGCAGATGTGTTTCCTGCGCCATTTCGAGGAGCGGACCGACCTGCTCTACCGGCGGGGCCTGATTCACGGGCCGGTGCACCTGGGGCTCGGCCACGAGGCGGTGGCGGTCGGCGCCGCGTCCGTGCTCCGCCCGGACGACTACTCGCTGGGTACCTACCGGGGGCACGCGCACGCGCTGGCCCGCGGCGCCCCGGCGGACGCGGTCCTGGCCGAACTGCTCGGCCGCGAGGGCGGGATCTGCGGGGGCAAGGGCGGGTCCATGCACATCACCAGCGTGGAGCACGGCTACTACGGCTCCTATGCCATCGTCGGCGCGCACCTCCCGATCGCCTGCGGACTGGCCTGGGCCGCCCTGATCCGCCGCACCCAGCAGGTCACGGTGTGCTTCTTCGGCGACGGCGCGACCAACATCGGCGCGTTCCACGAGGCGGTCAACCTGGCCGCGGTGTGGCGGCTGCCGGTCGTGTTCGTGTGCGAGAACAACTGGTACATGGAGTACACCCCGATCGGGGAGGTGATCCCGGTCGCGCTGCCCGCCGCCGACCGGGCCGCCGCCTACGGGCTGGACCGGATCGTGGTGGACGGCAACGACGTCGCCGCCGTCCGGCAGGTGGTCGGCGACGCGGTCCGCGCGGCCCGCGGCGGGCAGGGCCCGAGCCTGGTCGAGGCGCAGACCTACCGGCTCAAGGGACACTCGGCCGCGGACGGCGCCGCGTACCGGCCGGCCGAGGAAGTCGCGCGGTGGCGCGAGAAGGACCCGCTGCTGCGCACCCGGGCCGTGCTGGCCGCCGCGGGCACGGCCCCGGAGAAGCTGGACGAGATCGACGCGCGGATCAAGTCCGACCTGGCCGAGCTGGCCCAGCAGATACTGGCCCGGCCCGCTCCCGACCCCGCCGGGGCCTGGACCGACGTGTGGAGCGATGGGAGCTGGCAATGGCGGAACTGACCTACCGGCAGGCCGTCGCCGCCGCGCTGGCCCAGGAGATGGCCCGCGACGACCGGGTGGTGCTGCTTGGTGAGGACGTCGCGTCGGGCGGGGTGTTCAAGACCACCGGGGGGCTGGCGGAGCGGTTCGGGGCGGACCGGGTCCGGAACACGCCGATCTCCGAGCAGGCCATCGCGGGCGCGGCCATGGGCGCCGCCATGGCCGGGCTGCGGCCGGTCGCCGAGATCATGTTCTCGGATTTCTACGCGACCTGCTGGGATCAGGTGGCCAACGAGATCGCGAAGGTCCGCTACATGACCGGGGGCCAGGTCAGCCTGCCGCTGGTGCTGCGCGGCGCGAACGGTTCCGGCGGGCTCGGGTTCGGCAGCCAGCACGGCCAGTCGGTGGAGAACTGGGCGATGACCGTGCCCGGCCTGAAGATCGCCTCACCGGCCGGGCCCGCCGAGGCGTTCGGGCTGCTCGCCGCGGCCATCCGGGACGACGACCCGGTCGTGGTGTTCGAGCACAAGGCGCTGTACGGGCGCAAGGAGGAGATCGGCGACGGCGAGCAGGTCGTGCCGCTCGGGCAGGCCCGGACGGTGCGGGCCGGGCGGGACGTCACCCTGGTCGGGCTGTCCATCACGGTGGGCACCTGCCTGGCCGCCGCCGGGGAACTAGCCGCCGAGGGGATCGAGGCCGAGGTCATCGACCTGCGCACGCTGGTGCCGCTGGACGCGGCCACGGTGCTGGCGTCGGTGGCCCGGACCGGGCGGCTGGTGGTGGTGGAGGAGAACCCCGGCCAGCTCGGGTGGGGTGCCTCGATCGCGGCGATCGCGGCGCAGGAGGCGTTCGGCGACCTGACCGCGCCGGTCACCCGGGTCAGTGGCGGCAACGTGCCGCTGCCGGTGGCCGCCCCGCTGGAGGCCGAGGTGGACGTGACGGTGGCGCGCGTGGTCGCGGCCAGCCAGGCAGTCGTGAGCGGTTCACCGGCACCGATCACACACTGAAACGGGAGTCCGTATCCGGCAAGAGTCATATCCGGCAAGGAGGCCGAGATGCTCATTCGCCAGGAAGACATACTGCTGCCCACCACCATGGTCGGGAACTATCCCAACCCGCGCTGGTACGACGGCTACGCGCACTCGAAGCTGCCGCCGGGAGCGCTGGTCTATGACTCACTGACCCGCGAGGCCTACGAGGACGCCATCCTGGCGGTGGTGCACGACCAGGAGTCCGCGGGGCTGGACATCATCTCCGACGGCCGGGTCCATGGCGGCGACAGCCCGTACGCCCAGGTCGTCTACCACTACTTCGAGCGGCTGCGCGGGTACGAGATCGACGGGCCGCAACTGGGCCTGCCCATCTACTCGACGCTGTTCTCCCCCACCGTGGTCGGGGAGGTATCCCGGCGCACCTCCTTCGCGATGCCCACGCTGCGCGCGGTGCGCAAGGCCACCAAGAAGCCCGTGAAGATCTCCTACCAGGGCATCCACGTGCTCGCCGCCGCGTCTAACGACCAGTTCTACAAGGACACGAAGGAACTGGCGACCGCCATCGCCAAGGCCTACCACGAGGACTTCCTGGAACTCGCGGACGCCGGGGCCGAGATCATCCAGCTGGACGAGTTCCTCTGGCCGTACGAGATGAGCGACTGGCAGATCGAGGTGTTCAACCTGGCCGTGGACAACGTCCCCGGGGTGCAGTTCTGGGTGCACACCTGCTGGGCAACTACGGCGGTACCCCGGGCTACCTGCCGGACGAGACCGAGCAGGAGTACGGCGCCTACGTGCTGGCCAGCCGGGAAGCGCACACGCCCGCGCCCGACCGGGCCTATGGCATCTTCCCGAAGGTGAAGGAGGCGCACCTGACCGCGCTGAACTGGGAGGTCGGCCGCACCGGCCCGGACGATCTCAAGCCGCTGGCCGAGAACAACTGGGACAAGGACTTCGTGGCCGGCGTGATCGACGTGAAGTCAACCATCACCGAGACCGCGGGCGAGGTCGCGGACCGGATCCGGCAGTGCCTGGAATACGTGCCCGCCGAGCGGCTCGGGCTGACCACCGACTGCGGCCTGGTCATGCTCCAGCGGATGACCGCGCAGAACAAGCTGCGCGCGCTGGCCGAGGGAGCCGCCATCGTCCGGGCCGAACTGGGCCAGGACGCAGGCTGAACAGCGCAGCACCGGTACAGACAGAGAACCCACCAGCAGGAAGGCAGAAATCAATGGAGATTCGCGGCGAAGACGTGCTGCTGCCCGTTTCGGCGGTATCGGCGTTCCCCCGTCCGCACTGGCTGCAAGGCCGGGTGCTCGGCTCGCTGAGCGAGCCGGTCTACCGCAGCCACAACCTGCGGGTGGCCTACGAGGACGCCTGCCATATCTGCGCGGACGAGCAGGAGAAGGCCGGGCTGGACATCCTGTGCGACGGCGCGCAGTACTACGAGTGGGAGGCGCCCGGTTTCCAGCTGGAGCCGATCTTCCACTTCATCCCGGAGAACCTGGGCGGCTTCCGGCCGTACGGGCCGCCCGGCGAGGGCGCGAAGTACCGGCCGTTCTACCAGGCCGTGGTCAAGGACAAGATCACCTGGGAGCGGCCCGTCTTCGAGAGCGTGGTCATGACCATGCAGAACGTCACCGACAAGCCGTTCAAGGTGGCGTTCCTCGGCCCGGCGCAGCAGAGCGTCATCGTCAAGGACGAGTTCTACGGCGACCAGGTCGCGGTAGCCAGAGACCTGGCCATCGCGATGAACACCGAGCTCAAGTACCTGGTCAGCATCGGCCTGGAGGCGGTGCAGCTGATCGACGTGCTGCCGCCGTACACCACGGACATGTGGCAGATCGAGATGCAGAACATCCTGTTCGACGGGGTGGACGCGATCAAGTTCTGGCACGTCTGCTACGGCAGCGTGGACGGCCAGCGGGACATCTTCGACAACCACGCCGCGTCGATGATGCCGCTGTTCAAGGAGTCGCCGGCCGACGTGATCCACCTGGAGTTCACCAACAAGGGCTTCGACGAGCTGGAGGCGTTCCGCGACTTCCCCACCGACAAGGTGCTCGGCGTGGGCGTGGTGGACGCGAAGAACCTGCAGGTGGAGACGCCCGAGCAGATCGAGGCCCGGATCCGGCGCGGGCTGGAGGTCGTGCCCGCCGACCGGCTCCTCGTCGCGCCGGACTGCGGGCTGGGCTACTTCAGCCGGACCGCTGCCTACGCCAAGCTCCGCAACATGGGCCAGGCGGCGGCCACGGTGCGAAGCACGCTCTGACTACACCGTGCGGAGCACGCTCTGAGCGCACGTGCGCACGTGCCGCACCGTGCACAGCACGGTCTGACGCTGTAACGTCGGCCCCGGGCGGCAGTGGCCGCCCGGGACCGGCCCAAGGGGAGGCGCGGATGACCGCAGACGTGGCCCGCGAGGTGCTGGGCCTGCAGCTACGCGTGGGCGATCACATCTGCGGCTTCTACCGCAAGCCCGCCGAGCGCGACGACATCCTGATCCCGTTCCTGGTCGAGGGGCTCAAGGCCGGTGACAAGTGCACCTGCGTGGTGGACAGCTGCACCCCGGAGGACGTGCTGGCCAGCATGTCCGAGCACCTCGAGGTGGACCCCTACGTGACGGACCGCCAGCTCGAGGTGCTCGACTCCTACGGCACGTACCTGGCCGATGGCGGCTTCCTGCCGGAGCGGATGCTGAAGTTCTGGGAGGCCAAGGCCCGCCAGAACCCAGGTGGCGAGAACCCGCACCCGGACGGCCCCCGGCCCGCCAGGAACATCGGCGACATGAGCTGGGCGCACCGCGACGAGTCGGTGGTCAGCGTCCTGATGGGCTACGAATCCGAGCTCAACCGGATCATGTCGAACTTCCCGCAGGTCAACCTGTGCCTCTACGACCTGACCCGGTGCTCCGGCGACCTGATCATGGACGTGCTGAAGACGCACCCCAAGGCGCTCCTCGGCGGCATGGTCATCGACAACCCGTACTACCTGGACCCGGACGAATTCCTGGCCAGCCAGCTGGACCGTGACAGCTGAGCCAGGCGTGGCGGCTTCCCCGGCCGCCGCGCGGATCCCGGCCGAGCGTACCCATCACGGTGACACCGTGATCGACGAGTACGCCTGGCTGGCCGACAAGGAAAACCCGGAGACGATCGCGTTCCTGGACGCCGAGAACGCCTACACGCAGGCCATGACGGCGGACCAGGCCCCGCTCCGCGCTGCGATCTTCGACGAGATCAGGGCCCGGACCCAGGAGACCGACCTGTCCGTGCCCGCCCGCAAGGACGGCTGGTGGTACTACTCCCGGACGGTCGAGGGGCAGCAGTACGCACTGCACTGCCGCCGGGCGGTCCGTCCCGGCGATTCGGGGCCACCGCTGACCGGGGACGGGGGCCCGCTGGACGGGGAGGAGGTCCTGCTCGACGGGAACGAACTCGCGGCCGGCCAGGAGTTCTTCTCCCTGGGCGCCTTCGACGTGAGCCCCGACGGGCGGCTGCTCGCCTACTCCACCGACTTCGCCGGCAGCGAGCGGTTCACGATGCGGGTCAAGGACCTGGTCTCGGGCGAGACCGCGGCCGACGAGATCCCCGGCACGTTTTACGGCACCGCGTGGTCGGCCGACGGCTCGGCGCTGTTCTACGTGACCGTGGACGAGGCGTGGCGGCCGTACCGGGTATGGCGGCATCTCATCGGCACCCCGGCCGATGCGGACGTGGTCGTGTTCGAGGAGGCTGACGAGCGGTTCTGGGTCGGCGTCCGGCTGACCCGCAGTGAGCGCTTCCTGGTCATCTCGGCCTCCAGCAAGCTGACCAGCGAGGTGTGGCTGCTGGATGCCCGGCACCCGGGCGGGGAACCCACCGTCGTAGCCCCGCGCCGCCAGGGCGTCGAGTACGAGGTCGAGCACCAGGAGAGCGCGGACGGCGCCGACCGGCTGCTGATCCTGCACAACGACCACGCCGAGAACTTCGAGCTGGCCTGGACCACACTGGACGACCCCACAGCCTGGACGCCGTTGGTGCCCCACCGCGAGGACACCCGGCTGCTCGGCCTGGACGCGTTCGCCGACCACCTCGTTATCTACCTGCGCAAAGACGGGCTGACCGGGCTGCGGGTGCTGCGGGCCGACGGCAGCCAGCATGAGATCGCCTTCCCCGAGCCGGTCTACCGGGTCTCGCCCGGGGCGAACCCGGAGTACACCGCGCGCTCCTACCGGCTCGGCTACGGCTCCCTGATCACGCCCGACTCGGTGTACGACTGCGACACCAGGACCGGTGAGCTGACCCTGCTGCGGCGCCGCCCGGTGCTGCCGCTGCCGGGCGGGGCCGAGTACGATCCGGCCGATTACGAGCAGCACCGGCTGTGGGCCACCGCGCCGGACGGGACCCGCGTCCCGATCTCGCTGGTCTGCCGGGCGGGCACGCCGCGTGACGGCCGGGCCCCGTTCGTCCTCTACGGCTACGGCAGCTACGAGATCTCGGTCGACCCGGGCTTCTCGATCCCGCGGCTGTCCCTGCTGGACCGGGGGTTCGGTTACGCGATCGCGCACATCCGCGGCGGGGGTGAGCTGGGCCGCCGGTGGTACGACGACGGCAAGATGCTGCACAAGATCAACACGTTCACCGACTTCGTGGCGTGCGCGCGGCACCTGGTCAGCGAGGGCTGGACGTCGCCGCGGCGGCTGGTCGCGCGGGGCGGCTCGGCCGGCGGCCTGCTGGTGGGCGCGGCGCTGAACCTCGCCCCGGACGCCTTCGGTGCCGTGGTCGCCCAGGTCCCGTTCGTGGACGCGCTGACCAGCATCCTGGATCCGTCGCTGCCGCTCACGGTGACCGAATGGGAGGAGTGGGGCGACCCGCTGCACGATCCCGAGGTCTACCGGTACATGAAGTCGTACTCGCCGTATGAGAACGTCGCCACCGACCGGCCCTATCCCCCGGTGCTGGCCGTCACCAGCCTCAACGACACCCGGGTGCTCTACACCGAGCCAGCGAAATGGATCGCCCGGCTGCAGGCCGGGGTGCCGGGCGGCCCGTTCCTGCTGAAGACCGAGATGGCCGCCGGGCACGGCGGGCGCAGCGGCCGGTACGACGCGTGGCACGAGGAGGCCATGGTGCTGGCCTGGATCGTGGCCACCGCCGGGGCGGGCGGCTAGCGCCCGTAGCTGTCTAGCGCCCGTAGGCGTGCCAGTGGTCGGCGAACAGGGCTTCCTCGCTGATCACCTTGGGCTCGATGGGCCGGGACACCCAGGTCAGGTTGATGAAGTGCCGGGCGTTCACGTTCTCGGTGGTGATGTTGCCGCCCCACGTCCCGCAGCTCAGGCTGAGCGTGAACGGCAGGCCGTTGCGGGGGCTGCCCGCTCCCTCGTTGAGGTTCTGGTTGACCAGCACCCGCGCCGTCTTGGTCGCCAGGGCCAGCTGCTCCACGTTCGCGTCCGAACTGGTGTGGATGCCGCAGGTGTGCCCGAGCCCCTGGTAGGCGGTGATGGCGTTGACCAGGTCCGCGGCCACGCTGATGTCACCCTCGTACCGGTACAGGGCCAGCACCACGGACAGCTTCTCGCCGGAGAACGGATGATCCGGACCGGCGCCGGTCTCCTCCACCAGGATCATCGGGCAGGCCTGATCGACCTCGAAGCCGGCCAGCCCGGCGATGCGGGCCGCGGACTTCGCCACCACGGCGACCGCGGGGACCGGGCCGCCGTCCGGCCACATCACCGCGCGCAGCGCGTCCTTCTGCCCCGCGTCGCACAGGTGCGCACCGGCTTCGGTCAGCCGCCAGAGCAGCTCGTCGTACACGTCCGCGTGCACGATCAGCGCGTTGTCCGCCAGGCAGCTGGTGGCGTAGTCGAACGTCTTGGCCGCCGCGATGGCGGAGGCCGCGTCGGCCAGGTCGGCCGTCTGGTCCACCACGTGCACGGCGTTGCCCACCCCGACCCCGTAGGCCGGGGTGCCGGAGCTGTACGCGGCGTGCACCATGCCCGCGCCGCCGGTCGCGACGATCAGGTCGGCCTGGCGCATCAGTTCCTGGGTCTTGGCCAGCGACGGCGCGGGCAGCGACTGGACCAGGTCCGCGGGCGCACCGACCTGCTCGCACGCGGCCCGCATGAATCCGACCACCGCCTCGGTGGCGCCGGTGGTCCGCGGGTGCGGCGCACAGATGATGGCGTTGCGGCCCTTGAGCGCGAACAGCGCCTTGACCGGCGGGGTAGCGTCCGGGCCGGTGGTCGGGATCAGCGCCGCGACCACCCCGACCGGCTTGGCGATCTTCACCAGCCCAGCGGAGGGCAGCTCCTCCACCACCCCCACGGTGCGCAGCCCGGTCATGTCGGCCAGCACGCCGGTGACGCGTTTGCTGATCTTTGCGACTTTATCGGCGTAATTGCCGAACCCGCCTTCGTCCACCGCGAGCCGGGCCAGCGCCTCGGCGTGGTCCTTGCGCACCACGGCCCAGGCCACCGCGGTGACCAGCTCATCGACCTGCTCCTGGGTGTAGGACTCGATGGCGCTGGCGGCCGCGCGGGCCCGGTCCACCACCTGTGCGACTTCCTCAGCCACCTGTGCTAGTGCGCTCCGTCATGAAGCCCAGCGTGACGCCCAGAAGCGCCGATTCCATTGATCTGGCAGGTCGAGCCTGCCCCGCTTCTTTGTCCCGGCAAGACCTGACTGCGGCGGCGGGGTGGCCCGCATGCTCAGTGGTAACCAGGCGTCCAGGTAAGGGAGCACGGGTGGGACGGCTCGTGGTAGTCGGCGGCGGTGCCGCCGGGATGTCGGCCGCCTCGGCGGCCCGCCGCGCCGACCCGGGCCTCGACGTGGTGGTCTGCGAAGCGGGCGGCTTCGCGGCCTACGGCATGTGCGGGATCCCGTACTACCTGGGCGGCATGGTGCCCGAGCCAGAGAACCTGCTCGCCTACCCGCCGGCCACGTTCCGCGAGAAACGCCACATCGACCTGCGGCTGCACACCCGGGTCACGGGGATCGACCCGGGGACCCGCCAGGTGCGCCTCGCGGCCGGCCAGCGCGGCGCGCCATCCCCGGAGTCGCTGGCCGGGGAGTCGCTGGCCGGGGAGTCGCTGGACTATGACGCGCTGATCCTGGCCAGCGGCGCCGATCCGGTCCGGCCGCCCGTGCCCGGACTCGACGAGCGCCGCGTGTTCACGATCCGGTCCCTGGACGAGGCGATCGAACTGCGTCAGCTGCTGGACAGCGGCACGGTCCGGCACGCGGTCGTGGTGGGCGCCGGGTATATCGGCCTGGAGACTGCGGAGGCGCTGGTCAGCGCGGGCCTGGACGTGGATGTGGTCGAGGCGCTGCCCCGGGTGCTCGCCACCGTGGACGAGCCGGTGGCCGCACTGGTCCAGGCCGAGCTGGAACGGCACACGAGGCTGCACCTGGCCGCCCGGCTGGAGGCGGTGGACACCAGCGGCGCGGCGGGCGGCCTGATCGCGGTCGTGGACGGCGCCGAGATAGAAACCGATCTGGTCGTCATCGCGGTCGGCGTGCGCCCGGCCACCGACCTGCTCATCGAGGCGGGTGCCGAGCACCTGCCGGACCGCTCGGTGGTGGTGGACGAGGGGATGCGCACCTCGCTGCCGGATGTGTACGCGGCCGGGGACGCGGTCGCCCTGCCCCACCTGGTCCTGGGCCGCCCGGCCTGGGTGCCGCTGGGGCCGGCGGCCAACAAGACCGGCCGGGTGGCCGGGACGGTGGCGGCGGGCGGCACCGCCTCGTTCAAGGGCATCGTCGGCACCGTGGCCGTGAAGGTTTTCGACCTGGAGGTGGCCTCGACCGGGCTGGGGCTGGCCGAGGCCCGGGCGGCCGGGCTGGACGCGGTGGCCACCGACGAGGTCTCCCGGTCGCGGGCCAAGTACTACCCAGGCAGCTCACCGCTGCACGTCCGGCTGGTGCACACCCGGGACGGGCGGCTGCTCGGCGGCCAGTTCGCAGGCCGCGAGGGCGCGGCCAAACGGGTCGACGTGCTGGCCACCGCGCTGTACGCCGGGCTGACCGTGGCCGATCTGGCGGCGCTGGACCTCAGCTACGCCCCGCCGTTCGCGCCGGTATACGACCCGGTCCTGGCCGCCGCGATCAAGGCCGTCCGGGCGCCCGTCGTTCTCGCTGGAGGATCCCCATGAGCCTGCACCCACCGGCCGACAAGCGGGCCAGCCTGGCCGACGCGGCCGCGCTGGTCGGTGACGGCGCCATGGTGGCGCTCGGCGGCGGCCTGTCCGCCCGGCTGCCCATGGCCCTGGTCCGGGAGCTCATCCGGCAGCGCCGGACCAGCCTGCACCTGGTCGGGTCGGCGCACAGCATCGACGTGGACATGCTGGTGGGCGCCGGGGCGGTCCGCCGGTGCGAGGAAAGCTACGTGGGGTTCGAGCAGGACCTGGGGCTGGCTCCCGCATACCGCCGCGCCGCCGAGGAGGCCACGATCGAGGTGGCGGAGAGCTGCTGCGCCACGATCCTGGCCCAGCTCCGGGCGGCCGAGATGGGGGTGCCGTTCCTGCCGGTCCGGGGCGTCCGCGGGTCGGACATCATGTCGCTGCACCCCGAGTACGCCGAGATCACCTGCCCGTTCACCGGGGAGACGCTGGTCGCGGTGCCGCCGCTGCGCCCGGATGTGGCCCTGCTGCACGCGCCGTCCGGGGACCGCTACGGCAACCTGCACCTGGAGCAGCCGTACGTCCTGGACGAGCGGTTCGCGTCGGCGTCGCGGATGGTCGTCGCGACCGTGGACGAGCTGGTGTCCACCGAGCAGGTGACCGCCGCCGGGGTCACCATCCCCGGGCACCTGGTCGCGGCCGTGGCCCATGTCCCGTTCGGGGCGCACCCATCGTCTTGTTATCCCCGCTACGCCTACGACCGCGCCCATCTGCGCGAGTACGTGACGGCGGCCCAGGCTGGACCGGGAGACCTGGACAAGTACCTGGCCGCCTACGTCTCAGGCAGCGAGGAAAGCTACCGCGGCGCGATCGGCGCCGACCGGCTCACCCAGCTGGCCGGCTGGTCCACGTCCACCGAGGTGTGGCAGGAACTCTTCTCGGCCGCGGGAGGCACCTCATGAGCTGGACGATCGACGAGTGGTTCGTGGTGGCCCTGGCCCGGACCATCCGGCCGCGGGAGACCGTATTCCACGGCTTCGGCAGCCCGTGCGCGCAGGTGGCGATGCACGTGGCCCGGCGCACCCACGCGCGGGACATGACGCTGGTCGAAGGGGCCATGTACGCGATCAACCCCGATCCGCCGTTCATCCCGCCGACCAGCAACGACGCCAGCCTGCGCCACGGAGCCGCGTACAGCATGCGGTTCGAGGAGTTCTTCGACGCCGCGGTCCGCGGCGACGTGGACCGGATGTTCCTGTCCGGCGGTCAGATCGACGGGTACGGCAACACCAACGTGACCGCGATCGGTTCCGGGGCGCTGCAGGGCGGGCGGCCGAAGGTAAAGCTGGGCGGCGGGGGCGGCGGCTGCAACCTGTCCGCCACCATCGGGCACCTGACGGTGTGGACCACCCGGCACCGTTCCGGCCGGACCCTGGTGGCCGACTGTGACTTCGTCACCGACATGGGGCACCGCACCCGGCTGGGCACCCGGGCCGAGCTCGGTTTCACCGGCGGTGGCCCGCAGTGGCTGGTCACCGAGCTGGGCGTGTTCGACTACACCGGCGGCCAGGCCCGGCTGGCCCAGGTGTTCCCGGACGTCAGCGTGGCGGAGGTCCGCGACGCCACCGGCTTCGGCCTCCAGGTCGCCGGGGACCTGCGCACGGTCCCGCCCCCGTCGGCGTCCGAGCTGGCCGCGGTCCGCTCGGTGGACCCGCTCCGGGTCCGCACCTCCGAGTTCTCCCCGCGGGAGCTGACCCGGACCTTCGAGCACGGGAACGGCCAGGACTGTGCGTGTTAACGCCGACCGCAGGACCGCCTCGATGGCCTGGCGGCGGTGTTCGCGCCCCGCCGGGTCGCCTTGGTCGGGGCGTCCGAGCGGCCCGGGTCGGTAGGCCGGCTGCTCTGGGACAACCTGGCCGGCTTCCCCGGCGAGGTGCTGCCGGTCGGGCCGGCGGCCCGGGTCTGCGGCCAGGTGGCCTACCCCGACCTGCGGGACGTGCCCGGCCAGGTGGACCTGGCCGTGATCGCCACCCCGGCCGCCACCGTCCCGGGCATCGTCCGCTCCGCCGCCGCCAAGGGCGTCGCCGCGGTCGTGGTGCTCAGTGCGGGCTTCGCCGAGACCGGCGACGACGGCGCGAGACTTCAGGACGAAGCGGTGGCCGCCGCCCGGGCGGGCGGGGTGCGGCTGGTCGGCCCCAACTGTTTCGGCGTGCAGAACGCCGACCTCCCGCTGAACGCCTCTATCGCGGCCGGCACGCCGCGTGGCGGCGGCGGGGTCACCATCGTCACCCAGTCCGGGTCCTACGGGATGGCCGTGCATGCGCTGGGCCAGGACGAGGGCCTGCGGGTGGCCAAGGTGTTCGCGGCGGGCAACAAGGCGGACATCACCGACGCGGAACTGCTCGCCTACTTGCGGCAGGACCCGGACACCTCGGTGATCTGCCTGCTGCTGGAGTCGATCACCGACGCCCGCGGGTTCTTCGCCGAGGCCTGCCTGACCACGCCGCACAAGCCGGTCATCGCGGTGGTGGGCGGGCGCACCAGCGACGGGCAGCGGGCCGCGGTGTCTCACACCGCCGCCCTGGCCAGCGACGACGCGGTCCGTGACGCGGCCCTGCGCCAGGCCGGCGTGGTCCGGGTCCGGACCGGCCTCCAGGTGCTCGACGCCGCCCGGGCCCTGTCCAGCCAGCCGGTGCCCCGCGGCCCCCGGGTGGCAGTGATCACCAACTCGGGCGGGACCGGGGTGGAACTGACCGACCTGCTCGCCGACGAGGGCCTGGTGGTCCCGGAGCTGAGCGAATCCCTGCAGGCCGAGTTGCGGGCCATCATGCCCGCGTACGCCAGCGCCCGGAACCCGGTGGACATGACGCCAGCCTGGAACCGGTTCGCCGCCGTGTATCCGGGCGCGATCGAGATGCTGGCCCGGTCCGGTGAGGTTGACGTGATCGTGCCGGTGCTGCTCCAGCGGTCCGCGTCGGCCGAGGTCGCCGTGGCCGTCCGGGATGCGGTGGCGCGGCTGCGGGCGGACGCGGTGCCGGTGCCGGTCTACGTGTGCTGGGTCGCGCCGCGGTCGGCGGACGAGCACGCCCGGCTGCTGAACCTGGCCGGCGTGCCGTGCTTCCCGTGGCCGGAGCGGACGGCACAGGTGGCCGGGGTCGCGGTGCGTTGCGGTGCTGGATTGCGGCCGGCGGAAGCCCCGTCATCGCGTGATGTGGCCGGGGCACCGGAGGGCTTGCGTGCGCCACAACGGCACACGCAAGCCCTCCGGACACCCCAGCCCGCGATGGCCCGGCCGCCCGCACCACTGCCGGCTGCCACACGCAACGGTTTCCTCCCGTCCCAGGCCGCACGGGATCTCCTCGTAGCCAGCGGAATCGCGGTGATCGAAACCGTGTGTTGCCGCAGCGCTGCATCGGCGGCGGCGGCGGCCGAACGGCTCGGCTATCCCGTGGTCGCGAAGGTTGATCATCCGGATCTGGTTCACAAGAGCGACGCCGGCGGGGTCCGGCTGGGACTCGGCTCCGGGGATGAAGTGGCCGAGGCCGCAGCTGAGCTACTCGGGCTGGCGGCAGGGGCGTCAGTGCTGGTGCAGCATCAGCACCGGGGGGTCGAGTTGCTGGTGGGCGGCGTGCGGGACCCGGAGTTCGGGGCGATGGTGATGGCCGGCCTGGGTGGCGTGCTGGTCGAGACGCAACGGGATGTGCAGCTGGCCGTGGCCCCGGTAGACACCGAACAGGCCCGGGCCATGCTGTCGTCTTTGCGGGGCGCTGCGGTCCTCGGCGGGCTGCGCGGCAGTCCGCCGGTACACCTGGGTTTCGTTGCGGAAACTATCGTGGCCATCGGAGACCTGATGGTTGCGCATCCACAGATCGCGGAGCTGGACCTGAACCCGGTGCTGGCTGGCCCAGACGGGTGCGTGGCGGTGGACTGGCGGATCAGCACACTAAACCAGAAGTATGCAGCCAATCGCGAGAGCCAGCACAGCGCCGGCCAGCCATAGGACGACCCATAGAACGCAGGGCAAGTGGGTAAGTTGGCGCAAAATCTTCGCGTCTTCAGCCCCGGTACCGTGCTGCAGCACTGTCCGGACGCCACTCAACAGCAACACCCAGCTAAGCCCATAAGCCGCCAGGGCCTCCAATAAGGCTGGTCCGTAGCGCACCACCAGGAACAGGAGGGCACCGAAGCCAGCAACGACGGCCACGCTGAAGACTCCCCGCAGCGTTGGCAGGAGTAGGAGAAGCAGCACCACCCCGATCCATAAGGTGGCGACAATCAGGCCGTGCGCGATCAAGGCCGCGGCAATCAGACCGAAGGCGCTGGGCCCGAGGTATCCGATGAACCCCACCGCAACGCTGGAACCCTGAGCACCCGCCAACTTAGTACCGCCGGTGCCGTTCTTCTTCAGGCGCACACTGTTAACCCTCCGGCCAAAGCTCGACCCGAGGAATGCATGTGCACCCTCGTGCGCGACGGTGTCAACGTGCTGGACCAGGAACCAGATCTCTGGCAGGCCTACCGCGACCAGGGCCACCAAACCCAACAACGCCGCCACACCCCCGGGCAACTTCCCGACTACGTGCTGAGGCTCTAAACCCAGGGTGCTCACGGCCCCCCCGATCGGTCGTTGCGCCTATGCCTTGTTCATGATGTTAGGGACTTAACAGCTAAATGCCATGCCTGGCGCATTGCCTGGCCGCAGGGTTCGCTTGGCCGGGCACTGTCACGCGGTCAGCGGGCCGGATGCCCTGACGCCGCCGCGGCGAACCGAATAGCCTTAGTAGCGATGAACGCCACCGCGCCGCCCACCGGAAACCTGTACCTCGTCGTCGGATATGACGGCTCACCTCCCGCCACCCGCGCGCTCGACGGCGCGATCAGGCTGCTGCATGGCCGGGCCGGCTCCATCGAGGTCGTGTACGTCGCTCATCTGCCTAGCGTCGACTCACTGTCGCCAGGCGCCGTGGAAGAAATGGAAGTTACCTTCGACGATATTGCGCAGGAGCTTCACACCACGGCCACCGAGCAGCTGCGCGACCGCGAGGAGCGCTGGCGGTTCGAGCGGCGCGAGGGCCTCATCGCCGAGGAGCTGACCGCCGCCGCCAAGGCCATCCACGACGATCACCCCGACGACACCGTGGTGATCGCGGTCGGGAGCTCATCACACGCCATGCACCGCGTGGTCGGCTCGGTCGCCGTCAGCCTCGCCCGTCACTCAGCGGTGCCCCTCGTGATCGTGCCTTGACCGGTCCTTCCCGCACAGCTCTGGGCGAGGCGGAGGCCCGGATCACCCCCAGGTAGACGTGGCGTTTCGGGTGTGCCTATCTTGGCTTGAGATAGGGGCACCGGGCCGCGATCCCCAGCAGCACTACTGGGCCATCGTTGCTCCCGACCCCGGTAGCGATCCGAGCAGTGCGCCGCCCGCGAAGGGGCATAGATCCCATGTCATCTGCCACCCAGCCCCGTACGGCAGCTCCCGCTGACAATCGTTGGCTGGTCCTGGTCGTGGTGGCGGTGGCCCAGCTGATGGTGGTCCTGGATTCCACCGTCGTGAACATCGCGCTGCCGTCGGCCCAGCGTTCGCTGGGCTTCCCGAACAGCGACCGGCAGTGGGTGGTGACGGCCTACGCCCTGGCCTTCGGCAGCCTGCTGCTGGTGGGCGGCCGGCTCGGCGACATGTACAGCCGCAAGTGGGTCTTCATCACGGGCCTGGTCGGGTTCGCTGCCTCCTCGGCCCTCGGGGGCGCGGCGGTTTCGTTCGAGATGCTGGTGGCGGCCCGGACGCTGCAGGGCGCGTTTGGAGCCATCCTCGCGCCGTCCGCCCTTGGCACGCTGGTCAGCACCTTCCAGGATCCGCGCGAGCGGGGGCGGGCCTTCGGGGTCTTCGGCTCGGTCGCGGCGGGCGGCGGCGGCGTGGGCCTGATCCTGGGCGGAGTGCTCACCCAGTACCTGTCCTGGCGCTGGACGCTCTACGTCAACCTGGTGTTCGCCGCGATCGCCGTGGCGGGCGCCCTGGCGTACATGCGCAGCAGCCGGCCCGTCAACCCGCCGCGGATGGACTGGCCCGGCGCCGTCCTGGCCTGCGCCGGCCTGTTCCTCATCGTCTTCGGCTTCTCCCACGCCGAGACGGCCGGGTGGACAGCCGCGCTGACCATCGGCTCCCTGATCCTCGGGGTGCTGCTCCTCACCGCGTTCGTTTTCGCTGAGCGGCGGTCCAGTCACCCGCTGCTGCCACTGCGCGTGATCCTCGACCGCACCCGGGGCGGCTCCTACGTCGCGGTCGGCATCTCGGGAATCGCGATCTTCGGCGTCTTCCTGTTCCTCACCTACTACCTGCAGGAGGTCAAGGGATACAGCCCGGTGACCAGCGGGCTGTCCTTCCTGCCGATGATCGGCTGCATCCTGCTCAGCTCCAATGTCTCCAGCATCGTGACCCTGCCCCGGTTCGGCCCGCGCGTCCTGATCACCACCGGCATGCTGTGCGGCGTCGCCGCGATGATCTACCTGACCCAGCTCACCGTGAGTTCCAGCTACCTCGTTGGCATCCTGCCCGCCCTGCTCATCATGGGCCTGGGCTTCGGCATGATCTTCGCCCCGGCCATCAACACCGCCACGGCGGGCGTATCGCGCCAGGACTCAGGCGTAGCCTCCGCGCTGGTCAACACCATGCAACAGGTCGGCGGATCGATCGGGACGTCCGCGCTGAGCACCATCGCGCTGACCGCAACGACTAGCTACCTCGTCGCACATCACACGGCGCCGTTGGCACCAGCGATTGCGGCCACCCACGGCTACACCGTGGCCTTCGCAGTGTCCGCGGGAATCTTCGGTCTCGGTGTGATCCTCGCGATCGTCCTGCTTCCATCCCGGCAACGGCTGGCCGATCTCAGAGCCGCCGCTGTGACCGCGGCCGAAGCCGGGACCGCCGCAGCCGCACCCGCGGCACCCGCACCGGCCGCGCCCGCACCGGCCGGGGCCGCACCGGCCGGGGCCGAAGCTGGGCTCGCCGGGACCGCACCTGCCGGACCCGCACCTGCCGCGGCGGGTGTGGGCGCCGGGCCCGCACCGGCCGCGTCCGCCGCCGCAGCGCACGCTGGTGCTCCCGCCTCCAGTCTTGGGCCCCAGCTTGAGACGCACGCGATGCAGGCGATTCCAGTAGCCCTACTGTGCTGCTCGCCGGTGATAAACCACGCTTCGCTCCCGGGGAGCAGGCCCGCCGGGTAATCGCGGGCGGGGAGGCACCCATCCGGGCGGTCAGTGAAGATCACGTGAAGGCTTCGCCCGGGTGCTACGCATCAAACTGTTCGATACTAAATTCGAAATTAGGATGCGACCGGCGAGTCGATTCGATATCATTGTCGTACAAGGTAGATCCTGGCCAGGCGGGAGGTGACCCGGATGTCGGCGGACTCTGACCGCTCCACGGGCCAGCCCGCCTCGGGTCGGCCAGTCGATTGGGAGCCTGCCGATTGGGGGGCCGATTTACCCGCCCCGGAAGAGCCTGACTGGCATGCCGACGAGGCCCTCGCCAGCGACGAACCAGCCTGGGAAACCCCTGATCTCGACGACCCGCCCGACGAGGGCCCGCCCCAGGGCGCCCCGTTCGCTGATGGTGGCTGGGCCGATTCGCTGGCCCCCGACCCAGTACTGGCCACGCTGGTCGATCTCGTCCAGCGCGACGGTCTGGACAAGCTGGATGACGACCAGCTGACCGGGGTGTTGCAGGCCGCGAACCGGATGGCCGCCTGGTCGGCGTCGGTCCGGGTGGCGGCGGTGTCCGGTTTGGCCGCCCGCCGGGAGCAGTCGGGCCGGGAGTCGGGGGACTGGCGGCCGTTTGACCACGTGGATGACGAGGTCGCCGTCGCGCTCACCTTGACCCGGCGCAGCGCCGCCCGGCTGCTGGACCTCGCCCTCTCCCTGGACCGTCTGCCACTGACCCGCGCCGCTTTGGCGGCCGGCCTGATCGACGAGCGGCGGGCCGAAGTGATCGCCGAGGAACTAGCCGGGCTCGATGACGAGCACGCCGCCGCGGTCGAGAAGCTGATCATCGGCCGGGCGCCGAAATTGACCAGCGGGCAGTTGCGCGCGCTGGTCCGCCGGGCGGTCCTGTCCGCGGACCCGAAAGCCGCCCAGCGCCGCAAGGAGCAGGCGCTGAAGGACGCCCGGGTGGAGATGTTCCCCGAGACGTCCGGCACCGCCGCCCTGGCCGGCCGTGACCTGCCTCCGGCCGGCGTGCTGGCCGCGGACAAGCACCTGACCGCGCTGGCCCAGGCGATGAAAGCCGCCGGGCAGCCCGGCACCCTGGACATCCTGCGCGCCTGGGCCTATCTGCACCTGCTGTCCGGAAAACCCGCCGCCACCCTCATCCCCGCGACCTGCACGTCCGGTGACGGCATGCCCGCGACCGATACGCCCGCGACCGATACGCCCGTGAGAGGGACATCCGCCGAAGGCACGCCCAGCGACGGAAAGCCTGGCGCCACGGACAGCGGACCCCCTCTCAGCACAGGCCCGCACGCAGCTCCCAGCGGTCCAGACGCCGGCACGCACTTCCCCGCGGCATCTGGTGCCGCCGCTCCGGGCGCTCCCGGCGCTCTCGGCGGCCCCGGCGGCCCCGTCTCGGCCGAGCTTCGCGGCACCGTCAACCTGACCATGCCCCTGTCCGCCTGGCTCGGCTGGACTCAGGCCCCCGGCGAGGTCCCCGGCTACGGCCCGGTGGACGCTGAGGACTCCCGCACCCTGGCCGACCTGCTCGCCCACCGGCCCGCCAACCGGTGGTGCGTCACCCTGACCGACCCCGACGGGCACCCCGTCGCCCATGCCTGCGCCCGCCACGGCCCCCCAGGCTCCCCGCCGCCCGCTGGCCTCGACCCCGGACCCGGCGGCCTGGATCCCGGACCTGGCGGCCCAGCACCCGGCCCCGGCCCGCCGAACACCCCGGTCCCCGACTGGCTGCGTGGCCTGACCTTCGCCACCCTGGAAACCAGCGACTGCACCCACCCACGTCAATCACGTGGCTACCAGCCCAGCCCATCGCTGCGCCACCTCATCCAGGTCCGCAACCCCACCTGCACCGGCCCCGGCTGCCGCCGGCCCGCCACCCGCTGCGACCTCGACCACGTAACTCCCTACGACCAAGGCGGCAAAACCTGCGAATGCAACCTCCACCCCGCCTGCCGCCACGACCACCACACCAAGCAAGCCCCCGGCTGGACCCTCACCTGCCACCAGCCCGGCACCCTCACCTGGACCACCCCCGGAAACCGCAGCCACACCACCACCCCCGCCCAATACCTGGGATAGGCGCCCGGGCCGTCGGCCAGCTCAGCTCTTGCGGCCGGTGAGGGCCACGGTGACGCCGACGCCGATCATGGCCAGGCCGCCAGCCCCGCCGACCAGCGCGAACCGGCGCGGGGAGCGGGCGAACCAGGACCGCAGACGGCTGGCCGCCACCCCCCAGGTGCTGTCCGAGGCCAGCCCGATAACGATGGACACCAGGCTCAGCACCAGCATCTGCAGCGGGACGTGGCCGGCCGCCCGGTTCACGAACTGCGGCAGCACCGCCCCGAACAGGATCAGCGCCTTCGGGTTGGTCACCCCGACCAGGAATCCTTCGCGTACCGCCCGGCGGTCGCTGCGCGCCTGGGTGGACTCGGCGAACGCCTCCGCCAGCGTTCCGCGCCGCCGGTACGCCTGGATCCCCAGCCAGATCAGGTACAGGGCGCCCGCAAGCTTGAGCACCGTGAAGACCTGCGCGGAGCGCTGGACGAGCGCGCCCACGCCGACCGCGACGCAGACCGCGACCACATAGTTGCCCGCCGAGTTGCCGCACACCGTGGCCAGCGCGGTGCGGCGGCCGTAGGCGAGCGCCCGCCCCACCACGAACAAGACGCTCGGCCCGGGGATGACGATCAGGACGAAGGACGCCAGCGCGTAGCCCAGCAGGCTCGAGGTCGAAATCACGCTACCGACAGTAAGCTCACCCGCGAAGGGGGCCTCCTTCGGGGGTCGCGGCCGAGCTGAGAGACCGGCCCGACGGGGCTCCCCCGGGCGGCTGGACCTGCGGGAGGCCGAACGAGGCGAACAGGCCGGGGTCGGCGAACACGACGATTCCGGCGATGGCGTTGGTGGTCACGGTGAGCACGACGATTCCGTACGCCCGGTAGCGGCCATCGCCGCCGCGAAGGTAAGCCGCCGCGGCTGGCTGTCCGTTGGCGGCGGTCGGGACCATCCGCCAGTCGCCCGGCGAGCCGAGACCCGCCACGGCCCCCGCGATGGCCTCTCCGCCCGCGAACCAGGCCACCGACGGCGGCAACTCGAGCGTGGCGTCTGCCCGCAGCAGCCGCTCCAGCGCAGCCGCGTCGGCCGCCTCGAAGGCGCCGATGTACTGGTCGAGCAGCGCCCGGGCTTCGGGTTCATCCGGCTCGTCCACGCGGTCTGCTGCGGGGGCGGCCTCGTGCAGCCGGGCGCGGGCTCGCTGCAGCGCGCTCTTGACCGCGGTGGTAGTGGTGCCGAGCATCGTCGCGACGTCGGCCGCCGGGAAGGCCAGCACGTCCCGCAGGATCAGCACCGCCCGCTGCCGGGGCGGCAGGTACTGAAAGCTGGCGATGAGCGCGAGCCGCAAGCTCTCCCGCGAGACGGCAATATCCGCGGGGTCAGCGGATTCCGGGCTCACCAGAGCGTCGGGAATCGGTTGCAGCCACGGGATGCCCAGGTCGGCCGTAGGCGGCTGGCCTGCCTCCTGGCCCGGGCCGCCCAAGCCTGAGGGCAAGGGGCGCCGGGCGCGCCGCTCCAGGGCGGTCAGGCAGGTGTTGCTGGCGATCTGGTAGAGCCAAGTGCGGACCGAGGACCGGCCCTCGAACCCGTCGTAGGCGCGCCACGCCCGCAGAAAGGTCTCCTGGACGAGATCCTCAGCCTCGTCAACCGAGCCAACCATCCGATAACAGTGAGCCAGCAGCTCACGCCGGAACGGCTCGGTGCTCCCGGTGAACGTGGCCCGGTCCGGAACCAGGCCCGCTTCCTGTGACATGGTCAGCCTCCTGCCTCAGGGCAGCTGTGGAAGGCCTCGACACGCCAGCTCCCGTCCTGCCTGGATAGCAGCCAGGTATCCACCGACCTGGTCTCGGGGGCCACGCTGGCCTGGCCAGCGAACTGAATGCCGCTCTTGCTGATCACTATCGCCATCTCAGCAGCGGGGAACCGGATGCTCTGCACCTGGTGGACGCCGGTGGAGCCGTTGAGCGGGCCGGCGAAGACCTCGGCCATGGTCGCACGGATCGCAGATCTGTCCCGCAGGTAGGACCCGGGCAGCACGGCCGTCGCATGCTCGCGGTACGGCGCGACGAACGCGTCAGCGTCGCCTGCCGCCCAGGCGGCATAGACCTCATCGAGCGCGGCCGCCACGGCACGGCCGTCGCGAGTAGTGGCTGCGTTGCTGGTCATCGTGGTCCTCCCAGGAGTGCGTCCGAGTTTCGTGTGTACAGACCCGGGGTCAGCCGGAAAGGAATCGCCTCCCGTCAGCCGCCCTCCCCTCCTCGCCACCCCGCCGTCCCGGCCGCGATTCCTCTGCGGCGGCTGTCTGGTCTGCATGTCCGGATCGACCAGCTCCAGATCGACTACCGGTGGAGGAAGCAATGCGCAAGGTGATTCAGACCGTCCTGGTGTCAGCGGACGGAGTCGTTGGAGACCCGCGACTGTGGGCCCTGGACTACCGCGACGCCGACGTCGAGAAGGACTCTGTAGAGCGGCTCGGAGACAGCGACACGATGATCCTCGGCCGGGGGACCTACGAGCTTTTCGCGGCGACCTGGCCCGGCCAGTCCAGCGATTTCGCCGGACGGATGAACAGCATGCGCAAGTACGTCTTCTCCTCGACCCTGGCCAAGGCGAACTGGGGCAACTCGACCATCGTCACCGGGGACGCCACGGCCGGGGTGGCCCGGCTCAAGCAGCAGGACGGCGCGGACCTCCTCCTGTACGGCCATGGCTCGCTGGCGCACAGGCTCTGGGAGCACGGGCTGATCGACGAGCTCCGGCTCTCGATCCACCCCGTCCTGGCCGGCCGCGGCCAGCTCCTGTTCTGGGAGAGCGGGAAGACACCGCTGAAGCTCGACTCGGTCACGACGCTCGGCACGGGCGTCGTGGTGCTGTCCTACCAGCCGGTAAAGGCCTGATTCTGCCCCCGGGTGGGGACCAGCAGGCCGAGAACGGTCCCCGGGGAGGGAAGAAAGTCGCTGATCAGCCGGCCTACGCTCCTCGCACTTACCTACCTGCGACTGCGCACCTTGAACACGGCGCAACCGGAAGGAGCAACGATGCTCATCGGCGGTCAGGACATCTTGCTGCCCACCACGATGGTCGGCAACTATCCCAATCCACGCTGGTACGACGGGCACGCGTTCGCCACCCTGCCCAAGGGTGAGTTCATCCACGACTCGATCAGCAAGGAAGCGTTCGAGGATGTGGTGGGTGCGATCGTGCGCGACCAGGAGGCAGCGGGCCTGGACGTGATCAGCGACGGGAAGGTCTACGGCGGGGATTCCCCGTACGGCACGATCCTCTACTACTACCTGGAGCGCATGTCCGGCTACCGGCTCTCCGGGCCGCCGATCGGGCTGCCGATCTACTCCACCCTCTTCTCCCCCACCTGCGTGGGCGAGATTGCCCGCGAAGTCCCCTTCCACCTGGTCAACCTGCGCGCGGTCCGGAAGGCGACCAGGAAGCCGGTCAAGGTGTCCTATACCGGCCTGGGCGTGATCGCCGCGGCCACCACGAACCTGCACTACAAGGACACCCGGGAAGTCGCGATGGCGCTGGCCAAGGCGTTCAACGAGGACTTCAAGGAATTGGCCGACAACGGCTGCGACATCATCCAGCTGGACGAGTTCGTCTGGCCGTACGGCATGGGCGATTGGGAGATCGAGGCGCTGAACGCCTCGGTCGAGGGCGTGAACTGCGAGTTCTGGGTGCACACCTGCTGGGGCAACTACTCCGGGACACCCGCCTACTTCCCGGACGAGACCAAGACCGAGTTCGGCGCGTTCGTGCTGGACAAGCGGGCCTCGGACGCCCCGGCGCCGGAACGGGCGCACGCGATCTTCCCGCACGTGCTCGACGCGAACATCACCGCGCTGAACTACGAGGTGGGCCGGACCGGACCGGACGACCTCAAGCCGCTGACCGACAACAACTGGACCAAACCGTTCGTGGCCGGCGTCATCGACGTGAAGTCCACCGTCACCGAGAGCGCGGAGGAGGTCGCCGACCGGATCCGGCAGGTACTCGAGTACGTGCCCGCCGACCGGCTGGGCCTGTCTACCGACTGCGGGCTGATCAACCTGCCCCGGATGATCGCCGCGGGCAAGCTGCGCGCGCTCGCCGACGGCGCCGCCCAGGTCCGGGCCGAAGTCCAGGGCTGACCGTCCCGTCCCCGGAGGCTCCACCCTCCGGGGACGGGCCCCACCCCTCCGGGGACGCCCGGCGGTCCCCAGGGGCAACGAAACCGCCAAACCTCACCCTGCCAGGACAGCGAAACTCGGGGACCCGCGTGCCTATGGTGCGACCACACCATAGAGCGGGAGGCGCACCGTGCCCGAGTGTCCCAGCTTCCTCAGGCTGCCGGCCAGGCAGGCTAAGCCCCGGTCCCACGGCCTCACCCACGTGCTGGACAGTGGGCTGACCCCGGACGGTACCCGGGCCTTCCTGGGGCAGGCCGGGCACCTGGTGGACATCGTCAAGGTGGGCTGGGGTATCGGGTACGTCGATCCGCTGCTGGAGGAGCGGGTCGGCATCTGCTCAGACCACGACTGCCCGGTCTCACTGGGCGGGACGCTGCTCGAAGTGGCCGCGCTGCAGGACCGGGTCAGCGAGCTGCGGGACTGGGCGCTCAAGATCGGCATGACCCACATCGAGGTGTCCAACGGCCTCCGGGGGCTGCCAGCCAGCCGCAAGCACGCCCTGGTCCGCGAGCTGGCCGCGGACTTCGTGGTGCTCGCCGAGACCGGGGCCAAGGAAGGCGACTACCCGCCGACCCCCGCGGAGTGGGCCGAGGAGATGACCCGCGACCTCGACGCCGGCGCCACCTGGGTGATCGCCGAGGGCCGGGAGAGCGGGACCGTCGGGCTGTACCACCCGGACCAGGGCATCCGCGAGGACCTGGTCACCGCCATCCTGGACTGGATCCCCCCGGACAAGGTGATCTTCGAGGCCCCGGGCAAGAGCCAGCAAGCCTGGTTCATCCGCCAGCTGGGGGCGGACGTCAACCTCGGCAACATCGCGCCGGCCAGCGTCCTGGCCCTGGAAACGCTCCGGCTCGGGCTGCGCGCGGACACCATCCAGGCCCGTGATCTGACCCCAGGCGCCCTGGCCTGAGGTGCGCTGACGTGATCGCCGAGCCTGCTGCCAATACGATCACCCGGCCCTACCGCGGCCTGTCCGTGCAGGAAGTTGACGTGCCGCTCACCCCGGCCGGCATCGAGGGCCTGCTCAGCCACCGGGAGATCTACCGGCGGACCGCGTTCCTGGTGCTCCGCAACGGCCCGGACACCGCCCTGGTCGCCGTCCGGCCCGCCGATCCCGGCCCGCTGTTCTCCCCGGTCGCCGAGCTACGCGTGCTGTCCGGCCCGGAAGCAACGCTCTGGATCACCGACCCGCCGACGGACGTGGGCAATGCCACCTCGCTCGCCGCGGCAGCCTGCAAGCAGCAGCGCCCTGGCGTGCTCGCCTACGTCGTCCAGGGCAAGTTTGAGCACGTCAACTTCATCTGGCGCCCCGCCCCAGTCCAGATCCGGGTCACCGAGGTCATCCCCCCGCACCCGCCGAAACTCCTGGCCATGGCCGAGCAGGTCGTCGCCTACGACGAGGACCTGCCCCCGATCGACCTGATCCTGGACGCGGTGGACGTGACCGAACTGGTCGCCGCGAACCCAGCGCCGCACTACCTGCTGCCCTGCCGGGGCAGCGGCATGCCCGCCGAAGGCGATGTCAGCTTCCTCGACACCCATCCGCCCTACCACGACGACTGGCTGCTCATCGGCTGTGAACGTTCCCGCCAGTTCCACAACCACTTTTATCTAACGGAACCGGCGCGGGTCGATCTCTGCCCCAAGGCAAGAGTCGGGCGGGCGACCCCGGAGGGCCGGTGCTCACGAAGTGCTGCCTCCGAGAACGCGGCATCGAGATCGACGGCACGAGGGCGGTCGTCCCCTGGGGCGCCAACCTGGACGAAGTCCGTGCTGCGCTGCGAGCCCTGTGCGGAGTCCCGCCAGTCAGCGGAGCTGGGGACACTGGGGGATCAGCGGGTGCCGTTATGGCTCCCGCTGATCCCCCAGCGGTCCAGCGGCGGGAAGCACGGGACCCCCAGCGGCAGGAACACGGAACCAGCGGCGGGAAGCACGAACTCAGCGGCAGGAAGCACCCAACCATGACCGGCGGCGCGCACCCGGCCGATTCGGCGATCTTCGGCCACCTCTGGACCACACCCGAAGCGTCGGCCCTGTTCACCGACGAAGGCCGGACGCAGTCCTGGCTGCAGATCCTGGCCGCCCTGGCCCAGGCGCAGGCCGACGTGGGCCTGATACCAGCGGAGGCGGCCAAGACGATCCGGGCGCACGCTGACGTGTCGCTGATCGACCTGGACCTGGTGGCTAAGCAGACCCGGGAAACCGGGCACTCCACCATGGGCTTGATCACGGCGCTGCGGTCAGTGCTGCCGGAGGACACCCGGGAGTGGGTGTACTACGGGGCCACGGTCCAGGACCTGTCGGACACCTGGTTCGCGCTGGTGTTCCGGGCCGTCGGGGATATCGCCGAGCGGGACGTGACGCGGATGCGGGACCGGGCGCTCGAGCTCGCCGGGGAGTACCGGGACACGCCGATGTGCGGGCGGACCCACGGGCAGCCCGGGCTCCCGATCACGTTCGGGTTCAAGGCCGCGGTGTGGGCCGCCGAGCTGGACCGGCACCTGGAGCGGCTGCGGCAGGGCCGGCACCGCTGGGAGGTCGCGCAGCTCGGCGGGGCGCTCGGGACGATGGAGTTCTGGGGCGGCCGGGCCCTGGATCTGCTGGAGGGCTTCGCCCGGCAGCTAAGGCTGGGCGTGCCCGTGGTGCCGTGGCTCACCGCCCGGGACGGGGTGGCCGAGTTCATCTGGCTGCTCGCCGCGATCTCCGCGACGGCCGGCAAGATCGGCAACGAGGTGTACCAGCTGCAGCGGCCGGAGATCGGGGAGCTGCGGGAGTCGTTCACCCCGGGCACGGTCGGCTCGATCACCATGCCGCACAAGCGCAACCCGGAGATCTCCGAGCACCTGGTCACCCTGGCCCGGGTGATCCGGGCCCAGGCCGGCGTGGCCCTGGACGGGATGGTGAGCGAGCACGAGCGGGACGGCCGGGCCTGGAAGGCCGAGTGGCTGGTGGTCCCGGAGACCTCGATGTCTTTCGCAGCCTGCGTCGGGTCCGGGGCCCGGATGCTGGACGGGATCCGGGCCGACCCGGACCGGATGCTGGCCAATATCGACAGCCACCGCGGCTACCTGCTGTCCGAGCCGGTGATGCGGGCGCTGGCCGACCGGCTCGGCAAGCACTCCGCGCACGACAGCGTGTACGCCGCGGCCATGCACGGCCTCGACCAGGACCAGGACTTCCGCGCCGCGCTGCGCGGGGATCCCCGGCTGGACGCGATTCCCGACGCCGAACTCGATGAACTGCTGGAGGTGCGCTCCTCGCTCGGCTCGTGCGCTTCGTTCGTGGACCGCGCCCGGGGCAGGTGACTGCGGTGACCACTGGGCCACGAACGGCCAGCCCCGGGACTGGCGCAGGCAGTTCCGGGGCTGGCCCCCGCCGATCCGGGGGTGCCACGCCCCGGGTGGACCTGGTCCTCGCCCCCACCCCGCTGCACCCGGCGCCGCGGTTGTCGCGCGAGCTGGGGGTTCCGGTGCTGTTCAAACGGGACGACCTGGCTGGCGTCGGCCTGGGCGGCAACAAGCTGCGCGGGCTGGAGTTCCTCATCGCGGACGCGCTCGCGCAGGGCTGCGACAGCCTGGTGACCGGGGCCGGGCCCCAGTCGAACTGGACCATGCTGGCCGCGTTGGCCTGCTTGCGGTACGGACTCGAAGCCCACGTCGTGTGTTACGGCAGTGGCGAGGGCGAACCACAGGGCAACATGCGGCTGCACCGCTGGCTCGGGGTGGACGTGCGGTTCACCGGCGAGGCGGAACGGTCGTCCGTGGACGCGGGCATCGCGGCGGTCACCGGGGAGCTGCGCGCCGCGGGCCGGCACCCGTACCCGGTGCCCCGGGGTGGCGCGACGCCGCTGGGCGCGCTGGGCTACGTCCGGGCCAGCCTGGAACTGGCCGCTCAGCTGGCGGATATGGATGAGCGGCCGGCCGGGTTGTGGCTGGCCACCGGATCCTGCGGGACCCAGGCCGGGCTCGTGGCCGGGGCGGCCGTGACCGGCGCTAGCTACCGGGTCGTGGGGGTGACCGTGAGCCGCCCGGCCGGGGAAGCCGCGGGCCGGGTCCGGGAACTGGCCGCCGCGGCGGTCGCGCTGGCCAGGACCGGCGCCGAACTCGCTGCGACTGGCGCCGCACTGGCGAGGACGAGCGCCACGCTCCCCGCGCCGGACGTGCGCACTGGGTGGATCGGGCCGGGATACGGTACCCCGTCCGCCGCGGGGCAGGCCGCAGCGCGGCTCGTCGCGGAGACCGAGGGCGTGTTCCTGGACCCGGTGTTCGGGGCCAAGGCGATGGCCGCGCTGATCGCCGGGTGCCGCGCGGGCCGGGTGCACGGCCCCCAGGTGTTCCTGGTCAGCGGGGGCGCGCCCACACTGTTCGCGGGGGACGGACTCACCCGAGGTGAGGCGTGATGAGCGGGGTACTTCCCCCCGAGGGTTACCTCGGCACCGCGGCCCGGATTACCAGCGGGCCCGCGCCCGAGCTGGTCGAGGCCGGTTACGCGCTGGAGATCGGCGACGCGCCGCTGCTGCACCGGGGCCTGACCCTGGCCGACCTCGCGCACCTCGTCGAGCTGGTCGAGTGCGGCGCGCTCACCCGGGACGAGGCGGCGCCGGTGGGCGCGGTGCTGCTCAAGCTGCTCGACTCACCAGCCGCCGAGTTCCCCTACGACCCGGTCTACGGCGACGCCTACAACAGCCGGGAACGCGAACTGGAGCGGGAACTCGGCCCGGCCGCCGGACGCCTGCACCTCGGCCGGACCCGCCGGGAGGCGGGCCGGATCGCGTTCCGGCTCGCCCTGCGGGACCGGCTGCTCAGCCTGCACACCGACGTGGCCGCGTTCGCCCGCGCCGTCGCGGACCAGGCCACCTCCCAGGCCGGCACGCTGTGGGCGGACACCACCTACCTGCAGCCCGCGCAACCCTCCACGTTCGGGCACTACCTGGGCGGCTTCGCCGAGCAGGCCGTGCGGCACCTGGACCGGATCGAGGTCGCCTACGGACTGGTAGACGTCTCGCCCGGCGGCGCGGGCGGAGTGGGCGGCACCCGGCTGCCACTGGACCGGGGCCGGCTGGCCCAGGGACTAGGCTTCGGCGCGGTCGGCCCGCACACCCGCGACGCGATGTGGTCGGCCGATGTGCTGGCCGACGCGGTCCTGGCGGCCGCGCAGGCCGTGACCACGATCAGCCAGCTCGCCTCGGACCTGGAGATCTTCGCCAGCCCCGCGTTCGGTTATGTCACGCTGGACGCTTCGCTGTGCCGGGCCAGCGTGCTCATGCCGCAGAAACGCAACCCGTACGCGCTGCCGGTCCTGCGCGGGGGCGCCGGCACGCTGGTGGGCCGCCTGACCGGGCTGCTCGCGACCGGGCTCACCCCGTCCGCGCGCACCGACAACTGGCTGTACGCCTACGGCGAGGTGGCGGGGGCGCTCGACCTGGCCGGGCGGCTCGTCCGGCTGGGAACCGCGGTGGTGACCGGGCTGAGCGTGGACGCTGATGTCCTGGCCGAGCAGGCGGTCAGCCATTTCACCGCGGCCGCCGACCTCGCGGAGGAACTGACCCAGCGTTACCGGTTGGACTACCGCACCGCGTACCGGGTGGTCGGCCGGGCCGTCGCCAGCGCGCTGGCCCGCGGCGAGGACGAGCTGACCGTGCCCGTAGTGCGTGCCGCCGCGGCGGAAATCACCGGATCCGAGGTGCCCATCACCGCGGACCTGCTCAGCGCGGTCACCGATCCCGCCTCGGTCGTGGCGGCGCGCAGCGCCCCCGGCGGCGCGAGCCCCGACCGGGTCCGGGAGCACGCCGCCGGTGTGCGGCGCCGCGCAGCGGCGGCGCGGGAGTGGAACTCGGCCCGCCGGGGCAGCAACGCCGAGGCGGAAAGCGCCCTGATCTCTGCTGGCCCAAGCGTTCACGTCCGGGGGATGAGCGCGAGATCCAGGCTCCTATTCCCTGGTCCAGTGCGGCCGGCGGAACATCCGGCCGATCCGGTCGTGCAGGGCCGGGCCGGTCTCACTCAGCATGTTCACGTGATAGACGGGCGCGCCGTCCGGCAGCGGCAGCAGCCCGACCTCGGCGTGGTCCAGATCGCACCGGACATAGCCGGCGGTGATCGCGGCGATCTTGTCGGCATCGACGAAGCGCAGCCCGCCCGACACCGAACCCCGTTCCAGGCCCCGGGCCGCGGACTGGTGGCCTTTCGCGAGTTCCCGCTGGATCTGGCGGTCGATGACGGCACCCCCGCCGACCCAGACCACGATCCCGTCGAACAGGTCCAGCTGCGGGACTTCGAGCACGTGTTCCAGGATGCCGAACTGCTCGGAGTCCCGGGTGAGCACCGGGACTCCCGGCGTCACCGCCTCGTAGGAGACGAGGAATTCATCTTCCACGCCGACCTCCCGGACTTAGCGGACCCCCGCGGTGGTGCGGAGACGACGTTACCGCTCAGGGGTGGATCAGGACCAGGCCGGGCCGACCGCCCGGGGTGTCCGGGCCGTGGCCGATCGGTTCCCATCCTTCCCGCTCGTACAGGGCCATCGCAGGCGTTGGCTCGTCCCGGGTGATCAGCCACGCGCCGGTCTTCGTTGCGGAAAGCAGGGTCTGGAGCAGTTGCCGGCCCAGGCCTGCCCTCCGGTACCACGGGTGGACGGCGAGCAGGTACACGGCGAACCGGTCGTCCAGCAGGCCGGCCGCCCCGCCCAGGCGTTCCTGGAGCTGGACCGCCCAGTCGTCGGTCTGCTCGGCCCACCGCCAGCCGTGCCCGTAGGCGAATCCCGCGAGCTGGCTGCCGCCGGACCGGGCGGCCACGGCCTCCAGGTCGGGCCGCCGCAGCAGGGCCGCGTACAGCCGGGCGTACCCGGCGGCCGCGGCCCGCGACTCGCGCAGCGGGCAGCCGCAGGTCGCCGCGTAGTACAGCAACTCCACCTCGGCGGCGCTGGGCACCTGGCCCGGGCCGCAGCGGGACACCCGGATGTCCCGGTCAGCCATGACCAGCCGGATCCGGGGGCACGTCGGCGACGTCCAGTTCCCACCATGGCCAGCGGTCGAGCACGTCGAAGCCAAGCTGGTCATTGATGGCGATCATGTGGTCGTTCCCCACGTCGTTCCCGGTAATGATCCGGGTCAGCTGCGGCTCCCTGGCGGCCAGCAGGTCCAGCATGGCCAGCTTGAGCAGCAGTCCGAGACGGTGCCCGCGGTGCGGCCTGGCCACCGCGGTCAGCTCCTGGAATCCCCACTCCGGCATCGCCGGATCGACGCACACCTGGGTCAGCGCGGCCAGGTCGCCGGTCGCCTGGGCCTGCGCCACAATGACGTGGGCCCGCAGCCCCATGGCCGCGACCCGGTGCTCGTCCAGCCGGACCCGGGCCACGTCCCAGACCTGCTCCTCCTCCCCGGGCGCCCGGGGCGCGTCGGCCAGCGCCCCGTTGACGGCGGCGACCCCGGCGACGGCGTCCTCGGGCGCCGGGCCGGCCCAGGATCGCAGCGTGTAGCCGCGGGCGGCGGACTCGGCTTCCGCCCGCGCTGCGGCCCATCGAGCCGCGGGCGCGCGCTCCAGGGGCAGCACCCGGCGGACCCCGGTCCCGGGCGACCGGGCCTTGAGCGTGCTCGCGAACGCCGCGCCGGGTGAGCCTTCCCGGGCCTGCGTCTCCAGCACGGTCCGGCCGGCCTGGGCCGCCCGGCCGGCCGCGTGCCGGAGCAGCGTCGTGCCCCGGTCTGCCCGGCGCCGGGCAGCGTGCACCGTGAGCTCCAGCGAGGCGCGGTGACGGTTCTCGCGCTGCGGAAGGTTGAGCGCGTACCAGCCGCAGGGCTCGCCCGAGTCGTCCCGGGCCAGCCAGGTTTCCAGCGGGTCCTCGGTCCAGCCCAGGGCCAGCCAGCCTGCGAACACGCGGGGGGTCATCGGCGGGCCGAGCGGGTCATCATCCGGCAGGCCGCTCAGGTAGATCTCGTGGCAGGCGCGCACCGAGGCGCCGTCTGTCTCTGGATCGAACCGCTCGACCTTCATAAGCCCAGTAACGCAGCGCGGGCCGTCCGGCGCCAATGATTTTCCTGGCCGGAGCCGCGAGCCGGGCCGGGCGCCCTGGTCCGCTCGCGATGAAAGGTTCACCCGGCCGCCGACCCGGATATGGTCGCCGACCAGGCATTACCCCGTCCCAGGAGCGCCAGGCCTGGTCGGCCGGGCTGGCGCTCCATACGATCAGGCCGCTCAGCATGCCCAGGAACTCAGCATGCCCAGGAGAGGAACCGGCCGTGAAGGTGCGCCGTATCACTGCTGCCATGATCGCGGGCCTGGCCCTGACCGCACTCGCCGCCTGCTCAGGAGCCACCGGTGCAACGCCGGCCATGCCGAACGGCGCGAACGGCGCGAACGGCTCCGTGCCTGGCACACCAGGCGCCCAGGCCCCCTACTGTGCACAGGCCCCGGCGGCGATGGTGAGCTCGGCCCTGCAGCTCCCCCTGGGCAAGCAGGTCACCAGCGCCGAAGGACCAGTCTCGGTCTGCGCCTACCTAGGCAAGTACATGGTTATGGTGCGGTACCAGTCGGGTGAGAACGCGAAGGAATTCACCGAGGGCCGCCAGTCACTCGGCCGCCTGCACCAGGCCGTCTCCAACGTCCACGGCCTCGCGGATCAGGCCTATTTCGCGTCGGCGGGCTCCGGCCGGCGGGAGACCAACACCCTCGCCGCCCGGGAAGGCTCCATCGCCGTCTTCCTCACCGCCCCTAAGCCGCTCGCTTCCGAGCGGTCGCTGATGACCCGGCTGCTCGGCAAGCTCTGAACCGCACCGGGCATTCCGGCTCAGGCCATAGTGCCCTGGCCGCCATTGAACCGATGGCAAACGGATGGGGGAAAAGCCCCCCATCAAGACAGGCTGCAATTCTCTAGAGTGCAGACGGCGATTTCCCGACACTGGTGATGAAAAGAAAAGAAGCACCAGTACGAAAATCCCCAGGAGCCGTCATGCAGAGCAATGCAAATTCATCGCCCGAAACCACTGGGCCTGGCTCCGGGGAGGCGGGTGCGCCGGCCGGCCGCCACCGCGTCAGAGGGTGGCGCCCGCGCACCGCCCGGGCCAAGGCCGGCCTGGCCGCAGTCGCCGCGGTCGGTGCCACCGGCCTCGCCCTGGCCCTGGTCGCGGGCCCGGCCGGCGCGGCCACCAACCGGTCTGGAGCATGACCGCCGGGAACGTCCAGTCGCTCAGCGGAGTGGATCCCAGCACGACGTCGTACTTCTTCAACACCGCCGCGGCCTACGGTTCCGGGGCCAGCCTGGTGAAGACCCCCGTGCAGGCTCACTACGCGACCACGCCGGTGCTGTCCTACACGTCCTACGCCCAGTTCCAGTCGGACCTGTCCAGCGGCGCGATCACCTACCCCTACAAGTGGGTCATGTACGACCCGGAGAACTGGGACGCGACCCCGGTCAACGAGCAGCAGGACCCGGTCAAGTACATGACCCTGTTCGGCCAGCTGGCCCACGCCAACGGGCTGAAGGTCATCCAGCCCCGCCCTGACCTGGCCACCGTCACGGTCCTCCCGCCGCCGGCGAGTCGGCGACCAGTGGTTCGTCCGGGTCCTCGCCGGGAAGGCCGCCGCCGCGGGTGACATCTTCCAGCTCCAGGACGAGTCCAACACCACCGCCGGGGGCCAGTACGCCTACATGTTCAACACCACGGAGGGCCAGGCGCAGGCCGCGAACGCCAGCGTCAAGGTGTTCTCCGAGGTCTCCACCCTCAACGGGACCGCGGCCCAGATGGCCACCGCGGCCCAGTCCATCAGCCCCGACGGCTTCTACGTCGCAGCCGCGGGGAACATCCCGCAGACTGACCAGTTCTTCGGGCTGATGAAGACCGCAGGCTACTGAGGCAACCACCCGCCCCGCGGGGCCCGGCGCCGGCCGGGCCCCGCGGCTCAACTGCCCCGCCCTGCGCCGGTCCCCGGGGCAGGGCCATTCGGCTCAGGTCATAGTGCCCCGCCAGCCACAGAATCCGTGGCAAACGGACCGGGGAAAAGCCCTCCATCAAGACAGGCTGCAATTCTCTGGGGCGCAGACGGCGATTTCCCGACACTGGTAATGAAAGCGGAAAGAAGTAGTAACACATCCCCAGGAGCCGTCATGCAGAGCAATGCAAATTCATCGTCCGGAGCCGCCCAGGATCGCGCCGGTGACGCGGGTGCGCCGGCCGGCCGCCACCGCGTAAGAGGGTGGCGCCCGCGCACCGCCCGGGCCAAGGCCGGCCTGGCCGCAGTCGCCGCGGTCGGAGCCACCGGCCTGGCCCTGGCCCTGGTCGCAGGCCCGGCCGGCGCCGCCACCAAGCCGGTCTGGAGCATGACCGCCGGGAACGTCCAGTCGCTCAGCGGGGTAGATGCCAGCAACGCGTCGTACTTCTTCAACACCGCCGCGGCCTACGGCGCCGGGGCCAGCCTGGTCAAGACCCCCGTGCAGGCCCATTACGCGACCACGCCGGTGCTGTCCTACACGTCCTACGCCCAGTTCCAGTCGGATATCAGCAGCGGCGCCATCACCTACCCGTACAAGTGGGTCATGTACGACCCGGAGAGCTGGACCGCGACCCCGGTCAACGAGCAGCAGGACCCGGTCAAGTACATGACCCTGTTCGGCCAGCTGGCCCACGCCAACGGGCTGAAGGTCATCCAGGCGCCCGCCCTGGACCTGGCTTGGGTCCCCGGCTCGGTGCTCCCGCTCCACCAAGGCGAGTCGGGCGATCAGTGGTTCGTCCGGGTGAACCTCGCCGGGGCGGCCGCGGCCGCGGGTGACATCTTCCAGTTCCAGGACGAGTCGAACACCACCCTCGGTGGGCCAGTACGCGTACATGTTCAACACGACCCAGACCCAGGCGCAGGCCGCGAACGCCAGCGTCAGGGTGTTCTCCGAGGTCTCCACCCTCAACGGGACCGCGGCCCAGATGGCCACCGCGGCCCAGTCCATCAGCCCCGACGGCTTCTACGTCGCAGCCGCGGGGAACATCCCGCAGACTGACCAGTTCTTCGGGCTGATGAAGACCGCAGGCTACTGAGGCAACCACACCCGCTCCGCGGGGCCCGGCTGACGCCGGGCCCCGCGTCTCGTTCTGCCCTCACGCGCCCGGACGTCTGGCCGCGTTCAGTTGCGCGGCTCTCACCCCGGCGCGGAATGCCGCGACGGCCGCTGGGTTATCGTCCAGCCGCCAGTCCTGGTGGTAGAGCCCCTGATGCTGGTTCACGTCGAAGTAGACCAGGCCCAGCAGGTGATCGTGCCGGATGCCGGTGAACAGGCCGGGAAGCTTCGCGGCCTGCCCGGCGCGCGGCCCGATGCCAACCTCGGAGAGAAGGACCGGCTTGCGGCTGAACTTCCGGATGCTTCGCACGGTGTTGCCGATGACGGTCTTGAACGTGCTGGCCCGCGTGTAGTAGTAGCCATCGACGCCAATCCAGTCCACATACCGGCCCCCCGGCCACCAGTTCCGGAGGTGCCCAGTGGCGCGGCTATCCCCGCTCATAACCCAGAGCCAGGTCACGTTGGTCGCGCCGGTCTGGCGGAACACCGTCACCACATGCCGCCAGGCCGCCCTCCACCGCGTGGGGTCGGCATGATGCCATCCCCACGGGTACCACCGGCCGTCCGCCTCGGGAGCGAAGCTGATGATGACGTGGCCCCCGTAGCGGCGCACCGCCGCGGCGTACCGCCGCAGGTAGCGGTCTGAATCCCCGGCGGCGATGGCGGCCATCGATTGGTGCCACGGCTCCATGTGCACCACCACGACGGCTCCGGCCTGGGCGGCCGCGGTAGCAAAGCGGGCCCGGAATGGCATGCCCCAGCCGCTGTAGTAGACGGTGAGGTTGGGCTTGCGGCCGGCCACCGAGGTAAAGAGCGTCACCGGCCGGTAGCTACTGGCCGTGTCATGCTCGAAGACGCCCACGTAGTGCATCGGGCCCGGGTTGCCGATGGCCGGCTGGGGAAAGGGAGCGGAACTGGCCGGGGGGAGCAGGGCCACATGCGCGTGCGCGTGCCGGGGGACGGGTCCATGCCGGTACAGCCACAGCGCGGAGCCCGCACCAGTGACCGTGATGGTCACTCCCACCGCCGCGATGAGCGCGGCCACGAACCTAGCCCTGTTCATAGACGAGCTCCTCCACGGCGAGGGCAGGCGGACCGGAGAGAGTCACTTCCACCTTCTTCCGGGTCACCCAGCCCTGACGGTGACAGGTGGCCATGCCGTAGAACCGGATCTGCCGCAGGACCAGGAGGTACCACAAGGCTGCGAAGGGCAGCAGCGCCGTTGAGGCCAGCCAGGTGGGCCAGCGCAGGTCAGAGCGGCTCACCGTGACCAGGCGCAGGGCCACCGCGAGCGGCCAGGCGACCAGCGCGAGACTGCTGGCGAAGACCAGGTTGCGGGTGGCCGGCCAGGCGAACGGCACCGCCAGGGACACCGCGGCCGACGCGAAGAAGGCGTACTGCTGGTACACCACGAACCACCAGGCGTAGGAACGTATCCGCAGATAGCGCATCCGCCACAGCGTCCGGATCGTGGATGCCCGCATCCAGCGTGTCCACTGGCGCAGGTGGTGCGACAGCGTCTCCGGGTATACCGGCATCGACACCGCCGTGGGCTGATGGACGGCCCGCCCGTGCAGCAGGGAGTACATGCTCAGGGCGGTGTCATCGCCCAGGGTCACCGGTATCCCGAAGAATTTCTCTTCCAGGTAGGCGGGCAAGCAGCGGTGAATCAGCCACCCCCGGTAGAGCGAGAACGCACCCGGGTTAATCACCACATTCCCGCCGGCGACGCTCTGCGCACTCATGGTGAAAAGCTGGAATGCCAGAGACCGCAGGCCCATGGCCCGGGTGAGAATGTTGGTCTTCAGGTTGTAGGCCATCTCCAGACCCGCAACCGAGGTGACCTCACGGCTGGCGAACGGCTTGAGGCCTTCCTCGATGGCGTGCTGCTCGAGGGCCGAGTCTGAATCCATTGTGGCGTAGATGTCGGCATTGGGCACCGCACGAAAGGCCGCGGCCTGCGCGTGCTTTTTACCCTGATTCTCCTGGCGTATCCAGATGAATTCCGTGGCCGACGGGTGGGCCTGCCAGCGGGCCCGGACATCGGTGTAATCAGCCGTGGAACCATCATCGGTTACGATCACCCAGTCGGGCGCGCGGGTCTGGGCGAACAGGGCGTAGATGGTCCGGTCCAGGATGGCCGGATCCTCGTTGTAGCAGGGGACCACGGCGGCCACCGCCAGGCGGTCCAGCTTGGCGCGCTGCGCGTCCGTCACGGTGAAAGGACGCTGGAACCAGGCGAGGAGGAGCTGGGAGAGCACGAAACCGAGGCTGAGCGCCCACACCCCAAGCATCCAGCTCTCGCGCGGCGAGACCAGGCCCAGGGTGTTCCGGTGCAGGAAGATCGAGCCGGCCACGATCATGATGACCGGGATGATCGCCAGCGCCCGGCGCGGCCGGAAGGTGACGCGGGGAATCTGGAAGCTGCGGCTAACGGCTACGGCTCCATCGCCGGCTTCCCACGGCGGAAGAACAGCCGTACTGTCACTGTCAGCAGCAAGGTCGCGCATGCTGAGATCCCGAACACGATCCAGATCACCGCTCCGAACCCAGGATCGTCTTTCACGAAATTTCCCCCCATTGTTTGCGCTAAGCGGCGGATCATCATCGTAAGTCCCCATGATCCAGGAAATCCTCCCCAAGAGTGACCGGCTTTCGGTCATGGACATCATACAATTTTCGGGCCGGGGGTTCAGGTAAACATTCTAGGCTCCTATTTCTTCCCATTTCCTGGCCGCGGCTACCGGTTGCTTTTGTATTAACACGCCATATCTCCGGTACTATTCGGCAAGCTGGATAAATCCACCTGAATCCCGGGCATGCCGACACGAGACGTGCCAGGCATCTGGTTGAAACGTGGTTAATTTCCGCCGGTGATAACAACGTCGCGTTCATCACCGGGTGGTCATCTCAGCTGGGCAGCGCTACTCCCGCTGGCTGGCGTGACAGATGACACCGGGTTCGCCGCGGCCGCGTGCCGCTCGATCGCGGCCAGCATCCGTTCATGCCTGGCGTCCAGGCGGTCGCGGTACGGGGTGCTGATCTGGGCTGCACGGGTCAGTACCTGGCGGGGAACGGCCGACAAGGTGGCATCGAACAGCGACCACGAAAGTTCGTCGAGTGCCGCGCGCACCGCCCCCGGCTCCTCGGTTCGCGCGCAGGTGTCTGCGAGCACGTACATCCGCTCGTCCTGGGCGTCGGCAGCAGCCATCTGAAGCGGGAACACATCAACGTCCGGGCAACACGACCGCCGGGCGCCAGTGGCTTCGAAGGCGCTGATCAGCGGGCTCACGTCGCCTGCGGTCATCGGGTCGTAGAGCCCGGGAAACGGCATGGCCTCATACCCACGGTCATAACCGCTGAAGTAGATGGGGGCCGCGGAACCGGTCCACGCGAGCACGCCGAGCGCCACATCGAGCAGGGTCACCGGCCAGCCGAGATCGCTGATGGCATGCACGGGCAGCGAGCCGGGTCGCGCGCCTGCCTCGGCAGCCAGCAGCAACTGCGCCGACTGCAGTGCAGACTGCACGTAGAAGGCGATGCCCGTATCGTGCAGGCGGATCACCCCGCCATCACACCAGTCCAGCAGCCGGGCATGGATGATCGAGTTGTCGATCACGTGGGTGAACCTCGCGACCGAGCAGGAAGCCACCCCGCGCGCCGCCGCCTGCCAGAGCAGCCACTCGGCGACTCGCTTGGACGCCGTATACACCTCCGGTGAATAGGGACGCAGGGCCTTCCCGGTCGAGGCGAAGATCACGTGCGGAACCCCGGACGACGCGGCGGCGCTGATCACATTGGCGGTGCCGAGCACGTTGGTGCTCACGGTGCGGTGCACCTCGCGCTCGGCGAGGCCCGGATCTCGCTGCCCGGCGACGTGGAAAACGATGTCGCATCGCACTTGGTCGAAGACGGCGGAAAGCTGGTCTGCGTCCCTGATATCAGCCTGGACATACTCCGCGCGCGGAAGCCGCGGCCACCCCTGGGTGATGCCGCGGCTGACGCTAACCAGCCGCGCGGGGGAGAACCGCGCCAGCTGGGCCATCAGCGCCGAACCGATACACCCAGAGCCACCGGTGACCAGTATCCGCTTGCCCTGCAGGCATCCCGCCAGGACGGGCCCTGGCAGGTCGATGTCTTTGCGGACTGCGGCCAGGAACCTGCTGTACTCTTCCTGCGCCTCCGGCTTGCTGGCCAGCAGCGCCTGCGTAAGCCTGGCCAGGCGCCTCGACTCGGTGCGGGTCAGGCGTTGCCGGCCACGCGGCACCGCCTCATGCATCTCTGCGATGATCCCTGCAGTTGTCTGCACCATGCTCTCCATTGGTTCAGCATCTAAAGGCCCTGGCCCTGGGCAGCGATCACGCCCTTGCCCCGCGGCAGCACACAGCCGTCACCCCGGCTCAGAATCACGATCCGCCGCACAACCTGGCGCCCGTCTGGGCCAGCGAGCGGTCATCGTGAACCATTCAGGCCAGACCTGGTTATTGGGGGACATAACCTTAATTGCCTCCCGGCCGTCCAGAATATCGTGCGCTGAGGCTACATGAATGCGCGTCATCTCGGAGGTGGTTGTCAAGCACCGGACGGTTCATGACAGAACTGGCGGTAACTTCGCCATCAAGGCGAAGGCTGCACTTGGAGCTTTAATCCGGCAATTTCGGGCTTCAAGGACACCCTCGATCCCGGCCGAGTCCCTCACGCATCAGGACAGCATCGGTGTTCCGGTGGTACACGGTGAAACCCTACGTAATCACACGAATAAGAGCAGGCACAAATTGCCATATCCGACTCATTACGGGCGACGTTCCGGTTGGCCATGTTTAGTGGGAACACGCGGCGCGCAAAATGTTTTCGGGAAGCATAAGTGTCTCTGGGACTAATGCGGTTACGGTGGTGGCCTAAACGAGCAGAAAGGAAGTTGACATCATGTACCGTCCCATCGGCCGGTCAGCGAGAAAACTGCTCAGCGTGATGACAGCCGCAGCCGCCTGCGTGACCCTCGCCGGGATCGCAGGCGCCACAGCGTCGTCCGCGTCGACGACCTGCAAGGCCTGGCAGGCTTTGCGGGTCAGCGGAGCAAACGGCCAGCAGTACGTCATCAGGAATAAGCCCAGCATCAATCACAACGATCAAGGGATGTGCCTCTCGAACCCGGGACACCGCGCGGCCTTCACCGTCAGCCGCTCCCCGGGATGGGCACCGTCAGCGAAAGTGCGCGCTTATCCCTACATTGGGACCGGCTGCTTCGAGGGAGCGTGTCCCGCGGGCGGCGCGGGCGTGATGCAACGGGCCGGATCACTCGGGAACTACACCGTGCGCTGGGCGACCGTGACACCGCGGCGGAGCGGCGTGTGGAACGCGTCCCTGGATCTGTGGCTCGGCCCCCATGTCGGAGCCGGCAACTCGGAGATCATGATCTGGCTCCGGTACAGCAAGCCGCCGTGGTGGGAGGGGCTGTACCCGACCGTGAAGATCGACGGCGCGAAATGGTACGTGGTGCCGCACACCACTGCTCCGGGCAACTATTACCTCTCGTTCCGGCGGGCCACTCCGGTGGCTTCAGCAAAGCTGCGGATAGCGCCGTTCATGGCGGCAGCCCAGCGACTCGGTGCAGTCCGCAAGTCGTGGCTGCTGTGGTCCGTCCAGGCTGGCTTCGAAATCTGGTCAGGCGGGAAAGGCCTGGCGGTCACCAGATTCTCAGTCTCAGGATAATCCTGGCCACCGAACCGAACCTTCCGGTGAGCCCATCAACCAATTAACGGACCGGGATCCCGGACCGTACGGACCGGGATCGCGGACCGGAATTATTGACCCGACGCGCCCGCGAGCCGCGCCGCGAAGGCCGCCGCCTGCGACCGCCGGTGCATTCCCAGCTTGGTCAGCACCGAGGACACGTAATTCTTGGCGGTCTTCTCCGACAGGGACATGTGCTCGGCAATCTGGCGGTTGGTCAGGCCGTCACCGATCAAGTCCAGGACCCGCTTCTCCTGGGCGGAAAGGGCCGACACCGGGGATTCGCCCTGGGCTCCTTCGCGTACGCGCCGCATCACCCGTTGCGCGGCATCAGCATCGAGAGTCGACTGGCCGGCCGCGACCGCTCGCACGGCGTCTATCAGCTCAGTGCCAGACGCCTGCTTGGTCACATAGCCAGCCGCTCCGGCCATGATGGCGCCGAGCAGCGCCCGATCGTCCCCGTACGCCGTGAGCATCAGGCAGGCCGTCCCGGGGAGCGCGGAACGTATCTCACGGCACACCCGCACGCCATCCCCGTCCGGAAGCCGGACATCGAGCAGGCCCACATCGGGCCGCAGCACCAGCATGCGATTCATCCCCGATTCGGCCGTCCCCGCCTCACCAACTACCTCGATGTCAGTCTCAGCCTCGAGCAGATCCTTGAGCCCGCGGCGCACCACTTCATGGTCATCAAGCAGGAACACGCGGATCGCCGGACGACCGCCCTCGGCCTCCGCGCCGGATGATTCACTCATGGGACCCCCTATTCCAACCGTCATCCACCGATGCGGCAGTGGGAGCAATCACCTCCCGATGCGGATGTTACTACGATTTGCACTTAATACGCTACTCAGCGTAATCTAGCCATCTCGGGGAGCAGGCGCCTCGACCGGGAGGCACGGTGGCGGGGGATTCGGCCAGTCCGCGAGTGCTCGTGGTAGATGACACCGAGGCGATCCGCACCATCATCCGCCGGGTGCTGACCAGCGCTGGTTACCACGTTGACGTCGCGGCCTCGGCACCGGAAGCGCGGTCGATGGATCCCGCCAGGTATGACGCGCTACTGGTTGACGCCCATCTGGGCCGGGAACGAGGAACCGCGCTGATCCAGGCGCTGGTGGCCGAGGACCCGGCGGCGGCCGGCCGGTGTCTGCTGATCACCGGCGGGAAGCCGGGCGTGGTTCCCCCGGGTGTGGTCTGCCTCACCAAGCCGTTCCGCCCGGATGAGCTGATCACCGCGGTGGGCGCGCTGCATCCGGCAGCTTCCGCCACCCGCCCCGAGGTGCCTCTGGGCAGTGATCACCACCGGGAGCGCCGTCCGGCCTGCCCGCCGTGTGGCAGCTGCTCGGCATGATCCAGAGGCTCCGGGCCGGCGAGCGCGCGGCGATCGCGGACTTCATCCATGACGGCCCGATGCAGGATCTCACGGCCGCCTTGCTGAGCGTTCAGGCGCTGACCAGGCTGCCGCCGGGTGACCTGGCGCCGCGTGTGGCCGAGCTCGGGGACCATCTCGATGCCGCGGCCGGGTCCGTGCGCCAGATTGTTGACGACAACGCTCTTCCCATCCAGGTGGAGGCCGGGCTGTGCGGTCTTGTCCAGCGACGCACCGCCTGGCTGCCTTTCTCGCCCGTCACGGCAGAGTTCCGGCGCACTTCCGAGACACCCGGCCCGGCACCCGGCATCGAGGTACCCAGTACCGGGCACCGGCACCGCGCGCCGCCGAGGCACCCGTTATCGCCGAGATCCTCGAGCTGGCCCTGTTCGCCCTGGCCGACCTCGCCCCGCCTGGCCGGGCTGACATCCTGGTCCAGGCCGGGGAGAAGATGCTGGAAATCCTGCTGACCCTCACTCCGGGGGATGCCATGCCGGAGGGAGCAGGCGACGCGGCAGCAGCTCACGTGTCACTGGCAGAGCTGGCTCAGGCCCTGGGCGGCAGCGCGCGGACCAGCTTCGGGGCCTTCCCCTGGCGCGCCTGGATCCGGTTGCCGAGCCGTCCCGCAGCCTGCGGGTTAGACACAGGCTGCGGGACGGTCAGGTCAGCCGGTCAAGAACGGGGGGCGATGTCTCGGAGCACACCGTCCAGGCCCGCGATGTAGAAGCCGCCCTGCGAGACGGCCGGAGAGCCCCAGAAGCCGCTCTTGTCGGGCTTCTGTGTCCACAGGGTCGCGCCGGTCGCCAGGCTGAGTGCGTACATGCTGCCCTCGGTGCTCGCGGCCAGCAGCACCTGCCGGCCGGCCGGCCCGGTGACCGCGGGAGAATCGAAGAAGGTAGCCCCGGAGAGGGCGTGCCAGACCTGCGCCCCAGTGGTGGCGTTGAGTGCGTAGACACCGGTGTCTGAGTCGACGTAGACCCGGTCGCCGACCAGGGAGGCCCCGGCCACGTCGCCGTTGGTGCCCTTAGCGAGGGCGTGCTTCCAGATCAGCGCGCCCGTGGTGAGGTTGAGGGCATAGACGATCTTGTCTTTGCCGGTCACGTAGACGACGCCCTTGGTGAAACCGTTGCGCCCGGGCGCGGAGATGGTCGGGGGGGCGCCCACGTCAGAATCGGCCGCGGTGCTCGTCTGATAGCGCCAGACCCGGGCGCCAGTGCTGGCGTTGACCGCGTACACGGAATCATCGCGGTCCTTGCTGCCGAACACGAGCAGCGGAGCGTGGTTCGCGCCCACCCCGTACGCCGGAGAGGACCAGGTACCGTCCGGGCTGCCCGCCCACGAGGTGAAGCCCCAGTCCTTCTTGCAGGCCCCGTGCGTGTTGCCGGGACCGTAGATGGCGTATTCCGCTCCCGATACCCCGGTCGGGATGGTCCCGTCGTAGACCACCGGTCCTGACCCACTGTTGACCACGACCGGAGAGGCGAGGAACGGCGTGCCCGGTGCTGAATGAGCACATCCGCGCGCCAGTCGAGGCGTTCAGAGCGAAGATGGTGCCGGCCGTGGAGCCGAAGTACACGACACCACCGGCCACCGCGGGCGAGTTCTCGACTACCCCGGCGGGCAGGGTGAAGCGCCAGGCCGCGGCGCCACCTCGCGCCGGGTAGGCGTAGAAGTGGTTGCCGGCGCCTGGCGTAGACGAGCGCCCGGCCACGGCTCGTCGCCACGGCCGGCGAGGTGTAGCTGGGGGTGCCGAGCCGCGCGGTCCACCGGGTCGTCAGCGAGTGGGCGGTCGTGGTGCTGATCGCGGTCTCCGGGGAGACACCGGAGTGGCCGGGATTGGCGCGGAACATCGGCCAGTCGGCCGCACTGGCGGTGCCCGCGATCCCTAGCGCTCCGGCCATCGCGACGCCTGCCGCCGCCATGACCAGCGCCGGCCTGGATTGTGGCCTGAGTTTTGACATCAGCATGCTCCTGTCTTTGGTTGTCTACTACCGACTGCCGCGTGCAGAGCTGGCCCGTAGCGCTGCCTTCCCGACCCCGGGCCTGGGGGTGCTACCGGTGGAATGGCAGATGTCCTTGGGGGTTGACGGACGGCCCGGCAAGGATTCTCATAACGCGGATAGGCCGCCCTGATCCGGGTCATTACGATGAGTAAGTTGCGTATTAGACCAGAATTAGACAATGTTCACTCTCCGGTCTCGACCCGGTGGACTGCCGCCTGGAAGCGTACCCGCATTCCCCGTCCCAGGAATGGATATTTTAAAGCTTCAGTCCGCATGCGCACTGATGTCATTTCATGGCCAGCCGCCGCCCGTGCCGTGGCGGTGGTGTATACCGGTCAGCACGGCTGAGAAGGTGAACGCGTAGGTGTTGTCCCAGGTCCAGGCCCCGCGTCAGACGATCTGATCGCTTCCAGGCGGTTAATGTCGCTTACTGCCGCCATCCCACTGATTTCCCTGAATTGGGGTCAACTGCCCGCGAGATTAACAGTATCCTCTTAGTCGCGCGAATCGGTATGACACGGCAGAAAGAACCCCTTTTCGGCGCAGCGCGGATAAAGACAGAGCTTTTCGTCCGGGCCGGACCCCCAAGGTCTAATAGGGACACAGCGTTGCGCCAACTTGTGCTGCTACAGTCGGTCCGTGACTTCCAGCCGATCGGGAGTAATACCAGCCGATATCTATGTGGCCTCGCTGGCCCGGAAGTGGATGGCCGCAGGCGCTTTGTGCCGTAACCAGGCTGGACAGGTCCTGCTCGTGGACCCCGTCTACCGGGACACCTGGGACGTGCCCGGGGGTGTGGTGGAGGCCGAGGAGTCGCCCCACGCGGCCTGCCGGCGCGAAGTGGCCGAGGAAATCGGGCTGAACCGCCCCTTGGGACGGGTTCTCGCGGTGGACTGGGCGCCCTCCCAGCCTGACTACCCGGAGGGCCTCGTCGTGATCTACGACGGTGGCGTGCTCAGACCGAGCGACATCGCCGCCATCAAGGTCCCGGCGGACGAACTGGACGGCTTCGCGTTCGTCCGGCCCAGCCAGATAGCCGCGCGGGTCAGGCCGATCGTGGCGCGCAGGATCCAGGCCTGCCTGGACGCCCTGGACACCGGGGCCGTCGCCGCGCTCGACGACGGTAGCCCGATCACCTGAGCTCAGCTCCAGGGGCCGGGCCCGGGGATGGGCAGGCGGCGCCGGTCCAGGGACAGATAGCCGGATCGTAGTCGCGACCGGAGAGCCCGCGGAGGAACGCCGCGTTGCCGCCGTAGTCCTCGTTGATCCAGCGGGCGGCCACGAGCACCGAGATCCGGGCCGCCCCAGCCGCCCGTAAGGCCAGGGCCGCGGACTGCGCGTGCCCGCCGCGAGCCCATGTGTCGTCCACCAGCAGTACGTGCGCGCCCGCGGGCAACGGCGCCGCCGCCCGGAAGTGCCCAGGATCGAGGTCCCGCGAATACTCCACCTCGTCCGCGGCGGCCAGGGCGACCTCGGTCCCGGGCGCTAACCGGCGGACGATCGCGTGCAGCGGGTGCTCCCCCGGCCGGGCCGGCAGCGAGGGCACCGTGGCCCAGTGCGTCACCGGCACGCTGGCCCGCCCCGTGCACCCGGCAGGACCAGTGCACCCGGCAGGACCTCACCCGGCAGGACCGGCACCCGGCAGGACCCGCGCACCCGGCAGACCCGCGCACCCGGCAAGCCCGCGCACCCGGCGTGCCGGGCCAGCCCTAACAGCACGAGTAACGTGACGATTGTCCGGTGCTCCGGCACCAGCGGCCGGGCCTTATATCCCTGCATCACGTAGCCGGACTGCCGCCCGGCCACCGCGTAGGCGAGGAACCCCGTGGCGTCCGCGAGCCCCGCCCGGCCGCGCCGCCGCTGGCACTGGTAGCACAGCCGGAAGCCCGTCACCGGCGTCGCACACACCGCGCAGGTCAGGAGCTCCTGGCGGACCGGGTTGCGCAAGTACCCGCCGGCGCTGGCCACCAGGGCCGCGCTCAGCCGGGCCACCGCCGCAGGGTCAGCCATGTCAGGAGGGCGCCAGCCGGCCCAGCGCGGCCCCTACCGCCGCCGGCTCCCCGATGAGCTGGTCAACGACGTCCAGCACCGCCTGGAGATGGCCGGCCACGTGTACTCCGGGCCGCCCCACCAGCGCCCGGGCCCAGTCATTGCCGGCCACCACGCGAGAGGTGAGGATGACCGGCCGCCCGTGCCCGACCGCGATCCGCGCCTGGGCCCGCGACCCGCTCTGCTCCCCCGCCTCGACCACCACCGTGGCCAGCCCGTACCCGGACATTGTGGCGTTGCGCATCAGGAAGTTGTGCCGCTGCGGCGCAGCGCCCGGCCAGAACTGGGAAAGCACGAGGCCACGCCCGGCGATCTGCTCCTGGAGTTCCCGGTTCGATGCCGGGTAGGCCCGGTCAATTCCAGTTCCGATAACGCCAACCGTCCGGCCCCCCGCCCCGAGCGCGGCCTGGTGGGCCGCGGCGTCGATGCCCAGGGCCAGGCCGCCCAGCACGGTCACCCCGCGGGCCACGAGTTCTCTGGCCACCCCGGCCGCGATGTCCAGCCCGCGCGGGGACGCCTTCCGGGATCCCACGACGGACACGGCCACGTCGTCCCGGACCACGGTGCCGCGCGCGAACAGGACCGGCGGCGCCTGGTGGATAGCCCGCAGCCGGGCCGGATAGTCCTCATCGAGGATGGTCAGCACCCGCCATCCCCGGTCCGCCCAGTCGGCGATCTGCGCGGCGGCGGCGTCCAACGGGTCAGCCTCCCCCGGCGGGTTGACCAGCACCGGCGGCACCATGCGCTGCCACACCGAGACGGCGCTGCCGGCCTGAAGCACACTGGCCGTGATCTCCGCCCAGCCCCGCCGCGCAGGCCGCTCCCGGAGCAGCGCGACCAGGGCCGCCCGCTCCTGAGGCACGCTGTCGGCACCCTGCCCGGCACTCACCGGCCCAGCCTATGGCCGGCTGGGCCGGGTCAGGAGATGACGCTGACGCGCACCGGCGCCGGGAACGTCCGCTGGCCATCTCGTCACTGAGCACCTGGCCAGCTACAGTCCTAGTGAATTCGAGATCACTTCGATGGAGCAGGCGTGGATTTTGCCGAGAGTGCCGAACACCGCGACCTGCGGGCCGCCGTAGCGTCGATAGCCAGCGGATTCGGCCCGCGGTATTACGCGCAGCACGCGGCCGGGCGTACGCCGTGCGATGAACTCTGGACCAAGCTTGGTGAAGCCGGATTCATTGGCGTGAATATCCCGGCCGAGTACGGCGGCGGTGGCGGCGGGCTCACCGAGCTCGCCCTGGTCTGCGAGGAGCTCGGCGCGCAGGGCACGCCGCTGCTGCTGCTCGTGGTCTCGGCGGCCATCTCGGCTGAGGTCATCACCAGGTTCGGCACGGATGAGCAGCGCGCGACGTGGCTGCCCGGCCTGGCCGCCGGCACCACCAAGGTCGTCTTCGCGATCACCGAGCCGGACGCGGGCTCCAACACGCACCGGCTGTCCACCACCGCCACCCAGGACGGTGACCAGTGGGTGCTGCGCGGCACCAAGTACTACATCTCGGGCGTGGACGAGGCGGACGCGGTGCTGGTCGTGGCCAGGACCGGTGCCGCGGCATCCGGCACATCCCCGGGCGGGGGCGATTCCGGTACCTCCCTGTCGCTGTTCCTGGTCCCCACTGACTCCCCGGGGCTGGAACGCCAGGTCCTGCCGGTTGACCTGCTGCTGCCGGAGAAGCAGTTCACGCTGCATTTCGACGACGTCCGGGTCGGGTCCGGGGCGCTGATCGGCCAGGCCGGTGAGGGCTTCCGCCAGGTCTTCCACGGGCTGAACCCCGAACGGATCACCGGCGCCGCGCAGTGCGTGGGGATCGCCCGCTACGTCCTGGCCACCGCGGCCCGGTACGCCCGCGAGCGCCAGGTGTGGGACGCGCCGATCGGCACCCACCAGGGCGTGGCCCACCCGCTGGCCCGGGCGAAGATCGACACCGAGCTGGCCGCGCTGATGATCCGGAAGGCCTGCTGGCAGCACGACCACGGCGAGCCGGCCGGTGAGGCGGCGAACATGGCCAAGTACGCGGCCGCGGAGGCGGCCATCGCCGCGGCGGACGCGGCCATGCAGACCCACGGCGGGAACGGTTTCGCCACCGAGTACGGGCTGCTGCCGTACTGGGGGTCGGCCCGGCTGCTCCGCGTGGCCCCGGTGAACCGGGAGATGATCCTCAATTACGTGGCCCAGCACAGCCTGGGCCTGCCCCGCTCGTACTGACCCGTCCGCAGGGCTGGACTGACCTAGCACGGGAGACGCCGTGGACCTCGCGCGCAACCTGATCCAGCGGATCAACGTGGGCGACTCGCTGACCCGGTCCGCGGCCGCCCGCCCGGACCAGCTGGCGGTGGTGGACGGGCCGCGGCGGTGGACCTACGCGCAGTTCAACGCCTGGGTGAACCAGCTCGCCCACGGGCTGGCTGCCCGTGGTTACCGGCGGGGCGACGCCCTGGGGCTGGCCTCGGCCAACAGCGCCGAGTTCCTCGCCGTGTACTACGCCTGCGCCAAGCTCGGCCTGGTCTGCGTGCCCATCAACCTGGGCTGGCGGCCGGACGAGGTGGCCTACGTACTGGACCACTCCGGAGCCCGCGGCCTGGTGGCCGAGAGCCAGCTGGTCGCGCACGTCCGCGACGCGATCGCCAAGGTGCCGGCCGTCGCCGACGTGATCGTGGCCCCCGGCACCGGCGCCGGGTACGAAGCGGAGCCCGCCGACCGGTCCTGGGCCAGCCTGGCCGAGCTGGCCGCAGGCTCCGGGTCCACGGCTGAACCGGAACGTTTTGTGGACGACCGGGACGCGATCAGCTACCTCTACACCTCCGGCACCACCTCCTTCCCCAAGGGCGTGGTCGGCACGCATGTCGCGATCTACCTGGAGTCGATGTCCAGCGCGCTGGATTCCGGCTGGAACGCCGCTGACCGGTTCGCGGCCATGATGCCGATGTTCCACACCGCCCAGCTGAACGCGTTCTGCACTCCCGCGATCATGGTGGGCGCGACCATCCACGTACTGCGCGGCTTCGATCCCGGGGCGCTGCTCGAGCTGATCGAGCGGGAGCAGATCACCCAGGCGTTCGGGCTGCCGATGATGTTCCGGGCCATGCTCGACCACCCGTCGTTCGGCGACCGCGACCTGTCCAGCCTGCGCCGGGCCGTGTACGCCATGGCGCCCATGCCGGACCAGCTGATCCGGCGCTGCCTGGACGGCTTCGGCTGTGAGTTCGCCCTGCTGTTCGGGCAGACCGAGATGAGCCCGGTCACGACGCTGTTCCGTCCGGAGCACCAGCTCTCGCACATCGGTGCGGTCGGCACGCCGATCACCGGCGTCCAGGTCGCGATCATGGGCCCGGACGGGGAGCTGCTGCCCCAGGGCGAGCAGGGCGAGATCGTCTATCGCGGGCCCTCCACGATGAGCGAGTACCTGCACAACGAGGAGGCCACCGCCGCGGCGTTCGCGCACGGCTGGTTCCACTCCGGGGATGTGGGCCGGTTCGGCGAGGACGGGGTGCTCTGGTTCGCCGACCGCTATAAGGACGTGATCAAAACCGGCGGCGAGAACGTGGCCTCGATCGAGGTGGAGAAGGCCGTGTACGCGGCCGAGGCGGCGGTGTCTGAGGTCGTCGTGGTCGGGCTGCCGCACGAGCGCTGGACGGAGGCGATCACCGCGGTGGTGGTGCCCAGGCCCGGGGCGAGCATCGACGCGGCGGCCCTGCTCCAGTCGCTGCGCGAGCGGCTGGACGGCTACAAGGTGCCGAAGTCCGTGATCGTGGTGGACGAGCTGCCCAAGACCTCCACCGGCAAGATCCAGAAGAACGTGATCCGGGATCAGCACGCGTCGCACTATGTCATTTGAACGGCGGGGCGGACCGGCGGCTGAGGAGCGCCCTGGGCCGCCGTTACTTCCTGGGCTTGTACTTCAGCCGCTTGCGGGCCAGCTCGCTCTTGCCGCTGCGCTCGTTGGCCGCGGCCGCTTCGCGGGCCGCCTCGAGGTCGGCTGGAGTGAGCAGGCCGTGGGTGAGCAGGTACTCCGCCAGTTCGCGCGGGTGCCCGCGTTCCTTCCAGATCAGGCCCTGGAGCTGCTTCTTGTAGTCGGAGATGGCTCCCTCACCGCTCAGGTCCAGGGCGATGACCACGTCCATCATCGGTACCGGCTGCGCGCCGGGCAGGCTGAGGATGAGCTCCTGGTAGTGGTAGGCCATGGCCAGCCGGGCGGACGCGTTACGCGCGAAGTAGGCCCGGACCCGGTCCGGGGCGTCCGGCCGGGGCGGGCTGCCGCGCCGGCCCGGCGGGCCGTTCGGCTGGACCCGCTTTTCCTGGGTTTCCGGCTGCTCATGGCCAGGACCGGTCGGCGCGGCCGAGCGTTCCGCCGCGTCCAGCCGCAACGGGAGCACCCAGCTGCTCACGCTGACCAGCCAGGTCCCGGCCTCCAGCACGACGGGCAGGGTCTCGAAGTGGTTAGCCGGGGCCACCGGCAGGACCTGCCGGGCGGCCTGCTGCACGGCCCGGTGGTCCATGGCTGTGCCTGGGGTATGCGGGGCCAGGTACACCGGGTAGGTGGAATCCCGGCTGAACAGCTCCCACCGGTGGTGCACATAGCGCAGCCCCGCGCAGCGCGGGGACCGGTGCAGGGCCAGGTCCTTGTTGCCGCTGAGCAGGCTGCGATCCAGCCAGGTGATCTCGTCGGGTGGGCAGGCCACCCACTCGCGTCGACCGGCTGACCAGAGAAAAAGCTGGGCCACCGCCACTATTGTGCCGTCCCCGGCTCAAACAGGCGCCGGTATGAGCCCGGGACTGCCTCCCGGGATGCACCAGGCGGCGGTCAGCCTATCTCCACCCGCGAGCCCGGCGCCTGCTCGTTCGTGCCCCAGCGGATCACGTCCCCGTCGTGCAGCGGCTGCTCTCCGGCGACCGAGGCGCCGTTCAGCGTCAGCCCGTTCATGCCCAGATTGGCGACCCACCACTGGTTGTCGGAGTAGGTGAACCTGGCGTGCTCCCGGGACACGGTGGGCACGTCGGGGAGGCTGAGTTCGACCGCGCCGCGGCCCGCCCGGGCCCCGGACAGCCGGGTCTCCGCGACCTGCCCCCCGGTGATCAGCCGCAGCGTCGGGGTCATGCTGCGGGCCGGCTCGGCGACGGTGGCCAGGCCGCCACCGCCGACGGTGACGTCGGTGGCGGACACCGGGGCGGAGGAAGTACGGCCGTCATGAGCGAACGGCCAGCCCGTCGGTGGCTCGAGATTGGACGGCACCGCGGGCCCGGACGGCACCGCGGGCTGGAACCCGGACTGGAACCCGGACGGCACGGCAGGCTGGAACCCGGACTGGAACCCGGATGGCACGCCGGGCTGGAACCCGGACGGCGCGGCGCCCAGCGGCCGGCCCTGCCGCAGCTGGTAGCGGCCTGCGGGCACCGCCGGGTCGCTGACCACGCTCACCTCCACCGGACCAGGCCCGGCCAGCCGGGCCCCGTGCCCGGCCACCTGCTCCTGGTACACCTCGGCGGCGCTCGCCTGCACCAGGCCGATGTCCATCCGCTCACCCAGCGAGCCGAGGTCGCGCGGGTTCATCCGCAGCTCAACGGCGTTAGGGGCGAGCAGTGCGCCGTTCGGGGTCACCACGAACACCTCGGGCAGGTGACGCAGGGCGAGCTGCAGTACCTCCTGCCCGTCGCGCCACGGCCGGGTGGAAGCCTGCTGAATCCAGGGATGGTCCCTGGTCACCCCCAGGGCCCGCAGCGCCAGCACGGTCACCACGCCGAGCGCGGCGAGGAACAGCAGCACGATGGTCCCGCTGACCAGCGACCCCGTCGCCGTCCACAGCACCACCCAGCACGCAGTGACGGCGGCGGCCACCGCCCACCGCTTGCGGTTACGCCGGGGAGCACCAGGTGGGCGGCCACCAGGCATCTGGCCGCGGGGTACCGGGGCACGAGAGGGCCGGGGGGGCGCCTCCATGCGATCTGCCATCACACCGTCCTTGCCCGCAGGCCGCAGCGCGGCCATCTGTTTGTCCTCCCACCACGATGCTGATCAAGGCCCGCGCAGGTCAACGGAATCGGCCCAGCTCCCAGACATCTGGAAATTTCCGCGGCGCGCGGGCCGGCGCGGCGGAAATCCACGCTTAGCAGACCCGCCAGGCGGGCCGCACCGGGACCATGAGGGACCCCCCGGGCGGGTTGGCCCGGGGGGTCCCCGTTGTGCCGGCGAGGCTCTATGCGGTGAGTCTCGCCGCTGATCCCGGCCGGCCCGCAGGCCGGCCGGAGTCCTCAGTCGGCCGGACCGGCACCCAGCGTCACGGTCGCGGTGTGCGACTGGCCGTACTGGTCGGTCCAGCTGATGCTGATCTTGTCGCCCGGGTGATGCTGGGCCAGGGCCGCCGAGACGTCCGTGTCGGCCTTGACCGCGTGACCCGCCACGGACGTGATCACGTCGCCCTGGGTCAGCCCGGCCTGGGCGGCCGCGGACCCGGACACCGTGCCGGCCACCGTGGCCCCACTGACCGTGGAGCTGCTGCCGCCGCCGTACCCGTTGCCGAAGTAGCCGCCGTAGCCCCCGTCGCCACCGGTGCTCCCCGCCGAGGAGGCGGAGACCTCCACGCCCAGGAAGGCAGTGGCGCCGATGTGCACGGTGGACGAGGCCTTACCCGCCGTGATCTGGTCCGCGATCGCCGTCGCATGGCCGATCGGGATGGCGAACGCCTGGGTGGCCGGCTTCTCTGACTGCGTGCCGAACGCGGTGGTCGAGATGTTGGTGGAGGCGGCCGTGTTCATGCCGACGATGTCGCCCTGGGTGTTGACCAGCGCGCCGCCAGAGTCGCCCGGCTGGATGCCCGCGTTGGTCTGGATCAGGCCGTGCAGCTGTTCCGCGTTTCCTGCGTCCTCATCCGAGGCGGTGATGGTCCTGCCGGTCGCGGTCACCTTGCCGGTGGCCACGGACGGGGTGCCGCCCTTGCCGAGGGCGTTACCCAGCGCGACCACCTTCTGGCCGTTCTGCACGCCCGAGGAGCTGAGGCTGACCGTCGTCAGCCCCGAGGCGTTCACCAGCTGGAGCACCGCGACGTCGTGGGTCTTGTCGTAGCCGACCACCTTGGCGCTGTACGTGCGGCCGTTGCCCACGTCGCGGACCTTGACTGAGGTCGCCCCGTCGATCACGTGGTTGTTGGTCAGCACCTTGCCGGTGGAGGTCAGCACCATGCCGGTGCCGGCCGCCTCGCCGTGCTGGTAGCCGAGCGTGGACACCACGTCCACCAGCCCCGGGTCGACCTTGGTGGCGATCTGGGACGTGGTCAGCGTGGACGAGCCGACCGCGTTCACCGCGCCCAGCCCGACGACCGCCAGGATCGCGGCCATCCCGGCCGAGGCCCCGGCTAGCATGTACCGGCGCCGCCGGTGCCGCCCGCCGTCGGGCTCGCCCGGACCGTTGCCGCCGGGACCGGACCCATAACCGCCGTAGCCGCCTGATCCGCCGCCGTAGCTTCCGTAGCCGCCCTGGCCGTAGCCACCCTGGCCGTAGCCACCCTGCGGGTAGCCACCCTGCGGGTAACCGCTCTGGCCCTGGCCGTAGCCGCCCTGGCCATAGCCGCTTGTCCCGTAACCGCCCTGCCCCGTTTCGGACGGCCCGGTTCCGGACTGTCCTGGGCCGGCGTATCCGGGCTCCCCGTAAACCGCGCTCATCTGGAAACGCTCCTCAGTAGGTCATCGCCCTGTTCTGGGCTGCTACTGATAATCGGTCGCGTACCTGAATGCGACCTCTAAGGACTCTCCACCTGTCCCTAGGCTTTCCTGAACGCTTCCTGAACGTTCCACTCCGGCACGAGCAGCCGTTCCGGCTGCTTGTGGCGGCGGCCCTCGATCAGGCGGACGTGATACAGGGACCGCCAGCCCTTCCCGCTGAGCAGGAATTCACCCGGGGTAGCCAGGGCCGTGACGCCGTTGAGGAAGGCCTGCGGATCGCCCCAGTGACGCTCGGCGGCGGCCCGCGCGTCCACGATGTCCACGACCTCGCCGCTGTCCGCGTCGATCCCGGCCAGGTACGGGCGGGGCGTCACGTTGGCCCAGACCCGGCCGCCAGCCCATTCCAGGTCGTTGAGGCCGCCGATGCGCTGCCCGCCGATACGCGCCACGACCGTGCCGAGCGGCATCAGCGTCTGCGGGTCACGGCGGACCAGTTCACTGCTCCCGTCGCTGGTCAGCACGTACCGGCCCGCGTTGCAGATGCCCCAGCCCTCGCGGTTGTAGGAGATCGTCTCCAGCAGGGTCAGGCTGCGCAGGTCCCAGCGCAGGGCGACCCGCTCCCGCCAGGTGAGCTGCCAGAGGTGGCTGCCCACCCGGCAGATACCCTCCGCGAACAGGTCGGGCGGCAGGGGCGCGGCGGCATCGACCTCGTCCTGCCCGACCCGGTAGCGCCGCAGCGTGGACTGGCCGTACTGGCCGGTGCTCTCCCACACCGTGCCGTCGTCCTCGATCAGGCCCTGGGTGAAGCCGTGGCCGGGATGGGGCAGGCGGCGCAGCACCTTGAGGCGGTGAAACCTCAGCACAGCGGCACACCTCCAGCACCGGCCCGGCACGGACCCGGCGTCGTGGATCCCGCGGCAGCCTGATTATGCCGCGCGTTCCCCCGACTGGCCGCCGGACCGGGCGAACCGGGTCAGCACGGCCCGCAGTGGCTTGTCGGTGTACCCGCCGTCGGCCAGCCCCGCCTGCCGCTCGAATACGTTGCGGGCACCGAAATCACCGGTCAATCCCCAGGAGACCCCGGCCGCGAGAAAATACAGCGGGAGCATGACCACGCCCCCGCACCACGCGTACTGGGTAGCGTGCCGCGCCTCGTGGGCGAGCAGCGCCTCCATGGAGGCCAGGGCCGCCCGGTCGCCCCGGGCCAGGATCACGTTCCCGACCGTGAACGCGGGGGCGACCGGGACCGGGAGCCGGTACCGGACCCCGACCAGCAGGCCGTCAGGGGCGCGGGCCAGCCGCGCCCGCCCCGCCGCGGCCACCAGCAGCCCGGCCAGCGTGGACCCGTTGACCAGGTTGGCCATCAGCCGCACCCGGTAGGCGGCGCGCATGCCCGGTCAGGACCCGCCCGGTCCCGGCCCGGCCGGCGGGCCCGACCCGTTCGACGAGCCCGACCCGTTCGTCGGGCCCGATCCGTCCGGTGGACCAGACGCTCCGGCACCTCCCGCCAGCCCGGGGCCACCCGCCTCTGCGGGGCCGCCCGCGGTCCCGGACCCGTTTCCATGGCCCTGGCGGTTCAGCGGGTCCGGGTCCGGCGCCACCAGCCAGCCCCCTGGCCCGGGCGCGGCCAGCACGGGCTGGGGGATCTCGGGCATGCTGAGCGCGCCCGGGCTGTGCTCGACATGCGCCACCGCAGCCTTCCGGTGATAATCCTCCAGCCGCTCGATCAGGCTCGCGTCCGCGTACGGGCGGCCGTCCACGAATGGGCCCGGGTGCCGCTCGATCACCGCCACCACGTCCTCGCCGGTCAGCGTCTTATGGGTCTCCAGCGCGTGGGCCAGCGACAGTACCCGGTCCCGGTCTTCGGTGATGATCTCTTCGACCCGCACCAGCAAGCCGTTCAGGTTGTCCTCGATCCGGTCGGCCAGGGCCCGGCGCATTTCCGCCTCCGGGTCCTGTCCCTTCTTGTTCCGGCCGCCCTGCCCGCCGCCGGGCGAGCCGACCTCCAGCCGCTTCGCCGTGGAGTAGGACGACACCGTGGAGCCCATCCCCCAGAAGCCCTCCATGAACGAGGCCACGGTGGTCGCGGACTCCAGATCGCCGGACACCCCGGACGAGCTGTCGTTGTTGAAGAACATCCGCTCGCCGGCCAGCGACGCCAGCGAGACCAGGATGTCGGTCTCGTACTCGCTGCGCCACCGGGTGAACTGGTCCTCGGGCGGGATGCTGGCCACCATGCCGAGATAGTCGCTGCCCTTCTCGATGGTGGCGATGTCGATTTCCATGTGCTGCCGGGTGCGGTAGGCCACCAGCGCGTGGCACGCCTCGTGGATGGCCACCGCGTGCCGCTCCCGCTCGATGTACTCCACGTCCTCCGGCGGCCCGAGCTCCTTGAGCTGCTTGGCCCGGATGACGTCGCCCCAGGTAATGACGTCCCGGCCGTCCCGGATCGCGGTGATGAGCGCCTCGTTCACCAGGTCCTTGATGGTGGCGCCGGTCGCGTACGGGGTGATGGTGGCGAGCTTGTCCATCTGGTCCGGGGTGAGCTCGTGCCGCACCTTGGCGAAGTAGCCCTGGTAGGTGCGCACCCGGCCGGCCTTGGACGGGTAGCCGACTTTGTAGATCCGGTCGATCCGGCCCGGGCGGAGCAGCGCCTCGTCCAGCGCCTCCGGCAGGTTGGTGGCCATCATGACCAGCATCCGGTACTTGGGCGGGGGCTTGGGGCGCAGCCCGAGCAGGCGGCGGACGTGGCGGTTCACGAAGCCGCGCGGCTTCTTCAGCCCGGACAGCTCGGTGAGCAGGGCCTCCAGCGTGCCCATGCCCCCGCCGCCGCCCATGCCCATCCCCATCATCTGCTTGTTCCGGGTGGTGTCCGGCTCCTCGCCTGCCGACGATGACAGGGCCCGCCGGGCGAGCCGCCACTGCACATCGCCGGAGAGGTAGGAGAAGCCGTGGCAGCCGCCGGCCTGCCAGGCCGCGGGGGTGGCCCGGCCGCCGGGGAAGTTCTGGCCGCCCTGGGCCAGCGCGCCGCGGCGGCCCAGCGAGTCGGCCTCGTCGAAGAACACGATCACGCCGCCGTAGCGGAGCGCGAGCCGGCGCAGCTTGCGGAACAAGGACTTGACCTTGAGGATGCCGACGCCCATGAACATGTTGATGAACGCGCCCGGATCCACGAACACGTACGGGCGGCCGGTCTCGCCCGCCACCGCCTCCGCCATCAGCGTCTTGCCGGTGCCGGGCGGTCCCCAGAGCAGGATGCCGCCGGGCACGTAGCCGCCCCGGGACTCGATCTGCTCCGGGTCCTCCAGGTACAGGATGTTCTCTTTCACCCGCTCCAGGACATGGTCCTGGCCCCAGACGTCGGTGAACCGGGTCTTGATGTCGTCCGGGTAGTAGACATCCACGCCGCCCCGGGACAGGAACCAGAAGATCGCGGCGAACTGGAGCACCACGAAGAGCAGGATGACGACCAGCTGCGCCAGGAACGGCAGCGCGCTCCAGATATAGCTGGGCAGGTTGAGCAGGGCGTCCACCGGGGTGGTGTGCTTCACCCGGCCCAGCACCACCGCGATCACCGCGATCCAGAACACCCAGGTGAACAGGCGCCAGAGGCGGAACCGGGTCCAGTCGGACAGCTTCCGGTGGGTGATCCGCTCGGTGCCGCCGAACACCCGGTGGGTCCAGAAGTAGTGATAGCGAGCCGAGTGCTCGCTGATCAGGAAGTGGATCTGGCGCAGGGCCTCCAGGCCGATCAGGACGAGAACCCAGGCGCCCGCCCGGGCCTCGATCCGGAACGCGTCGGACCAGCTGACCAGAGGGTTGCCCGACTTCGTCGACCAGAGCAGGACGAACCAGAACACGGTCAGCAGGAGCAGGAACTTGATCCGGTCCCAGAACGCGAGGGGCTTGCGGGTCCGCCGGTCCTCGTCGCGGGGCCGGCCGCCTGGCGGCCGCAGCCCTTCCGGCGAATCGGTGGGGGCCATCGTCATCATGGGCTCCTGACCGTGAAGGAGTTCATCACCGTGTCGATCTGGCTCTGGTGCTTGCTGTAACAGGAAGCCAGGCAGTGCACGAGCAGCAGGTAGACCTCGGTGTCATCCGCGTTCGTCAGGGCGACCTGGTCGAAGGTGTTGGCGCCGATGCCCGGGTAGGTGTACTGGAACGTGACCCGGACGCCGTGCACGCCCTGCCCCAGCGTCATCGTGGCGTCGCGGAGCAGGTGGAAGTCGGTCAGCGGGAAGCCGCTCTTGGCGTCGGCGGCCCGGGCGGCCGACGTCACCGGCAGGAAGAAGTCCCGCAGTTCGTTGTAGGACAGGGCGTTCGTGGTGGTCTGGTTGAGCGGCGCGACCACCGAGTACACGAACGGCGCCAGATCCGTCGCCCCGAGCACGTGATTCGCCGCGGGCCTGAGGTCGGCGTCGTAGCCAACCGACCACACGTTGCTGTCCGGGGTGGTCTTGGTCGCGGCGGAGAGCGCTGAGCTCTTGATCTGGCTCCAGCCGTCCGGCACCTTGAAGTAGGTGTGCTGACTTGAGTTCGTCACGTACGTGAACTGCGGCGCGGCGCATCCGGTCACCAGGAGCGCGAGCAGCGTCATCCCCAGCCCGATCGAGCGGCCCCGGCTCATGAGCCCTCTCTCAAGGCGCCCCCTGCTCATGCACTTCTCCTACCGCCGGAAAACGTGGGCCATATCCGTTATGCGTTCGTGTCCTACAGGGAGTATCGCCTCCCAGTACGCCGCCTGGGTAGACGCGACTTTGATTAGCCACACGCCAGTAACACGTGGAAACTTGGCCTGCCGGCTCACGCTCGGGCGCGGCGGGTTCTCTGGAGGTATGAGTGAACGGTGCCCAGGCGCTGATCCGCACCCTGGCCGACAGCGGGGTGGAGGTCTGCTTCAGCAACCCCGGCACCTCGGAGATGCACTTCGTGGCCAGCCTGGACGCGGTTCCGGAGCTACGCGGGGTGCTCTGCCTCTTCGAGGGCGTGGCCACCGGGGCGGCGGACGGCTACGGCCGGATGGCGGGGCACCCCGCGGCCACCCTCCTGCATCTGGGGCCGGGCCTGGCGAACGGCCTGGCGAACCTCCATAACGCCCGCCGGGCGCGAACCCCCCTGCTCAACGTGGTCGGCGACCACGCGCTGAGCCACAAGCGGTTCGACGCGCCGCTGGAGTCCGACATCGACTCACTGGCCCGGTCGGTGTCCGGCTGGGTCCGGCGCTCCGTCCGGAGCGCCGACGTCGCGCCCGACGCCGCGGAGGGGGTGGCCGCGGCGCTGGGACCGCCCGGCGGGGTGGCCACGCTGATCCTGCCCGCCGACGTGTCATGGTCCGACGGCGCCCGGCCCGCGCCACCGGTGCCGGCCCGGCCGCCGTCCGTGGTCCCCGGGCCGGTGATCGAGGACGCCGCGCGAGCGCTACGCGGCGGCCAGGGGGACGCCGCGCCAGCAACGGGCGCCCCGGCCTGCGTGATCCTGCTCGGCGGCGCGGCGCTGCGCCGCCCTGGGCTGGAGGCCGCGAGCCGGATCGCCGTGGCCAGCGGGGCACGGCTGCTGTGCGAGACGTTCCCCGCCCGGCTGGAACGCGGCGCCGGCCTGCCGGGCGTGGAACGCCTGGCCTATCTGGCCGAGTTCGCGCAGTCGCAGCTGGCCGGGACCACCCAGCTGATCCTGGCGGGCGCGCGCGCCCCGGTGTCCTTCTTCGCCTACCCGGGCTTGCCCAGTTCCCTGGTACCGGACGGCTGCCAGGTGCACACGCTGGCCGCACCGGGCGAGGACGTGTGCGGGGCGCTGGCGGACCTGGCCGAGCGGGTCGCCCCTGGCGCCCGGCCGCAGGTCCAGCCGGCGGAGCGGCCCGCGCTGCCCGCCGGGGAACTGACCGCCGAGAAGGCGGCCGCGGTCATCGGCGCGCTGCTCCCGGACGGGGCGATCGTGTCTGACGAGGCGAACACGTCCGGGCTGTGGCTCCCGGGCGCGACTGCGGGCGCACCCCCGCATGACTGGCTCACCCTCACTGGCGGCGCGATCGGCCAGGGCCTGCCCGTGGCGACGGGGGCCGCCGTAGCCTGCCCGGACCGTAGCGTCCTGGCGCTCGAGGCGGACGGCAGCGCGATGTACACGATCTCGGCGCTGTGGACGCACGCACGGGAGCAGCTGGACATCACCACGGTGATCTTCAGTAACCGCCGTTACGCGATCCTCGACCTGGAGCTGCAGCGGGTGGGTGCGGCTGCGGGTGGCGCCGCCGCCCAGAGCCTGTTCGATCTGTCCCGCCCGGACCTGGACTTCACCGCCCTGGCTCGCGGGATGGGAGTGCCCGCCGCCCGGGCCGCCGACGCCGGGGAGTTCGCGGATGAGTTGCGCCGGGCGCTGGCCGAGCCAGGGCCACACCTGATCGAGGCGCTGGTCGGCCAGCCAGGCTGACCGGGACGCATAGAGCCCCGGCCGGGGATTGGTCCCCGGCCGGGGCTCGCGCGTGGCTCTCTCAGGCTCAGGGGTTCAGGGGCAAGAGAAGAGCCGCTGTGATCAGAATCGGGCGGTATGAGGGCCTGCTGAGATCAGAACGTGGTTCTGCTCAGCAGCCGTCGTAGGGAGCCCAGGGCGAGGTGCCGTCCTGGGCGTACAGCTGCTGGAATGCCTGGTTCTGCTGGGCGACCGAGGCGGCTCCGGCGGTGCCGGAGTAGCCCAGGCTGGCCCAGGTGCTCGGCAGGATGCCGTACAGGCCTGACGAGGACGCGGTCGGGTTGTTGCCCGACTCACGCCAGGCCACGCACTGCTGGAACGACCCCGAGGCACCGGTGCTGGTGCTCGCAGCCGATGTGCCAGGTGCTGGCCGACGGGGTGCCCGAGCTCTCCGAGGAGGTGCCCGTGCTGGCTGATGTGCCGCTGCTGTAGGAGGTGCCGGTGCTGGCCGAGGTGCTGGTGCTCGCCGATGGCGTGCTGGACGCCGCCGGGGCCTGGTAGTAGGTCGGCGCCATCGGGGTAATCCCGGAGCGCCCGTCCGGCACGTGCACGACCTGGCCCACGTAGATCAGGTTGGGGTTCTTGATCCAGTGGTTGGCTGCCTCGACCTTGCTGAGTGACACGCCCGAAGCGGCGGCGATGCCGCTCAGCGTGTCACCCGGCTGCACGGTGTGCGTGCTGGCCATGGCCGGCCCAGCCGCCAGGCCGGCCATGACGATGCCGGCGCCTGCTGCCGTGATTATCCGTGTTTGTACCTTCATGAAGCTCCTTGTCCGGATTTTGATCACAGCGGCCCAACGTACGCAAGGGTCACCGGAGGATGCAAACTCGGCTGGACTGGGCTCCACCTGGGTAAATGCCGAAAACCCCGATGGTTACTGGGATTGCGGTTCTTGAAAAAAAAGTTTGTGATGAGGCAATTCCGGGTACTGCAGTTGGTCGGCCCTGACCTGGGCTCCCGGCCCTGACCTGGGCTCCCGGCTGATCCGCTCGGTCTCCCGCGGCCGGGGGGCCGACGGCCGGCGGCCGGGGGCCGACGGCCGGCCTCCCCGGCCCGCGGGTCTACGCGTGGACGGCCGGCCTGGGCTCCCCACGCGTGCCGTCCCCGGGACCGCGTGCCTCCGGCCGGCGTCCTCCCGGCCGGATCTGGCCGCGCGGGCGCCGCCGCCCGATCTGGGGCGGGCGGCCGACCCCGTGCTCCCGCCTCGCGCGGCGCAGGTCAGCCGGGTGACGGGCGGCGAGGTCAGCCATGGAGCTCTCGCGGTTGGCGGCCAGCACCCGGCGGCGCCGGCCACCGTGGTGGTCCAGCACGGCCTCGTAATCCAGCGCAGGCCCGTGGTCCAGCAAGGCGGCGTAGTCGAGTACGGCGGCCGGGTCGAGCAGGTCGCGGCCGTCCAGCACGCCGGGCCGGTCCGCGCCTGCAGGCTGGGCCACCAGAACCGGTTCCGCCACCACCGCGGCCTGTTCCGCGACCGTGGCCTGCACCGCGACCGCCGGGCGGGCCTGGCGCCTGCCGCGCCGTCGCACACTGCTCAGCGCGATACCGCCGAGGATGGCCGCGCCCCCGGCCATCTGGGCCGGGCCTGCTGGGTCACCGAAGACCACGACGCCCGCCACCGCGCCGACGAGCGGCTCGATGTTGAGGAACGCCCCGGCGATCTCGGCCGGGAGGCGGCTCTGCCCGAAGGCGAACAGGGTGAACGGGACCAGGGTCCCGCCCGCGATCAGCGCGACCACGGCCAGCAGGCTGGCGGTGCCCACGGGCGCGGGTGGCACGCCTTCGGTCAGCGCGCTGAACGGCGCCGTGACCAGGGCCGCGCCCAGGAACTGCACCGCGGTGACCGCGATCGGGTCGCGGCCGCGCAGCAGCCGGGTCTGGCCGACGGTGAAGATCGCCGAGAGCAGGACCGAGGCCAGCACCATGCCATCGCCACCCAGGTTCGCACCGCCACCGCCTCCCGCGGCGATCAGCCCGACCCCGCCGAGTGAGACCGCGAATCCGGCCCACGCGACCGGCCGCACCACGCTGTGCTGCCACACGACTGCGATGATCGCGACCAGCACCGGGGCGGTGCCGATGAGCAGCGCCGCATGGCTGACGCTGGTCCGGGTGATCCCCGTGTTCTGCAGCAGGACCGTCCCGCCGTACCCCGCCGCCCCCCAGGCCAGCACCGCCGGGCTCCACGCCGCGCGTACCCGGGACCGGGTAACGGTCAGCAGCACGGCGGCGGCCACCGCGAACCGGATGGCGGTCAGCCACCCAGGCGGCAGCCAGCCCAGGGCGAGCTTGGACAGGGGTACCGTGCTGCCCCACAGCAGCCCGGCGACGGTGAGCGCCACGAGGGCGCGGCGGCGGTCGTTGTTCATGCATCTAGAATGCGTCCTCGCGGGCCAGAATTAGCCGTAGCACCCCTGCGATGAAATATTATTCGGTTTCATGGCCATGAACCTTGATGAAGTTGACCTCAAGCTCCTGACTGCACTGCAGGCCGATGCGGACCGGACCAACGTCGAGCTGTCCCGGCTGGCGGGCCTCTCCCCGGCCGCCACGCTGCACCGGGTGCGCGCGCTGAAGGAGTCCGGAGTGATCCGGATCATCCGGGCCCAGCTCGACCCGGAAGCGGCCGGGTTCCCCCTCCAGCTGTACGTGTTCGCCACCCTGGGCCGGCACGACCCCCGCGCCACCCGCATCTTCGAGGACCAGGTCCGCGCCCTGCCGCAGATCATCGCGGCTGACAACGTTGCAGGCGAGATGGACTATCTGCTCACCGTCGTCGCCCGGGACGTCGCCGAGCTGCAGGACGTGCTGAACCGGCTGTCCACCCGGGGCGGCCAGCGGCTGGTCACCTATCTGCGGCTGGCCGAGGTCAAGCCCCCGTGCGGGCTGCCGCTGGACCCGGACACGACGGCAGGCAGCCGCGCGGCGCGTCAGCGCCGGCGGCCACCTGCGGACCGTGGGGAAACGGAGAGTTAAGCCACCGGTCAGGACTTGAGCTGCTCGATCTTGTCCCGGAACAGCGTGCTCGCGATCGTGGACTTCCGCGGCTGGCCGCGCAGGAACGCCTCGGCGAACTTCACGGCCTGCTTGTACTCGACCTTGCCCGGCAGCGGCGGCTCGTCCGGGTTCACGTTCACGTCAACCAGGGCCGGGCCATCGTGGCTGAGCGCCTGGCTGATCGCGTCCCGGACCTCACCCGGGTGGGTCACCTTGAGGCCCAGCGCACCGTTGGCCGTGGCGATGCCGGTGTAATCCGTGAACGGATCCGAATGCCGGACACCGAACTCGGGGTAGCCCAGCACCATCTGCTCCCAGAGGATCTGGCCGAGGGAGTTGTTGTTGTTGATCACGATCTTGACCGGCAGCTGGTGCTTGATGGCGGTGATGAACTCGGCCATCAGCATGGAGAACCCGCCGTCACCGACGTAGCCGATCACCTGGCGGCCGGGGAAGGCGTGCTGGATCCCGATCGCGTACGGCAGCCCGGGCGCCATCGTGGCCAGGTTCCCGGACAGGTAGAAACGCCGGTCGGCGCGGATGTGCCAGTGCCGCGCGGCCCAGGTCGCGATGGTCCCGCTGTCGCAGGTCAGGATGGCGTCGTCCGCGGCCAGCTCGTCGAGCACGCTGACCAGGAACTCCGGCGCGATCGGGCTCCGGCTCTCGTCCTGGAGCGCGGCCATCTTCTCCCGCCACGCGCTCATCTGCTTCTGGTACTTCTCCAGGAACGAGATGTCGGTCCGCTGCTTGAGCAGCGGCAGCAGGGCCTGCAGGCCCTCCCGGGCGTCCCCGATCACCGGCACCTCGGTGGGCACCCGGGCGCCGGCCCGGGCCGGGTCAGCCTCGATCTGGACGATCCGCGCCTTGCCCGGCTCCGGCATGTACTTGGTGTACGGGTAGTTCGTGCCGACCATGAACAGCGTGTCCAGGTCGTCCATCAGCTCCTCGGAGGGCGCGGTTCCGAGCAGGCCGATGCCGCCCGTGGTGTACGGAGAGTCGTCCGGCACGGTGGCCTTGCCGGATAGCGTCTTGATGATCGGGGCACCCAGCGTCTCCGCCACCGCGAGCAACTGCTCCCGGGCGTGCAGGGCGCCCGCGCCGGCCAGGATCGCGACCTTCTCACCGGCGTTCAGCACGTCGGCCAGCCGCTGCAGATCCTCCTCGCGGGGCCTCCCGGGGGCGGCCAGCCGGATCGGCGACGTGGCCGGCGGACGCGCCGGGCCGACTTCCGCCCAGGGATTCTGGCCTGCGGGGGCGACCTGGATGTCGTTCGGCACGGTCAGGTGGGCCACCCCGCGCCGGGCGTACGCGGTGCGCACCGCGATGTCCACCAGCGCGGGCAGTTGCGCCGGGTTGTGGATCATCTGGTCGTAGACCGCGACATCGGCATAGAGCTTGTCGAGGTTCACTTCCTGCTGGTAGCCGGTGCCCAGCACCGACGTTTCCTGCATGCCGGTGATCGCGAGCACCGGCATGTGATCGAGCTTGGCGTCGTAGAGCCCGTTCAGCAGGTGGATGCCGCCGGGACCCGACGTGGCCAGGCAGACACCGATCTGCCCGGTGGCCTTGGCGTGGGCGGTGGCCATGAACGCAGCCGCCTCCTCGTGGTGGACCAGCACGAACTTGATCCGGTCCTGGTGCCGGCGGAAGCCCTCCATGATGCCGTTGATGCCGTCGCCCGGAAGGCCGAAGACGGTGTCCACACCCCAGTCGGCGAGCCGCTCGACCAGCGCCTCGGATGCGATCTGTGCCACCTGCGGACCTCCAGCTGATTGTGGTTAGTGCGACGGGGCCAATCTGCTCACTCCCGGCTATCCCTGGATGCAGCGGCCAAACATGCCCCTCGGCCAAAGCTCGTTAAAGGATGGCTTCCGCAGTCCCGCCGAGGCTGCGGCCCACGGCACGGGGTTTGCCGATCCGAGGGTTGGCGGTCCGAGGTTTGACCGCCCGGCGCGCAGGTAGCTGAGCACGGTGTGGGCCAGCACGGCGGAACCAGCCCGGAGGGATGGACGTGATCATGGGCGGAGCGAGGGCGGCGGTGGCGGATCCCGCCGGGCAGGGCCCCCAGGCGGAAGGCCCCGTGGCGGAAGGCCCCGTCGTGGAAGGCCCCGCGGTGGAAGCTCTGGACGCCGCCGTCTACGTGGTGCCCACCGACGCGCCCGAGGCCGACGGCACCCTGGCCTGGGACAAGACCACCCTCGTGCTCGTCACTGCCCGGGCCGGCGGCCAGCAGGGCATCGGCTGGAGTTACACAGCCGCGGCCGCGGCGCCGGTGGTGACCGGCATCCTCTCCGACGTCGTCGCGGGCTGGAACGCACTGGACGTGGCCGGCGCGAACGAGGCCATGACGCGGGCGCTGCGTAACGTGGGCCGGCCCGGCCTTGGGGCGATGGCCCTGTCCGCCGCCGACATCGCGCTGTGGGACCTGAAGGCCCGGCTGCTCGGCTGCCCGGTCGCCGGCCTGATCGGCCGGGCCCGCGACGACGTACCGGTGTACGGCAGCGGCGGCTTCACCACCTACGACGACGCGCGGACCCGCGAGCAGCTGAGCGGATGGGTGGGCCAGGACCGGATTCCCCGGGTCAAGATCAAGATTGGCGAGTCCTGGGGAAGCAACGAATCACGCGACCTGGCCCGGGTGGCCCTGGCCCGGGAGGTCATCGGCCCGGACACGGAGCTCTACGTGGACGCCAACGGGGGTTATTCCACCGGGCAGGCGGTCCGGATGGCCGACCGGATGGATCAGTTCGGGGTGACCTGGTTCGAGGAGCCGGTCTCCTCCCAGGACCCTCGGGGCCTGGCCACCGTCCGGCGCCAGGTCCGGCCCGATGTGACCGCGGGCGAGTACAGCTGGACCCTGGCTGATTCCGCCCGGCTGCTGGCCGCGGAGGCGGTGGACTGCCTGCAACTGGACGTGACCCGTTGTGGCGGCATCACCGAGTTCCTCCGCGGTGCCGCGCTGGCCGCCGCGCACAACGTGCAGGTCTCCGGGCACTGCGCGCCGAACCTGCACGCCCAGGTCGCCGTGGCCGTGCCCAACCTGCGGCACCTGGAGTACTTCCACGATCATCAGCGGATTGAGCGCATGCTGTTCGACGGGACCCTGGATCCAGCGGGAGGTGTGCTGACCCCGGATCCGGGCCGCCCGGGCCTGGGCCTGGAACTGCGGTCCGCCGACGCGGAGCGCTACCGCGCGGGCTGAACGCCACGCCAGGGCTGAACGCCACCGCCAGGGCTGAGCATCGCCGCACGGGCTGAGCGCCCGGCCGCAGGCAGCGTCGACGCGAATAGCCCGCGCCCTCATGTTTATCTCCTGTGCAGGGGGCATCCTCCGGAGGTACTGATTCCGCCCGCAGGATTTCTGAGGTGATAGACGTGCAGGCTGCGACCCCACTCGCGCCCACGCCACCGGCCGTCGACCCAGCAGCGCAGGACGATGGCGAACTGCTAGAACTCGTTCACACCCTGCCGACCGAATCCCGGCGGCGCTCTGCCGCCTGCGAGGCTCTGGTTCTCCGTTACCGCTCGCTGGTCCGCTCGTGTGCGCGCCGGTACCGGGACAGCCCGGAACCAGAAGAAGAGCTGATGCAGGTCGGCTACGTCGGGCTGCTCAAGGCGATCAACAACTTCGACCCGGCGTTCGGCGGCAACCTGGCCGCCTACGCGCAGCCGTGCATCTCCGGGGAGATCAAGCGCCATTTCCGGGACAAGCGCTGGCAGGTCCATGTCAAGCGGCCGGTGCAGGAACTGCTGCTGCAGGTCCGCAAGGCCCGCACCGCCCTGGTCCAGGATCTCGGGCACTCGCCCACAGACGAGGAAGTCGCCCGGCATCTGGGCGTAAGCCTGGACGCGATCCGGGACGCCAACCGGGCGGACATGGTCTTCCACCCGCACTCGCTGGACGCGCCCATGTCTACCGACGACGACGCGGCCACCCTGGGCGACTTGCTTGGCGGCGAGGATCCGCAGGTGGAGCACGCCCTGGACATGCAGGCGGTGTCCACCCACTGGAATGAGCTGCCCGAACGGGAGCAGCACATCCTGGCCATGCGCTTCTACGGCAACATGACCCAGGCTGAGATTGGCCAGCAGCTGGGCGTGTCCCAGATGCACGTGTCCCGGCTGCTGGCCCGGGCCCTCGATTACCTCCGCGAGTGCCTGCTCGGCACCGAGCAGGTCAGCTACCGATAGCGGCCGGCCTCTGAGTTCCCGGCCTGCCCGGCTGCGCCCCGAACAACGAGAGCGTGACCACCAGCGGGCCGGACTGGTGGACCAGGGTGGCCGAGCAGCGCACGCCGCAGGCCAGTGCGGCCGCGGCGTATTCAGGCCAGCGGTTCTCCTCGAGCGTGTCCGGCGACCAGACGGGGTCCCCGGCGGCCAGGGCCGTGGCCACGGGACCGCGCCCGCAGCGTTGCTCTATCCCGGCCAGCTCGGCCAGATCGGGGTGGCTCGCGGCAAAAAACGCCGGCTCCCCGCCTCGCCAGAGCGTGGCGCTCGCCCCTGAGCACCCGGTGACCTGGCTCGTGGCCACGCTAACCAGCTGGCTCAGCGCCTCGGAGACCGGCGCGCTGGCTCCGCCCGGCAGCAGGTCTGCACCGCGCATCATCTCGCTGGCACTGCTCAGCAGATCGCTGGCCTCGCATAGCAGGTTCGGGTTGGGCATGGCTCCCTCCGCCCGTTCCCGGTGGACGGCAGCGCCGGGAACCGGGTTTACCCCGTCTCACCCTTTTACCATCATCGGCTCCGCGGGCATTCACGCCCAGCCGTAATGCGGCTCGCCCGCGTGGCATCGCCGTTGAATGCCACGCGGGCGAGCGGTCAAGCCCGGCCCGGGTGCTCAGCCGCTGGTACCCGGGCCGGACGCTCAGGTGTTCGCCGGATGCAGGAGGACCTTGGTGAAGCCGTCCACCCGCTGGTCGAACTTCTCGTAGGCGCCGGGCGCCTCGATCAGGGGCAGCTCATGCGACACGAGCAGCGAGGGCGTGGCCCGGCCCGCCACGATCAGGTCGCGGAGCTGCTCGTTGTACCGCTTGACCGGGCACTGGCCGGTCCCCATGGCCTGCCCCTTCTGGAAGAACGTGCCGTAGTCGAAACCGATCCGGCCCTGCTGGGCGCCCTCGCTGGCCGCCTGGGGATCGCTGGGCACGTAGACGCCCACCACGCCGATCCCGCCGGTCGTCCGCACCGACTTGATCAGGCCGTCCAGCACCATCTCGGGGTGCTCGTCACCCGCCGGGTCATGGGCCTGGTAACCGACGGCCTCGATGCCGCGGTCCGCACCGAGCCCGTGGGTGGCGTCCATGATCTGCTCGGCCGGGTCACCGTCGGCGAGGCTGACCGGGGTGGCGTCGAACCGGGCGGCGAGGGCCAGCCGGTCCTTGTGCAGGTCCACCACGTACACCTGGGACGCGCCCCGCAGGTAGGAGCTGTGCGCGGCGAGCAGGCCGACCGGGCCCGCCCCGAAGACGACCACGGTGTCGCCCGGGCTGACGCCGGCCAGCACCGCCCCGTGGTATCCGGTCGGGAAGATGTCCGAGAGCATGGTGAAGTCACGCTCGAACTCGGTACCGGCGGGCAGCGGGAGCAGGTTGAAGTCCGCGAACGGCACCCGCAGGTACTCGGCCTGGCCGCCCTGGTAGGGGCCCATCTGCGCGTAGCCGTAGGCGGCCCCGTCCACCCCCTCGGTGGGGTTCATCCGCAGGCAGAACGAGGTCCAGCCGTCGACGCAGTTGCGGCAGCTGCCGCAGGCGATGTTGAACGGCACGGACACCCGGTCGCCCGGCTTGATCCAGGTCACCCCGGGGCCGGTCTCCTCGACGATGCCCATGTTCTCGTGGCCGAGGACCTTGCCCCGTTCCACGTTTGTCCGGCCCTCGTACATGTGCAGGTCAGACCCGCAGATGTTGGTGGTGGTGATCCGCACCACCGCGTCATTGGGGGCTTCGATCCGCGCGTCCGGGACTTCCTCGACCGCGACTTCGAATGGTCCTTTGTAAACGACGGCCTTCACACAACCTCCTGGAAGTTGCTGATGTCGTCTCGCGGCCTGGCCGCACTGCCGGGCCAGGCGGTAACCCGTCCGCTGCCCCCGTTAACCGGCCTGAAACAAGCGGCGGCATCAGCTGGTTCCCCGGGCCGCCGCCGTGCGCCGGTTGTTCTCCTTCTCGATCGCGGCGGCCAGTTCCTGCTTGGTCATCGTGGACCGCCCCGGTACGCCCAGCCGGCGGGCCAGCCCGAGCAGGTGCTCCTTGCTGGCGTTGGCGTCCACCCCGCCGTAGCTCTCATCCGACTGGCCGCGGGGCCGGGCCGACTGCTCATCAGACGGGCCTTTGGCGCCGCCTGGCTTGGGTTCCCAGTGATCGCCGACTTTTTCGAAGCTGTGCTTCAGCGCTCCGAAGGCGGTCCGGTGGGCCCGCTCGCCCTCGCCGTACTCCTCGACCGCGCTGTCGTGGGCCTTGATCCACGTCTCCTGGGCCTTGGCCGGCGACCGTTGCAGGGTCGAACGGCAGTTCCTCACGTCCTGGCATGGATCCCCCTCAGGATGGGCCGCCGCGTGCGCCGGCCCGCAGCAGGCCTGCGGCCCGGGCGGCGACGGCCATGATGGTCAGGGCGGGGTTGGCGCTGCCCTGGGTGGGCAGCACGCTCCCGTCGGTGATGTACAGGTTGGGCACGGCGAAACTGCGGCAGGTGCCGTCCACCACGCCGTGCCGCTCGTCGGCCGCCATCCGGGCACCGCCTACGAGATGGGCGAACCGCTGGATGGTGATCACCTCATCGGCGCCGGCCGCGTGCAGGATGTCCTCCATGACGCGCTGGGCCGCGTGCAGCAACTGGGTGTCGTTGTCGCACTGGGAGTAGGAGAACCGGGCCACCGGCAGTCCGTAGCGGTCGGTCTCCTCGTCCAGCGTGATCCGGTTGTCCGCCTGGGGCAGGAACTCACACAGTGCGCCGAGGCAGCACCAGTGCACGTAGTCGCTCATGTAGTCGCGCAGCGCCCGGCCCCAGTGCCCCTGGGCCGCGACGTGCTCCGCCCAGGTGATCGGCAACGGGGACACGTTCTGGATCGAGAACCCGCGCTTGCAGGGCCGGGCCGGGTCGGTCTCGTAGAAGTCCTCGGAGCTGACTTCAGGCGGCGGCGCCTTGTACATCCGGATCTCGTCGTCGAACCGGCCCGCGGTCTGCGGTGCCCCCTGCACCATGAGGTAGCGCCCGACCTGGTCGAAATCGTTGCCCAGGCCATCGGGGAAGCGACTGGAGGAGGAGTTCAGCAGCAGCCGGGGCGTCTCGATCGAATAACCGGCCACCGCCACCATCCGGGCTCGCTGGAACCGCTCCCGGCCGCCGCGGACGTAGTGCACGCCGGTGGCCCGCCCGGTCCGCTCGTCGACGGCGATGCGGGTCACCATGGCGTCGGCCCGGACCTCACCGCCGTGCGCCAGGGCGTCCGGGATGTGGCTGATCAGCGGGCTTGCCTTGGCGTTGACCTTGCATCCTTGCAGGCAGAATCCCCGGTAGATGCAATGAGGGCGGTTGCCGAACCGGCCGTTAGGAATGGCGACCGGTCCGACCTTGGCCGTGATGCCCAGCTTCCGGGCGCCGCGCAGGAACACCTCGCCGTTACCGCCCACCGGGTGCGGCCGGTGCGGGTACCCGTGCGGGTCGCCCCAGGGCCAGTGCTCCCCCGCGACCGGCAGTTCCTCCTCGATCGCCTGGTAGTACGGCAGCAAGTCGCCGTAGCTGAGCGGCCAGTCCGCGCCGACCCCGTCCTGGCTGAAGGTGGCGAAGTCGCTGGGATGGAAGCGTGGCGTGTAGCCCGCGTAGTGCACCATGGAGCCGCCCACGCCGCGGCCCGAGTTGTTCGAGCCGAGCGGCACCGGGTTGGCCCCGGTGATCACCCGCGGCTCGGTCCAGTACAGGTGATGCGACGCGGCCTCGTCGCTGAACCAGTCGGTGTCCGGGTCCCAGAACGGCCCGGCCTCCAGGGCGGCCACCCGCCATCCGGCCCGGGCCAGCCGCTGCAGCAGCACCGAGCCGCCCGCTCCGCAGCCCACGATGACCAGGTCGATCTCGTCAGTGTCGGCAAACCGCCGCATGTCGCGGCGGAGCCGATGGTTCGTCCGGGTGCCGTCGTTGGGCAGCAGCCAGGCCGATTCATTCCGATGACGGACCTGGCTGCTCACTCGCCCTCCCGCACCGGGTCGTCGGCGGGGCGGCCATCGGGCACCTCGAACGGTTCCCGCCGTCCCACTCCCTTGTTCTTGTAGCCGCGCGGGTAGGCGGGGCCGGGAAAGCCGATCTCGTTCCAGGCCCAGGGATGCGCGTAGAAGGCGGTGCACGCGTAGCGGGTCCACAGGCTCCACACCCGGCTGGCCGGCAGGCCGTGCCAGTCACCCGAGCCGAGGTCCTGCACCGCCTGGATCAGGGCGCGCTGATCGGCGGCCCGGCATTCGGCGAACCCTGCCCCGTATTTGACCTCGGCGTCGGCGTCCAGGTAGGCCAGGGTGTCCCGCCAGGCCTGCCCGTCCTCGGGCATGTCGGCGTACCGCCACCCGTCGGTCTGGGCTTCGGCGAGCCGGGCGTCGATCGTCGCGGTCACCGGGATCCTCGGTTCCTCATCCTGGCCGAGGAGCAGGTCGAGCAGCGCAGTAGCGGTGGCTTCCTCGGCCGGGCTGAAGAACCGCGGCGCCGGCGGCGGCCCCAGCCGGGCTTCGACCACGCCGGCCGTGGCCGCATCCCAGTGCGGCAGCTGGGACATGACGTCGAACCCGGGGAAGCGCTCCGGGCCGTCTCCCGGCAGGTACCGGCCCCCGGACCCCGATGGGCTGGAGGCAGGTGGGCTGGCTGGGCGGCGGCTCACTGCTCACGCCGCAGGATCGCGGCCAGCAAGCCCATCCCGCCGACCATGGTGACCAGCAGCGGGGCCAGCAGCGGCGGCCCCATCTCCAGGTTGTACCGGGCGTTGGCCCACCCTCCGGGCTTCTGCGCGATGCCCCGGGCGTGCAGGTACGTCCCCTGCAGCCCGTTCGCGACGATCGCGGCGGACGCGACCGGAAGTGCGGTCTTGGCCAGCCGGCGGCTGAAGAACCCGGCCACGCCGGCCGCCGCGCCGACCGGCCCGAGCGCGACCGGGATCCACATCATCTTGTTGCCGAAGCTGGCGCTGTCGTGCTCGAAGAAGATCTCGGCCGCGGTGACCAGCGCGCCCGCGGCGGTCAGGGCGGAGAGGCTGCGCTCGAAGTGCCCGGTCCGGACGTTGCGCACCATCCGGTCGATGCCACGGGCCGGGGCGCCGGCCCCGGGCTGCCTGGTCAGTGTTTTCACTGGTTCCCTCCGCGGATCACTGCCTGAGCCTGCTCTAGCCCGCGCGGCTACCCCGGCGGCGGGACGCTAATCGCGTCCCGGCGCGGCGGAGCGGGGCCTGCGGTCAAGGTTGTGTAAAGCGAGCGTGCGCGGGCAGCCAGTGGGTTTGGGCGGCGGCGCCGCTGCGGGCCGCCGGCCAGCAATCGTTCGGAGGGATCATGAACCACACAGCGTTGCTGGATCGCACGTCAACCGGCCGGCTCGAAGACCTGGGCCAGCAGTTGCGCGTTGACTCGATCCGGGCGAGCGCCGCTGCGAATTCAGGGCACCCCACGTCGTCGCTGTCCGCGGCGGACCTGATGGCCGTGCTGCTCGCCCGCCATTTCCGCTACGACTTCACCGACCCGCACGCGGCCGGTAACGATCACCTGATCTTTTCCAAGGGCCACGCCTCGCCGCTGCTCTACGCGATGTTCCGGGCCGCCGGCGCGATCAACGACGACGAGTTGCTCAGTTACCGGACCCGGGGCAGCTTCCTGGAGGGGCATCCCACCCCCAGGCTGCCCTGGGTGGACGTAGCCACCGGCTCGCTCGGGCTGGGCCTGCCGGTCGGCGTCGGGCTCGCCCTCACCGGCCGGTTCCTCGACCAGCTGCCCTACCGCGTCTGGGTCCTGTGCGGGGACAGCGAGCTGGCCGAGGGGTCGGTCTGGGAGGCGTTCGAGCACGCGGCCTGCAACGACCTGGACAACCTGACCGTGATCGTCAACGTGAACCGGCTCGGGCAGCGCGGCCCGACCCGGCACGGCTGGGACACCGCCGCCTACGCCCGGCGGATCGCCGCCTTCGGCTGGCACACCATCGAGATCGACGGGCACTCGGTAACAGAGATCGACCGCGCGTACGCCGAGGCCGCCGCGACGACCGGCCGGCCCACCGTCATCCTGGCCCGGACCCGTAAGGGACGCGGAGTGGCCGCGGTCGAGGACGCCGAAGGCGCGCACGGCAAGCCCCTGCCCGACCCGGACGAGGCCATCCGGGAGCTGGGCGGCCTGCGGTCGGCCCGGGTGGAGGTGCAGCCGCCCGCGCAGCGGCAGCGGCCGCACGCGTTCCTGGCCGGCCAGCTGCACCTGCCCGGCTACCAGGTGGGCTCCTCGGTGGCGACCCGGGACGCGTTCGGCGAGGCGCTGGCCGCGCTCGGCGGCGCCCGCGCGGACGTGGTCGTGCTGGACGCCGAGGTCAGTGATTCGACGCGGACCCAGTACTTCGCCGAGGCTCACCCCGAGCGCTTCTTCGAGTTCTACGTCGCCGAGCAGCAGATGACCGCCGCCGCCATCGGGATGCAGGCCCGGGGCTGGACACCGTACCTGGCCACCTTCGGCGCCTTCCTGACCCGCGCCCACGACTTCCTGCGGATGGCCTCGGTGAGCCGGGCCGGCCTGCGGGTGGCGGGCTCGCACGCGGGGGTCTCCATCGGCCAGGATGGGCCGTCCCAGATGGCGCTGGAAGACCTGGCCGCGTTCCGGGCCATCCACGGCAGCACGGTGCTCTACCCGTGTGACGCCAACCAGACCGCCTGGCTGACCGCCGCCCTGGCGGATCGCGAGGGCGTCAGCTACCTGCGGCTGACCCGGGGCAGCACCCCGGTCATCTACGAGCCCGGGGAGGAGTTCCCGGTGGGGGGCAGCCGGGTGCTGCGCTCCTCCGCTGATGACCAGGTGACCATCGCCGCCGCGGGTATCACCGTGCCCGAGGCGCTGTCCGCCGCCAGCCAGCTGGCCGCGCGCGGCGTGAGCGCCCGGGTGATCGACGTGTACTCGGTCAAGCCCATCGACGCGGTCACGCTGCGCCAGGCCGCCCGCGAGACCGGGCGCATCGTCACGGTCGAGGACCACTGGGCGGAGGGCGGCCTGGGCGAGGCGATACTGGGGATCTTCGCCGACGGAACGGACGAGGCCCTGCCTATCGTCCGCATCCTGGCCGTGCGCGAGATGCCCGGCTCGGCCACCCCGCAGGACCAGCTCGCCGACGCGGGCATCGACTCCCGGGCCATCACCTCGGCCGCCCTCACCCTGGCCCGCGCCTGACCCGCCCCGCCCCGCCCTAGGAGGCGTTGACTGGGTGCGGGGTGGGCGAAGTAGAGGGTACGGGGGCGGCGGCCCTCGGCGGTGGCGCCCACGGTGCTGGCGTCCTCGGCGGTGAGCGGGGTGGCGATCTCCTCCAGGCCCTTGCGCTCGGCCTTGACCCCGAGGAACGCCTCGACCAGCCCGGCCAGGATCATCAGCGACGCGCCTACCGCGAACGCGATCACGGTGTCGCTCACCTTGCCCGTGCTGACCAGGGAGGAGAACAGCAGCGGGCCGCTGATCCCGCCCGCGGCGGTGCCGATGGCGTAGAAGAACGCGATGGCCAGGGCCCGGGTCTCCATCGGGAACACCTCGCTGACCGTCAGGTAAGCCGCACTGGCCCCGGCCGAGGCGAAGAACAGCACCACGGTCCAGCACGCCGTCATCGTCACCGCGGTCAGGTCGCCGGCGCCGAACAGCCACGCGGTGCCCAGCAGCAGGACGCCGGACAGGATGTAGGTGCCCGCGATCATCGGCTTGCGGCCGACTGAGTCGAACAGCCGCCCGAGGATCAGCGGCCCGAGCAGGTTGCCCACCGCGATCACCGCGAAGTAGTAGCCCGGGGACGTCTTGACGTGAAAGAAGACGGTCAGGATCTGGGCGTAGCCGAACGTGATCGCGTTGTAGAGAAAGGCCTGGCCGATGAACAGCGAGAAGCCCAGGATCGTCCGCCGCGGGTAACGGGCGAACATGGTGTGCGCGATGGTGACGAACCCGATGGACTTGCGCTGCCGGATGGTGATCGCCTGGTCAGGCTCGTCCAGGTGGGTGCCGGTCTCCGCTTCGACCCGGTGCTCGATGCCGGACACCAGGTCTTCAGCTTCCCGGTCACGCCCGTGGATGAACAGCCAGCGCGGGCTCTCCGGCACGTTCCGCCGGACCAGCAGGACGACCAGGCCCAGCACCACGCCCAGCCCGAAGCACACCCGCCAGCCCCAGAAAACCGGCAGGTCGTTGGTGGCCGGCACGCTGATCAGGGCGCCGACCGCCGCGCCCGCCCAGAAGGTGCCGTTGATGATGATGTCGATCCGGCCCCGGTGCCGGCTCGGGATCAGCTCGTCGATGGCCGAGTTGATCGCGGCGTACTCGCCGCCGATGCCGAACCCGGTCAGGAACCGGAACAGGAAGAACCACCACGGCGCGAAGGAGAAGGCGGTGAGCGCGGTCGAACGCCAGATACACGCCCAGGGTGATCATGAACAGTTTCTTGCGGCCGAACCGGTCGGTGAGCCAGCCGAAGAACAGGGCGCCGATGCAGGCCCCGGCCACATACGTGGCCGCGCCGAACCCGGTGATCTGGCTCTGGGTGATGTGAATGCCGCTGCCCGGCATGCTGATCTGGCCGGAGATCTGGCCGACGATCGTGACTTCGAGGCCGTCCAGGATCCAGACCGTGCCCAGCCCGATGATGATCATCCAGTGCCAGCGCGACCACGGCAACCGGTCCAGCCGCGCGGGCACCTTGGTCTTGATTGTCCCGGTCTGGACCTTGCTCATGGGCCGTCCTCCCCTGCCACCGGGTGGCACCCCACCGTGCCGTCGGCCCGCTGGCCGCGCTGCCCGCCCGCGCCTCGCTACCCACGCGGAGGCCGGTTACACGGCCAGGCCGCGCCGGCTAGGGAACAGTGCGAAGCCGCTCCGTGGCCACCCCGGCCAGACGGCCGATCTGGGCCAGGACGCCGAGCTCGCGGAACCCCAGCCGCGGGCCGACCCGGCCGCGGACCACGGTGATCGCTCCGCAGGCCGCGTCACCGGCCAGGATCGGGCCGACCGCGACCGAGCGCGCGCCGATCACCCGGGTCACCGGGCGTCCGTCGGGCAGGCCGCCGAGCATCCACTCGTCATCGATCGAGGCCCGGACCTCCGGGGTACACCGGCTCACCGCCGAGCTGATCACCGGGCAGGACTGCGGCGTGATCTCACCCAGCGCCGCGACCAGGGCCGGATCAGGTTCCCGGGCGGACACCGCCCGCCGGGGTGGGCTGGTGAGGAAGTCCACGAAGACCCAGTCCGCGAACTTCCCGCTCAGCGCCTCCGCCATCATCGAGCGCAGCTGCGTCTCGGCGGCCGCGGAGACCGCGGCGATCGCGGCGCGGGCCATGGTGTCCAGGCCGATCGTCCACGCGGTAGCCAGCCGGAGCAGATCGTCGCCGGGCATCAGCCCAGCGGCCCGTCCGCCCGGTTCATTCATCACTGGCCCGCCAGTAATCCTTATCACCGGCCCGTCACTGGCGGCCGGCCATGGCTGGAGCCGGCCTCGCGTCTCGATCTTCATCGAGGCAGACTGCCCCGGGAGGATCACCTCAAACTGGGGAGCCAGACGCGCAGGAGGCCCGGCATGCTGAGTGAGCAGGAAGCGGAGGAGTTCCGGATCCGCCAGCTGGTTGACAAGTGGGCCCTGACCAGGGACGCCGGAGACTGGGACGGGTTCGCCTCGGTCTGGCACTCCGGCGGCTGGATGACGGCCACCTGGTTCCAGGGCCCGGCGGCGGACTTCATCCAGGCCAGCCGGGACGGCTTCGAGGCCGGTGTGAGCATCCTGCATTTCCTGGGCGGATCCCGGTGCGAGGTGACGGGAGACCGGGCCGTGGCCCAGACCAAGATGACCATCCAGCAGCGCGCCCAGGTGGACGGGATCACCGCCGATGTCACCTGCACCGGCCGGTTCTACGACTTCCTGGAAAAGCGCGCCGGAGCCTGGGGCATCGTCCGGCGGCAGCCGATCTATGAGAAGGACCGGCTCGACCCGGTGGATCCGGGGGCCCGGCTGACCCTCGACCCGCGGCGGCTGGCCGGGTTCCCGGCCGGGTACCGGCACCTGGCCTACCTGCAGTCCCAGCTGGGCTACCGGATCGCGCCCCGGCTGCCCGGGCTGCGCGGGCCGGAGGTGGAGCGGCTCTACCAGGAGGGCCGGGACTGGCGCGGCGGGTCCGCCACGGCCGGGACGCCTGCCGCCGAGGGGCTGATGTCCCCGGGCCCAGGCTGATCCCGGCCAGCGGCCCGCGCCGCGCCCCCGGTCAGACCTCGACCGTGGTGCCCACGTCAACCCGGCTGAACGCGTCCTCGTCCTTGCCGCACATCGGCAGGAAGTTGTCCAGCACCATGAGGCCGACCTCACCGAACAGGGCTTCGTGGATGACGTACCCGCGCTGCGGGGCGACCTCGCGCGCGTAGTCGATCATCTCCCCCGTCTTGAGCCAGGGCCCGCTGGCCGGCAGCAGCAGCGTCTGGACCGGGTCCTGCGGCACGGTGAACGAGTCGCCGGGGTGGAAGAGCGAGCCGTCGATCATGAAGCCGGTGTTCTCGATCACCGGGATGTCCCGGTGCAGCAGCGCGTGCAGGTGCCCGTAGGCGTGCACGTCGAAGCCGGCCGCGGTGAATGTGTCTCCCTCGTCCACCGCATGCACCTGGTCCTTGCTGAACCCGGCGAACTCACTGGCCACCGAGGCGTTCGTCCACAGCTGCAGGCCGGGGTCGGCGGTGAGCGCGGCGCGCATCCCGTCCGCGTCGAAGTGATCGAAGTGCTCGTGCGTGACCAGCACCGCGCTGGCCCCTTCCAGCGCCCGCGGCATGCTCCAGGCCGCGGGGTCGATGACCAGCGTGGCCCCGTCCTTCTCCAGCCTGACGCAGGCGTGCTCCAGCTTCGTCAGCCGCATGAATTCTCTCCAGGTAGTGGCGGATGTTCATGACCCTACCGGCCGTTGCGGCAGCGGGCCCGGCAGGCCCCGTGCCACCATGGTGCCGCGCGCGGCATCCAGGCGACACCGCCGCCTCTCGTCCCGGTTACCCGTATTAACGGAGGCAGCGATGCCCGGTTCAAACAGCCTGTCCTCGATTCAGCACATCGTGGTGCTGATGCTGGAGAACCGCTCGTTCGACCACATGCTCGGCTTCCTCTACACCGGCAGCGGGAATGTGTCTCCTGCCGGGCAGCCGTACGAGGGCCTGACCGGGACCGAGTCGAACCCCGCGTCTTCCGGTCCGCCGGTGACCGTATTCAAGATCGAACCCACGACCCCTAACGCCTACTTCATGCCGGGCGCGGATCCCGGCGAAGGCTACATGGCCACCAACGACCAGTTGTTCGGGAGCGAGTCCGCCCCGGCAAGCTCCGCGGTGGTGCCGTCCAATGATGGTTTCATCAAGGACTTCACCTACACGCTGGGCTGGCAGTCCCGGGAGGGCGGCTGGTCCATCCTGCCCGGCACGACCGGCCAGGACATCATGGGCTGCTTCGCCCCGGAAACCCTGCCCGTACTGTCCGGCCTGGCCAGGGGGTACGCCGTCTGCGATCAGTGGTTTTCCGCCGTGCCCACCGAGACGCTGCCCAACCGCGCCTTCACCTGCGCGGGCACCAGCCAGGGGCACATGGACGACAAGACGCACACGTTCACCTCGCCGTCCATCTTCGGGCTGCTCGATTCGCACGGGCAGTCCTGGGCGATCTACGGCTACGACGCCCAGCCGCTCACCAAGGACACATTCACCGACATCAGCGGCGCCGCGGCCAGCCATTTCGGGGTGTTCACCGATTTCACCGCGGCGGCGGCCGCCGGGACGCTGGCCGCGTTCACGTTCCTCGAGCCCAGCTGGAGCTCGACCGGCAACAGCCAGCACCCGAACTACAACGTGGCCCTGGGCGAGCAGCTCATCCACGACGTGTACGAGGCGGTCCGGGGCGGTCCCGGATGGGCCCAGACGCTGCTGGTCATCACCTACGACGAGCACGGCGGCTGCTACGACCACGTGGCGCCGCCGTCCGGCGCGATCCCGCCGGACCACGACGCGGGCGAGTTCGGGTTCGACTTCACCCGGTTCGGGCTGCGGGTCCCGGCGGTGCTGGTCTCGCCGCTGATCGCGCCGGGGACGGTGTTCCGGGTCCCGGCTGGAAGCACCCCGCTGGACCACACCTCGATCCTGAAGACCGTGCAGCAGCGCTGGGGGCTGCCGTCGCTGACGGCCCGGGATGCCGCCGCGCCCGGGTTCGGTGACGTGCTCACGCTGACCGCGCCGCGCACCGACGACGCGCTGGCCGGGGTGACCGTCCCGGTGGCCGCCGAGCCCGGTCCGTCGGCGGGCCAGCCGGCGCATCTGCAGGAAGTCCAGGCCGAGCTGGTCTCCCGGCAGTTCCCGGCAGGCCGGTCGCCCGAGACCGGCGGGCCGGGCCCTGCCCCGGGAGGATCGGCGCAGCCCCCGTCACCGACGCCGCGCTGGCTAGTTACATCCGGGCCAACGCTTGAGCGCCACGCCGGTCCGTAGGCCGGCGGGAGAGTGCGGCGGCTAGCGGACCGCCCTGGCGCCGACCGCCATCCGGGTGGCCAGCTCGGCGTCGATCTGCTGGGCGGCGTTGCGCAGCCGGGGCAGGAACTGCTTTTCCAGCGTGCGCATCTGCACCCGGGCCGCGTGCGCGCTGGCGTTGATGGCTGCGACCACCCGGCCCGAGCTGTCCCGGATCGGCACCGCGATCGAGCGGACCCCGGCCTCCAGTTCCTGGTCCACGGCGGCCCAGCCCTGCGCGGCCACCTTGGCCAGGATCTGCCGGAGTTCGGTCTCATCGACCACGGTGCGCTCGGTCAGCTTGCGCAGCTCGATGCGGCGCAGGTGCGCGTCCAGTTCCTCCCCGGGCAGGCTGGCCAGCAGGACCCGCCCCATGGAGGTCGGATAGGGCGGCAGCCGGGTGCCCACGGTGAGCGCGATCGTCATGATCCGGTTGGCTGAGGCGCGCGCCACGTACACGATGTCATCGCCGTCGAGCACGCTCACCGAGCAGGACTCGTGCAGTTCCTCGGCCAGGTCCTCCAGGTGCGGCTGCGCGATCTGGGCCACGCTGAACGAGGACAGGTACGCGTAACCGAGGGCCAGCACCCGGGGCCGCAGCGAGAACTGCCGCCCGGTACTGCCCACGTAGCCGAGCTCCTGCAAGGTGAGCAGGAAGCGGCGGGCCGCCGCCCGGGTCAGCCCGGTCCGCTCAGCCACCTCCGACAGGGTCAGCGAGGGCCGCTCAGACGAGAAGCACCGGATCACCGCCAGCCCGCGGTCCAGGGACTGGACGAAATCCGTCCGGCGGGCCGGGCTGGGCCGCCCGCCCCCCTCAGCGCTTCCCTCAGCCGCGTCGGCCCCGGTTGTGTTCACATTGCGCACGATAGCGCGCTGACTGGCACTGCGCCAGACACGGCCCGCGGGGGCGGGTTACACCCCGCGCCGCGACAGGCCCGCGGCCTGGTACACCGCATCGATCACGGCCATGTTGGCCACTGCGTCCTCGGGAGTGGTGAGCACCGGATCACCATGCCGTACCGCCCCGGCGAACGCCCGCAACTGGTAGGTGTAGCTCGGCTCGCCGCTGACCCGCTCACGACGGGTGTAGCCGTCGGCGGTCACCGTCAGCCGGTTGTAAACCTGTGGCGAGACGTAGTTGAAGACCCGCATCACGCCCTGGTCGCCGACGGCTTTGGCGTCCAGCCGGAGTACCTGGCCAGACCACAGCGACGCGGTCATCCGGCCCAGCACTCCGCCGGCGAACCGGAACGAGGCGGCCATCGCCCGGTCCACGTCCGGGCCGTGCAGCTTGGCCCGGGCGGACAGCACCTCAGGCTCACCCGGGCCGAGCATCCGCAGCCAGTTGATCGCATAGCAGCCCGCGTCCATGGTGGCCCCGCCGGCCAGGTTGTAGGAGTAGCGGATGTCGGAGAAGCGGGGCAGCGGGAAGCACAGCGAGGCTTCCAGGTAGCGGAGCGGCCCGATCTCCTCCGCGGCCACTTCCTGCATCCGGCGGGCGAGCGGATGGTAGCGGTAGTGGAAGGCCTCCATGACGACCAGCCCCGACGCCGCGGCGGCCGCGGCCACGTCGGCCGCCTCGGTGGCGTTGGCGGTGAACGGCTTCTCGCACAGCACGTGCTTGCCCGCCTCGATGGCCCGCAGCGTCCATTGCGCGTGCAGCGAGTTGGGCAGCGGGTTGTAGATGGCATCGATCGCGGGATCGTCGATCAGCGCCTGATAGGAGTCGTGCACCCGGCGGATCCGGTGCTTGGCCGCGAACCGCCGGGCCCGCTCCGGGTCGCGGGCGGCCACGGCGGCGACCGTCACCTCGGGGGTCTGGCGGGCGGGCTTGATCAGCGCGCTGGAGGTGATCCGCGCGGCGCCCAGCGTCCCGATCCGCAACTGGTCCACGGTCCCCATTCCTAACGCGCGCGGCGGGTGGCTACCTCGTACAGGGCGATGCCGGCCGCGACGCCCGCGTTGAGTGACTCGGTCTGCGCGGCGATGGGGATCCGCACCAGCACGTCACAATGCTGCGCGACCAGCCGGGACAGGCCTCGTCCCTCGGAGCCGGCGACCAGCACGAGCGGCCCGTCGGCCACGCTCAGTTCGCGGAGGTCGGTGTCGCCCTGCGCATCGAGCCCGGCCACGAACAGGCCGGCCTCCTGGTAGTTGGTGAGCGCGCGGACCAGGTTGGAGGCCCAGGCCACCGGCACCCGGGCCAGTGCGCCGGCCGACGCTTTCCAGGCTCCCGCGCTCACGTGGGCGGAACGCCGGGCCGGGACCAGCACGCCGTGGCCGCCGAACGCCGCGACCGAGCGCACGACCGCGCCGAGGTTGCGCGGGTCAGTGACCCCGTCCAGCGCCATGATCAGCGGTTCCTCGCCGCGGGCCCGGGCCCGCTGCAGCAGGTCGTCAGGATGCGCGTAGTCGTAGGGGCGGACCTTCAGGGCCAGGCTCTGGTGCACCGCGCCGCCGGTCAGCCGGTCCAGTTCCGGCCGGCCCGCCTCGATCACCGGGATGCCCACGTCCGCGGCGAGCCGGATCACCTCGTTGAACCGCGGGTCGGAGCCGTCCCGGGGACCGGCGTAGAGCGCGGTCGCGGGGACGCGGGCGCGCAGGGACTCCAGCACCGCGTTGCGGCCGGCCACCACTTCGGGGGCGTCGCCAGCGCCACGCGCCCGGTCCGCCGGCCGGCCACCGCGGTCCGCGGGCCGGCCTGGCCGGTCCGCGGCCCGGCTGTCCCGGTCCGCCCCCCGGCCGCCGGCGGGTCCCGGGCCGCGGCCCACCGGCTGGCCGGCCGCCTTCGCGGCCGCCCGGCGCTGCGCCGGGTGACCGGGTCGCAGGTGAGCGGCGGGGGTCGGTCCCTTGCCCTCGAGCTTTTTCTTGCCGTAGCCGCCGGTGCCGGGCCGCGGCTTCCCCGACTTGGTCCGTCCGCCCCGGCCAGAGCGGGCGGATCCGCCGCCTGCTGCGCCGCCGGTCACCGCTTCAGCTCCCAGCGCGGCCCTTGCGGGGTGTCCTCGATGAGGATGCCCGCGGCCTGCAGGTCGTCGCGGATCGCGTCGGCCGCCGCGTAGTCACGGCGCTCGCGGGCGGCCTGCCGCTGCGTCAGCGCCACCGTTACCAGCGCGCCAACCACCGCGTGCAGGTCGTCGCCGGGGCTGGCCGACGCCCAGGGCTCGGACAGCGGGTCGAGACCGAGCACGCCGAGCATGGCCCGGACCGCGGCCAGCGCAGCCGCCGCCCCGGCGGTGTCGCCGCTGGCCAGCGCGTTGTTGCCGGCCCGGACCGTGTCGTGCACCACGGCCAGGGCCTGCGGCACGGCCAGGTCGTCATCCATGGCGGCCCGGAACGCGTCGGGCAGGTCGCCGCCCGCCCCGGCCTGCTGGCTGACCTCGGCCGCGCGGGTCACGAAGTTCTCGATCCGCCGGTAGGCGGCGACGGCCTCATCCAGCGCTTCCGGCGAGTACTCGATCCCCGAGCGGTAGTGGGCCTGCCCCAGGTAGTACCGCAGCTCCACCGGGCGCACCTGGGTCACCATGGCGTCCACCAGCAGTGAGTTGCCCAGGGACTTGCTCATCTTCTCCCCGGCCACCCCGACCAGCCCGTTGTGCAGCCAGTACTGTGCGAACCCGTCCCCGGCCGCCCGGGACTGGGCGATCTCGTTCTCGTGGTGGGGGAAGATCAGGTCCAGGCCGCCGCCGTGAATGTCGAAGGCAGGGCCCAGGTACTTGGTGGCCATGGCGGAGCATTCCAGGTGCCAGCCGGGCCGCCCCGGTCCCCACGGGGTGTCCCAGGCGGGCTCGCCGGGCTTGGCGCCCTTCCACAGCGCGAAGTCGCGCGGGTCGCGCTTGGCGTCGTTGGGTTCGGTGTCATCGGCGGGGCGCATGTGGTCCACCCGCTGGCCGGACAGCGAACCGTACGCCGGGTACGAGCGGACATCGAAGTAGACGCCGCCGTCGGCCGGGTAGGCGTGCCCGGTGTCGATGAGCCGGTGCATCAGGGTGATCATCTCGGGCACGTGCCCGGTCGCCCGGGGCTCGACGTCGGGGGGCACGCACCCCAGCACCGCGTAAGCGCGGCTGAACGCCCGCTCGTTCCGCTGGGCCACGAGCCACCAGGGGACGTCCTCGTTCGCGGCGACCCGGAGGATCTTGTCGTCGATGTCGGTGACGTTCCGGCAGAACGTGACCTGGTATCCACTGGCCCGCAGCCAGCGGGTGACGATGTCGAAGACCACGCCGGACCTGATGTGCCCGATGTGCGGCGGCGCCTGCACCGTGGCCCCGCACAGGTACAGCGTCACCTGCCCGGGCGTCAGCGGCGTGAAGTCGCGCACCGTGCGCGCGGCAGTGTCGTAAAGGCGGAGCGTCACGCAGCACAGGCTACGGGATCAGGCGGCCTGCCCGGGCGGCCCAGCGTCCGGCCGCCCGCCGGCTCCGGCCGCGGCCGCCGCGGGCCGTGTACCCCCACCCAGGATTTTTGTCAGGGTCCGGCATGGATTGCAACACGCCGGTTACCTGGGCTTGCCTCGAATATCCCCAGTCCACGGGCCATACGCAATATCGTCTCCCTTGACGTTAGACAGCAGAGACGTTATTGAGCACGGGGCCTGCAGGCCGCTCGCTTCCGGCACCCCTGCCCGTGGGCCCCGTTGGCCGCCATCCGGCGGTCCGGCGCCGGACGCGCACCGATTCCCGGACCCTTGGGCGTTGGCCGGGACTCACACAGCAGCACCGCAGGAAGGACGAAGTAGGCCCGATGAACGACAATCCCCGAGCGAACGGCTCCCGGGGGCGTGACCCCTACGCCGCGCTCCGCCTGATCGCGCTCATAGCCGCGATCGTGGGGGTGATCGTGCTGGCTGCGGCCGCGTTCGTGCTCTCTTACGGCGGGATCCACAAGATCGCGCTGTCCGCCGGGGTGTCGCCCAACGTGGCCCGGATCTTCCCGGTGATCTTCGACGCGATGCTGGTGGTGTCCTGCGCGGCAGTGGTGTCGCTGCGCTCGGCCGGCTGGTGGCAGCGCGCCTACTCCTGGCTGAGCCTGCTGGCCCTGCTGGTCGTGGTGGCCGCCGCGGACGCGGCCCACGCGACCGGGACGCACATCCCCCGCAAACCCGCCGCCGCGACCGTGGCGATTCTCCCGTGGGCCCTCCTGCTGCTGGCGTTCAGCCTGCTCCTGTCGATGCTCCGGCAATTCCGCCGCGCCCGGGCGGCCGCGGCCGACGCGGTGGCGGCCGACGCGGCGGCGGCCGAGGCCGGCAGCGCCGCAGCGGAAGTAGTGACCAGCAGCGCCGCAGCGGAAACTGTCCCGGTGGGTACGACCTCCGCCGGCCCGGCCCCAGCAGCAACCGCCCTCGCCGGAACTGCCCTCGCCGGAACTAGCCCAGCCGGGACTGGCCGGCCGGAATCCGCCGCCGCCGGTGCCTCCACCGGGCCCGGGCTGGACATCCTGAACCCCCGCGACCCGGCCCAGCAGCCTGCCGTGGCCGGGCCCACGCCTGGGGCCACGCCTGCTGATCCTTCGTCGGCCGGGCCCGCGCCTGCTGATCCCTCGCCGGCCAGTCCCGCGTCCGCGGACGTCGCGCAGGCGAGGCCGCCAGAGCCGTCGCTCCGGCTGGGCGAAGCGGCGGCCGGCGCGCCGGCTGAGCCGGGGCTGAACGGGTCCGTCCCGGCGGGGTCCGCACATCGCGAGCCCCCCGGCCAGGACCGGGCTGACCAGGAACCGGTGGGCGAGGAGCAGGCCGTCCAGGAGCAGGTCGCGCTGGAGGAGGCGGGCGAGGAAGAAGCCTCCGGCGACGGGCGGGCCGAGCCCGCCCCGGAAGCGGGAGCCCAGACTGCCGAGGCTCAGTCTCCCGAAGCCCAGCCCGCTGGGACGCCCAGCCTCCTGAGAGCCCAGCCTGCCGACGCACCAGTCTCCTGAAGCCCAGCCCGGCGACGCACCGTCTCCTGAAGCCCCGCCCACTGATGCCCGGCCCGCCGACGCCCAGTCCCCTGAGGCTCAGTCTTCGTCTTCTCAGGCCCAGCCTGCTCCCACCGAGCCTTCTGATGCCGAGTCCTCTGATGCCGAGCCCCCTGCTGATCAGCCGGACACCGAGCCCACAGGTGCCCAGCAGGCCGGGACGGGAGGAGGGACTATCCACGTGCCGCATCAGGCCATGCCTGCGCCGGTGCCTGCCCCGTCACCGCACTTCGACCGGCTGCGGAGTACCCCCACACCGCCCGAAGATGAGCCCGACTCAGACTCCTGACCTGGGTCTGGTCCGTGACCAGCCTGCCGGGCCGCAGCCGTCGCGCGGCGCCCGGTTACGCTGAATCTGTCGCTGCCGGACCAGCCCCCAGGAGCAACGCCGTGGCTTATGTCGCTGACATGACCGAGTTGACGTCCGAAGCCGAACTGCATGCGTTGCTGGGCACACCGACCCGGCGCACGGCGACGAAGGTCCGCCCCGCACTGCACCAGCGGGACCGCGAATGGCTTGCCGCCTCTCCGTTCTGCCTCGTCGCGACGGCCTCGGCGGACGGCAGGTGCGACGTCTCACCCAAGGGCGACCCGCCGGGCTTCACCCACGTGCTGGACGACACCACGATCGCGATCCCGGACCGAGCGGGCAACAGGCGGTTCGACGGATTCGGCAACATCCTCAGCAACCCGCAGGTCGGGCTGGTGTTCCTGGTCCCGGGCCGGGATGACACGTTGCGCATCAACGGCCGCGCCCGGCTGGTCCGTGCGGCGCCGTTCTTCGACGACATGATCGTCCGCGGGAACCGGCCGCGGCTGGCGCTCCTGGTTGAGGTGGAGGAGGTCTTCTACCATTGCGCCAAGGCGTTCTTGCGGGCCCAACTCTGGGATCCGCAGACCTGGAACCCGGGGGCGCTGCCCTCGGTGGCCTGCATAGTGAAAAGTGTCCAGGCCGACACGGAGGAGACGCTGGAGGAACTGGAGCAGCACTACGGCGACAGTTACCGCGAGCTGCTCTACCCGGCTGGCTGATCCTGCTTGACCACCAGGGCCGTGGCGATGGCCGCGATGCCTTCGCGCCGGCCGGTCAGGCCCAGCCCGTCGGTGGTGGTCCCGGACAGGCTGACTGGTACTCCGCCGAGGGCCTCGGACAGCACTTTCTCGGCCTCCCGGCGCCGGGGAGACAGCCGCGGCCGCTCGCCGATGACCTGGATGGCCACGTTGCCGACGGCGTATCCGGCCCCGGCGACCAGGGCCGCAGTGGCCTGCAGCAGCGCGGTGCCCGGCGCCCCGGCCCACTGGGCCTCGGCCGTCCCGAAGTTCGCGCCGAGATCACCCAGCCCGGCGGCCGAGAGCAGAGCGTCGCAGGCGGCGTGCGCCGCCACATCACCATCTGAATGACCGGTCAGGCCTTCTTCGCCTGGCCAGAACAGGCCCGCCAGGTAGAGCGGGCGCCCGGGCCCGAAGGGGTGCACATCTGTGCCCACTCCAACCCTGGGCAGCCCGCTCTCCATAGCTGCGCGCCGCGGCTAGGTCAGGAGGCGAGGATCTCGTCGAGCAGCGCCTCAGCCTTGTCCTCGTTGGTCTTCTCGGCCAGCGCGAGCTCGCTCACCAGGATCTGCCGCGCCTTGGCCAGCATGCGCTTCTCGCCTGCAGACAGGCCGCGCTCCCGGTCCCTGCGCCACAGATCGCGGACGACCTCGGCCACCTTGTTCACGTCGCCGGAGGCGAGCTTCTCAAGGTTGGCCTTGTACCGTCGAGACCAGTTGGTCGGTTCCTCGGTGTGCGGGGCGCGAAGCACCTCGAACACCCTTTCCAGCCCTTCCTGCCCGACAACGTCCCGTACGCCTACCAGCTCCGCGTTGTCAGCCGGAACACGTACGGTCAAGTCACCCTTGTCGACCTTGAGAACGAGGTACGTCTTGTCCTCACCCTTGATCGAACGGGTCTCGATCTCTTCGATGCGAGCAGCCCCATGGTGGGGGTAGACGACCGTGTCGCCGACCTTGAAAGTCATGTGGCACATACCCCTTCCGCTAAAGCAATGTTAGCACGACCAACGGGGCGCTTTACCTGACGTTAACGATAAACGTGCAGGTCAATGGGCGTTTTGGGGTCTCAGAAAGCGGCCGGCGGGGTGTGTCGGGGAGGGCCTGGGCCTTGCGGGCGCCCTAAACAGGATCATACGTTTCCAGCCGGTTTCACGTCGATAGCCTCCTCAGCGCCTCGCTGGGGGCTTTCTCCCGGTGTGCGAACGCCCGCCGGACAGCGTCCTCCGACTGCTCCGCCGGGCCCGGCCGGGCGAGGGGTTTCCCCGGCCTCGCCGGGGTTAGCAGGCCGCTGATCCCACCCCGGGGGAGGCGCCTGGGACCTCCCGGGAGTGGGTTCCGGGACGAACCGGTCATAATCCGCTGGCGGCCAAGCGTGTCGGGAAGGCGCTGTCAGGCACATACTGGAGAACGACGAGGCCGTGCACCGGAGAAGGATGCTCGTGAACAGAGGTGGGGAGCCGGAGCGGGACGACTATGGCCTGCCCCCGGTCAACATCGAAATCCCGGACGACGCCAGGGAACTTGAGCGCGATATCCAGGCGTACCGCCGGGAACTCCGCATGCATCGCCGGCACCGGCTGGCCCGGCGGCTGGGCGGCCCGCTGACCAGAGACGGGATGGTCCTCCCCCTGCTCGCTAGCTGCCTGGCCCTCACCCTGCTGGCCGGGACGCTGCTCACCATGTTCACCGCCCGGCACGCGGTGCCCAGCACGCTGCAGACCACCAGTGCTCCGCAGGAATCACGGCCCCCGGTGGGCCAGGTGGGCGGCCTGCTGCCCGCGGCCAGCGTCACCGTCGGCGGCGATCAGATCCGCGCGCTGCGCGACTTCCGCTCCTCGGTCCTCGCCCTCGTCCCGGCAGGCTGCCGGTGCGTGGCCGCGGCGCACCAGTTGAGCGCACAGGCCCGCGCCGCGGGCGTGATGCTCTACTTCGTCGCGGCCGGCCCGGCCGTCCCGCAGGCCCGGAAGCTGGCCAGGCGGGGCGGGCTGGGCGCCGACCATGTGGTGACCGACACCTACGACGCCATGACCGACGCCTACCACCCCGTCGGCCTGACCGCGGTGCTCGTGTACCGGGACGGCCTGGTGCGCAGCATCAACTTCCATCTCGGCCCGGGGGTACAGCTCAAGGACGGCATGAAGGCGCTGCACGGGGGGAGCCCGCAGGGCCTGGGCGATCCGGGTGAGGACATGCTGCTGGCCGGCCAGGCCGGGCTGCGGGCCGCCTGACCCATCGCCGGCCGGAGGATAGCCAGCACGACACCGACCCCCCGGTCGGCGACACACCCGGCCCGGTGGCTGGCAACGCAGCGGCTGCCGATACGCTTTCTCGCGTCCCAGGTGCACCTCACACGAATACGAGGAGAGCACGTGATGCTCCCCCTGAGCCGTCCCGCCGCCCGGCCTACGGCCGCGTCCCGATCAGCCCGGCCGGGTCTGAAGGTCCTGCGCCGGGCCTGCGCTGTCGCGGCGGTGGCGCTGATCCCGGTGCTGGCGGGATGCGAGGCCGGCGGCGACGCGCCGGTCCTGCACTGGCACCCACCCACGAACGGGGCGTCGGCGACGATCATCGCGGGCGGCGGCGCGATCGCGATACGCAACGCGTTCATCCTGGGCGGCGCGCCGCCCAGCGTCACCCTGCCGGCGGGCAGTTCGGCGAGCATGTTCGTGGGGCTGGTCAATACGGGCCCGCGGGACCGCCTGGTCCGGATCTCCGCGCCGGGCACTGCGACGTCGGTCACGCTGCCCACCGGCGGCGTCCTGCTGGAGCGTGATCAAAGCGCGCTGCTGACCGGCCCGGCACCCAAGCTGGTCCTCAGCGGACTGACCCGGAGCCTGGTCAGCGGATCGTACGTCCGGGTGCTGTTCACCTTCCAGAGGGCCGGCACGATAAGCCTGACCCTCCCGGTGATCGCCCGGGCATACGCGTACGCCACGCTCTCGCCGGCCCCCACGCCGACGCCCAGCGCGTCCGCAACGGGCAAGCGCCGGCATCGCGGTCAGGCGTCGCCCACCCCGACCGCGGGCGGGACCGCCTCGGCCACCCCGACCGCGACCCCCACGGCCTGACCCGGACTACCGGCCTACGGCCTGACCCGGATCCCGGTCCGACCTGGCTTCAGCGGCCGGGTTCACCGGCGGCTCAGCTGCCCGGCTCGAACTTGTAGCCGAGCCCGCGCACCGTGATGATGTGCCGCGGGTTCCCCGGGTCGTCCTCGACCTTGGCCCGCAGCCGCTTGATGTGCACGTCGAGGGTCTTGGTGTCGCCGACATAGTCGGCCCCCCAGACCCGGTCGATCAGCTGCATCCGGGTGAGCACCCGCCCGGTGTTCCGCAGCAGCACCTCGAGCAGCTCGAATTCCTTGAGCGGGAGCTGGACCTGATCGCTGCGCACCGTCACCACGTGCCGGTCCACGTCCATCCGGACCGGGCCCGATTCCAGTGTGGAGATCGCGGCGTCTTCAGGCTCGCCGCGCCGCCGGAGCACGGCGCGCATCCGGGCCACCAGCTCGCGGGACGAGAACGGCTTGGTGACGTAGTCGTCGGCACCCAGCTCGAGGCCGACCACCTTGTCGATCTCGCTGTCCTTAGCGGTCAGCATGATCACTGGCACGGTTGACCGCTCGCGGAGGGTGCGGCACACCTCGCTGCCGGGCAGCCCGGGCAGCATCAGGTCGAGCAGCACCAGGTCCGCGCCGTCCCGGTCGAAGGTCTCGAGCGCGTCCGGGCCAGTAGGGCAGACCGCTACCTCGAAGCCCTCCTTGCGCAGCATGTAGGACAGCGCATCACTGAACGATTCTTCGTCTTCCACGACGAGCACCCGCGTCACTTCACGGCCTCCCTGCAGATGATGCTGCTGGTGGCAGGGGGTTCCCGGCCGCAGCGCGTGGGCGGTTGGCAATCGGCAGCCGCAGGGTGAACGTCAACCCCTCGCCTACCTTGCTCCCAACGGTAACCTTGCCGCCGTGCGCGGCAGTCACGTGCTTGACGATGGCCAGGCCCAGCCCGGTCCCGCCGGTCGCGCGGGAGCGGGCGGGGTCAACGCGGTAGAAACGCTCGAAGATCCGCTCCAGGTCACGCTGGGGGATGCCGATCCCCTGGTCCGCGACGCTGATCTCGACCACGTCCCCGGCGATTCGGTGAGTGGTCACCACGACCCGGGTCTTCTCCGGGCTGTAGGCGACCGCGTTCTCGAGCAGGTTGCGCAGCGCGTTGACGAGCAGGTCCTCGTCTCCCAGCACGACCAGGCTGGGCTCGCCGGCCGCGGCGAGCTCGATGCCGTGGGCGTTGGCCTTCATCCGGCACCGGTCCAGTGCCTCGGCTACCACCAGGGACAGGTCCACCGGGATGGGATCGGGGATGGGCTCGGCCGCCTGGATCCGGGACAGGGTGATCAGATCCTGAGCCAGCTTGGTGAGGCGGGATGCCTCCTGCCGCATCCGCCCCGCGAAGCGGCGAACCGCCTCGGGGTCGTCGGCCGCGTCCTCGACCGTCTCGGCCAGCAGCGCCAGTGCCCCCACCGGGGTCTTGAGCTCATGGCTGACATTGGCCACGAAATCCCGGCGGACTTCTTCCACCCGGCGGCTCTCGGTCTGGTCCTCGGCCAGCAGCAGCACGAGGCCACCACCACCTACCCCGGAACCCAGCGGGGCTACCCGCACGGCGAAACTCGTGGTCCGGCCGCCGAACTTGGTACCCGAGACCTCGATCTCACCTTCCCGGATCTCGCCGTCCCGGCGGACCTGGCGGGCCAGGGCCAGTAGCTCTCCCACCATCAGGCGATCGCCCTTGACCAAGCCGAAGGACCGCGCCGCCGCGCTGGCCCTGAGCACCCGGTCGTCGCTATCGATGACCACCGCGGACGAGGAGAGCACGGAGAGCACGGCCGCGATACCGGCGGGGAGCCGGGGAGGCTGAGATCGCGGTGCGGACACGTCGGTGACAGAGTGCGCTTTGGCCGCCTTCCGGATCTTCACGATGAGGAGGCTCCTGTCATCATCACTGTCACCTGCCCGCACACCCTCCGATGGTATGCGGGAGCAGCGCAAATCGCCTGGGGCGAGTGCCACCCGGCCGTCCTGTTCCCCATCTATTCACACAGCAGCCAGTCCGGCGTCACGCCCGATTTGTCCAGAGCAAGCGCCGGCGGACCGGCGGCCCGAAACGGCCCCGGCGGCCCACGGCCAGCCCCGAAGGGTCAGCGTCCCTGGTTCGCGACCGCCTCGGCCGCCGCAGCGGCAGCCTGCGGGTCGAGGTAACGGCCACCTGGCTCCTTGGGCCGGAAGTCGGCGCCGATCTCGTAAACGAGCGGAATCCCGGTCGGGATGTTCAGCCCGGCGATCTCGTCGTCGGAAATGCCGTCCAGATGCTTCACCAGGGCACGCAGCGAGTTCCCGTGCGCCACCACCAGCACCGTCGCGTCCGCCGCGAGGTCGGGAACGATGGTGTCGTACCAGTACGGCATCAGCCGGGTCAGCACGTCCTTGAGGCACTCGGTGCGGGGCATCAGTTCCGGCGGCAGGAGGGCGTACCGCGGATCGCCCGCCTGTGAGTACGGGTCATCGTCGGCCAGCGGTGGCGGCGGCACATCATAGGAGCGGCGCCAGAGCATGAACTGCTCGTCGCCGAATTCCTCCCGCGTCTGCGCCTTGTTCTTGCCCTGCAGTGCCCCGTAGTGCCGTTCGTTCAGGCGCCAGGACCTGCGCACCGGCAGCCAGAGCAGGCCCGCCGCATCGAGCGCGAGGTTGGCGGTCTGGATGGCCCGGGTCAGTACCGACGTGTGCACGAGGTCAGGCAGCACACCCGATTCACGCAGCAGGGTGCCGCCGCTCGAGGCCTCCGTCGCACCTCGTTCCGACAGCCCCACGTCCACCCACCCGGTGAACAAGCCTTCCGCGTTCCATTCGCTTTCTCCGTGCCGCAGCAGCACCAGCGTCGCCATACCGCTGAGCTTAACGGGCGGGGTCACGCGGCGCGCCGGGCCCGGGGTGGCCTGAAGGCCGGCCTTTGGCCCTGCCGCCGGGCCTGGGCCTGACCTGCCCACCCGACCAGGCCAGACCCGTGCGCCGGGGCGGGAACACCCCGCGCTATCAGGTGGTTGATCAGTCCGGAGGTGCATGCCCGTGCCGCGACGCTTCCCCCGGCGGATCGCGACCATCAGTGTCCATACCTCGCCGCTCGAACAGCCAGGCACCGGTGACGCCGGGGGCCTGAACGTCTACGTGGTGGAGGTTGCGAAGCGGCTGGCTGGCCGTGGGGTGGAGGTCGAGATCTTCACCCGGGCCGTCTCCCCAGACGCACCGCCCGTGGCTGAACTGGTGCCCGGGGTGCTGGTCCGGCACGTGCCGGCCGGCCCGTTCGAAGAGCTGGACAAGGCGGACCTGCCTGCTCAGCTATGCCAGTTCACCTTCGAGGTACTGCGCGCCGAGGCCGCCCACGACCCCGGCCGCTACGACCTGGTCCACGCGCACTACTGGCTCTCGGGCCAGGTTGGGCTGGTGGCCCGGCAGCGCTGGGGCGTCCCCCTGGTGCAGTCCATGCACACGCTCGGCCGGGTGAAGAACGCCGCCCTGGCCCGGGGCGATGCCGCCGAGCCGGAAATGCGGCTGCGGGGCGAGACGGAGGTCGTGTCCACCGCGGACCGGCTGGTCGCCAACACCGAAGAGGAAGCGCTCCAGCTCGTGGGGCTGTACGGGGCGGATCCGGCCAAGGTCTGGACCGTGAACCCGGGCGTGGACCTGACGGTGTTCCGGCCCGGCCCGGCCGCCGAGGCCCGGCGCAGGCTCGGCCTGCCCGCCGAGGGGACCGTGGTGGTGTTCGCCGGCCGGGTGCAGCCGCTGAAGGCGCCTGACCTGGTGCTGCGCGCCGCCGCACAGCTGGTCCGGGACGACCCGGCGCTGGCCAGGACGCTGACCCTGGCCTTCGTCGGCGGTCCGAGCGGGACCGGGCGGGCTGACCCGGACGGCCTGATCGAGCTGGCTCAGCAGCTTGGCCTGGCCGGCCTGGTCCGGCTGGAGCCACCGTGCCCGCAACGTGAGCTGGCCGACTGGTACCGGGCCGCGACCGTGGTCATGGTGCCCTCATACTCGGAGTCGTTCGGCCTGGTGGCCGTGGAGGCCCAGGCCTGCGGCACGCCGGTGATCGCGGCCGCGGTGGGCGGCCTGCGCACCGCGGTCAAGCACGGCGAGTCAGGCCTCCTGGTCAACGATCATGATCCGGCCAGCTACGCGCGGGCGCTCCGCGAGCTCATCTCCTCGCCCGCCCGGCTGGAGCGGCTGTCCCGTGGCGGGGTGGCCCACGCCTCCCGGTTCGGCTGGTCGCGCACCGTGGACCGGCTGATGAGCGTGTACGCGGGCGCGATGAACAGCGTCCCGGCGCCGGCCAGCTTCACCCGGGCCCTGCCTTCATGAGCGGCCGGGAAAGGGCGTTAGGGAGCTTGAGACAGCAGTCCAGGAGCAGCCGTCCCGCGGGCGGGGTGGTGCGGGTGTCGCGGCCCGGCCTGGCACTATGAGGAACCATGACCGAGCCCGTCTCGCACCCGCCGCCGTCAGCCCAGGAAGACGCCGCATCGGCTATCGAGGTGGCCCTGCGGGAGCTGGGCCTGGGCTGGGAGAGCCCCCAGCCGGGCAGTTACCTGGTCAAGCTGGAAGGCCAGCACAAGCTCGCCACGATGACGTGGCTGATCGCCGGACGGCACAGCCTGCACGTGGAGGCGTTCTTCTGCCGCCAGCCGGACGAGGATCACGCCCGCTTCTACCGCTTCCTGCTCGAGCGCAGCGGCCGGATGTTCGGGGTGCATTTCGCCCTCGATCCGGCTGGTGACGTCTACCTGGTGGGCCGGCTCCCGCTCGCCTCGGTGAGCACCGCCGAGGTGGACCGCATCCTGGGCTGCGTGCTGACCTACTCAGACGAGAACTTCGACCCGGCCCTGGCCATCGGCTTCGCCTCCTCGATCCGCAAGGAGTGGGCGTGGCGGGTCAAGCGGGGCGAGAGCCTGGCCAACCTGCGCGCCTTCGCCCGGCTCGCGGACCCCGAGCACGAGTGGGCAGCCGGGAACTAAGACTTGACCAGCCGGGAGATCGCTTCCGCGGCCTCGCGGACTGATTCGCGTCCCTCGTCACCGCCCGCCCGGACCGCTTCGGTCACGCAGTGGCCCAGGTGCTCCTCCAGCAGCCCCAGCGCGACCGCCTGCAGGGCCCGGGTCACCGCCGAGACCTGGGTGAGCACATCGATGCAGTAGACGTCCTCTTCCACCATGCGCTGCAGGCCGCGCACTTGGCCCTCGATCCGCCGCAAGCGTTTGAGGTAGGCGTCCTTGTCCTGGGTATAACCGCGCATGCAGCGAGAATACGCGGCCAGCCGGACATCCTGCAGAGCTCAGGATCCTGAGCAGCGATCTTCAGCGAACCTTCAGGTTGGCGCGCTGCACTAGCGCTGAGCGGGGGCCGTCACACTGGGTCCGGCCGTAAACTGCCACAGACTGACTTAGGCCGGCTCCCAGGAGGAGTGCCCATGCGGCGGGATGACCTGCGCTTCGCGGTCGCCGCCCGCGAGGACGGGCTGCGCCGGGTGCGCCGCCTGACCTTCCGGATCGGCGCGGTGGGTCTGGCCTGCTCGGCCGTCGATCACCGTCGCCTTTAGCCACCTGTCCGGCTCCGCCGCAGCCAGCGGCCCGGCCCAGGGCAGCGGAACCGGCCAGAACGCCGGCCGCGGGGCGGCCACCGGCAACTCCCCGTCCGGCGGCAGCGCGGCTGGGAGCAGCCAGCAGGGCACCGGGCAGCAGGGCGGCGGACAGCAGGGCGGCGCCCAGTCCGGGGGTGGCTCGCTGCAGGCCCCGGCGCAGAACGTGGCTCCCGCCCAGGGGCCGGCTCAGGGAGTGTCGGGGGGGTCATGATCGCAGCGGGCGTCACCGGGCCGGTCCCGGGCTCGCTGGGCGCCACGCCGCAGCTAGGTGGGCACGCGGCGCTGATCGTGACCTCGTCCACTCCGCTCTGGTACATCACCCGGGCCACCGGCGTGGTCGCACTCGTGCTGCTGACCCTCGGGATGGCGCTCGGGCTGCTCACCGCCGTGCGCTTCGAGGACCGTCACTGGCCCCGGTTCATCACGATCGGACTGCACCGGAACATGTCGCTGCTGGCCCTGGCGTTCACGGCGGCCCACGTGCTGACGACGATCCTTGACAACTTCGTCCCGATTGACCTGCAGGACGCCTTCGTCCCCTTCATCTCCCCCTACCGGCCGCTGTGGCTCGGGTTCGGCGCGATCGCCCTGGACCTGCTGATCGCGCTGACCGTGACCAGCCTGCTGCGGGCCCGGCTCGGTCACCGATCCTGGCGGCTGGTGCACTGGACCGCCTACCTGTGCTGGCCGCTGGCCGTGCTGCACGGCCTCGGCACCGGCACCGACACCCGCACCCGGTGGGTGCTGGTGGTCACGCTCCTCTGCGTGGTGGCGATCGCGGGGCTGACCGGGTGGCGGCTCGCTAACGGCTGGCCCGCGCATCCCGGGGTCCGGGTGGCAGGCGCCATCGCGCTGGTCGCCGTGCTGATCGCGGGTGGCGCCTGGCTGGTGTCGGGGCCGCTGCGGCCCGGCTGGTCGCTGCACGCCGGGCTGCCTGCCCTCACCCACGACCCGACCGGCCACCAGGCCCGTGACCGGTTCCAGGCCCCCGGCCTGCTGGACCGGGAGGCGGGACGGGCACCTGGCGGCCGCGCCGCAGGCTTGCCGTGGACCACCTCGTGACCGCGGTGCGCGGCGCCGGGACCACCGGCCCACGTCCGCCCGCGGCCCAGCTGCCCCGGCTGATCGCGGCCGGCCCGCCGCTCGGACTGCAGGCCCACCTCAGCCGCTACGGCCCGCTCCCGCCCGGCAGCCTGCTCGCCCAGGCCGGGCTGATCGCCGAGGTGGAGCGGGCCGGCCTGACCGGGCGGGGCGGCGCGGCGTTCCCGGCCGCCCGGAAGATGCGGGCGGTCGCCGGGGCGGGCCGGCGCGGGAGGCGGCGCGGCGGCGCGGTGGTGATCGCCAACGGGGCCGAATCCGAGCCCGCGAGCGGGAAAGACTTCATCCTGCTCCGCCAGTCCCCGCATCTGGTGCTCGACGGGATCGCGCTGGCCGCTGGCGCGGTCGGCGCGGCCACCGCCTATCTGTGTGTCGACGGCGCGGTTCCCGGGCGGGCCGACGGGCTGCTGGCAGCGGTTACGGAACGCCGGCAGGCCGGCCTGGCCGAGGCGCCGGTCCGCGTGGTGGCGGTCCCCGGTGGCTTCGTGGCCAGCGAGGAATCCGCGCTGGTTAACTTCCTCAACGGGGGCCCGGCGGTGCCGGTGTACGTGCCACCCCGGCCATTCGAGCGGGGGGTCGGCGGGCAGGCCACGCTGGTGAACAACGTCGAGACCCTGGCCCACATGGCGCTGATCGCCCGGTACGGTGCGAAGTGGTTCGGCGCCGTCGGGACCTTGGAGGCGCCCGGTTCCGCCCTGGTCACGATCGGCGGTGCGGTAGGCAGACCCGGCGTGTACGAGATCGCCCTGGGCCGGCCGCCGGCGAGCTGATCGGGCTGGCCGGCGGTCCGGCGGAACCGCTGCAGGCCATCCTGGCGGGCGGCTACTTCGGCGGCTGGCTGTCGCTGCCCGCGGCGGCGGAGATCACCGTCAGCCCGCCAGGGCTCCGGTCGGCCGGCGCCTCCTTCGGCGCGGGCGTGCTGATCGCGCTGCCCACGGCCTGCTGCGGCCTGGCCGAGACCGCCCGGGTGCTGCGTTATCTGGCCGGACAGAGCGCCGGGCAGTGCGGGCCGTGCACGTTCGGGCTGCCCGCCATCGCCGACGCCCTGGCCCACCTCGCCTGGCAGGGGCGGGACGAGCGGGCCGCGGAGTGGCTGCGGCACCTGCTGCCCCTGGTGGACAAGCGCGGGGCCTGCCACTTCCCCGACGGCGCGGTCGCCCTGGTCGACCAGCGCGCTGCGGGTGTTCGCCGACGACCTGCAGCGCCACCTCAGCCGCGGGCCGTGCCCGGCCGCCAGCCGCCCGCCGGTGCTGCCCATCCCCCGCACCCCCGGTAGCCCGCGATGAGCCGGGTGCTCAGGCTGAACCCGATCGCATGTGACGCCCACGGGGTGTGCGCCGACCTGCTCCCCGAGCTGGTCACGCTGGACCCCTGGGGATATCCGGTCATCGCGGCCGGGCCGGTCCCGGCGGACCTGGAGGAACACGCCCGGCGTGCGGTCGCGTCCTGCCCCACCCTGGCCCTGCGGCTGGACAAGGAGAAGCGCTCCGGGGTTCACCCGCCGCCGAGCTGAACGGCTTTCACGACGGGCAGGATGATGCCCTGGATTCCGATTTTCGGCCCGGTCCAGGGTATGGTCGCCGGGGTGGCGTACAGCCAGATTGATCGCAGCGGAGGCGAGGAGGTGATGGCCGTGCTCGGCGATCCTTCCAGTACACCCCCGGCGATCGCGGCCAGCATCAGGGGCCGGGTCGCCGGGCGGCACTCCTCCCGATCCCACCTACCGCTCGCCGGCTATCCGCAGCTGGGGCCAACCCCCTAGCCGCTGGGCCGAGCCGACGGGCCCAGGAGGCTGCTGTGTCCGATCGGTTCTTCCTCAATCACCGCGACCCCGCCCGGCGGCGGCATGACCGGACGCCGCTGGCCCGCCGCCTGATGCAGCCGTCCGAGCGCGCCATCACCTCCCGCCAGCTCCGGCAGGACATCGTGTCCCTGGCCGGGCTCATCGGCCGCCCGGTGCTCAACCAGGCCGGCGATGAGGTGGGCCGGGTGGCGGACCTGCTGGCCAAGGTGCACGGCGGGGAGACCTACCCGCTCGTCACCGGCGTCGTCATGCGGGTCGGCCGGCGGCGCGCCTTCCTCGACGCATCAGCCATCGACCGGCTGCACCGCCGTTCGGTCACCCTGCGCACCGCCCGCCTGGACCTGCGCGAGTTCCAGCGGCGTGACGGGGAAGTCCTGCTGGCCCGGGACATCCTCGACCATCAGCTCGTGGACACCGACGAGATCCAGGTGATCCGGGCCGCGGACCTGTACCTGGCCCAGGTGGGCGACGCCATCCACCTGGTCGGCGTGGACGTCAGCCTGCAGACGCTGCTGCGCAGGCTGGGCCCGAAACGGTTCCGCTGGCATCCGACCCCGGACCGGGTGATCGACTGGGCCGCGATCGAGTCGTTCGGCTCCGACTCCGCGGAGTCACCGTCGGCGGTGAAGCTGCGGGCGCCGCACAGTGCGCTGCGCAAGCTGCGCCCCGCCGAACTCGCGGACGTGCTGGAGGGGCTGGGCCGGCCGGGCCGGCAGGAGCTCATCGACAGCCTGGGCCACGATCTGGCCGCGGACGCGCTGGAGGAGATGGAACCGCAGGAACTGACCGCGCTGCTGCGCGAGGTCGAACCGGACCAGGCCGCCGAGCTCATCGCCCGGATGGAACCGGATGAGGCGGTGGACGCGCTGCGTGACCTGAGCGACGAGGAGCAGAGCGTCCTGCTCGCCCGGATGCCGCAGCAGGTCCAGCGCGAACTCGTCCGGCTGCTCGGCTATCCGGGTGACGAGGCGGCCGGGATCATGACCACCGTGCTGGCCTGCGCGTCGCCGGACGAGACAGTGGCACAGGTCAGCCAGCGGCTGGCCGAGCAGGCGCGGCACCGGACCGAGATTGACTCGGTGGCGGTGCTCGATGAGGACGGACGGCTGCTGGGTGATGTATCCGCGTTTGACCTGCTGGTCAGCGACGGCGCCCGGCGCCTCGGCGATCTGATCGACCCGGACAACACGCTGATACCCTGCGGCCCGAGGACGACCTGGACACGGTAGCCACCGAGCTGGTCGAGTCGCGCCGCTCGTCGCTGCTGGTGGTGGACGACGACGGCCACCCGCTGGGGCGGATCCTGTCCGACGACGTGCTCGACGCCCTGGTGCCCGGGCACGGGCGGCTGCACTTCCCCAGGCTGCTCCAGTGAGAACGCCCAGGGAGACACCAGTGAGCGCCGTCCGGTACCGGCTAACGAGCATGGGCCGCCAGGCCCGTGCGAGTGGCCGGTGCATGGGGTTCCGGACAGCGCGAACGTCCAGGGAGACTCAGTGAGCACGCGCGAGGAGGATGCTCCCGCAGAGCTGGACCCGCCGCGGCCCCGGGCGCGCGGCGGGATGACCTCGCTGACCCGGGTCCGGGCGGGCGGGGTCCGGCTGATCCGGTCCCGGAGAGGCCGGATCTGGATGATCCTGGCCATCGCCGGGCCGGGAGTGGTGGCGGCCAACGCCGGCAACGACGCGGCCGGGATCGCCACCTACGCCTCGGCCGGGTCGCAGTTCATCTACCGGACCTTGTTCTTCATGGTGCTGGTGACGTTCGCGCTGGTGCTGGTGCAGGAGATGGCCGTCCGGCTGGGCACGCACACCGGCAAGGGCCTGGCCGCGCTGATCCGGGAGCAGTTCAGCCTGCGGCTGACCGGGGTGGCGCTGTTCTGCGTGCTGCTGGCCAACACGGGGCTGGTGGTGTCGGAGTTCGCCGGGATCGGCGCCGCGTTCGAGCTGCTCGGCGTGAGCCGGTACGTGATCATCCCGATCGCCGCGGTGGCTATCTGGGCGCTCGTGGTGTTCGGCTCCTACCGGTACGCGGAGCGGATCTTCCTCATCCTGTCGCTGGCGTTCCTGGCCTACCCGATCGCCGCGATCCTGGGCCACCCCAACTGGGCCCAGGTCGGCACCAACCTGGTCATCCCGCACTTCCTGTACACGAAGAGCTTCCTGCTGCTGGGCGTGGCGCTGATCGGCACCACGGTCAGCCCGTACATGCAGCTGTACGCGGCGGCGGGCGTGGTGGACAAGGGCGCCGACGTGGCCGACTACCCGCGGGCCCGGATCGACGCGATCTCCGGCGCCGTCTTCGCCTGCATCATCTCGATCACCATCATCATCGCGACCGCGGCGGCCATCGGCGGCCGCGGCCCGCTGACCTCGGCCAAGGAGGCCGCCGAGGCGCTCCGCCCGGTGGCCGGCGCCGGGGCCGAGCTGCTGTTCGCGTTCGGCCTGATCGGCGCGTCCGCGCTGGCCGGCGCGGTGGTCCCGCTGTCCAGCGCCTACGCGATCAGCGAGGCGGTCGGGGTGGAGCGCTCGATCTCCCGCCGTTTCACCGAGGCCCGGCTGTTCCTGGGCCTGTTCACCGTGCAGGTGATCATCGGCGCCGCACTGGCCCTCACCCCGATCAACCTGATCACCCTGCTGATCGGCACCCAGGTACTGCAGGGCATCGTCACGCCGGTCGTCCTGGCCTACATCCTCATCCTGACCAACCGGCGCAGCGTGCTGGGCCAGGCCGCCAACGGCCCCGTGTTCCGCATCGCGGCCACGGTCTGCGTGGTCGCCATCTCGGCCATGAGCCTGCTGCTGCTGGGCTCGACCGTGCTGGGGTTCTTCGGCATCGGTTAACGGGACGGTCAAGGGATCCCCGCTAAGGCTGCGTTAAGGCCGGGCTAACCGGCATCTCGCGGGGGTATCAGCCGTATGCCCGGCGTATGCCCGTTGGTCAGGGCTGCTTCCCGGCGGTGGTATGAAGGCCAGGTCAGGCAAGCGAAGGGCACCTCAGTTGGCGATGCGCAGGGCAGTGGGCCTTCTCGGCGGGGCCGATAACCTGCCGGAGGGTTTCGGGTACACGCTGAAACGCCGGCTGCTCGGGCCGCCCCTGGTCAACGAGCAACTCAGCGAGGAGCGGCTGTCCAAGCCGCTGGCCCTCGGCGTGCTGTCCTGTGACGGGATCTCCTCGGCCAACTACGGCTCCGAGCTGATCCTGCACGAACTGCTGCCGTTCTTCGGCCTGGCGTCGTTCACGATCCTGATGCCGATGACGGGGGTGATCATCCTCGGCATCGCCCTGGTGGTGCTGTCCTACCGCGAGGTGGTGTACGGTCTACACCCGGGCAGGCGGGTCCTACGTGGTCGCCCGGGAGAACTTCGGCCCGCGCGTGGCCCAGATCGCGGCCGTGGCTCTCATGGTCGACTACGTGGTCACGGTGGCCGTGCAGACCGCCGCGGGCAGCGCCGCGATCGTGTCCACCTTCCCAGCCCTGGGCCGGCCCCTGGGTGATACGACGACCCTGCTGCTCATCGCGGTGGTGGCCACGCTGGTGATGTGCTACGTGAACCTGCGCGGAGTCCGGGAGAACGGCCGGACGTTCGCGCTGCCGACGTACCTGTTCTCCGGGTCGGTCAGGGCTGATGATCATCGTCGGCCTGGCCCGCGAGGCGTTCGGCGGCGGCCTGCCGCATGTCATGTGGCATGCCGGGGACAGTACACAGATCGGGCACTCGGAGCGGCCTGTACACTGCTCGGCCGGTCTTCTGCCTGCGCGCGCGTTCGCCAACGGCGGTTCCTCGCTGACCGGCATCGAGGCCGTGTCCAACGCGGTGAGCGCGCTCACGCCCGCCCGAGGGCCGCAACGCCCGGCAGTTGCTGGTCACCAGGGCGCATCGTTGGCTTCCCTGGTCGCCGGCATCTCCTGGCTCGCCCACATCGACCCACGCCGCGCCCTACACGAGCGGCGTGCCCACCGTGGTGGCCCAGGAAGCCGAAGCTGATCTTCGGGTCTTCCCGCGGTGGGCCACGTTCTGTTCTTCCTGGTCCAGGCCGGGGCCATCACCGATCTTGTTCACCGGCGGCAACACCAGCTTCAGCGGCTTCCCTTTCCTGACCAGCTTCGTGGCCGAGGACTCGTTCCTGCCACGCTGGCTCAGCAAGCGCGGCCATCGGCTGGTCTTCTCCAACGGCATCGTCGTGCTGACCGTCCTGGCCCTGCGCCCTGCTGGCTGGTGGTCGGGGCCAACATCAACAACCTGGTGCCGTTCTACGCGATCGGCGTGTTCACCGGGTTCTCGATGGCCGGGTTCGGCATGGCCAAGTATCACACACGACCAGGGAGCCGCACTGGCGGCGCAAGCTGGCCATCAACTTCACCGGCGGGGTGTACACCGCGACTCGTCGTGGCTGATCTTCGCGATCGTGAAGTTCACCGAGGGCGCCTGGCTGGTCCTGGTGGTGTTCCCGATCCTGGTGTTCGCGTTCATCCGGCTCAACCGCGAGTACGGGATGGAAGCCCAGGTCCTGGAGCGGATCAGCGACCGGCCCAAGCCGCCTGCGGCGCCGAACTACACGCGGCGGACCGTGTTCGTCTTCGTGGACAGCTTCGACCTGGCCACGATCGCCGCGCTGCGCTACGCCCGCAGCCTGCGCCCCACGACGTTGCGCGCGGTCCATTTCGTCATCGACACCGCGGTGGCCGACGCCCTGCGCGAGGAGTGGACCCGGGCGGGCATGGACGTGGTGCTGGACTTCATCGACTGTCCCGACCGGAGAATCGCCCGGGCCGCGGCCGAACTGGCCAGCGCGGAGGCGGCCCAGCCGGGCACGCAGGTCACGGTGGTGCTGCCCCGGCGCAGCTACTCGCCGCTGATCGGCCGGCTGCTGCACGACCGCACCGCCGACAAGATCGCCGCGGTGGTGAGCCGGATCCCGCACGCGGCCGCGACCATCGTCCCGTTCGACGTGCAGAGCAGGCTGGAGGTCCTGCACGCCCGCCAGGTCGCGCAGGCCGAGCAGGCCGCCGAGGCCAAGATGAGCCTCAAGGCCCTCGCGGAACAGGCGGCCAAGGCCGGCGGGGCGGTCCCGGCGCCCCCGCCGGAACCCGGCCCCGCCACCAGCCCAGGGGGCCCCGCAGTGGACGGCGGGCGGGCCCCGGCCGCCGCGGACGGCGGCCCGGCAGGCAGCGACGGTGCCGCCGCGGTCACCGACCCCTCCGCCGGACTGCCCCCCGTCATCGCCGCACCGTCCGGGCTGCGCCGGGCGCTGCGCGGGCGGCGGCGCGGCGCGGACCAGCCGCCCCCGGCGGCGCCGACCGAGGATCATCCCAGCTACGACCGGCCCGTCCCGCCCGCCGGGGTGAACCCGATCGGCTCGCTGGTCCGGCCGGGCCGCGCCACCGTCGAGGGCCGGGTGCGGACCGTGGAGATCCGCCCGGTAGAGCGCAACTCCGTGCTGGCCATCGACATCGCCGATTCCACCGGTGACCTGACCGCGCTGTTCTATGGCCGGTCGCATATCCCCGGCATCATGTGCGGGGTCCGGGTGCGCTTCCGCGGGCCGGTCGGGCTGCGCGAGGAAGGCCCGGTCATGATCAACCCGGCTTATGAGTTGCTGTCCGCGGGTACCGCCCGGCGCACACTCGGGGAAGACTCTTCAGGTGGGGAACCGCCCGGGGGCGACCATGGGCGGGGCGGCGAAGGGCAGTACTCCTGACAGGGGGCTTCCAGCGGCGATGACGGCCGGAGGCGGACACGCGCACGACCATGCCCTGACGGCCACCGGACGGCACCGCGGCCGGCTGGCCGCGGTCCTGGCCATCACGCTCAGCATCGCCGTCGGGGAGATCGCCGGCGGGATCCTGTCCGGGTCCCTGGTGCTGGTGGCCGACGCGGCGCACATGGCCGCGGACGCGGCCGGGGTGGGCCTGTCCCTGCTCGCCGCGCACTTTGCCAGCAAGCCCGCTACCGAGCGGCGCACCTTCGGCTACGCCCGGGCAGAGATCCTGGCCGCCACGGCCAACGCGCTCCTGCTGCTCGGCATGGCCACGTTCATCGTGGTGGAGGCAGCGCAGCGGCTGGCCGCGCCGCCGCCGGTGAATACCGGGGTGATGGCGGTGTTCGGCTGCATCGCGCTGGCCGGCAACGGCGCGTCACTGATCCTGCTGCGCCAGGCCCAGGCCGAGAGCCTGAACGCCCGCGGCGCGTTCCTGGAGGTCGCCTCGGACGCGTTCGGTGCCCTGGCGGTGCTGGTCACCGCGGCCATCATCGCCGCAACCGGGTGGACCCTGGCCGACCCCATCGCCTCGCTGGCGGTCGGCGTGCTGATCCTGCCCCGGACCTGGCGGCTGCTCCGGGACGCGGTGGACGTGCTGCTGGAGGCGAGCCCGCGGGGCATCGACCTGAGCGAGGTGCGCCAGCACATGACCGGGCTGGACGGCGTCATCGACGTGCACGACCTGCACGCCTGGACCATCACCTCCGGGCTGCCGGTGCTGTCCGCGCACGTCGTGGTGGACCCCGGACACCCTGGCCAGCGGGTGCGGCCCCGGTCTCCTGGACCAGCTGCAGGAGTGCGTCCGCGGCCACTTCGATGTGGCCCACTCCACGTTCCAGATCGAGCCCGCCGGGCACGCGGACCACGAGCCCTCCGTGCACGACTGAGCCTCCCGGGGATTGCGCCCGCCGGCCCTACTGAGTAGTAATAAAGAGGAGGCGAGCCGCTCCCCGTCACCCAGGAGGCTGCCGTGGGCACCTACGACCATTACGCCACTCCTGTCCCGCCCGGCACCTGGGATGTCCCCGCCTCCGGCGCCGCCCGGTTCAGCTGGGAGTACGACGAGGGCCGGAGCCGGCTCCTGGACCTGTACCAGCGGGGCAAGGACAAGCAGTGGGACGCGACCAAGCGGATCGACTGGGACCTGCCCGTGGACCCCACGAACGTCATGGCCACGCCGGATGAGTTCGTGCCGATCCACGGGTCGCGGCAGTGGGAGGTGCTGAACCAGGCCGAGCGCGAGGAACTGGGCCATCACCTGGGCTCGTGGCTGTTCAGCCAGTTCCTGCACGGCGAGCAGGGCGCGCTGACCGTGGCAGCCAGGATCGTGGAGTCCGTCCCGGACATGGACTCCAAGTTCTACGCCGCGACCCAGACCATGGACGAGGCCCGGCACGTCGAGCTCTACCAGCGGTTCATCCGGGACAAGATCGGGCTGTACTACCCCATCAACGACGACCTGGCCCGGCTGCTGGCCGACGCGCTCAGTGACTCCCGGTGGGACCTGCCCTACCTCGGCATGCAGGTACTGATCGAGGGGCTGGCCCTGGCCGCGTTCGGGGTGCACCGCGACGTGGCCGCCAACCCCCTGGTCAAGCAGTTGCTCGCCTACGTGATGCAGGACGAGGCCCGGCACGTGGCGTTCGGCCGCCTGGCCCTGCGCGACTACTACGCCGGGCTGACGGACGCCGAGCGAGCCGACCGCGAGGAGTTCGTGGTCGAGGGGTGCTACCTGATGCGCAACCGATTCCGGGCCCAGGAGGTCTGGGAGCGGATGGGTTACGACGTGGCAGAGTGCCTGGAGTACACCGAGCAGTCCCCCATCCAGCAGGCCTTCCGCACCCTGCTGTTCAGCCGGATCGTGCCGTGTGTCCGGGACATCGGGCTGTGGGGCCCGAAGGTCCAGCATGCCTACGCCGACCTGGGTGTCCTGGACGCGGCCGGCACCGACCTGGACGCGCTGATGCGCGATGACGAGGAGATCGCGGAGCGGATAGACGAGGAGAAGGCCAGCTACGACGCGGAAATGGCCGCCCGCCGGGCCGAGGTGGACGCGGCCATCGGCGACGCGGAAGGGTAGTCACCCGGGCCCAGTGGGGCTACCCACCCCTGGACTGTCGTGCGGCCCTTCCTGCGCCGCCTGGCCACGGCCCTGGATACTGGGGCCATGGTGATCACGCGCGGGCCCGGAGGCTGACCCGCGATGCGCGCAGGGCTGTACCTGTGGCGCGCGACCGCCCAGCGTTCCTGGCGGACCGTGCTGACCGTGGCGCTCATCGGCGGCTTGTTCGGCGCGGTGGCGCTGGGGGCGGTGGCCGGCGCCCGGCGTACCGCATCCGCGTACGGACGCTACCTGGCCTCGATCAAGGCCAGCGACGCGTTCGTCAACGTGCCTGGCATGCTGCCGGGGATGGCCTCGACCCGGCCGATCAAGCTGATCGAGGCCCTGCCCGGGATCACCGCCAGCGACGCGTACATCGGGCTGAATGCCAATCCGGTGGTGGCTGGCCGGATCCGGGACTCCTTCCTCACTAACTCCCTGACCGGCAGCTTCGACGGCGCGTACTTCACCCGGGACCGGATGACGGTACTGGCTGGCCGCCTGCCCCGGCTCGACGCGACCCGGGAAATCGCCCTCAGCCCGGGCATCGCGCACCTGTTCGGGGTGGGCGTCGGCGGCCTGGTGACCTATCAGTTCTACCGGCTGAACCAGGTCACCTATCAGTCCACTCCGGGGCAGCGCCTGACGTTCCGGGTGACCGGGATCGTGGACATCCCGCCGGTCCTGGTGGACCAGTCCGACGAGCAGAACGGCGGGGTCCTTCCGCCCGGCGCCACCGCGCACCTGCTGCCCTACTACGTGTTCTCCTGGGTGGGGGTCCGGCTGGACCACGGGACCGCCGGGATAGGAACCCTGCAGCACCACCTCACCACCCTGGCCACGACCGTGCAGCGGCAGTACTTCGCGGCCACCCATCAGAAAGAGAACGGCCTGACCTTCGCCGTCGCCCGCTCGGACATCACCCGGCGTGAAGTGCAGCAGGCGATCGGGCCGCAGGTGGTCGCGCTCGCCGTTTTCGGCGCGATCGCCGCCCTGGCCATGCTGGTGCTCGCCGGGCAAGGCCTGGCCCAGCTGATCAGCCGGTCGGCCCAGGACATATCTGTGCTGCGCGCTCTGGGCGGGAGCCGGGCCCAGACCGCGCTCGCGGCCAGCCTGCCGGGCGTGGCCGCCATCCTCGGGGCCATGATCCTCGCCGTGGCCGGCGCGATAGCGCTCTCCCCGCTGGCCCCGGTCGGCCAGGTCCGCCAGTTCGATCCGGCCCGCGGGGTCCAGGCGGACGGCCTGGTCCTGGGGGCCGGCGCAGTCCTGCTGGCCGCGATCCTGCTCGCGGCGCTGGCCGTGATGGGCGTACGGGCCACCCGGCCGGTCACCCGCCAGGACCGGGAGCGGCCGTCCGCCGTCGCGCATGCCGCGGCGGCCGCCGGGTTGCCCGCACCGGCCGTCGTGGCCAGCCGCAACGCGCTGGAGCCGGGGTCGGGGCGGCAGGCGGTCCCGGTCCGCGCCACCTTGCTCGGGTCCATCGCCGCGGTGACGGCCGTGATCGCCGCCGCCGTGTTCGGGGCCAGCCTGACCGGCCTGGTCACCCACCCGGCCCGGTACGGCTGGAACTGGCAGATCCTGATCCAGGCCGAGGGCGGGTACGGGAACTTCACCCCCGGCGTGATGAACCGGCTGGTCGGCGGCCAGCCGGCGGTGGCGGCGTGGTCCAGCTTCGGGTTCAGCCAGCTCACGATCGATGGCCGGGTCGTCCCCGTGCTCGGCCTGCAGCGTGACCGCGGGTCGCTCGAACCGCCGACCAGCAGTGGCCAGGCCATCACCGACAACGGGCAGATCGAGCTGGGCGCGGTGACCCTGCGCCAGCTGGGCAAGAAGGTCGGGGACACGGTCCTGGTCGGACGCCCGCCCTACCGGCGCCCGCTCACGATCTCCGGGATCGTCACCCTGCCCTCGTTCGGGGTGGCCATCTCCCAGCATGTGTCCCTGGGCCAGGGCGCCATGCTGTCCGAGCAGGCGCTGCTGGCCGCCCAGGGCCTGCACAGCGTCGGCCCGCAGTCCGCCGCTGGACTCCTCGCAGGCCGCCCCGTCAGCGGTGGCCATCGACCTGGTTCCCGGCACCAGCGCGGCCCAGCGGGCGGCGCTCGTGCACCGGATCACCTCCGCCAACCCGGACGGGACTCCCGGCGGGACCTACGAGCTCGGGCTGCACCGCGCGCGGGCCGCGGCCATCGTCAACGCCACCCAGATGGGCGGCCAGCCGCTGGCCCTGGCCCTGGGCCTGGCCGCCGCGGCGATGGCATCCCTGGCCCTGACCGTGCTGACCTCGGTGCGCAGGCGGCGGCGGGAGCTGGCCCTGCTGAAGACCCTGGGCATGACCCGGCGCCAGCTCAGGGCCATCGTCGCCTGGCAGACGACGCTGACGCTGGTCATCGCCCTCGTCGTGGGCGTGCCCCTGGGCGTCGCCGCGGGCCGCTGGGCGTGGCACGGCTTCGCCGGATCGCTCGGCGTCAACCCGTCACCGTGGTCCCGGTGCTCCTGCTGGCCGCCGGCTGTGCCGCGGTCCTCCTGGCCGGGAACCTGCTGACCTCGTTCCCGGCGGCGGTGGCCGCCCGCACCCCGGCCGCGGGCACGCTGCGCACGGAGTAGCGGCCCGGAGGCCGCTACGCGGCGCACGGAGTAGCGCCCGCCGGGCTGGCGGGCGCGTGCTCCTTGATCAGGGTGCTCTCCGCGCACGGGCAGGTCAGCGAGCGACGCTCGTCAGCGGCCAGCCGAAGAAGCCGTCCAGCATGACCCGGCGGCCGGCCGAACGCGGCGGGTCGGTCGCCGCGTAGGTGGTGACGAAGGTGTCGGTCTCGTGGTGCACCACCGCGGGGTGGGGTGACGCTACAGAGTTGCCGTCCGGCCAGGCAGCCTTCCGGACACCCGCCGCGCTGCCGTAGCTCGTGATCTGGGAGAAGACCCCGACCAGCCAGTATCCGCGCCCGTCCGCCAGGGGCAGGGCGAGGGCCGGCCCGGGGACCGGGGTAAACCGCTGGGCCAGCGTGACGCCGCCCGCCCGGTCCTTCCTGCTCTCGCGGGCGAACTGGACGTTGATCGAGTCCGGGCCGGCGAAGAAGGAGTTCACCGCGAAAGGCGCCGCCGCCTGGGCCGTCTCGGCCACGCCAGTCGCGGCGTGATCCAGCGCCCGGGCCAGCGCCGCCGGGTAATCCGCTGGGTGCCAGCACCGCGGCGCCGCCCTGGCCCGCTCCGGCAGCGCACAGGGCAGGCCACCGGGGCCCGCCGCCTGAAGATCCGTTCACCACTGCGGCCAGCTTCCACGCCCCGCCGGCCTGCTGGAAAACCATCGCCTCCGGGCGCATCGACTGCCCGAGCGTGAAGACATCGGTGTCGCCATACGCAACGAATACCGATCCGGCACCACTGGCTTCGGCAGCACCGGGGCCGCTGGCCGCAGATCGCGGCCTCCCCGGCTTCACTCCAGCCGTGGCACGGCACCGTGATCGACAAGCCGGTGAGCCGGAACGGCGTCCGGCCGGACGGGCTGGCATCGCCCGCCGCGTGCCGTTGCTCGGTCCGGTAGACGGTGCGCGCCTCACCCACCGTCACCCGGTCCAGCGCGGCGAAATTGTCCTTGGTCCACATCTGGTTGGTCATGGCCAGCCAGTTCAGCGTGGCGGCCCGCTCCACCGCGGTGTGCCGCGACGCGGGAGGCGCCCCCACCGGGGGGCCGACGGCGCTACCGCCGCACGCCGTGACGGCGGTGGCCGCCGCGCCCAGGGCCACGGCGAGCAGGATCGGTGTCCGGTGCCATTTGCTGGCGTTCATCGTCAGCCTCCGGCCGGGAAGGCCGTCTGCGCGGCCATCTGGTATCCGGTCACCTGATGGGTCTGGATGCGGTCCGGCCCGGGCAGCAGTGCCGTGTCCTCGCCCGGCAACAGCTCGGTGGCCATCACAGCCTGGGGGTTCGGCCGGGCGGGGATAGTCGTGATGTGGCTGGTGATGCCCCTGGCCCCGGGGAGCTGGCTGGGCGGGAACGAGAGCTGGCCGAGTTGCTCGGCTGGCGGTCGGCGGCGCTGGCCGGCCACGGTGGCCTGGCCCTGGTCACCGGACCGCCCGGGATCGGCAAGACCCGGCTGGCCGAGGAACTGGCCGGGCGGGCCCACCAGGACGGGCACCGGGTGCTGTGGGGCCGCGCCGTCGAGGACCAGGGTGCGCCGCCGCTGTGGATGTGGCGCCGGATCCTGGGCGCGGTCGGCGGCGACGATGCCTGGGCCCAGCTCACCGACGAGGCCTCCGCACCGGGCGCCCGTTCCGACGAGCTCGCCGCGGCGAGGTACCGGGCCGCGGCTGCGGCAGTGGACACGATCATCGCGGCGGCGGACGAGGGCCGCCTGCTCGTGGTGCTGGAGGACTTGCACTGGGCCGACCAGGCCTCGCTGTTCCTGCTCCGCGAGCTGGCCGCTGAGTTGCCGGAATCGCGGCTGCTCGTCCTGGCCACCGCGCGCGACGGCGCAGGCGATCCGTGGCGCGACCGCGCTGGGCGACCTGGCCCGGCTGCCCGCCCGGCGGAGCTGCGGCTGGCGGCGCTGAACGAGGCCGCGCTCGCCGCGATCATGAAAGGCGGCCGGGGTGACCGTGACGCCGGCCCTGTCACGTATGGTGCACGCCCGCTCGGAAGGCAATCCGCTCTACGTCACCACGCTGGCCCGGCTGCTCGCCCGCGAGCCCGGCTACCTGGCAGACGAGCGCGCGCTGTCCCGCATCGTGGGCAGCAGCGCCGAGGTCAGCGGCCTGGTCCGGTCGCTGCTGCGCGGCCTGGACGACGACGCGGCCGCGGTGCTAGCCGCCGCTAGCGTGCTCGGCGAGGTCTTCGACCTGCCCCTGGTCGCGGCCGTCGGCCCGCCAGCGCGGCGAAGTACGCTCCGCGCTGGCCGCCGCGGAGCAGCGCGGGCTGGTCAGCCCGCTGCCCGGGCGGCCCGGCTCGTGGCGGTTCACGCACGCCCTGGTCCGCGACGGCATCTACGCGGACATCCCGGAGGATCAGCGGATCTGGCTGCACCAGCGGGCCGCCGCGGCTCTGGAGCCGCTGGCCAGGCAGGCACCGGGCCGGGGCGGGAGGTGGCGGCCCACCTGCTTCTGGCCGCGCCCGGTCCGGCTGCGCTGCGCCAGGCAGCCGGCTGGGCCTCAGCCGCCGCGGCGGCGGCCACCGCCGCGCTGGCCTTCGAGGACGCAGCCCGGTATCTGACCACCGCGCTGGCCGCGGCGGACCGCGCCGGTGCCGCTGGCGATTCCGGGACCGCGGCCGGGCGCGCGGTGCTGCTGATCGAGCTGGCCACCGCCGAGTACCGGGCGGGCCAGTTCGCGGACAGCCTGGCCCACTCGGTCGCTGCCGCGGATACCGCCGGGCCGGCCGGACGGCCGGACCTTGTCGCCGCCGCGGCCCTGGTGCTGCGCGGTGTCGGGCACGCCGCGGTCGCCACCACCCTGCTCGGCCTGTGCGACCGGGCGCTGGCTGAGGGTGCATGCCCTGACGGGCTGCGCGCGCAGCTGCTCGCGCAGCGCGCCTCCGCGCTGGCCGAGCTGGCTGACCTCGCCGCGGCCGACACCGAATCGGCGGCGGCCATGGCGGCGGCCGAGGCGGCCGGTGATCCGGTCGCCGAACTCGATGCCATCCGGGCCCGGGTAGCCGCGCTGGCCGCCCCGCAGCACCGGGCCGAGCGGCTGCGGCTCGGTACCCGGGCTATCCAGCTGGCCACGATGACCGGTCAGCCGCTGGCCGTGGTGCTGGGCCGGAAGTGGCGCATCGACGCCGCGTACCAGCTGGCGAACCTCGACGCGGTGGACGTGGAGATCGGCCAGATCGCACAGCTGGCCGACGCCACCCGGCTGCCGCTGATCCGCTGGCACCTGCTGCGGCAGCAGGCGTCCCGGGCCGCGCTGGCCGGCCGGTTCGCGGAGGCCCGGACGCAGTCCTGGGCGGCGTACCGGCTCGCGGTCCGGCTGCAGGACCCCTCCGGGGCCGGCCTGTCCTATTCGTTCGCCGTCCTCCTCGCGGCCGTCCGTGGCGAGCCCAGTGATGTCCCGGCCGACTTTCTGGAGGTCACCGCCGGATTCGCGGCACTCTCGATCGTCCGCGCCGGTCAGGCGCTGGCGCTCTACGTGCTGGGCCGCCTCGACGAGGCGCGGGCGGTCTACGAGACGGTGCGATCGCTGCCCGGCCGCGGTGACCAGGACAGCCGGAACCTCGGCGCCCTCACGCACATCATGGACCTGATCATCGCGTTCCGTGACCGGGACACGGCGCTCGCCGCCTACGACCTCATGGCCAGCCACACGGCGGACACCATGGCCGCCGGCACTGGTGTCGTGTTCCTGTCCGGGTCGCCGCACTGGCCGCTCGGCCGGCTGGCCGTCCTGCTGGACCGCACCGAGGCGGCGCTGGAGCATTTCGCTACCGCGGTGACCGTCAATACCCGGCTCGGCGCCCGCCCCTTCGTGGTGCTCGCCCGGCTCGATTGGGCCGGGGCGCTACGCGCCCGCGGGCGGCGCGGCGACCAGGCTGAGGCGCTGCTACTCGCCCGGCAGGCCGCCGAGGAAGCTCGCCGGCTGGACATGCCCGGCCCGGCCCGCCGCGCGGAACAACTGGTGAGCGAGCTCCGGCACGCGATCCAGGCCGGGAATCCGCTCACCCCGCGCGAGCGGGAGATAGCCGGGCTGATCTCTGGCGGCCTGACCAACCGCGCCATCGCCGCCCGGCTGGTGCTCTCCGAGCGGACCGTGGAAGGGCACGTCAGAAACATGCTGACCAAGCTGCACCTGACCAACCGGACCGAGCTCGCGGCCTGGGCTCTCCGGGAGACCGCGGGCTAGCCGGAGCAGCCCGCCCATCCGGCCCGCGGGCCCGCCACTTCACCAGCAGATGGCCGGAGCCTGGCGGATGTAGCCCGGCTCCGCCAGCGCGCCGATCATGAACTGGGCCACGTCGGCCCGGGCGATCCTGGTCAGGCCCGGCGCCGGGTAGCGGTCGCGGATCCGGAACTCACCCCGGCCAGGGTCGTTCACCAGACGGGTGGGCCGGACCAGCGTCCAGTCGAGCGTGCTGGCCCGCACCACCCGCTCCATCTCCCGGACGTCGGCGAAGGGCCGGGCGAAGACGCGGGGCAAGATTGCTTTCACCAACGGACTGGCCTCAGGGTCCTCCCTGATGAACGCCCCCGCGGCCGACACACAGATCAGCCGGCCCACCCCGTGCTTCACCATGGCCTGGGTCACGGCCGACGCGGCCGCGCCCAGCAAGCCCGGGGTCTTCGCGCCCCGTGGCCCCAGGGCCGACAGCACGGCGTCAGCGCCGGCCACCACGTCGGCCACTGCCGCCGGGTCGGTCGCGTCACCCCCGGTGACGGTGACGCCGGGCCGGCCCGGCACCGCTTCCGGGCGGCGGGCCAGCACGTGCACCGGGTGACCGGCGTCGACCGCCCAGCTCAGCAGGTGCCCGCCGATCCCGCCGGTGGCGCCGAGGATCGCCAGCCGCTCCGGCCCGCGGCCCGCGGCGGGGCCCGGCCGGGCTGCCGCGCTCACGCCGGGTCCCCCGCTCGCGCCTCGTCCTGGATGACCGGCGCCTCGTCGGAGCCGGCCAGGGTTTCCCCGGACCCAGCTCCCCCGGATCCGGGCCGATGCCGGCCCGCGCCCCTGGGCAGCAGCAGCATCACCAGGAAGCTCAGGCCGAACACGCCCACCTGGAACCACAAGGTGCGTTCCACCGAGGCGGTGAAGTCGTCGCGGACCGCGGCACCACCCGCCCGGGCCAGTACCGGGTGCGCGGCGGCCGGCAGCGCCCGCTGGCCGCCGGGGACCCGGCAGGCCGCCGGGGTGACCGTGGGGTCGGCGGCGACCAGCCGGTCGTGCAGGCAGCCGCGGAACTGGGTGAGGATGCGACCGGTGGAGCTGGCGGGCAGGCCGGCCGACACCAGGCCGGTGCGCAGCTGCGGGGCGGCCGCGGCGGCGGCCGGCCCGGACTGGCTGCCGAGCAGGCCGAAGAAGATCACGCCGATGACGGCGATGCCGATCGAGTTGCCGACCTGCAGCCCGGTGTTGAACACCCCGGACGCCGAGCCGGCATCCCGGTGCGGCACGCCGGCCAGCACGATGTCGGCCAGCGGGGCGATCACCGCGCCCAGGCCGAGGCCCGCGGCCACCAGGCCGGGCACCAGGTCCCAGGTGGTCACCGCCGCCCCGTAGTGATGCAGGGTGGCAATCAGGCCGACCATTCCCGCGGCGATGATAAGCGCCCCGGCCATGGTGACCCCGCGGCCGAACCGGGGAGCCAGCCGCACCGCCGCCCCGGAGGCGACCAGCACCCCGGCGGAGAACGGCAGGAAGGTCAGCCCGGCGTGCAGCGGGCTGAACCCCAGGCCGAGCTGCAGGAACAGGGTGAGCACCAGGGCGAATGAGGCGATGCCGAGGAAGAACGTGACGGCCACGCCCATGCCCGCACTGAACGCGCGCTGGGAGAACAGGCTGAGCGGCACCAGCGGCGAGCCGTCGCGGCGGCCCTTGAGCCGCTCGTACCAGACGAACGCGGCCGCAACCGGCACGCAGAGGGCCATCGACACGTACGTCCAGAGCGGCCAGCCGAGCTGGCGCCCCTCCACCAGCGGGTACAGCAGCAACAGCAGGGCCGCCGAGATCAGCCCGACCCCGGCCGGGTCCAGCCGGGGCGGGTTGGCCGCCTTCGACTCGCGGACCAGGACCGCGGACGCGGCGAAGGCGATCACCCCGACCGGGACGTTGATGAGGAAGATAGTCCGCCAGCCCAGCCCGAACAGGTTGTGCTGGATGAGCAGCCCGCCGAGCAGCGGCCCGCTCACCGTGCCGAGCCCAGCCGTCACGCCGAAACCCGCCAGCGCCTTGATCCGCTCCCGGGGCGGGAAGATGACCTGGATGACCGCCAGCACCTGGGGCACCATGATGGCCCCCATGGCACCCTGGGCGACGCGGCAGCCGATCAGCATGCCCGGGCTGGTAGCAGCGCCGCATAGTGCGGACATGATCGTGAAGCCGGCCACCCCGATCAGGAAGAGCCGCTTGCGGCCGAACGCGTCGCCCAGCCGGCCGCCGGTGATCAGCACCAGCGCATAGGCCAGCGTGTATCCGGCCAGGGCCCACTGCACGTCCGCGTAGCTGGCGTGCAGGTCGCGCTGGATCGACGGGATGGCGATATTGACGATGGATACATCGAGCAGGTTCATGAACCCGGCCAGCAGCAGGATGACCAGGGTGAGCCAGCGGCGCGGGTCGGCCTGGCTGGCCGCCGCCGGTGGTGCCAGGATCTGTGCATCTGATGACATGATCAGTCTCCGCCTCGACTGGAGGTCTTCCCCAACTACCGCAGCAAATTAGCATCTTGGCTGCCTATTGTCTAGGCTGCTTAGATAATAAGGGAGTTGAAGTATGCCAGAGGACCAGCCGGGTGCGGCCGGGGATCCCGGGGGGCGCGAATGGAATGTGCCCTGGGCCGAGCCCTGGGCCGCCAAGGAGCCCGAGCGGGCCGAGCTGGCCGCCTCCTTCGGCGCGGCCATCCGGAAGACCGGCTCCCTGATGCAGCTCATGAACCAGGCCGCGGCCGACCGGATCGGCATCAACGCGACCGACCTGAACTGCCTGAACATCCTGAGCTTCAGCGGCCAGATGACGGCGGGGGAACTGGCCCGGGCGACCGGCCTGACCACCGCGTCGATTACCGGGGTGGTGGACCGGCTGGAGGAAGCCGGCTATGTCCGGCGCGAGCGCGACCCGCGTGACCGGCGCCGGGTCGTTATCCGCCTGGTCCTCGAGACCGCCCTGCGCGATGTGGCCTCGGTGTTCTTGCCGATGATGCGCGACTGGCAGGAGATGGCGGGCCGGTACAGCGATGACGAGCTGCGGCTGATCGTGGATTTCTACGACCGGATGGAAGGGGTGCTGCGCGAACACCTGACCCGGCTCCGCGCGGCCGGCCGGGATCCAGGCTGAGCAAGCGGGGCGGCCCCGGCTGAGCAGCGAGGAAGGCGCCCCTGGTCCCGGGGGGAGGGTCCAGGGGCGCCGTGGCTTGGGCGGCCGGCACCCAGCCTGAGGCAGGTTAGCGCAGCAAAACCTGGCCCGCAGGAAAGAGTCGGCAGGTCAGAGTCCCGGAAGGTGATTTCCGCCGCACCGGCCCTGGAACGCGCAGCGGCCGTGACGCTCGGGGCACCGTCCTGGCCAGGCAAACACCTGGCCAGGACGGGCCTGATGAGCCGGTCCCCCGTATCATCGTTGGGTCCCCCACAGACATGATCGCATGCCTGGTCATCGCACCTCCGCCGGGGGCACGGCGAGTCGGCCAGCGATCCGGCCTGGGGGTATCTGCCCGGGTAGTAATGTCCCCGGTCGGCCCGCTATCGGGCGGGATCAGGCGCGACAGTCCGGGGTGGCTCCTGATCGAATAGGGCCTATGGAATCCGCCGCAACCCCCTCGGGGCCCGTGCCGGAGACCGGGCCAGAGCCGCTGCGCCGCCGGGCCCGTTTCCTGCGCGAAGCCGACCAGCTGAAGGGGGTGCTCAGGCAGAGCAGCATCCTGGACGGCAGCAGAAAAGAGAACTCCGCCGAGCACTCCTGGCACCTGGCGCTGATGGCGCTGGTGCTGCGCGACTACGCCCCGCCCGGTACCGACCTGAACCGGGTCACCGCCATGCTGCTCATCCATGACCTGGTCGAGATCGACGCGGGCGACCTGTTCGTGTACGCCGACGCCGCGGCGCAGGCCCGGCAGGAGGCGGCCGAGCACGCGGCCGCCGACCGCCTCTTCAGCCTGCTGCCTGCGGGCCAGGGGCGCGAACTGCGCGCGCTGTGGGACGAGTTCGAGGAACGCCGCAGCGCTGAGGCGAGGTTCGCCCGGGCGCTGGACCGGCTCCAGCCGATGCTGGCCAACTACTACCTGGGCGGCGGCACCTGGCAGGAGCATGGGGTCGGGGCCGGCCAGGTGCTGGACAAGGTGGCGCTGATCGCGGACGGCTCCGCCGCCCTCGGCGACTTCGCCCGGGAACTCGTCGACTCCGCGGTCCGCCAGGGTTTCCTGAGCCCCGGTCGGTGAGGGTCAGGACCCGGCCGCGCTCTCGATGACGTCGGCGGCGCGGCGCAGGCCCTGGCGCCGCTGGATGTCTGCGGCGGCGCGGGCCAGCCGGTCGCGCAGCGCGGTGTCCCCCAGCAGCCGGGCGAGCGCGCCGTGCAACTGCGCGTCGGTGAAGCGGTAGGCGTCCAGGCGCACGCCGAGCCCGAGCTCGTCCACCCGCTGGGCGTTGTCGGGCTGGTCCCAGAACAGCGGCAGGACGATCATGGGCTTGCCGAAGTGCAGGCACTCGGTGGTGGTGTTGTTGCCGCCGTGCGTGATCACCAGATCGGTGCGCGGGATGACTGAGGTCTGCGGCAGGAACTCCGCGCCGTACATGTTGGCTGGCCAGGTCGAGCTCGGCGTGCAGCGGTCCCTTGGACACGATGTAGCGGTGCGGGGTGGCCGCCAGGCAGTCGATGACCCGGCGCATCAGGCCCACGTCGGCCGACCCCAGCGAGCCGAGCGAGAAGTAGATGAGCGCCCCGCCGCCTCCGGCCAGCGATCCGGGCAGGGTGAACGGCTCGTCGGTCTCCCGGACCGAGGAATCCAGCCGGTGCCAACCCGGGCCGAGCGGCCGGGACCGCCGGTAGTCGGCGACCTCCGGGTAGACGTACAGGTTGGCCTGGCCGGAGTGGATGAATTCCAGGTCCGGCAAGGGCGGGGCGCCCTGGCTGGCTACCCAGTCACTGAATTCCGCCCACATGACCCGGTGCACCCGGTCGTACTCGGCCCGGAACTCCGGCCACTGGGTTTGATCCCCGGCCGGGTAGCCGGAGAACGCGGGCGGCAGCGCCGGGTCGGCGATCTCCAGCGGGTTGCAGGAGACGATCCTGACGAACGGAACCCCCGCGGTCAGCAGGGCGGGGAAGGAGATCACGTTGTCTTCGACGATGACGTCCGGGCGGGTGCGCGCCACGATCTCGGCCAGTTGCTCCTGGCAGTACCGCGCGCCGCTGATCAGTTCCGCCCAGACCGGCTTGATCCAGGTGTCGAGCTGCTCGATGGTGGGTTTGCGGAACTCCGGCGCGGTGCTGGCGATGAACTCCTTCCAGAACGCCCCGGCGTCCTGCGAGGCCTGTTCCGCGGGTGGGGACAGGTCGACCAGGTCCTCCTCGAAGCCGAGCGGCTCGAGCCGGCCTTTCCACGAAGCCTCGGCCGCGAACACCACCCGGTGCCCGCGGCGGCGCAGCACGTCGCCGATGCCGATGCAGTTATTGGTCGGCCCGTACGCGCTTTCCGGCATGAACAGGACGGTCAGAGGCCTGCCGGGCATGTCTTCTCCCTCGGGGGCGACGGTGGGCCGGTCAGGCCAGTATGTCCGGTCCGGCCGCGCCGGCGCCGGTCTCCCGGCCAGCCGTGCCCCGGTCCGCCGTCCCTTTGTCCGAGGTCCCCTTGTCCGCCGCCGGGTGCTCCACCAGGGCGAGCACCCGGTTGGCCATGAACCGCGCGGTGCGCACCACCGTGCCGCCCCGGGTGACCTCCATGACCTCCACGACGCCGCGCCCGGTGACCACCTCGACGCGGCGGCCGGCCCGGGTGGCGGTGACCTCGTACGTCCGTGACGGGCCGCCGGCGTCGATGACGATCTCGACCCGGTCCCCCTTCACGGCGTGACCCGCTGGGCATGCATGCCACTTTTGTACCCGCCGTACCCCGAGCCGACTCCCCGCTCACCAGCCAACCGCTCACCAGCCGGCTGGCCGGGCGGGATCAGCGAATCGCCCGGGCCGCCCAGCGGGATCCGTGCCGCTCGACGATCAGCGGGAGGCCGAAGCACTTGGACAGGTTCGCCTCGGTGAGCACGTCCGGGACCGGGCCCGCGGCCAGCACCGACCCCCGGCGCAGCAGCATCGCGTGGGTGAAGTCCTCGGGCACTTCCTCGACGTGGTGGGTCACCATCACCATGGTCGGCGCCAGCGGGTCACGGGCCAGCATGGCCACCCGCTGCAGCAGGTCCTCCCGGCCACCGAGGTCCAGCCCGGCGGCGGGCTCGTCCAGCAGGAGCAGCTCGGGGTCGGGCATCAGCGCCCGCGCGATCTGCACGCGCTTGCGCTCCCCCTCGGACAGGGTGGTGAACCGGCGCCGGATCAGGTGCGCGCAGCCGAGCGCGTCCAGGAGCTCGACCGCGCGGGTGACGTCGGAGGACTCGTAGTCCTCCTTCCAGCGGCCCACGATCGCGTAGGAGCCGGTGAGCACCAGGTCGATCACTTTCTCGGCCGGCGGCACCCGGTCCGCCAGCGAGGCGCTGGCCAGGCCGATCCGCGGCCGCAAATCGAACACGTCCGTCTCGCCGAGCCGGCTGCCCAGGATCTCGGCACTGCCCTCGGACGGGAACAGCTGGCAGGCGATGACCTGCAGCAGCGTGGTCTTCCCGGCTCCGTTGGGGCCGATGATGACCCAGCGCTCGTCGTCATGGACGGTCCAGTCCACGTCGCGCAGCAGCATGGACCCGCCGCGCCGGACGCCGACACCACGCAGCCGCACCACCTCGTCGGACATCCAGCTCCCTCCGCCCGCCGCACACGTGTGAGACTGAACTTACGGCATGCCGGGCGGGCCAGCCCAACCCGTGCGCACCTGCCACTCCGGCACGGGTAGCGTTGGGCACCGATGGATGCCGCGCAGCACACTCTCCTGGTCACCCTGACCGGCCGCGACCGGCCCGGAGTGACCTCACGCCTGTTCTCGGCGCTGGCCGCCCACCAGCTCAGCGTGCTGGACATCGAGCAGGTGGTGATCCGGGGCCGGCTGGTCCTCGGGGCCCTGCTCGGCTGCCCCGCCGATCCCGACCTGACCGCGATCCACCGCGCGATCCGGGCCCTCGCCGCCGATCTCGGGCTGGACGCCGAGATCACCATGGGTTCCGGCGAGCCAGCCCGGCGCCGCGGCCAGCTGCACGTCACCGTCCTGGGCAGCCCGCTGACCCCCGCGGCGGTAGCGGCCATCGCCGGCCGGATCGCGGCCAGCGGCGCGAACATCGACCGCATCGACCGGCTCGCGCACCGGCCGGTGACCTGCATCGACTTCGACGTGTCCGGCGCCGATCCGGAATCGCTGCGGGTGGCGCTGGCCCGGGAGGCGTCCCAGCAGGGCGTCGACGTGGCGGTCCAGCGGGGCGGCCTGCACCGGCGGTCGATGCGCCTGGTCGTGATGGATGTGGACTCCACGCTTATCGCGGCCGAGGTGATTGACCTGCTCGCCGCGCACGCGGGCTGCGCCGGGCAGATGGCCAAGATCACTGAGGCCACGATGCGCGGGGAGCTGGACTTCGCCACCTCGCTCCGGGAGCGGGTGAGCATGCTCGCCGGGCTGGATGAGTCCGCGCTCGATCAGGTCCGGGGTGAGCTGAAGCTCGCCCCCGGAGCCCGGACCCTGATCCGGACCCTGCACCGGCTCGGCTACCGGTGCGGGATTGTCAGCGGTGGCTTCAGCCAGATCACCGACCCGCTGGCGGCGGAACTCGGCATCGACTACGCGGCGGCCAACACGCTGGAGATCAGCGGCGGCAAGCTGACCGGGAAGCTCACCGGGCCGCTCATCGACCGGGCCGGGAAGGCCGACGCGCTGCGCCGCTTCGCGGACGCAGGCCGGCGTGGCGGTCAGCCAGGCGGTGGCGGTCGGGGACGGCGCCAACGACCTGGACATGATCGCGGCGGCCGGCCTCGGGGTCGCGTTCAACGCCCGCCAGGTGGTCCGGGACGCGGCCGACGCCTCGGTCAGCGTCCCGTATCTCGATACGGTCCTGTACCTGCTGGGCGTTTCCCGCGACGATGTGGAGGACGCGGACGCGGGCGACGCCGCGGCCCGGCCGTCAGTCCCGCAGGACCGCTGAACCGCCCTTGGGCGTCCAGTAGCCGGCCAGTGAGCCGGAGCCGGGGGCAGCCCGGTCCCAGTCCTGGCGGATTTCGATCATGGCGAGCGCCGACGTGGGGAAGCCGAGCCCGCTCTCCCCGGTCAGGGCGAGGACCAGTTGCGCCGCAGCCGGGTTGTGGCCCACCAGAGCCAGGATGCCCGTTTCGGGCGGCGTCTCCTGGACGATGGCCATCAGGTCGGCCAGGGGTGCGTCGTACACCCGGGGGTCGTATCGCACCGTGGCATCATCGTCGGGCCAGACCAGCTGATCGCTGATCAGGTCCCAGGTCTGCCGGGTGCGCGCCGCGGTAGAGCAGACGACCAGGTCCGGGAACAGGCCCTGGTCCCCCAGCCAGCCGCCCAGGGTGACCGCGTCCCGCACGCCCCGCGGGGCCAGCGGCCGGTCGATGTCCGCCACGCCCTCGGGATAGGCCGACTTGCTATGCCGCAGCACCAGCAGTGTCCGCGCGGGGGTGCTCATCACCTGAGTATGGCAAGGACGGGGAGCAGCTCATGAACGATCCCCCGGCCACCGTAATGACGCGGAGCGGGAGCAGCTCATGAATGATCCCCCGGCCACCATGGTGGCCGGGGGATCAGCTCAGCTGCGGGCCAGCTCAGCTGGCGGTGTTCGCGGCCGCGCCGCCTGCCGCCGCTCCGCCGCCGTTGCCTGCGGACGTGCTTCCGGTACCGGTGGCCGGGCCGTCTGCTGCCACTCCGTCCGCTGCCACCCCGTCCGCCGGCACCCCGTCCGCCGCACCGGGGGTCTCGAGCCCCGGCACGCCGCCCGGCCCGGGCACACTGTCCGCCGCCGGCGGACCGCCCGCGGACACACTGGTGGAGCGCCGCTTGGAGATCACGATCGCGGCCACCACGATCGCGATCGCGGCCACGGCGACGCCGGTGCGCAGGCCCGGGTTGTGGCTGTACTTGACCACGCTGGTCGCGATCAGCAGCGAGACCAGGTTCATGACCTTGATCAGCGGGTTGATGGCCGGGCCCGCGGTGTCCTTGAACGGGTCACCCACGGTGTCACCGATGATGGTGGCCTCGTGCGCCTCGGAACCCTTGCCGCCGAAGTTACCGTCTTCGACCAGCTTCTTGGCGTTGTCCCAGGCCCCACCGGAGTTGGCCAGGAACACGGCCATCAGCGCGCCGGCCGCGATGGCCCCGGCCAGGAAGGAGCCGAGCGGCGCGTAGCCGAACGCGAAGCCGATCGCGATCGGGGTCAGGACGGCCAGCAGGCCCGGCGTGGCCAGTTCCCGGAGCGAGTCCTTGGTGCAGATGTCCACCACGCGGCCGTACTCGGGTTTCTCGGTGTAGTCCATGATCCCCGGGTGGCTGCGGAACTGGTCGCGCACCTCGTAGACGACCTGCCCGGCCGCCCGGCCCACCGCCATGATCAGCAGGCCGGAGAAGAAGAACACCACCGACGCGCCGATGATGATCCCGACCAGGACGTTCGGCCGGTCCACGGACAGGCTGAAGGTGCCGGCCGCCTTGCCCAGCGCGGCCTCCACGGTGGTGCGGAACGAGCCGAACAGCGCGGTGGCGGCGAGGACCGCGGTCGCGATCGCGATGCCCTTGGTGATGGCCTTGGTGGTGTTGCCGACCGCGTCCAGCCGGGTGAGGACCTGGGCGCCGTCACCTTCCACGTCACCCGACATCTCGGCGATGCCCTGCGCGTTGTCTGACACCGGCCCGAACGTGTCCATGGACACGATGACGCCCACCGTGGTGAGCAGGCCGGTCCCGGCCAGCGCCACCGCGAACAGGGCGATGGTCGCGTTGCCCGTGCCCAGCAGGAAGGCCGCGTAGACCGCCCCGCTGATCAGCAGCGCGGAGTAGACCGCGGACTCCAGGCCGACTGAGATGCCGGACAGGATCACGGTGGCCGCGCCAGTCAGCGAGCTCTCCCCGATCTCCATGACCGGCTTGCGGTTGGTCTCGGTGAAGTACCCGGTCAGCAGCTGGATGGCGCTGGCCAGGACCAGCCCGACGACGACCGCGCCGATGGCCAGCCAGCGGGGGCTGCCGCCGTGCGTGAGGATGGCGTGGGCACCGCTGCCGGTGACCCCCTTGAGCTCGCTGAACCTGGCCGGCAGGTAGATGAACGAGGCCCCGATGACCAGGACCAGCGAGATGATCGCGGAGGCGAAGAACCCGCGGTTGATCGCCGTCAGGCCGCTGCGGTCGTTCTTGCGCGGCGCCACCAGGAAGATGCCGAGCACCGCCGTGATCACGCCGCACATCGGCACGATCAGCGGGAAGACGAGGCCCTTGTCGCCGAACGCCGCCTTGCCCAGGATCAGCGAGGCGACCAGCATGACCGCGTAGGACTCGAACAGGTCGGCGGCCATCCCGGCGCAGTCACCCACGTTGTCCCCGACGTTGTCCGCGATGGTCGCGGCGTTCCTCGGGTCGTCCTCGGGGATGCCCTTCTCGACCTTGCCGACCAGGTCGGCGCCCACGTCGGCGGCCTTGGTGAAGATGCCGCCGCCGACTCGCATGAACATGGCCAGCAGTGCGGCGCCGAAGCCGAAGCCCTCCAGCACGTTCGGGGCGTTCTCCCGGTAGATGAACACCACGAGCGCGGCCCCGAACAGCCCCAGGCCCACGGTGAACATGCCCGCCACGCCGCCGGTGCGGAACGCGATCCGCATGGCCGGACGTTCACCGGGGAAGCCAGCCCGCGCCGCGGCCGCCACCCGCACGTTGCCGCGGACCGCGAGCCACATGCCGGTGAAACCGGTCAGGCCCGAGAACAGCGCCCCGACCAGGAAGAAAATGCTGCGGCCCCAGCGCACGCCCGATCCGTCGGCGGGGAGCAGCAGCAGGACGAAGAAGATGACGACGACGAAGACACCGAGGGTGCGGAACTGGCGCCGCAGGTAGGCGGCCGCGCCTTCCTGGACCGCCTGCGCGATCTCCTGCATCCGCTCGGTACCCTGGCTGGCCGCGAGCACCTCACGGACCAGCAGGGCTGCCACCGCGAGGGCAAGCAGCGCGATGACGCCAACGACGACAACCCAGGTCAGGTTGGAGCCGCTGACGCTCACCGCACCACTTCCGGCGGCAAGGTTAGAGCTGAGCATCTGTCCTCCTAGACAGTGGCACACGGCCTCCCGAGCGTGGCTTCGCTGTCCCGGCTATCTGCCTAGCCGGCCATGGACGCATGGGATAGGCACCGTGCCCAAAAGCAGTGCCGGGAGTCTACGCACGTCGGCCACCGAACGCGAAGCGGGGGTCAGGTCCGGAGCGCGCTAGAGCGATTCACCCTGCACAGATAATCACATTAACGCCACCCGTAGCAGGCACGCCGTCACTTTCAGGCGCGCCACGGCCCGCGACACGGCCAGGGCGGTCAGCCGGTGGCGGCGGACGGCCAGCTCATCTTGATGCTGAGACCGGCCGGCGTACGGGCGAACTGGACGTCATCAGCCAGGCCGGCGATCACGGCCAGGCCGAGACCTTCCGGGGGGACCGACTGGTCCGCCGGGCCGTTCCCGTTGGACACGCCGCTGCCGGCCGCAGGCCAGCCCGCGGGCTGCGCGGACGAGCTGGTCCCGTCGTCCTGCCCGCCCTCGGCCGCGTCCGTGACCACCACCTCGAAACGCCCGTTGCCCCCGGTCAGCTCGACGCGGACCGGTTCATCGGGGCAATGCGCCTGGTGCGCCTCGACCGCCCGGGAGCAGGCCTCACCCACCGCGAGACGGACTTCGTCGAGGAGTGCTTCCTCAACGCCGCTCCGCCGCGCGACAGCCGTAGCGACCAGCCGCGCCGTGCGGACGTGCACCGGCAGCGGCGTGAAGCTCATTTCGACAGTAGCCATAGCCGGACCTGGATCGCGATCAGCCGCTACTTCTCCGACTTCCGGGCGGTGATGGCCTCGTCCACCGTGTCGTGGATACCGAAGACCTTGGTCAGGCCGGTGATCCGGAAGATCTTGAGGATGCGCTCCTGCGTGCACACCAGGTCCAGCGACCCGTCGTGCGCGCGCACCCGCTTGAGCCCGCCGACCAGGACCCCGAGGCCCGTCGAGTCGAGGAACTCAACCTTCTCCATGTTCACCACGAGCTGGTAGTGCCCGTTGTTCACCAGTTCGATGAGCAGCTCACGCAGCCGTGGCGCGGTGTAGACGTCGATCTCACCCTCGACATCGACGACCTCGATCCCATCCCTGGTGTGGTGGTCAAGCTTCAGGTCCACAAATCCTCCAGCGCCATACAGCCTTCGTCTGTCCGGGCGATCCGAGCGGCAGCGCAGCGCCCTCCGGGGAGGGCTGCTGGTCCCGTCGCGCATTCAACCACGCTCTGAGGTCATGTCTACACGAGTTCACGCTTCGAGGCACCTCGCGTACAGATGTCACACTGGGAGCCAATGACTGCGCTCACTCCGCTCGTCCCCGACGAGCCTCCGGTCCGGCCCGGCCCCGCGGGGCCCAGTCACCTGGAAACGTCCCCGCAACCACCAGGCCCGGATGCCTCGTACCCCGCCGGGCGAAGCCGCCCTGCCCAGCTCGCGGCGGCCTCCCCCGCAGACCTTGTGCTACGCCACGGTGCCCGATCGGGACGACTGATTCACGTAGAGTACATCCCCGCTCGCGAAGGGCAGCGGGCAGCCTGGCCGCGATGGGCGCCCGCCGCGGTCACCGAAGCGTTCTCCCGGCGCGGCGTGCCGGCGCCCTGGGCTCATCAGGCCGCGATGGCCGGCCATGCGCGGGAGGGCCGGCACGTCATCATCGCCACCCCGGCGGCGTCGGGGAAGTCGCTGGGATACCTGCTGCCCGCGCTCACCGGGGTGCTGGAGGGCGGCACCGCGCTCTACCTCGCGCCGACCCGGGCCCTGGCCGCGGACCAGCTGCGGGTGGCCAGCGAGCTCGCCGTGCCCGGAGTCCGCCCGGCCGTGGTGGACGGGGACACGCCCATGGCGGCGCGGGACTGGGCCCGCTCGCACGCCAATTACCTGCTGACCACCCCGGACATGCTGCATCAGACGCTGCTGCCCCGGCATGCCCGGTGGAACGGGTTTTTCCGCCGGCTGCGCTACATCATCGTGGACGAGTGCCACACCTACCGGGGAGTGTTCGGCTCGCACGTGGCCCAGGTGCTGCGCAGGCTGCACCGGATCGCCGCCTACCACGGCGACCCGGGATCGGGGAGTCTGGGACCGGCGGCCCCAGGATCGGCGGGCACCGGACCGGTCTTCCTGCTCGCCTCCGCCACGGTCAGCGAGCCCGCCAGCTGCGCGTTCCTGCTGACCGGGCAGCGGGCCGAGGAGGTGACCGAGAACGCGGCGCCGTGCGGGCCGGTCACCTTCGGCCTGTGGGAGCCGCCGCTCACCACCACCCGCGGTGAGGCCGGCGCGCCGGTGCGCCGCAGCGCCACCAGTGAGGCCGCCGGCCTGCTGGCCGACCTGGTGGCCGAGGCGGTCCCGGTCCTGGCGTTCACCCGTTCCCGGCGCGGCGCCGAGGCGGTCGCCCTGGGCGCGCGCCGGGCGCTGCGCGAGTCGGGAGCGGCCGGACCCAGCGAGCGGGTGGCGGCCTACCGGTCCGGGTACCTGCGCGAGGACCGGCGGGCGCTGGAGGAGGGGCTGCGCAACGGGGACATCACCGGCCTGGCCACCACCACGGCCCTGGAGCTGGGGGTGGACATCAGTGGCCTGGACGCGGTGCTCATCGCGGGCTGGCCCGGGACCCGGGCGGCGCTCTGGCAGCAGGCCGGCCGGGCGGGGCGGGCCGGCCGCAGCGCGGTGGTCGTGCTGATCGCCCGGGACGACCCGCTCGACACCTATCTGGTCCATCATCCGGAGGCCCTGCTGCACCGGCCGGTCGAGGCGACGGTCCTGGATCCGGGGAACCCGTACGTGCTGGCGCCACATCTGTGCGCGGCCGCGGCGGAACTGCCGCTGACCGGCGCGGACCTGGCCTCATTCGCCCCCGGCGCCAGCGACGTCGCGGAGGCCCTGATCCGGCGGGGGATGCTCCGCCGCCGGAGCGGCGGCCTGTACTGGACGCGGCGTGGCAGGCCACCCCGCGCCGGGCTGCGCGGCGCGGGCCGCCACCCGGTCAAGATCGTGGAAGTGCCGACCGGGCGGCTGGTCGGTACCGTGGACGAGCCCTCCTCGCACCTGCTGGTGCACACCGGGGCGGTCTACCCGCATCAGGGCGAGATGTACCTGGTGGATGAGCTCGACCTGGCCGAGGGGGTGGCCCTGGTGCGTCCCGCTGATCCCGGGTACTCCACGGCGGCGCGCCAGGTCACCGCGATCGAGGTGACCAGGGAGCTGCGCCAGGCCAGCTGGGGGGACGCCGAGGTGCACTTCGGCGACGTCCAGGTGCGCCGCGAGGTCGTGGGGTTCATCCGGCGCCATCCGGAAACCGGGCGCCCCCTGGGCGAGTTCCCGCTCAGCCTGCCGCCGCAGACCCTGCGCACCAGGGCGGTGTGGTGGACCATCTCGGCCAGCCAGCGCAGCCGGCTGCTGGACCTGGGGGTCGACCTGCCCGGCGCGGCGCACGCCGCCGAGCATGCGTCGATTGGATTGCTGCCCCTGTTTGCGGCGTGCGATCGCTGGGACGTTGGCGGCGTTTCCGCCGATCTGCACCCGGCCACCGGGCAGCTTACTGTTTTCGTCTACGACGGGCACGATGGCGGGGCCGGGTTCGCCGAACGCGGCTACCATGCGGCGCGCGAGTGGCTGGGCGCGACCGCCGACGCCATCCGGGGTTGTGAGTGCCAGGCGGGATGCCCGTCTTGCATCCAGTCGCCCAAATGCGGGAATGGCAACGAGCCCCTTTCCAAGCCGGGCTCCGTCACCCTGCTGGAGTGCCTACTGGACCCCGGCGGCGCCGCGCTCGCGGGCCCGCAGTCCGGCGCGCAGCAGGAGGCCACATCCGTAAAATAGGCCAGGACCAGGAAGAATATGCGGGCAGTGCGCAGAAAGGGGGCGACCCCCGCCGGGGGGGAGAGCGGGGGTCGCCAAACGGTCCGGCTCCGGGGGGGCAGAGCCGGGCCCGTACGGGCAAAGCCTACGTGTATCCGGGCCAAGTTACCAATGGGTCACGCCATGCTGACACAACGAAAACATGCCTTCAGACATAAGGTCGCTAGCTGTGTCTAGTTCCGCCGAGGTCAGACGCCGGCCGGCCGCCGCGTTCTTTGACCTTGATAAAACGATCATCGCCAAGTCGAGCACTCTCGCTTACGGACCTTCGTTTTACCGGAATGGCCTGATCAGCCGGGGTGATGCCGTCCGCGGTGCGGTCGCGCAGATCCTTTTCGCCCGGCATGGGGCCAGTCACGACCGGATGGAACAGATCCGGGCGCACGTCAGCCAGCGGTGCCGCGGCTGGCCCGCCGACCGGGTGCGCGAGATCGTCGCGCGCCACCTGGAGGAGCTGATCGTCCCCTATGTCTACGACGAGGCGCGGGCCCTGCTCGACGCGCATCGCGCGGCCGGCGAGGACGTCATCATCGTGAGCACCTCGGGGGTCGAGTTGGTCGGCCCGATAGGGACCCTGCTGGGTGCCGCCCTGGTCATCGCCACCCAGATGGAGATCGCCGAGGGCCGCTACACGGGCCGGATGGACTTCTACGCCTACGGTCCGGCCAAGGCGGAGCGGGTCAGGGAACTGGCTGGCGAACGCGGTTACCGGCTGGCCGACTGCTCCGCTTACAGCGATTCGATCACCGACCTGCCGATGCTGGAGGCGGTGGGTCACCCGCACGCGGTGAATCCGGACCGCGCCCTGCGCCGGCTGGCCCAGCTCCGCGGCTGGCCCGTCCTCACCTTCAGCGCGCTTCCCCCTTCCCGGCCGCCGCTGCGGCCGGGAGGGACCGCCCGCCGTTGAGGTACCGCCCAGGAATGGGACACGGGGGATCGATCGAGATGAGGAATCGGTCAGGCCCAGGGCTTCCCCTGCCGCCGCATCCGCCGTAGAAAGGTGCCAAGGACAAACGTCCTGGCACGGCAGCCGGGTACCCACGCGACCGGGGCCCGAAGAAGGCGGCCGAGGCGGCGACGTGGCCGGAGCCCCGTATCTTGCCCAGACGCGGGGGCCCGTCACCGCCCGGCATCACGAGGCGCAGCTTGGTAGCCCGGTATGCCGTGCCAGGCCCCCGGCAGGCCGCCTGCACCCTCCCCCGGCAGGCCGCCGCAGGATCCCCCCGCCGGCCGCCGCAGAACCCCCGTCTGCCGCCCGGCTCCTCCCCGCAGGCCGCCACGCACCGTCCGGGCCCCCTGGACCGTCGCACAGTGTCATCATGCCTCTCGCCATCACGTCCTCGGTCAGCACTCCAGGGGCACCCTCGCTGCTGAGCCCGCCGCCGCGCGGCGCCGGACCATCCCTTCCGGCTTCCCGGCCCGGAAAACCACCCTTGGCGGGGCCATTTGGCCAGCCGCGCAGAAAAGCGGGAAGGCCGCGCGGGGTCCCCGGGTAGTAATCCCGTAAGATCACTTGCCGGGGGAAACTGATGTTGCCGGGATAACGGGCAATTCCGGGCGCCTCGCACCCGGACTGGCCTGTACGCCCACCCGTACGCAGGCGAGTCACCGGTGCGGAAGACTGAACGGCAGGATTGCGCGCGAGGGGAGTGTGCAGGTGATGGCCAGATCCGCGGTACCGCAGTCGCTCGGCAATGACAGCGAGCCGTCAATCGGTGATCTAGTCAGCCAGGCCATCAGGGACGTTACCCAGCTGGTCAGGTGTGAACTGGCCCTGGCGAAACTGGAGCTCCGCAAGGACGCCAGGCGGCTGGGCCTGGCCGTCGCCCTGCTGGTCATCGCGGCGTTCGCCGGCTGCCTGATCCTCGTCATGCTCTGCTTCGCCTTCGCCTACGGCCTGATCACACTGGGTATCTGGCCCTGGGCCGCCTTTCTCATCGTGGCTGGCGTGCTCCTGCTGATGGCGTTGCTCGCCATCCTCATCGTGGTCAGCAAGGTGCGCGGGGTGAGCGGCCTGCGGAAGACGAGGCAGACGGTGCAACAGGACCTGGCGCTGCTCAAGCGGGATGAGGACAACCCCGCTCGGCCCGCGGTCGAGGCGGGCTGACCCGATGACCCTCCGGGGTGACGCGGCGGTCTACGTCGAGGGCCCGTGGTCGCATCGCGCGGTGAGCGCCAACGGGACCAGGCTGCACATCGCGGAGAGCGGCGACGGCCCGCTCGTGCTGCTGCTGCACGGGTTCCCGCAGTTCTGGTGGACCTGGCGTGAGCAACTGGCCACGCTGTCCGCCGCGGGGTACCGCGTCGTCGCCCCGGACCTGCGCGGCTACGGCGGCAGCGACAAGCCGCCCCGCGGCTACGACCTGGTCACCGCGGCCTCGGACGCGGCAGGCTTGATCCGGGCCCTGGGCGAGGCCAACGCGGTGGTCGTCGGGCACGACTGGGGCGGCCTGGTCGCCTGGACCATGGCCGCCTACTACCCCAAGGTGGTGCGCCGGCTGGCCGTCATCTCGATGGCGCACCCGCTGCGGATGGGATCCTCGGTGGTCACCCATCCGCTGGGCCAGGGCCGCCGCAGCGGGTACGCATTCGGCTTCCAGGTTCCGGTGCTTCCCGAGCACAGCCTGGTCCGGGAGCACGCCCAGCGGGTCGGGCAGATGCTGCGTTCCTGGTCTGGCCCGGGCTGGCCGGACCCGGAGACCGAGCGGCGCTACCGGACCGCGATGTGCATTCCCTCGGTGGCGCATTCCGCGCTGGAGTACCACCGCTGGTTCGTCCGTTCCCGGGTCCGCCCGGACGGCCTGCGCTACGCCCGGCGGATGCACGCTCCTATCCAGGCCCCCACCCTGCATATGCAGGGTGCGCTCGACACCTGCGTGCTGCCCGCCACCGCGCGCGGGTCCGGGCGGCACGTCGACGGCCCGTACCGCTGGCGCCTCCTCGACGGGGCCGGCCATTTCCCGCACGAGGAGCAGCCGGACCGCTTCGACCGGGAACTCCGTGGCTGGCTGGCGGACCCCGAACCAGAGCGATGATGCCGGGCCCGGCGCCCGACCCGGGCGCAGGCCCGGGCCGGGACCGTGACCCGGCCGGGCGGCCGCGGAACTCCCGGCCCCGGGACGCGCTGGGGCGCCCCCTGCCGCGCGGCGAGACGGGCGCGGAGCGGGTGCCGGAGGATCTGTCCCTGCCCCCGGGGGACGCGCTGGCGCTGGCCCAGCGCCTGCTGGACTCCGGCCGCCCGTTCGGAGCCCACGAGGTACTCGAAGCGTCCTGGAAGCAGTCCCCGGAACCAGAGCGGGAGCTGTGGCGCGGACTGGCCCAGGTCGCGGTGGGACTGACCCATGTGCAGCGGGGCAACGCGCGGGGAGCGGTGGCCCTGCTGCGCCGGGGGGCGGAACGGGTCGGCGGGTACACCGGCGCTCCGCCGCACGGCATCGACGCCGCGGGCATCGCCCGGGCGGCCGCGGGCCTGGCGGCCCAGATCGAGACGGCCGGGGACACCGCGGCCGTCTCATCCCAGCCGCGGATCAGCCTGACCCGGAGCTGAGCCCAGCCGCCCAGATTACGGACCGGCGCTAGTCACACGCCAGGGTGGAGACGCCGTGGATCCTGGTGGCCCCCGTGCGGGCGTCCCCCTCGACCTCGGATGCGGTCAGCGCGTATCCGGTGTCCTTCACGCCCACGGCCGCGGCGAAGACGACGCCGTCCACCTGGCCGTTGGGAGCGAGCAGCGGCCCGCCGGAGTTGCCCGGCTCGACGTTGGCCCGGATCGAGTAGATCTGCCGGGTTACTTCCTTGCGACTGGTAGATGTCCGGGGCCTGGGCCAGCTGGTCGTCACCGACCCGGGCCGGTACCGCGGTGAACGCGTGATCCCGTGGGTAGCCGGCGACGATCGCCTCATCCCCCAGGTTGGCCGGGCCGGCGAACTGCAGCGTGGGGGCATTCAGGTCCGGCACGTAGAGGACGGCGAGATCACGCTCCGGGTCGAAGAACACCACCGTGGCCTGGTACTTGGCGTTCTTCCTGGTGGTGACCGTCTGCTGCTCGGTGACGCCCGCCACCACGTGCGCGTTGGTCAGGATGTGGTGGGGGGAGATGACAAACCCCGAGCCCTCGATCTTGCGCTGGCAGGTAGGCGCGATCCCCATGACCTTGACGATGCTGTTCCGGGACCGGACCAGGCCGGCCGAGGACAGCACGGCCGGGTTGGGCGGGGCCACGGTCAGCGCCGGTTCGGCCCCGAGTGCGCCGAAGACCTGGACGTACGGGCCGCTGGCCAGCAGGCTGCGGAAGTCGGAGAACATCGTCCGCGCACCCGAGGGCATCACCCCGTCCACCGCGTGCAGCACCGCGGACTTCTGGACCTGGGTGGTCACCAGGGCGAACGGCGCGTTGACCACCGCCGAGCCGATCAGCCACGCGATGAGCAGCACGGAGATGACGCTGATCGCGGCCCCCGCCACGGAGTCGATCAGGGTTGCCGGGCGCCAGTGCACCCGGGAGCGCACCGCGGCGCCGATCGCGGAGGCGAGCAACTGGCCGATCATGGCGGCCACGAACACGGCGACGATGGCCACCAGGGCCTGCTGCGCGGACCCTTGCACCAGGGAGCGGGCGAGCTTAGGCGCGAAGGACGCCCCTACGGCCGCGCCGCCCAGGAACCCGGCGAAACTCAGGATTCCGACGATAAAGCCCTGGCGATAGCCAGCCACGGCGAATGCCGCGGCGAGCGCAATCAAGATCAGGTCAAGCAAGTCACCCGACACCAGCCCACCGTATAGCGCGTCGCGTGATGATTGGTTCGCGCTGCGGTATTGACCGCGTCCGGCGACGGTATTAGGTCCCCGGGGCCAGCGCCTCCGGCGGCAGCTCCTCCACCTGGCCGCGGTCCCACGGCCGCTCCCATCCGCCCAGCGTGAGCAGCCGGTCAACCAGGGCCGCCGTGAACCCCCAGACGAGCATGCCCCGCACCCGGAAAGCGGGCCCGCTGACGCCGGAAGGATGCCGGATCGTTAGCCGCCGGCGGGGATCGGAGAGCTCGGAGAGGGGGACCCGGGCCACCGCGGTCACCTCGGGCGGATCGGCGGGTGCCACCGGGACCGGCCGCCGCCACCAGGCGAGCACCGGCGTGACCGCGAAGCCGCTCCGGGCGATGAAAAGGTCCGGGAGCACGGCGAGCACCTCGACCCCGGAAGCCTCGACCCCCGCTTCCTCGGCGGCCTCCCGCAGCGCGGCGGGCACCGGGCCGGCGTCGGATTCGTCGATCGCGCCGCCGGGGAACGCGGGCTGGCCGGAGTGACGCCGCAGCCCGGGACCGCGCTGCACGAGCAGCAGGTCGGGGCCGTCCGCACCCATGCCGAAGAGCACCAGCACCGCGGACGGGCGGCCGCCGCCGGGCGGGGGGCGGAGCCGGGGCGGGATCGCGGCCTCGCGGGCCGTCGCCGCCAGGTCGCGCAGCCAGCGCGGCGGCCCGTCCAGGTCGCCGTCGAGGCTTTCCAGCGGGTCCACGGCACTCACGAGAACGGGCCCGTCTTCACCAGCGCGCGGGCCGTCTTCTCATCAGTCGGGCCTTCTCCGTAGGACGGGCACAGCCGGGCGATGCCACAGGCTCCGCAGGCGGGCCTGCGGGCGTGGCAGACGCGCCTGCCGTGCCAGATCAGCCGGTGGGACAGGATCGTCCACTCCGACCGCGGGATGAGCGCCCCGACCTCCTGCTCGATCTTGACCGGGTCGGTCTGCTTCGTCCACCCGAAGCGCCGGGCCAGCCGGGAGAAGTGCGTGTCCACGGTGATGCCGGGCACACCGAACGCGTTGCCGAGGACGACGTTCGCCGTCTTCCGGCCTACCCCCGGCAGCGTGACCAGGTCCGCCAGCTTGCCGGGAACCTCCCCGGCGTACCGGTCACACAGGGCCTGCCCCAGGCCGATGAGGCTGTTGGTCTTGGCCCGGAAGAACCCAGTGGACTGGATGATCTTCTCCATCTCGGCCCGGTCGGCCGCCGCGTAGTCGGCGGCGCTCCGGTAGCGCGCGAACAGCACCGGCGTGACCAGGTTGACCTGCCTGTCGGTGGTCTGCGCGGACAGGATCGTGGCGACCAGCAATTCCAGCGGCGAGGTGAAGTTGAGCTCAGTGTGGGCATCGGGATAGAGCAGCGCGAGTTCGCGGTTGATGCGCCGGGCCCGGCGGACGAGCGCGGTCCGGGAGGGATCAGGGGTCACGGATCCAGCCTATTGAGCGGCGGCGGCATCTGGCGCACGGCGCGGTGGCCAGAGTGGCTAATCAGCGCGTCACCGGGCAGGCGCTAGGCTGTGACAGAGCGTAACCGGCAGGGTCCGTTATGCTGACGAAGAGCTTGCGGGGGGACCATGGCAGCTGCACGAGTCGGCTCAGGCGCGGCACCGCCGATCGCGTCCGGGGCGGGCCTGGCCGCACTGGTCCGGCGGAACTGGCTGCTGGCCATCCTGCTCACCGCCGGCCTGGTCCTGCGGGCGGCGACCCAGCTGGCCTACCGTCCCGCCCTGCTGTTCATCGACTCCATCAAGTACCTGTTCGGGGCGTATGCCGGGAACGATCCGCCCGGCTACCAGCTGCTCCTGAAGGTCTTCCTCCGGGTCGGCACGCTGCCCATGGTGGTGGCCGTCCAGCATCTGCTCGGCCTGGCCATGGCCGTGGCGCTGTACCTGATCCTGCGCCGCCGCGGCGTGCCGCGCTGGCTGGCCGCCCTGGCCACCGCGCCTGTCCTCCTGGACGCCTACCAGCTCCAGATCGAGCAGTCGATCATGCCGGACACGGCGTTCGAGGCGCTGATCGTCGCGGGCCTGGTCAGCCTGCTGTGGCAGCCACGGCCGCGGCTGTGGATGGTGCTGGCCGCGGGGCTCGCCCTGGGCGCCTCGGCCACGGTCCGCCAGGTCGGCGAGATCCTCATCGTGCCCGCGCTGGTGTACGTGCTGATTACCGTGCCGGGCTGGCGGGTCAAGCTGATCAAGGCGGCGGCGTTGTGTGCCGCGTTCGCGCTGCCCATCCTGGTGATCAGCTTCCGGAACTACGTGGCCATCAAGCATTTCTCGCTCGCCCCGTACGCGGCCGGGACCATCTACGGCCGGGCCGGGGCCGCCGCCAACTGCGCCACGCTGACGCTGCCCCCCTACGAGCGGGCGCTCTGCCCCTCCCGGGCCCAGCAGGCGCGGGGCCCGGACTGGCTGGACCACGGGGCCACGTCGCCCATCAAGTACGTGGTGCCCCCGCCGGGGATGCCCCACGTGACGATGGCGGCCAACTTCAGCCGGCGCGTCTTCGAGCAGCAGCCCTGGCGGGTGGCCAGCGCGATCAGCCGGGACGCCATCAAGCTCTTCGCCGTGCAGCGGGTCACCTTCCCCGGCGACACGTCGGTCACGCGCTGGCAGTTCCAGCGGGCCTTCCCGCTGTACCCGCCCTACATCACCGATGCGCACGGCCATCTGCGGTTCGCCCAGCTCAATCCCGCGGGCAAGGTGAAGGTGATCGCGCAGGGACGGCGCTTCCGCGACCAGCCCACGGTGAACACGGGCCTGGCCGGGTTCCTGCGCACCTACCAGCTCGGTGGCGGCTACACGCCCGGGCCGCTGCTCCTGTTCACCGTGCTAGCCGGGCTGGCGGGCACGATCGGCGTACTGCGCCGCCAGGCATCCGCCGCGCAGCGGGCCACGGCCACGGCCTGCCTGCTCACCTTCCTCAGCGCGGTGGCGGTCCTGCTCGCGTCCGACCTGTTCGAGTTCAGCTGGCGCTATCAGCTGCCGGCCCTGGTCACCCTGCCGCCAGCCGGGGCGCTGGGCATCACGGTGGTCATCGGGTACGCCGCCGCCCGGCGCCAGCGCGAGTCCCGGCCCGTTCCCAGCCGGGGCCGCCAGCCGGCCTCGGTGTCCGGGAACGGCAGCTATTCCGGATCCTGCCAGCCCGGCCGGGGCCCGAACCGGGCCGATGCGAACCACACCACCAGGGCCAGCGGAACCAGCAGCACGACGGGGAGCAGCGCGGGCACGTAGGCCGTGACCAGCGCGGAGGCAGTGGCCCCGACGATCACCGCGGCGAAGATACCCAGGCTGCGCTCCAGGCCCTGGGGTTTGCGCCCGGTGACCAGCGCCGAGATCACGCCGGTCATCGTTCCGGTCAGGTACGTCGTGGATATCTCGCCCAGGTGGCGGATGGTGGCCGCCTGGATGCCCATGGCGATGCCCGCGTTGGCCAGCAGCATCAGCTCGCCCGTCCCGGACGGGTGGCCGCGGGACAGTTCCCAGCCCACGCAGAACACCACGAGGACGCAGAGCTCCAGGCCGAGCGCCACCGTGAGCCACGACGGCCAGATCTCGCGCTGCGCGATCACCTCGTGTGAGCGGCGGCCCCGCCAGCCCGCCAGCCAGCGGCCCGTCCGCCGGGCCGACAGGGGTGCCCCCACGGCCACGCCGGCCACGTAGCTGGCCAGCGCCACCGCGCAGTTTTCCGCCAGTGCCCCGTCGTGGGTCCCGGCCGCGATGCCCAGCAGCACCAGGGTCCCGGTGATCACGCTGCTGAACACGTGACCCAGATGCAAGAAGGCAGCGGCGTCGATGCCGCCGGTGGTCACGGTGAGCAGGACGACCAGCAGGTCCCGGGCGCCCGAGCGCCAGTCCTTAGCCACGGCCAGGTCCCTAGGCCGCACGCTCGCCGGTGAGCGCCCGCCAGACATCGCCGGTCCGGTCGGCCAGCAGGCGGATACGGTCACTGTCCGGCAGCGGCGGCTCTCCGGGCAGCTGGCCATCCCGGACGCTGCGGGCCAGCTCGCGCAGGGCGGCGGCCAGCTGCCCGACGTCACGAGGGTCGGGACGCTGGCCGGTGGCGTCGGCGCGCACGGCGGTCGCGGTCACGGTGTCCGTGACCTGCTCCAGTGCGGCGAGGACCGGCCACAGCCGGATGGCCCGCCTGCTCACCGAGGGGGGCTCTGCCATCGTCCGCTGAAACTCCGTGCGCAGGTCGGATAGGGCTCGGTAGGACTGGCGGCGCAGCGCCGACCGGCCCGGCTGGCCGAGTAGCGCCTGCTCCGTGTAACGCGCCACACTATCGAGCGCCACGGCCAGCTGTTCCGGCAGGTGGGCATGCCAGCTCGAGGGCCAGGGGGCGTACCCGACCAGGAGCACGACGGCGCAGCCCAGCGCGGTGTCGATCAGCCGGTCCAGGGCGAGCGGCCAGCCGATCGGATGCAGCAGGTCGATCAGGATGACGACCAGCGGGGTCAGGAACGTGCTGAACAGGCCCCAGTTGCGGTCCCGGCCGTAGGGCAGCAGCCCGGCGAACACGGCGCAGGGAATCAGCAGCAGCGGGCCCGCCGGGATGACGATGAGGATGATCGCGCCCAGCACCGCCCCGACGATGGTGCCGATCCCGCGCTGCAGGGCGCGGGCGAACACCGAGCCGAAGTCCGGGCGCAGCACGATCGCGACGGTCAGCACCACCCAGTAGGAGCGCTGGACCGGGAGCGCCTGGCTCAGCACGGCGGCCACCCCGACGGACAGCATCAGCCGGAGCGCGAAGACCCGGGTGAGCCGGCCGCCTGCCGTTTCGGCCAGGAAATCCCGCAGACGCTCACGGGGGCTGGGGCGGCCGGGGGCCTGGGAGCCTTCCGGCTGGCGCTTACCGGAGACCAGGTCGGCCGCGCCCGCGACGGCGGTGGCCAGCGCCTGCAGGCCGGGAGTGTCACCCGGAGGCGGCCGGACCGCGGAGACCGGCGTGCCGTACTGGATGGCGTCCGCGATCGCATCGATCGCGGCGACGAGCCCGGGCGGAGCCTTGACTCCCTCCTGCACCAGGGTGACGGCCGCCTCGGTGAGCGGGTGGGTCTGGCGCAGCAGCGCGGCGACGCGGTTCAGCTCCGGATCCCGGCCGCTGGCCCGGGCCCGGCGCGAGGCGAGGTCATCCCAGGCCTGGTTGAGCGCGGTGACGACGGCCTGATGGGCCGCGGGAAACTCCGGCGTGCCGGCGGCGCGCAGCATCCGGGCCAGCGCGCGGTAGGCATCCGCGGTGCTGCGCTGCTCCGCGGCCAGGGGGGCGATCAGCCAGCCGGGCACCAGCAGCAGCATCGCCCAGCCCAGCCCGGCGAGCATCAGGAGCGGTGCCCACCACCAGGGCCGCAACGCACCGAGCGGGCCGGTGCCGAGGATGGTGTACACGAGCAGTTGGAGGCCGGTGATGGCCATCGTGGCCCCGGCCGCGCTCATCAGGGCCGAGATCCCGGCCACCAGGACCAGCAACGCGACCACGAGCCAGCCCCGGCCGTGCACCAGGCCGCCGAGCACCAGCCCGGCCGCGCCGCCGCAGATGCCGGCCGCGGCCATCCGCTTGATCCGCGCCGGGTAGGGGCCACCGCGGTCCACCACCGAGCCCAGCAGGCCGCCCATCGCGCCCAGGAGCCCGGCGGCCTGGCTCCCCAGCGCGTATCCCAGGGCGAGCGGCCCGCAGACGGCCAGCGCGGCGCGGATCACCGCCGGCCACGGCACCGGGGCAGGAGCCGGCCGCACCACCTCGGCGAGCCACGGCGGGACCGCGGTCGCGGCGGGAAGCCTGGCCGGCTTCTTCACCCGGGACCGGCCGGGATCATCGGGGGACGGCTCACCGCCTCATCGTGTCAAACAGATTCCGCCCACCGATAGCTGGTGGCCGCCCCGCCGTCGATGCGGACGGTCCCGGCCGGGCGCCCCGCGTCCCCCCAGATCGTGTACTCCCCGGCCGGGAGGGCCGGGTACACCGCGGCGTGGCTGGAGGCCGGCCCAGCCGGCGCTCCCGGACGACGGCGTGCGTCCGCCCGGCCGGGTCACGCACCGGGCTGACGTGGATTTCCTCCCCGGCCATGGCGGCCGGGGTGATGATGATCAGCGCGCCGACGTCGCCGCCGATGTCGAGCACCACGCTCCCCGGGCCCGACGGCCCGGGGTTGCTTTCCGTCACACGCCACCTCAGGACGGGTTGTAGTAACCGCCGTAGGGCACGCCCAGGTACGGGAAGGACCGCAGGTACGGCTTGTTCACGTCCTTGGGGGTGAGCCCGTCGGTGATCACGCCCGCCGCCGCGTCCGGCTTGTAGCCCGGGGCGACGAGCGGATAGGTAAGCCCGGCGATGGCCCGCAGTTCGATCGTGACCACGTCGTCGAAGACCCGGCGGCCGTTCGGGAAGCCGGCCAGGTCCCCGCCGAGCACCCCGAGGATGCTGGGCTTCCTCGCGGGCTTGATGGCGGTATTGAGCCGGAGCATGTCGGCCAGCACGGACCCGGTGTGGTTCTGGAAACCCTTGATCAGGCCGGCCGGGATCCCGGTCAGCAGGATGGCCTCCAGGTCCGCGCGCGGCTTCCCGGACTTGTCCAGCGCGGCCAGATGCGGGAACACCCCCGGGTAGAGGGCGGGCAGCAGCTGGGCCAGCTCGGGGTTGGTCACGTACGAGGCGAAGTCCGAGTCGTACATCGGCGGCTGGCTGTTCCAGAAGTCTTTCTTGCCGAGCGGGATGAGCACCTCGTTGACGAGCGGGTTACCGAGCCGCGAGACCTGCCGGTACGGGCCGCTCGGCCTGCTCAGCCCCCGGTCGGCGTCCCATACCTGGGCGGACCGCCGGCTGGCGGTGGTCCATACGCCGATGACGGCCTGCGGGTCGCTCTCGTCCCGCGAGCTGGAGCCGGTCAGCGCGGCGATCGGCACCTGCAGGGCGATGGAATGCACGTTCAGCTCGTTGGTGGTGTTCACCCCGGGCGCGGACTTGCTGAAGACGTGCATGCCGTACTTGGCGTGCAGTTGCTGGAAGGGCCGGAGGGTGGCGAGGTCGAAGATCGACCCCAGGTCCACGTAGAACCCCTCGGCGCGCTGGCCCGCGAACACCCTGACGCCACCGGGCAGGGAGTGCACCGCGCTGGCCGCCAGGGTGGCGTACCGGGGGGTGGACAGCGGCCCGATGTTGCACGGCGGGCAGGCGAGGCCGTCGCCCAGCTGCTGGGAGAGCCCGCCCGCGACCCGGGTGACCGTGTAGAACTGGCGGCTGTTCCAGTTCGGGCTGTTCAGCGACCGGATCGGCCCGGTGTTGTACAGGAACGTGTCCGGGTTCCGCAGCCTGGTCGTGAACGTGAACTGATAGGTGATGTCCGCGGCCCCGTCGCCGTTGGTGTCGATGTGGATCGCGTACAGGACATCGTCACCGAACTCATAGAAGTTCGGGCCGCCTGCCGGTTCCTCGAGCGGGATGTAGTTGGCGATCAGCGTCACCGTGGACGGCCGGTCGGGGCTGACGAACGCGTAGACATCGGTGCTGTCCGCGACCGGATCCTTGGAGATCTCCGGCGCCTCGCGGTGCGATGACATGGATTTACCTCACAGCTAGTCGTGGTGGCTGGCCGGACCGCGCCGGGCAGCGGCGCCGGATAGGGCAGATGCCGATAGGGCAGATGGAGCCAGGCGGATGGAGCTACCGGCTCGCCCGGGCGAGCCGGGCGGCGAGCTCTGGGTCACGCAATTGGGTGCGGGTCGTACCCGCGAAGACGTCCATCTCGCCGGTGCGCGCGTCGCGCACGTAGACCACGAGCGGCCCGTCGGCCTCGCGGTCCGGATGCGCGGCCGCGTCCTGAGTAGTGCTGGCGGCGGAACGGCCGGGCCGGTCCGCGGCTGGCTGGGACCGGGACGGCCGGGCCGCGGCCGCGGCGGGCAGAGCGGCGAACGCGCCGCCCGCGACGAGGCCGGCCGCGCTGGCTCCGGCGGCGGTGCGCAGCATCGCCCGGCGGGACACCGGGGCGTGCTGGCGTCCTCCCGCTTCCGGCGTCTCCTCGCGATGATCTTCAGCCATGATCGTCCCCCCGGGCACGGTGCGGCGGCCTGTCGTGGATAGCGGTCAACGGCCTGCGGCTGGTCCGGCATGAACTCCGCCGGTCTCGGACCACGCCGCAGGGCGTCACGCTAAGTATTCGCAGTGCCCACTGTGAGTAACTCGAAAAACACGCACCGTTATGAAAGCGTGATCCGGCCACGGTCCTGCCCCGGCCGGATCAGGCCACGCCGGTGGCCGGAGGTCAGGCAGCGCGGCGCTTTTCGTCCCCCGCCGTCCCGCCGGTGATGAGCTCGCTGACTTGGCCGATGGCGCCGCTCAGGCCACCTTTGGCGATGCGGCCGAGGATGCCCTGAGCCAGGCCCACCCCGTCCGCGACCATCCGGCGTACCTCGGGTGACGTCCTGATGGCGTCCAGGGACTTGCGCGCCCGCTGCATCCCCTCACGGCCCTCGCTGACGCCGGTCAGGTAGCCGGCGACGAACCCGATGATCGTTTCCATGTTCTGCCTGCCTTGCCTGGATTCTGGCCGGACTGGAGGTCCCGGTCCGGGTGCGCTACATCTGGCGCAGTTCGAGGTAGCGCTTGATGTCCGGAAGGGACTGGACGATGGCGGCGAGCACTGCGGCCACCACCACCGCCTTGACGAGCCTGCCAATCATGGTGTTCTCCTCTGCCGGTAGATGCGGATGTGCTAGCCGTCGGCCCCCAGCGGCTCGACCTCGTCGGGGGCGAAGTACAGGAAACGGCCCTGGATGCGCTGGATGTCGGCGTCCGGGTCGTCCTCGGGCAGCAGCGCCAGGTGGGCGTGGCCGTCCACATCGAACAGCACCGCCTCGACCAGCGCGGCCCGCCCGGTCAGGAACAGGTCCTGCGCGTCCGCCCGCCGGGCGCCGGGGCACATGCGGACCCGGCTGCCGCGGGCGACGCGAACGTCCCCGATCATGACGTGATCGGTATCCGGGGACACCGAGCGGTCCGCGCCCGGATCCCACCACGGCGCCTGGCCCGCCACGGCCGGGTCAGCGCCCGCCCCGTTCCCGGAGGGCCGCCCCCCGGGCTCACCGGGCTGCTCCTGCGGGGGTTCGGTCCACTCCGGAACGGTCCCGGGCCCGGCGGCAGGTCCCCGGGCCGGCCCGTCGGCCGGGTTGAGGTAGCGGATGGCCCCGTGCATCCGCTCGAGCATCTCGGGCGGCAGGTGGTCGAGCCGGTCCAGCAGTTCGGCCGCGCGCGGGTCGGTGGCCCGGGCGGCCCGCTTCTCCTCATCGGTCAGGGTCATCGTGCGGAGGGTGAGGATCTCGTCGATCTCGGTCGAGTCGAACAGCTGCCCGGCACTCTCCGCGGCGATCTCCGCGTGGTCGTACAGGATGACCGGGGAAGACAGCATCAGCTCCGTGCAGTCCGGCGGCCCGGCCAGTACCGGCCAGGTGGCGGTGTTCACGCAGCGGCCGACTTCGCCCGCGGCCCACTCCGGTGGGTCCGTCATGGACAGGAACCGGCCGCCGGGCACCGCGATCAGGCAGTGCGCGGCGATCAGGGCGTACGGCAGGCCGTCCGCCCGGCGGGCGAGCGGCCTGGACGGCTCGGTACGGTTTTCCAGCACCACCCGCAGGCGCAGCGCGCCGTAGGGCCCCGGCATCCGCTCGGCGCTCAGCCGGATCACCCCGTGCAGCGGCTCCCGCTGCCGGTCCAGCCGCCCGGCGGGGCTGCCGCCGGGGCCCAGCAGGTCCTCGTGCTCGATACCGCCCGGGACGGTGAACCCGGTCTCGGTTCCCCCGCCGAGCAGCTCGGCGATCGAGGCCGCCGCCTGCTGCTCGCATTCGGCCGCCTCGTCCCACGGGGTGTGCTCGATCTGGCCGGCCTGCAGCGAGTCGACCGGCCGGAAGCCCTCCGCGGGCGACCCGGCCAGCACGGTGCGCCGCTGCACCTGAAGGAAACGGGCCAGCACCGTGACCGTCGCGTCGGGCGCGCATTCCAGCACGCACTCGGTCTGCGCGGCGGACGGCTCGTGCTCATCGACGGCCCGGTAGGCCGCGGGCATCAGCACCCCGAACTGGAAGCGCTCCTGGTTCTTCTGCGCCGAGGCACGGTAGGGGTAGAGCAGATAGCCCTCGTAGAGAATGGCGTCGGCGACCTGCCGGGCCTGGTCGAGGTGGGCCGGATCGATACGGTCGCGGGATTTCACGATTCCTCCTGGCCCGCCCGGGCGAGCAGGGCGAGCACGGTCGCGTCCCAGGTGGGCAGCGCGTTACGGCTCTTGAACTGGCCCAGCTCGTCCAGCGTCTTCCGGCTCATGGTGATCCAGGTGGTGTCCGGGAAGTGCGCGTCCACCGCCTGGCGCCACTGGCTCACGGGCAGCCGGAAGGTGGTCTCCTTGCTCCACGGCACCTGCTGGACCCGCAGCCGCCCGTCGGCCGAGCCGAAGAGCGTCCCGCTGAACAGCAGCAGCAACGGGATCTCGCCGTCGTCCAGCGAGCTGAAGTAGCGCGTCGAGGCGATCTGCAGGTCGTAGGTGAACGGGACCGGGCAGCGGGACCTCGATGCTGCCGGTGAAGCCGGGGACCATGGTGGAGATCGTGGTGAACTGCAGCGGCTTGAGCGTGTCCGCCCAGCGGACCCGCTCGCCGAACAGGTCGTTCAGCCGGTCCGCCTCCGCGTCGGAGTAGGGCCGGCGGAACGGCTCGATCCGGATCTGGGTGCGCAGCGCGATCGCGTCCACCTTTTCCCCGGACGTCTCACTGATCCGCAGGTCCAGGTCGAACGACGGCACCGCCGCGTAACGGTCCACCCGGGCGCCGATGCAGTCGAACACGAGCTCAGCCATGGTGCGAGTCCTGCTCGCTCGTCGGTGAGGTGGGGCCCGCCGCAGGCGGGTCTCCCCGAGCCGACGACTCGCGGGGGGTTCCGGGGGGTCGCCCCCGGGCTAACGGAGTCCTAGCATCTCTTGCCCGTTTGCGGACCCCGGCCAGGAACTCCTCGATGCTGGCCCGGGCCTCGCTGCCGCCGTCGAAGCCTTTCCACAGCATCCGCATCCGGCCGGCCAGCTCGTAACAGACGTCGATGGGGACGATGAAGTACTCCGCCTCGGACGCGTGGCTGTCCCGGCACAGCAGCACGGCCTCCACGTCGGGTTCGGCCGCGCCCAGCAGCGGATACGCGGCCGCCAGGCGCTCCCACGCGGCCAGGTCCAGGGTGCATTCGGTGGCGCCGGCCGGGCTCGGGTAGAAGCCGCCCAGGCCGCGCGCCGAGCTGTTCAGGAAGAACGCCAGCCCGACCGGGATCTGCAGCTCGTCCCACTCCATAGCGGACATCGGCCGGGACGAGTCCCGCAGATAGCGGTCCGGCACCGAGCGGTACCGTCCCCGGCCCGCCGCAGCCGCGGTGAACAGCAGGTAGCAGGCCCGGCAGGCGCAGGCCAGGCTGGACTGCTCCAGGTCCGCCACGTGCCCGTGCCCGGACGGTATGCCGGTGGCGCAGAACTCGCAGTGTTCGTCGGCGTCGTCCCGCGGGGCCGGGGCGGCCGAGAGGGCGGCCTGAACCGGATCGGGGAGGACCTGGGGATCAGGGAGGGGCTGGGCGGGCGGCGCGGGGGACGGTGGTCCCCCGGCAGGCGCCGGACCAGGCGGCCCGACGAACTTGCGCAGCCCGGATGGCCGGCTCACGACGAGATCGCCTCCTGCGGCGCCGTGACCGCGACCCTGACTCCCTGGCTGTCAGACAGCAGCGGGAGCGGGTCCAGGTGCAGGGCCGGGTCGCCGAGGCTGCGGCCCGCGGACCGGACGTCGTACTGGGCCCGGCAGCCGGGGCAGGCGAGTTCGCCCAGCGTGAGCGTGCCGTCGGCCAGCGATATCCCGCACGCCGCGCAGGCATCGCGGTAGGCGTACAGGGTGCCGCGGACCGAGCAGAGCAGCACCCGGGTTCCGGCTGCCTCGGCGATCACCGGCCTGCTGCTGGGCGGCCCGAGGTCCGGGATGGTGACCCACCTGGCGTCCCCGCCGCTGGCGGCGGGCACCTCGCCCGGCCGGCCGGCGCCGGGCGGGCGCTGGCCGATCTGCAGCAGCGTGCCCTGGGCCGGCGGTGCGGTGACGCCCTCCACCACGACCTCGGTGACCTCGGGTGCCGCGTCCTCGATCGCGCCCTTGATGGCGAGCTGGACCGTCACCGTGGAGGAAGCGCATCCGTCACAGCTGCCCTCCAGGCGGAGCTGCGCCACCCCCTCCTCGGTCACCCCGAGGTAGGTCACCCCGCCCGCGTGCGAGCCGAGGTAGGGGCGCACCTTGTCCAGAGCGCGCTGGATCCGGGTATCCACGTCCAGCGGGTGCAGGTCGTGCAGCATCAGCAGGCTTTCCACCAGCGGGTCCTCGAGCAGCCGGTCGAGGATGGCCGTTCCCGCGGCGCCTTCCGCCTGCAGCGCGGCCATGATGTGGCTCAGCCCGTCGCCGTACAGGCCCAGCAGCAGCCGGACCAGTTCCTCGGCCGCGCTGGCGGTCGCCTCCCCGCCCTCGGACTGCAGGATGCCGAGCAACTCCTCGACGCGTGCCCCCACCTGCCGTGCGTCGGCCATCCGCCTCGCCTCTGTCTGGCAATCTGACCGGTTATGACTCATCCTCCTGGCCACCTGGCATCCGGGTCCCGCCTAGCCGGCTGGCCAGGCGGGACCCGGAATGCGGGGCGCGTTCCGGGGCGGTGCGGTTCCCCGGAACTCCCGCTTCAGGTGGCCAGGGTCGCTGCCATCGGCGTGTGCACCTTCTCCAGCAGCTTGCCGTTGCCGAGGTACATGTGCACGCCGCAGGGCAGGCAGGGATCGAAGCTGCGGACCGCCCGCATGACGTCGATGCCCTTGAAGTTGTCCGGGGAGTTCTCCTCGAAGATCGGCGTGTTCTGGACCGCGTCCTCATACGGCCCCGGGGTGCCGTAGCTGTCCCGGACACTCGCGTTCCAGGGCGTCGGCGGGTACGGGTGGTAGTTCGCGATCTTCCCGTCCCGGATCACCATGTGGTGCGACAGCACGCCGCGCACCGCTTCGGTGAACCCGCAGCTGTTCGCCTCGTCCGGGACGTCGAACGGCTCCCAGGTCTTGGTGTGCCCGGCCCGGACCTCGGCGAGGGCCTTCTCCATGAAGTGAAGGGCGGCCGCGGCCGCATAGGCCTGGAAGTAGGTGCGGGCCCGGTCACGCTCGATGGCGTTAGAGAGCGGTCTTCCCTCTTTGTCGTGCGGGATCTTCCATTCGAAGGTGACCTCGGGCTTGGTCACCGTCCGGGGCAGGTTGATCAGCACGCTGTTGCCGGTGGACTTGATGTAGCCGATGTCCACCAGGCCGCCCTGCGCGGTCGCCCAGAGCCGGGCGATCGGGCCGCCGCCGGTGTCGGCGGCCAGGTAGTTGGTGCCGTCGAACCAGCGTGGCGACATGACCCAGCTGTACTTATCGTCGAAGTTGCGCTTCTGCGGCCGCGGGATCGTGTGCTGGTTCCACGGGTGCCTGCGGTCCACCGGGTTGCCCAGCGGGTCGCGGGTCACGAACATCTCCTGGTCTTCCCAGTCCTCGTAGTAGGAGCTGCCGAGCAGGATGCGGATACCCAGGTTGATGTCCACCAGGTCGTTGGTGAGCAGCTGGCCGTCCCGGATGACGCCGGGGCTGACGAACATCTTCCGGCCCCAGTCGCTCATGTGGTCGTACCGGAAGTCGCAGTGCTCGGGGTCGTTCAGGCTGCCCCAGCAGACCATGTCCGCGCGGCGGCGGCCGACTTCCTCATACCCCGGCAGCGCCTCGTAGAAGAAGTCGAACAGGTCATCGTGCATGGGCACGACGCGCTTCATGAATTCCACGTAGCGCATCAGCCGGGTGAGGTAGTCGGTGAACAGCTGCACGGTGGGAGTGGTGCCCACGCCGCCCGGGTAGAGCGTGGACGGGTGCACGTGGCGCCCTTCCATCAGGCAGAACATTTCCCGGGTGGACCGGCTCACCTGGAGCGCTTCGCGGTAGAACTCGCCCTCCAGCGGGTTCAGCGACCGCATGATGTCGCCGATGAACTTGTAGCCGTGATCGGCCGCGTGCGGCGCCTCGGTGCGGTTGGCCAGTTCCAGCACGCCGGGGTTGGTCTCGCCGACCATCTTGGCGCAGAAGTCCACGCCGACCAGGTTCTCCTGGAAGATGTTGTGGTCGAACATGTACTCGGCGGCCTCGCCCAGGTTGATGATCCACTCGGCGAGATGCGGGGGCCGCACCCCATAGGCCATGTTCTGGTTGTAGACCGAGCACGTCGCGTGGTTGTCCCCGCAGATACCGCAGATCCGGCTGGTGATGAAGTGCGCGTCCCGCGGGTCCTTACCTTTCATGAAAATGCTGTAGCCACGGAAGATCGACGAGGTGCTGTAGCACTCGATGACCTTCTTCTGCTTGAAGTCAATTTTGGTGTAGATGCCCAGGCTCCCCACGATGCGCGTGATGGGATCCCAGTTCATCTCCCGGACGTCAGTGTCTTCGGCAGTCGTCATGCCTCTTCCCCTCGGTACTCAGTGGCACCGTGGCCGGACAGGCCGGCGCCAGTAGTCGTTACCAGGTACTGCCGGTCACCAGGGCTTCTGATAGCCCGTGAGAAGGTCGCTCCCCTTTTTCCGCCATTTCGGTTCCTCGTCGGCGGTCTTAGCGGTGAAGCCGCGGAGGGTGCGGATCACGGTGCCATACAGGGTGCTCGCGGTCGCGGACACCTTCGAGCCCGGAGGCTCGTCCATGAACGGCATGAACTTGTCCGGGAAGCCGGGCATGGTGCAGGCGATGCAGATCCCGCCCACGTTGGGGCAGCCGCCGACGCCGTTGATCCAGCCGCGCTTGGGGACGTTGCACTTGACCACCGGCCCCCAGCAGCCCAGCTTGACCAGGCACTTCGGCGAGCCGTACTCGTCCGCGAAGTCGCCCTGCTCGTAGTAGCCACCGCGGTCGCAGCCCTCGTGCACGGTCGCACCGAACAGCCAGGTCGGCCGGAGCGCCTCGTCCAGCGGGATCATCGGGGCCTGACCGGCCACCTGGTAGAGCAGGTAGAGGATGGTCTCCGAGAGGTTGTCCGGGTGGGTCGGGCAGCCTGGCACGCACACGATCGGCAGTCCGGCCTTGGACCGCCAGTCCCAGCCCAGGTAGTCGGGCACCCCCATCGCGCCGGTCGGGTTGCCGGCCATCGCGTGGATGCCCCCGTAGGTGGCGCAGGTCCCCGCGGCCAGGATCGCGGTGGCCTTCGGCGCGAGCCGGTCCAGCCACTCGTTGGTGGTCATCGGCTGGCCGGTCGCCGGGTTGTTGCCGAACCCGCACCAGTAGCCCTCGGGCTTGATGGCCTCATTGGGGATCGACCCCTCGACCACCAGCACGAACGGGTCAAGCTCGCCCCGGTCGGCCTTGTGCCACCATTCGATGAAGTTGTCCGCGCCCTGCTCCGGGCCGCATTCGAAGTCGATGAGCGGCCAGTGCACGGCCACCTTGGGCAGCCCGGGCAGCGCGCCCAGGGCGATTTCCTCGATGCTGGGCTGGGTGGCCGCGGTCAGCGCCACCGAATCCCCGTCGCAGCCCAGTCCTCCATTCATCCAGAGGATGTGCACCACGGGCTCGGCCGCAGACTGCGCCGAACCGTCGCTGGTCTCCGTGGCAGTGGCCATTACCCCGGCCACCCCCTCCCTGTGATCTGGCTAGCCCGGTGATCTGGCTGGCTGTGACCTGGTTGGCTGTGATCTGCGTGGTCCGGCGGGCCGTGGTTCCGGCGGCTAGACCGGCCTGGCTGGCGCAGCGCGGGTGACGGGCACCCTCGGTGCGCAGCAGACGGGAGCCCGCGCTACTCCGGTGGCGGGCGGTGGGGCCAGGCGGCGGAAAGGCATGCCGCGCAGGCGCTCGGGGGCATCAGCGGCGTCAGCGGAACGGGGTCGGCCTGCCCTGGCCTCCGGCCCTGGCTCACCAGCAAGCACTGGCTCACCAGCAAGAATCGGCCGCCCGGCGGACCCCGATGACCGCCAGGCAACCCGAACCATGAAGGGCGCGTGAACGCCGGGAAGATGGTCCATAGAGGCCTTACCTGCATCATGCGCAAGTGCCGTCATGCTAAACCCGTCCACCATCCGTATCAAGGTAGTAGCGGCAAGTCGTCAGACATAAATGTCCGGCCAGTCCGGACTAAGCTGGGGTCCTGAGGGCCCCGCACCCGCTCCGCCATCCCGCAGCGGACAGGTCTGGCCTTCCGCCAGGACCTCAGGCCCCCCGCTGACCAGTCAGGTTGCCGTCGGCTCCGGGAAAGGAGTGGCCCCACGGTGAGCACACGATCCCGTACAGACGCGTACCCTGGGTCCAAACTGGCCAGGTGTGACGGCCCGGGACGGCCCGGAGGAGACAGTGACGGAACTGCCTAACGGAAACGGGGACGGGTCGATCGAGGTTGTCCCCGTGGTGGTGCTGTCCCAGACCTTTCCGGCCCGGCCGTCCTGGATTCCGGAAATCCGCGACTTCGTCCGGCGCTGTCTCGCCGAGTCGCCGCTGAACGAGGAGGGCACCCGCGGGGTCGGTGAGACCGTGTTCCGCGCCCTGCTCGACGCCGCGGGACCGACCGGGGCGATCCAGGTCTCCTTCCGGATCTTCCCCGAGCACGTCGAGGTGGACGTGCTGCACTCCAACCAGCCGCCGGCCGAGGTGGCCAGTCCCGGCGAGGTGGGCGGCCGGGCGCCCGCCGTCACGGCCCGTCCCCCGGTGGCCGGGCCCAGGGCCGGGAGCGGCCACGCGGCCGGCCACCTTCGCCGACTGGATGTCCACCGCGCTGCGCCGCGAGGGGCTGACCCAGGAGGCCGCGGCCCGGCAGCTGGGGGTGTCGGTCAAGACGGTGGGACGCTGGGTCGGTGGCGAGACCGAGCCGCGGCTCCGGGATCTGCGCCGGATCCAGGAACTGTTCGGCGAGCTTCCATTCCCCTGAGCTTCCGTTCCCCCGGGCTGGCCCTGCGCCGTCCCGTAGATGCCCCGTTGACTAGACAGGAGTGTCTCGGTCTCGCGTCAATTGCTGGACGTCCCCCCACAAGTGTCCTACGGTGCTTTCATGGCTCTTCCTACGGGACGCTACCGGCTGGGTACTGAGAGCGGCCGGATCGTCCTGCGCACGTTCCGCGACGGCCTGGCCTCGACGGCCGGCCACGATCTGGTCATCGAGCTTCCCCGCTGGTCTGGCGAGCTGGTCGTGGATGACGACAAGAGCCCGGAATCCCTCGAGGTGCGCATCAACATTGACGCGCTCGTCGTCCGCGAGGGATCCGGCGGCCTCAAGCCCCTGACCGACCGGGACCGCCGGGAGATAGCCACCACCGCGCGGCGGCAGCTGTCCACCGACCAGCACCCGGAAGCGGTCTACACCGCCACCGCGTTCGAGATGTCCGGTGACAACGGGGTCATCGAGGGGAATCTCACCATCCGGGGGGTGACCCGGCCGCTCCGGCTCCAGGTAAGCCAGCCCGAACCGGGTACCTACCGGGGGACCGGGACACTGGTGCAGTCCGCCTATGGCATCAAGCCGTATACCGCATTCTTCGGTGCGCTGAAGGTACGTGATGCGGTGGATATCGAGGTGAATGCGGTCATTCCCGGGCCAGCAGAGGGCACGGAATGAATCTGGCTTGGGCTCCGGCCTTGCGGAGCCGGGCCGGGGGCAGTAAGCCAGTGAGGGTAATCCGGGGGACGGCCGGTCGCCCGGGGTAAGAAAGCCCGGGGATAGAAAGCTCTGGCAGGAAGCTCAGCGGAATGACCGCGAGGAGATGAGCGCAGCGCCATCGGCAGCGGTAGGGGACAACGAGGTCGCCAGGCTCTTTGAGCGCCGGACGGCTTCCATCGACGAGCTTGCCAGCCGCGCCGGCACGGTGGCGGCCGCGTGCTACGACATGGCCGTCCGCTTCCATCAGGGAGGCAAGCTCGTCGTCTTCGGCACCGGGTCATCGAGCACCGACGCCCTCCATGTGGCCGTCGAATTCGTGCACCCGGTGATCGTGGGCAAGCGTGCCCTGCCGGCCATCTCGCTCACCGCCGACGCCGCCACGGTGACCAGCATCGCCGAGCGCGAGGGCATGGGGGCGATCTTCGCCCACCAACTCCGCCACCTGGCCGTCCCGGCGGACATCGCGCTGGGCCTGTCCGCCGACGGGAATTCCGAAAGCGTGCTGAACGGGCTGCTGACCGCGCACGGCATGGGGATGCTGACCATCGCGCTGGCCGGCGCGGGCGGCGGGGTGATCGGCACCAGCCCGGCGGTAGACCACGTCCTCGTCACCACGGAATCCGATCCCCGGGTAGTCAAGGAGGCGCAGGTGACCGCGTACCACGTGCTGTGGGAATTGGTCCACGTCTTCTTCGAGCAGCCCGGGGTGCTCGGCCCGGCGGTGGTCTCATGAACCATCCCGAGCCCGTGCCGCAGCCCGAATGCCACGACGAGGTCTGCATCACCTGCTCAGACACCGCGGTCGCGGTGACCATCGCCCGGCTGCTCCCCGACGGCCTGGCCATCGTGGACACCGAGGCGGGCCAGGAAGAGGTCAGCGTCGCCCTGGTCAGCGCCGGGGTCGGGGACACCATCCTGGTGCACGCGGGCGAGGCCATCGCGCTGGTGCCAAAATGACCGGGGCGGCGACATGACCAAGCGCAGCAGCGGGCAGGACAGGGCCGCCGCGATGGAATCGCTCTATCCGTTCCTGTATGCGGGGGACGCGCCCGACCTGGACGCGGTGCTGGCCGAGGTACGCGCGTCCACCGTGGCCAAGGCGCGTGAGATCACCGAACTGCGCCGGGTCATCTGCGCCCAGGACGCGGAACGGCTGACCGAATGCGCCCAGCAGATGGCCGCCCGGTTCGCGGCCGGCGGGCCGGCTGCTGGCCTTCGGCAACGGCGGTAGCGCCACCGACGCCCAGCAACTGGCCACCCTGTTCCTCGATCCCGGCCCGGGCGAGCGGGCCCTGCCCGCCTTCTGCCTGGCCAACGACGTGGCGGTGGTCACCGCCCTGTGCAACGACGTCGGCGTGGGGGTGGTGTTCGCCCGCCAGATCGCCGCGTTCGGGCAGTCCCGGGACATCGCCATCGGCCTGTCCACCAGCGGTAACTCCGAGAACCTGCTGCGCGCCCTGGATGAGGCGGCCCGCCGGGGCCTGCTCACGGTGGGCATCGCCGGCTACGACGGCGGCAAGATGGCCGAGCTGGACAGCCTGGACTACCTGTTCGTGGCGCCGTCGTCCTCGGTGCACCGCATCCAGGAAGCACAGACCACCGTGTACCACACGCTGTGGGAGCTGACCGTGGCGTCGCTGGCCGGGGCGGGCGGCACGGCCGGGACCGGACGGCGGGGCCGGGGCCGCAGGCGGGGCCGGGTGAGCGGAATGATCACGAAGGGGGGCACCGGGGAGACCGCGCGCACGCTCGTCGCCTGCCTGGGCAACATCTTCCTCAGCGACGACGGCTTCGGGGTCGAGGTGGCCCGGCGGCTGGCCCGCGAAACGCTCCCCGACGGGGTGCGGGTCACCGACTACGGCATCCGCGGCATGCACCTGGCCTACGACCTGGCCGAGGGATTTGACACCACGATCCTGGTGGACAGCGCGCAGCGCGGTGACGCACCCGGCACCGTGTACCTGATCGAGCCCGAGCCGGACACCCCGGCTGAGGGCGAGGACGACGCCGCCCTGGCCAGGATCAGCTTGTTCAATGCGCACGGAATGCAGCCGGACCTGGTGCTCAGCCTGGCTGGCTCGCTCGGCGGCGACGCCGGGCGGGTACTGGTGGTGGGCTGCGAGCCCGCCACGCTGGAGGAGGGGATCGGGCTGAGCGCCCCGGTCACGGCCGCGGTGGACGAGGCCGTGCGGATGATTACCAGGCTGGTGACCACCGGCCAGCACGCCAGCGGCCAGCGCGAGTCCGCGCCCGGCCCATGAACGGCCGGGCCAGACCGGCTAGCCGAGACCGGCGAGACCAGTCCCGCCGGACATGAAGGGGTGATCGCATGTGCCTTGGCATCCCGGGCGAGGTGATCGAGTTCCTGCCCGATCAGCCCGACCTGGCCAGGGTGGACGTCAGTGGGGTCCGGCGGGTGATCAACGTCGGCCTGCTCGACGACGACCCGCCCAAGCCCGGCGAGTGGGTGCTCATTCACGTGGGCTTCGCGCTCTCCAAGATTGACGAGGCTGAGGCCGCGGCCGCGCTGCAGTTCCTGGAGGGGATAGGCCAGGCCTACGCGGACGAACTGGAAGCCCTCCAGGCATCCCAAATCGAATAGAGGGGGCAGTATGCGCTTCGTTGACGAATTCCGCTCTGCGGACAAGGCGCACGCCCTGGCCGCGAAGATCGCCGAGCTGTGCGAGCCCGGGCGGCAGTACAAGCTGATGGAGGTGTGCGGCGGGCACACGCACACCATCTACAAACACGGTCTCGAGGATTACCTGCCCGAGCAGATCACGCTCGTGCACGGCCCGGGCTGCCCGGTCTGCGTCATCCCGATGGGCCGGGTGGACGACGCGATGGCGCTGGCCTCCCAGCCGGACACCATCATGACCTCGTTCGGGGACATGATGCGGGTGCCGGGCAGCAAGGGCTCGTTCTTCGACGCCAAGGCGCAGGGCACCGACATCCGCATGGTGTACTCACCGCTGGACTCGCTGAAGATCGCCCGGCAGAACCCGGACAAGCGGGTCGTGTTCATGGCGATCGGCATGGAGACCACGACGCCATCCACCGCGATGACCGTGCTGCGCGCGGCGGCCGAGGGGCTCACGAACTTCTCGATCTTCAACAACCACGTGACGATCATCCCGGCCATCAAGGCCATCCTGGACTCCCCCGACCTGCGCCTGGACGGCTTCATCGGCCCGGGTCACGTGTCCACGGTGATCGGCTGCCGGCCGTACGAGTTCATCGCCCGGGACTACGGCAAGCCGGTCGTGGTGGCCGGGTTCGAGCCGCTGGACATCCTGCAGTCCATCTACATGCTGATGATCCAGCTGTCCGAGGGTCGCAGCGAGGTGGAGAACCAGTACACCCGGGTGGTGCCGTGGGACGGCAACCTGGCCGCCCTGACCGCGATCAACAAGGTCATGGAGCTGCGCCCGTACTTCGAGTGGCGGGGGCTCGGCTTCATCTCCCATTCCGCCATGCGGGTACGGCCGGAGTACGCCGCGTTCGACGCCGAGCTGCTTTTCGAGGTGCCCGGGGTGCGGGTGGCCGACCCCAAGGCCTGCCAGTGCGGTGAGGTGCTCAAGGGCGTGCTTAAGCCCTGGGAGTGCAAGGTGTTCGGCACCGCGTGCACGCCGGAAACCCCGATCGGAACCTGCATGGTCTCGCCCGAGGGGGCCTGCGCCGCGTACTACAACTTCGGCCGGATGAACCGCCGGCGCGTGGTGGAAGTGAGCATTACATGACCGACGGGGCATCCTGGGTAAACCAGGCCCTGCGCGAGCACGAGGAGCACACCGGCTCGGCCATCTCGCGGCCGACGACCCCGGCCAGCGAACGCGAGCAGCAGGTCCTCGACCGGATCGACCGGGCCCGCAAGCGCCGGCCGAAGGTCCGCGAAGAGCGGATCACGATGTCGCACGGGTCCGGGGGCAAGGCGACCCGGACCCTGGTCGAGGCCGTTTTCCTGGATGCGTTCAGTAATCCGCTGCTCGAGCCGATGGAAGATGCCGCGCAGTTGCACCTGAACGGCTCCCGGGTGGCGCTCACCACCGACTCTTACGTGGTCTCCCCGCTGTTCTTTCCCGGCGGGGACATCGGTGACCTGGCCGTGAACGGCACCGTGAACGACCTGGCGGTGTCCGGCGCGACCCCGCTCTACCTGTCCGCCGGCTTCATCCTGGAGGAAGGCTTCCCGGTCGCCGACCTGGTCCGCGATCGTGGCCTCGATGGAGGCCGCCGCCCGGGTCGCCGGGGTGCAGGTGGTCACCGGCGACACCAAGGTGGTGCAGAGAGGCAAGGCGGACGGCTGCTACATCAACACCGCCGGGATCGGCGTGGTCGAGCATGACGTCTCCCTCGGCGTGGTGAATGCCCAGCCCGGGGACGCTGTGATCGTATCCGGGCCGATTGGCGATCACGGTGTGACGATCATGCTGGCCCGGGGCGAGCTGGACATCGAGGCCGACATCATCTCGGACACCGCCGCCCTGAACGGCCTGGTCGCTGACCTGCTTTCGGCTACCACCGGGGTGCGCGCGCTGCGGGACGCCACCCGGGGCGGGGTGGCCACGATCCTGAACGAGGTGGCCGCCGCGGCCGGGGTGGGCGTGCTGGTCAACGAGGACGCCATCCCGGTCAGCCCCGTGGTGCGGGGCGCCTCCGAACTGCTCGGCATCGATCCCATGTACGTGGCCTGCGAAGGGCGGCTGGTCGCCGTGGTCGACGGCGGCCAGGCGGACCAGGCCCTCGCCGCGCTCCGGGCCCACCCGCTGGGCGCGGACGCCGCGATCATCGGCCAGATCACCGCGGACCCGCCGGGCATCGTCCTGCTCAAGACGGCGTTCGGCGGGACCCGGATCGTGGACCTGCTGGTCGGTGACCCACTGCCGCGCATCTGCTGACGGCGGTCCTGGTGCACGAACTGGCGATCACCGAGGGGGTGGTGCAGGCGGTGACCGAACGGCTGCCCGGCACGGCCATCGCCTGCGTGCACCTGGAGATCGGCGCCATGTCCGGCGTGGTCGCGGACTCGGTGCGGTTCTGCTTCGAGATGGTGGCCGAGGGCACCACGCTGGAGGGGGCCCGGCTGGACATCAGCCAGCCCCCGGCGCGGTGCCGGTGCCGGGACTGCGGCGCGGAGTTCGAGCCCGAAGGGGCGATCGCGCTGTGCGACTGCGGCAGCGCCGACGTGGCCGTCCTGGCCGGCCAGGAACTGCGGATCACGTCCGTGGAGGTGGTGTGACATGTGCGCGACCTGCGGCTGCGGTAACGAGGCCGGCGTCCGCGTGTTCGGCCCGGGCCATCTCGGCCCCGGCGAGGAGCCCGCGCACCAGCACGAGCACGATGGCGGCCACGCCGAGGGACACGAGCACTCCCACGAGCCCGGTCACGAGCACGGGCACGAGCACGGGCCGGCCGGCCGGACCATCGAGCTGCAGCAGAAGATCCTGGCCAAGAACGACCGCCTCGCCGAGGACAACCGGGCCTGGCTCACCGCCCGCGGCATCCTCGCGGTCAACCTGATGAGCTCCCCCGGATCCGGCAAGACGACGCTGCTGGAGCGCACCGCGCGGGACGCCGGCACCCGCCTGGGCCTGGCCGTGATCGAGGGAGACCAGGAGACCACCCTGGACGCGTCCCGCATCGAGGCCGCCGGGTGCGCGGTCGCGCAGATCAACACGGGCGCGGGCTGCCATCTCGACGCGAGCATGATCGCCTCGGCGCTGCGCGCGCTGGACCCGCGCCCCGGCTCGGTGCTGGTCATCGAGAACGTCGGCAACCTCGTCTGCCCGGCCCTGTTCGACCTGGGTGAGGCGGCCCGGGTGGTGCTGTCCTCGGTGACCGAGGGCGCTGACAAGCCCATCAAGTACCCGCAGATGTTCCGCGAGGCGGACCTGGTCCTGCTGACCAAGGTGGACCTGCTGCCCTACGTGGATTTCGACACCGAGCGGCACGCCCGGGACCTGAAGCTGATCAGCCCCCGCGCGCAGATCCTGCCCGTCTCGGCCACCGCGGGCGACGGCCTGCCCGCCTGGTACGACTGGCTCGCCGGGCGCGCGAGGTAGCGGTCCCCCGCACCGGACCCATCACCTACCGCGTGACGCCATGTCGTTCCAGCAGGCGCACGATCTCCTCTTGCTGGGCCCTCGACTCGGGCGAGCCGCTGCCGCCACGGCCAGTAGTCCAGGTCGCGAGCTGCATCGGGGTTGAGCCGGTCTTGTTCGTGCGGCCAGCGTCAGCCCCGCCATCCAGGAGGGCCTGCACGGCAGCCGCCGAGCGGGTGCGCACGGCCCGGTGGAGCGGCGCGACCCCGCTCTTATCGGTGGCGTCCGGGTCGGCGCCCGCCTGGATGAGGCAGGTAACGGTCGCAGCCTGAGCGCCCGGGTTCCAGTGTGGCGACCCGGGGGCGCCATCGGCCGCATAGTGCAGCGGCTGGGCGCCACGGCGATTCCTGGCGCCGACGTCCGCACCCATGGTGATCAGCTGCCGGACGATCGGGAGTCGATAGCCCGCGGCGGCAATATGCAGCGCCGTGTCACCGGCATAGAGGTAGTGCCCGATCTCGGCCAGGTAGTAGTCCGTCGCCGCCGCGCGGGTCGCGCCCTCCCCCGCGACGGCACTCGCCAGCGAGCCCGACGCAGCGAGCAGCTTCGACGCGGTGGCCGCGTCGTCGGCAACGATCGCGCGCACCAGCGTCATCAGCGCAGCGTCACGGGCAATCATGGCGAGGTGAGCTTAACGCGGCAGCGTCCCGCTCCACCAGATCAAACACGCGGGCGGAACCGCCAGGCGTCGCCGCGCCGCGCCTTTTCAAGGTCCAACGCTTGGCAAATTAGACGCCAATTTACGGTCAGCATTTGTTAGTGACGATCCGCGGTCAGGCGGGTTTCCAGTCGAGCCGGAACCACACGGCCGTCCCGCGGGTGGAACCGTCCCGGTAGGCGTGGTGGCCCCACCAAGCCGCCAGGGTCTGGACCGCGAGCAGCCCGTGCCCGGATTCCTCGAGTCGGCCCGGCTGGGCCGACGCCGGCGCAGGGGTGGTGGCGGAACCGTCATCCAGCACCGCCACGCATGCGGACGCCCGCCCGCGCCAGACGACGACCTGGAATTTCCCGTTCCAGCCGGTCCGGGTGTGCCGGATCGCGTTGCTGGCCAGTTCCGACACGCACAGCAGGGCGTCGTCGGCCACCGGGCACCCCTTCAGGACCCGGCCCACGAAGCGGCGGGCGTGCGCTACCTGGTCCGGCCGCCCCGGGAACACGCGCCGTTTCGGGATGGCGACCAGCCAGGCGCCGCTCCAGGCGAGCTGAGCCAGCGAACCGGCCGGTAACGCGTGCAGCGGGGTACCACGCGGCGCCTGCGGCGTGAAAGCCGCCGTGTCCGGTACCGCCCGGGTGGCAGTAGGTGAGCTGCCCAGCATGACGCCTCCCCCCGTCGAGATGAGGTATGTGTGCTTTTGCCTCCCCCACTCTGCCGGTAGCAGGAGCCTTTCGCTAGAGTCCCGACACCCAAAAGCCGTATTCAATTCGTAAATGGACAGCCTGCGGGTTGACCTTGCCCCGCGGCCAGCCCCAGCATCGGCCGCCGAGCGCAACCTGCGATCCTGCCGTGGTGCCCTGATGCGGGCAGAACAGGAGGGACCGTCATGCCACGGCAGATCATCACGACCGCGAACGCACCCAGTTCGCCGCTCTACAGCCAGGGTGTCAAGGCCGGACCGCACGTGCTGGTCTCGGGCATCACCGGCATCGACCCGGGCACCGGCCACCTGGCCGGAGACACGATCCAGGCTCAGACCCGGCAGGCGCTGACGAATTGCCAGGCCATTCTCCAGGCCGCCGGCGCCAGCCTGGACGATGTCATTGAGGTAGGGGTACTGCTCATCAACCCGGCCGACTTCGCGGGCCTCAACGAGGAATACGCACGGTGGTTCCCGTCCGGGCCACCGACCCGTTACGTCGCCAAGCTCGGCGCCGAGCTACCCGGACTGCTCGTCTCGATCCGGATGACCGCCTTCATCGGCTGAGCGGCGCGACCCTCAGCATCCTTGTCTGTGGTGCCCTCGGCGCGCCGCCAACTGTCGTCGGCATCGCGCTCTACGCTGGGCGGTGAGGTGATGGACATGACCGCGCGAACCCGTGACGTCGCCGGACCCGCAGCCCCGTTCCTCAGATCGCCGGATCCGGACCTCCAGGCCATCAGGGCTGCGCTCCTTCCGGAGGACGTAGCCGACTTCGACCAGGAATTCCGGGCCGTCATGGCTGAGGCCACCTCGGCCATGGACCTGACCGTCGTGGCCTCCTTCATCGAACGGTGGCGGCGGGTGGCCCGGTCCGCGGGTGAGCCGGACGAGCATCGCGCGATGCTGGACCGCGCGCGGCGGCTTCTCGCCGGCGAAGACGTGCCGACCACCGCTGGCCGCGGACCCGGTCAACGCTGAACCTCTAGGCAGACGGGCGTCTCGTTCCAGTTGCAGCCATGGTCAGTGCAGCCCCAACTCCTGGCTGAGATCGGCCAGATCGTCAGCGGCAGCTCGGCGCTGCAGATCATCCTTCCGCCGCCCCCCGACTTCGCCAAGGTGCGAAATCGCCGCCCGCCCGCCGGCCCAGCTCTTGCTTCAATCTATCGATATTCGATAGATTCCCATCGTAGCTCGACTTAAGGATGGGTCATGGGAAAGCTGACAATGCGCGCGCTGCGCGCCGTGCTCGTGGTGGTGCTCACCGGCACCGTATTCGTACAGGCATTGATGGTGTGGGCGTTGGTCAGCGGGAGCGACCCGGAGGACGGGTCGCTCCCGCTGACCGTGCTGCGCGTGATCACGATCCTGGGCATCGGGACGGCCCAGGTTGCCCTGGTCTGTGTATGGCGACTGGTAACGATGGTGCGACGCGGAACCGTGTTCTCCCACGCCGCCTTCCGGTACGTGGACGTCATCATCGGCGCGATCGTTGCGGCTGCTCTCGTGTGGTTCGCGGTCACGGCCGTGAATGCGCCTGGCCAGCGGGCTGACCCGGGCGTCACCCTCATCATGGGCGGGATTGGCCTGGCCATCCTGGCAGTCGCGCTCATCGTGCTCGTGCTGCGGATGCTGCTCGCCCAGGCTGTCGCCCGTGACATCGAAGCGGTGCAGCTGCAGGCCGAGCTGGACGAGGTGATCTGATGCCGATCGCCGTCTACATCGACGTGATGCTGGCCAGGCGGAAGATGTCGGTGGGCGAACTCGCAGACCGCGTCGGGATCACGCCCGCCAACCTGGCGGTACTCAAGAACGGCCGCGCCAAGGCGGTGCGCTTTGCGACGCTCGCCGCGCTCTGCGAGGTGCTCGGGTGCCAGCCGGGCGACCTGCTTCGCTGGGAGGCCGAGGACGCTGCGGGCGAATGAACCATGCCTGCCGACGAGTCATCGCCGACCCTCCGGCGCAACGCCCGCGACGACGCGACGCAGGCGATCGTGCCGGTCGCGGTCCAGAACCAAACCTGCCATTGCGCTTCGTTAGCGGTATGGCGTAGTTTCGTTTATGGACGGCTTGGGGGGTGCTTTGGCGTTGACTGAAGACCGACGGTGCACAACGTGCGGGCAGCAAAACCGGGATTTAGCGCGCTTTTGCCGCAAATGTGGTTCTGCACTCGATGTTTCTGCTGAGCAGGAATCGGCCGACCGCGACCTGGGCCCCGGCCCTGAATCGGATACCCGGAACATAGATGCGACGCAGTCAGCGTACGGGCTGACCCCAGACCCCGGGCGACGGCGGCCGCTTCGGTTTCCGGTCGTGGTGCCGCTGGCTATCGTATTTTTAGCTGGAGCGCTGGCGGTAGCCGGGTGGCAGACCCATTGGCCTTCCGCCCTTTTTGGGGTCAAGCGTGCTGCAGCGGTGCAACATATTCCGGCTCGGCCGGCGCCTACGCCGACACCGGAACCAGCGGGATCTGGTGTGCTCGGCTCGTCGCTGGTGCCCAGCTCCGCGGGATCAGCGAGCGCATCACCACCAGCGAGCCCAACCGCATCCCCACGTGGTGGACCTGCCAGCGTCGTGCATAGGTATTTCGCGGCTATTAATAAGGGAAACTATGCGAAGGCCTGGCGGCTGGGCGGCAGTAACTTCGGTTCCTCATACGCCGCATATGTGGCAGGCTTCCAAGGCACTGTCAATGATGTTGTCACCATCATTTCGGTCAGCGGGAGCGTCGTGACTGCCAACCTGGCCGCACTCCAGTCCGATGGTACGACCAAGGACTTTGATGGCACCTATACAGTCATCAATGGCGTCATCGCCAAATCAGATGTACACCAAGTTCCGTAGGCAGCATTTATCGACCGCTTACCGGGGAACCGTCGGAGGGAATAGCCTGATGACTTGCTCTAACTGCAACAGAACAATTGATCCTTCATCGACTTTTTGTGATTTCTGCGGTGCTCCGGTGGAAGCTGGGACCAGTGGCGATACCATCGTTTTCCGCACGCCCTCCCCTGCAGCACCGCCAGGCGATCCATGGGCCGTTAGGCCGCCCGACATGGCGCCCCCCGACGTGAGGCCTCCTGATGTGACGCCGCCTGACATGAGGCCGCCTGCTGCGGTGCCCACCGACATGGGGCCGCCAGACACGACGCCGCCTGGCATGAGGCCGCCTGACGTGACGCCCCCCGATATGAGGCCGCCTGACATGGCGCCACCTGAAGTTCGACCCCCGGCAGTGACCCCTGGTACGAAGTGGATTCCGCAGCCCAGCGCACCCCTCGACCGCGACTGGACCAGCGGGCCACCCGGAATGGGGCCGCCAGGGACGCCCGGCCCGGGAACGGGCCAGGCATTTCCCAGTCCGGGCCCCGTCCTTCCGGTCCACCTGCCTCCTGCCGGTCCCGGCGTCCTTCCGGGATCACCTATCCTGCTCGGGTACCAGGAACGCATACTGCGGCAATATGCGGCCGTACAGTTGCGCAACCGGGCGCACGGCGAAGGTATCCTTTATGTCACCGATTCCAGGGTCGTTTTCTACGCGAAGGCCAAAGGCCGCGGAACGCAACGGGGCAGCACGCTCATTCAGCAGACCAACGTGGCCGATATCACCGGCATGACTGCGTACGTTTCCCGGCGGGTGAGTCTCGTGCTGTTCTTCTTGACCTCCGTCTTCTTGCTGTATTCGGCCTGTTCACGCTCTCTCTTCATCGTCCGCCCCGTAGCGATCGTCTGGTTTATCTTGGCCGCCATATGCGTCATCGCGCTCGTGAGCGGTGCGGCCAAACGCGGCAGTACCGGGGTCATTATCAGTTCCCGCGACGATGGGCACAGCCCGATTTCGTTTGGGACGTTCCAGACCCAGCGAGGATTCATCGGAAGCCTGACCCAGGCATTTGGCGCCCCATTCTTCTCGGTGTTTGGCATTTTCACGGTGTTCGATGTCCTCGACGGCTACCCTGGCCGGGACTCCAGTCAGATCATCAGTGAGTTGGGGGCCCTGATCCTCGACATCCAGACCCGGGGTGACCTCGCGTACGAGCATTATGGAGTGGACCGTGGCCAGCAATCTGCTCGTGGGTGAGCCCGAAAGGCTACTAGGGTGACCTTCATGGCGGGCGCCGACGGCCCGGCGGAAGACCCAGCGTGGGCGAAGGTATTCCTCCTGGAGGGAATGACTGTCCAGGCGCCTCCGCAGGACGTCGGCCCCCGAAATGAGGGCCAGCCCATGCTGGCCATGGTTCCGGGACACCACGGGCGCCTCTGGTTCGACAGTGCCTACCTCAGCCGCCACATTCTCTTCCTAGGTGGGATCGGCACCGGCAAGTCGAACGCCATGTACCAGCTGCTTGACCCGCTTCGGAGGAGCGCCGGAAGTGATGACGTCTTCGTCATCTTCGATACGAAGGGTGACTTCCTGGAGAGGTTCTACCGCGACGGTGACGCCGTAATCTCCAGCACCCCCGGCCAGGACCAGGGCGAAGTGAAGTGGAATCTCTTCTCTGACCTGCTTGAGCAGGACGCACACGAGCGCGGAGAGCAAATCCACGAGATCGCCTCCACGGTGTTCGGCGAAGCACTCGACCAAGCGGGCGACAATATTTTCTTCGCCATGGCGGCCCGGGACATCTTCGCTGCGGTTGTCGAGGCAATGTCCCGGCAAGGCCAGGATTTCTCCAATGCCGACATTCGAAGCCAGCTCGAATTGCCCGCCGAGGAATTGCTGGAACTGCTGGACGTTGAGAATAACCCACACCTGGCCGGGGTGGCGCGGTACCTCGAGGGCGACCGGCGGCCTGAGGACATCCTGGCCTTTCTCCAGCAGACGCTGAACAAATCGTTCTCCGGGGCCTTTCGCCTTCCGGGCGCTTTCTCCGTGCGCAACTTCATACGCGGGAAAGGCAGCCGTGCACTGTTCATCGAGTACGACATAGCGTCAGGGAGCCGCTTGCTCCCGGTGTATCGCGTTCTTATTGACTTGGCCATCAAAGAAGCGCTCGGCCTAGGCCGTGCTAAATCACGCGGAAGCGTGTTCTTCGTTCTCGACGAATTCGCGCTGTTGCCCCACCTAGGGCACATCAGTAATGGGATAAACTTCGGCCGATCGCTCGGATTGAAGTTCATGGTCGGAACGCAGAACGTGAACCAGGTCCTCAAAGCTTATGGTGCGGAGAGCGGGGCCAGCATACTGTCCGGTTTCGGCAGCGTTCTAGCCTTCCGGCTCATGGATGACGCTAGTCGTGAACTTGTGCGCCAGCGCTTCGGGACCAACCGCAAGCAGGTCACTATAAACGCGCATATCAGGACGGAAGGGGTTCAGCAGATAGTAGTGGCGGGAAACGTGATCGAAGATTGGGTACTATCCAACTTGACGCCCGGTCAGTGTGTCGTCTCGCTACCTGAAGGCGGCCCCTTCTTCTTTGCCGTCCAAGAGTACAAGCCGCATAGCCAGTAAGACTGGTGGTGGCAACAGCCGTATCGGCGTGCCCGTCCCCCAGCTCCGCTGTTTCGCACCTGGTGGCCCAGCCAGGCTCAGCGGATTTGCGGGCCTGAGTACGACGGTGCCACCCGCAGGTTTGGCTCAGCGCGGTCCGCAATGTAATGTACCGTGATCACCTCGGCCGCCCGGACCGCCCGTGACCCCATTCGACGGTGTTCTGGGCTACGGCATGAGGACCGGCACTCGTCATCGCCAAGGTCACCGCGAGGAGTAGCCCGCTCACCTTGCCCAGGGCTTTGCGTGCCTTTCGCCGCCAGGAAGTCCCTGCGGCGGAACGGGTCGCAGCGCCGATCTGACTCGCCAGCCCGCAGACTTCCTCCTGCAGGATCCTCACCCGGTCAGCCGCTTGCCTGAACAACTGCTGGCGCCCCATCCTGGGGAAGCGCCGGGCGGTGGCTGCAACCTTCTCGCGTGCTTCGTCCACCAGCGAATCTGGGACGTCTACCCCACCCTGCCTGGCCCGAGCCAGAGAAGCCTTCAACATCGGCCCCAGAAAGCTGGCCAGTTCCTTCTGGGTGGGTACGACTTCCTTGATGGGAGTGTCGCTTGAAGGACGACTCCGATCCCACCATGCGTCGGCCAGCCAGTCCTTCAGCAGGTCACACGCCTCAGCGCAGCTTTGAGCTAATAGCTTGTTCTGCTCCTGCTCAGACAAGTGCTGCTGGCAGAGGTTCTGGTGACCGCCTCCGTGATGTGGGCTTGAACAACAGCAATCCGGTCAATGGTCACGCTCGTCACGCTGTTTCCCCCCAAGGCGGTCTGAGTAGCTTTAACACGCAACCACGGCATCGTCGCTGGCCCCGGAAAATTCCTCCCGATTGATCTGGGCGGAGCGCCATCGCGCTATCACGTCTCAGCCGTCCATGTTCGCATCAATCGTGCGATCAGGGCAGGGGCCGATCCGGCACTCGCCGATCCGTCCTCTCGCTTCGGCCAGTTCAGCTCCCATCCGGTCGGTCTTGGCCCAGGCCAGGTGGAACCAGACGGCGCGGCCGGGTAAGCCGCTGGGAGCGAGATCCTGGTGGCCCCAGCTGGCCGCGAGTTCGGCGACGACGCGCAGGCCGTGGCCGGACTCGGCCAGGTCTCCCGGACTGTGCGCCTGGGGTGCGGGCCCGCGCCGGGCACCGTCGTCGATGACCGCGACGCAGGCCGAGGCGCGGCCCCGCCAGACCAGGACCTGGAACCGGCCGCCCTGGCCGGAGCGGGTGTGCTGGACCGCGTTGCTGGCCAGTTCGGACACGCCAAGCACCGCGTCGTCGGCGGCCGGGCACCCGTCCAGGGCCCGGGCCACGAACCGCCGGGCCTGCCTGACCTGGTCCGGATGGCCGGGGAAGACCCGCCGCCGCGGGCTGGCCACCAGCCGCGCACCCTGCCCGGCGAGCTGGGCCAGGGTCCCGGCCGGGGCAGACGAGGACATCAGGGCCTCCAAACTTGTTGGTCGCGAGGTGGTGGCACCAGCTAGGTTTTCGTTATCTGCATACGGGGCGCTAGGGCGTGCACACGGTCAGCGAACCGGTCGGATCAGCCGCCGTGCTTGTAGGGCGCGGTAGGGCGCTCGCGGAGGAGGAAACGCGATGGCGTTACGGGACCCGGAGGCCGGTGCGAGCCCGCTCGCGCTGTTCGGCGCGGAACTGCGCCACTACCGCACGGCCGCGGGGCTGAGCCAGGAACAGCTCGGCGACCGGATCGGCTACTCGGCCGCCCTGGTCGGCGCGGTGGAGACCGCGCGGCGGATGCCCACCGAGGACTTCACCGCCCGCTGCGACCAGGTCGATGAGCTGGGTACCGGCGGTGCGCTGCTGCGGTTGCGGGCCCACCTGAGGGATCAGCTGCACCGGCAGGTCTGGCCGCCGTGGTTCCGGGAGTGGCCGAGCATCGAGCGCGAGGCCCTGTCGTTGCGGTCCTGGGAGCTCGCCGGTCATTCCGGGCCTGCTGCAAACAGCCGGCTACGCGCGGGCCATGCTCCGCGGGGTACTGCCCGATGACGAAGCGAGGAGGAAAACGAGCAGCAGGTCAGACGCCCGCCTCCAGCGGCAGGAGATCCTGGAGCGGCAGGATCCTCCGATGCTGTGGGCGATCATGGACGAGGGAGCGCTGCGGCGCCGGGTTGGTGATGCCGGCATCATGCGGAGCAACTCGACCATCTCATCGAGATGTCCCGCAGTCCCAAGGTCAAAGTGCTGGTCGTGCCGGCCTCGGCGGGCGCGCATGTCGGACTGTCCGGCGCCTTCGTCATCGCCGAGTTCCGCGAGGGACCGGACGTGGTCTACCTCGACACGGCCGCGCAAGGTCAGATAGCCGACCACCCGGACATCGTGAAGGCGTGCGCCCAGGTCTTCGATACCCTGCGGGCAGAGGCCCTGCCTCCGCGAGCCTCGCTCGACCTGATCGCTGAGGTGAGAGACACATGGACCTGAGCCGCGCCGTCTGGCGCAAGGCATCGGCCAGCGGGAATGCCGGGAACTGCGTGGAGGTCGCGGTCAACCTGCCCGGCGTGGTCGCCGTCCGCGACTCCAAGGACCCGCACGGCCCCGCGCTGACCTTCACCCCCGCCGACTGGCACGCGTTCACCGCCCGGCTCCGCCGCGGGGACCCCGGCCCGGCCGCACTCCGCTAACGTCCGCGGCGCGAGTCGCCGGGCACTGGCCCGAAACTGAGGTCCGTATGCGATAGAGGTGACCCGGCACCAGCTGATGCGGCGCGGGGGGCGCGGTGCTCGCGTCCTTCGCCCTCCCGCCCAGCTTGCGCAAGTCCTGGACGGCGCGCCCGCCGCGCTCGGCCGCGGGATCAGCCCAGGCCAATGTCTGAGATCGACACGTCGTCGTGCTCATGCAGGAGAACCGTTCCTTCACCATTACTGCGGCGCCATCCCTGGCGTCCGCGGCGTCGCCGATCCGGCCTGTGAACAGCCGCTTCTACCAGGCGGACGCGAGCAACCCGGACAAGTACCTGCTCCCCTTCCACGTCGACTCGCACAGCACGGCCGCCCAGGCGCTCCCTCCACCAGCCACAGCTGGGACCACAGCACCAGGCTGGACAACGGGAGATGGACGGGTTCGTGCCCGCGCACCTCGCGCCGACGCGTCGCCGGGCAGTACACGATGGCGTCTACCGGCGGGGCGACATCCCCTTCCACTGGGCCCTGGCCGACGCGTTCACCGTGTGCGACGGCTACCACTGCTCGATGAGGGCCCGACCTGGCCCCCGGCTCTACCTGCTGCCGGCATGGTCACCCGACGGGCGCGACGGTGGCCCGGTCACCTCGACGAGGTGCCGTCCGAGGGCTTCTCCTGGGACGTACCCGGAGATGCTGACCCGGCCGCGTGTCCTGGAAGGTGTGCCGGGAACGACAACTACGGCATGCATCGTGCTGGATACTTCGACCGTACCGGCCGCGCCGACCTCGTCGCCCCTGTACCAAACGCCATGCGTTTCTACCAGGCGGGCCAGTTCGGACGACGCTATGCACGACCGGCTGCCCACGGGTCCTGGATCATCCCCACGTCCTACCAGTCGGAGCACCCCGACTTCTGCGCCCCGGCGCCGACTACGTGGCGAGCAAGGTCAACGCCATCGCGCAACCCGGAGGTCTGGGCCAGACCGTGTTCATCCTCATCTACGACGAGAACGACGGGTACTCGACCACGTGACGCCGCCCACCCCGCCGGCGGCGCGCCCGGCGGTACATCTCGGTCGACGGGTCAGCGACCCGATCGGCCTCGGCTTCCGGTGCCCTGCATCATCGTGTCCCCGTGGACGGTCGGCGGTTACGTGTGCCATCGCACGTCGACCACACGTCGGTCATCCGGCTGCTGGGTCACCGGCGTGTCAACCCCAACTCAGCGCGGGCGGCGGGACGGTCGGCGACTTCAGCGCGGCCCTGGCGCCGGTCGCGCCGCGCTCCGCGGCTCCCGGCCACGACCCGGGCTGGAGCGGCCGAGGCGCAGTCCGGGGTTCGCGCTGCCGGTCATTCCCGGGGACCGCTTCCGGTCCGCCGCCCGGCACCCGGTGCGGACCGCGCCGCGCAGCGGTCGGGGCGTGGACATGCTTCACGTGACCTGTCTGGCGCCACTCCCCACGTGCCAGCCCCGCCGCCGTCATCCTCGCCGCGGCGCGGCCGTCTTCCTGACCGCAGGACAACGGCCGGCCTGGCCGCTGCCCACTCCGGCGCCCGGCACTCCAGCCCCGCCCGGACCCACCTGATCAGCTCGGCCTGCGGCGGCCCGGCCGGTGCCGCGTACGTGTCCGACGCGGGCTGGGATGTTCACCGCGATCGACACCGCCACCTGCGACATCATCCAGACCTACAACGTGGCGACCGGCAGGTGCCCGGTGACGCTGGCGACTACGACTACGACTCCACCAACGAGGCGTGGCCATCCACGGCAGCACGCTGTACTTCGCCGACGCGGGCAACTCCACGTCGCGGTCATCGACACCACGAAGCTCGACCCGAAGAACTACAACCCGGACGAGAAACTGATCAACGTCGGCCTCTCCCCGAGAGCCTGGCCGTCAGCCCGACGGCAAGCAGGTGTGGTCGGCCGACACCGGCCCCCAGACGTCCCGGTCGTCACCGTCGGCATCAGCGTGATCTCCACCGCCAGCGACAAGTCGTGGCCAAGCTGCCCCTGTCCGAACCCCCAGCGCGTCGCCTTCTCCCCCTCCGGACGCGGCGTACGTGCCACCTCGGCGGGCTGTGGATCTACAGCACGCAGACGCGCCAGTGCTCAGGTGATCCGTGGTCTCGGCGAGCCGCGCAGCGTGGCGTCTCCCCCGACGCCGCACCGTCTAGGACCGCCACCGATTCCGGCGCGTGCGGTGATCAGCGCCGCGAACAACACAGTCACCCGCACGATCAATGGTGAGCTGCCGTGCAGTCATCGTGTCGCTGATGCCAGACCGTCTACGTGCCAACCCACTCCAACACCGTCTCTATCGAGCCACACCCCTGAGCCACACCATTCCTCCCAACCCAACCCTCCCTACCCCCAGCGTGTTCGCCAGACAGCGCCGCACCGTGACCGTGCTCAACACGGCCACCGATGCCGTCGTCGGCGATATCAACCTGGCGCGACGCAGTCGTACGGCTTCGACCCCCGGATCGTCCTCGTCACACCCCACACCCGGTCGTCGTCTGACGGCGGGGACAGGAAGGCATGATCTGAGGGGTGGGTGGCCTGGCCACCCACCCCTCGGCCGTGCCTACGGCGATCAGGCCGCGGTCCGGTGGTGGAAGAGCCAGGACGCCGCCGCGAACGACACGGCCAGGATGCCCGCGCACCAGGCGCACGCGATCCACGCCTCATGGCCGACGGCCGCGCCGGTCGAGGTGTGCCCCATCCACAGGCCGCGCATGGTCTCCACGATGGGCGTGAACGGCTGGTGCTCGGCGAATCCGCGCATCCACGACGGCAGCGTCTGGGCGGGCACGAACGCCGTGCTGACGTAGGGCAGGAACATGATCACGAACGTGAACGAGTTCGCCGCCTCGACGCTGCCGGCCAGCAGGCCGACCGCGGCCGCCAGCCAGGACAGGGCCAAGACGAAGAACACGATCATGGCCGCCGCGGCCACCCAGCCGGCCGGTCCCGCGGTGGGCCGCCAGCCGACGGCCAGGCCCACGCCGATGACCAGGGCGGTCGCGACGAGGTTGCGGGCCAGGCTGGCCACGACGTGGCCGACCAGGACCAGCGAGCCGCTGATCGGCATGGACCGGAACCGGTCCACGATGCCGTTGCTCATGTCGGTGGCCACCGCGACCGCGGTGGTGCCCGCGCCGAACCCGGCGCACAGCACGATGAGGCCGGGGACCACATAGTCGACGTAGGCGCCGCTGCCGCGGAAGGCGCCGCCGAACACGTACACGAACAGCAGCATCAGCACCACGGGCAGCATCAGCGCGGTGAAGAACGCCTCCGGGTCACGCAGCGACCGGCGGACGCAGCGGGTGACCATCACCCGCGAGTCGGTGAGGGCGTAGGCCATGCTCATCGGGCCATCTCCTTCGGTTCGGTGTGGGCTGCGCTGGCAGCGCCGGTGTTCGTGACGGTGTCGGTGACGGACAGGAACACGTCGTCCAGGCTGGGACGGTAGGTGGACACCTTGTCCGCTGGTGCGCCCGCCGGCCTGGAGACGGCCCAGGATCTGGAAGATCTCGCTGGCCGTGCCCTCGGTGGCCACGTCGATGGTGTGCAGCCGGTGGTCGGTGCGCACCGGGTCGAGACCGCCGAGCGCTCGTTCGTAGGCGGCCTGGTCGGCGAAGTGCAGCCGGACGACTTCCGCGCCGAGCCTCGCCTTGAGCTCGTCGGGCGTGCCCTCGGGCCACGACCCGGCCGCGGTCGAGTACCGCGACCGTGTCCGCGAGCTGGTCCGCTTCCTCCAGGTACTGGGTGGTCAGCAGGACGGTGACGCCCTCGTCGACCAGGCGGCGGACCGTGCTCCAGGTCTGTTCGCGGCTGCGCGGGTCCAGTCCGGTGGTCGGTTCGTCCAGGAACACGAGCGGGGGCCGGGCGATCATGCTGATGGCCAGGTCCAGGCGCCGCCGCATGCCGCCGGAGTACTTGGCGGCCCGGCGGCCGGCCGCGTCGGCCAGGTCGAACTCGGCCAGCAGTTCCGAGGCCCGGGTCCGGGCCGCCATCCGGGACAGGCGCAGCAGCTGGGCCATCATCTCCAGGTTCTCCCGGCCGGTCAGCTTCTCGTCCACCGCCGCGAACTGCCCGGTCAGGCTGATCGACCGCTTGACCCCGGCCGGGTCGGCGAGCAGATCATGCCCGGCGATGGTGGCGGTCCCCGCGTCGGGGCGCATCAGGGTGGCCAGGATCCGGATCATCGTGGTCTTGCCCGCGCCGTTCGGTCCGAGCAGGGCCAGTACCGAGCCGGTCTCGACGGCCAGGTCCACGTGATCCAGGACGGCATGGCCGCTGAAGGACTTGCAGATGCCCTTGGCTTCAACTGTGTATGACATACACTGAACTGTATGTGCCATACACAGTTGGGGTCAAGCGGGTATCCCGACGACTCCGGAAGCTGGCGGCGGCCCCGTAAGGTGGCGGGATGACGGAGGAGACGATGCCTGCTCAGGGTGCCGGGAAGGCGGAGGGTGCTGACGCCGCCCGGCCTGCTCAGAGTGAGCCGTCTCCGCCGCTCCCCCCGGGCCTGGACCTGCTCTGGGGCCGCCGCGGCCGGGGCCAGCGCGGCCCGAAGCCCGGCCTGACCGTCGACGCGATCGTGGCGGCTGCCATCGCGATCGCGGACGCCGAGGGCCTGGAGGCGGTGTCCATGGCCCACGTCGCCGAGCAGCTCGGGTTCACCACCATGTCGCTGTACCGGCACGTCACCAGCAAGGAGGAACTCCTCCAGCTGATGTGGAACGCCAGCGCCCAGGGGGCCGAGGAACTGGTCATCGACCGGGGATGACTGGCGGGCCCGGCTGCGGATGTGGGCCATGGTCCAGCGGGAGATGATCGACCGCCACCCGTGGATCACCCAGATGCCGATGGCCGCGCCGCCCATGGCGCCGAACTCGCTGACGTTCGTGGAGCGCGGGCTGGAGGCGATGGACGATTCCGGCCTGGCCGACGCGGACAAGCTCCGGGTCATCGGGCTGATCAGCTCCTACACGCTCAGCGAAGCCCGGATGGCCCACGACGCGGCCCGCGCCGCCCGGCAGGCGCAGGCCGCTGCCGCCGCGGACTGAGCCCCAGCCCGTCTGGACCTGGGAAGGGCTGGTGCGCGAGGTGGCGGACGAGCAGACCTACCCCCGGCTGCACCGGCTGGCCTGGTCGGGCGGCATCGGCGAAGACCCGTCCGGCTTGGACGAGCAGGAAGAATTCCACTTCGGCCTGGACCGCATCCTCGACGGCGTCGAGGTCCTGATCAGGACGGCTCAGCCGTAGACCCGCCTGACCAGCGTCTTATGAGGTACTGGAGGACGGCCTCGCCACACACGACCCCGGCCGCGAGTACCGGAATATGCATCAGCCACCACCCGGCGGTGTCAGCTTTCCATTCATAGGTAACCAGCGGGATGGTGGCCGCGAAGGCGAGCAGGTAGTTGCGCCTTTCGCGGTCAGCCTCGGGCGTGCCTGGCGTGCCCCGGGTGCGAGACCAGATCCAGGTGCCCAGGTACAGGGTCATGGTGGCGAGCAGGGGAACCTGCGGTAGCCACCATCCGGGCGTGCCCGGTTGCCACCCATTCCCGAGCAGCGACACCCCGATCGCGACTAACGGCAGGAAAGTGCGCAGGTCTGACCAGGCTTCAGCGAGGGGCATGGCCCGGCCATGCCGGTGGTTCCTGCCGTGGCGGGCCGCCTCCAGGGAGATCAGCGTGACCACGACGGCCACACCCCCGAAAGCAATGAGGATCCAGGCCATGATCTCGACCATCGAGACACTCGAGCCCCTGGTCAGCGACCGGACGTCGGTCATCGTCGTCAACTCGCCGTCCAACCCGCTCGGCGCCGTCATCGACCGTGGCCGCATGACCGAGCTCGTCGAGTTCACCGAGCGCCACGGGCTGCTGGATGATCTCCGACGAGTGCTACGACGAGATCAACTTCGACGGGACGCTTCGTCAGCCCGGCGTCGATCTCCGCCGAGCGCGTCGTCTCCGTGTACAGCTTCTCGAAGACGTACGCGATGACCGGCTGGCGGATCGGCTACGCGGTGGCGCCGCCGGACGTGGCCCCGAGCCTCGCCAAGGGCCAGGAGCCCATCATCTCGTGCGTCAACGCACCCACCCAGTACGCCGCGCTGGCCGCGCTCACCGGCCCGCAGTACGTGGTGACCGAGATGCGCCAGGCCTACCGCGAGCGGCGCGGCCCGGCGCTCGCGGTGCTCGAGGGTACCGCCGCTGCGCGCGTTCACACCGCAGGGCGCCTTCTACCTGTGGGTCGACGTGAGCAGCACCGGGACGCCGTCGCGCGAGCTGGCCATGCGCCTGCTCGAGGAGCGCAACGTCGCCGTGGCGCCGGGCTCCGCGTTCGGCGAGCGCGGCGAGGGCTTCCTGCGCGTGTCACTGGCGTCGTCGGTCGAATCGATCACCGAGGGCCTGCGCCGCCTTCTCGACCTGGCCGGCGCGCTCTAGCAGGCCGTCAGGCGGTGGCGGCGTCCGCGGCGACCGATGCGCCGCGCCTGCACGATGCAGTACTCGAAGGCGTCGGCGAGCGCCACGCAGGACGCCTCGATGATGTTGGTGCTGCAGCCCACCGTCGACCAGCGGCGCTCGTGGTCGCCGGACTCGATGAGCACGCGCACCGCGGCGGCGGTGCCGCCGTGGCCGTCGAGCACGCGCACCTTGTAGTCGTGCAGCTGGGTGCGTCGCCGTCTCGGGGAACGTCGGCGAGAGCGCCTTGCGCATGCGCGGCGTCGATGGCGTTGACCGGGCCGTTGCCGTCGGCGGCCGTGTGCACCACCGCGTCGCCGATGCGCACCTTGACGGTCGCCTCGCAGACCAGGCCCTGGCCCTCGCGCTGCTCGACGAGCGCCAGGTAGTCGATCACCTCGAAGGCCGGCTGCCTGCCCGCGGGCGCGCTCCACGAGCAGCTCGAAGGAGCCGTCGGCGTCCTCGAAGGCGTAGCCGCGGTGCTCGAGCTCCTTGACGCGGGCGGTGACCCGGCGCACCAGGGCGCGGTCGTCGCCGAGGTCGATGCCGAGCTCGCCGGCGCGGTCGAGGATGTTGGCGCCGCCGGACTGCGAGCTGACCACGCTGCGCATGCGGTTGCCGACCGTCGCCGGGTCGATGTGCTGGTACGCGTACGCCGCCTTGCGCATGGCGTCGACGTGCTGGCCGCCCTTGTGGGTGAACGCCGCGGCGCCGACGTACGGCGCGTTGACCGGCGGGTGGAGGTTGGCGATCTCGGCGACGTCGCGCGCCACCGAGGCGAGGTGGCGCAGCTGGGCGTCGTCGACGACGCGGCGGCCCATCTTCAGCTGCAGCGCGGGGATGAGCGTGCAGAGGTTGGCGTTGCCGGTGCGCTCGCCGTAGCCGTTGATGCAGCCCTGCACCTGCACGGCGCCGGCGCGCACCGCGGCCAGCGTGTTGGCCACCGCGCAGCCGGTGTCGTCGTGGCAGTGGATGCCGGCCACCGTCGCCGAACCGCTCGGTCACCCGCGCGGGTCACCGCCTCGATGGTGTCGGGCAGCGTGCCGCCGTTGGTGTCGCACAGCGCCAGCCGGTGCGCGCCGGCGCCGCAGCGCCGCCTCGAGGCAGCGCCAGCGCGTAGTCGGGGTCCGACCGGTGGCCGTCGAAGAAGTGCTCGGCGTCGAAGCACACCTCGCGGCCGGCCTCGACGAGCCACGCGACCGTCTCGGCGATCATGCGCGAGGTTCTCGTCGAGCGAGGTGCGCAGCACGTCGTGCACCTGCGCGTCCCAGCTCTTGCCCACCAGCGTGACGATCGGCGCGCCGGAGTCGAGCAGCGCGCGCACCTGGAGGTCGTCCTGGGGCAGCACGCCCGGCCGCCGCGTGGCCCCGAACGCCGCCAGCCGCGCGTGCGCCGAACGTGGCGCCGCGCATCTCCGCGAAGAACTCGGTGTCGGTCTGGTTGGCGCCCGGCCAGCCGCCCTCGATGACGGTGACGCCGATGCGGTCGAGGTGCTCGGCGATGCGCACCTTGTCGGACACCGAGAAGTTGATGCCCACGCCCTGGGCGCCGTCGCGCAGGGTGGTGTCGTAGATCTCCAGCGTCACGACGCGCACCCCCGCGGCGGCGCCGCGCTGCGCGGGCAGCGCCGCGACCACCGCCGCGCCGACGTCCGACGTGCTCGCGCTGCCGCCGATGTCGGCGGTGAGCACGCCGTCGTCGATGCACGCGTCGACGGCCGCCTCGACGGCGGCGGCCAGGTCGGGCCGCTGCAGCGAGTGGCGCAGCAGCAGCGCCACGCTGAGGATGGCGCCGTACGGGTTGGCCCTGTTCATGCCCGGCGATCTCCGGGCGCGGTGCCGTGCACGGGCTCGTACAGCCCGGGGCCGTCGGCGCCGAGGCTCGCCGACGGCAGCATGCCGAGCGAGCCGGCGAGCACGGCGGACTCGTCGCTGAGGATGTCGCCGAAGAGGTTCTCGGTGACCACGACGTCGATGTCGCGCGGGTGGGTCACCAGGTGCATGGCGAACGAGTCGACGAGCGCGTGGTCGAGCGTCACCGACGGGAACTCGGGGGCGATGCGCGCTGACCGTCTCGCGCCACAGCTCGCTGGTCATGAGCACGTTGGCCTTGTCGACCGACGTCAGGTGGCCGCGCCGCTCGCGCGGCGAGCGCGAACGCGACGCGCGCCACGCGCTCGATCTCGGCGCGGCTGTACGCGATGGTGTCGACCGCCGCGAGGCCGTCGCGATGGCGCGGCTGGCCGTAGTAGGCGCCGCCGGTGAGCTCGCGCACCACCACCAGGTCGACGCCGCGCACCACCTCGGGGCGCAGCGCGGTGTGGTCGACCAGCCGCGGATGCACGCGCACCGGGCGCAGGTTGGCGAACACACCCAGCGCGGCGCGCAGGCCGAGCAGGCCGGCGCCGGTGCGCTGGTCGCCGCTGAGGTGGTCCCACTGCGGCCCGCCGACGGCGCCGAGCAGCACGGCGTCGGCGCGCCGGCACGCGGCCAGCGTCTCGCGCCGGCAGCGGCGTCCCGGCGGCGTCGATGGCGGCGCCGCCGATGAGGTGCTCCTCGATGGTCGACGTCGATGCCGGCGCGCTCGGTCGACCGCGCGCAGCACGGCCACCGCCTGGGCGGTGACCTCCACCCCGATGCCGTCGCCGGGAAGCGTCACCACGCGCACGCTCACGCCGTCTCCTCGAGGCGGCGACAGGTCGGGCATCCACGCCGGGCGCGCCGCCTCGTACTCGCGAGATGGCGTCCTGGCTGTGCAGCGTGACGCGTGACCTCGTCGAGGCCCTCGAGCAGCTTGCGTCTCTCGCTGGGCTCGAGCGCGAACTCGAAGCGCAGGTCGCCGGCGCTCACCGTGCCGTCCTCGAGGTCGACGATGCACTCCACGCCGGGGTCCTCGGCGGCGAGGTCGAGCAGCGCGCGCACGTCGTGCTCGGGCAGCGTCACCGGGAGCAGCCCGCAGCTCAGCGCGTTGCCGCGGAAGATGTCGGCGAACGACGGCGCGATCACCGCGCGGATGCCGTGGTCCTCGAGCGCCCACACCGCGTGCTCGCGCGACGAGCCGCAGCCGAAGTTGGCGCCGGCCACCATCACCGTGCCGGCGCGGTACGGGTCGCTGGTTGAGCACGAAGTCGGGCCGCTCGGCGCCGCTGTCGTCGTAGCGCCAGGCGTGGAAGAGGAACGGGCCGAAGCCGCTGCGCTCGATGCGCTTGAGGAACTGCTTGGGGATGATCTGGTCGGTGTCGACGTCGGAGCGGTCGAGCGGCACCAGCGTGCCGTGCTCGCAGCGGAACGGCCTCACGACACCGGCTCCGGCGACGCGCGGCTGCAGGCGGCGCACGTCGGTGATCCGTCCCTCGACCGCGGCGGCGGCGGCCATCGCCGGCGACACCAGGTGGGTGCGGCCGCCGCGGCCCTGGCGGCCCTCGAAGTTGCGGTTGCTGGTGCTCGCGCAGCGGTCGCCCGGGCTGGAGGATGTCGGGGTTCATCCCGAGGCACATCGAGCACCCCGCGTCGCGCCACTCCGCGCCGGCGGCGGTGAAGATGCGGTCGAGCCCCTCGCTCTCGGCGGCCGCCTTGACCTGCTGCGAGCCGGGCACGACGAGCACGCGCACCCCGTCGGCGACACCTGGCGCCCCTCCATCACCGCGGCCGCGGCGCGCAGGTCCTCGATGCGCGAGTTGGTGCACGAGCCGATGAACACGGTGTCGATGGCCACGTCCTCCATCGGCGTGCCCGCGGCGCAGGCCCATGTACTCGAGCGCCCGCGCCGCCGACTCGCGCAGCGACGGGTCGTCGAAGCTGTCCGGGTCGGGGATGCTCTCGGTCACCGCCACCGACTGCGCCGGGCGTGGTGCCCCAGGTGACGTACGGCGCCAGCGTCGGCGGCGTCGATGCGCACGCTGCGGTCGTACGTCGCGCCCGGGATCGCTGCGCAGCTGCCGCCACGCGGCCACCGCCTCGTCCCACGCCGCCCCGCGCGGCGCGAACGGCCGGCCCTCGCAGGTACGCGATGGTGGTGTCGTCGGGGGCGACCATCCCGGCGCGGCCGCCGGCCTCGATGGTGAGGTTGCACAGCGTCATGCGCTGCTCCATCGACATCGCCGCGACGGTCGAGCCGGTGTACTCGACGACGTGGCCGGCGGCGCCGGCGGTGCCGATGGTGCGCACCACGCCGAGCGCGACGTCCTTGGCGGTGACCCCGAGCGGCAGCTCGCCGTCGATGCGCACCTCCATGGTCGCCGGCCGCGCCACGCGCAGCGTCTGCGTGGCCAGCACGTGCTCGACGTCGGTGGTGCCGATGCCGAACGCCAGCGCCCCGAAGGCGCCGTGCGTGGCGGTGTGGCTGTCGCCGCAGACGATGGTCGTGCCCGGCAGGGTGAGCCCGAGCTCGGGCCCGATGACGTGCACGATCCCCTGCCAGCGATGGCCGACGCCGTAGCAGGCGATGCCGAAGTCGGCGCAGTTGCGCCGCAGCGCCTCCACCTGGGCCGCGCTGACCGGGTCCTTGATCGGCGCCAGCTGGTCGATGGTGGGCACGTTGTGGTCCATCGTCGCCACCGTCTGCTGCGGGCGGCGCACGGTGCGGCCGGCGATGCGCAGCGCCTCGAACGCCTGCGGCGAGGTCACCTCGTGCACGAGGTGCAGGTCGATGTACAGCAGCGCCGGGCCGCCGTCGTCGTCGACCGGGACGCTGTGCGCGTCCCAGACCTTGTCGAACAGCGTCCGCGCGGTCATCGCTGCGGCGCCGCCGCCGCGCCGGCCGTCTCCGGGGTGGGCCGGTCGCCGCTGGCCACGCCCTCGGCCATGCGGTTGAGCGCGTGCACGTACGCCTTGGCGGCGGCGACGATGATGTCGGTGTCGGCGCCGTGCCCGGCGGCGCGCGTGCCGTCGTGGCGCAGGCGCACGCTCACCTCGCCGACGGCGTCGATGCCGGCGGTCACCGCCTGCACGGCGAACTCCTCGAGCTCGCCCTCGACCTGGCACAGCTCGTGGATGGCGCGGTACGCGGCGTCGACGGGGCCGTCGCCGATCGCCGCCGCCTCGTGCGACAGCCCGTCGGGCAGCAGCATGCGCACCGTCGCGGTGGGCCGCAGCTGGGTGCCGCAGCTCACCTGCAGGTGCTCGAGGCGGTACTGCTCGTCGCCGGTGCGGCGCTCGTCGGCGACCACCGCCTCGAGGTCGCGGTCGGTGACGTCACGCTTGCGGTCGGCGAGCTCCTTGAAGCGCACGAAGGCGCGCTTCAGCTCCTCCTCGTCGAGCGTGTAGCCCAGCTGCTCGAGGCGGTTGCGCAGCGCGTGGCGGCCGGACAGCTTGCCGAGCACCAGCGTGCTGCCGGCGCCCACCTCGGCGGCCTCCATGATCTCGAAGGTGCGGCGGTCCTTGAGGATGCCGTCCTGGTGGATGCCGGAGTGGTGCGCGAAGGCGTTGGCGCCGACCACCGCCTTGTTGGGCTGCACCACCATCCCGGTCAGCTGGGTCACCAGGCGCGAGGTGCGGTACAGCTGGCTGTGGTCGAGCTGCGTGGCCACGCCGAACACCTCGGGGTGCAGCCGCGTCGCCATCGCCACCTCCTCGAGCGCGGCGTTGCCGGCGCGCTCGCCGATGCCGTTGACGCACGTCTCCACCTGGCGCGCCCCGGCGCGCACCGACGCCAGCGAGTTGGCGACGGCGAGCCCGAGGTCGTTGTGGCAGTGCACCGAGAGCGTGACGCCGGCGAGCGCCGGCACGCGCACGTAGAGCCACTCGATGAGCCCGCGCCACTCGTCGGGGGTGGCGTAGCCGACGGTGTCGGGCAGGTTGATGGTGGTGGCGCCGGCCTCGATGGTGGCGGCGACGACGTCGGCGAGGTACTCCGGCTCGGTGCGGCTGGCGTCCATCGGCGAGAACTCCACGTCCTCGCGGAAGGTCTTGGCGAGCGCGGTCATCGAGCGGGCGCGCTCGAGCACCTCCGCCTGGGTCATGTGCAGCTGCGAGTCGCGATGGATCGGCGAGGTGCCGATGAAGACGTGGATGCGCGCCCGCTGCGGCCGGCTCGAGCGCCTTGGCGCACTGGCGCACGTCGCCCTCGAAGCAGCGGCTCAGCCCGGCGATGACCGGTCCCTCGACCTGCTCGGCGATGGCGCGCACCGCGGCGTAGTCGCCCGGCGAGGAGAACGGGAAGCCGGCCTCGATGACGTCGACGCGCAGGCGCGCCAGCTGGCGCGCGATGGCCAGCTTGTCGTCCGGCGCTCAGCGCCACCCCCGGCGACTGCTCGCCGTCGCGCAGGGTGGTGTCGAGGATGGTCAGCGGCTCCGGCTCGGCCGGCGCCGCCGCGGTGAGCAGCGGGTTGCCGAGGCTGTGGACTGAGCCGTTGTGGCCGTTGCCGCTGCTCATCGCGTCGCCTCCCGCGCGCTGCCGTTGACGTTCTCCATGCCCGGCGCCGTCTTGGCGTCGAGCCAGGCCATCTTCGAGCGCAGCTCGGCGCCGACCTTCTCGACCGGGTGGTGGTGGTCCTCGTCGCGGTACTCGAGGAAGTCGGGCCGCCCGTTCTCGTTCTCCTCGATCCAGCGCTTGGCGAAGGTGCCGTCCTGGATGTCGCTGAGGATGCCGCGCATCGTCTGCTTGGTGCGCGCGTCGACGACCTTGGGCCCGCTGACGTAGTCGCCGAACTCCGCGGTGTCGCTCACCGAGTAGCGCATGTACGAGAGGCCGCCCTGGTACATGAGGTCGACGATGAGCTTGAGCTCGTGCATCACCTCGAAGTAGGCGAGCTCGGGCTGGTAGCCGGCGTCGACGAGCGTCTCGTAGCCGGCCTTGACGAGGCTGGAGATGCCGCCGCACAGCACCGCCTGCTCGCCGAACAGGTCGGTCTCCGTCTCCTCGGCGAAGGTGGTGCGCAGGCAGCCCGCGCGCGTGCCGCCGATGCCGCTCGCGTAGGCGAGCGTGCGCTGCCACGCGGTGCCGGTGGCGTCCTGCTCGACGGCGACGAGCATGGGCACGCCCTGGCCGTCCACGAACGTGCGCCGCACCAGGTGGCCGGGCCCCTTGGGCGCCACCATGCCGACGTCGACGCCCTCGGGCGGCTGGATCTGGCCGAACCGGATGGTGAACCCGTGCGCGAAGAGCAGCAGGTTGCCGGGCTGCAGGTTGTCGCGGATCTCCTCGTCGAACAGCTTCTTCTGCGCGGTGTCGGGGGCCAGCACCATGACCACGTCGGCCTCGGCGACCGCCTCGGCCGGGGTGAGCACGCGCAGCCCCTCCTTCTCGGCGGCGGCGCGGCTGCGCGAGCCCTCGGGCAGGCCGACGCGGACGTCGTGCCCGGAGTTGCGCAGGTTGAGCGCGTGGGCGTGGCCCTGCGAGCCGTAGCCGAGCACCGCGATCGGGACTCCGTCGAGCAGGCCGGCCTCGACGTCGGCCTCGTAGTACATGCGTGCCGCCATCAGTGTGTCCTCATGAGTGCTAGACGTTGCCGGTCATGTCGACGGCCTCGGCGTCGTCGACGACGGCGGGGGCGGTGGGTCGGGGTGCGCGTGCGGCGCCTCGAAGTCGACGAGCCGCAGGCGCGCGTCGTCGCCGCGCACCAGCGCGACCGCGCCGCTGCGGGCCATCTCCTTGATGCCGAAGGGACGCATCAGGTCGATGAAGTTGTCGACCTTCTCCGTCGAGCCGGTGACCTCGACGATCACCGACTCCGAGGCGATGTCGACGACGCGGCCGCGGAAGATCTCGAGGATGTCGAGCAGGTCGCGACGGGTGGCGTTGGGCGCGTGCATGCGCAGCAGCAGCAGCTCGTGGGCGACGACGCGCTGGCCGGTGACGTCGTCGATGGTGATCACGTCGACGAGCTTGGCGAGCTGCTTGGTGGCCTGCTCGGCCTGCTGGCGTGCCGACGTGCACGGCGATGGTCATGCGCGAGACCGCGGGGTCGTCGGTGGGCCCGACCGACAGCGAGTCGATGTTGAAGCCGCGCCGGCGCACCATCGAGGCCACCCGGTTGAGCACGCCCGGGCTTGTTCTCGACGAGGACCGAGAGCAGGCGGCTCTGGCTCATGACGCCTCGACGAAGTCGAGCATGCCCTTGCCGAGCGGCACGATCGGGTAGACGTTGGCGTCCTTGTCGATGTCGAAGTTCATCAGCACCGGGCCGCGGTGGGCGAGCGCCTCGTCGAGCATCGGGCCGACGTCGCTGAACCTGTCGGTGGTCATCGCCTTCATCCCGAACGCCTCGCCGAGCTTGACGAAGTCGGGCGTGAAGGTGAGGTCGACGGCGGAGCGCACCCCGCCGTAGAAGTCGTCCTGGAACTGGCGCACCATGCCCAGGCTGGCGTTGTTGAGGATGAGCACGTTGACGTCGATGTTCTGCTCGACCATCGTCGCCATCTCCTGCATGTTCATGACGAAGCCGCCCTCGCCGCTGACGCAGAACACGGTCTTGTCGGGGTTGGACAGCTTGGCGCCCATCGACGCGGGGAACGCGTAGCCCATCGTCCCGGTGCCGCCGGAGTTGAGGAAGCGGCCCGGCTTGCCGTAGTCGAACCACAGCGCCGCCCAGATCTGGTTGAGGCCGACGTCGGCGAGCACGATCGCCTCGTCGTGGCAGCGCGCGTACATCTCCTTGAGCACCTCCTGCGGCTGCAGGATGCCGTTGCGCGCCACGAACTTGACCGGGTGCTCCTCCTTCCACTGGTCGATGGTGGTGAGCCACTCGTGCTCGCGCTTGGGCTCGACGAGCGTCGAGCAGCGAGGTGAGCGCGCTGCGCGCGTCGGCGACCAGCGAGACGTGCGGCACGACGTTCTTGCCGATCTCGGCGGGGTCGATGTCGATGTGGACGATGTGCTCGACGCGCGGCGCGAAGGAGTTCGAGCCGGGTGGTGACCCGGTCGTCGCAGCGCATGCCGACGAGGATCAGCAGGTCGGCGTCGCACACCGCGCGGTTGGTGAAGCCGGCGCCCATGAAGCCCACCATCTGCAGCGCCAGCGGGTCGCGCACCGGGTAGGCGCCGGTGCCGAGCAGCGTCCAGCCGGTGGGGATGCTGGGCGCGGTGGGAGAGCTCGATCACCTGCTCCTCGGCGCCCGAGATGATCACGCCGCGCCCGATCAGCATCACCGGCCGCTTCGCCTCGGCGATCAGCTGGGCGATGCGGCGCAGCTTCATCTGGTCGGGCTTGGGCGCGTCGGGGAAGGAGCGCATCCGCACCGGCTCGGTGCACGGCACGTACTCGGTGACCGCCTGCTGCAGGTCCTTGGGCAGGTCGACGAGCACCGGCCCGGGGCGCCCGGAGCGGGCCACGTGGAAGGCCTCGTGCAGCGTGGGCGCGATGTCCTCGACGCGGGTCACCAGGTAGCTGTGCTTGGTGACCGACATCGTCGAGCCGATGACGTCGGACTCCTGGAAGGCGTCGGTGCCGACCGCGCTGACCGCGACCTGGCCGGTGATCGCCACCACGGGCACGGAGTCCGCGTACGCGGTGGCGAGGCCGGTGACCATGTTGAGCGCCCCGGGCCCGCTGGTGGCGAACACGACGCCGACGGCGCCGCGGCGGCTGCGCGCGTACCCGTCGGCGGCGTGCGCCCCGCCCTGCTCGTGGCGCACCAGCACGTGGTGCAGCTGCGGGTAGGAGGGCAGGTGCTGGTACAGCGGCAGGTTGGCGCCGCCCGGGTACCCGAAGATCGTGCTCACGCCCTCGGCGAGGAGGCACTCGAAGACGATCTCAGCCCCGGTGAGCACGCGCCGCTCCGGGGCCGCCTCCTCTGAGCCCGACGAGGGCTGCGGCTGGATCACTTGTAGGTGCGGTGGATGGCGTCGCGGACGTCGTCGAACCCGGCCTCGTGGTAGTTCCGCGACGGGGCGCCGTACGGGCGGTTGCGGAACTGGGACTGGTCGCGCTGGTGGCGCTCCCGCGCCGCCGGCCCGTCCGACGACCTGGTCCTCCTGGTGGTGGGCGGCTCCCTGCCGGTGTCCTCGGTCGTCCATCGCCGTGCCTCCGTGGTCGTGTGGGTAAAAAAAGAAGGGCCCCCTCCTGAGGAGGGGACCCTTTGTGGTTCTGGGTTCTGGTCTTGTGCCCTAGGTGCGCACGCGCCGCTGTCCCGAACCTCGAGGTCCCGCTCCTAATCAGGAGCAGGCCGAGGAGTACAAGGACGAGCGACGAGCGACTTGGTCATCAGGGTGGGTAGCCTAGGGGACGACCGGACGAACCGTCAAGCTCGAAGCTGTTACGGAGCTCGTGAACGCCGCGGCGCGGTCACAGCCGTTCCTGCCAGCCTCGGCCGGAACCGCGGGGCACCGGCCGCGGCGTCGGGACGGGCGAGGTGAGCGCGCCAAACGACGCCGGACCCGACCATGGCGGCGTACTTGGCGAGCGCGCCGTACGGGTACCGCGGCGGCGGCGGCGGTCCAGCCGCGCAGCCGCTCGGCGAGCTCGGCGTCGCTCACCTCGACGTCGATGCGGCGGGCGTCGACGTCGACGGTGATGACGTCGCCGTCGCGCACCGCCGCGAGCGGTCCGCCCAGCGCGGCCTCGGGCGTGACGTGGGCGATCATGAAGCCGTGGGTGGCGCCGGAGAAGCGGCCGTCGGTGATCAGCACCACCGAGTCGCCGAGGCCCGCGCCGACGATCGCGCCGGTCACCGAGAGCATCTCGCGCATCCCCGGGCCGCCGACCGGGCCCTCGTAGCGGATGACCACCACGTCGCCGGCGCGGATGGTCCGCGCCTGGACGGCCGCGAAGCACGCCTCCTCGCCGTCGAAGACGCGCGCCGGGCCGCGGTGCTGGGTGCGGTCGTGGCCGGCCAGCTTGACCACGCAGCCCTCCGGGGGCGAGCTGCGCCGTGGAGGATGGCGATGCCGCCGCGCGGCTTGAGCGGCGCGCCGGCGGCGCGGATCACCTCCTGGCCCTCGGTCTCGCGCGCGGCCGCGGCGATCTCGCCGATGGTGCGGCCGTCGACGGTCGCGCAGCCGTCGTGGAGCAGGCCGAGCTCCTGGAGGCGCTGCGCGAGCACGCGCGAGCCCGCCGGCGGCGTGGACGTCGGCGGCGACGAACCGGCCGCCCGGCTTGATGTCGACGAGCACCGGGGTGCGCCGCGGAGATGCGGTCGAAGTCGGCGAGGTCGAGCGGGACGCCCGCCTCGGCGGCGATGGCGAGCAGGTGGAGCACGGCGTTGGTGGAGCCGCCGCTGGCGGCGACGCACGCGATGGCGTTCTCGAAGGCGTCGCGGGTGGCGATGGTGCGCGGGCGGACGTCGTCCATCGACCAGGCGCGTCGGCGAGCCGTGCCGGCCTGCGTGGCGGCGGCGGCCTTGTCGGCGTGGGTGGCCGGGATGTCGTTGGCCCCGGCCGGGCTGAGCCCGAGGAACTCCATCGCCGTGCTCATCGTGTTGGCGGTGAACTGGCCGCCGCACGCGCCGGCGCCGGGACACGCCGATGCCTCCACCGCGGCGAGCTCGGCGTCGTCGATGGTGCCGGCGGCGTGCGCGCCGACCGCCTCGAACACCTCCTGGAGGGTGATGTCGCGGCCGTGGAGGCGGCCGGCGGCGATGGTGCCGCTGTACATCACCAGCCCGGGGACGTCGAGGCGGCACAGCGCCATCGCCGCGGCCGGGATGGTCTTGTCGCAGCCGACGATGAGCACCAGCCCGTCGAACGAGTGGCCGCGCGCCACCAGCTCGATGGAGTCGGCGATCACCTCGCGCGACACCAGCGACGCGCGCATCCCCTCGGTGCCCATCGACACGCCGTCGCTGACCGCGATGGTGTTGAACTCCATCGGGCAGCGCCCCGGCGGCGCGGATGCCCGCCTTGACGTGCTCGGCGAGCGCGCGGTGGTTGAAGTTGCACGGCATGGTCTCGATCCACGCGTGGCCGACGCCGATGATCGGCTTGGCCAGGTCCTCGGCGGTGAAGCCGATGGCGCGCAGCATCGCGCGCGCGGGCGCGCGATCGGGTCCGTCCGTCATCGCGGCGCTGTGCCGCTTGCCGCGCCGCGTGGTGCTGGCGTCCATGTGCGTCGCGAGTGTAGCCAAGGCCTCGCGCGCGCCGGCCGGCGTCGAGCTGCTTGCCGGCGCGCGCGGGGACCTGGTAGGGTCCCGCCATGCGACTGACCGCGCGTTTCTATTTTGATCGGCCAGCCATGCGGCTGCCGAGGGCTTCTCGAGCCTAACGCGCAGTCGTTCCCGAGGCTGGCTTCATCAATGATGGGTCAGTCCCCGGAGAGCCCCGCGGAGTGACCCTCACTTCACGGAGGACTGACACGGTGGTGATCGACTCACTGCTCCCCAGCGCCACGCGCAGCGCGCGCGCGCGCCCGGTCGCCATCGGCGGCGTGCTCATCGGCGGCCCGACGGTGCCCGTCATCAGCGGTCCATGCGCGGTCGAGCCGGGCTACGTCGACCACGCGCGCGCCGCCGCCGGCGCCGGCGCCGTCCGTGCTGCGCGGCTGCGTCCACAAGCCGCGCACCGCGCCCGAGGCCTTCCAGGGCATGGGCGCGCGAGGGCTTCGCGCTGCTCGACGAGGCGCGCCGCGTGACCGGGCTGCCGGTCATCGCCGAGCCGCTCGACGTCGAGCACGTCGCGCAGCTGGTCGCCGCACGTCGACGCGCTGATGATCGGCGCGCGCTCCATGCACAACACACCGCTGCTGCGCGCGGCGGCACGGACCGGTCTCCCGGTGGTGGTCAAGCGCGGCATGTCGGCGACCATCGAGGAGTGGCTGGCCGCGGCGCGGTACGTGCTCCAGGAGGGCAACGACCAGGTGGTGCTCTGCGAGCGCGGCATCCGCACCTTCGAGACGGCGACGCGCAACACGCTCGACCTCTCGGCGATCCCGGTGCTGCGCGACCGCACCGAGCTGCCGGTGATCGTCGACCCCAGCCACGCCGCGGGCAGGGCGTCGCTGGTGCCCGCGCTGGCGATGGCCGCCGTCGCGGCCGGCGCCGACGGGCTGCTCATCGAGTTCGCACCCCGACGCCGAGCACGCGTGGTGCGACTCCGCGCAGGCGATCAGCTCGGAGGTGCTCGCCGAGGTGGTCCGCGCCACCGAGCTGCTGGTGGCGTCGGCGCGACCGTCACCGGCGACCACCATCGGGCAGTGCCGCGACGCCATCGATGGCGTCGACTCCGCGCTGGCCCGGCTGCTCGAGCGCCGCGCCACGCTGGTGGCGCGGGTCGAGCGCATCAAGCTGGACACGCGGCGTGCCGATCCGCGACCACGGCCGCGAGGCGGAGGTGACCGAGCGCGTGGCGCGGCTGGCGCCCCACCTGGGACAGGCCGGCGCGACCGCGGTGATGTCCGCGGTCATCGACGCCTGCATCGCCACCGCGCTTGCCGGTGGCTGATGTGCCGCGCGATCGAGTCGCTGTGGGACGTGACGCTCGAGCTCGACGACGTCGCCGGCCTCGCCCGGCGTCGCGGACGTGCTCGCGCAGCGCCGGCATCAACATCGACTCGGTGTGCAGCACCGGCGGCCGCCCGCCGGTCAGGTGCCACCTCCTGGTCGGCGACGGCGCCGCCGCATCGGCTGTCCTGGCAGCGGCCGGCGTCTCGTCGCGCACGCGCGAGGTTGTCGTGTGCGTGCTGCAGAACCGGCCGGGCACGCTCGCCGCGGTCGAGCGCCGCGCTCAACGCCGCGACGGCGCGGGTGGATCTCCTCTACCAGGCCACCGAGCGCGGACTGGTCATCGGCGCCGACGACCTCGACGCCGTGCGCGCGGCCCGGTGTCGTCCGGGCGCCTGACGACGAGCCCCGCCTAGCGCGAACCAGGGGTGCGCTGCAGCTCGTGCTCCAGCCGCGCCAGGCTGTCCGCCCGCTGCGCCGCCTCGCCCACGGCGCGGAGCATCTCGGCGCGTGCCGGGTAGCGAATCACGTCGAGGTACTCCCACATGTCAGCGAGCAGCTGTGCTTTCCTCGCGTACGCCGACGATACCCGTGGCTCCATCCCTGCCCCCTCCAATCTTCCCCTTGGGACATCGTAGCGTTTGGTGCGATTGAAGTCCAGCCTCAGGTGTCTGAGGACCCCCCGCTGCGCCATGCTCCGCAGCCCCGGACACAAGGAGGCCCACACCACATGCCACGAAGAGTCGTCGCCAGCCTGTACCTCAGCCTTGATGGCTACCTCGACGAGCCCGGCAAGTGGTCGTTCCCGTTCTGGAGCGACGAGGCCGCCAAGTTCAAGTGGAACGAGCTCGTCGACAGCGACGCCCTGCTTCTCGGCCGGCGCACCTACGAAGGCTTCGCGGCAGCGTGGCCGACCATGCAGGGCACCGGCGACTTCGGCGAGAAGATGAACAGCATGCCCAAGTACGTCGCGTCACGCACGCTCCACACCGCCACGTGGAACGCGGGCATCATCGTCGGCGATGTGGCCGAGGCCGTCGCCCGCCTCAAGCAGGAGGATGGCGGCGACCTGCTGATCAGCGGCAGCGGCAGCCTCGTCGACTACCTGACCGAGGCCAACCTCATCGACGAGTACCGCCTGATGGTGCACCCCATCATCCTCGGCGACGAGGGCACCAAGCGGCTGTTCAGCGGCGCTACGACGCGTCGTACCCTGGCGCTCGTCGACACGGTGAGATTCCCGACCGGCGTGCTCGTCAACACGTACCACCCCGCCCCCAGCTGACCGGGCCGATTCGCTAGCTCCCGCAGGTCACGGTGCCGGACACCCTCACCGTGACGGCTCCCACACGCCGCCACGGCCAGAGCCCCCAGGAGGCAGGCCGCACGACCGGCGCCTGGCCTCAGTGCCACGAGGTCAGCAGGTCTGCGTATCGGCATCGTCCCATCCCAAGAGCGGTGCCGCACCGTGCGCCCGCGGAGGCGGATCATGGCAGTCTCAGCAAGTCCGGGAGTTGATTCAACGAGGCAACGACGTGACATTCGTGCTCCATCCCCGGCGCCGGCGGCGAGGGCTCGTACTGGCACCTCGTGGCCACCGAGCTGCGCCGTCGAGGCCACGAGGCACTTGCCGTCGACATCCCCGCCGACGACGACAGCGCCGATATCCCCGACTACGCCCAGGCAGTCGTCGACGCCATCGATGACCGTCGTGACGTCATCCTCGTCGCGCAGTCGATGGGCGGCTTCGCCGTGCCGCTCGTCTGCCAGCGCTCCTCGGTTCGCATGGTGGTGCTGGTCAACGCGATGATCCCAGCGCCAGGTGAGCGGCCCGGAGACTGGTGGGCGAACACCGGCCAGGCCGGCGCCCGCCGCGAGATGGATCTCCGCGACGGCCGTGACCCCGACGCGGACTTCGACCCCTTCGTCACCTTCCTCCACGACGTGCCCGAGGACGTCGTGCGATCACTGCCGGCGCCGAAGCCACAGTCGAACACGCCGTTCACATCGACATGGACCCCACCGGCATGGCCCGACGTCCCCACGCACGCGCTCGCCGGCCGGGAGCGACCGCTTCTTCCCCGCGGCGTTCCAGCGCCGCGTCGCGCAGGAGCGCCTGCAGATCACCCCCGACGAGATCCCCGGAGGCCACCTGGTCGCGCTCAGCCAGCCAACGCTGGTCGCCGACCGGCTCGAGGCGTACGCCACGGAAGCGCGCCCTGCGCGAGCGACGGAGTGACAGCCGCGGTCACCCATCCCGCCGTGCGCGCCGCGCTGAGCGCGCTCGGCATCGAGTACGAGGTGGTCGAGTGCGACCCCGCCCTCGCCGACACCGCCGCGTTCTGCGCGGCGTACGGGTTCGACCCCGAGGACTCCGCCAACTGCATCGTCGTCGCCTCGCGCCGGCCGCCTGGTCACCACCTCGTGGCGCTGGTCCTGGCGACCACCCGTCTCGACGTCAACGGCCGATGCTGCGAGCTGATGGGGGTGCGCCGGGCCAGCTTCGCATCGATGGAGCTGACCGCCGAGCTCACCGGCATGGAGATCGGCGGGGTCACGCCGTTCGGCCTGCCCGCGGCGCTGCAGCCGGTCCGGGTCGACGCGGCGGTGCTGACCCGCGCGCGGGTGGTGGTCGGCGGCGGCGACCGGTCGGTGAAGCTGGTCGTCGACCTCCGACGTGCTGGCGCGGCCGCCCCTGTTCGATGTGGTCGAGGGGCTGGCGCGCACCCGCCGGGCCGGGTTGACCGGCGCTAACCCTGCCCTCCCTACAATCGGTCGCCATGCCGCGTCTTGAGCTCGTCGAGTGCTCGCTGCGGGCCGGACAGCAGGCGCTGCTGCTGAGCCGCCTGCGCAGCCGCCACGCCGTCCCGGTGGCCGCGCGCGCTCGACGGCTGCGGCTTCGCCGCGCCTCGACGTCTTCGGCGGCACGACGTTCGAGGCGGCGCTGCGCTTCCTCGGCGAGGACCCCTTCGAGCAGCTCCGCGCCATCCGCGAGGCGGCGCCGTCGAGCACGCTGGTGGCGTCGCTCGGCGGCCAGGCGCTGACCGGGCACCGCCACGTCGGTGACGACGTCGTCGACGCCTTCATCAAGGTGGCCGCCGACGCCGGCATCGATCGCTTCCGCATCCACGACCCGCTCAACGACGTGCGCAACGTGCGCCGCGCCATGGAGGCGGCGCGCGCCGCGGGCCGCCAGGTGGAGGCGGCGATCGTCTACGCGGAACTCGCCGCGCCACGACCCCGACCGGGTCATCGCGCTCGCCGAGGAGCTGCGCCGAGCATCGGCGCCGACGCCATCTGCATCCACGACCCGCTCGGCCTGCTCGGCATCGCGCGCATCGGCGACCTCGTGCAGCGCGTCGTCGAGGCCACCGGCCTGCCCGCTGGCGCTGTCGCTGTCGACGCAGACCGGCCAGGCGGAGTTCGCCGCCTACGCCGCCGCGGTGGCCGGCGCCTCGCGCCTCGACGTCGCGCTCGCGCCGCTCGCCGGCGGCGCGTCCGTGCCCGCCGCCGAGGCGGTGATCGCCGCGCTGCTCGGCACCGAGCTCGACACCGGCGTCGACCTCGAACCGGTCACCGCGGCGTCGGCGGTGCTCGAGCACCAGCTCGCTGCACTACGACGGCGTGTTCGACGTGCCCGCGCTGCGCGTCGACAGCGCCGCGCTGCGCGGCCTGCTGCCGCCGGCGGCGATGGGCCACGCGCTCGCCGAGCTGCGCGAGCGCAACCAGATCGACCGCCTCGACGACGTCGAGACCGAGGCGCGCCGGGTGCGCGCCGAGCTCGGCCATCCGCCGCTGGTGACGCCGATCATCGAGATCGTCGCCACCCAGGCCGTCTACAACGTGTGCGACGGCGACCGCTACGCCACCGTCAGCCAGGAGGTGAAGGACTACTGCCTCGGCCTGTACGGCTCGCCGCCGTACCCCGTCGACGCCGAGGTGCGCCGCCTCGTCAACGGGCGCGAGGAGCCGATCACCTGCCGCCCCGCCGACCTGCTCGAGCCCGCGCTGCCCGCGCTGCGCCGCGAGCTCGAGCGCGAGGGCGTCGAAGGACGCCGGACGACGCCACCGTGGTCAGCTTCGCGCTCTTCCCCGCCGAGACGCTGGCGCTGCGACGCGGCGAGGTGGTCGCGGAGCGGCTCGGCGACGAGCCGCCGGAGGCGGAGCCGGCGCCGCCGGCGGCCGGACGACGGCGACGCGCCGCCGGCTGCCGACGGCCGAGCGCCGTCGGACGCCGCCGCCGCCGAGGTGCGCGAGCTCACCGTCGAGGTCGACGGGCAGAGCTACAGCGTGCGCGTCATCGGCGCCGGGCGTCGGCTGGCGGCGGCGGCGGCGGCGGCGGCGCATCGGCGGCGGCGCACCGCGCCGGTGGCGCGCGAGGGCACCGTCGTCGCGCCCGATGCAGGGCCTGATCCTCAAGGTGGCGGTGAAGGTCGGCGACACGGTCGCAGCTCGGCGGCGTGGTCGCGGTGCTCGAGGCGATGAAGATGCAGAACGACGTCGTCGCCGGCCGCGCGGGCACGGTCAGCGCGGTGCACGTCAAGGAGGGCGACGTGGTCGGCCCGCGCGACCCCATCGTGCAGATCGACTGATGTTCACCAAGGTGCTCGTCGCCAACCGCGGCGAGATCGCGCTGCGCATCATCCGCGGCTGTCGCGACCTCGGCATCGCCACCGTCGCCGTGCACAGCGAGGCCGACCGCACCGCCGCGTTCGTGCTGCTCGCCGACGAGGCGGTGGAGATCGGCCCGGCGCCGTCGGCGCAGTCGTACCTGGTGATCGACCGCATCATCGAGGCCGCCAAGTCGACCGGCGCCGAGGCGATCCATCCCGGCTACGGCTTCCTCAGCGAGAACCAGCAGTTCGCCCGCGCCTGCGCCGACAACGGCATCGTCTTCATCGGCCCGGCCCCGAGGCGATGGCCGCGATGGGCGAGAAGGTGCCCGCGCGCCAGCGCATGCGCGACAGCGGCGTGCCCATCGTGCCGGGCAGCGACGCGCTCGACGGACGTCGAGTCGGCGGTGGCCGCGGCCGACCGAGGTGGGCTACCCGGTGCTCATCAAGGCGTCCGCGGGCGGCGGCGGCATCGGCATGCGCGTCGCCCGCGACGAGAAGGAGCTGCGCGAGAGCCTCGAGGCCGCCCAGAGCACCGCGCAGCGCGCCTTCGGCAACGCCACCGTGTTCCTCGAGCGCTACGTCGACTCGCCGCGCCACATCGAGATCCAGGTGCTCGCCGACACGCACGGCAACATCGTCCACCTCGGCGAGCGCGAGTGCTCGCATCCAGCGCCGTCACCAGAAGATCCTCGAGGAGTCGCCGTCGCCGACCATCGACGCGGCGACGCGCGCGCGCATGGGTGAGGCGGCGGTCACCGCGGCCCGCGCCGTCGGCTACGTCAACGCCGGCACCGTCGAGTTCATCTACAGCAACGGCGAGTTCTTCTTCCTGGAGATGAACACCCGCCTCCAGGTGGAGCACCCGGTGACCGAGCTGGTGTACGGCGTCGACCTGGTCGTCGAGCAGCTGCGCATCGCCGCCGGCGAGACGCTGCAGCTGCGCCAGGAGGACCTGGTGCCCACGCGGCCACGCCATCGAGTGCCGCGTCAACGCCGAGCGCTACGCGAAGAACTTCATGCCGTCGCCGGGACAGGTCACCGGCTACCGCGAGCCCAGCGGTCCCGGGCGTGCGCGTCGACTCGTCGCTGGCCGCGCCCGGGATGGTGTCGCCGAACTACGACCCGATGATCGCCAAGCTCATCGTGTGGGCGCCGACGCGCGAGCTCGCCATCGCGCGCATGCGCCGCGCGCTGCTCGAGTACGCGATCACCGGGATCAGCACCAACATCTGCTACCACCTCGCCATCCTCGACGACCCCGACTTCATCTCCGGCAACTACACGACGCACTTCATCGAGGGCCACCCCGAGCTGATCGCGGCGGCGGAGGCGTGGGAGGAGCGCAAGCAGCCGTTCCTGCGCGTGCTGCGCGACCCGGCGCGCGCCGCGGCGATCGCCGCCGCCGCCGTCGCCGTCGGTTCCTGACGCGCGCGTGCCGCGGCCCGGCCGCACGCTCGCCGTCGCCGTGTACCGGCCCCTCGCGGAGCAGCTCGCCGGCCTCGCCGCGCCGCGTCGTGGGCGAGCGCGTGCTCGAGCTGCCCGCGGGCGACGGCGAGCTCACCGCGCGGCTGCGCCGCGGCCGTCGGCGCCAGCGGCAGCGTCGAGGCGGTCGAGCGCCCCTGGAACTTCACCCAGGCCGACGGACCACTTCGACCTGGCCGTGTCCCTGCTCGCCATCGACGCGCAGGACGAGCTGCACGCCGTGCTCCCGCAGCTGGCCGTCGTCGCGCGCCGCGTGCTGGTCGCGGTGTCCGGCGGCGGAGCGACGTACGACAACGCGCTCCGCACCGCGTGGCGCGACGTCACCGGCGACAGAGCTCGACGCGCTCCCCTCGACCGACCCCGTCGCCGCGCCCGCCGGCTGGCGGCAGCGCCGCCTGTCGGACGTCGCCCGCTTCGATGGCGTCGACCAGCTGCTCACCGCGCTGACCGACGAGCGCGGCATCGAGGTGCCGGCGGACCACCGCGACCGCGCTGCGCGACCGGCTGGCACGTGAGCTGGCGCCGTTCACCGCGGCCGACGGCACCATGCGCATCCCTGTGCACGTGACGCTCGTGGAACATGGGGCCGCTGACAGCGTGAGCGACGAGGTGCCACACGCTGCCTCACAACGTGTCCATGTCGCTCGACGGCTACATGGCCGGGCCCGGCCAGGATCTCGACCACCCGCTGGGCGAGGGTGCCATGGGCCTGCACGAGTGGATCTTCGCCACGCGCGCGTGGCGTCAGGGGAGGAACCACGACGGCGACGGCGCCGAAGGCGTGGACAACGACTTCATCGCCGCCGGCGACGCCGGCATCGGCGCCACCATCATGGGCCGCAACATGTTCGGCCCGGTGCGCGGCCCCTGGGGTGACGACGCGTGGACGGGCTGGTGGGGCGATGAGCCGCCATTCCACCACGCGGTCTTCGTGCTCACCCACCACCCGCGCGCGCCGATCGCGATGCAGGGGGGCACCGTCTTTCATTTCGTTGACGCGGGCATCGAGGCCGCGCTCGAGCGCGCCTTCGACGCCGCGGGAGGCGAGGACGTCAGGCTCGGCGGCGGTGCGGCCACCATCCAGCAGTACCTGCGGGCCCGCCTCATCGACGAGATGCACGTCGCGATCGTGCCCATCCTCCTCGGTGCCGGGGAGCGACTGTTCGACCACCTCGGCGCCGGCCCACCCGGGTATGAGTGCGTCGAGTGGTCAGCTCACCCGCGGTTGCGCACGTTCGAACTCGGCGAAGACGTCGTAGCACCGTCGCCCGCGAACGATCAGTTCGGCGTCAGGCCGCTCGCCGCGCCGGTCCGGCCGGTGACCGCGCCGTTGCCGGCGGTGATGACCGCGTCGCTGGCCGGGTCGAAGGCGTGGACGACGCTGTCCGCGATGACCAGCGTCACCTTGTCACCGACTGCGACGCCGCGCGACGGCGGGCACCAGCGCGACCACGTCGTTGCCGGCGACGTTGGCGTGGATGAGCTCGTCGTTGCCGAGGAACTCCACCACCTCGACGCGTGGCCGGCACGCTGATGGTGCCCGGCCGGCGCCGAGCCGGCGGCGTCGAAGTGCTCCGGACGCATGCCCACCACCAGCTCGGAGTCCGCTGCCGCGGCTGCGCGCCATGGCTGCCGCCCGCCCGCTCAAGCGGGATCTCGAGGCCGTCGAGCGCGAGCGCCACGGTGTCGCCGTCGACCTTGACGCGACCGGTGAGGAAGTTCATCGGCGGGCGAGCCGATGAAGCCGGCGACGAAGCGGTTGGCGGGCGCGCTCGTACAGCTCTTCGGCGTGCCCACCTGCTGCAGCACCCCGTCGCGCATCACCGCGATGCGGTCGCCCATCGTCATCGCCTCGACCTGGTCGTGGGTGACGTAGACGATCGTGGTGCCGAGGCGCTGGTGCAGGCGCGCGATCTCGGCGCGCGTCTGCACGCGCAGCTTGGCGTCGAGGTTGCTGAGCGGCTCGTCCATCAGGAAGACGGCGGGGTCGCGCACGATGGCGCGGCCCAGCGCCACGCGCTGGCGCTGACCGCCGCTGAGAGCTGCCCGGGCTTGCGGTCGAGCAGGTTCTCGAGCCCGAGGATCTGCGGCGGCCTCGCGCACCCTGGCGTCGATCTCCGCCTTGGGGCGCTTGCGCATCCGGATGCCGAAGGCCATGTTCTCGAACACGCGTCATGTGCGGGTAGAGCGCGTAGCTCTGGAACACCATGGCGATGTCGCGGTCCTTGGGCGGCAGGTCGTTGACCACGCGGTCGCCGATGACGATCTGGCCGTCGCTGATCTCCTCGAGCCCGGCGAGGCAGCGCAGCGCGGTGGTCTTGCCGCACCCCGAGGGGCCGACCAGCACCAGGAACTCGCCGTCGTTGATCTCGAGGTTGAGGTCGTTGACCGCCAGCGCGTCGCCGCTGTAGCGCTTGTCGATGTGCTCGAACGCGATGCGTGCCATTCAGCTGCCCTCCTCTGCTCACTTGACGGCGCCGGCGAGCACGCCGCGCACGAAGTAGCGCTGGAAGGCGAAGAACACCCCCAGCGGGATGATCATGGAGATGAACGACGCCGTCGAGATGAGGTCGATGTTGGCGCCGAACTGGCGCAGCTGGCTGAAGATCGCCACCGTGATGGGCACGTGCGGGTTGCTGGCCAGGAACACCAGCGACACCAGCAGGTCGTTCCACACCCAGAGGAACTGGAAGATCGCCAGCGACGCCAGCGCCGGCTTTCCCAGCGGCAGCACGATGCGGCGGAACATCATCCACTCGTTGGCGCCGTCGATGCGCGCGGCCTCGAGCAGGTCCTTGGGGATGCCCGGTGTAGAAGTTGCGCATCAGGAAGATGGCGAACGGCAGGCCGAACGCCACGTGGTAGATGACCACCCCCGGGAGGGTGCCGAACAGGCCGACGTTGCCTGTACAGCGAGGCCACCGGGATCAGCGCCATCTGCAGCGGCACCACCATCAGCGCGACGATCAGGACGAACACCGCGTCGCGGCCGCGCCACTTGCAGGAAGACCATGGCGTACGCCGCCAGCGAGGCGATGATGCACCACCAGCGACGGTCGACGCCACGGTGATGATCGCGGTGGTCAGCAGCGCGTCCGGGATGCCGCCGGTCTTGAGGATGTTCGTGTAGTTGCTGAGCGTCAGCGTCAGCGGGCGTGGTGATCGCGTGCCACCAGCCCGGACGACGAAGTAGTCCTGCGGCGGGCGGAAGGACGTCACCAGCAGGCCCACCGTCGGCACCAGCCAGAACAGCGCGATGACCACCAGCACGACGTTGACGACGCTGTGTCCGAAGACGCTGCGCAGGCGCGCGCGCCGCGGCGCGGCGCCGCCGCGACGCCGGCCGGCGGCGGGAGCGGCGACCGCGGTCATTCGCGGATCCTCCGCATGTTGATGCGCGATCACCGGGATCACCAGGATGAAGAGGAACACAGCGATGGCGCTGGCCAGCCCTTGCCGGTGAGCCGGTGAACGCGACGCCGCCACATCTCCAGGGCGATGACGTTGGCCTGCTGCTGCGAGGACTCCGGGACCAGCGACAGGATGATGTCGAAGATCTTCAGGACGTTGATGATCATCGTGATGAACACCACGATCAGCACCGGGCGCAGCAGCGGGAAGGTGACGTAGCGGAAGGTCTGCAGCTCGCTGGCGCCGTCCATCCGCGCCGCCTCGAGCACCTCGCGGTTGAGCGCCGCCAGGCCGGCGCCGATGATCACCATGGCGAAGCCGCTCCACACCCAGAGCATGGCGATGATCGCGCGAGATGTCGGCCAGCGGCAGGGCGAGCAGCGCCTGCCCGGTCGTGCTCGAGCCCGCTCACCGGCGTCAGCGACTGCACGCCGAGCCAGTTGACGCCGCCGAACGGCGCGCGGAAGTTGGCGGCGTCGAGCGACCACGTGGTAGCCGCCGCCGGACACGCTGTCGAAGCGGAAACCACCGTTGTTGGCGCTCGTGGTCGTGGCCGCGGTGTGCCCGTCGGCCGCCACCAGGTTCGAGCGCGCATCCCGGGCAGCCCCTTCTCGCGTCGGGATCGATCACGCCGATGTGGCCGCCGGGCGAGAAGTCACGCCACACCACCCCGGTCACCGCGCCGGCCACCGCGACGGGCTGCCTGCGCCACCTGCGCCGCCGGCGGCACCGCGTCCGGCGCGATGCCGGTGAGGCCCAGCTGCAGCGTGCCGCCGGCGCCGACCGCGCTCGGTGCTCACCATGCCGCCGCCGGCCGCCGGCGGTCAGCCCGCTGATCGGCTTGATGTTGGGCAGCGCGTACAGCCCCGGCGGGTTGATGGCGTTGGCGACGGTGCCGACCGCCGCGTTGATGACGCCGCGGTTGGGGTCGGTCTCGTAGACGATGCGCCAGATCACGCCGGTGGCGAACAGGCTGATCGCCATGGGCATGAACACGATCGTCTTGAACGCCGTCGACCAGCGGATGCGCTCGGTCAGCACCGCGAACACCAGCCCGATGAAGGTGACCATGAAGGGGAAGACGATCACCCAGATGGCGTTGTTGCGGATGGCCACGAGGATGTCGGCGGTGCCGAAGAGCGTCTTGTAGTTGTTGGCGCCGACGAAGTTGCCGCTGTCGTCGTAGAGGCTGCGCGCCACCGTCGCGATCGGTGGGGTACACGACGATGGCGCCCAGCAGGATCGCCGCCGGCGCCATGAAGAGCGCGACGACGCCGGTGCGGCCCCAGCCGCCGCCCGTTGCGGCCGGCCGGTGCGCGCGTCGGGACGGGGCGGGCCTGCGGCGCGGCGACGACGGACTGTCGTCATGCCGCGAGCCCGCCCCCTAGCTCAGTGCCCGTATGCCGCGACGGCGTCCGCTTCGAGCTTGGCCTCGATGCCGCTGATGTCGCTCGGGTTGCGCACCCAGTTCTGCAGGTCGGCCCACTCGCCCGGAGCCGGCGGTGCCGCCGAACGCCGCCGGCGCCTGGTCGCTCATGTCGTAGGCGACGTTGCTGCCGGCGTCGATGACGCCCTTGGCGGCGGCGCGCGAGATGTCATCCGGGTACACCGAGAGGCTCACCTTCTTGTTGGGCGAGGTGAAGCCGCCGAGGTGCGCCCAGATCGTGCCCGCGTCCGGCGACGCGAGGTACTTCAGCAGCGCCTCGGACTGCGGGGTGTCCTTGAGCATCACCGCCACGTCACCACCCGACACCACCGCCGTGGGCGAGCCGTTGATCGACGGGAACGGGAAGAAGTTGTAGCCCGGTCTTCGGCTGGATGGTGGTGTTCACCGTGGGGATGACCGAGCCCGACGAAGTCGGCCTCGTACAGCATCGCCGCCTTCGGGGTGGGACCGAACGCCTGGCTGACGCAGTCGGGGAACGGCGTCGCCACCGCGCCCGCCTTGCCGCCGACCATGTTGGCGTCGGTGCCGAAGATCTTCGCCAGCGTCTGGAAGGTGGTGGTGACGGTGGGATCGGTCCACGGGATGGTGTGCGCCGCGAGCTGGTTGTACTTGTCCACGCCGGCGATGCGCAGGTACACGTTCTCGAACCAGTCGGTGAGCGTCCAGCCCGAGCCGCCGCACATCGCGAACGGCGTGGTGCCGGCCTGCTGCAGGGTGCTCATGTCGGTGAGCAGCTGGTCGAACGTCGTCGGCGGCGTGGTGATGCCGGCGTCCGACAGCGACTTGACGTTGTACCAGACGGTGCTCTTGTTGGCCGCCTTGAAGTAGACGCCGTACGTCTTGCCGCCGTCGCTGCCGAGCTTCTGCCACGCGCTGGCGTACTGGCTGCTCAGGGTGCTGCCCGACGAAGCTGTCGATCGGCTTCAGCGCGCCCTTCTTGACGAGGTCATGGAGCAGGCCCGGCTGGGGCAGGATGGCCACGTCGGGCGGCGCGCCGCCGCTGATCGCGGTGCCGAGGACGGTGGGCAGCTGGTCGCCCTTCGACTGGAACTGCGCGGTGACGCCCGTCTTGCGTGTTGAAGCCGTCGAGCACCGCCTGGAAGTCCTTCTGCTCGGTTCCCGACCACACCGCCCAGACGGTGACGTTGCCGCCGATGTTCTGACGAGCCGCCCGAGCCGCTGCTGCTGCTCGGTCGTCGTGGTGCTGCTGCCGCACGCGGCCAGCGTCATCACGACCGCGGCAGTCAGTGTCCCGAACGCTCGCCTGTATCCCCTGGTGCTCATCGTCCGCCTCCTCGCCGCGCTCGCTGCAACGTCGCCTGCCGGGCCGGCCGAGGATGTGCCACCGCACCGCGGGTCGGGCTCGGGCCTTCCTGGGCCGGGTGGGATCCTACGCCCGCGGACCGGCGAACACAACCGATCCTTAACCGACCGTGCCGCGGCGTGCGCAGGTGCTCGCAGGCCGCAGCGCGTCTAGCCCCGCGACCTGACCTCCTGGACCATCCAGGTGTTGCCGTCCGGGTCGCTGAACGAGATGAACGAGCCGTAGTCGGCGCGCTGGGGATCGTGGCCGGGCGTCTGGCCGGCCTCACCGAAGTGGAAGACCTCGCTGACTTCAACACCGCGTTCGACCAGTTGCGCGCGCGCCTCGTCGATGTCGGCCACGCACATCTGCAGGCCCCTGAGCGACCCGGGGACCATCTCGGTCTTCATCAGCCCGATCGAGCACGCCGAGCCGGGCGGGGTGAGCTGCACCACGCGGAAGTCGTCGCCGGCGCGGTGGTCGACGTTGAGGTCGAACCCCGCCTTCTCCATGTAGAAGGACTTGGCGCGGTCGATGTCGGAGATCGGCAGCACCACCAGCTCGAGGGTCCAGTTCACCGAGTCAGCCGCCGGTCTGCGTCGAGAAGGCCGCGGCCAGCGCCTGCCCGTCGACGTCGACGAGGCTGGTGGCCACGTGCAGGGTCACCGCCGTGTCGGCGGCCGACCGTGGTGGTGATGGTGGCGGTGCGCGTGTTGGGGTCGTACGACGTGGTCACCGGCCAGCGCGCGCCCGGACGCGGTGGTCACGGTGATCGCCCCGGGGACGCTGTCCGGCGCGCAGGTCGCTGTCGAAGCTCACCCGCATCACCAGGGTCGGCCCGGTCACCGGCACCACCGACACGCACCTGCGGACCGATCGGCTCGTCCTTGAGCTGCCCGGCGGTCAGCGAGCTGACCACGTAGCCGCCGCCGTCCTTGGGCGACAGCACCAGCGACTCGTCGGCGAACGACGCCGCCGGGTGCGTGGCCGAGGGGTCGACGATCAGCCGCGCCGTGGCGGCGACGGTGCCGTCGGCGTTGGGCACCGCGCTGATCACGTAGGCGCGCGACAGGCCGTGCGGCGTCGCTCCGGCGGCGTCGACGCCCGGGCCCGCTGAGCGTCGTCAGCGCCGTCGCGTTGCCCTGCACCTGCGCGTCGACGAACGCCTTGAGCGCGCTGGCGGCGCCGTCGGGCAGCGCGTTGACCACCGTGCCGGCGCACGGCGCCGGGCACCGTCGCGATCTGCGCCGCTGCCGCCGGAGATGAACGCGATGCGGTCGCCGCGCGTCGAGAACACCGGGCGCGTGCGCGCTGGCCGCGTGGGCCAGGACGCTGCCCGACGGCAGCGCGAGGATCTCGAGCTCGCCGCCGTCGGTGGGCGGCTGGTCGGACACGGCCACGTGGGTGCCCGTCCTGTCGAGCGCGATGCCGGCGATGCTGTCGGCGGGGTGGTCGAGCGGCACCGTGGCGGCGGCGTCGCGTCGCCACCGGCGAGGTGAGCAGCCGCGCCGGGCTGGTGGCGGCGTCGACCCAGGCCACCACCTGGCCGTCGCCGCTGAACGCCGCCGGTCTGGCGGCTGCCGGCGAGCTGGCGCGACTGCCCGTTGACCGAGGTCGATGAGCTGGCCGTCGCCGCTGGTGCTGCCGGCGAAGGCCTGGCCGCCGACCGGCGAGAACACCACCGGGTGGTGCCCGGCGGGCAGCTGGGCGCAGCGTGCTGACGTGGCCGAGCAGGTCGACGCTGACGATGCGGTCGGGCTCGGCCACCAGCGCGGTGTCGCTGGCGAGCCACCCGGTGGCCAGCGCGCGTGGTCGCCAGGGTGGCGAGCGGTGCGCCGCTGCGAGCCGTCGAGCGACACCAGCTCGATGGTGGTGCCCGGAGCTGGTCGGCACGGCGGCCACCAGGCGCAGCCCGTTGGGCGGCAAGCGCGGCCGACGTCGCCGCCGGGCCGAGGTCGATCACCGCGCCGCCGGTGGTCATGGCGACCAGCTCACCGGTCGACGTCGGACGCTGCGCGGTGGGCGACGCCGTCGGCGATGCCGTCGGTGTCGCGGTGGCCGACGGGCTGGCGCGTGCCGCTGGGGCTGGCCGTGGCCGAGCTGGCCGGCGACGGTCGCTGCGTCGCCGGCGTCGTGGCGCGGCGCCGTCGACGAGGTCGCGATCACCGTCCCGTCGCCGGCCGCTGACCAGCTGCGCGCTCGACCGACACCGGGGCCAGCGTCCGCGGCGCGCAGCTCGGTCACCGTCGGCGCCGGCGGCGGCGTCGGCGCGGTGCCGAAGGCGATGTGGATGTCGCTGGCGGCCAGCGACCGCCCCGCGGCGCCTGGGCGGCGGTGCGGTCGATGGTCACCGTGTACGGCGTGTTGCCGGCCAGGTGGTGGGTGGGGGTGATCAGCAGGTTGTTGCCCTGCCAGGAGGTGGTCACCTGGGTGGCCGGCCGGATGTGCAGGCCGGCGACCACGGCCGGCTGGTTCATCGGCTCGTTGAACGCCACGGTGATGACGTTGTCGGCGCTCACCGCGTGGAAGCTCGGCGACCGGCGACGCCGGCGGTCACCCCTGGTGGTCCTGCACCGGGGTCCGGCCACCAGGATGACCACGGCGGCGGCCACCAGCGCACGCCCAGCGCGGCGCCGCCCCAGGCGAAGCGCGGCGAGCGCTGCCACCAGCCGCGCCGCGGGCGACGCGCTGGCGCGGCACGCGCTGCTTCTTCGGCGGCGACGCGCCGAGGCGGTGCGGGCCGCCTCGCGCATCAGCTGGGCGCGCAGCACCGCCTCGAAGCGCGGGTCGAGCGGCGGCTCCGGCCGCGCGGCGCGCACCCGGTGGGCGAGCTCGATGAGCTCGGGGTCGCCCTCGAGGATGCCGTCGATCTCGCGGGTCGATCCAGCGGGTGTCGGTCATCGGACGTCCTCCCGGTCGAAGGTGGCCACGTCGAGCCGGGCGCGCAGCCCGATCATGCCGCGGTGGACGAGCAGCTTGATCGCGCCCTCGCTCTTGCCCATCACCACCCCGATGTCGGCGAGCTTGAGGTCCTCGCCGAGCTTGAGGGTGATGGCGGTGCGCTGCTGCTCGGGCAGGGTGTCGATGGCCGCCCAGACCCGGGCCGCCTCGGCCTTCTGGGCGACGCGCTCGTCGAGCGGCTGCTGGGGGTCGGCCACGCCGATGGCGTCGTCGATGTTCGATGTCGGCCGTGCGGGCGCGGTAGTGGTCGGCAATTGCGTTCACGCTGATCTGGTACAGCCACGCACTGAAGGGGTGACCGCTCGGCTTGTACCGGCCGATGGCGCGCAGGGCCTTGAAGAACACCTCGGAGGTGACGTCCTCGGCGGCATCCTGGTCGCGCATCCGGCTGTAGACGAACCGGTAGATCTGCCCGAAATAGTGGCTGTACAGCTCCCCAAATGCGTCGGCGTCCCGTCTTGGCCCGCTCGACTAGTTGATCCTCGTACGCCCGGGGCAAGGTCACCGGACAGACTCCGGGCGCATCTGGTGGGGCAACGTTCGCTTCGGCTGGGCGGTTACGGGAGCTGGCATGGGGCTCAGCGACTATAGGAGGGCGTACCGCGCCGACCGAGTGCTCGGCACGCAGCCCTCGCTACGCCGGAGCGCAGGTGGGCGTTGGCTGCCCAGCCCGGAGGCTGAGCTGGTCTCGTCCGCCGTCAGGGAGGTCCCGTCCGCATCGCAGGCCGTCCGTGCCCGTACCCTTCGCTGAGCGTTCGTCAGAGGACTTCCGCCAGCCCGGTGCTGGCGCGGTCCTGCGCTCGCTGGCACCGAGCCTGCTCATCAACGGTGTGCTCCCCATCGTCCTGTACCAGGTGCTGCCGGCGGGGGTCGCCACCATTCCCGCGCTGGTGGCGGGGTCGGTGTTCCCCATCGCATACACGGCCTGGGGTTGGGCGTGCACTCGGAGCCTCGACCTCATCGCCGCCATCTCGCTGTTCTTCATCGTCGTCGGCGCTCTGTCGAGCCTGGTGTCGGGGAGCACGAGGTTCACCCTCATCAAGGAGTTGTTCTTCACCGGGCTGTTCGGCCTGGTCTTCTTCGGCTCGCTGCTGGCACCGCGCCCGCTGATGTTCTACGTGGCTCGGCAGTTCGCCACCGGGGGCGTGCCGGAGCGGGTGCGGAGGTGGGACGACCTGTGGCAATACCCGGGCTTCCGGCACCCCATGCGCGTGATGACAGCGATGTGGGGCACGACGTTCGTCGCCGACGCGCTCATCCGCGTCGCGCTCGTCTTCATCCTTTCGACGTCAGTCTTCCTTGTCGCGTCACAGGCTGCTCTTCTACGCGACGTTTGTGCTGACGATGTTCGTGACCATTGCGTACGGTCGTCGCGCTCAACGCCGGTCGCTGGCCCAGCGCGATGCCCAGGGACACCCCGTCCGCCTCCTGAGGAGCGACCCGTCTCAGAGGCGCTCCGCCCGCGTCGTCAGCGGGCCGCCGGCGTCGCCGGTGTTGACCACGTCCCTCGGCTCGATGAGCAGCACGTGCGTCTCGACGTCGGCCTGCGGGCAGTGCTCCTCACCACGCGGCACCACGAACAGCTCACCGGGGTCGAGAACGACGTCATCGCCGTCGCGCATCCGGATGGTGAGGCGGCCGGCTCAGGACAAGGAACAGCTCATCCGTCTCTTCGTGGGTGTGCCATGTGAACTCGCCCTGCAGCTTGACCAACTTGAGCTCGTAGTCGTTCATCTCGGCGATCACCTTCGGCTGCCAGTGCTCGCTGAACAGCCCGAGCTTGGCGGCGAGGTTCACCTTCTCCATGTACGCCGCCTCAGTCGATGGCGCGGCGCCGGAAGCCGCGCATCCCCGCGTAGCCGAACACCACCAGCGCCAGCAGCAGCGCCAGCGGCGGGATCCAGGTGAGCATGTGCACGCCGTTGGGCACCAGCGCGGCGCGCGTCCCCTCGCTGACGTACGTCATCGGGTTGAGCAGCGTCAGCGCCTGGAACCACGGCAGCTTGCTCAGCGACGGCCACGGGTACTGCGCGCACCCGGTGAAGATGAGCGGCGTCAGCACGATCGCGAACATGATGTTGATGCGCTGCGCCGACACCGCCGTGCCCATCGTCAGCCCCATGCGCGCCGCCGGCGAGCGCGCCGAGGACGATGCTGGCGATCAGCAGCGGCAGGCCGCCGACCGAGAACGGCACGGTGCCGAGCACCAGCAGTCCCACCGGGAACATCACCAGCCCGGCGACGATCGCGCGGCCGGCGGCGAACACGATCTTCTCCGCGCCCACCCACGTCGCCGGCAGCGGCGCCAGCAGGCGGTCCTCGATCTCCTTGGTGAAGGAGAAGTCGATGACCAGCGGGAAGGCCACGCTCTGGATGGCGGTGAGCATGATGGTCATGGCCACGATGCCGGGGAACAGCTGCTTCGCGTAGGCGGGGTTGGTGAAGCCGAGCTCGGTGAGCACGCGGCCGAACACGAAGAGCAGCCCGAGCGGCTGCAGGATCACCTGCGCCAGGAACGCGGGCAGCTCGCGACCGGTGACCGCGACGTCGCGGCGCAGGATGGCGAGGAACGCGACCAGCGGGCTGTTGCCCGGCGCATCGGTGGCGGGCGCCGGCACGGCGATCGCTGGCCATCAGCGCAGCGCCCGCCCGGTGAGGTGGATGAACACGTCCTCGAGGCTGGGCTTGCCGATGCTGAGGTCGACGAGCTCGCCGCCGTTGTCGGTGATCAGCCGCGCCACCGGCGCCACCAGCGACGGCGCGTCCACCGACGCGTACAGCCGCACGTGGTACGGCGCTCCCGGCATCGGCGCGCCACCGGCCGCGGGCGGAGCGGCGGCCGCGCCACCACCGCCGGCCCACGGGTTGGCGCCGGCCGAGCGCCACCGCCGCCGCGCTCTTGCTCACCGGCTCGGCGTGCTCCACCCCGGGCAGCGCCGACAGCGCGGCCAGCAGCGCGTCGCGGCTGCCGCCGTCCAGCGAGATGCCCAGCTCGAGGCTGTTCTTTCCGGGCACGGTCTCCTTGAGCGCGTCGGGCGTGTCCATGGCGAGGATCCTGCCGTGGTCCATGATCGCCACGCGCGCGCACAGCGACGCCGCCTCGTCCATGTCGTGGGTGGTGAGGATCATGGTGACGCCGCGCTCGCTTGAGGTCGCGGATGCGGTCCCACACGAAGAGTCGCGCCTGCGGGTCGAGCCCGGTGGTCGGCTCGTCGAGGAACAGCACCTCCGGCTGGTGCATCAGGGCGCGCGCGATCATGATCCGCTGCGACTGGCCGCCGGAGAAGAAGTCCACCCTGTCGTCGGCGCGGTCGAGCAGCCCGAACTCCTCGAGCAGCGCGTTGGCGCGGCGGGTGCGCTCCGCGGCGGGGATGCCGAAGTACGCGGCGTGGAACAGCAGGATCTGCCGCGCTGACAGCGCGCGGTCGAGGTTGGAGCGCTGCGGCACTGTCGCCAGCCGCCGCTTCGCGGCCACCGGGTCGCGCACCACGTCGATGCCGGCGACCATCGCGAGCCCGCTGGTGGGACGCACGCGCGTGGTCAGCACGCCGACGGTCGTCGTCTTGCCGGCGCCGTTGGGGCCCGAGCAGCCCGAACACCTCGCCCTGGCCCACCGAGAAGCTCACCCCGTCGACCGCGTTGGTCGGGCCGCTTCGGGTACTGCTTGACGAGGTCCTCGACGACCACCGGCAGCGTCGCGCCTGTCATCCGCGGTGTCGTGGCGCGCTCGGCGATGTCGACCATCCGGCCGAAGTCTTGCAGGGACGCCGCCGTGGTCGCGTCCGCGGCATCACCGTCGCGGCCGCACCGGATGCAGCGCCACGCGCCACAATCGAGCACATGAACCGAGCGCTCATCGTCGGTCGACGTCCAGGAGTCCTTCCGCCAGCGGGCCATGTGGGCAGCACAACTCCAACCCGCGCCTCGTCGAGCCAGGTCAACCGCCTCGCCGACGCCGACGCGCGCAGACGGCGACCTCGTGGTGTGGGTGCTCCACGCCGAGCCCGGCACGGGCACCGTGTTCGACCCGGCGAGCGGCTTCGTGCGGCTCATGGACGGCCTGCATCCAGCGCGACGGCGAGCCGCTCATCACCAAGACGGCGCACAACGCGTTCACCACCACCAACCTGCAGCAGCTGCTCACCTCGCGCGGCGTTCGCGAGCTGCTCATCGCCGGGATCAGGACCGAGCAGTGCTGCGAGACGACGGCGCGCGATCGGCTCGGACCTCGGCTTCGACGTGACCTTCGTCACCGACGCCACCGCCACCACGCCCGATCGAGCACCGCGACGCGCCACCCGGGTCGCAGCGTCGAGGAGATCCTCGCCGACCCGCGCACGCTGCTCGACCGACGACATCATCGCCCGTACCGAGTACGTGCTCGCCGGGCGCTTCGCGACCATCCGCGTCTCGTCGTCGAGCTGGCGGGCGAGCCGGCCGCTGGCCTGCCTGAGGTCAGCCGGCGAAGCTCAGCCCGTTCTCCTCGAGCGCTTTGCGCAGCGCGACGATCGCCGTCGGCCCGAAGCCGTGCAGCTCGAGCAGCTCGGCCTCGGTCACGTCGGTGAACTGCTCCAGCCGGGTGTATCCCGCCGCCTCGAGCGCGCGCCGCGCCGGCGCGGACAGCCTCGGCATGAGCGCGCCGCCGGTCCGGTTCTTCGCCTTGGCAGTCATGGCAGTCTGGTCATTCTGCGCGCGACCGGTTCAGAGGCCACGCGCGACGCCGTAGCCGCACCGCCGGCCGATGTCCGAACATCACCACCGTGCCCGACGACGACCTGACCATTCGCCGCCTTGGCAGCGGCGATGACGCCGACGTCATGGACGCCGCCGACCTCTTCGACCAGCCCCCTCGGCAGCCCTGGGTGGGCTCCTTCCTTCGCGACCCGACGGCATCACCTGCTGATCGCCTGTCGCGCCGGACCGCCCGGTCGGCTTCGTCACCGGCGTCGAGATGACCCACCCGGACAAGGGCACGGAGATGTTCATCTACGAGCTCGCCGTGGCGCCCGACGAGCGGCGCCGGGGCGTCGCCAAGGCGCTGCTCGGCGAGCTGACCGACATCGCCAGGGAGCGCCACTGCTACGGGATGTGGGTGCTCACCGACCCCGACAACGTCGCCGCGCTCGCCGCCTATCGGTCGGCGGGCGCGAGCGAGGAGAGCGAGCACGTCATGCTCACCTGGGACTGGAGCTCGTCGCACGGATAATCCAAGCCGTGGACCACTTCGACCTCGACGGCGTCTTCGACGAGGACGACTACCTCCACTTCTACTTCCACGACGCCGCCGCCAGTGATGCGGAGTCCGACGTCGGAAGCGGCCGAGGTCATCGCCCTCCTCAAGCTCGAGCCGGGGATGCGCGTGCTCGATGCTCCCTGCGGTCACGGCCGCATCGCCGAGCGCCTCGCAGCGCACGGCTGCCACGTCACCGGCATCGACCGCGCGCCACACTTCATCCGGCTCGCCGAGGAGAACGCCGCCGCGCGCGGCGTGTCGGTCGACTATCGCGTCGGCGACCTCCGCGAGCTCGACATCGCCGCGGAGTTCGACGTCGCGCTCAACTGGTTCACAGGCTTCGGATACTTCGACGACGCCACCGACCGCCACATCCTGCGTCGCTACCACGCCGCGCTGCAGCCGGGCGGGCGCCTCCTCCTCGAGATGCAGAACCGCGACCGCCTCACCCGCGTCTTCAACCCCACCAGCGCTCACGCGGTCGAGGTGGGCGACGACCTCATGCTCGACAACAACAGCTTCGATCCCGGTCAGCGGGCGCACCACCACGCACCGGTTCGTGGTGAGAGCCGGCTGGGTGCGCCGCACCCGGTTCTCGGTGCGCCTCTTTGCGTACACCGAGATCAGGGACTGGCTGCTCGACGCCGGCTTCAGCGAGGTGGCCGGCCTCGACCGCGACGGTGGTCCGCTCACCATCGAGAGCCGGCGCATGGTGGTGATCGCCACCGCCTGACGCCCCGTGCCGGGTGCCATCATGCCGTCGATGCGGACGTATGTCCGCCGCTTCGGAGGCACTGCCATGGCGGAGCTGTTCGTCCTCGAGTTCGAGGGCTTCGACAAAGAGATGTACAGGAAGGTCAACGAGGCCCTCGGCATCGACATGGATTCCGGCGAGGGCGACTGGCCCAAGGGCTCCTCGTCCACTCGGCGGGACGCACCCCCAACGGCTGGATGGTCACCGAGGTGTGGGACTTCGCGCGAGGACCAGGACAACTTCATGAAGTCCAGGCTCGGCGCGGCGCTGCAGAAGGCGGGCATCGACAAGCCGCCGACGAAGGCGGAGTGGACCTCTCTGCACGCCCACCATCAGCCCGCCAAGGCCAAGGCCGGCGCGGCCAGCTGAACCCAGCCTGAGGCACGCCGCCGCGCGCGGCGTGCGCGGCGTGTACCTCCTCTTCCATCGAGCGGCGTCCGAGCTCTGACTCTTTCTCGAACGGCGTTAGATAATCCGAATCGTGATAGTCGAGCAGCCGCCGCCCGGGACCGCCGCGCCGAGCGGCACCAGGCCACGCGCACCGAGATCCTCGAGGCTGCATGGGAGCTGGCCCGCACCCAGGGGCTGGCGGCGCTCACCCTCCGCGACGTCGCCCGCCAGATCGGCGCTCGCCCGCCGTCGCTCTACTGGTACTTCGACTCCAAGAACGCGATCTTCGACGCGATGTTCGCCGACGCCAACCGCCAGCTCCTCCGGCGGCTCGCCGAGCAACAGTGGCCCGACGATCCCCGCGAGGTCCTGCGCCTGCTGGCCCGCGTCTTCGTGGAGTTCAGCACCGAGGACGTGGCCCGGTACCAGCTGATGTTCCAGCGCACCATCCCCGGCTTCGAGCCGTCGCCGGAGTCGTACGCGCTGGCCGTCGAGGTGCTCGAGCAGGCCGCGCCCGGTTCCACGCCGCCGGGCTCACCGACCCCGCCGCCTTCGACCTGGCCACCGCGATGACCGCGGGCCTGGCCGCGCAGCAGACCGCCAACGACCCCGGCGGCGACCGCTGGCTCCGCCTCATCGACGACGCCGTCGACATGTACCTCGACCACGTCTTCACCAACAAGGCCGAGGAGGACCAACCATGACGACCATGACCGCGGCGCAGCCCACCACCGACGTGGCCACCATCCCCGCCGCTTGGCCACGCCGAGGCCATGGTGCCTGGCCGCGCACGAGTTCGACGCGGTGCTCCGGCTTCTGCGCGACCTCAGCCCGGACGATTGGCATCGACAGACGGTCTGCCAGCTCTGGGACGTGCGCGCCATGGCCGGGCACATGCTCGGCATGGCCGAGGCACAGGCGTCGATCCGCCAGTTCCTCCACGACTTTCGCGCGGCGCCAACAAGCGTTCGGGCGGCGCGATGATCGATGACATGACCGCGACGCAGGTGCGCGAGCGCGCGCAGCTGCGCACCGCCGAGCTCATCGAGCGATTCACCGCCGCCGCGCCGCGCGCGGTGCGCGCTCGCCGCCGGGTGCCCGCGCTGGTGCGATCGAACGCCCGCTTCAAGCAGGACCCGCCGTTCGACGCCGAGCGCTGGACGTACGGCTTCCTCGTCGACACGATCTTCACCCGCGACCCGTGGATCCACCGCGCTCGACATCTCGCGCGCCACCGGCCGCGACAGGTGCTGACCCGCGAGCACGACGGCCGCATCGTCGCCGACGTCGTCGCCGAATGGGCCCGCCGCCACGGCGCAGCCCTTCACGCCTCACCCTGACCGGGCCGGCCGGCGGCAGCTGGCACAGCGGTCGCGGCGGCGAGGAGATCGAGCATCGACGCCGTCGAGTTCTGCTGGATCCTCGCCGGCCGCGCGCCCGGCACGGGCCTCCTCGGCCACCAGGGTCCCTTCTAGCCCTGTCCGTTAAACGGCGAAAGCGGGCCGGCGCAGTGCCGGCCCGCTCTCTACTACGTGAGTGTCTGAGGTTATTCGACGGTCGTGGTGGTGCTGCCCGGAGGCGCCACCGTCGTGCTGGTGCCGCCGCGGCGGCCGCCGCCGAAGCCGCCCCACGAGGACCAGAAGAACATCGACAGAAGGATCCCGAGGATGCCCACGACCAGCAGGATGAGGCCGATGGTGTGCACGTTGACGCCGATCCCGCCGGTGTCGACGTTGATCGCGAACGCCAGGACCGCCCCGACCGCTGTGAGCAAGATCCCTACTCCGATACCCATGGCATATAGCCTCCTATTATCGGGTGCGATTTAGCACCATCGCGACTATAACATTCGTCCCGAGCATTTGGTTACGTTTCGACCAATTTGGTGCGGTCGGAGGCTAGGCGGACCGGCCCGGACGAGGACCCCGGACCCACATCTCGCCGAGCCACCGGGCGAACTGGTCGTCCGGCCAGCCGCGCTGGTTGACGAGGCGGTGCCAGAGCGTCCCGTCGGTGGTCGCCCAGATCACGTCGAGGCACTCCTCCTCGGAGACGCGCAGCTGCCCGGTGGCCGCGGCCTCGGCCGCCATCACGCTCAACCCGGCGAGCCGCTGCCGGCCGATCTCCTCGACCATCGCCGCCGCGGCCGGCTCCGCGGCCGCGGCGGATTGCATGGCGAGCAGGAAGGGGACGATCCGGTGGGCCGTCTGCGGTGAACAGCGCCGCCTGCATCGCCAGCCGGCGCGCCAGGTCGGGCTCGGCGCGCAACGCCATCACCTCAGGCCGCTCGTGGTACGGCACGTCCTGGTCGTCGCCACCGATGGTCACGTCCCACGCCCGGTGGAGCAGGTTCGCCTTGGTGCCGAAGCCCGCGTACACGGTCTCCGCCGACACGCCGGCCGCCCGCGCCACCTCCGCGATGGTCGTCCGCCCGTAGCCCTGCGCCACGAAGAGCTCGTGGGCGGCACGCAGCACCGCCCGCCGGGTCTCGGCGGCCTGGGCGCGACGCCGCGTGGAGTTCGTAGCCGCGGGGTCCCTTGACGGCGCTGCTCACAATCTCTACAGTACCACCGTATTGAATACAGACCTACTGGAGCGAATCATGCAGACGACGACCGCCGCCTTCGACTGGACCGCCGTGGCAGCAAGCATGGGACTCGCACCGCGAGCCACGTCGAGGGGATGAAGCACCAGGTCTCCGACGAGCTGCTTGCCGCGCTCCAGCTTGCGCCCCGGCCAGCGCGTCCTCGAGCTTGGCGCCGGCACCGGTGAGTTCGCCCTCCAGCTGGCCGCGCGCCGTCGGACCCACCGGCCAGGTCATCGCCAGCGACGTCGCCGCCGGGCATGGTCGCGCTCCTCCGCGACACCCTGGCCGGCGTCGACAACGTCGAGGTGGCCCAGCTGGACGCCGTCGACACCGGCCTCCCCAGCGCGTCGCTCGATGCGGTGGTCATGCGCATGGGGCTGATGCTCGTCGACGACCCCGCCGCCGTGCTGCGCGAAGCCCGTCGCGTTCTCGTGCCCGGCGGACGCATCGCCGTCGCCGTCTGGGCGGCGCCGGAGCACAACCCCTGGATCGTGTACGTCGGCATGGCCGCGCAGATCAGCGGCATCGTCACGGGCGGCCCGCCCACCGGCCCCGGCGGTCTGTTCTCGCTCGCCGAGGCAGCCGTGCTCGAGCGCGCGGTGCTCGACGCCGGCTTCGCCGACGCCGTCGGTCGCCGAGGTGCCCACCGTCTCCACCTTCGCGACGGCCGACGAGTACGTCGACACGGTCACCTCACTCGCCGGTCCGCTGTCGGCCGCCATCGCCGCCGCGAGCGACGAGAGCCGGGCCGCTCTGCGCAAGACGGCCGCCACCCTCGCCGAGGGCCATCGCACGCCCGACGGGCTCGTGCTCGCCGGCCGCGCCCTAGTCTGTTCGGCGTCCGGCAGCCGGCTAGCGACGTCAGAGCAGGGCGGCGATCATCGCGTCGGCGATGAAGCGGCCGTACCGCTCGGGCGACCATCCCCGGCGCAGCACGAGCAGCTCGTACAGCTCCGGCGAGCTGTACGTCCACAGCACGTCGGCGGCCGTGGTCGAGGGTGACCCCGGCGCGCAGGTGGCCGTTGTCGCGCAGCCGGCGCGCGTTGGCGGTCATGCGGCGCAGCCGCTCGGCGTCCATCTCCTCGAGCAGCGCCCGCGCCTCGGGGTCGGTCGCCGCTGCGGTCGCGGACCAGCAGCAGGAGCGGCGCGCGCGCGGCGCGATCTCGGCGGTGAACGCGCCCCACCCCGCGGATGATCTCGCGCGGATCGGGCTCGCGCGTCTGCAGCTCGTCGGACCGCCGTTCGGCCGCGACCGGCCCGACGCCCTCCAGGGCCCGGCGCCCAGATGGCCCGGACCAGCCCGGGCTTGCCGCCGAACGACTTGTAGATGGTGTCGACCGACACGCCGGCGTCGGCGGCGATGGCCGCGATCGTGGTCGCCGCGTAGCCGTCGCCGAGGAAGCGCCGCTCGGCCGCGGCGATGACGGCCGCTCGGCTGCCGGCGCGCCGCTCCCGCCGCCGGCTCGCGTCGTACGGGCGCGTCGCTTGACACGCGGGCCGCGGTGCTCCATAGTCACGATATTGATTCTAGTCAAACTGGAACGAAATGTGAACGGGAGGCGCTGACGATGGCCACGAGACGAGGCGCAGGAGATGGTGGAGCGGCTGCTGGCCGGCCACCAACGCGCACGACCTCGAGGCGCTGGTCGCCTGCTTCGCCGACGACTACGAGAACGAGACGCCCGCTGCACCCGGCGCGCAACTTCCGCGGGCGCGACCAGGTCCGCCGCAACTGGGAGCAGATCTTCGCGCTTCGTGCCCGACCTCCAGCGCCGAGGTCATCGCGCTCCGCGGTCGACGGCGACACCGCGTGGACCGAGTGGGAGATGACCGGCACCCGGCGCGACGGCACCGCCCACCAGCATGCGAGGCGTCGTCATCTTCAGCGTGCGCGACGGCGTCGCCGCGTCGGCGCGCTTCTACCTCGAGCCCGTCGACGAGGGCGCCGCCACCGTCGACGACGCCGTGCGCGCCCAGGTGGTGCGCGGCGTGATCCTCGTCGCCGGCGGCACCGGCCGGCTGGGCACGCTGGTGGTGCGCCGGCTCGCCCGCGACGGGCACGACGTGCGCGTGCTCACCCGCGACCCGGCGCGGGCCGGCCACCTCGCCGGCGTCGCCGCCGAGATCGTCGTCGGCGACGTCCGCGACCCGGCCACCCTGACCGCGGCGATGCGCGGCGTCGACGACGGTCATCTCGGCGGTCCATGGCTTCGCCGGACCGGGCCGCGTCACGCCGGCCTCGGTCGACCGCGACGGCAACGCGCACCTCATCGACGCCGCCGCGGCCGCCGGCGCCGACGTCGTCCTCCTGTCGATCGTCGGCGCCTCGGCGGACAGCCCGATGGAGCTGTTCCGCGCCAAGTACGCGGCCGAGCAGCACCTGCGCGCCAGCGGCGTGCCGCTGGACGATCGTCCGCGCCACCGCGTTCGTCGAGCTGTGGGCCGAGATCCTCGCCAAGCCGATGTCTTCGGCCGCGGCGACAACCCGATCAACTTCGTCTCGGTGCACGACGTCGCCGCCGTGGTGGTGCGCGCCACGCTCGACCCCGGCCTGCGCGGTCAGACGATCGACGTCGGCGGCCCCGACAACCTCACCATGAACCAGTTCGTGGCCGAGCTGCACGGCACCACGCAAGGTGAAGCACATCCCGCTCGCGATGCTGCGCGTCATGGCGCTGCGCTCGCGGAAGGCGGCCGCCGCGGTCGCGATGGACACGACCGACCTCAGGTTCGACCCCAGGGCCTCGCCCAACGCGGTCGTCGACCTCCCGCTCACCGACGCCAGGACCGCGCTGCGAGCGACAGTCCCCTGGGTCGCGCCTCAGGCGCTCGCCGCCACCTCGCGGATGTCGTTGGAGATCAGCTTGAGCGGCGCCTCGATCTTCTGCATCTGCACCGCGCCCTCGGCCTGCTCCTTGGTCTGGAAGACGATGACGCTCAGCCCCTCGTTGCCGCTCCGACGGCGAGAGGAAGACGCACGAGACGAACCCCGGAGCCTGCTTGACCATGGGATGACGTTGGTCTCCAGTTCCTTGCGCCCCCGCTCGATCGTCTCGTCAGCGGGCAGCTCCACCTTGGTCACCACAGCGAACATGGCCATCCTCCTCAAGAAAACGAGGACGGCATCGTATGCCTGTGGCGTGGGCGCCTTCAATGGCTTCCGCCCTGGTTTCAGCCCGCCGGTCACATTCCCAAGCCCAAGCCCGCCGCAGCCCCGGCCAGCCGGGTGTCAAAACTCAGGAGACGAACCTCGGGAAGCTGACGCGTCAGCGTCGACACGCTGGCGAGGCATCAAGGGCCCGACTACTCAGGCACCTCGGCAGCTCGTGAGCGGCTGGCAACCATGCGCAGCATGCGGCTCACCGCCAGCCGATGACCGCCCGTGCCGATCACCATCGCGCGGTACCCGCGGCCGGCAAGTCCGGGGAACTCAGCCCAGCTCCGAGCGCGCAGCAGGCAGCCGCCGCCATCCTCCGCCTCGAGCTCGAAGGCGAGCGCGTAGCGCGAGAAGCGATGCTCGCCACGAAGCGCCAGGCGATGTGGGAAGCGACTCTCAGCCACCGAGAAGCCAGGAATCGAGTCACCCACCCGTGGCGTCCCGACCCAATCGCCGCGCAACGCGGAGGGCCGCAACCCGAGCAGCGGCTTGAGAGGCACAGTCAAAGCAGCGCCGACTCGCCCGCGAAGCAGAGAAAGAAGGCCGGCCCAAACAACCTCAGGCGGAGCAGCAATCAGCAGCCGGTGCTCATCAATGAAGGGCAACCGCTCCACAGGAGAATCGTATCGGGGTGTGAGGCCCGGACCCCTTGGCTTCCGGCCCACCCGGAGAGCAGAGTGGGGAATCTTGGAAACCGACCTTGCTGTCAGGCTTGCGGCGTTCCGCTTCCTCGAGGAGCGTGTCTGGTCGGAAGATCAGACGCTCGATCGCGCGATCCTGGCCCAGGGTTTTCTTTTCAACGGGTCGAGGGTGCCTTTGTTGGCCCACAGGGCATCTTCAAGCCCGCTCTCTGTCAATTCCCGTTGAGCATCACAACCGTCCCGCTCGTGGAGGGGAAACAGCCGCCGTATCTCGACCACTTCAGCGGTTCGACTTTGTCATATCGCTATCGCGGAGAGGAGCCGAATCATAGGGATAACACGGGTTTGCGGCGAGCTATGGAAGAGCGACTTCCACTCATCTACTTCTTCGGCACTGTTCCTTCGCAATATCTGCCGGTTTGGCCCGTCTTTGTCGTGGCCGATGATCCGGACACCCTGACATTCAGTGTGCAAGTAGATGAGCCGGCGGCGGTTGACGCGAACCGACCGCTGGTCCTACGGGACGAGGACGCACGCAGGAGCTCACCACACGCGCATCACGGTGCAGCGGATGCACCAGGCTACCTTCCGTCAGAGAGTCCTTCGCGCATACCAGCAAAGGTGCGCAGTGTGCCACCTCCGCCATTCCGAGTTGCTCGATGCAGCCCACATTCTCCCGGATGGCCATCCGCGCGGTGAGCCCATCGTGCCGAATGGGCTGGCGCTGTGCAAGCTGCACCACGCCGCCTTCGATGCCAACATCGTTGGTATTCGTCCGGATCTCGTGCTCGAGGTCCGGCCCGACGTTTTGACGGAGATCGACGGCCCGATGCTTCGCCATGGTCTCCAGGGGATGCACGGTCAACGCATCGTCGTCCCGCAGCGGCCCAGCCTGCAGCCGCGACACGCCTTCCTAGAGGAGCGCTACCTTCTTTTCCGGAAGGCCAGCTGAACGGAGGGCCCGTAAAAGCGACCCACGCCTTACGCGTACTGGCGGGCACGTGCTTGGCGGGCGAGCTTTTCGCCAGAGGCGACAGCCTTGCTCCGGCCTGTTGCCGCCTCAGCCACCAGGACCAGGGTCTCCTCAAAACGAGGGTCGCCTTCAAGGAGCGTTCGAACGGCCTTCAAAGCCTTTCCCTTGTCCCCGAAGCGCCCGAGCCGATTCCCCTCGTCCCAAACCTCGTAGATCATGGGCTCAGTCTATCCGCCGACCGGAAGCGGCGCGCACGGGCGTGATCGCGACGACGTAGGACCGCAGTTGACTCGGAGTGGTGTTCGCCAGGCTGACGTGTCGGCCGAGAGGCGTGGGTGAACCACGGAATATCTCGACCTCGGCCGGCACTTCCAGTTCGGCCACCCATGAGCCCAGCCTTGCCGCTCTCGCCTTGTCCTCCGCCATGGCGCGGGTCGTGAAAGTGGACACTCGTGGCCAGTCCCGCAACACATTGGCTGGGGCGTTCCGGGGCGGCCGCCGACCTCGAGCCTCGTGAGATTCAAGGTCCCAGTCCGTCGGTGTCTCCGAAGTGCAGACACGAAACAAGCGCATCGTCGCGACAGGATAGGACGGCCATTCGCACGAGTCTCAGTCTTGCTGCGACCGTCCGCAGCCCGTCCTCGTAGCCCAGGAAGCACAGGCGTCGCCCCACGCGCCTCCCGAGAAGCACAGATGGACCAGGCGGGGGACAGGAGGCACAGCGACGCAGGTGAATAATGCAGTCGGCCCGAGGAGCGGAGATGTCGCCGGTGGCGACATCGGAGCGACGCCACCGGCCGCGAATCTGAACCAGCGGCGCTGTGCCTCCTGTCCCCGCCGCCCCCCAGGGCGGCGACCTCCGACCCCACTCGTAGAATCGACGGCACGTGATTCCCCGCTACACGCCCCCTGAGATCGCCGAGATCTTCAGCGACGAATCGCGGCTCCAGCGCTGGCTGGACATCGAGCTGCTGGCCGCCGAGGGCTGGGCGGAGCTCGGCCTGGTGCCGCAAGGATGTGCTCCCCGCCTGCGCCGCGCCACGCATCGACGTCGAGCGCATCAACCAGCTCGAGGCCGAGCAGGGCCACGACGTCGCCGCCTTCGTCGCGGCCGTCCAGGAGACGCTCGGCGACGAGGGCCGCTTCATCCACCTCGGGCTGACGTCGTCGGACATCGTCGACACCGCCCTGGCCACCCAGCTGCGCGACGCCGCCGCGATCATCGACAAGGACGCCGCCGCGCTCGAGCAGGCGCTCGCCAGGCAGGCCGAGAAGCACCGGCTCACGCTGATGATGGGCCGCACCCACGGCGTCCACGCCGAGCCGCTGACCCTCGGCGTCAAGCTCGCCAACCACTACGACGAGGTGCGCCGCTCGCGCGAACGCCTGCACGCCGCCGCCGCCGAGATCGCCGTCGGCCAGGTCAGCGGCGCGGTCGGCACCCACACCAGCGTGTCGCCGCTGGTCGAGGAGCACGTCTGCAGGGGCCTCGGCCTCGCCGTCGCGCCGGCCACCACGCAGGTGCTCGCCCGCGACCGCCACGCCTCGTTCGTCTCCGCGATGGCCATCCTCGCCGCGGTGCTCGAGCGCCTCGCCACCACCATCCGGCTGCTGCAGATCACCGAGGTCGACGAGGCCGAGGAGCCGTTCAGCGAGCGCCAGAAGGGCAGCTCGGCGATGCCCCACAAGCGCAACCCCATCCTCTGCGAGCGCATCTGCGGCATCGCCCGCGTGCTGCGCGGCCACGCCATGACCGCGCTGGACAACGTCGCGCTGTGGCACGAGCGCGACATCTCGCACTCGCTCCGCCGAGCGCGTCATCCTCCCCGACGCGTGCGCGCTCACCGCCTACTCGCTGCGCCTGTCCACGCGCGTGGTCACCGGCCTGCGCGTCAAGCCGGAGAACATGCGCGCCCACGTCGACGCCTTCGGCGGCATCGTCTTCTCGCAGCGCGTGCTCGGCGCGCTGATCGTCGCAGGCGGGCTGGCCGCGCGAGCGCGCCTACCGCGCGGTGCAGGCGCTGGCCCGGCGCGCGCGCGACGGCGAGGCCGGCTTCCGCGAGCTGGTCGACCGCCGACGACGGAGGTGCGCGACGCGCTCGGCGACGAGCAGCTGCGAGCGCGCTTCGACGTGCAGGCGCTTCCTGCACCACATCGACGACACGTACGACACGCCTCGGCCTGTCGACGGCAGCGCGGCACAGCGCCCGAGCACACGAAGCCAGCGACGCACAGGAGCTCGCCGTCGAGGCGGGATTGGGAGGAGGACGACTCTGATGCCGGTGATGACCACCGCGGAAGCCGAGGGCCTGCAGGTCTTCCGTCGCGGCAAGGTGCGCGACACGTTCGAGCTCGACGACCACACCCTGCTCATGGTCGCCACCGACCGGCTCAGCGCCTTCGACGTCGTGCTGCCCACGCCGATCCCCGACAAGGGCCGCGTGCTGACCCAGATGTCGCGCTGGTGGTTCCACAAGACCAACGAGATCGTGCCCAACCACCTGCTCCCCGACGACCCCGACGCCATCCCCGCCGACGAGCGCGACGACTGGCTGCAGCGCTCGATGCGCGTGCGCCGCGCCGAGCGCATCGACATCGAGTGCGTGGTGCGCGGCTACATCTCCGGCAGCGGCTGGAAGGAGTACAAGAAGGAGGGCACGCTCGCCGGCGAGCCGCTGCCCGCGGGCCTGCAGCGAGTCCGGCAAGCTCGACCATCCGCGCTTCACGCCGGCGGCCAAGAACGACACCGGCCACGACGAGAACATCAGCCGCGCCAACCTCGCCGACGTCGTCGGCACGGACCTCGCCGAGCAGCTGGAGCGCGTCTCGCTCGAGCTCTACACGTTCGCCGCCGAGCCACTGCAAGGAGCGCGGCGTCATCCTCGCCGACACCAAGTTCGAGTTCGGTCATCGTCGACGGCGAGCTGACCCTCATCGACGAGATCTTCACCCCGGACTGCTCGCGCTTCTGGGAGATCTCGGAGTGGCACGAGGGCGAGTCGGTGACGTCGATGGACAAGCAGTTCGTGCGCGACTTCCTCGAGACGCTGTCGTGGGACAAGACGCCGCCCGGCCCCGAGCTCCCGCCCGACGTCGTCGAGGGCACGCGCAAGCGCTACCTCGAGGCGGCGCGGCGCATCTGCGAGCTCGAGCTGGCGTGACCACGCTCGACAACCGGCCGAACACCGCGCTGCTGGTCGTCGACGTGCAGAACGGCGTCGTCGACGGCGCGCACGAGCGCGACGCGGTCGTCGCCAACATCGCCAGCCTCGTCGAGCAAGGCGCGGCGCGAACAGGTCCCCGTGGTGTGGGTGCAGCACCGCAGCGAAGAGCTCGCGCGGGGAAGCGACGTCTGGCGGATCGTCCCCGAGCTGGCCCCGGCGAAGCCGAGCCGCTTGTCGAGAAGAAGTACGGCGACTCCTTCGAGGACACCGACCCTGGAGAGCGTGCTGGCGGACCTCGGCGTCGGGCGCTGGTCGTCGTCGGCGCGCAGACCGACGCCTGCGTTCGCTCGACGCTCCACGGCGCGTTCGCGCGAGGCTACGACGCGACCCTGGTCAGCGACGCCCACACCACCGAGGACATGACGCAGTACGGGGCGCCGCCGCCGGACAAGGTCATCGCGCACACCAACCTGTACTGGAAATACCAGACGGCGCCGGGACGGACGGCCGGGACGGTGGCCACCAGCGACGTCACTTCGACGCCGGCGCCCAGTCTCGGTAGCACGCCGCCGTTCTGACCACCTTCCCGCGGCCCTGCTAGCCGATCCTCCCGCCACCGTGCGAACATCTGTTCGTGGACGCCATCAGGGAGACGATCCTCCACGCCGACCTCGATGCCTTCTACGCCTCGGTCGAGCAGCGCGACGACGCCAGGCTGCGGGGGCTGCCGCTGATCGTCGGGGCCGGCGTCGTCCTCGCGGCCAGCTACCCCGCCAAGGCCCGCGGGGTCCGCACCGCCATGGCCCTGGGCCAGGCGCGCCGCGCGTGTCCCGAGGCGATCGTGGTGCCGCCGCGCTTCTCGGCGTACGCGCAGGCCAGCAGGGATGTGTTCGAGGTGTTCCGGCGGACGTCGCCCGTCGTCGAGGCGCTGTCGATCGACGAGGCGTTTCTCGATGTGCGCGGCATGGATCGCATCGCGGGCACGCCGGCGGAGATCGCGGCGCAGTTGAAGCGCGACGTTCTCGAGCACGTCGGCTTGCCCATCACGGTCGGGGTCGCGCGCACCAAGTTCCTCGCCAAGGTGGCCAGCGGTGTGGCCAAGCCCGACGGTCTGCTCGTCGTGGCTGCCGATCGTGAGTTGGAGTTCCTGCACCCGCTGCCCGTCGAGCGGCTGTGGGGTGTCGGTGCAGTCACCGCCGGGAAGCTTCGTGCGCTCGGGGTCACCACTGTCGGCCAGGTCGCTGTGCTCGAGGAGACCACCCTGACCGCTGTGCTCGGCACCGCATCGGGACGTCACCTGCACGCGCTGTCCCTGAACCGCGACCCTCGGCCGGTGCAGCCGGGTCGACGCCGGCGGTCGATCGGCTCGCAACGCGCGCTGGGACGAAGGCCCAAGACCACCGAGGACATCGACGCCACCGTCGTCGCCCTCGTCGACCGCGTCACCCGGCGGATGCGCGCCGCCGGCCGGGTCGGCCGGACGGTCATCCTCCGGCTCCGCTTCGACGATTTCTCGCGTGTGACGCGGTCGCACACCATGGCCGACCCGACCGCTGAGACCGCGGTCGTGCTGGCCGCCGCGAGGGGGCTGCTGGTCACGCCTCGCCGCTCATCGAGCAGCCAGGGCCTCACCCTCGTCGGCGTCGCGGTGACCAACCTGGAGGACGAGGACGCGGTGCAGCTGCTGCTCCGGTTCGACCGCCGCAGCGCCCGCGACCTCGACACCGCGCTGGACTCGGTTCGCGACCGGTTCGGGTCCGGCGCCATCACCCGCGCCGCGCAGGTCGGGCGTGACCAGGGGCTGTCGGTCCCGCTCCTGCCGGACTGACGTATGTCGGCGGTACCTTCAATGCACCCAGACGTCAACGGGAGAGCACAGCCAATGATCGAGACACACGACCTGCGACGCACCTTCCAGGGACGCAAGTCCGTGGTGGAGGCCGTTGCCGGCGTCGACCTGGAGGTCACGAAGGGGGAGATCTTCGGCTTCCTCGGTCCCAACGGCGCGGGCAAGACCACCACGCTGCGCATGCTGTCGACGCTGCTGCCGCCCACCAGCGGTGAGGCGACCGTCGCCGGCTTCGACCTGCGCAGCGAGCCGGCCAAGGTGCGCTGGCACATCGGCTACGTCAGCCAGGAGGGCAGCAGCGCACCGGAGGTGTCCGGCCGCTCGGAGATGGTCATCCAGGGGCGTCTGTACGGGATGAGCAGCGCAGACGCGCACCGGCGCGCAGCGGAGTTGCTGGCCCGGCTGGAGCTCGAGGACGCCGCCGACCGCGCGACCAAGACGTACTCGGGCGGTCAGCGCCGCCGCCTCGACGTCGGCGTCGGGCTGATGCACCGCCCCGAGCTGCTCTTCCTCGACGAGCCCACCACCGGGCTCGACCCGCAGAGCCGCGCGCGCATGTGGGATGAGGTGCGCGCGCTGCGCGACGCCGGCACCACGGTGTTCCTCACCACCCACTACCTCGAGGAGGCGGACGCCCTCTGCCAGCGCATCGCCATCATCGACCACGGCCGGATCGTCGCCAAGGGCACGCCGGACGAGCTGAAGCGGCAGGTCGCGGGCGACGTCGTCGTGGTCGGCACCGGTGAGGCGGGTGAGCGTGCGCTCGCATTGCTGGAGGGCCAGCAGTTCGTCCGTGAGGCGAGCGCCGCCGACGGCACCGTGCGCCTCTACGTCGACCGCGGCGAGACCGCGATGCCGCAGATCCTGCGCGTGCTCGACAACGCCGGCATCGCGCTGGAGTCGCTGACCTTGAGCCGCCCCACGCTCGACGACGTGTTCCTGCGCCAGACCGGTCGCTCGCTGCGCGACGCCGCCTAGGAGACCGACGATGAAGTTCCTTCGTGACACCTGGTTGATGTTCCAGCGCTACCTCATGGTGTTCGTGCGCAACCCGGCGTGGGTGGCCATCGGGGTGCTCCAGCCGGTGCTGTACCTGGTGCTCTTCGCGCCGCTGCTCAAGTCGCTGGCGCGGACCCCCGGCTTCCCGCCGGGAGGCGCGTACAACGTGTTCGTGCCGGGTCTGCTCATCCAGCTCGGGCTGTTCGGTGCCAGCGGGGTGGGGTTCGGGCTCATCGCCGAGCTGCGCGCCGGCGTGATCGAGCGCTTTCGCGTGACCCCCGTCAGCCGCTTCGCGCTGCTGCTCGGCCGCGCGCTGCGTGACATCCTCACCATGGTGGTGCAGTCGCTGATCCTGCTGCTCCTGGCCATCCCGTTCGGGCTGCAGCCGACGCTGTTCGGTGTCTTCGTCATGCTCGGCCTGGTCGCGCTCATCGGGCTGGGAATGTCATCCCTGGCCTACGCGGCGGCGCTGTGGCTCAAGAGCGAGGACTCGTACGCGCCGCTGGTGTTCACCCTGTCACTGCCCATCCTGCTGCTCAGCGGCGTGCTCCTCCCGCTGCAACTGGCTCCTGACTGGCTGCAGCACATCGCGCAGGCCAACCCGCTGTCGTATGCGGTCACCGCCGCCCGCGACGTCTTCAACGGGAACGGCAGCAACCCGGACGTGTTCAAGGGCCTGGCGATCATGGCCGGGGTGGCGCTTGCCGGCATCGTCGTCGGGGCGAGGAGGTTCAGCCGGGCGATCGCCTGAAGGATGGTGCCGGCTGGCGCCCTCACGGGGTCGATGAGCGACCGGCTTACGAGCTGCTGTTGCGCCGTCCGCGGCCGCGGCGCGCGCCTCGCACCAGCCCGAGCCCTGCGAGGACAAGGAGCACTGGCGCGGCCGGTGATGGCAGCTCACCCGCCGCGCCGGTCGACGGCACAGCGGGCAGCGGCGAGACCGTCGACGCGGGTGAGTTGCCGGCGACGCGGGCGATGCGGGCGGCGAGACGGTCACCGTCACCGGCGCCGACGCGCTCGCCAGGAAACCGAACGCGCCCTGGTACGTCGCCGTCAGCCTGGTACGTCCCGATCGCCAGCGTCCGGGCCGCGCCGGTGGCGTGCCCGTTGGTCAACGCGAGTGTCGCCACCAATGCCCCATCCTGGTAGACGCTGATCGGTCCCGCTCAGGGCGACCCCTCGATGGTGCTGTACGGCGCCACCGCGCCACCGACATCAGTGCCTGGCCTATGGTGAGCGCCGTGCCCGAGGGCACAACCGTTGTGTCGTGCCGTCGCGCTCGTACGCGCCGGCGTCGCACGGCTGGTCGTCCATGAGCCGGGGCACACCACGCTGGTCGGTGTCGGGCGGACGTGCACCCGGTCGCACCGGCGGGTGTTGCCAGGCCCGCGGCCACGCTGCCGTCCAGCAGGGCCATCGTCTGGGTGGGACCGCCGTTGTTGCGCCAGGCTGTCGAGCTTCGGGTCACCCTGGGTGAAGGTGGTCGGGCAGGTTGCGTCGGACGCAGGGAAGTTGACGTTGTTGCCTCCGTCGGCGACTGTTCCGGAGCAGTTGGAGCCGCCGTTGTCGCTCAGGATGCTGTCCGTCACCGTCGTCGTCCCGGCCACTCCGGCAATGCTGTTGCCGGTGATCGTGCTACCCGCGACGGACTGAGCCCCGGAGACGCCCACGCCACTGGTGGTGATCGTGCTCCGCGTCACCGCGAGCGAGCCCGGTCCGGCGACGACGCCGTTGCCGGTGTTGTCGCGCACGATGCTTCCCGGTGACGAGGCTGCTCCCGGCGCCCAGGCTGATGGCCTGGCTGAACCCGTACAGCGTGCTGTCGCTGACCGTCGTTGCCGCGGTGGTGACGAGGCCGGTGGTGCCGTTGCTCAGCGTGGAGGAGTCCACCGTGGTCACCCCGCGGTGGTGATGGCGGTGCCGAACCCCGTCACCGTCGTTCCGCTGACATCGACCGCTTGCGGGTCGGTGTTGGTGGCGACGCCGGTGCCCGCTGGGGTGGTCGCCGTGTTGCTGAATGTCGACCCCGCGACCGTCACCGTCCCGCCCGTCACGCTGAGCGGGGTGACGGATGACGTCGTGGTGACCGTCACGCCGGTCAGGGACGTCGGGCCCGATGAGCTGAGGATCCCGGTGCTCGCGAACCCGCTGACCGTGTCCGCCTGCATGTCAGCCTCCCGCGGACCGACACCGCGACGTTCGACTGGCCGCTGATCGTCGTCCCGCTGATGGCCGCGCCGCCGCTGCTGTTCACGTCCGTGGTGTAGTTGGTCGTCAGCGTTGCGTTGACCAGGGTGACCGCGGGGCTCGTGGTCGACGAGCTCGGCGCCAAGACGCCGATGGAGTTCATGTCGATGGTGGTGCTGGTGATCATCAGCGGTCCGTACGAGATCACGCCGTACAAGGCATTGCCGTGCAGGGTGTCACCGGTGAGCGTATCGGTCGCGGCGTTGCTGCCGTTGTAGACCCCTCCCCAGTTGCCCGAGAAGCTTGTGTTGGTGGCGTTGAGCGCACCGGCGCCGGGGCCCTGCTCGAAGGCCCAGGAGACGTTCCCCTGCAGCGTGTCGCTCACGAGGGTGTCGACACCGGGGCTGGTGGTGTAGATCCCGAAGTGGTAGTTGCTGGTCATCACTGTGTTTGTAACGGTCATCCCCGTCGCGCCTGTCGTCTGGCTCACCGCGTTGAAGGAGTTGAGGGTGAGCGAGTCGCCGGTGAGCACGAGCGCGCCCTGATCGAGGATGGCCGCGTCCGCCCAGAACCCCGTGACGGTGGTGTCGTTGAGCGTCAGGGCGCCCGCCGTAGCCACGTCGAACGCGCGGAAGATTCCACCACCGTTCCTGGTGAGGTGTGCGCCGTTGCCGTTGATGGTGATCGGCGTCGAGATCACGGGTGTCGCGGTGCCCGGATTGTCCGTGGTGTTGTCCGCGGCGGTGAAGGCGTACGTACATCCCGCCGCCAGGTCGAGCGTGCCACCGGAGGCGTTGTTGGCGTTGGTGATGGCGGTGATCAGCGCCGCGGGATCGCAGGCCACCGCCGTGTTCGCCAGCGCCCGCACCGGTGTAGCGGCCGCGAGGACGAACAGCCCCGGCAGACACACGACCCCAACGGCAGCCAGCATCGATCCACGGCGATCGGTCACGGTTACTCCTGTTTCCCCGTGCCGGCTGGCGCGTGGTTCCTACCTCGACCCTAACCTCCGTCCGCCGGGTGCAGGTGACGGTGGTGGTACAGTCGGCTCCCGCATCATCAGACGAGGATCGCCTGACGCTGCGAGCGACGCGGTCAGCCAGAGGTGCCCAGCGCAGCGGCTGCGACGCTCACCAGCAGGTCCCAGGTGTTCCGCAGCGATACCACCAGCACCACGATCGTCACGGCCACGAGCCCCACCAGGCCATCGTGGTAGTGCCCGCTGACGAGCAGCGCCCCGCAGGCCACCAGGCCCAGGAAAGCGAGCGCGCTCAGACCGAAGCGCAGGAGCAACAGCCGCAGCCCGATGGTGCGCTGGCGGCTGCGGACGCCCGCGAGGAGGCTCGGCGCGATGTACACGACGGACACCACGCCCAGGCCGACGATGCGCCAGCCGGTGTCCGCAGGATTGTCGTCCGGGATCACCATGAACAGCGCCAGCACCAGCGTGAGGATGAAGTTGCTCAATGTCACCCGCGCCAGCGCTCGCACATCGTCCCGCGACAGAACCATCCGGATGTGCAGCGACAGGCCCACGAACAGAAGACCGACCAGCGCAGCTGCGGCCTGCACCGGTGATCGCGTAGAAGTCGTGCCACGTCTGGAGCGTGGCCGGGTAGCTCACCTGGGCAATTCTGACGGGCAGGCGGCCCGGTCCAGTTGAACCACGCACGCACCGGGTTCGGCGCTGGGCGGCCCTGGGGGTTGGACGGCCGGCTCCCGCCCCCCGGTAAGATCGACTGGCGTGATCTTCGACGTCGCCATCGCCGTCACCCTCAAGCCGGTCGTCAACGACCCCCAGGGCCTGGTGGTGCACAGCGGCCTCCAGCAGCTGGGATTCGACGGCGTCAGCGACGTCCGCGTCGGCAAGTACATCCAGCTGCGGCTCGAGGCGGATGACGAGGACGCCGCCCGCGTCCGCGCACCCAGATGTGCGAGCAGCTGCTTCGCAACCCGGTGATCGAGGACTACCGCATCGGCCTCGAGATGCAGCTGGAGACCGCTCAGTAGCCTCAGGCGCTCGCCGCCACCTCGCGGATGTCGTTGGAGATCAGCGTGAGCGGGGGCTCGATCTTCTGCATCTGCACAGCCCCTTCGGCCTGCTCCCTGGTCTCGAACACGATGACGCTGAGCCCCTCGTTGCCCTCCGAGGGTGAGAGGAAGACACACGAGACGAAGCCCGGAGCCTGCTTGACCATGGGGATCACGTTGGTCTCCAGCTCCTTTCGTCCCCTCTCGATCGTCTCGTCCGGCGGCAGCGTCACCTTGGTCACCACAGCAAACATCGGCCATCCTCCTCAACTCAGCTCGGACCGGCATCGTAGGTCAGCCGAGTGACCGTTGTGGGGATGCACGGCTGCACCGGCGCGCCAAGTGCCGGGCCCGTGACCGGGACCGCGTGAGACGACCTCTAGAATTGACCCACGGCATGCGCGTCCGCACCAGCTCAGCCAAACGCGTACGGTCCAGTGACCGTGTCACCGCCCGTCGCGAGTTCCTCCACAAGCTCGGCCGGCAGCCCCGAGCTGGCGGCTGCGCGCGCCGCGCTGGACCGCGGCGATTGGCGTGCCGCAGTCGCGGGCGCCGAGGCCGTGCTCGCGGAGGAGGAGTCGGGCGACGCATACCAGCTGCTCGCGACCGCGCTGTGGTGCGGTTACGAGATCGACCGCTCCATTGCGGAGATGAAGGCGGCGTACCGCCACTTCATCCGCGAGTTCCGCGTCCCGAGCGCGCCGGCTTTCTCGCCGCCTGGATCGCGTGCGAGGAGCTGACCACGCGCGGCAACCCGGCGGTGGCGCGCGGCTGGCTGCAGCGCGCCCGGCGCATGCTCGAGGATCACCCGGCTGCGCCGAGCGCGGCTGGCTGCTGCTCTGGGACGCCGCGATGATGGACTTAACCCCGAGCGTTTCACCGCCGCCATCGCCGAGGCACGGGAGATCGCTCGTGGCTGTGGCGACCGCGACCTCGAGCTCGAGAGCGCAGACGTGCGAGGGCCTGCTGCTCGTGCAGTCGGGGCGCGTCGATGAGGGCATGGCCTGCTCGACGAGGTGATGGCCGCGGTCACCGGTGGCGAGACCAGCACCCCCTGGTCGTCGGCGACGCCTTCTGCCTGACGCTCGGCGCGTGCGAGCAGGTGGGCGACTTCAGCCGCGCCGAGCAGTGGTGCCGGGTCGGGCTCAAGGAAACCGGACAGCCGCGCCAACGGCTTCCTGCGCGCCAGCTGCCTCGCCACGTACGGCTGGCTCCTCACCGTGCTCGGCGAGTGGCGGGAGAGTGAGGCGAAGCTCTCGAGGCGACCCAGCTCTACGAGACCGGCCACCGCCAGTTGCTACCACACGCGGCGGTCAACCTCGCCGAGCTGCGCCGTCGCCAGGGGCGCACGCCGAGGCGCGCCGCCTGCTCGCGGGCTCGCCCGGTCTGCGGCAGCGCTGCGTGTTCTCGCCCATGATCGCGCTGGACGAGGGCGACCACTCACCGCCCTCGCCCTGGCACGCGAGATGGAGGCCACCGTGAACGGCTTCCCGGTCACCGAGCACGTTGTCGCGCTGCAGCTCATGGTGGTCGCTGCGGCCGCATCGGGCGACGTCGACCGTGGCCGGTGTCGCGCTCACCGACCTCGAGCGCGCCGCCGCCACCATCCAGACCGACGCCGCCTGCGCCTCTGTCTCGTGGCCCGCGCCGCGCTGCTCGACGCGCGCGGCGAGCACCAGCAGAGCGCCGATGAGTACGCGCAGGCCGCGCGCCGGTTCACGAGCGCACGTGCGCCATTCGAGGCCGCCAACGCGTGGCGTGCCCAGGCCGCGGCACTCCGTGCTGCCGGCCACGGCCACGCCGCCGTTCGCGCGGAGGCGTCGGCGCGCGAACAGCTGCAGCGGCTCGGCCACGTCGCCGCGGACGACACCGCTGTCGCGCCGGGAGCGCGAGGTGCTGGCCCTGCTGGCGCGGGGCTCGAGCAACGCGGCGATCGCCGACGCGCTGCAGCTGAGCCCGCACACGGTCCACCGTCACGTGGCCAACGTGCTGCGCAAGCTCGACGCGCCGACGCGTGCGGCGGCGGTGGCCCAGGCCGGGCGCATCGGTCTCGTCTGACCGGCGTGGCCCGATCGGGCCATCACCCGCTCGACGCCGGCATTGGCCCGAACAGGGGAAGTCAGCGCATCTAGCGCCGGTCCATCCTCCTCGGCGTCATAGCGCCGACGCCACCACACCAGAGGAGTTGACCCATGACCCAGGTTGCCGACTACAAGACCGACACGTCGGACATGCTCATCCCGCACGGCCTCTTCCGGTCGAACCTGGCGCAGGCGGGGGCATCGTCACCGCCGTTCGCCGCGGCGACGCGAGCAGCTCGCCCTCGTCAGCAACTACCTCGACAACGTCCTGCGCTTCCTCGACGCCCACCACGGCGGCGAGGACGCCGTGGTCTGGCCGGTGCTCGCGGCGCGCTCCGGCAGCCGCGGACGCTCTGCTCGCGCGCATGGCCGCTCAACATGATGCCATCCACGAGCTGCGCGAGAAGACCGGGACGCTGCTCACCGCCTGGACCGCATCGGGAGCCCCGAGGAGGGCCGCGCGCTCGCCGCCGCCCTGCGGGGCCTCGCCGCTGAGCTCGACGTGCACTTCGGCGAGGAGGAGGCCGAGATCCTTCCGCTGGCGTCGAGGCACATGTCGCCCGAGGAGTGGGGCGCGCTGCCCGGCCACGCCATGCAGCACTTCAGCGGTGACAAGCTCTGGCTCCTTCTCGGGCTGGTGTTCGAGCAGATGACCCAGGCGCAGCTGGACGCAGTGCTGCCGCACATGCCCCCCGCCGGTCATCGAGATGTGGCACCACCGGCAAGGCGCAGTCGACAGCCTCATCGCCAAGGTTCGCGGCGCGTCCTGACGCGCTCGCACAACCATCGACCCAGGAGATCGAGATGTACGGAACCGTATCCCGCTTTCGCTCAAGCCGAGTTCGGAGATCGCCGCGGCCTTGAGCCGTGAGCTCGTCGACAACCCACCGTCCGGGTTCGTCGCCAGCTACATCTACCGGAACTCCGCAATGACGAATACATGACGGCGGCTTGGACCGACCGCGAGACGTACCAGCGGAGCTCCAGCGACGAGCGCCAGCAGCAGTGGTTCGCGCGCGTGCGGGAGCTCATCGTCAGTGAGCTCCGCAGTGGAACGAGGGAGGTGATCGAGGCGGCCCATGAAGGGTCGTCCGCCTAGAACAACACCGCGTGGCGAGCAGCCGTCGCCGGGCCCGGCCGCTGACGATCCGGCAGAAGTCGACGGCGTCGAGTCGCACTGCGCTCGCGCCCTGCCCGTGCGTACGTGCCGCCTGCGGGCCCGTCGAGCACCAGCGCGTACGGCTGTCGATGACGCGCGGCCCACGCGGCCACGATGTCCTCGACGATGACGCCATCGTGGTCCGCCGTCAGCTCCATGGGGCGCCCGGTGGCGCGACAGATGTCGACGCGGTGGATCCAGAGGTCGCGGTTGAGCACGAGCACCTTCAGCGTGCGCAGCGACACCCAGTTCACCGGCGTGGGGATGGGCATCAGCGGCGTGTACCAGCCGGGGTTCCGGCTCGCGCGCACCTGGGCCGCCGCGGCGCGCTCGAGGGCATCGACGAGCGCATCGGTGGTGCGCGACGACTGCTGCGCGGATCTGCACCTCGTTGATCCCGTCCACGAGGTTGCCCAGTCCGGGCTTGCGGTGAACGCGCAAGCCCGCCAGCGCCTGGCCCACGAACGCCGGCAGGCTGGCCGCCTCCGCCGCGCCCACGAGGTGTCCCGCCATGGCACGCACGTCCCACGGCGCGCACTCGGTCGGGCGGCGCCATTCGTCGGGTGTGAGCTGACGCAGCAGCGCGGCGAGCCGGGCGTACTCCGTTGTGCAGAAGGCGGCCGCCTGCGTGCGGTTCATGGCGCGCGCCGCCGTGCTGAGCTCGTTCGCGGCAGCTGTGGTCATGTCGTCACCAGCCCCTTGTCAGTCATTGATGTCAGGAACATGTCGACAGCCCAGCCGTGCAGCCGCAGCCAGCGGTCGCCGGTTGGATCATTGGCGATCTGCTGCGACACCAGCCCGGTCACGGTCGCGATGAACAGGTCGACCGCTTGGGCGTCCGTGAGGCCATGCGCCGCCAGCTCGGCGGCGATGTCGTCGAGCACCGCCATTGCCTCGGCGTAGGCCTCCCGCGACGGCTCGAAGCCGGGGATGGGCCGCTGGCAGAGGAGCGAGAAGCGGGCCGGCTGATCCACCCAGAACCGTGCCAGGTGCTGCGACACGGTGAGCAACACGTCGCGGAGGTCGGCGCTCCGTGGCGCAGACGCCATCACTGCCCGGAACGTCCTCCAGCCGTCGACGAACATGGCGTCATAGACGGCGTTCTTCGAGGGGAAGTACTCGTATAGGGAGGGGGCCTTGAGGCCAACGCGTTCGGCGAGGTCGCGGATCGTGATCCCGCCCACCCCTTCGGTCGCGGCGATCTCCCAGGCGGCGGCCACCACCTCCGCCTTCGTGGCCAGGCGGCGCCGCGTCTTCCGATCAACAGTCGGTGTTCCGATCATTGTTCGGGATATATGGCATAGCCAGCCTGCCGGGCGCAACCTGGCGGCCTCACCGCGAGCCCGCGCCGAGCCTTCGTAGAATCGAGGGGCGTGATTCCAGCAGGCGACGCGGCTCCGCGCAGGTGAGGTTCGGGATCGCCGTCTTCCCGGGCACCTGGTCGGATCGCGACTGCGCCCACGCCGTCGAGCTCGCCGGCCACGAGGCGGTGATGCTCTGGCACCAGGAGACCGGGCTGCGCGGCGCCGACTGCGTCATCCTCCCCGGCGGCTTCTCCTACGGCGACTACCTGCGCACCGGCGCGGTTGCCCGCTTCGCGCCGCTCATGGAGAAGGTCGCCGAGTTCGCCGACGCGGGGGCCTGGTCGGGCATCTGCAACGGCTTCCAGATCCTCAGCGAGGCGCATCTCCTGCCCGGCGCGCTCACCCGCAACGCCAGCCTAGTTCCGCTTCGAGATGGTCCATCTGCGCGTCGAGACCCGCCGCGACGCCCTACACCGACGGAATCACGCCGGGCGCGCTCCTGCGCATCCCGATCGCGCACGGCGAGGGCCGCTACGTCGCCGACGAGCCGACGCTGGAGGGCTCGAGCAGCGACGAGCGCGTCGCCTTCCGCTACGTCGCCCCCGACGGCTCGCCGGTCGGCGACGCAACCCCGAACGGCTCGATGCGCGACATCGCCGGCATCGTCAACGTGCGGCCGCAACGTCCTCGGCATGATGCCCCACCCCGAGCGCGCCTGCGAGCCGTTGCTCGGCAGCAGCGACGGCATGGCGCTGTTCCCCGCGGTGGCGTCGTCCGCGGCACGCGACGGCGTCTTCGCGGGCTTCGCGGGGTGACCACGGCCACCGAGATCTCCGCCGCCGAGCTCGCCGAGGTCGCGCTCACCCGCGAGGAGTACGACCTGGCGGTGGAGAAGCTCGGCCGTCACCCCACCCGCGTTGAGCTCGGCATCATCGGCGCCCTCTGGAGCGAGCACTGCGGCTACAAGACGAGCAAGCCGCTGCTGAAACGGCTGCCCACCACTGGACTCCTGCGCTGGAAACTGCTGGAGTCAGCCGCGCCATGGCCCCGCTCGGTCCCGGTGCAGCCGACTGTTCCGGATGCCCGTATCGACGGGTTGCGAGCGACCATCGTCGGCCACGCCAGCGTGCTGATCCAGGTAGCCGGGTCTCGACGTTCTGACCGACCCAGTCTGGTCGAACCGGGCAAGTCCGCTGCCTTTCGCAGGTCCGCGGCGCGTATGGGCACCCGGGATCGCCTTTGAGTCCTTGCCGACGATCGACGCCGTTCTGCTCAGTCACAATCACTATGACCATCTGGACATGCTGACTCTGCGCCGACTGCACATCCGAGACAGTCCGCTCATCGTGATGTTATTGGGCAACGAAGTGATCCTGCGAAGTGCCATTTCCGGCCTTCGCGTGGTAGCCGGCGACTGGTGGGGTCGTGTCAAGATTGGCCGGGATTGCGAGGTGATGATCGTCCCGGCTTATCACTGGTCGGCGCGGACGGGACGTGATCGGCGCTTCGCGCTTTGGTCCGGCTTTGTGCTGAATAGCAGTGCCGGCCGAGTTTACTTTTCGGGCGATACCGCCTACGGCAACGGCCGTATCTTCCAAGAGATTCGGCAACGTAGCGGCCGACCCGATTTGGCGCTGATTCCCATCGGCGCCTATGCACCGCGCTGGTTCATGTGCGCGCAGCACACAGATCCGAACGAAGCCGTGCAGATCCTGGAGAACCTCGAAGCTGCTCGCGCCGTCGGCATTCATTGGGGCGTCTTCCGACTGACCGACGAGCATCGGGAAGAACCGCCTGCACTGCTGCTTAAAGCCCTTGCGCGCCACGGGATTGCCGCGGATCTATTCCCCGCCGGCATGCCGGGGGCACAGCTACGAACCCCCTTGAATCCCCCTACTCCGGCCGCAATGATCGAAATCTTGGTATGTCGATTTGAGGCGCGCGGCTTCGGTGGGCGGCACGCGCCGATGAGGCGCCCACGGCAACTGAAGGAGGTGATCCAAAAGGCACATATAAACGTTGGTTCGATCGCGACTCTGGGCGCACTGGTTGGTGGCGAGGCCAGGCGTTAGTCGGATCCTCGTACGAACCGGGACGTCAGAGAAGGATGCGCGCAGGCTTTCGCCACGCGCGCGACCGGGTCCAACGGATGGACGCTCCGAGGCAGTTGCTATGCGGATCATATTGGATCCGCAGGAGTGTGCTCGAGCAGGAATGGCGGAAGTCCTCGAGGACTCCGCCATTTTTTCAGCAGCGAAACTCGCGGACCGGCGGGTCTACCGGTATTCTAGTGATATCAGCTACTTGGGCGTATCTATTGATTCGCTTTCGACAGACTGTCGAAATGGTCCTTCGCCTTTCGTTTAGGGGATGACAATCGGCATGTCAGATCATGAAGGACGTGACGGCGCTGCGCGCTGAAATGCAGTCTGCGGGCGTATGGGTGTTCAGTGGCGGACGCCACGGCTCAGAGATTCGGCAACGGTTCTGATGCGAGTCCCTCACC